>NZ_BKDJ01000001.1 GCF_008580665.1 Zafaria cholistanensis
CGGGCGGCTTCCACACCGAAGCCGCCCGCCGCCGTCGTTGTATCCGCAACACTGTGCCCGCCGTCGTTGTCTCCGCCGTCGTTGTCTCCGCCGGCGGGCGAGGTGCCGGGCGGGTGGGAGGGGCGGGACCGCGCCGGATAGGCTGGAGGCCATGACCGCCGTGCTTCCCGTCCCGACCTCGCTCCAGTCCGCCCGCCGGGCCGTTGCCGCGTTGGTGGAGGGAGGTGTCCGCCACGTGGTCGTCTGCCCCGGATCCCGCAGCGCACCCCTGGCCTACGCCCTGGCCGAGGCCGAGCCCGGCGGCACCGTCGCGCTGCACGTGCGCATTGACGAACGGGACGCGGGGTTTACCGCGCTTGGCCTGGCGCTGGCGACCGGCCGGCCGGCCGCCGTCGTGACAACCTCCGGCACCGCCGTCGGAGAGCTGCTGCCGGCGGTGATGGAGGCCAACCACGCCGGGGTGCCGCTGGTGGTGCTCTCCGCTGACCGGCCGGAGGAACTGCGCGGCACCGGAGCCAACCAGACCACCGACCAGGTGGCGCTCTTCGGCACCCATGTGCGGCACTGCGCCGACATACCGGCCGGAACCGACCCGGCTCCGGAACTGCGCCGGGCCCTGCTGGCAGCGGAGGGCATTGTCGCCGCGGAGGCCCAGCCGGGTCCCGGGGCCGCCGGCATGGGTGCGGTATCGGTCCAGGTGGGACCCTGCGGACCCGTCCACGTGAACCTGTCCTTCCGGGACCCCCTGGTGCCGGAACCGGGGGACCGGCTGCCGTCCGCCGGCGTGGAGCACCACGGCGGCCCCCCTGCAGCCGCGGACACCCCTGCAGCCGCGGACACGCCCGGGACCGCGGACACCTCCGGGATCGGGGAACCCGGGGGGTTCCAGGCCCCGGACCTGGCGAACCTGGCCGGGCGGCGCACTGTCGTCGTCGCGGGGCACGGGGCCGGGCCGGCCGCCGAGGCCTTCGCGCGCGCCCACCGGCTTCCGCTGCTGGCCGAGCCCAGCTCCAACGCGCGGTTCGGGCCCAACGCCGTGGGCCCCTACCGCCTGCTGATCGCACCCTTCGAGGACCTGATCGAACGCGTGGTGGTCTTTGGCCGCCCCACGCTCAGCCGCCCCGTGGCCCGGCTGCTGGACCGCGAAGACCTGCCCGCGGCACTGTATGTGCCCGAACCCGTCGGATGGTTCACGCCGGGGCGCCGCCGCGAGCGCGTCGTGGAGGACATCGAGGACCTCTCCCTCTTTGCCGGGACCGGCCCGGAGGGATGGCTCGAGGGGTGGACGCGGGCCGGACTGGCCGCCGCTTCCGCCGTGGACGCCGAAGTCCTGCATGCGGACCGGCTGAACGGTCCCGCCGTGGCCCGGGCGGTGTGGGAAGCCGCTGCCGGGAACCTGCTGCTGGGCTCCTCCAACGCCATCCGCGACGCCGACCTGGCAGGCCTTCCCGCCGCGGTCCCCGCCGCCCGCGTCTTCGCCAACCGCGGCCTGGCCGGCATCGACGGAACCCTGGCAACGGCCACCGGGATCGCGCTGGGGGCCGGACCGGGGGTGCGCACCACCGCCCTGGTGGGGGATGTCACCTTCCTGCACGACGCCGGCGGCCTGCTCCTCGGCGACGGGGAGCCCGAGCCGGACCTGGACATCGTGGTGCTCAACGATGCCGGGGGAGCGATCTTTTCCACGCTGGAGCACGGCGGTGTCGCCGAATCCGGCCGCTACGGACGTGCCGTCGAGCGGCTGTTCGCCACCCCGCACCGGGTCCGCATGAACCGCCTTGCCGCCGCCTACGGGGTGGCCCACGTGCGGGTGGACACCCCCGCGGAACTGCGCGCGGCGCTGGAGTCCCCGGAACGGGGGCGGCGCATCGTTGAGGTCGCGATGGACCGCACCGGCGTGCGCGAGCTGCACCGCCGGATCGCTGCCGCCGTGCAGGAGGCCGTTCCCGGTTCCCGCGGACGGCCCGGATAGGGGCCACAGCGGATCCGCAACGGGCCGGGGCCGGCAGCGGTCAGAGGACCTTCCCCAGGAAGGCCCGGGTGCGCTCCTGCTGCGGATTGGCGATGACCTCGCGCGGCGGGCCGGACTCGACCACCACGCCGCCGTCCATGAACGTGAGGGTGTCGCCTACCTCGCGGGCAAAGCCGATCTCGTGGGTCACCACCATCATGGTCATGCCGTCGCGGGCCAGGTCCTTCATCACGTTGAGCACGTCCCCGACCAGTTCCGGGTCCAGCGCGGAGGTGGGCTCATCGAAGAGCATCAGTTCCGGGTCCATGGCCAGGGCGCGGGCGATCGCCACGCGCTGCTGCTGGCCGCCGGAGAGCTGGGCCGGGTAGTGGTTGGCCCGCTCGGACAGGCCCACGCGGTCCAGCAGCTCAAGCGCCCGGGCGCGGGCGACGGCCCTGGGCTGGCCCTTGACCTGGATCGGGGCCTCCATCACGTTCTCCATGGCCGTCTTGTGGCCGAAGAGGTTGAAGCGCTGGAAGACCATGCCGATGTTGCGGCGCTGGCGGGCGATTTCCCTGACCGGCAGGTGGTGCAGCCTGCCGTGCTTCTCCACGTAGCCCATGAGTTCGCCGTCCACGTAGATGCGCCCGGCGGTGGCGGTCTCCAGCATGTTCACGCAGCGCAGCAGCGTCGACTTGCCGGACCCGGAGGGGCCGATCACCACCGACACTTCGCCCTGGCCGATGGTCATGTCAATGCCGCGCAGCACGTGCTGGTCGCCGAAGTACTTGTGGACGCCCTCGATGCGGACGACTTCCCTGGTTTCGGTCATCGTCCGCTCTCCTCGAGGTATTCGCCCTCCACGGCGGTGGCCCCGCCGGGGAGTTCGGGCGGGCTGTGCCCGCCGGCGGCAGCCTTGGCCGCGGCCGGGTTGATCACCGGGCCGCGGGCGCCGGAGACGTTGTCCACGCCCCTGCCGTAGTGCTTTTCGATGTAGTGCTGGCCCACCATGAGGATGCTGGTGATGACCAGGTACCAGATGGCCGCCACGATCAGCAGCGGGATGGGCAGGTAGGTCCGGTTCGCCAGCGCGTTGGTCTGGAAGGTGAGGTCCAGGGTGAAGGGCACCGCCAGGACCAGCGAGGTGGTCTTGAGCATGCCGATGGTCTCGTTGCCGGTCGGCGGCACGATCACCCGCATGGCCTGCGGCAGCACAATGCGCCACATGATCTTGCGGCTGCGCATGCCCAGGGCCTCGGCGGCCTCGATCTGGCCCTTGTCCACCGACTTCAGGCCGGCGCGGAAGATCTCCGCAAGGTAGGCGGACTCGTTCAGGCCCAGGCCCAGCACGGCCGCCCAAAAGGCGTTGACGACGTCTTGGGTGTTGAACGCAAACAGCTCGGGACCGAACGGGACGCCCAGGGAGATCTTTGGATACAGCACGGCCAGCAGGCCCCAGAAAACCAGCTGGGTATAGACCGGGGTGCCGCGGAAGAACCACACCCAGGTCCAGCTGGACCAGCGGAAGATCGGGTTGTCCGACTGGCGCATGAACGCCAGCAGGATGGCCAGCGTAATCGCCAGGACCATCGACAGCGCGGTCAGCAGCAGCGTCCAGCCGACGCCCTCGATGACCCGGGCATCGCGCAGGTAGAGCCAGACGACGTCCCACCGGAAGTTGGGGTTGGTGGCCAGGCTCTGGATGAACAGGCCCAGGAAAAGCAGGATGACGGCGGCGCCCGCCCACCGGCCGGGGTGGCGCACCGGAACCGCGTCAATCGGTTCCGGTGCGCCCTGGCCCCGTGCGGGGAGTGTGCTTGAACGCATCAGACGGCCGGATTGACCTGGGATTCGGTCACGGCACCGTCGGCAACGCCCCAGGTCTCAAGGATCTGGGTGTAGCTGCCGTCCTCGATCAGCTTGGTCACGACCTGCTGGACCAGCTCTGCCATCTCCTTGTCCTCCTTGGCGACCGCGATGCCCTGCGGGGCCGCGTCGTAGGTGTCGCCGAAGCGCTCCAGCTGGCCGCCCGTCTGGGAAATGGCGTAGCCCACGATCGGGGAGTCGGCGGCCATCGCATCGATGCTGCCGTTGACCAGGCGGGTGGTGATGTCCGTCTGGGCCTTGAGCGTGACGATGTCGATCGCTTCCTTGCCGGCGGCCAGGCACTCGGCGTTGCGGTCGGCCAGGTCCGGGTCTTCCTGGACGGTGCCGGTCTGCACGCCGACGGAGCGGCCGCAGATGTCCTCGAAGGAGAAGTTGGACGGATTGCCGGCCTTGACCGCCCACGCGGTGCCGGCCTGGAAGTAGCTGACCAAGTTGACTGCCGAGAGGCGCTCTTCGTTGATGGTGAAGGAGGAGATGCCCAGGTCGTACTTGGTGCCGAGGGCCGGCAGGATGCCGGTGAACTCTGCGGTCTGTACGTCGACCTCCAGGCCCAGGACGGCGCCGATGGCCTTGGCCATGTCGACGTCGTAGCCCACCGGGGTCTGGTTGTCCGGGCCCAGGAACTCGGCCGGGGCGTAGGAAGTGTCCGAGCCGATGGTCAGCGTGCCGCGGGAGCGGATGTCTTCGGGGACGAGGGCCGCGAGGGCCTCGTCCTTGGCGATCGTGGCGGGGTCAAAGCTGGAGGCTGCGGCGCCGGAGGTGGCCGCGCCTGAACCTGAGGTCTCCGATGCGTTGGTGCACGCGGTGAGCGCCAGCAGGCCCGCTGCCGCCAGCGCGAACGTCTTGGTTAAGGTGGAAGTGATCCGCATTGTGTGTCACTTTCGTCTCGGATTGGTAGGCCCGGGGGGAGGCTTTAAGGCTTCGCCATTCTAGCCCGGTGACGTGCGCGCTTGGGGATATGCACCACAGGCTACGTTCGATCACCAATTGTAAACAAGGGTCCGGGAAAAGGGCCGTCCTGCCGGGTCAGAGGTTCATGGCCTCGCGCATCGGGCGCATTTTTGCCCAGGTTTCCGCCAGTTCGGCCTCAGGGTCCGAGGCCGCCACGATCCCGCAGCCGGCATAAAGGCGCACCCGCAGGGGGGATTCCACGACGCCTCCGCGCAGCGCGATGCCGAACTCCCCATTGCCCCCGGCGTCCACCCAGCCCACGGGGCCTGCATACGGTCCGCGGTCCATTCCCTCCAGTTCGCGCAGCAGTGCCCCCGCGACGGCGGTGGGGGTGCCGCAGACGGCTGCGGTGGGATGCAGGGCCTCAGCGAGGTCCAGGGCGGAAGGGGAGGTGCCGTCCGCGCGCACGGGCAGGCGCGCCTCGACGTCGGAGGCCAGGTGCCACACGTTGGGCAGTTCGAGGACGAAGGGCTCCGCGGGAGCGTCCATCCGCTCCACCAGCGGCCCCAACTGCTCGGTCAGCGAATCGATGGCGATCTGGTGCTCGTGGCGCTGCTTCTCATCCCCGGCCAGCATCCGGTGGGCGTAGCCGGGGTCTCCGGCCGGGGCGCCCGCACGGTCCAGGGTGCCGGCGAGCACGCGGGCCCGCGCGGTGCGGCCCACCACCTCCACCAGCATCTCCGGGGTGGAGCCGATCAGCCCGTCCACCGCGTAAGTCCAGCAGTCCCCGTAGCGCAGCGCCAGCTCGCGCAGCACCTGGGCCACCGCAACCGGGGAGCCCAGCTCCGCGACGGCGTCGCGGGCCAGCACCAGCTTGGTCAGCTTCCCGGCGGCGATCGCGGCCACCCCGGCCGCCACCGCGGCCCGGTAGCCGTCCTCGGACACCTGTCCGGGCACCAGCCGGTCCCCGCCCCGGGTGAGCTCGTGCTCGGCGGAGACCTCATCCAGCAGCACGGCGAGGCGCTCCTCGGCGGCCTGGACGCTCAGTTCCGCGCCCGGGTCCGCCGTCGTATAGGTCAGCCAGCTGGTGTCACCGCGGCGGCCCACGACGAGCTCGGGCACCACCAGGCGCGACACGTGGGCACTGGCGTGGGAGAAGGCGAAGGAGGCGAAAGCCGGCAGGCCGGTGCCGGGCTCCGCCAGCGGGTTCTCCACCCGGGCCGCCCCCGCCACCGCTGCCCACCAGGCGCGCGCGGCCGCGAAGCGCTCCCGCCCGGCCGATTCGAAGCGCGCCGCCTCGCCAAAGCCGACCATGCCGTCGCTGCGGCGGCTCCAGACCAGCGCGTCGTCCCGGATGAAATAGTCGAACAGGCCGTTCTCGCCCATTGGGGGACGGCGCACGGTCAAGCTGCGCAGGACGGGCACTGGGGCCGCGGCGGCCGGCGGGACGGGCAGCGGCGCTGCGGCCCCCTGGCCTCCGGCCAACGGAACCGCGGCACCGAGGGAATCGATACTCATGGTGGTCCCAAGCCTACTCGCCGAGGGTCCCGCCTCGAGCGCCAGCGAGAGGTGGGAGGCGGGGAGGCGCTACTCGCCGGGGGTCCCGCCTCGAGCGCCAGCGAGAGGTGGGAGGCGGGGAGGCTGTGCGCGGCGGCCCGGATTTTCGCCCGCGCGGGGAGCATGGGGGAGAATGGCCGGGTGAGCCGTGCATCGCTGGAGAAGCGTCCCGAAGAAGTCCAAGCCATGTTCGACGACGTCGCCCCGCGCTACGACGTCGTCAACGACATCCTCTCCCTGGGCCAGACCCGGCGCTGGCGCAAGATCGTGGTCGAGGCCGTCGGCGCGGCCCCGGGCCAGCACGTGCTGGACCTGGCGGCCGGCACCGGCACCTCCTCCGAGCCGTACGCGGACGCCGGCGTGCACGTGGTTGCCTGCGACTTCTCGCTGGGCATGCTGCAGGTGGGCAAGAGCCGGCGCCCGGACATCGACTTCGTGGCCGGCGACGCCACGAACCTGCCGTTCGCCGATGACGCCTTCGACGCCGTGACCATCAGCTTCGGGCTGCGCAACGTCAACGAGCCCCAGAAGGCGCTCGCCGAAATGCTGCGCGTGGTCAAGCCCGGCGGCAAGCTGGTGGTGGCCGAGTTCTCCCACCCCACGTTCGCCCCGTGGCGCACCGTCTACTCCGAGTACCTGATGCGTGCGCTGCCGGCCATCGCCACCAAGGTGGCCTCCAACCCCACCGCCTACGTCTACCTTGCCGAATCCATCCGGGCCTGGCCGAACCAGGACGGCCTGGCTGCGTGGATCGACGGGGCCGGCTGGCGGGACTGCCGCTACCGCAACCTCACCGGAGGCATTGTCGCCGTCCACCGGGCCGTCAAGCCCCTTGCTGCGGGGTAGCCCGGTTTGTCTGTCCTGATTGTCGGAGCCGGTCCGGCCGGTTCCACCGCTGCCCACTACCTGGCGCGCGCCGGCGTTGAGGTCACCGTCCTGGAAAAGACCGCGTTCCCGCGGGAGAAAGTCTGCGGCGACGGGCTCACCCCGCGCGCCGTGCGGGAGATGCGCCTCCTCGGCCTGCCCCACGACGAGGCCCAGGGCTGGCGCCGGAACAGGGGCCTGCGCCTGGTGGCCGGCGGCCGCACCATCGAGATGCCCTGGCCGGAACTTTCCGACTTCCCGGACTACGGGCTGATCCGCACCCGGCTCGGCTTCGACGAGGCGCTGGCCCTGCACGCCCGGGCCGCCGGGGCCACCATCCTCGAGCGCCACTCCGTTTCCGACGCGCTGCGCGACGCCACCGGGCGCGTCGTGGGGGTCCGGGCGAACCTGCTCGACGAGCGCGGGCGCAAGACGGGGGAGTCAAAGGACTTCCACGCCGACATCGTGCTTGCCGCCGACGGAAATTCCAGCCGCACCGCGCTGAGCCTGGGCTACGAGAAACGCGACGACCGCCCGCTGGGCGTGGCCTACCGGACCTATTTCACCAGCCCCCGCCATGAGGACGACTGGATGGAGGGGTGGCTGGAACTGCCGGACAAGGCAGGCAACCCGCTGCCCGGGTACGGGTGGGTCTTCGGCGTCGGGGACGGCACGTCCAATGTCGGCCTGGGCATCCTGAATTCGTCCCGGCAGTTCGGCAGGCTCGACTACCGCCAGGTGCTGCGCGACTGGACGGCCGGGATGCCCGCCGAATGGGGGTTCACCGCGGAAAACCAGGTGGGGGAGATCCGTGGCGCCGCGCTGCCGATGGGCTTCAACCGCACCCCGCACTACTCGCCCGGGCTGCTGCTGCTCGGGGACGCCGCCGGGATGGTTTCCCCGTTCAACGGCGAGGGCATCAGCTACGCGATGGAATCGGGCCGCTACGCGGCCGGGCTGGCCATCGACGCGCACTCCGGGGCCCGGGGCGCGACGCCGGCGGCCCGGGATGCGGTATACGCCTCCTACGCGGACCTGGTGCGCGGGAAGTGGGGCAGCCACTTCACGCTGGGCCGCTCCTTTGCCACGCTCATCGGCAAGCCGGCGGTCATGAAGCTGGCGCTGCGCACCGGGATGGGCGTGCCGCCGCTGATGCGTTTCGTGGTGCGGATGCTGGCCAACCTCACCGACGAGGGCGGCAGCGCGTTTGAGGATAGAGTGATCCATGTATTGGAGAGGCTGGCTCCCCCCACCAGCAACCAACGTGCTTCCCGCGCGCTGGCCGCCCCTACGATGGATAGTAAGCGCTAGAACGTGACTGATTCCCAGACTAACCGGACCGCAGCCGGCCAGGGCGTGCCGGCCTCCGTGGACCCGACCCCGGAAACAAGCGCTTTGGCTGCCCCGGTGAACCTGCCACCGGGCTTTGCGGCGGTGGCGGGGGACCCGGAGTTCGGGCCCGCCATCTCGCTGGGCATGGCCCGGGTCGAAAAGCTGCTGCGCGACGCGATCGCCAACTCCGACCCGCTGATCGACGCCACCAGCCGCCATTTGGTGGAGGCCGGCGGCAAGCGCATCCGGCCGCTGCTGGTGGTGCTGTCCTCGCTGTTGGGGGACGGAGTGAACGAGGACGTCATCAAGGCCGCGGCCATCGTGGAGCTGACCCACCTGGCCACGCTGTACCACGACGACGTCATGGACTCGGCCCCGTACCGCCGCGGCGCCCCCACCGCCCACGAGGTCTGGGGCAACTCGGTGGCCATCCTCACCGGCGACCTGATCTTCGCCCGCGCCTCCATCCTGGGAGCGGAGCTGGGGCCGGAGGCCGTGACCCTCCAGGCCCACACCTTCGAGCGGCTGTGCCTGGGGCAGCTGCACGAGTCGGTGGGCCCCCGCGGGGGCGAGGACGCGGTGGAGCACTACCTCCAGGTCATCGCGGACAAGACCGCGTCCCTGCTGGCGACCTCCGGGGTCTTCGGCGTCCTGTTCGGCGGCGCCGGGCAGTACGCGGAGACGCTGCGCGAATACGGGGAGAAGGTCGGCGTCGCGTTCCAGCTCGCCGACGACGTCATCGACGTCACCGGCGCCAAGGTGCGCTCCGGCAAGACCCCCGGCACCGACCTGCGCGAGGGCGTCCCGACGCTGCCGGTGCTGCTGCTGCGCGCCGCATCCGCCGCAGGCGACGCCTCCGCCGCCGAGGTGCTGGAGCTGGTGGATGGGGACCTGAGCGGGGACGAGGCGCTGGCCGCGGCCGTGCGCGCAGTGGCCGCCCACCCGTGCACCCGGCAGGCCTGGGCGGTGGCCCGCGAGCGGGCCGACGAGGCTCGCGCCGTGCTGGCGCCGCTGCCGGACGGGCCGGTCAAGGCCTCGCTGGCGGCCTTCGCCGACGCCGTCGTCACCCGCGAACTCTAGGTCCTCCCGGCCGGACAGGCCCCAGATCCGGCAGGGACCGCACTTCCGGCAGGGACCGCACTTCCGTCAGCACCCGCTCCGGGGCAGCAAGCCCCCGGAGCGGGTGCGGGGTCAGAGGAACTCGGGCAGGACCGCCCGCAGTTCCGCGGCCTTGCGGGCGCGGACTTCTACCGGGACCCGGTGGCGCAGCTGCTTGTAGAGTTCGTCGCCGTGGAAGCGCGGGAACACATGCAGGTGGTAGTGCCACACGTGCTGGTTGCCGGCGGGTTCGTTGTGCTGGCGCACGCTGGTGCCGTCGGGGGCCCAGGCGCGCTTCATGGCCAGGGCGATCTTCCGGGACATCACCATGATCGCCCCCGCGGTGTCGTCCGGCAGGTCGTAGAGCGCCTCGTGGTGCTCGGTGGGAACCACCATCACGTGGCCGCCGTGGTTGCCGAAGCCGTCGCAGGCCATGAAGGCCATGACGGTGCCGTCCCGGTAGACCAGGTCGCTGAGGGCGCAGAGGTTTTCGGGGGAGCGGATGACGCCGTCGCGCAGTTCGCAGAACGGGCAGGCATAGTCCTCCGGGGCATGGCTGGACCAGAGCTGCTGCCCGGCCCGGGGGGCCCCCGCGTCCATGCGGCTAGTCCCCGAGCTCCGGCTCGAGCTCCTCGAACACCCACTCGAACATGTCCAGCACGTATTCGCTGAAGGTGCCTTCCTCGCTCTTCCACGTTCCGCGTGCGTTCAGCCGGCGGTGCACGATCGGGTCGGGCACGTCCAGCTGGTCAGCCCGAACGCCCCAGACGTACTTCTCCTCCTCGTCCTCCATGAAGAGCAGGTAGCCGTCCTCGATCTCGAGTTCCTCCGGGTCCCAGATGTAGTAGTAGGCCTCCATGAGGTCCTCGCAGCCGCCGAGGGCGAGGTAAAACTCGCGCAGCGCCAGCGGGATGGAGACGCCGGACACCTCAAGGGCCTCATCCAGCTCCTGGGGGGTCAGCCCGTCCTCGGGCTGCCATGCGTCGTCCAGGTACTGCGGGACCAGGGAACGGAACTTCTCGAGGAACATCTCAGCCATGCCCAAATCCTATCCTCCCGAACGTCACTGGATGTCCCGCGCGGCCAGCGCCAGCCACAGCTGGACCCGGTCGGCGGTGTTGGAGGGGTCGTAGCCGCTGAGGTCGCTGACCTGCTGCAAGCGGTAGCGCACCGTGTTGCGGTGCAGCCCCATCCGGTCCGCCACCGCTCCCACGCTGCCGTCCAGTTCCAGGTAGGTGCGCAGCGTGGCCATCAGGTCCGCCGAGTGGACGGAATCGAACTCCTCCAGGGGGTGCAGCGCCTCCTTGGCGAGCGCGCCCAGCGGCACGTCGTGGGCCGCCAGCAGCAGGGAGGTCAGCGACAGCCGGGAGGGCCGGTTCACCCGTTCGCCGTGGCGGAGCGCCTCCAGCGCCTCGAAGTAGCTCCAGCGCAGCCCCTTCGCCTGGACGTAGGAGCCGCCGAACGCGACACGGGAGGGTACCCCGGCCCCGTGGAGGAAGGCGTCGAGTTCGCGGGCCACCTCCTCGGCGTCCTCCGTGGCCAGCACCACCGCAAGCCGGTCCTCCACCAGGGCCCCCGCCGCGGAAGCCAGCGCCGGCGGCAGCGGCAGCGTGCGCAGCGCCCGGGGCTGGCCGACGGCCTCGACCAGCAGCACCGCCAGCGGCGCCGAGGTGCCGATGCCCACGCTGGTCAGCCGCAGCGCCGCGTCCTGGCCCTCCAGGCTGCCGCGGGCCAGGTCCTGCAGGACCTGGCCGGCCGCGATGCGCCGGGATTCGCGCAGCCGCGCCTGGTTGGCCAGCTCCACGCCAAGCAGGCCCTGGGCGTAGTCCACCAGGCCGTCGTGCGTGTAGGGCTCGGCGATGGAGAGCACGCAGCGGTCGGTGAAGCCCGTGGCGATCGCAACCTCGTGCCAGCGCTCCTGGCCCGCTTCCGGCCCGTAAATCCGCGCCCCGTACTGGTCCAGGGCCACCGCGGTGCCGAGCAGGCGGGAAAGTTCGTGCAGCAGGCCGTGCAGCCCGCCCCCGCCCAGCAGCGCCGCGGCCAGCTGCTGGTGGCCGTGCAGCAGTCGCTTCAGCCGCTCCAGGTGGTCCGCGGCGATCGCCTCCGCGATCATGCGCGTGATGGCGACGAAGGGTGTCTCGTAGGGGACCTCGAAGACCGGCAGGCCCACCTCCCCGGCCCGGCGCACGACGGCGGCCGGAACCCGGGCGTGCGTCAGCCCGGTGCCGTAGCCCAGCGCCAGCGCGCCCGCGTGGCGCACGCGGTCCACGAACGCCGCCTGCGCGGCCGCGGTCTTTTGCCGCAGCCCGGTGGTGAGCACCACCTCGCCCCCTCCCAGGAAAGGGGCCGGATTTTCCAGTTCGGTCACCGCGGCCCATTGGATGGGTTCCCCGGCGGCGGCGCCCATGGCCGTGAGCGGCTGCAGGTGCAGCGGGGCGGAGTGCATCAGTTCGGAAAGGGTTATGGCCATGCACACAAGTTTAGGGAATTTGTTGTGCGTTTCTCCAACGGAGGAGGGCAGGGCGCGGCCTGAGGCCAGGACGGATGTGCCAGCAATTGTTACTGGCGGGTTCGGAGCCTAGCGTAGGTGCCATGACAACTTCACCCCACTCCGGCGCTGCGGCTGCGCCGGCAGGCCGGCGGGAGACGTTCTCCTCCCGCCGGCTGTTCATCCTCTCGGCCATCGGTTCCGCCGTCGGTCTGGGCAACATCTGGCGTTTCCCCTACATCGCCTACGAAAACGGCGGCGGCGCCTTCCTGATCCCCTACCTCGCGGCCCTCCTGACCGCGGGCATTCCGCTGCTGTTCCTCGACTACGCGATCGGGCACAAGTTCCGCGGCTCGGCCCCGCTGGCATACCGGCGGCTGCACCGCGCGGCCGAGCCGCTGGGCTGGTGGCAGGTGCTGGTCTGCTTCGTC
Organism: Zafaria cholistanensis; assembly: GCF_008580665.1. Classification (GTDB taxonomy): domain Bacteria; phylum Actinomycetota; class Actinomycetes; order Actinomycetales; family Micrococcaceae; genus Zafaria; species Zafaria cholistanensis. Next base: position 12,500 of record NZ_BKDJ01000001.1, read on the forward strand.
ATCGCCGTCTACTACGCGGTGATCATCGCCTGGGCCACCATGTACACGGGGTTCTCGGTGACCAACGCCTGGGGCGGGGACCCGGCCGCCTTCTTCACCGGGGAATTCCTCCAGGTTTCCGACACCGTCGGCATCGGGTTCGACTACGTGCCGGGCGTGCTCTGGCCGCTGCTGGCCATCTGGGTGGTGACGGTGGCAATCATGGTCGCGGGCGTCAACAAGGGCATCGCCCGCGCCAACAGCATCTTCTTCCCCCTGCTGCTGGCCATGTTCGTCATCCTGGTGCTCCAGTCCCTCTTCCTGCCGGGTGCGATCGACGGCCTGGATGCCTTCTTCACCCCGAACTGGGCGGCGCTGGCCGACCCCGGAGTCTGGGCCGCGGCCTACGGCCACATCTTCTTCTCGCTGTCGGTGGCCTTCGGCATCATGGTCACCTACTCCTCCTACCTCAAGCGCCGCACCGACCTGACCGGTTCCGGCATGGTGGTGGCGTTCGCCAACTCGGGGTTCGAGATCCTCGCCGGCATCGGCGTGTTCGCCGCCCTGGGCTTCATGGCCTTCACCGCCGGGACCTCGGTCTCCGAGGTGGCCGTTCCCGGCATCGGACTGGCCTTCATCGCGTTCCCGACCATCGTGTCCTCGGCGCCGTTCGGGTCGCTGATCGGGGTCCTGTTCTTCGGATCGCTGGTCTTCGCGGGGCTGACATCGCTGATTTCGATCCTGGAGGTCATCATTGCCGCCGTCCAGGACAAGCTTGGCTGGAGCCGCCTGCCGGCGACCCTGGCGGTGAGCATCCCCACCGCGGTGCTGTCCCTGGCGCTCTTCCCCACGGCCACGGGGCTGTACCTGCTGGATGTCTCCGACGCCTTCGTCAACAGCTTCGGCATCCTCGCCGGCGCCCTGGTCATGGTGGTCCTGATTGCCTGGGTGCTGCGCAAGCTGCCGTCCCTGTCCGGGCACCTGAACCAGGTCTCCTCGGTGAAGATGGGCCGGACATGGATGGTCCTGGTTTCGGTCCTGGCCCCGGTAGTGCTCGGGTACATCCTGGTCAACGAGGTCATCGCCAAAACGGCGTCCCCTTACGAGGATTACCCGCTGGACTTCCTGGCCGTCTTCGGGTGGGGCATGGCGGGACTGCTCCTGGTTCTGGCCATCGTGCTGACCTTCATCCCGTGGAGCGCCGGATCCAAGCTCCATGATCCCGAATACGAAGCCCATGCGGCCGCGCTGGAAGAGGAGGCCGGACGATGAGCGGCATTGCCATTGCCCTGATGATCGTGGCCATGGTCACCGTCTGGGGCGGGCTGGTCCTGTCCATCGTGAACCTGGCCCGCCACCCCGAGGACGAGGGGCACCTGCCCGAGGAGCAGGCCCCCGAACTTTAGGCCGGCACTCCGGCGCCGCCGGAACGGTTTCCGCCCTGCAGCCGGGCGGCCGCTGGCGCTGTGCACTTGCACGGCGAAGCGGCCGTCCGGCTGTGCCGTTTTCACTGGTGGAGCGGGCGTGCTCGGCATAGGCTCGCCGCACGACCCCATCCATCCTCCGAGGCAACCCGCCGGAAAAGGAACGCGCCCATGGACATTCAGTACCGCCTTGAGCAGAAGCGACGCATCGAGGGGGCCTTCCCCGGACCCAAGTCCGCGGCGCTGGCCGCGCGCCGCACCTCCGCCGTCGCCACCGGGGTGGCCTCCTCGGTGCCGGTGTACGTGGCAGACGCCGACGGCGGCGTGATTGTGGACGTGGACGGCAACTCCCTGGTGGACCTCGGCTCCGGCATCGCCGTGACCACCGTGGGCGCCTCCAACCCGAAGGTCGCCGCCTCAGTGGCCGAGCAGGCCGCGCGCTTCACCCACACCTGCTTCATGGTCACCCCCTACGAGGGGTACGTCGAACTGGCGGAGAAGCTGGCGGAACTGACCCCGGGCAGCCACGCCAAGAAGGCCGTCTTCTTCAACTCCGGCTCCGAGGCCGTGGAGAACGCCATCAAGGTCGCCCGCGTCGCCACGGGCCGCCAGGCCGTCGTCGCCTTCGACCACGCCTACCACGGCCGCACCAACCTCACCATGGGCCTGACCGCCAAGGCCGCCCCGTACAAGCGCGGCTTCGGTCCGCTGGCCCCGGAGATCTACCGGATGCCGATGAGCTACCCGTTCCGTGAGGAAAACCCCGGCATCTCCGGCACGGAGGCCGCCGAGCGCGCCATCCTGAACATGGAGAAGCAGATCGGCGGGGACCAGATCGCCGCCATCATCATCGAACCGATCCAGGGCGAGGGCGGCTTCATTGTCCCGGCCGAGGGCTTCCTGCCGCGCCTGGCCGAATGGGCCAAGGAACAGGGCATCGTCTTCATCGCCGACGAGGTCCAGGCCGGCTTCTGCCGCACCGGGGCCTGGTTCGCCTCCGAGCACGAGGGCGTGGTTCCGGACATCCTCACCCTCGCCAAGGGCATCGCCGGCGGCATGCCGCTTTCCGGCATCGTGGGACGCGCCGACCTGCTCGACGCCGTGCACCCGGGAGGCCTGGGCGGCACCTACGGCGGCAACCCGACCGCCGTCGCCGGCGCGCTGGCCGCGATCGGATACATGGAAGAGCAGGACCTCAACGGCCGCGCCCGCGAGATCGAGTCCGCGTTCTACGCCTGGGCCCGCCCGCTGCAGGAGCAGGTCCCGGCCCTCGGCGACGTCCGCGGCCGCGGTGCCATGCTGGCGCTTGAGTTCGTCAAGCCCGGCGGCAAGGAGCCGGACGCCGAGCTGACCAGGAAGATCGCCGCCGACTGCCTGGCCCAGGGCGTGGTCATCCTCACCTGCGGCACCTACGGCAACGTGGTCCGCCTGCTGCCGCCGCTGGTCATCGGCGACGAGCTGCTCGCCGACGCGCTTGCCGTCCTCGAGGCAGCCATCCGCGCCAACGCCTAGCGGCAACCGGCGCGACGCTACGGCGGCCGGCGTCCTCCCCGCGGGGAGGACGCCGGCCGCTGTTGTGCTTTTGCGGGCCGGTCCGCCGGATGCCGGCCGGCAGATTCGGGCCGCCGCAGCGTTCCTGGGGCGCACCCTCCGAAGCCCTCTTAGGCACCCCGCAGCAGAAGCGGACCCGTGGCGCCATATGGACCGCCACCGGCGAGGAATACGGCTCTCGGTACCATTGATGCGTAGAGTGCAACTAACTGCCGGCCTCCGGGACCGGAAAGTCCGTGCAACCCCCGTTCAGGAGCGTGAGCATGACCAGCAGTCTTGCCGGACCCCCTGCGGCGGAAAAGGCCGGCTCCAACCAGTCCGTGGATCGCGCACTGACCATCCTGCACGTTTTGGCCAGGCACCCGGATGCCACCGTGGGTGCGGTTGCCCGGGAGCTGAACGTCCACAAATCGACCGCTTCCCGGCTGTTGGCAGCCTTGGAGCGCCATGGGCTCGTGACCCAATCGGCCTGGCGTGGCACATACTCGCTGGGCTTCGGGCTGGTCCGGCTCGCCGGAGCCGTCACTGCCCAGAGCTCTTTTGCCCAAGCCGCCCAACAGGCCTGCGATGAGGTGTCCAGGAGCCTGGCGGAAACCCTCAACGTCGCCATCCTCGACGATCTCGCGGCGGTCAACATAGCCCAGGCTACCGGCAGCGCCGCGCTCTATCAGGCCCGGGAGTACGTGGGGCACCGCACCCCGCTGAATGCGACCTCCAGCGGCAAGGTGCTTCTGGCCTTCGCAGATGAGCACGTGCGCAGGGAGTACCGGAGGATGAAGCTTGAACGCTTCACCGACCGCACCATCACCGACCATCAAGCGCTGGACGAAGAGCTGGAACAGGTCCGGCGGAGCGGATGGGGCTGCTCGCTCCAGGAATGGGAGGACCGGATCCACGCCCTCGCCGTCCCGGTGCGGGACTCGGCCGGCCAGGTGGTGGCGGCGATGAGTATCACCGGACCGGAGCACCGGCTGCCGCGCGCGGACTTCGAAGCCATCGCCGAGCGCCTCCAGGCTGCGGCCAGCAGGCTGGGACTCCAAGCCGGGGTGTGACCCCCTCCTGTTTCGGCTGGGTAAATTATCTAACCGCCCACGTTACTTCTTCCGGCAATGCACGTCCATCCCTTGACACCGCCTTCTGCGCGCCCTGAGAGTGTTGCACTATAAGCATCAGTTGCAATATTTACATCAGGGGGAAGTGCTCATGGCGTGGTGGCCAAGCATGGATCGAAGCGCCGGAACCGCCATCCCCGGTCCCGGCGTCGTGGACCCCCGAAGCAGGCGCCCCGGTTCGGAGGCGAGCCCCACACGCCCGTGGCCGGGACGGACGTCCCCTGTTTCGGCCGGCGCCACCCCAAGAGCGTGCACGACGACCCGTTCTTTGGCCCGGACCTGACCCACATTCGCCGTTGAGGCATCCCGAAAGGCAAGGCATCCCATGTTTCATTCCACCCAGGGCGTCCAGGGGCCGGACCCGGTCGCATTCCCCTCGGGCGAGGCCGACGCAACCGCAGGAGGCACCCCGATCCTCGAACTGCGGGACATCCGCATCGAATACAAGGGCCACGAGGTCGTCCACGGCGTTTCGCTGGCGGTCCAGCGCGGCGAAGTGATTGCACTGATCGGACCCTCCGGCGCCGGAAAGTCCTCGCTGCTGCGCAGCATCAACTTTTTGGAGCAACCCTCAGCCGGCCAGATCCTGGTCAATGGCCAACTCGTCCAGGGCCAATCCGGCAGCCGGGGAGCCATTGCCCGCAACAAAAGCCTCGCCGCCCATCGGCGCGACGTGGGCATGGTCTTCCAGCAGTTCAACCTTTTCCCGCATCTGACGGCGCTGGAAAACGTGGTCCTGGCCCAGGTCCATTCCCTGAACCGGAGCAAGGAAGAGGCGGTTGCCCGCGCCCGGCAGGAACTGGCGCACGTCGGCCTCACCGGACACGAGGACAAGTACCCGGCCAAGTGCTCCGGAGGGCAGCAGCAGCGCATCGCCATCGCCCGCGCGCTGGCCATGGACCCCCAGCTGATGCTGTTCGACGAGCCGACGAGCTCGCTGGACCCGGAGCTGGGCGTCGAGGTGCTCAACACCATGAAGCGGCTGGCATCCGAGGGCATGACCATGCTGGTGGTCACCCACGAGATGCATTTCGCCGAAGACGTGGCGGACCGGGTGGTCTTTATGGCCGACGGCGCGATCGTGGAGGAAGGCCCGGCCGAGCAGGTCATGCTGCGCCCGTCCAGTGAACGCGCCAAGACCTTCCTGTCAGCCGTCAGGGGGCGCTGAGGTGGAACTTCTGGCGCTGCTTTCCTCCGGCATCGGACAGACCCTGGGCATCACCTTCGGCGCGCTGGCCCTGGGTGCAGTCCTGGCCGTGCCGCTGGCCGCGCTGAGGCGTTCGGAACTGCCCGTTGCGAGCACCGCGGCCAAAATCCTCATCGAGGGCATCCGTGGCATTCCACCGATCGTGTGGCTGCTGCTCATCTACTTCGCCCTGGGCGAGACGGACCTGAAGCTGACCACCTTCCAGGCCAGCGTCATCGGGCTGGGAATCGTCAGCACCGCCTACATCGCCGAAATCTACCGCTCCGGACTCGAGGCTATTCCCAGCGGCCAATTCGAAGCCGCGGACGCGCTGGGCATGCCCTTCGGGGCGAAGTTCTTCAGGGTCATCACCCCGCAGGCCGCCACGGTGGTCATTCCGCCGCTGGCCACCTTCGCCATCGGCCTGCTCAAGGACAGCGCCCTGGCGTCGGTGATCGGCGCCCAGGACATTACTTTCCGCGCTTTCCAGGAGGCGCAGGCCAACCTCAACGGACTGACCGTGTTCATGTGGGCGGCGCTGCTGTACATCCTGCTCAGCATCCCGATTGCGGCGTTGGCCCGCTACACCGGTTCCCGGCTGACCCGAAAGGTGGCGGCATGATCGAGTCCATCCTGGCCATGGTGCCGGATTTCCTTCCCGGCCTGGGCATTTCCCTGCTGGTGACCGTCGCCAGCCTGGCCCTGGGACTGCCGCTGGGCATCCTGCTGGCCCTGGGGTCGCTTTTCGCGGGCAAACCGCTGAAGTTCACCTGCATCGGCCTGGTCGAACTGGGCCGGGGCGTTCCGGGGCTGATCATGCTCTACCTGGTCTATTTCGGCCTGCCGCAGATGGGCGTCGTGATGGACGCGCTCCCGGCCGCGATGATCGCCCTGGGGTTGATGACCGGCGCCTACACGGCGGAAATCTTCGTCGCAGGCTTCCGCGCCGTCCCCCAAGGCCAGTGGGAAGCCTGCGGCACCCTGGCGCTGAGCTACTGGAAGTCGCTGCGCCTGGTCATCCTGCCCCAAGCCATCAAGATTGTGGTGCCGCCGCTGATCGGGTGGACCATCATGCTGTTCCAAGCCACCTCGCTGGCTTATGCCATCAGTGTCCCGGAGCTGATGAGCCGCGCTTACAACTACGCTTCGGTCACCTTCGAGTACGCACTGGCCTTCACGCTGGCCGGCTTCATGTACCTGGCCGTGACGCTGCTGGGCCTGTGGCTGTTCCGCAGGGCCAGCGGCCGCCGCCGCAGTGCGGCCACCTCCCGGGCCGCCGTCCTGGCTGGCGCCTGAAGATGGGCCCGCACACCGTTCCCGCCCACCGCTCCTCCCACACAAAGGAAGTACGCACCATGCGCAAGATTGCTACCACCACCATCGCCGGCGCGGCCTGCCTGGCCCTCGGCCTGACCCTGACCGGCTGCGGTTCCTCCTCCGGAAGCTCCGCCGCTGCCGCTGACTGCACCCCGGCCCACGCCGGGCTGGAGCCCATCAACGCCGGCAAGCTGACCGTCGGCACCCCGGTAACCCCGCCGTACGTGCTCAAGAACGGGACCGAAATCAGCGGCGTTGACGCCGAAATCATCAAGGAGATCGCGGCCATGGAGTGCCTGGAGGTGGACTGGCAGGAAATGACCTTCGCCGCCGGCATGCAGAGCCTGCAGTCCGGTCGGGTGGACACCACCATGGGCGGCGTCTACCGGACCGCCGAGCGCGCCGAACTGCTGGACCTGGGCGCCACCGCATACCGCGACGGCGTGGCACTGCTGTCCAAGGAAGGCTACAAGTCCCTTGAGGACCTCTCCGGCAAGAAGGTCGGCGTCATCCAGGGTTACCTGTGGAACAAGGACCTGCAGGCGGCGCTGGGCAATGACAGCGTGAAGCAGTACCAGACCTCCGACGCGCTGTTCAGCGACCTGAAGGCCGGCCGGATCGACGTGGCAGTTTTCACCACGGCCGAGGCCGCCTACCGCCTCTCGCAGGCCCCGTCTGACGGCTTCGTCAGCGAAGCCTTCGAGCCGACGGAGAAGGTCCAGGCCACCCTGGAGGCGGGCCAGGTGGTTCTCCCCCACCCGAAGGGCGCCGACGCCATGACCGAGGCCTTCGAGGAAGACATCAAGACCCTGGTGGAGAACGGCCGGATCGGCGCGATCCTGAGCGAGCAGAAGATGGACCCCGCCCTGGCCGGCGACGCGAAGTAGCATCCGGAGCAGGCCGGCGGACGGCGGCGGGGGGCGGCCAGGAATGTGGAGGAGGCCCCGAGGCCCAGCCGTCCGCCGGCGCGCACCTGCCGGGCAGCCCTAGCGGACGGCCTGCCGGGCCCGGTGCCGGCGGGCACGCGGATGTGCGCTGGCCCGGGCTCCGCGGACCATGTCCGCGGAGAGCAGCACCAGCGCTGCCCAGATCAGGCCGAAGCCGGCCCAGCGCTCCGGGGGCATTTCCTCGTGGAAGACCAGCAGCGCCAGCAGGAACTGCATCACCGGGGCCACGTACTGGAGCATGCCGACCACGCTCAGCGGCAGGCGGCGGGCGGCCGCGCTGAAAAGGATCAGCGGCAGCGCCGTGATGATGCCGCCGGCGGCGAGCAGCCAGAAGTGGGCTGCCCCGTGCGAGGCGGCCGTGGCCGCCCCGGTCATCCCCAGCCATGCCATGGCGAGGGCGGCGGGGGGAGTCAGTGCGGCCGTCTCCACCGTCAGCCCCGCCAGTGCCCCGACGTTCGCTCCCACGTTCTTCTTGACCAGGCCATAGAGTCCGAACGTGCCGGCCAGGGCCAGGGCGATCCATGGCGGGGACCCGGAGGCGAACGTCAGCAGCAGCACCGCGGCCAGGCCAATGCCCATCGCGCTCCACTGCAGCCGGTTCAGCCGCTCCTTCAGGAGCACCACCCCCAGCAGGACTGCCACCAGCGGATTGATGAAGTACCCCAGCGAGGCCTCCAGGGCACGCCCGGCCAGGACCGCGAAGGCGAAGACCAGCCAGTTGACGCCAATCAGCAGCGCCGCCAGCGAGAGCTTCAGCAGTGCCGCCCGGTTGCGCAGGACGGCACCCAACTCGCGCCACTGGCGGCCCGCGGCGATGAGGAGGACGCAGAACGCCACCGACCACAGCACGCGCACGGCCACGATCTCCAGCGGCCCGGCCGGGGCCAGGAGTGCGAAGTACAGCGGCAGCAGGCCCCAGATCCCGTAGGCCCCCAACCCGAGGAGCAGCCCGGCCTTGCGTTCGGCCCCCGAGCGCGGGGAGCCAAGCCCTTCTGGACCGGGTCTCCGTGAACCCGGCCCCGCGGTGGCTGGAGCAGCGGCCCCGGTGGTGGGGGCGGAGGGGGAATCCGGTGCGGGGGAGAAGGCCATAACGGTGCCAACACCCCGGGCACCGTTCCCCATTCCCGGACCCCCGCCCAGTGAGGCGGCCCACGCCGGTTGGTGCCGCCGTCGTGCTGGCAATTAGACTAGTGAGCTGTGCGCTAATTGTGCGTGCGCGATTCCCGTCCGGAAGGAAACCACGTGTCCAACCCAGCCGCCGACCGTCCGCTCCGCGTCGCCATCATCGGCGCCGGTCCCGCAGGCGTCTACGCCGCGGACATCCTGACCAAGGCGGAGCGCGAGTTCGCTGTCAGCATCGACCTCTTCGACGCCTACCCGGCCCCCTACGGGCTGATCCGCTACGGCGTGGCCCCGGACCACCCGCGCATCAAGGGCATCGTGAACGCCCTCCACAAGGTCCTCGACCGGGGAGACATCCGCTTCCTGGGCAACATCACCTACGGCCGGGACCTGACGCTGAGCGACATCCGCAGCATGTACGACGCGGTCATCTTCGCCACCGGCGCGATCCGGGACGCGGACCTGGACATCCCGGGCATCGGCCTGGAGGGCTCCTTCGGGGCCGCGGACTTCGTCTCCTGGTATGACGGGCATCCGGACGTGCCGCGCGAGTGGCCGCTGGAGGCCAGGGAGATCGCGGTGATCGGTAACGGCAACGTGGCCCTGGACGTGGCCCGGATGCTTTCCAAGCACGCCGACGACCTGCTGACCACCGAGATCCCGGAGAACGTCTACCGCGGGCTCAAGGCCTCGCCGGTCACCGACGTGCACGTCTTCGGCCGCCGCGGCCCGGCGCAGGTGAAGTTCACCCCGCTGGAGCTGCGTGAGCTGAGCCATTCCCGCGACGTGGACATCGTGCTCTACCCGGAGGACTTTGAATTCGACGAGGCCTCCGACGCGGCCATCAAGACCAACAACCAGACCAAGACCATGGTCAACACCTTGACCAACTGGCTGGTCGAAGAGCAGGACACCGGCGCCTCCCGCCGCCTGCACCTGCACTTCCTGCACCAGCCGGTGGAGGTCCTCGGCGAGGACGGCAGGGTGGCCGGGATCCGGTTCGAGCGCCAGGAGCTGGACGGCACCGGCAACGCCAGGGGCACCGGCGAATATGTGGACTACGGGGTCCAGGCCGTCTACCGCGCCATCGGCTACTTCGGCTCCGAGCTTCCCGAGGTCGGCTTCGACGCCCGCCGCGGGGTGATCCCGAACGACGGCGGCCGCGTCCTGGACGAAGCCGGGCAGCCGGTGCCGGGCATCTACGCGACCGGCTGGATCAAACGCGGACCCGTGGGCCTGATCGGCCACACCAAGGGCGATGCGCTGGAGACCATCGGCAACCTGCTTGAGGACCGGCTGAACCTGCCCGCCGCGGAGCGCCCGGAGGAGGAAGCCATCATCGAACTGCTGGCCGAGCGCGGCATCGAGTACACCACCTGGGAGGGCTGGCTGAAGCTGGATGAGCACGAGCGCGCGCTGGGCGCTGCCGCCAGCCCGGTCCAGACGGCCAACGGCCCGGTGGAGCGCGAACGCATCAAGGTCGTCCCCCGCGAGGAAATGGTCCAGATCTCCAACAAGTAACCGTCCCGCCCCGGCGCCAACCCGCCCCGGGCGGACCAGCGCCGTTACGCGCCGAAGGCCGGCCCCCGCGATGCGGGGGCCGGCCTTCGGTATGTCCGTACGGAACGGCTGTGTCCGTGTGACGGCTAGGCGGGCATCCCGGCCATCTCCGAGGCGGCGTCCGTCTGGCCCAGGTCGCCGGCCGCGTAGCGGGCACGCAGCAGCGAGCCCAGGTTGGCGTCAACGTTGGTCCAGTACTGGAAGAAGCGCTCGCGGATGTCCGCGCGGGTGATGCCGTTGGCCTGGCCCAGGAGGTTTTCCTGCAGGTAGGCACGCTGTGCGTCGGAGAACACCTCACGGTAGAGGGTGCCCGGCTGGCCGAAGTCGTTGTCCTCGGCGTGCAGGGTCGCGGCGGCGCGGACCAGCTCGCCGTCGGACTCCCAGCTGCCCTCGGCCGCGCGGGCCGGCTGGGCCACGGGGCCGCCGAAGGAGTTCGGCGCGTACACCGGGGCGGAGGCCGGCTTGAAGGTGTGGCGCAGCGAGCCGTCCTGGGAGTAGTTGTTCACCGGGGCTTCCGGGCGGTTGACCGGCAGCTCGTTGTAGTTGGTGCCGACGCGGTAGCGCTGCGCATCCGGGTAGGAGAACACGCGGGCCATCAGCATCTTGTCCGGGGAGATCGCGTGGCCGGGGACGACGTTCGCCGGGGACAGGGCGATCTGCTCGATCTCGGCGAAGTGGTTCTCCGGGTTGCGGTTCAGCTCGAAGCGGCCCACCGGGATCAGCGGGTAGTCCTTGTGCGACCAGGTCTTCGTGAGGTCGAACGGGTTGAAGCGGTAGGTCTTGGCCTCTTCGTACGGCATGACCTGGACGTGCAGGTCCCAGCTCGGGAAGTCCCCGTGCTCGATCGCCTGGTACAGGTCGCGGCGGTAGTAGTCGGCGTCGGCGCCGGCGATGAGCTCGGCCTCCTCCATGGAGAGGTCCGCCAGCTCCTGGTTGGAGCGGAAGTGGTACTTGACCCAGAAGCGGCCACCCTCGGCGTTGGTCCACAGGTAGGTGTGGGAGCCGTAGCCCTGCATCTGGCGCCAGGACTTCGGCAGGCCGCGGTTGCCCATCAGGTAGGTCACCTGGTGCGCGGACTCCGGGGAGAGGGTCCAGAAGTCCCACTGCATGTCGGCGTCGCGCAGGCCGGAGCCCGGAAGGCGCTTCTGGGAGTGGATGAAGTCCGGGAACTTGATGGCGTCGCGGATGAAGAACACCGGGGTGTTGTTGCCCACGATGTCCAGGTTGCCCTCGGTGGTGTAGAAGCGGGTCGCGAAGCCGCGCACGTCGCGCCAGGTGTCCGGGGAGCCCATCTCGCCGGCGACGGAGGAGAAGCGCAGCGCGGTCTTGACGACCGAGCCCGGCTGGAAGGCCGCGACGCGGGTGTACTTGGAGACGTCGTTGGTCACCGTGAAGGTGCCGAAGGCGCCGCCGCCCTTGGCGTGGACGATGCGCTCGGGAAGGCGCTCGCGGTTGAACTGGGCCAGCTTCTCGACCAGGTAGACGTCGTGCAGGACGGTGGCGCCGTTGACGCCGGCCGTCAGCGAGTGCTCGTCGCTGGCGACGGGGGCGCCGGTCTGGGTGGTGGTGAAGTTCTCGGTCACGAGAGGCTTTCTCCTTCTTTCGGAATGGGTATTCTGCGGCCGGGGCGCTCAGCCGGCGGGGCCGGGCGAGCGCTCCGCGCAGTCTTTACAGATGCCCTGGTAAAGGACATCGGCAATCTGAATGGTCATGCCGTGGGAGTCGGAGGGGGTCAGGCAGGGGGCATGTCCCACCGCGCAGTCCACGTCCTCGACCCGCCCGCACCGGGTGCAGACGGCATGATGATGGTTGTCCCCAACCCGGGTCTCGTAGAGCGCGGGGGAGTGGGGCGGGCTGAATCGCCGCAGCAGGTCGAACGCCGTGAGGTCGTTCAGCACGTTGTAGACGGACTGGAGCGACAGTTCCGGCAGGTCGCGGCGCACTTTTTCGGCCACGGCATCCGCCGACGAGTGGGGGTGGCTGTCGACGACGCCCAGCACGGCCAGGCGCTGGCGGGTTACGCGCAGTCCGTGGTCGCGGAGCCGGGTCGAAAAGTCCATGTGACCCATTCCACCCGCTTATTTTGAGTAAGTCAAGATAAGCAAGCCTTACCTCCCGGGAAGCGGCCGGGCCGGCGCCCTGCACGGGGGAACAGTGGCGGGCAGGTGCGCGTTCACTAGAGTGGATACAGGTGTTGCCGCACGGTGCGGCGCCTCCGCGACCAAGGGGTGAATGGCAGCAGTGCACAACCACAACAACGGGCTCAAGACCGCCGCCCTGCTGGGCGGCATGTTCGCCCTGCTTCTGGCGATTGGGGCGCTGCTCGCCTCGGGCACGCGCAACTCCTCCTTCATTTGGGTGTTTACCCTGATCGGCCTGGGCACCACCGCCTATGGCTACTGGAACAGCGACAAGATTGCCATCCGTTCCATGCATGCCTATCCGGTCACCGAGGCCGATGAGCCGGCGATGTACCGGGTCGTCCGTGAGCTCTCCGCGACCGCCCGGCAGCCCATGCCCCGGCTCTACGTCTCGCCGACCATGGCGCCCAACGCCTTCGCGACCGGCCGGAACCCGCAGAACGCCGCGGTCTGCTGCACCGAGGGCATCCTGCGGCTGCTCGACGAGCGTGAGCTGCGCGGCGTGCTCGGACACGAGCTGATGCACGTCTACAACCGCGACATCCTCACCTCCTCGGTGGCGGCCGCCGTCGCCGGGGTGATCACCTCGGCCGCGCAGTTCCTCCTCTTCTTCGGGGGCGGCGACCGTCGCAATGCCAACCCGATCGCACTGATCGCGATGTCCTTGCTGGCCCCGCTGGCCGCCTCGCTGATCCAGATGTCCATCAGCCGCACCCGGGAATACGACGCCGACGAGGACGGCGCCCGGCTCACCGGCGACCCGCTCGCGCTGGCGTCGGCGCTGCGCAAGCTGGAGGCCGGCGTGGCCCGGGCTCCGCTGCCGGAGAACGACCAGCGCCTGGTTAACACCTCCCACCTGATGATCGCCAACCCGTTCAGGGGCGGCGCGCGGAAGCTGTTCGCCACGCACCCGCCGATGGCCGACCGCATCTCCCGCCTCGAACGCATGGCCGGCCGCCCCCTTGGCTACTGACCGCAGGCGCATGAAAGCACAGGACCTCCGCTCCCAAGGGGAGCGGAGGTCCTGTGCTTTGGCGGGACTTCGCGGCAGCTAGCGGAAGTTCACGAACTGCAGGTCGGCTTCCTCGAAGTCCCGCAGCAGGGCCATGGTGGCCTGCAGGTCATCGCGGGACTTGGAGGAGACGCGGAGCTCGTCACCTTGGATTTGGGACTTGACCGACTTGGGAGCTTCGTCGCGGATCAGCTTGTTGATCTTCTTGGCGATGTCCTGCGCGATGCCTTCCTTGATGGAGGCCTCGATGCGGTACTCCTTGCCGGAGGCGAACGGCTCGCCCGCGTCCAGGGACTTGAGGCTGATGTTGCGCTTGACCAGCTTGGACTGGAAGACGTCGAGGACGGCCTTGACGCGCTCCTCGGAGTTGGCCTTCATCAGGATCTTCTCGCCGCTGAAGTCGACCTCGGCGCCGACGCCCTTGAAGTCGTAGCGCTGGGCGATCTCCTTCTGGGCCTGGTTCAGCGCGTTGGCCACTTCCTGCTTGTCCACCTTGCTGACGACGTCGAACGTGGAATCGCTCGCCATGAGGGTCCTCCCTGGGTAGGTTTTTGCTTTTCCTCCAGCCTACCGGAGCCGCGGTTTTCCGCGGGAAATTGGGGGTGGCGGCCCTCGATTCGAAATTGTGCGGAATCTTAGGTAGAGTATCTACTCGTTCCACAAGGAACGTTCGGCAGATTACCCGAGCGGCCAAAGGGGGCTGACTGTAAATCAGCTGGCAATGCCTACGGGGGTTCGAATCCCTCATCTGCCACCGAACGTCGAAGGGCCTGTTTCCCGGCATCAGCCGGGAAACAGGCCCTTCGGCTTTTCCGGGCCCCGCCGTGCTGTTAGCTTGAGGCGTGGAAACCATCACGCCTCGGCTTCTGAATTGGGCGTCGATCCTCAGCGAAGAGACGCGGGGGCAGGCCCTGCGCACGTCCTCGCTGCCTTTCATCTACCCGCACGTGGCCCTGATGCCGGACGCCCACTTGGGGCTGGGGGCCACCGTCGGGTCGGTGATCCCCACGCTGGGAGCCATCATTCCGGCAGCCATCGGCGTGGACATTGGCTGCGGCATGATCGCGGTGCTCACACAGTACCGGGCCGCCGACCTCCCTCCCGACCGCCGGCCCCTGCGCGAAGCCATCGAACGCGCCATCCCGCTCTCCGCCGGCGGGTACAACCGCAAGGTGGTTGCCACGGCGGAGCCGCGCGTGCTGGAGATGCTGGAAATGGCCCTGGCCGCCGGTTTCGAGCCGGGCCGCTACTCCGCGACCTGGGAGCGGCAACTGGGCACGCTCGGCTCGGGAAACCACTTCATCGAGGTCTGCCTGGATGAGGAGGACAGGGTGTGGCTCTTCCTGCACTCGGGCTCCCGGGGCATCGGCAACCGGATCGCCCAGCACCACATCACCGAGGCCCGGCTGCTCGCGAGGCAGCAACGCATCGAGCTGCCCGACCCGGACCTGGCGTACCTCACCGAGGGCACGGCGGAGTTCGACGCGTACATCCGCGAACTGCGCTGGGCCCAACACTTCGCGCTGCTCAACCGCGAGGAGATGATGGACCGCGTGGTGCGCCAGTTCGAGGAATGGGTGGGCGGGCCCGTACGGGAGGCCCGGCGGATCAACTGCCACCACAACTTCACCCAACAGGAGACGCATTTCGGGAAAACGGTGTGGGTTTCCCGCAAGGGTGCCATCCGCACCGAGGCCGGCGAGGCCGGGCTGATCCCCGGCTCAATGGGCACGGCCTCATACGTGGTGGAGGGGCTGGGCAACCCGTGGGCGCTCAACTCCGCCCCGCACGGGGCCGGACGCGAATACTCGCGCAACGCGGCCCGGAAGATGTTTACGCACGAGCAGCTCCGCGCGGCCATGCAAGGCATCGAGTTCCGGGACACGGACGCGTTTGTCGACGAGATTCCGGCCGCCTACAAACCGATCGACCGGGTCATGGAGGATTCACGCGACCTGGTGCGGATCCGGCACCGGCTGCGCCAGTTGATCAACGTCAAGGGCGACTGAACCCGGCCGCCGGACCGCACCGCCCGGGCCCTATGCGGCCATCCGGCCCTCCTGGGTCCGCAGGTAGAGGTCCCACAGGATGAATTGGTCCTTGGGGGCGGCGCCCATGACCGCGTTATAGTGCGCCCACTGCCAGCCGGTGGCCCCGTTCGAATCGGGGGGAGCGGGCGGGCAGGTGCCCGGGGTGGTCCACAGCCCGCCGGCCCAGATGGCGTCGATCGGCCCGGCGCTGGTGGCGCTCGAGCCCGGGTCTGCCAGCGCGCGGGGCAGCTTGGTCCGCTGCTGGATCCGGGCGGCCTCCCCAAAGGCGAACGGCTCCGATTTCAGGGTCTCCACCGACCCCAGGTAGAGGCCCTCGTATTCCTCCGCCAGTTCGACGCTCCTGCGGAGGGCATCGCGGAGCGGTCGACCTTCGATGATCAGGAGCAGGGTGCTGCGCGGCATGGTCTTGTCCTTTCGTCGCGGCCCATCGGGTTTTAGACGCTAGGGTGCCGCCGGGGAGGGGGGACAGGGGCGCGTGCCCGGATGTGGATAACCCCTCAAGCCCTCCACAGCGGGACCGCAGGGGAGACACCCGGCCCGTGCAGCCGCTACCGTGGAGCAATGGCAACCATTGACATCACTGAAGCCCAGTTCGCGCAGACCATCGAGGAGAACGAGATCGTCTTCGTCGATTTCTGGGCGGCCTGGTGCGGCCCGTGCCGCCAGTTCGCCCCGGTGTACCAGCAGGTTTCGGAGAAGTTCCCGGAGATCACCTTCGCCAAGGTGGACACCGAGGCCGAGCAGGGGCTCGCCAGGGCCGCCGGCATCACGTCGATCCCGACCCTCATGGCCTTCCGCGACAAGGTGCTGGTCTTCTCCCAGCCGGGAGCGCTGGCCGCGTCCCAGTTGGAAGACCTGGTCGAGGCCGTGAAGGGCATTGACATGGAAGAAGTCCACGCGCAGATCGCCGAGCAGCAGGGCTCCTCCGCCCAGTAGTCCCCGCGGCCGGGCTGCGGCGGGGCGGCCAGCCCCGTTCCGGCTGACCCCATTCCGGCCGGAACGGAGTCGGCGGGAATTACAGCTGGCCCTGGGCCAGCAGGTGGTTCGGCAACCGGTTTCCTGGGGCCTTGGCGCGGATCCCGATGAGTTCACGGGCATGGGCATGCAGTGCACGGTCCTCGTCCGAAACCGGCACCCAGGGCCGGACCGGGACGGCCGTTCCCGTCTCGTCCCGGGTGACCATCACCGTCATGCAATTGGTGGTCAGCTCCATCTCCCGCGATTTCGGGTCCCCGGAACGTACGTTCACCGCCACGTGCATGCCCTTGTTGCCCGTGTAGACCAGCCGGGCCTCGACCTCCACCAGATGCCCGATCAGCAGTGGCCGGTAGAAACGAACGCCGCCGGAGAATACCGCCACGGTGTCCCGCCCGCAGTAGCGCGTGGAGCAGACGTAGGCCGCCTCGTCGATCCAGTCCATCACGATGCCGCCGTGGACCTTGCCGCCCCAGTTCACGTCGGAGGGCGCGGCCATGAACCGCAGCACCACCGACTCCGAGGTTCCGGCACTGGTGTACGCCACCCGCTTCATGGATGCGGAGATCTCCTCCCGGACCTTGATCCGGGCCACCGCGTAGTCGCGCTGCTGGATCTCCTGCGGCGTGGAGGGCACGAACTCCGGCACCGGCACCGGCTTCCCGTCGTCGCCCACGGCCACGAAGATCACCAGGCACTGGCTCCGGGCCACCGCCGGGACAGTGCCAAAGGTGCGGGGATCACCCGAGGTAACGGTGGTCAGGATGTGCATGGAGGTGCGCCCCGTGTGCACGATCCGGGCCTCCACCTCCACCATGTCCCCAACCTCCACTGGGGCGGCGAAGTGGATGTTGCCCACGTATGCGGTCACGCAGTACGCCTTCGCCCATCCGACCGCCACCGCGTAGGCCGCCTTGTCCACCCACTCCAAAATGGTGCCCGCGTCGACGGACCCGCTGTGCCCCAGGTCCATCGGCGCGGCCAGGAAGCGCAACGTCACCACGTTGGAGGCAGGTCCGGGGATTCCGGCCCCGGCCCCGGCGGGCAGGACCCCGGCGGGCAGGACCCTGGCGGACTCGTTCTCATGGGCCATGGCGTGCTTCCCCTCGGTGCGGGCCGGGCGGTGGCGCCGGCGGTCGGAACCCGTATGAAGTGGGTCCCAACGTAGCACCGCGGGCGGGCGCGCGGTGGTGGAACAGAGCGGCTACCGGCGGCGGTGGTCTTCCGGGGACAGCCGGGGACCGTACGACGGCTTGCGGAAGCCGGTGAGCCCCAGCATCCGCACGAAGCGCTGCCGGTGCCCGGCCCACGGCTCAAGCAGGCGCAGCATGCCGGCATCGTCAGTCTTGCGTCCGGTCAGGGCGTAACCCACCCACGCGGCGAGATGGAAGTCGCCCACGGAAACCGAGTCCGGGTCGCCGTGCGTGCGCTGGAGCACCTCCGCGGCAGTCCACGGACCAATGCCCGGCACCGTCTGCAGCGTGGCGGAGACCCCGTCCGTAAGTTCCCGGGACCCCAAGCGGTCCAGCCCGGCCGCGGCCTCGGCGGCCCGCAGGATCGTCATGGAGCGTTTGGCATCGACCCGCGCGGCGTGCCATTCCCAGCTGGGAACCCGGCGCAGCGCGTGCGCGTCGGGTGCGACCGCCATGCCTTCGGGCACCGGTCCGGGGGCGGGGGACCCAAAGCGGCGCACCAGGTAGCGCCACGCGTAGCGGGCCTCGATAACGGTGACCTTCTGCTCCAGGATGGCCGGGACCAGGGCGTCGAAGACCCGTCCGGTGGCGGGCAGGCGCAGCCCCGGGTTGCGCCGCCGGGCCTCGTTCACGGCACGGGGGAGCGAGGCCCGGAACCCGGACTCGTCGAAGCCGGACCAGTCGTCCCCGGCGCCGAGCAGACGCGGCACCCCGGCCAGGGCTGCCCGAGCCCCCGGCCCCCAGGCGCGGATCCGCACCGGAGAGGAAGGCCCCCCGAAGGAGTGGCCTGCTGGGGAGGAATGGGGTGGCGGTTCCGCAACGGCTGGTTTTGCGGCGCCTGGTTCCGCGGCCACCGGGCCCGCCGCGGGCTGGGTCAGCCGCAGGGACGCGGGCCCTTCCGGGGTGGAAAAGCACAACCAGGCCTCGCCGCGGCCCACCCGCGTGCAGGGATCGTGGGTTCCGCGCTGCAGGACG
The DNA here is from genome assembly GCF_008580665.1 of Zafaria cholistanensis. Classification (GTDB taxonomy): domain Bacteria; phylum Actinomycetota; class Actinomycetes; order Actinomycetales; family Micrococcaceae; genus Zafaria; species Zafaria cholistanensis. The sequence continues at coordinate 31,045 of NZ_BKDJ01000001.1, forward strand.
GAGAGCGTCGACTCCAGCGAGTACGGGCCCTGGGGCACCCACACCGAGGTGGCCGCAGGGGCCGTTCCGGGATGGCCGCCGGCGTGGAGGGGGGAAGCGGGAAGGCTGCTGGGCACCCTCCCATGCTCCCACGGCTGCCCCACCTGCCCCATACCGCTGCCCCCGCCGTCGCCTTTCGCCCCGCAGCCGCCCCACGGCGCGGTGGCGTCCCCCGGGCAGTGGCTTCCCCCTGCGCGGTGCCGTCCCCTGCGCGGTGCCGTCCCGGAAGGCCCAAACCGTGCTTCCCGCAGCGTCATTTCCGCTGCGCCGCGGGACCGGGCGCCGGTAGAGTCTGGCGTATGAAATACGCCAATTCCGTTCTGGACCTGATCGGCCACACGCCCCTGGTGAAACTCAACAGGGTCACTGAGGGGGTGCGCGCCACCGTCCTGGTGAAGCTCGAGTACCTGAATCCGGGCGGGTCCATCAAGGACCGCATCGCGCTGAAGATGGTGGAAAACGCCGAGGCCTCCGGCGAGCTGAAGCCCGGCGGAACGATCGTCGAGCCGACCTCCGGCAACACCGGCGTCGGCCTGGCCCTGGTCGGCCAGATCAAGGGCTACAAGACGATCTTCGTCACCCCCGACAAGGTGGGCGAGGAAAAGCGTGACGTGCTGCGCGCCTACGGCGCCGACGTGGTGGTCACCCCGACCGCCGTCGCCCCGGACAGCCCCGAGTCCTACTACGGCGTCTCCGACCGCCTGGTCACCGAGATTCCCGGCGCCTACAAGCCGGACCAGTTCTCCAACCCGGCCGCCCCGGAGAGCCACTACGAGTCCACCGGCCCGGAGATCTGGGAGGACACCGACGGTACGGTGACCCACGTGGTCATCGGTGCCGGCACCGGCGGCACCATCACCGGCACCGGACGCTACCTCAAGACCGTGTCCAGGGACCGGGCCTCCGGTCCCGTGCGCATCATCGGCGCGGACCCCGACGGCTCCGTCTACTCCGGCGGCACCGGCCGCCCGTACTTCGTTGAGGGCGTCGGGGAAGACATGTGGCCGGGCAACTACGACCCGTCCGTGCCGGACGAGGTCCTGGCGGTCACCGACGCCGAGGCGTTCGCGATGACCCGGCGGCTGGCCCGCGAGGAGGGCCTGCTCGTTGGCGGATCCTCCGGCATGGCCGTGGTCGCCGCGCTGCGCGTGGCACGGGACCTCCCGGAGGATGCGGTCGTGGTGGTGATCCTGCCCGACGGCGGACGCGGCTACCTGGCGAAGATCTTCAACGATACCTGGATGAGGAACTACGGGTTCCTCTCCGGCGGCGAGGAGGCAACGGTCGAACAGGCGCTGTCCGCCAAGTCCTCCGCCGTCCCGGCGCTGGTGCACACCCGTGCGAACGCATCGATCCGGGACGCGGTCGCACTGATGCGGGAGTACGGCGTGGATGCGCTCCCGGTGCTCTCCCAGGAGCCTCCGGTCCGGATGGGCGAGGTCCTCGGCACCCTTGACGGACGCACCCTCACCTCCGCCCTGCTTTCGGGAGAGGCCACGCTGGACGACCCGGTGAGCGCCCACGCCGGCCCCGTCCTGCCGCTGGTCGGCGCCCTGGAGGACCTTTCCGTCGCCCGGCGCAAGCTGGAGGAGGCCGATGCCCTGCTGGTCACCCGCGGCGGCGAACCCGTCGGCGTCCTGACCCGCCACGACCTGCTGACCTACCTCACTAACTAAGGAACGTGATGAGCACCGAAAACCCCGGGTTCAACACCCGCGCCATCCACGCCGGACAGGCCTTCGAGCCGCGCACCGGGGCCGTCGTCCCGCCGCTGCACTTCAGCACCACCTATGCCCAGGACGGCATTGGCGGGCTGCGCGGCGGCTACGAGTACGGCCGCGGCGGCAACCCCACCCGCGACTCGCTGCAGGAGCAGCTGGCCGCGGTCGAGGGCGGCGCCCACGCCTACTCGTTTGGCTCCGGCCTGGCCGCCGAGGACTCCCTGATCCGGGCGGTGGCCCGTCCGGGCGACCACATCGTCCTGGGCAACGACGCCTATGGCGGCACCTACCGCCTGATCAGCCGGGTGCTGGGCCCGTGGGGCATCGGCAATACCCCGGTGGACATGTCCGACCTCGACGCGGTCCGCGCGGCCGTCGCGGCGAACCGGACGCGGCTGCTGTGGGTGGAGACCCCCTCCAACCCGCTGATGAAGATTTCCGACATCGCGGCCCTGGCCGGGATCGCCCACGAGGCCGGCGCGCTGCTGGTCGTGGACAACACCTTCGCCTCCCCGGCACTGCAGCAGCCGCTGTCCCTGGGCGCGGACGTCGTGGTCCATTCCACGACCAAGTACATCGGCGGCCACTCGGACGTCGTCGGCGGCGCCGTCGTGGTGAACGATGCGGAACTGGCGGAAAAGATCGGGTTCGTCCAGTTCGCCGTTGGCGCCGTGTCCGGCCCCATGGACGCCTTCCTGACCACCCGCGGACTGAAGACTTTGGGCGTGCGCATGGCGAAGCACTCCGCCAACGCGCAGGCCGTGGCCGAATGGCTCTCCGGCCGCCCGGAGGTGGAGGCAGTCCTTTACCCCGGCCTGCCCGGCCACCCCGGCCACGAGCTGGCCAAGAGCCAAATGAGCGGCTTCGGCGGCATGGTGTCCGTGCAGTTCGCCGGCGGCGAGGCCGCCGCCCGCAAGGTTGCCGAGTCCACCACCGTCTTCACCCTGGCCGAGTCGCTGGGCGGCATCGAATCCCTGGTGAACTACCCATCGGAGATGACCCACGCGTCCGTGAAGGGCACCGAGTTGGCCGTCCCGGTCAACCTGCTGCGCTTCTCGGTGGGCATTGAGGACGTGGAGGACCTCATCGCGGACCTTGAGCAGGCGTTCGCGGCGCTGTAGGCCAACCGGCCCCGAACACAACGGAGGGTCCCCGGCTTCCCTGCCGGGGACCCTCCGTTGTGCCCGGGACGGCCGCGGTTGGCCCGGCCCGGGCCCGCATGCCTCCACAGCCCGGGCAGCGCAGCTAGCGGGCTGTGCCGGCGGCCTTGCGGGCGGCCTTGCGCTGGGCGCGGGCGGCCGCGGCTTGGGCCTTGAAGTGGCGCAGGCTCGGAGGCAGCCACAGCAGGACGACGCCCGCCAGCAGCGCCACGGCCATGGAACTCAGGCGCGGCCCGCGGAAAAGCAGCGGAAGCCCCGCAATGAGCCCAAAAGTGGTCAACAGCCCGCGCCCGGCGAGCCTGCCGCGGAACAGGTGCCACGCGCCGTAGCCGACCACCAGTCCCAGGAACAAAAGAAATACGGAGAGCGCGAAGAGCCCGGCCGGGCCGGTGGCGTTTTCCGCCTGCGCGTTGCCGAACGTGGCGGCGGCGAGCACCAGCAGGGCGGCGGCGGACACCGACCACCACCACACGGCGGTCCGCAGGGTCCAGGGGAAATCCTTCATGCCCCGAGCCTAACGGAGCGGGCGGGGCCGGCCGCTCCCGCGCTACGCTGGTGGCATGGTCCCTGCGATACCCCGCGATCCCGTGCCGGGCACCGGCGGTGGGGAACTGGTTGCCGTATGCCGCGTCCATGCCCTGCGCCCGGACCCCGGGCCCGTTGGGGTGACCGCGATCGACAAGCGCCCGGCCGGGGGCACAGTGAAAGTCGGCCCGCAGGGCGTCTACGCCGACATCCAGGCGGACAGGGCCCACCACGGCGGCGGGGAGCAGGCCGTCTACGCCTATGCGGAGGAGGACGCCGCACGCTGGGCCGCGGAACTGGGCCGGGACATTCCGCCGGGTTTGTTCGGCGAAAACCTGCGCCTGCGCGGGGTCGACGTCTCCGGCGCGATCATGGGCGAACGGTGGCGGATCGGCCGGGACGTCGTCCTTGAGGCAACGCTTCCACGCGTGCCCTGCTCCACATTCGCCCGGACCATGGGGGAGGACGGTTGGGTGGCCCGCTTCACCGAACGCGGGGACACCGGCTGCTACCTGAAGGTGGTGCGCACGGGGGCCGTACGTGCCGGGGACCCCGTCGCCGTCGTGCACCGGCCGGCGCACGGGGTGAGTGTCCGCGACGTGTTCCGCGGCCTGGACCGGGCGCAGGCGGACCGGCTGCGCGCAGGCCTGGAAGCCGGCGAATGGGAACTCCCCGGCAAGGTGCTGCGCGCCCTTTAGCGCGCTCTTCAGCGCCACGGGCACGCCCTGTGCGTGCTTTCTCGGTCGCCTCCGCGTGTGCCGGATCCCACAGCTCCCGCGTCGCACGGCGGCCGCAGGTCCTGTAGAATTAAGTGTTCACTGCATCCGGCTTCCCTCGCATTCCGCCCAATTTTTGAGGCGGGAGCTCAACGTGTGTTCCACCGCGCAACCAGCGGTCAGTAGTCATAGGGGAGCGCCGGACCAATCAGTGATTGAGTCCGTATGTGCCGCGGTTGCCGCTCCCAGCGAGCGGCTGGACCGCCCCTATGAATGAGGTAAAACCCAGTGTCTACTGACATGCCCGAAAACCAGGCCACCGAAACCCCGAACACCACCGGGCAGGCAAGCAACGAGGTCCTGTTTGCGGACCTCGGCATCGACGGCCGCATCCTGGCCGCCCTGACCGACATCGGCTACGAGAAGCCGTCCCCGATCCAGGCCGCAACCATCCCGCTGCTGCTTGAGGGCCGCGACGTCGTGGGCGTCGCCCAGACCGGAACCGGCAAGACCGCCGCGTTCGCGATCCCGGCGCTGTCCCGCCTGGCCGAGCTCGCCGACCTGAACGGTCCCGCCAACACTCCGCAGGTCCTGGTCCTCGCACCGACCCGCGAGCTGGCGCTGCAGGTCGCCGAGGCCTTCAACTCCTACGCCAAGTACCTGGACAACTTCAGCGTCCTGCCGGTGTACGGTGGCTCCGCCTACGGCCCGCAGCTGGCCGGCCTGCGCCGCGGCGCCCAGGTGGTCGTCGGTACCCCGGGCCGCGTGATCGACCACATCAACAAGGGCTCGATGGATCTCTCCGACCTCCAGTACGTTGTGCTGGACGAGGCCGACGAGATGCTGCGCATGGGCTTCGCCGAAGAAGTGGACAAGATCCTCGAGGCCACCCCCGAGGACAAGCAGGTTGTCCTGTTCTCTGCAACCATGCCGTCCTCGATCCGGCGCATCTCCAAGCAGTACCTGCGCAACCCGCAGGAAGTGACCGTCAAGTCCCAGACGACCACCGGCACCAACATCCGCCAGCGCTACGTGCAGGTCATGGGCCCGCACAAGCTCGATGCGATGACCCGCATCCTTGAGGCGGAGGAGTTCGACGGCGTCATCGCCTTCGTGCGCACCAAGATGGCTACCGAGGACCTCGCCGACAAGCTGAAGGCCCGCGGCTACACCGCGGCCGCCATCAACGGCGACATCCCGCAGCAGCAGCGCGAGCGTACGGTGGAGAACCTGCGCGAGGGCAAGATCGACATCCTGGTCGCCACCGACGTCGCGGCCCGCGGGTTGGACGTGGAGCGCATCAGCCACGTCATCAACTACGACATCCCGAACGACACCGAGTCCTACGTGCACCGCATCGGCCGCACCGGCCGTGCCGGCCGCAAGGGCGACGCGATCCTCTTCATGACCCCCCGCGAGAAGTACCTTCTCCGGGCCATCGAGAAGACCACGCGCCAGGAGGTGGAGCTGATGCACCTGCCGAGCGTTGAGATCGTCAACGACAAGCGCCTGGCCAAGTTCGCCGAGCGGATCACCGAAACCATCTCCTCGCAGGACCTCACGGTCTTCCGCGGGCTGGTGGAGAAGTATGCGGCGGACCACGAGGACCTTAGCGAAGTGGAGATCGCCGCGGCCCTGGCGCACATGGCCCAGGGCGGCCGCCCGCTGCTCATGGAGGATCTCCCGGTCCCGCCGGCCAAGCAGGCCCGCATGGCCAAGGGCGCCCGCGACGGCTTCGGGTCGCGCGGCCCGTCCCGCCCGCTGACCGAGGGCAACGCCACCTACCGCCTGGCCGTGGGGCGCCGCCAGCGCGTCATGCCGGGTTCGATCGTCGGCGCCTTGGCGAACGAGGGCGGTTTGTCCTCGGCCCAAATCGGCGGCATCGACATCCGCAGCGACCACACCCTGGTCGAACTGCCGGCGGACCTGTCGCAGGACCAGCTGCGGGCGCTCTCCCGCACCCGCATCGGCGGCGAGCTGATCAACCTTGAGTTGGACTCCGGGCGCAAGCCGCGCCGCGAGGGTGGCTACGAAGGCGGCGGCTACCGTGGCGGAGACCGTGGCGGAGACCGCGGCGGTTTCCGCAAGCCGCGCCGTGAGGGCGAAGGCGGCGGGTACGACCGCGAGGACCGCGGCGGATACCGTGGCGGCGAGGACCGCGGCGGCTACCGCCAGGAGCAGGGTGGGGAGCGCTTTGGCGGACCCCGAAAGCCCCGCACCGGCGGCCGCAACCGCTACTGATACAGGGTTCCCCGCGGGGGTGGAACCCGGCGGGGGATCTCCCTGAAGCATGGCGGGGCGGCCCGGGCACGACGTGCCCGGGCCGCCCTTTTGCCTGCCGCCGGAGGCCTGGGGGCACCATCGTGTGTGTTCGGTCATAAAGGCCCCGCTCGATTGGACAGTGCCCCCGGCCTCGGGTAATGTATTTCCTCGTTGCCCCCCTAGCTCAGTGGTAGAGCGCAGTCTTGGTAAGACTGAGGTCACGGGATCGATTCCCGTGGGGGGCTCTGAATGGCGGAGCCCGCGTCTGTGTCCAGGAGACGCAGGCGCGGGCCTTCCCATTCGTGGCGGTGTAGCTCAGCTGGTTAGAGCGCACGACTCATAATCGTGAGGTCCCGGGATCGAGTCCCGGCACCGCTACCGACGGATCCCCGGCTCCCCCCAGGAAGCGGGGATCTTTTCGTTTCCGGCGGGTGGCGCGCCGGTACCGGTTTGGCAGGCGGTCCCGTTTCGCTTTCGGGGCCGGGCGCTGGTAGAGTATTTCCTCGTTGCCCCCCTAGCTCAGTGGTAGAGCGCAGTCTTGGTAAGACTGAGGTCACGGGATCGATTCCCGTGGGGGGCTCTGAATGGTGGAGCCCGCGCCTGTGTCCAGGAGACGCGGCCGCGGGCCTTCCCATTCGTGGCGGTGTAGCTCAGCTGGTTAGAGCGCACGACTCATAATCGTGAGGTCCCGGGATCGAGTCCCGGCACCGCTACCCCTCGAAGTCCCGGCCCCAATCCAGGGCCGGGACTTCTTTTTTGTCCGGGGCCTGCTGGCCCTGCCCGTGCGTGCCTTTCCGGGCCTGACGTTGCGTTTTGCCCCTTTTGCCGGGGTGCGGGATGGAATCGGTCCGACGCGCCGCGACTCCCGGGGCGGCGCCCGTTGCCGGGCCCGGGTGAGAGAATGGGACCAAATTCGATGCAGGGGCAGCGCTCCAGGGCGTGTCCGCGCCCTGGCCGATCCGGGAGGCCGCGCGCGGTGTCCACAACGGGTGAGAGGAATCAGGGAATGGCAGCCGGGGAACCGACTCAGGAATTTCCGACCAGGGCCGCTTTGCGCCGGGCACGGCTCGCCGCGGAGCAGGCCCGCGGCGAGGGGACCCTTCCGGAGGGCCAGCCCCGCAGCCAGGGCGCCATCCCGCCCGTTAGTGAGGGCGCTGCCCAGCCGGTGAGCGAGGGTGCCACCCAGCCGGGCAGCCAAGGTGCCACCCAGCCGGGCAGCCAAGGTGCCGAGCCGCGCAGCCAAGGTGCCGCGCAGCCCCACGGGCAAGGGATCCAGGCGCGCGGCCAGGCGGCCCAGGCGACGCTGCAGGCGGAGCCGGCGCGCCCCGGCGCGATGCTCCCCGAACGCGACGAGTTCGACGACGTGGCCGAGCTGGCGCCTCTTTTCCCGGTAGTCGGGCCCCTCGACCTGCCGGCGGATCCGTTGCCCGGCGCTCCGGTGGTGGAGCCCGATGCAGCCCTGGCCTCCGCGGAGAACGAGGGCCTCGCGGTCCCTGTAGACCAGGAAACCCCCCAAGGCGCGCCTGCCCCGGGCGTGCCTGCCCAGGGCCCCTCGGGCGAGCGCGCCGCGGGCGGGCAGGCCAGGGGCCCGGAAACCGCCGGCGATGATGTCACCTCCACGGACGCCCCCTCCACGGGCACCCCCACCGCAAACATCCCCACGGAGCCCGCCCCTGACCAGGAACCGGGGACGACGGGCGCGGAAACCGCCGACGCGGCAGCCGGACGCGGGACGTTCCTGCGTCCGGAGGACGAGGCCCTGCCCCCGACGCGGGGCATGCGCGGCTTCCTCTCCCGCATCGGCTTCTCCGTGGAGCCTTCCGCCGAGGAGAAGGAGGAGCGCCAGTGGCGCCGTGCCATTGGCCAGCGCCTCTCCGCCCCGCGTACCGTCTCGGTGGTCAACGGCAAGGGCGGGGCCAACAAGACCCCCACCGCTGTCCTGCTGGCCGCCGTGTTCGGCCGCAACAGCGGGGATCCGGTTCTGGCGTGGGACAACAACGGCACCCGTGGCACGCTTGGCTGGCGCACGGTTCAGGCTTCCCACAACGCACACGTCATGGACCTGCTGCACGCCGCCCCCGACCTCATGGGAACCACCGCCGGGGACCCGGCCATCAACGCCTACGTGCACTACCAGCCGGAGGACCGCTACAGCGTCCTGCGCACCGACCCCACCCTGCTGGCCTCCGAGCAAAACCTGACGGCCGCGGACTTCGACATCGTGCACGCGGCGGCGAGCAAGTTCTTCCAGCTGTCCATCGTGGACTCCGGCAATGATGAATCCGCCGAGCGCTGGCTGCGCATGATCGACCACACCGACCAGCTGGTGGTCGCCAGCACCACGGTGGAGGAGCACGCCGAGGCGGCGGCCCTGTTGCTGGAGGCGCTCGCCAACCGCGGGGGGCGCTACGCCGAACTGGCGCGCAACGCCGTCGTGATCGTCAGCCAGCACCAGCAGAACGGCAACAAGGACCAGCTGGCCCGCATTGCCTCAGGCTTCCGCCGGCTGGCCCGCGCGGTGGTGACCGTTCCGTTCGACCCCGCACTGGTGAAGGGCCGCATCCGCTACCAGGCATTGCGCCCGGCCACCCGGCGCGCCTGGCTGGAAGCGGCCGCTGCGGTCGCTGACGGTATCTCCTAGGCCGGGCAAAGTCGTGCCCGCGGAAGGCCCGGTGCCGGAGGGTGCTCAGGTGCTCTGCCACGGGGTGTCCTGGCCGGACTCCGAGGGCATCCCGCGCCTGGCCCTGCGCACCCCGGACGGCACGCCGGCAGATGTTCCGCTCGCCCCCGGCACCCGGCTGGGTTTCGCGGTGCTTCCCGGGAACTGGTGCCTGGGGCACACCACCGTCGCCAGCCGGACGGAACGCGCCAGCATGCCCTGCCCCGACCGTGCCCCGGCCGCCCGAGGGCACCAGTGCGGCCCGTGCTTCGCCCGCGACGACACCCGCCACATGCACGACTTCCACCGCTCGGGCATTGCCCCGCCCGGACTGCGGGACTACCTGGCCCAGGAGCACTGGCTCTACGTCGCCACCTTCGCCCACGGGGCCTCCAAGGTGGGCACCGCGGCGGCCCCCGGCAAATGGCGGCGGCTGGCCGAACAGGGCGCGGTCGCGGCCCGCTACGTGGCGCTGGCCGCCGACGGCAGGACGGTGCGCCTGCTCGAGGACGCGGTCACCGCACGGCTGGGAATCGGACAGGCCGTGCGCTCGGCCGCGAAGGCTGCCGGCCTCGCCGCGCCCGTCGGGAACGGGGAGGGCGATGGCGGTCCGGCGGCCCTGAACGCACGGCTGGCGCACAGGGTGCGCGGCTTCCTGCGCGGCACCGCGGGTGAGGGTCCGTTCGCCGTGGTCGAGGAGGAATGGGCGCCGCCGGCGGTCTCCGCGCCGCTGCTGCGGGCCTGGCGGGAGCGGCGGACCCAGCCCTACCCGGGGCATCCCCAAGCCGGACGGCTGGGGGAGGGCGGGCACGGGTTCACCGTCGAAGCGGTGCTTGGGCAGGTCCTGCTGGTGCGCCTGGCGGACAGCCCGGTCCGGTTTGTTGCGGACGCGGCGCCGCTGAAGGGAAAACTGCTCCGGCCCGGCCACCAGGCAACCGCGGCCCCCGCCGTCCAGGAGCTGCTGTTTTAGGTTGAGGGTTCCATTGCGGCCTTGCCCGGCCTTTCCGGGGGCGTCATTTTGGGGATGCGACGGCGGTGCGGGCGGGCACTGCCGGCCCCGATAGAATCGAAGCCATGATCAACACGCCCTGGGACGCCGGTTCGCCGCTGTACAAGAAGGTCGTCATCGCCTCGATGGCGCTTTCCGGAGTGGGCATCGTGCTGGCCTTGGTGGGCGCCAACATTGGCAACCGGGGGCTGATGTACACGGCCGTGGGGATCATCTTCGCGGGCCTGCTCACCCACATGGTGGGATTGGTGGTCCGCACCCGGGACATGAAGGCCTACCGCAAGCAGAACCCACCGCAGGGCCGCCAGCCCGGCCCCAAGTAAAGGACCCCATGAGCATCAACCCCGCCCTGCAGGGGCGCACGTACCCGGCCGGCGAGCCCTACGCCGTCGGCCGCGAAAAGATCCGCGAGTTCGCCGCCGCCGTCAAGGCAGGCCACCGGGCGCACTACGATCCCGCCGCCGCCGCGGAACTCGGCCACGCCGACGTCGTCGCGCCGCCGACCTTCGCGATTATCGTGGCCCAGCGGGCCGACGCCCAGCTGATCCAGGACCCCGAGTCCGGCATCGACTTCTCCCGCGTCGTCCACGCGGACCAGCGCTTCACCCACCACCGCCCGATCGTTGCCGGCGACGAGCTGGTCGCCGAGCTGCACGTGGACCAGGTCCGCGCCATGGGTGGCGGCGCCATGATCACCACCCGCGCCGAAATCGCCACCACCGCCGGAGACCGGGTCGCCACCGCCGTCTCGTCCCTGCTCGTGCGCGGAGAGGACCAGTAATGCCCGCCTTCCCCTTTGAATCCCTCGAAAAGGGACAGTCCATCGGCGCCACCACCGTGCGCGTCAACCGGGCCGATCTGGTCCGTTACGCCGGGGCCTCGGGGGACTTCAACCCGATCCACTGGAACCAGCGCTTCGCCGGGGAGGTCGGTCTGCCCGGCGTCATCGCCCACGGCATGTTCACCATGGGTGCGGCCGTGCAGCTGGTCAGCGACTGGGCCGGTGACCCGGCGGCGGTCATCGACTACCAGACCCGCTTCACCAAGCCGGTCGTGGTGGAGGATCCGGCCGGCAGCAACCCCTCCGAATACGCGGGCACCGAAATCGGCGTCGAAGGCACTATCGGCGCGCTCGACGCCGAGGCCCGCACCGCCCGCGTGGACCTGACCGTCACCGTCGAGGGACAGAAGGTCCTGGTCAAGGCACAGGCGCTCGTCCAGTTCTAGGTGCCGGACCCGTGCCCATGCCATGCACGCGCCGTCCCTTTCGTGTCACCTGAAGCTGGTTGGATAGAGGCTGACGACGGCGGCCGGGACAGCGGCTGCGCAACGAATGGAGGCACGATGAGCACGGCCATGACGACGCACACGCAGCCACCGGCGCGGCACGCCGCCGACAACCACGACCTGATCCGGGTGCTGGGTGCGCGGGCGAACAACCTCAAGGACATCAGCGTTGAGATCCCCAAGCGCCGGCTGACGGTGTTCACGGGCGTCTCCGGCTCGGGCAAGAGCTCGCTGGTGTTTGCCACGATCGCCGCCGAGTCGCAGCGGATGATCAACGAGACCTACAGCGCCTTCGTCCAGGGCTTCATGCCAACGCTGTCGCGGCCCGAGGTCGACGTGCTTGAGGGGCTGACCCCGGCGATCATCGTGGACCAGGAACGGATGGGCGCCAACCCGCGCTCCACGGTCGGCACCGTCACCGACGCGAACGCGATGCTGCGCCTCCTCTTCAGCCGGCTCGGTACCCCGCACATTGGCTCGCCCCAGGCCTTCTCCTTCAACGTCGCCTCCATCAGCGGGGCCGGGGCGGTCACGCTCGAGCGCGGCGGGAAGACCGTCAGGGAACGGCGCAGCTTCAGCATCACCGGCGGCATGTGTCCGCGCTGCGAGGGCCGCGGTTCCATCACCGACTTCGACCTGTCGGTGCTGTACGACGCGGACAAGTCGCTCAACGAGGGCGCGCTCACCATCCCGGGCTACAGCATGGAGGGCTGGTACGGGCGCATCTACCGCGGCTGCGGCTGGTTGGATCCGGACAAGGCGATCCGCGACTACACGCGGAAGGAACTGGACGACCTCCTCCACAAGGAGGCCACCAAGATTAAGGTCGACGGGGTCAACCTGACGTATCTGGGCCTGATCCCGCAGATCCAGAAGTCGTTCCTGGCCAAGGACGTCGAAGCGATGCAGCCGCACATCCGCGCCTTCGTGGAGCGGGCGGTCACGTTCACGGCCTGCCCGGAGTGCGACGGCACCCGGCTCAGTACGGCGGCCCGGTCCTCGAAGATCAACGGAAAGAGCATCGCCGACGTCTGTGCGATGCAGATCAGCGACCTGGCCGAGTGGCTCCGGGAACTCCACGAGCCGTCGGCCGGCCCGCTGCTGGCCGGCCTGCAGCACCTCCTTGACTCGTTCGCGGAGATCGGGTTGGGATACCTCTCGCTGGACCGGTCCTCGGGCACCCTGTCCGGGGGAGAGGCCCAGCGCACCAAGATGATCCGCCACCTCGGATCCTCGCTCACCGACGTCACCTACGTCTTCGACGAGCCGACCATCGGGCTGCATCCGCACGACATCGAGCGGATGAACAGGCTGCTGCTGCAGCTGCGGGACAAGGGCAACACCGTGCTCGTCGTCGAACACAAGCCCGAGGCGATCGCGATTGCCGACCACGTCGTCGACCTCGGCCCGGGTGCCGGCACCGCCGGCGGCACCGTCTGCTTCGAGGGCACGGTGGCGGGGCTGCGGACCAGCGACACCACCACCGGCCGGCACCTCGACGACCGGGCCGGCCTGAAGGTGTCCGTGCGCTCCTCCTCCGGTGCGCTGGAGATCCGTGGAGCATCGACCCACAACCTCCGGGACGTGGACGTCGACATCCCGCTGGGTGTGCTGTGCGTGGTGACGGGAGTGGCCGGATCGGGCAAGAGCTCGCTGATCCACGGTTCGGTCGCCGGCCGCGAGGGCGTGGTGGTGATCGACCAGGGAGCCATCAAGGGCTCCCGGCGCAGCAACCCGGCCACCTACACCGGGCTGCTGGAGCCCATCCGCAAGGCGTTTGCCAAGGCCAACGGCGTGAAGCCGGCGCTGTTCAGCTCCAACTCAGAAGGTGCCTGCCCCACCTGCAACGGCGCGGGCGTCATCTACACCGACCTGGGGGTCATGGCCACTGTCGAAACCCCCTGCGAAGGGTGCGAAGGCAAGCGCTTCGACGCGTCGGTGCTGGAGTACACCCTCGGGGACCGGAACATCAGCGAGGTGCTGGCGATGCCGGTGTCCGAGGCTGGGGCGTTCTTCGGCGGCGGCGAGGCGCGCCTGCCGGCCGCGCACAAGATCCTGTCGCGGCTTGCCGACGTCGGGCTCGGCTACCTCACCCTGGGCCAGCCGCTCACCACGCTCTCGGGCGGCGAGCGCCAGCGGCTGAAGCTGGCCACTTGGATGGGGGAGAAGGGGGACGTCTACGTCCTCGACGAGCCGACCACCGGCCTGCACCTGGCCGACGTCGAGCAGCTGCTGGGGCTGCTGGACCGCCTTGTGGAGTCGGGCAAGTCGGTGGTGGTCATCGAACACCACCAGGCGGTCATGGCGCACGCCGACTGGATTATCGACGTCGGCCCCGGTGCCGGGCACGACGGCGGCCGGATCGTCTTCGAGGGCACCCCCGCGGACCTCGTCGCGGCCCGCTCCACCCTTACGGGCGAGCACCTCGCGGCCTACGTCGGCGGTTAGCGCCTCACCGCCTCCCGCACCTCGCTGCGCTCGGCGCGGGTCCCTCGGCGGTTAGCGCCTCACCGCCTCCCGCACCTCGCTGCGCTCGGCGCGGGTCCCTCGGCGGTTAGCGCCTCACCGCCTCCCGCACCTCGCTGCGCTCGGCGCGGGTCCCTCGGCGGTTAGGCTTATGCCCGTGAGTTTGCAGCTGCTTTCGTCCTTGACCACCACCGCTGTCGGCGGCCCCGCGGGCCGGTACCTCGAAGCCGGCACGGAGGCGGAGATCGTTGCCGCCGTGCGCGCCGCCGACGCCGCGGGGGAGGACCTGCTGATCCTGGCCGGAGGATCCAACCTGGTCGTGGCCGACGCCGGGTATCCGGGCACGGTGCTGCGCATCGCCAGCACCGGCCTCCAGGAACACGCCGGCGACGGGCACGTGCTGCTCACCGTCCAGGCCGGGCACCCGTGGGACCAGGTCGTCGCCCATGCTGTCGAACGCGGGCTCTCCGGCCTCGAAGCCCTGTCCGGCATCCCCGGATCCACCGGCGCCACCCCCGTACAGAACGTCGGAGCCTACGGCGCGGACGTCTCCCAAACCCTGGAGGGCGTGCGCGCGTGGGACCGGGTGGCGGGGGCCGTGAGGACCTTCACCAATGCCGACCTGGGCTTCGGCTACCGGGACTCACTCCTCAAGCGGACCACCACCAACGGGTCCCCGCGCTACGTGGTCCTCACCGTGACGTTCCGGCTGGAGGCGGGCGGGCTCAGCGCGCCGGTCGCCTACGCCGAACTGGCCCGGGCCCTCGGCCTCGCCCCCGGCGAGCGGGCCGCCGCCGCCGATGTGCGCCGCGAGGTCCTCCGGCTCCGTGCCGGCAAGGGCATGGTGTTGGACCCGGCCGACCGGGACACCTTCAGCACCGGCTCGTTCTTCACCAACCCGGTGGTGCCCGCCGCGGTGGCCGCCTCCCTGCCTGACGACGCCCCGAACTACCCGGCCGGGGAGGGCCTGGTCAAGCTTTCCGCCGCCTGGCTGATCGACCGCTCCGGCTTCGGCAAGGGCTACGGGCTTCCCGGAAGCGCGGGGGAGCACCTGGCCGGGGGCCGTGCGTCGCTGTCCACCAAGCACACGCTGGCCATCACCAACCGGGGCGGAGCGACCGCCGCGGACATCCTTGCCGTCGCCCGGGCCGTGCGCTCGGGCGTCGCCGAACGCTTCGGAATCGAACTGCACAACGAGCCGCTGCTCATCGGCTGCGCCCTCTGACCCGGGCCCCGGCAGGACCCGGCCCGGGGCCCGGGAATACGCAGCGGCGCGGTGCGGGGGAGGGGGCCGCGGGAAGGGGTTTGGGAGTGTGGACAGTGCGGGCGGGGCGGGTCCATCATGGGCCCATGGAACACCTGACCAGCCGCGAACACGCCCTCGACCTGGCGGAGGGCAACCTCAAGGAAGCGCAGCGCCTTCTGGAGCGCGGAAAGGTGGCGCATGCGGCGGGGGACATCGATGACGCCCGGCTTGCCTCGCTTCAGCGCCTCTACGAGACCGCCCTGGAAGACCTCCAGCGGGTCCGCAAGGAGAACTAGCTCCCGCCCCCGGGCTTCGATGCCCCCGGGAACTGCGGAGGTGCCGCAGGGAACTCCGGACGGGGCTCCGAACGCGAACGGTCCCGCGTCCCCGGGTGTGTTGCCGGGGGACGCGGGACCGTGGGCGGGTCGCTTGCGGGAGCGGTCCGGCTAGAGCCGGCCCAGGGCGATCAGCAGCATGCGGCGCAGCGGCTCGGCCGCGCCCCACAGCAGCTGGTCCCCGACGGTGAAGGCGGAGATGTACTCCGGGCCCATCTCCAGCTTGCGGATGCGGCCAACCGGAATGTCCAGGGTGCCGGAGGCGGCGACCGGGGTCAGCCCCTTCATGGAGGCTTCCTTGGTGTTGGGCACCACGGTGGCCCACTCGTTGTCGGCGTCGATCAGGCGCTCGATCTCCGTGACCGTGAGGTCTTCCTTCAGCTTCAGGGTCAGGGCCTGGGAGTGGGAGCGCATGGCGCCGATGCGCACGCACAGCCCGTCCATGGCGACGCGGTCCGCGGCGGAGGTGCCCAGGATCTTGTTGGTCTCGACCCCGGCCTTCCATTCCTCCTTGGACTGGCCGTTGCCCAGGTCCGCGTCGATCCACGGGATCAGCGAACCGGCCAGCGGCACCCCGAACTGGGTGGCGTCCAGGCCGCCGCGCTGCGTGGCGAGCACCTTGCGGTCGATCTCCAGGATCGCGGAGGCCGGGTTGTCCAGCTCGGCGGCCACGGCCGTGTTGATGTCGCCGAATTGCGTCAGCAGCTCCCGCATGTGGCGGGCGCCGCCGCCGGAGGCGGCCTGGTAGGTCATCGAGGTGCCCCACTCGACCAGGCCGTTGCGGAACAGGCCGCCCAGACCCATGAGCATGCAGGAAACGGTGCAGTTGCCGCCGACGAAGTCGCGGGTGCCATTGGCCAGGCCGGCGTCGATCACGTTGCGGTTGACCGGGTCCAGGACGATGATCGAGTCGTCGTTCATGCGCAGGGTCGATGCTGCGTCGATCCACAGGCCGTTCCAGCCGCGCCCGCGCAGGTCCGCGTGCACCGCCTTGGTGTAGTCGCCGCCCTGGGCGGTGACAATGATCGGCAGCTTGGCAAGCTCGTCGAGGTCGTAGGCGTCCTTCAGCGCGCCTGCGCCCTCGGCGAACGCCGGGGCGTTGCCGCCGGCATTGGAGGTGGAGAAGAACACGGGGTCCAGGTGGGCAAAGTCGCCCTCATCCTGCATGCGCTGCATGAGGACGGAGCCGACCATGCCGCGGTAACCGACGAAGCCAACGGAAGAAGTCATGCAATCTATCGTAATGGGGCCCCGGGCGTGCGGGCACCTCGGTTACGCGTGGGGCCCGCCACCATGGGACTCGAGCAGCCGGCGGCGGCGCCCGATCGCCCACAGGGAGGTAAACGTGAATGCCTGGGTGACCACCAGCAGCACCACCAGGCCGCCAGCCTTTTGGCCGGTCAGGATCATCCACAGGCCCAGCGCGGCGCAGATCAGCGCCAGCAGCGGACAGAGCATGTAGCCGATCACGAACAGTGGCTCGGGGCGGTTGGCAAGGGCCTTGAAGGCTTCCTTCACGCCGTCTTCTCCCACAGCTCGTAGCGGTACTCGAGGCCGGAGGCCGAGGCCAGCCAGCCGGCGTCGGGCTCGGCCAGCGTGCGCTTCCAGCCTTCGCCCAGCTCCGGGGCGCGGGTGTCCCCGGCCGGCGTGGCGTTGACCACGGTGACGACCGCGGTGTCGGCCAGCCCGGCAAAGGCTGCGTAGACCTGGCCGCCGCCGACCACCCAGATTTCCTCCGAGCCCTCAGCCGCGCGCGCGGCCTCCAGGGCGGCCTCCGGGGAGGCCGCGACGATGGCGCCGGCTGCCTTAATTGCGGCAGCCGCCGACTTGTCCGAGGTCAGCACGACGTTGGTGCGTCCGGGCAGGGGACGGAACGCTTCCGGAAGGGATTCCCACGTGCGCCGGCCCATGATGATCGGCCGACCCAGCGTGGTGCGCTTGAAGTGGGCCAGGTCCTCGGGCAGGTGCCAGGGCATGCGGCCCTCGTGGCCGATGACGCCGTCGACGGAGCGGGCCCAGATCATGCCCAGGCGCGACTGGGTCGCGGCCTCCGCACGGTGTGCCGCCGCTGCCGGCGCGGTGTCCGGGCCCGGGTTTTCGGAGAGGGTGGGGTTTTCGGATGTGGTGCTCATATCGCGATGGGTGCCTTGATGGTCGGGTGATGTTGGTATCCGGCGATCTCGAAGTCCTCGAGCGCGTAGTCGAGGATCGACTCCGGCTTCCGGTGGATCGCCAGTTGCGGGTACGGGTACGGCTCACGGGCGAGCTGTTCCTTCACCTGCTCGACGTGGTTGTCGTAAATGTGGCAGTCGCCGCCGGTCCACACGAATTCGCCGACCTCCAGGCCCGCCTGCTGGGCGACCATGTGGGTGAGCAGGGCGTAGGAGGCGATGTTGAAGGGCACCCCGAGGAACATGTCGGCGGAGCGCTGGTAGAGCTGGCAGGAGAGTTTCCCGCCGGCCACGTAGAACTGGAAGAAGGCGTGGCAGGGCGGCAGCGCCATGTTTTCGATCTCGGCCACGTTCCAGGCGGAGACGATGTGGCGGCGGGAGTCGGGGTTGGCGCGCAGGGAGTCCACGACCCGGGAGATCTGGTCGATGTGGCCGCCGTCAGGGGTCGGCCAGGAGCGCCACTGGACGCCGTACACCGGTCCCAGTTCGCCGTCGGCATCGGCCCACTCGTCCCAGATGGTGACGCCCTGTTCCTGCAGCCAGCGCACGTTCGAATCCCCGCGCAGGAACCACAGCAGCTCCAGCGCCACCGACTTGAAATGCACCCGCTTGGTGGTGATCAACGGAAACGATCCGGCCAGATCGAAGCGGATCTGGCGTCCGAAAACACTCCGGGTGCCGGTGCCGGTGCGGTCGCCTTTGGGGGTGCCGTTGGCCAGCACATCGCGCAGCAGGTCCTCGTACGGGGTGGGGATAGTCACCGGTCAAGTCTAGCCATAGCCGGTCGCGGTCCCCTTAAGGCCGCTTCCGCCGGAGTGTTCCGGCACCGGGGCAGCCGCCGGTGCCGGCCCCGGCGCCGCCGAAGGCCGGGGTGGGAGATGGACGCCGCGCAGCGCACCGCGAAGAATGGGCCCACGGGCACCCGTGGCCGGCCGCACCGCCTCCGTCCGAAAGGCAAACCGATGAAACCCTCCCTGGTCTGGTTCCGCGACGACCTGCGGGTGCAGGACCATCCGGCGCTGCTGGCCGCTGTGGCCGACGGCGCCGCCGTCGGACTGTTCGTCCTGGACGAGGCTTCGCCCGGGGTGCGTCCGCTGGGCGCGGCCTCGCGGTGGTGGCTGCACCACGGGCTGGAAGACCTGGGCCGGTCACTGGCCGAGCTGGGGATTCCGCTGCTGCTGCGCCGCGGCCCTGCGGCCACCGTCCTGCCGGAGGTGCTGGACGCGCTCGGCGCCGGGGCCGTGTACTGGAACCGCCGCTACGGCGGCCCCGAACGGGAGGTGGACGCGGCGGTGGAACGCCGCGCCACGGCGGACGGGATCCACGCCGAGACCTTCGCCGCGTCCCTGCTCCACGAACCCTGGACCGTGCGCACCGGACAGGGCGGGCCCTACCGCGTGTTTACCCCGTTCTGGAAGGCGGCCTCCGCCCGGCCGGTGCGGTCCGCTTGGGGCCTGCCCGACGCCGGCCGCGGCGCCGTGCTGTCCCTGCCCGAATGTCCCGACGGGGAAGGTTTGGAGGCGTGGGGGCTGCTGCCGCCCCGGCCCGACTGGGCCGGGGGGCTGGGCGAGGCATGGGAACCGGGCGTGGCCGCGGGGGAGCAGCTGCTGGAGGACTTCGCCTCCGGCCCGCTGCACCACTACGACGAGGACCGCGACCGCCCGGACCTGGACGGTACCAGCCGGCTGTCCCCCTACCTGCGCTGGGGGCACCTGTCCCCGTTCCAGGTCCGTGACCGGCTGCTGGCGGCCGGCGGCGGGGCGGGCGCCTCGGTCTTCGCCACGCAAGTGGGGTGGCGCGAGTTCTGCTGGCACCAGCTCCACGAACACCCGCACCTGGCCACCACCAACCTGCGCCGGGAGTTCGATGCGTTCCCATGGAGCTGGCCGCAGGACGGCGCCGAGGAGGCGGCACTGACCGAGGCCTGGAGGCGCGGACGCACCGGCATCGAGCTGGTCGATGCGGGCCAGCGGGAACTGTGGGCCACCGGGTGGATGCACAACCGCGTGCGCATGGTCTCGGCCAGCTTCCTGGTGAAGAACCTGGGCATCCACTGGAGGGTGGGGGAAGAGTGGTTCTGGGACACCCTGGTGGATGCCGACGCGGCGCTGAACGCGGCCAACTGGCAGTGGGTGGCCGGCTGCGGAGCCGACGCCGCTCCCTTCTTCCGCATCTTCAACCCCAACACGCAGGCAAAGAAGTTCGACCCCGAGCGCCGGTACATCAGCCGCTGGGTCCCCGAGGCGGGCACCCCCGCCTACCCGGAACCGGTCGTGGACCTCGGCGCCTCCCGCCGCCGGGCGCTGGAGGACCTGGCGTCGCTGCGCGCGGAGCAGCGCCCCCCTGCCGTGTCCTGACGCGACACGTGCCCCTGCCGGGCCCTAGTCCTCAAACGGCTCGTACAGTTCCACGGAGACGAGTTTGCCCGGGGTGGCCACGGGCTGCTGCACCACGAGGACAGCGCCCGGCCGCAGGTACGGGTCCTCCGCGGGCAGGAACGCGGCCAGCCGCGAGGGCAGCTGCTCCCGCAGGACGGCCAGCACGGAGGGCATCACGGGACGGTGCGTGCACACCGCCTGCGAGCGCCGCTTGGCCAGCAGCGCGGCGATGGCCCTGCGCGCCTTGCCGGGGTTGCGCCGGGCCGCGTGTTCGGTGAGCTCCCCCACCGTCTTGACCCCGACGGCGTTGCGGTTGGCGTAGGGGGCCACCGTCTGCATGCACCGGGTCCACGGGCTGCTGGCGATCTTCTTGGGAGCCCAGGCGGCGAGCAGGTCCGCCACGGCCAGGGCCTGCCGCTGGCCGGTGGCGGCCAGCGGCCGCTTGCCCTCGGCCAGGGTCCAGCTGGAGCGCGGCTTGGCCTTGGCATGGCGCACGACCACGAACGCGCGCGTCTCAAGCACGCCCGACTCGTGCGCCTGGACCAGGGCATCGAGCGGGGCGGCGTCCGAGGCGTTGGTGAGCATCAGGCGGGCCTCTTCCGGGGACACCCAGCGGACCTCGTCGGTTTCGACGCCGTCCGGCACAGGGGTGCCGTCCTGGACCTGGGCGGCCCAGTAGTAAACCACCTTCGGCCCGGAGCCCACGGGGTAGGTGATCGCCGGCAGCGGGATGCCCAGGCGGATGCGCAGGCCGATCTCCTCGTAGGCCTCGCGCACTGCGCACTCGGGGACGGTTTCGCCGGCATCGAGCTTGCCTTTGGGCCAGGACCAGTCGTCATAGCGCCCGCGGTGGATCAGCAGCACCTGCAGCTGCTTGCCTTTCACCCGCCAGGGCAGGACCCCGGCCGCGACCACGGAAAAACTGCCTCCGGCGACGTCCGGGCCATCGGAGGAACGCACCAGCAAAGCCATCAGCGCCGGGCCGCCCCGCGCTGGCGGCTGCGCGAATCCAGCAGCCAGCTCTGGATATCGGTCAGCGGCCGGCCGTCCGCGTCCTTGTGGTGGCGGGTCCAGACGCCGGCGTTGTCCAGGTGCCAGCTGGCGGTGCCCGGATCGAGGTAGCGGTCCAGCAGCGAGACCAGTTCGGCAATGTCCTCGCGGTTGGAGAGCCGCACCAGCGCCTCGACGCGGCGGTCGAGGTTGCGGTGCATCATGTCCGCGGAGCCGATGTAGACGATGGGCTGTCCGGCATTGCCGAAGGCGAACACGCGGGAGTGCTCCAGGAACCTGCCCAGGACCGAGCGCACGCGGATGTTCTCGCTGAGACCCGGCACGCCCGGGCGCAGCGCGCAGATGCCGCGCACGATCACGTCCACCTGCACGCCGGCCTGCGAGGCGCGGTAGAGGGCGTCAATGACGGCCTCGTCCACCATGGAGTTGACCTTGATGACCACGCGCGCGGCGAGCCCGGCCTTGCGGTGGGCGATCTCCTGCTCGATGTGGTCGATCAGGCCCGACCGCAGCGAGCGCGGCGCCACGAGCAGCCGCTTGAACGCGGAGCGGGGGGCGTAGCCGGAGAGCTGGTTGAAGAGCCGCGACAGGTCCTCGCCGACCTGGTCGTCGCAGGTCAGCAGGCCCAGGTCCTCGTAATAGCGGGCCGTGCGCGGGTGGTAGTTGCCGGTGCCGATGTGGCAGTAGCGGCGCAGCCGGTCACCTTCGCGGCGGACCACCAGGGAGAGCTTGCTGTGCGTTTTCAGCCCGACGATGCCGTAGACCACGTGCACGCCCGCCTGTTCCAGCTTGCGGGCCCAGGTGATGTTGGCCTGCTCGTCGAAGCGGGCCTTGATCTCCACCAGGGCCAGCACCTGCTTGCCGGACTCCGCCGCGTCGATGAGCGCGTCCACGATCGGGGAGTCTCCCGAGGTGCGGTACAGCGTCTGCTTGATGGCCTGCACCTTGGGGTCCGCGGCGGCCTGCTCAAGGAACGCCTGGACTGAGGTGGAGAAGGAGTCGTAGGGGTGGTGCAGCAGGATGTCGCGCCGGCGCATGGCGGCAAAGACGTTGGCCGCCTTGGAGGTTTCCGACTCGTTCAGGAAGCGGCTGGTGTGGGCCAGGTGCCGGGGGTAGTGCAGGTCGGCGCGCTCGATGCCGGAGATGACGTTGAGCCCGCGCAGGTCCAGCGGCGCCGGCAGGGTGAACACCTCCTCCTCCTCGACGCCGAGCTCGCGTACCAGCAGCCTGCGCACGGCCGGGTTGATGTCGCTGGCCACTTCGAGCCGCACGGGCGGGCCGAAGCGGCGGCGCAGCAGTTCCTTCTCCAGTGCCTGCAGGAGGTTCTCCGCGTCATCCTCCTCCACCTCCAGGTCCTCGTTGCGGGTGACGCGGAACGAGTGGTGCTCCACGACCTCCATGCCCGGGAAGAGGTGCTCCAGGTGCACCGCGATGACTTCCTCGAGGGGGATGAACCGGGCGGGCCGGCCGGGGGTGTGCCCGGCGCGGGGCCCGTCCACCGAGATCAGGCGCGGCAGCTGGTCCGGAACCTTCAGGCGGGCGAACAGCTCCTTGCCGCTGACGGGGTTGCGCACCACCACGGCCAGGTTCAGGGACAATCCGGAGATATAGGGGAACGGGTGGGCGGGATCCACCGCCAGCGGGGTGAGGATCGGGAACACCTGGTCGGTGAACCAGCGGCTGAGGCCCTGCCGGGCGTCCTCGTCGAGTTCGCCCCACCGGGTGACCGCGATCCCCTCGGCCGCCAGGGCGGGGCGCACCTGTTCGGAGAAGACCTTAGCGTGCCGGCGCTGGAGCTGGTGGGCGGCCTCAAGGATGTGGTCCAGCTGGTCCCGCGGGCTGACCCCGGCGGCGGAGGGAACGGCCAGGCCGGTGGCGATGCGCCGCTTCAGTCCGGCCACGCGCACCATGAAGAACTCGTCCAGGTTGGAGGCGAAGATGGACAGGAACTGCACCCGCTCCAGCAGGAACAGGTCCGGGTCCTCCGCCAGTTCCAGCACGCGCGCGTTGAAGTCCAGCCAGCTGATCTCGCGGTCCAGGAACCGGTCCAGGGCGAAGTCGCCTTCGGGACCGAGCGTCGGCTCGAAGTCTGGGAGTTCGATGCGGTCCTGTGTGGCGCGGGATGCGGGGACATCGCTGTCACCGAAGGTTTGCGCGGCCAGGGAGTCCATGGCTGAATTCCTTCCAATGGATCCAATGGAGTGGTGCGGCGGGCCTGCGCGGCGGGCCGCGGCAGGACGCTCGGGATTCACTCTACCTGCGCGCCGGTGGCGCCGCCGGTGCGGCCGCGGTGCGCGTACATGGTGTCAACGTCCCACCGGGTGAAGCCCAGGCTCCTGTAGAGGCGTACCGCGGGCTCGTTGTCCGCGTCCACATAGAGCATCACCGTGCGGATGCCCCGGCCGACCAGGTGCCGGATCCCGGCCACGGTCAGGGCGCGCCCCAGCCCGCCGCCCTGCGCGCCCGGAACGACGCCCACCACGTACACCTCGCCGAGCTCCGGCTGGTGGATTTTGGTCCAGTGGAAGCCGGCAATCCGGTCTTGGGCATCCACGGCCAGCAGGAACCCGTCCGGGTCGAACCAGTCCTCGGCCATCCGGGCCTCCAGGTCGGCCCGGCCCAACGCCCCCTGTTCCGGGTGGTGGGCGAACGCGGCCCGGTTGGCCTCGAGCCAGGCATCCTCGTCGCGGCCCGGCACGAAGGCGCGCAGCGTAAGACCCTCCGGCAGCGCGGGCTCGGGCAGGTCGACCGGGTGTACCAGGCGCATCCTCCACAGCTCCCGCACCGGCGCGAACCCGTAGCGCTGCGCCAGCCGGGCGGCGCCGTCGTGCCCGCCATGGGCCCAGGCCTGCAGCCTGTCCACATCGGTGGAGGCGCGCGACGCCTCCACCAGGGCCGTGCCGATCCCGCTGTGGCGCGCCTCGGGGTGCACCACCAGTTCGAGCACGCCGGGTTCATCCGCGAGCGGCAGCGCGGCCACGGCAACGCCGACCAGCGCCCCCCGGCCGTCCCCCTCCTCCACCAGGTGCGCATAGGCGCCCAGCAGCGAGCCGGCGCCGCGGGGGGCGCCCAGCCGCACCAGGGTCTGCTCGCTCAGCGGCGGGTTGCCGTCGGATTCCTCCGCGGCCGCAGCCAGGGCGCGGACCTGGCGCAGGAGTTCCGTGTCCGGGGCGCCCGGAAGCAGGGTGATGGTCCAGTCGGTGCTCGTGGCTGCGCTCATGGGACCAAAGATAGCCGGTGGGGACCGGCCCCGTGGCTGTGGTGCGCGTGTTTCTAGGTGCCGACGTTCTGTGCGGTGTCCTGGTCCTCATGGGCGCGGGCCAGCGTGAAGCGGTAGCCGACGTTGCGCACGGTGCCGATGAGCTGCTCGTGGTCGGCGCCGAGCTTGGCGCGCAGGCGCCGCACGTGGACGTCCACGGTGCGGGTGCCGCCGTAGTAGTCGTAGCCCCAGACCTCGTGCAGCAGCTGGTCGCGGGTGAACACGCGGCCCGGGTGCTGGGCCAGGTACTTGAGGAGCTCGAACTCCTTGTACGTCAGGTTCAGCGGTTCCCCGTGGACCTTCGCGGTGTAG
Organism: Zafaria cholistanensis; assembly: GCF_008580665.1. Classification (GTDB taxonomy): domain Bacteria; phylum Actinomycetota; class Actinomycetes; order Actinomycetales; family Micrococcaceae; genus Zafaria; species Zafaria cholistanensis. The sequence continues at coordinate 55,601 of NZ_BKDJ01000001.1, forward strand.
CTGGCTTCGTCGATGACGACGCCGGCGGCCCGGATCTCGGAGGTGTCGGCCTCGGTCTCGGCCCGGGAGCGCGCGGTGGCCAGGCGCAGCCGCGCCTCGACCTCTGCCGGACCGGCGGTGTCCAGCAGGACGTCGTCCGCCTGCCAGAGCGCCGAAACGGCCGCCATGCCGCCCTCGGTGAGCACCAGCAGGATCGGCGCATCCAGGCCCGTCGTGCGCAGCAGCTGGCACAGTGAGCGGGATCCGGAGAGGTCCCGGCGCGCGTCGACCATCACGACGTCCGTCTCCCCGGCGTCCAGGAGGGCCGAGGCCTCGGCCGGAAGGATATGGACGGTGTGGGCCAGGAGCTCAAGGGCAGGCAGAATCTCCACGGATGACCCTGACGCGTTGGTCAGAAGCAGGATGCTGGCCATTATCGAGACCTCCTCAATAGCCGGGTGGACCAAACGCGCCATTGGGTTCGGGAATCAGCCCCAGTATAGGTTGGCGGGCCCCGGGCCGGTTGTCCTGCGCGTCATGTACCGGAAACACGGGCTTTGCCTGCGGCGCCGCCACCGCGCGCCCATGAGGCAGGATGGGGGGGTGAGGACCAAAACCGTTGCAGGCTCCGCCCTGGCCGCAGTCGCCCTGATCGTCGCGGCCAGCCAGGTGGGACCGGCCGCCGCTGCACCCGTCGCGGTCTGGGCGCTCGTCTCCGCCCTGTCGCTGCTCTTCGCGGCCGGCTGGCCCAGGCTTTTCGGCCTGCCCGCCGCAACGCAGATCGCGGCCGTGCTGGGGGCCGCCGGCCTGGCCGCCGCCGCCGGTGCCGCCCTGGCACCCATGCCGCAGCCCCTTTTCTGGATGGCGCCCGCGGCCGCCGTCGGCCTGATCCTCGCCTTCCTTGTCCAGTTGCTGCGCGGCACGGGGGAGAAACTGCGCCTCGAATCCATGCTGTCCTCGGCCACGGGGGCCCTCGTGGTGGCTTCCGGATCCGGGTGGATCGCCCTCGACCGGATCGCCGGCACCGCGGCGGAGTCCTCCCTCATGGTCGCCGCCGGGGCCTCGATGGCTGCCGCAATCCTGGTGTGCACCATCCGCTGGCCGGACCGCATCGTCGGCCCCCTCGCGGTCGTTGTCGCGGTCCTCGTGGGGGGCCTGGCCACGCTGGCCTTCGGCACCGCCCCGCTGCTGCCCGCGCTCGCCGTGGGGGCCGTGAGCGGCGCCGTCATTGCCGGGGTGCGTTCGCTGGTCGTCTCCTCCGGCGGGCCCCGCGGCACCCTGGCGGCCATCGCCACCGGGCTGTGCGCGGTCCTCGGCTCCGGGACCCTGGCCTATTTCCTCGAACGCCTGCTTCTGGGCTAGCGGCTGGGCCGGCGCCGCGCCGGTGTTACGCGCCCACCCGCACGGTGCGCGTCGGCGCCGTCGGCGTCCGGCTAATATGGGAGCCATGGACCACAATTACGTTGCGCTCGAAATCTTCTTCATCAGCCTCCTTGCGGTTGCCAGCCTCGGCATGGCCGGGTTCGCCGCGCTCGTCGTCGCCCGTCTTTTCAAGGGCCAGAAGTAGCCGGCTAGCGGCAGGACACCACCATGGCCATTGAGATCCCGACCGACCTGACGCCGGAACTCGTTCCGCTGTCCTGGTTGCTGGGCACGTGGGAGGGCACCGGACGGCTTGGTGCCGGCGAAGGCGACGACGCCCACTTCTCCCAACGCGTCGTGTTCTCGCAAAACGGCCTGCCCTACCTCGAGTACCGTGCCGAAAGCTGGCTCGTGGACGAGGACGGGACCCGGCTGCGTCCGCTCACCGTCGAGACCGGCTTCTGGGCCCTGGACCGGCCCCGCGTAGAGGCGGACGGGGGCCCGGGCATGGTTCCGGCCGACATCGTCCCGGCACTGCGCTCGGCGGACGAGGTCGAGGAACTCAGGAACGACTCCGGCGGATTCGACATCCAGGTGAACATCGTCCACCCCGGCGGGATCAGCGAACTCTACTACGGGCGGATCAAGGGCCCGCAGATCGAGCTCGCCACGGACCTGGTCATGCGCGGCACCAACTCCAAGGACTACGCGTCGGCCACCCGTATCTACGGGCTGGTCAACGGCGACCTCTACTGGCGCTGGGACGTTGCCGCCGGCGGCAGCGGGCTGGCCGCCCACGCGTCGGCCGCCTTGAAAAAGATCAACTGAATCCGAGGGAACCTCCATGCCCCTTCCTTCCCCGCTCCTTGGGCGCCCCGGCGCCGTCGAGGGCTCCGGAGCCGATGCCGGCGTGGCCGCCCATTACGGTGACCCGCTGCCCGAACAGCGCAGGCTGGAATCGGGGCAGGCCGTGGCGGACCTCTCCCACCGCGGAGTCGTCACGGTCACCGGGCCGGATCGCCTTTCCTGGCTGAACTCGCTCTCCACCCAACTCCTGCTGGGGCTGGCCCCGGGGGAGTCCACGGAAGCACTTTTCCTGAACGTGCAGGGGCGCATCGAGCACGACTGCCGGGTGGTCGACGACGGAGCGGCAACATGGCTGCTCGTGGAGGGTGCCGAGGCCGCGCCGCTGGCCGCGTGGCTGGATTCGATGCGGTTCATGCTCAGGGTCGAAGTGGCCGACGCCAGCGCCGAATGGGCCGTCGTGGGGGCCGCCGCCGAGGTTCCACAACTGGCGGGGCGCACCGTGTGGCGGGACCCGTGGCCGGGCGTGGCCCCGGGCGGGTACTCCTACTCCGGGCCGGAGCATCCGGCGGCCGGACGCGTCTGGCTCGAATACCTGGTTCCCGCCGCGGAACTGGAGGCCGCCGTGGAGGGCCTGCCGCTGGCCGGGACCATGGCCGTGGAGGCCCTGCGCATTGCCGCCTGGCGCCCCCGGTTGGGCTTTGAGACCGACGATAAGGCCATTCCGCACGAACTGGACCTGCTGCGCACCGCCGTGCACCTGACCAAGGGCTGCTACAAGGGCCAGGAAACCGTGGCCCGCGTGCACAACCTCGGCCACCCCCCGCGCCGCCTGGTCTTCCTGCACCTGGACGGCAGCCTGCACACCCTGCCGGGCGTGGGCAGCGACGTCATGCTCGGGGAGAAAGCCGTCGGACGGATCACCTCCGCGGCCCTGCACCACGAGGCCGGACCAATCGCGCTGGCGCTCATCAAGCGCAACGTCGATCCCGCCGCGGACCTGGTGGTGGTAGACGGGACGGAGCGCTACGCGGCCGCCCAGCAGGCGATCGTCGCGCCGGACTCCGGCCAGGTCGTCGGCCGCCAGCAGGGCTTCCTGCGCAAACGCTAGCCCGGGGCGCTCAGAAGCGGCGGTCTCCGATGCTGGCAGCGGTCAGCGAACCGGCCAGCACGAACCCCAGCGTTTGCGCGGTCAGGTGCCCCGCCCGGTTGCTGACTCCGGCACGCCACTGGGGGATGAGGCCCTGCGTGAGCGCATCGTCGATCGCCACCGCGGTGATGTAGGAGGCCAGTCCGTGCCTGCGCAGCGCGGGCACGGTGAGTGCCGAAAGGTCAGCCACCATTCCCTCCCAGATGTCGTATCCGGCGCCGGCCAGCGGCTTATGCCCCTCCTCGGCGAGCAGGGTGAAGGGGTGCTCGCGCGAGGAGAGCCGCACCTCCGCCACGTCGTCGCGCGGGCACGCCGCTTCCAGTTCGCGCGCGTGGGCGAGGTCGAAGGAGACCACCGTGGATTCGGACTCGGCCACATCCAGCGGCTCGTCCAGGTAGTACAGTGCGGTTTCGCCCAGGCCACGCGCATGGCTGCCCCCGCCGTGCTCGCGCACCAGCCGCACCAGCGTCGACTCCAGGCCCAGTTCGTCGTCGTCGTACCGTTCGGCCGCGTCCAGCGCCCATCCCGGCCCGTGCAGCGCGGAGCCGCGCAGCAGGCGCAGGAACCGCACGCTGTCCGCGGTGTCGTCCCGGGCCAGGACACGCGGGGCCGTTTCGCCCATGGCTGCATAGTGCAGTTCCGCGTCGGGCAGGCCGAACCGCCGTGCCCAGGCGAGCGCGATGATGGCGCGGGTTCCCGTCTCCAAGTCCATAAGATCTAAGACTAGCGGCCGAGGGCCCCGCCCCGAACGAAGTGAGGGGTGGGAGGTGGCTAGTCGCTAGCGGCCGAGGGCCCCGCCCCGAACGAAGTGAGGGGTGGGAGGTGGCCAGCCGCTAGCCGAAGAGGACGGCGGCCTCGTCATAGCGGTGCTGCGGCACGCGCTTGAGGTTGTCCAGCGCGTCCACGAACGGAACGCGGCAGATGTCGGTGCCCCGCAGGGCCACCATGGTTCCCCATGCCTTGTCGGTGGCCGAATCCACCGCTGCCATCCCCAGCCGGGTGGCCAGCACGCGGTCGTACGCGGTGGGCACCCCGCCGCGCTGGATATACCCGAGCACGGTTGCACGGGTTTCAAGGCCGGTGGCCTCCTCGATCAGCGGGGCCAGCCGCTCGCCCACGCCACCGAGCCGGGGCCGGCCGGAGGCGTCGCGGCCGCGGTCCGCATAGGGTTCGAACGAACCCTCCGGGACGAACCCCTCGGCGACCACGACCAGCGGGGCGCGGCCGCGTTCGTGCGCCTCGCGGACCCACTGGGTGATCTGCTCCATGCTCAGGGGGTGTTCCGGAATGAGGATGGCATGGGCGCCTGCCGCCATGCCCGCGTGCAGCGCGATCCAGCCGACGTGGCGGCCCATGACCTCGGCCACCATGCAGCGGTGGTGGGACTCTCCGGTGGTGCGCAGCCGGTCGATCGCCTCCGTGGCGATCTGGACAGCGGTGTCGAAACCGAAGGTGTAGTCGGTGGCGTCCAGGTCGTTGTCGATGGTCTTGGGGACCCCGACGATCGGCAGCCCCGCGTCGGTCAGCTCCTTGGCCCCGGCGAGGGTGCCTTCGCCGCCGATCGCGATCACGGCGTCGACCCCCAGCCGGTCCAGCGTGGCCTGGATGTTTTCCGGACCCCCCTGCTCGCCGTCGTAGGGGTTGGTTCGGGACGTGCCCAGGATGGTGCCGCCCTGCTTGGAGATGCCGCGCACCGTGGCGCGCGGCAGGTCGATGTAATCGCCTTCGACCACTCCGCGCCATCCATCGAGGAACCCCACGAATTCATGCCCGTACCGCTTGATGCCGTTGAGCACCGCTCCGCGGATCACCGCGTTCAGGCCGGGGCAGTCCCCGCCGCTGGTCATGATTCCAATACGCATCGCAGACTCAGCTTTCGTGAGTGGTCGTCGCCCGCACGGGCCGGTGCCGGGGCACGCCGGTGGGCCCGCCGGTCATGAGTCTAGCCAGCGGGCCCAGCGGCGACCAGCAGGTCAGCGCTGGCCGATCAGCCGTTCCAGCACGATCGTGCCGTTCTGGTCCGGAATGAGCAGCCACAGCACCAAATACAGCGGGATGCTGACCACCGGCAGCAGGAAGGCCAGCAGCAGGCCGATGCGCACCAGGGTGACGTCCCAGCCGAACCTGTCGGCGATGCCCCCGGCAATGCCGGCCACCATGCGCTTGGGGCCCCGGCGGAGGGGGAAGGCGCGGAGGGAATTGAAGAACTTATCCATGCGTAAAGCCTTTCACGGGGGAGCGGGTGGGGGAACCGTTACCGCCGGCTGCGCCGGCCGGCGGCGATGCCACCGATGATCATCGATGCCCCTGCGAGCACCAGGAGCCCGACGGCGACATACGCCGGGTCGAGCACCAGTTCGAACAGGAGCCCGCCCAGCAGCAGCAGGCCGAGGACCACCGCAACGGAGCCGAAGACCAGCGTGCCGACCGGCACCCGCGGGGACGCGGGACCGCGCGTTTCGGGAGTGGGGTGTTCGCTCATGGAATGACCTGCGCTTCCGCGGTTTCGACGCTGATGTTGTTGAAGGCACCGTCGATCTCGACGGTGAGGGTCGGTCCGGCCGCGTCCTGGTTCAGGAGGACGTCGCCGCTGCGGCCGATGCCGGATTGGGTCTGCCGCCCGGTGTCGGTGGCGACCTCCATCGAGTAGAAGGCGCCGTCGCTCGTGACGACCACCGGGATGTTGTCCGGGACCAGCACCTCCAGCGAGCTGAAGGCTCCGTCCATCCGGACGGTGGTGTCCGTGGAGACCGTGGAGTAGCCCGTGAGGTCCACCGTGCTGCTGGCGAAGACGTTGGTGTAGGAGTTGCCGTTCCGTTCGCTGATCGGGCTGCCCCACCGCCACTGCGAGGTGTTCAGCGCAGCGCCGGAGGCCAGCACCGTACAGACCAGCAGGGCGATGGTCAGCCCGGTCAGCGCGCCGCCGGTAGTGTGCCGCAGGGCCGCGGCCACCAGGCCCAGGCCCAGGACCACCAGGGCGGCGGCCAGGGCGACCGGGACGACGATCCCGTCCAGTGAGACCATGTTCAGCAGGTTCAGGAGCGCGAGGGTCCCGGCCACCAGCACGGCCACCCCGACGACGACGGCCACGGTGTGGCCGGGCAGCGAAGGCTGGGGGCGGGGGTGCTTCGCCGGGGTGCGGCCTTCCGGAGTGGTGCCCGTGGTGAACCCGGTGCTCCGTGGAGGCGCGGTGCCTTCCCAGGCCGGAGCGGGAGCCGGAGCGGGAGCCGGGTTCGGGGACCCGGGGGCGGGCGCCCCGCCACGGGGCCGCTGGCGGGAAGCGACGAACCAGATGATGCCGCCGACCACCAGAAGCGTCCACAGGGTGCCGGGCCACCAGCCGCCGTTCCAGTGCCCGAACGGGGTGGGGAAGTCGGCCAGGCCCAGGAGGAAGGCAGCCAGTGCACCGGTCATGCCTGCGGTCCAGCGCCCGCGCCCTGCCTCCTGGAGGTGGATGCGGCCGTCCGGCTCCGGCAGCAGGGCCCAGGCAAGCCCGTACAGCAGCAGCCCGGAGCCGGTGAAGACGGCCAGGACAACGACGAGGCCGCGGGCCAGCAGCGGGTCGATCCCGAAGCGCTGGCCCAGCCCTGCGGCCACGCCGCCGATCCAGCGTTCCTGGCTGCGCTGCACGCCCAGGCCGCGGATCCAGCGGAAGAAGCCATGTTCAACAGGTGGGGGTTCAACAGGTGGGGGTTCCACAGGTGCGGTGTTCATATGTCCCATCGTTCCCGGCGGCGGGTCCCCCCACCATCGGGGGATCCCCTGAGGCGTCCCTGATCCTTCACCCGGCAACCCGGAAATAGGGCCCCTGCCTGCCCGGACGTGCTTGGATGGAACCATGACCGAACCCGCCGCCGGTCCCCGGCCGCCCCTGCTGCGCGGGACCCCGCGCGTGCTGGCCGGGGTCTGCGCGGGCCTGGCCGTGCACCTGGGCCTGCCCGTGAAGGTGGTGCGCGGGGCGATGGTGGTTTCGGCGCTGCTGGGCGGGGCTGGAGTCCTGCTGTACCTGTGGCTGTGGCTGCTGGTTCCCAGCGTCGAGGACGCCGCCCGCGAGGCCGACCGCGAGGCGGCGGGCCGGGCCGGACTGCGGCTCGGGCCGCAGGCGCGTATAGAGGCAAACGGGCCGCAGGCGCGTTTAGGGGCTAGCATGCCGCCGGCGCGTTTCGGGGCAGGCACCTTGGGGAGCAAGGAGATCCTCGTCGGGGCCGCACTGCTGCTGCTGGCCGGGCTGCTCGCGGCGCAGGCGGCCGGAGTGGACGTGGCCTGGCATATCCTCTGGCCCGTGCTGGCCGTGCTGGCCGGAGCCGTGATCGCCTGGCTCCAGCTGGACGCCGTCAGCCGCGAAGGGCTCAGGCGCCGCGCGGGGGCCACGGGCGCCGCCGGCGTGGTTCGGCTGGCCGCGGGGCTGGGCCTCGTGGTGGCCGGGCTGGTGGTTCTGGTCTCCGGGGCCGTTCCCTGGGAGGACCTGTGGGCCGGGCTGGCCGTGGCGCTCGCCGTGCTGGCCGGGGTGTCCCTGGTGGCGCTGCCTTTTGCCGTGCGCACCTGGCGCGGCTTCGTGTCCGAACGCTCCGCCCGGATCCGCGCCGCCGAGCGCGCGGAGATCGCCGCCCACCTGCACGACTCGGTACTGCAGACACTGGCCCTGATCCAGAAGCGCGCCGGAGACGAGGTCCAGGTGGTGCGGCTGGCCCGTGCCCAGGAACGGGAACTGCGCCAGTGGCTCTACACGGACGGGGCCGCCCCGGAGGGGGAAATCTGCGAGGCCATCCGGGCCGCGGCGGCGGAGCTGGAGGACAGCCGGGGAGCCGTCATCGACGTCGTGGCGGTCGGGTCCCTGACCGGGCTGCCCGGTTACGACGCGTTGCTGCAGGCTGCCCGGGAAGCAATGCTCAACGCCGTCAAGCACGCCGGCGGCACGGTCTCGGTGTACGTCGAGGCGGGCCCTGCGGGCGTGGACGTCTTCATCCGCGACCGCGGCCCCGGATTCGACCCGGACACCGTTGCCGAGGACCGGCTGGGGGTGCGGGAATCCATTGTCGGGCGCATGCGCCGCCACGGGGGCACCGCCACCATCCGCAGCGGCGACGGCACCGAAATCAGGCTGCACATGCCCATGGAAGGGGACACCCCGTGAACGAACCCATCGACGTTGTGGTGGTCGACGACCACGCTATCTTCCGGTCCGGACTGAAAGCCGACCTGGATGCGCGGGTCCGGGTGGTCGGCGAGGCAGCCACCGTGGAGGAGGCGGTGGGAGCCGTGCACGAGCTGCGTCCCGCCGTCGTGCTCCTGGACGTCCACCTGCCGGGGGGCCGGGGCGGGGGAGGCGCGGAGGTGATCACCCGGTGTGGCGGGCTGCTGGGGCAGGTCAGGTTCCTGGCCCTGAGTGTTTCCGACGCCGCCGAGGACGTGGTGTCCGTGATCCGTGCCGGGGCGCGCGGCTACGTGACCAAATCCGTTTCCGGGCAGGAGATCTCCGATGCGGTCCAGCGCGTGGCCGGCGGGGACGCGGTGTTTTCGCCCCGGCTGGCCGGGTTCGTGCTGGATGCCTTCGGCACGCAGGCGGTGAGCACGGACGACGAGCTTGACCTGCTTTCGGCGCGGGAACTGGAGGTCATGCGGCTGATCGCGCGCGGGTACACCTACCGCGAGGTCGCCAAGGACCTGTTCATTTCGGTGAAGACCGTGGAGACCCACGTGTCCTCGGTGCTGCGCAAGCTGCAGCTGTCCAACCGCCATGAACTCACCCGCTGGGCCGTGGACCGGCGCATTCTCTAGCCCAGCGTGGGGCCGGGCCGTGGCCGGTTCTGCTGCGGGCACGCAAAAGGGGCCCCGGCCGGGGCCCCTTTCGGGCGGACTACTTGAGCAGGTCCTGGATGCGGCCCACGCCCTCGGCGAGGTCGTCGTCCCCCAGGGCGTAGGACAGGCGGATGAACCCGGAGGGGCCGAATGCCTCGCCCGGAACGACGGCGACCTCCGCCTTGTCCAGGATCAGCGCCGCCAGGTCGGCGGACGTCTCCGGACGGGCACCGGCAATCTCCCGGCCCAGCAGCCCGCGCACGTCGGCGTAGGCATAGAAGGCGCCCTCCGGGGTGGGGCAGTAGATGCCGTCGACGGCGTTGAGCGCCTCGACCATGGCCCGGCGGCGGCGGTCGAAGGCCTTTTTCATCTCGTGCACCGCGTCCAGCGGGCCCGAAACGGCGGCGAGCGCGGCCATCTGGGACACGTTGGCGACGTTGGAGGTCGCGTGCGACTGCAGGTTGGTGGCGGCCTTGATGACATCGGCCGGTCCCGCCATCCACCCCACGCGCCAGCCGGTCATGGCGTAGGTCTTGGCGACGCCGTTGAGGATGACGACCCTGTCGCCCAGCTCCGGCACCGCCGTGGCGATGGAGGTGAACTGCGCGGTGTCGTAGGTGAGGTGCTCGTAGATCTCGTCAGTGACGACCCAAAGCCCCTTGGAGGCGGCCCACTGGCCGATCTCCCTGACCTGCTCCGGGGAGTAGACGGCGCCGGTGGGATTGGAGGGGGAGACGAAGAGCAGGACCTTGGTCCGGTCCGTCAGTGCGGCGTCGAGCTGGTCCACGGTGACCTTGTAGCCCTGCTCCGGTCCGGCAAAGACGTCGACCGGCACGCCGCCGGCCAGCCGGATGGCCTCCGGGTAGGTGGTCCAGAACGGGGACGGAACCAGGACCTCGTCGCCCGGATCCAGCAGGGTGGCGAAGGTGTTGTACACGGCCTGCTTGCCGCCGTTGGTCACCAGGACCTGGGCCGCGTCGATCGCGTAGCCCGAATCGCGCAGGGTCTTTGCGGCGATCGCGTCCTTCAGTTCGGGAAGCCCCGCCGCGGGGGAGTAGCGGTGGAAGCGCGGGTCGCGGGCGGCGGCGACGGCGGCCTCGACGATGTAGTCAGGGGTGGGGAAGTCCGGCTCGCCCGCTCCGAAGCCGATCACGGGGCGGCCCGCAGCCTTGAGGGCCTTCGCCTTGGCGTCGACGGCGAGGGTGGCGGATTCGGCAATGGAACCGATACGGCGGGAGATGCGTGACATGGCGCTTCCTGGGGTAAAGGGGGCTGGGCGGTTCCCAGCTTAGTCACGGCCCGGCGGCACGGTCATCTTGTGTCGCGGCCCCCAAAGACCCCTTCGACACGCCCTGCGCCAGCCGGTTCGACTTACGGCCCCAATGTGCAGTAGAGTGTTTCCTCGGTGCTGGAAAGCGCCGCGGATGGAACGCGCTCATTGGGTGTGGGATGTCCACGGGCCCTGGCCCGAAGGGTAGTGGCGCAATTGGTAGCGCAGCGGTCTCCAAAACCGCAGGTTGCAGGTTCGAGTCCTGTCTGCCCTGCGCAGTGGCAGCCCCTAGGGGCGGCTCGGCGAAATCCACGTCACGGTGTGCCGTAGCCCTTGTGGCTGCGGCACACCGTGTTGTTTCAGTACGGTTTAAACGTGAAACGAGGGACAGTGACCGAAACGGCCGCAGGTAGCTCCCAAGGGGCACCCCACCACAAGAAGCAGGCCAAGACCGGTTTCTTTGCGGGCATCGCGCTGTTCTTTCGGCAGATGATTGCCGAGCTGCGCAAGGTCGTCACCCCGACCCGCAGCGAACTGGTCAACTACACGCTCGTGGTGCTCGGCTTCGTGGCCCTGGTCATGCTCATCGTCAGCGGCCTCGACTACGTGTTCGGCAACGGATCGATCCTGATCTTCACGAACCCGACCGAGCAGTAGACCGTCGGGCGTCCGCGCCACAGTTCTGGTGAACCAGTCAAAGAAAGCAGGAACCGCAGTGTCCGAGCAGGAACTCGAACCGCACGCCAACGACGAGATCGTTGAGCTGGCCGCCGAGGTCGACGCCGAAGAGGCGCCGGCCGATTCCGTCGTTTCCGAGGACTCCGCCTCCGAGGATTCCGCCGACGTCGAGGACGCAGCCGGGCCCGCCGCCCCCGGGGCTGAGGCCGAAGCCGAAGCCGAGCCCGCCGTCGACCCGGTCGCCGAGTTCAAGGCCAAGCTTCGCCGCCAGCCGGGCGACTGGTACGTCATCCACTCCTACGCCGGCTACGAGAACCGCGTGAAGGTGAACCTGGAGACCCGTATCCAGACCTTGGGCATGGAGGATTTCATCTACGAGATCCAGGTCCCCATGGAAGAGGTCGTGGAGATCAAGAACACCACCCGCAAGATCGTCCGCCGCGTGCGCATCCCCGGCTACGTGCTGGTCCGCATGGAGCTGACCGACGCCTCGTGGGGCGCCGTGCGCCACACTCCGGGCGTCACCGGCTTCGTCGGCAATGCCCACGACCCGGTGCCGCTGAGCCTGGACGAGGTCTTCTCCATGCTGGAGCACACCGTCATCGCCGAGGCCACCGCCGCCGAGACCGGCAAGCCGGTACGCATTCCGGTCACCGAGGTCAACATCGACTTCGAGGTCGGCGAATCCGTGATCGTCAATGACGGCCCGTTCGAGACCCTCCCGGCGACCATCTCCGAGATCAAGCCGGAGTCTTCCCAGCTGGTGGTCCTCGTCTCCATCTTCGAGCGCGAGACCCCGGTGACGCTGTCCTTCAGCCAGGTCACCAAGATCCAGTAACCCAGTCTTCGTCCCGCCCGGCCGCTTTACCGGGAGGCGACGATCCGGCCGCCGCGCCACGGCGGCCAACCCCCCGGGCACGCTCCTGTGCATCGGGGAAACGTATGAGTAGAAGGACCCGAAATGGCCCCCAAGAAGAAGGTCACCGGCCTCATCAAGCTGCAGATCCAGGCAGGCGCCGCCAACCCGGCCCCGCCGATCGGTCCGGCGCTTGGTCAGCACGGCGTCAACATCATGGAGTTCTGCAAGGCGTACAACGCCGCGACGGAAGCCCAGCGCGGCAACGTCATCCCGGTGGAGATCACGGTCTACGAGGACCGCTCCTTCACCTTCGTCACGAAGACCCCGCCGGCCGCCGAGCTGATCAAGAAGGCCGCGGGCGTCCAGAAGGGCTCCGCCACCCCCCACACCACCAAGGTCGCCAAGCTGACCCAGGCCCAGGTCGAGGAAATCGCCCAGACCAAGCTTGAGGACCTGAACGCCAACGACATCGCCGCCGCCGCGAAGATCATCGCCGGCACCGCCCGCTCCATGGGCATCACCGTCGAGGGCTAGTCCCCACCGCCTTTCCAGGCACCCCACCCCGTAAAAACAAAGAACGACGGCGGGACGCACCGCACGCGGGCACCGCGCCGTCGCAGTGGCAGGGTCCAGCGCGACCCACTCGAGACCACGACTGCATAAGGAGAAAACGCAGATGGCAAAGCGCAGCAAAGCATACGAGGCAGCTGTAGCCAAGATCGATGGCGACAAGCTGTACGCCCCGTTCGAGGCAATCGAACTGGCCAAGGAGACCAACCCCTCCAAGATCGACGCCACCGTCGAGGTCGCCTTCCGCCTGGGCGTCGACCCGCGCAAGGCTGACCAGATGGTCCGCGGCACGGTGAACCTGCCCAACGGCACGGGCAAGACCGCCCGCGTCCTGGTGTTCGCCAACGGTGACAAGGCTGAGGCCGCGATCGCCGCCGGCGCCGACTTCGTGGGCTCCGACGACCTGATCGAGAAGATCTCCGGCGGCTGGACCGACTTCGACGCCGCCGTCGCCACCCCGGACCTGATGGGCAAGGTCGGCCGCCTGGGCAAGATCCTCGGCCCGCGCAACCTGATGCCGAACCCCAAGGTCGGCACCGTGACCATGGATGTCGCCAAGGCTGTCAACGACATCAAGGGCGGCAAGATCGACTTCCGTGTCGACAAGCACTCCAACCTGCACTTCATCATCGGCAAGACCTCGTTCGACGCCACCAAGCTGGCCGAGAACTACGCCGCCGCGCTGGAAGAGGTGCTGCGCCTGAAGCCGTCCGCTTCCAAGGGCCGCTACATCCAGAAGGCCACCCTGGCCACGACCTTCGGCCCCGGCATTCCGCTGGACCCGAACGTCACCAAGGTCGTCATCGAGGCCTAGTCCCCGGGACTGGAGGGCCCGTCCGGCATTCGCCGGACGGGCCCTTTGCCGTTCTGGCAAAAATTTTTCCGGTTCCGTCACGCCGGAGGAGGAATGGGCTGGAGATCAGGCCCCGTAACCTGCTAAGCTTTAGCTGTTGGCGCTTCCGCAGGCCAGCAGGCGCGCAGCGCCACCATGCCGGTCTGGTTCCCCCAAGCCCTCCGGCATGGAATAGCCACGGTGCGTTCCCCCAAGCCGTACCGTGGTACCCCGGATCGGGCCGTTCCCCGCCGTCCCCCAAGTGGCGGGGAACGGCCCGTATCTGTATCAGGTCTGTATCAATCAGGTCTGTATCAGGGGCCCGCATCCGCACCGGTAACCACCGTGATCACCCTCCGGATGCCTGTCTTGGATGTTTTCCGGGGATGTTTGCTTGAGATGCTTGCGCGGCCCGCCGCGCTTTTTCTGTCTCCAGGGTGAGTTTGTTTCCGCCACGCGTTTCGTATCCCCTGCCCGGCCTTGGCCGCGGTCCCGGCACCGGCGCCGGCCCCGCCTGCCCGCGGTGGTGCGGGCGCCGATTTGGCCCGGGCCCGGTGCCGGGGTATGGTTAAGTCACCAAAGACCGTCGGTCGATGATTCTCCTTGTGCCTGCACTTGGTGGATAATCCGAAAGTTCCTCGCATGAGGACGGCCAGCGCAGGTGAACGAACTTATCCTCCCGAACCGTTTTCCGGTTCGGTCGAGGGCAAAGCCCCGTGCATCTGCGCGGGGCGTTTTTCATGTGGCCCCAGGGCCGGGGAACCGGGATGACCGGCACCGAACAATTCCCCGGAAGGAGGGTTATGGCAACGCCGAGCAAGGTTTCCGCTGTCGCTGAAATCACCGCCGACTTCAAGGAGTCGTCCGCCGCTGTCCTGACCGAATACCGTGGGCTTTCCGTTGCACAGCTCAAGGAACTGCGCCGCTCGCTTGGTCTCGAGACCAAGTACGCGGTCGTGAAGAACACCCTGACTGGTATTGCAGCCAAGGAAGCGGGCATCGACGCGTTCGATGGCCAGCTTGCCGGCCCGACCGCCATCGCCTTCATCAAGGGTGACGCGGTTGCAGCTGCCAAGAGCCTCACGGATTTCGCTAAGGCCAACAAGGAACTCATCATCAAGACCGGCTACTTCGAGGGCAAGTCCCTTGACGCAGCCGGGGTTGCCGAACTGGCTGCCCTCGAGTCCCGCGAGTTCCAGCTGGCCCGCGTGGCTGGCGTCCTGAAGGCCCCGGCTGCCGCCGCGGCCCGCACCATCGACGCGCTGCGCCTGAAGCTCGAGGAGAACGGTGGCGCTGCCCCGGTTTCCGCCGAGGCCCCGGCCGCAGAGGCCGAGGAAGCTCCGGCTGCCGAAGCCGCCACCGAAGAAGCCTAGAGCTCCTTCACCCCACCCCCTTCTTGCGGCGCCCCGGCGCCGCCTCACCGAAAGGACGCCACACCATGGCGAAGCTCACCACTGAAGAGCTGCTTGAAGCTTTCAAGGAAATGACCATCATCGAGCTCTCCGAGTTCGTCAAGACCTTCGAGGAGACCTTCGAGGTCACCGCCGCTGCCGTCGCCGTTGCAGGCCCGGCTGGCGGTGCCGGCGAAGCCGCTGTCGAAGAGAAGACCGACTTCGACGTCGTGCTCGAGGCTGCCGGCGACAAGAAGATCGCCGTCATCAAGGAAGTTCGCGCCCTGACCTCCCTGGGTCTGAAGGAAGCCAAGGACCTGGTTGACAGCGCTCCGAAGGCCGTCCTGGAAGGCGCCAACAAGGAGACCGCCGAGAAGGCCAAGGAAGTCCTCGAGGCTGCCGGCGCCACGGTTACCCTCAAGTAGGCTTTCCGCCTCTTCGACAAAGGCCCCGTCCACCGCTTGGTGGGCGGGGCCTTTGCGTTGCCCGCCGAAGCGTGGACGGGATGCTGCCGGGACGTTCCGGCTGGAGCACCGGATTTGCCGCGGGACCGGGACATGCGGTGCAATTGAAGATAACGAACCCGTAACGCCATGGGTCTGGGGGCAGGAGTGTCCCGGAGGGAGCCGCATGATTACGACCACCGCGCCGGGCCAGCCCGCCACCAGCCAGCCCGCCACCAGCGTGGCCGTGGCCCCCGCTGCGGCTCCCGCCGCGGCCCGGCCGCCGCGCCTGGCCCTGCTGGACGGCCTGCGCCTGGTGGCCGCCGTCGCCGTCGTCCTGTTCCACTGGACCGCCTGGCACCACGGACACTGGGGGAGCGGGACCGCCCGGGAGGCCTGGCCGGTGCTGTCGCGGCTGAGCGTGTTCGGCAACATGGGCGTACAGCTGTTCTTCATCATCAGCGGCTTCGTCATCCTGCTCTCCAGCTACGGCAAGACGCCGGCCCGGTTCATCGGATCACGCATCGGCCGGCTCTATCCTGCCTACTGGGCGGCGGTGCTGCTGACCGGGGCGCTGGTGCTGTTCTTCTGGCCGGAGACGGGGGTCAGCCTCAGCCTCGCCGACTGGGCCATGAACCTGACCATGTTCCAGCAGGGCTTCGGGGTCCCGCACGTGGACGGGGTGTACTGGACGCTTTGGGCCGAGATGCGCTTCTACGGCTGGATCCTCGCGCTGATGCTGCTGGGCTGGCTCACCCCGGGCCCCCTGGTGGCCTTCGCCGCCCTGTGGCCCACCCTGGGCCTGTTCGAGCCGCAGATCACGGCGGCGCTCGGGGGCAACTGGGCCGAGCAGGTCCTCATCCCCGAGCATTCCCCGCTCTTCGCCGGCGGCATGGCGCTGTTCCTGATCTACCGCTTTGGGCACACCCCGCTGCGCTGGGCCGTGCTGCTCTACAACGTGGTCCTGGCCGCGCACCACACCGGCGTCACCGGAGCCCGGGAGGCCCTTGAACTGGTGGGGTACCAGGTGCCCGAGCAGGCGTACTGGGGCATCGTGGCCGGCCTCTTCGCCCTCGTGGCCGCACTGTCCCTGACCCCCCTTCGGTCCGTCAGCCTGCCGGGCATGGCCCTGGCCGGGGCGCTGACCTACCCCGTTTACCTGCTTCATGAGATCTGGGGCTGGTGGATCATTTCGGTGCTGAGCCCGGCCCTCCCGCGCCCGGTGGTGCTCGCGGTGGCACTGGCGGTGGTCTTCGCCGCCGCGTATCTGGTGAACCGGTACCTGGAACGGCGTTTCGGCCCCGCGCTCGGCCGGTGGGCCGGCCGCGGGGTGGAGGCGGCGGGGCGCCTGGCCGGCAGCGCGGTACGCAGTCTCGGGCGCAGTGCTGGGCGCAGTGCCGGGCGGGGGTTGGAACGGGTCGGGCCGGACCCGAAGTGACGCCCCGCGGAACCGGGCCTGTTCGCTGACCCAGCCTGTTCGCTGACCCTGCCTGTTCGCGAAATTGGTTCGCGAAATGGGGCCTTATTCGCGGAAAAGGAGCAGGGCTTCGCCCTGGCCGCCGCCGCCGCACAGGCTGACGGCGGCCCTACCGCTGCCGCGCCGGTCCAGTTCCAGCGCCGCGTGCAGGGCCAGCCGCGCGCCGGAGGCGCCAATCGGATGCCCCAGCGCGATAGCGCCGCCATGGATGTTGGTCCGCTCCAGCGGGTAGCCCAGATCCTTCAGCGACTGCACGGCCACTGCGCCGAACGCCTCGTTGATCTCCACGAAATCCAGCTCCCCGACGGACCAGCCGGCCCTGTCCAGGGCGGCCTCGATGGCGCGGGAGGGCTGCGAGTGCAGGGACGTGTCGGGGCCGGCCACCTGGCCCGCCACGCCAACCGTGGCCAGGATGCGCAGCCCCCGGGCCTCCGCGTAGCTGCGCGAGGTGAGCACCAGCGCCGCGGCTCCGTCGGAAATCGGGGAGGAGTTCCCGGCCGTGATGGTCCCCTCGGCCGCGAAGGCCGGCCGCAGCCCGGCCAGGGTGTCCGCAGTCGTGCCCGGCCGGACGCCCTCGTCCGCGGTGACGGTGGAAGTCCCCCGGCGGTGCGGCACCTCTACCGGGACGATCTCGGCATCGAACACCCCCGCCCGCTGGGCCGCCGCGGCGCGCTGGTGGGACGCCGCGGCCACCTCGTCCTGCGCCTGCCGGCCGATGCCCAGGGCGGCATTGCGCGCCTCCGTGGAGGAACCCATGGAGAGCCCGTCGAACGCGTCGGTGAGTCCGTCGCGGGCCAGCGAATCACGCGCCGGAATATCCCCGTAGGTCCACCCCTGACGGGACCCCGGAAGCAGGTGCGGAGCCAGGCTCATGGACTCCTGGCCGCCGGCGACCACCACCTGCGCCTCCCCCAGGCGGATCTGGCGGGCGGCGTCGGTGACCGCGGCCAGCCCGGACAGGCACACCTTGTTCACCGTCACCGTGGGCACGTTCCATCCAATGCCCGCCGCGATGGCAGCCTGGCGGGCGGGGTTCTGCCCGCAGCCGGCCTGCACCACGTGGCCCATCACCACGGCATCGACATCCGCAGCGGGCACCCCCGCCCGCGTGAGGGCGCCGGCGATCGCGGTTCCGCCCAAGGTGGCGGCGGGAAGCGGGGCCAAAGCCCCGTTCAGGCGGCCGAACGGGGTGCGGGCCCCGCCGACGATCACAGCATCACGGGAAGAAGGCACTGGGTCACTCCTGGGACGGATGAACGGCTGCTGCCAGTCTAGACGTGGCCCCGCTCACAGGGTGAGCCCCAGCGGAGAGCATCCTTTTTTACAAAAAATGCACACATCATTTACAGTTTTTTACAAAGAATCTTGCAATTCTACGGCCAGAATCACTTCCGGACGGTCCTCCGCCGTGGCTAAAGTGGCGGCAACGGCCCCGCCGGGGGGATGGGGCCGGTTCCACACCGCTACACCAGTCCGCAGCAGCACGGGCATCGGGGAGTCGTTGGGGGGTCCCGAAGCCGGACGCGGCGCGGAGGCCGCCATGGCGGCGGACCGGCAGGGCGCCGGCAGCGCGAAGGGGGATTCGCCGCAGCGCCGGGCCCGGCAAGCGGGGGACGGCGGCGCGGGGCTGCGTGCCGGTGCGGTTCGCGACTGCTGGGGGCAGCCGCGGGCGCGGCGGAGGCGGCCCCGCCCGGCCGGCCCGGAAGAGGCGGAGAAATTCCTGTCTTGCCGGAAGGGTATTCGACATGGTAGGAGCCAAGGTGTAGGATAGAGCTTTGCGTCTTCCCTCTTAACCTTCGGCCTTCATATAGCGGTGGGCTTGCTCCAATGGTTGCATTCCGGCACTTGCCGGGCGGGGGATGGGCGCCGGAAACCTGACGGTCTGTGGAAGGATCCATCTTGGTCGCCTCGAGCACCTCTAACAATGAAACCGCTAGCTCGGCCCGTAGCGCGGAAGCCGCCGGCCGACTCTCATTCGCTAAGATTCACGAACCCTTGGATGTGCCCAACCTGCTGGCGCTGCAGACGGAGAGCTTTGACTGGCTCGTCGGCAACCAGCGCTGGAAGGCGCGTGTGGAGCAGGCCCGCGCCGAAGGCATCCAGGGCGTAGCGAACGTCTCCGGCCTGGCCGAGATCTTCGAGGAGATCTCCCCGATCGAGGACTTCCAGGGCACCATGTCCCTGAGCTTCTCGGAGCCGGAGTTTGCCGACCCCAAGTACACCATGGCCGAGTGCAAGGACCGCGACGCAACCTACGCGGCGCCGCTGTACGTCAAGGCCGAGTTCATGAACAACAACACGGGCGAGATCAAGCAGCAGACCGTGTTCATGGGCGACTTCCCGCTGATGACCGACAAGGGCACGTTCATCATCAACGGCACCGAGCGCGTCGTCGTGTCCCAGCTCGTCCGCTCCCCGGGCGCCTACTTCGAGCGCACCCCGGACAAGACCAGCGACAAGGACATCTTCACCGCGAAGATCATCCCCTCGCGCGGTGCCTGGTTCGAGCTCGAGATCGACAAGCGCGACCAGGTCGGCGTCCGCCTCGACCGCAAGCGCAAGCAGTCCGTCACCGTGCTGCTGAAGGCGCTGGGCTGGACCGAGGGACGCATCCTCGAGGAGTTCGGAAACTACGACTCCATCCGCGCCACCCTGGAGAAGGACACCACCGACTCCCAGGAAGAGGCGCTGCTGGACATCTACCGCAAGCTGCGCCCGGGAGAGCCGCCGACGGTCGAAGCCGCCCAGGCCCTGCTGGACAACCTGTACTTCAACGCCAAGCGCTATGACCTCGCGAAGGTCGGCCGCTACAAGATCAACCGCAAGCTCGGCGTCGACAAGTCCCTGGACTCCTCCGACGCCTCGGTCCTGAACATCGACGACATCGTCGCGATGATCAAGTTCCTCGTGGCGCTGCACGCCGGCGAGCGGACCATCCCGGGCAAGCGCGACGGCGCCGACGTCGACATCCGTGTCGAGATCGACGACATCGACCACTTCGGGAACCGCCGCATCCGTGCGGTCGGCGAGCTGATCGAGAACCAGGTCCGCACCGGCCTGTCCCGCATGGAGCGCGTCGTGCGCGAGCGCATGACCACCCAGGACGTCGAGGCGATCACGCCCCAGACCCTGATCAACATCCGCCCGGTCGTGGCCGCGATCAAGGAGTTCTTCGGAACCTCCCAGCTGTCGCAGTTCATGGACCAGAACAACCCGCTGGCCGGCCTGACGCACAAGCGCCGCCTGTCCGCGCTGGGCCCGGGCGGCCTGTCCCGCGACCGCGCCGGCATGGAGGTCCGTGACGTCCACCCGTCGCACTACGGCCGCATGTGCCCCATCGAAACCCCTGAAGGCCCGAACATCGGCCTCATCGGTTCGCTGGCGACCTACGGGCGCATCAACGCGTTCGGCTTCATCGAAACCCCGTACCGCAAGGTCGTCGACGGCCGCGTCACCACGCAGGTCGACTACCTCACCGCGGACGAGGAGCTCGAGTGCGTCATCGCCCAGGCGAACGCGCCGATGAATGACGACCAGAGCTTCGTCGAGGACCTGGTCCTCTGCCGTGAGCGTGGCGGCGGCGGCGAGCCGGTGCTCGTCGAGCCGTCCGCGATCGACTACATGGACGTCTCCCCGCGCCAGATGGTGTCCGCGGCCACCGCGCTGATCCCGTTCCTCGAGCACGACGACGCCAACCGCGCGCTCATGGGCGCGAACATGCAGCGCCAGGCCGTGCCGCTGCTGGCCTCCGAGGCGCCGCTGGTCGGCACCGGCATGGAGAAGTACGTGGCCGTCGACGCCGGCGACTCCGTCACCGCGCAGCAGCCGGGCGTCGTCACTGAGGTCTCGGCGGACCTGGTCACCGTCATGAACGACGACGGCACCGAGCACGCCTACCCGATCATGAAGTTCGCGCGCTCCAACCAGGGCAACGCCTACAACCAGCGCGTCCGCGTGTCCGAGGGCGACCGCGTTGAGCACAACGCGATCATCGCCGACGGTCCGTCCACGGACAACGGCGAGCTGGCGCTGGGCAAGAACCTGCTGGTCGCGTTCATGTCCTGGGAAGGCCACAACTTCGAGGACGCCATCATCCTGAGCCAGCGCATGGTTTCGGACGACGTCCTGACCTCGATCCACATCGAGGAGCACGAGGTCGACGCCCGCGACACCAAGCTGGGCGCCGAGGAGATCACCCGGGACATCCCGAACGTCTCCGAGGAGATCCTGTCCCAGCTCGACGAGCGCGGCATCATCCACATCGGTGCCGAGGTCGAGGCCGGAGACATCCTGGTCGGCCGCGTCACTCCGAAGGGCGAGACGGAGCTGACCCCGGAGGAGCGCCTGCTGCGCGCGATCTTCGGCGAAAAGTCCCGCGAAGTCCGCGACACCTCCCTGAAGGTGCCTCACGGCGAGTCCGGCACCGTCATCGGCGTGCGGATCTTCGACCGCGACAACGACGACGAGCTGCCCCCGGGCGTGAACCAGCTGGTGCGCGTCTACGTGGCCCAGAAGCGCAAGATCACGGACGGCGACAAGCTCGCCGGCCGCCACGGCAACAAGGGCGTCATCTCCAAGATCCTTCCGGTTGAGGACATGCCGTTCCTCGAGGACGGCACCCCGGTGGACGTTGTCCTGAACCCGCTGGGTGTCCCGGGCCGCATGAACGTCGGCCAGGTCCTGGAAATCCACCTGGGCTGGGCCGCGAAGCAGGGCTGGAAGATCGAGGGCGAGCCGGAGTGGGTCAAGGACCTGCCGAACCTGCCCCGCGAGTCCGGCCCGACCACGGTCGCCACCCCGGTGTTCGACGGCGCGCACGAGGACGAGATCCGCGGACTGCTCGACCACACCGCGCTCACCCGCGATGGCCAGCGCCTGATCGGCAACTCCGGAAAGGCCCGCCTGTTCGACGGCCGCTCCGGCGAGCCGTTCCCGGACCCGATCTCGGTCGGCTACATGTACATCCTGAAGCTGCACCACCTGGTGGATGACAAGATCCACGCCCGCTCCACCGGACCGTACTCCATGATCACCCAGCAGCCGCTGGGCGGTAAGGCACAGTTCGGCGGCCAGCGCTTCGGCGAAATGGAAGTGTGGGCCCTGGAGGCCTACGGCGCCGCGTACACGCTGCAGGAACTGCTGACCATCAAGTCCGACGACATTCACGGCCGCGTGAAGGTCTACGAGGCGATCGTCAAGGGCGAGAACATCCCGGAGCCGGGTGTCCCCGAGTCCTTCAAGGTCCTCATCAAGGAAATGCAGTCGCTCTGCCTGAACGTGGAAGTGCTCTCCACGGACGGCACGACCATTGAAATGCGGGACTCGGACGAAGAGGTCTTCCGGGCCGCGGAGGAACTGGGCATTGACCTGTCCCGGGCGGAGCCCAGCTCCGTCGAGGAGGTCTAGCCACCGGCAGGCGGGCGCCCGGCATTGCTGCCGGGCACCCGCCGCCGTACCGGTTTTTCCCGATCCACCGGCGGTTTAGGACCGCCGACGAACAAGACTTCAGAGAACAAAGAGAGAGACAGGGACCACATGTCCAGCGAATCCTCCTTCGGCCTCATGCGTATCGGCCTCGCCACCGCGGAAGAAATCCGCGGCTGGAGCTTCGGCGAGGTCAAGAAGCCGGAAACCATCAACTACCGCACCCTCAAGCCCGAGAAGGACGGCCTCTTCTGCGAGAAGATCTTTGGCCCCTCGCGCGACTGGGAGTGCTACTGCGGAAAGTACAAGCGGGTCCGCTTCAAGGGCATCATCTGCGAGCGCTGCGGCGTCGAGGTGACCCGCGCCAAGGTGCGCCGCGAGCGCATGGGCCACATCGAGCTGGCCGCCCCCGTGACCCACATCTGGTACTTCAAGGGCGTTCCCTCCCGCCTGGGCTACCTGCTTGACCTCGCCCCGAAGGACCTTGAGAAGGTCATCTACTTCGCCGCGTACATGATCACCTCGGTCGACGACGAGCGCCGCCACGCGGAGCTGCCGAACCTGCAGGCCCAGCACGACCTCGAGCGCAAGCGCCTGGTCGACACCCGCGACGCCGACATCGCCGCGATCGCCCGCGAGCTCGAGTCCGAGCTGGCCAAGCTTGAGGGCGAGGGCGCCAAGGCCGCCGACAAGAAGAAGGTCCGCGACCTCGCCGATAAGTCGATGGCCCAGGTGCGCAAGCGCGCCGATGCCTCCATCGAGCGCCTCGAGCAGGTCTGGGACCGCTTCAAGAACCTCAAGGTCGCCGACCTGGAGGGCGACGAGGGCCTGTTCCGCCAGCTGCGCGAGAAGTACGGACTGTTCTTCGAGGGCCACATGGGCGCCGAGGCCATCAAGAAGCGCCTCGAGAGCTTCGACATGGAGGCCGAGGCCGAGCTGCTGCGCGACATCATCAAGAACGGCAAGGGCCAGCGCAAGACCCGCGCGCTCAAGCGCCTGAAGGTCGTCAACGCGTTCCTGACCACCACCAACTCCCCGTTGGGCATGGTCCTGGACGCCGTTCCGGTGATCCCGCCGGAGCTGCGCCCGATGGTCCAGCTGGACGGTGGCCGCTTCGCGACCTCCGACCTGAACGACCTGTACCGCCGCGTGATCAACCGCAACAACCGCCTCAAGCGCCTGCTTGACCTGGGCGCGCCGGAGATCATCGTCAACAACGAGAAGCGCATGCTTCAGGAGGCCGTCGACTCGCTGTTCGACAACGGCCGCCGTGGCCGTCCGGTCACCGGTCCGGGCAACCGCCCGCTGAAGTCGCTCTCCGACATGCTCAAGGGCAAGCAGGGCCGCTTCCGCCAGAACCTGCTGGGCAAGCGCGTCGACTACTCCGGCCGTTCGGTCATCGTCGTCGGCCCGCAGCTGAAGCTGCACCAGTGCGGCCTGCCCAAGCAGATGGCGCTGGAGCTGTTCAAGCCGTTCGTGATGAAGCGCCTCGTGGACCTGAACCACGCGCAGAACATCAAGAGCGCCAAGCGCATGGTCGAGCGCTACCGCCCGCAGGTCTGGGACGTGCTCGAGGAGATCATCACCGAGCACCCGGTGCTGCTCAACCGCGCCCCCACCCTGCACCGCCTGGGCATCCAGGCGTTCGAGCCGCAGCTGGTCGAGGGCAAGGCCCTGCAGCTGCACCCGCTCGTGTGTGCCGCGTTCAACGCCGACTTCGACGGCGACCAGATGGCAGTGCACCTGCCGCTGAGCCCGGAGGCCCAGGCCGAGGCCCGCATCCTGATGCTGTCCTCGCACAACATCCTGAAGCCTTCGGACGGCCGTCCGGTGGCCCTGCCGTCGCAGGACATGATCATCGGCCTGCACCACCTCACCACCAAGCGTCCCGGTGAGAAGGGCGAGGGCCGCGTGTTCTCCTCCCCGGCCGAGGCCATCATGGCCCTGGACGCGGGCGAGCTGCACCTGAACGCCGTCGTGAAGATCCGCGTTGAGAACTTCGTCCCGTCCGCGGAGCAGCCCGCTCCGGAGGGCTGGGAGGAAGGCGCCCCGGCGCTGATCGAAACCTCCCTCGGACAGGTCCTGTTCAACGACACCCTGCCCGAGGACTACCCGTGGGTCGAGGGCGTCGCCGGCAAGGACAAGCTCTCCGAGATCGTCAACGACCTCGCCGAGCGCTACCCGAAGATCGTCACCGCTGCCACCCTGGACAACCTGAAGGACGCCGGCTTCCGCTGGGCGACCCGCTCGGGCGTGACCGTGGCCATCTCCGACATCACGTCGAACATGGACAAGGCCGCGATCCTGGAGCCCTACGAGGCCCAGGCGCTGAAGGTCCAGCAGCAGTACGACAAGGGCCTCATCGCGGACAACGAGCGCCGCACCGAGCTGATCGACATCTGGACCAAGGCCACCGACGAGGTTGCCGAGGCCATGAAGAACGGCATGGAGCGCCTGAACACCATCAACCGCATGGTGACCTCCAAGGCTCGTGGTAACTGGCTGCAACTGCGCCAGATCGCCGGTATCCGTGGCCTGGTGTCCAACCCGAAGGGCGAGATCATCCCGCGCCCGATCAAGTCCTCCTACCGCGAGGGCCTGTCGGTGCTGGAGTACTTCATCGCTACCCACGGTGCCCGCAAGGGCCTCGCGGACACCGCGCTGAAGACCGCCAACTCGGGTTACCTGACCCGCCGCCTGGTGGATGTCTCCCAGGACGTGATTGTCCGCGAGCACGACTGCGGCACCGAGCGCGGCCTGACCGTGCCGATCGTCGCGATCGACGAGATGGGCACCGTGCGCAAGCACGAGACCGTGGAGAACTCCGCCTACACCCGCACCCTGGCCGTCGACGTCCTCGACGAGTCCGGAAACGTGCTGGCCCCGGCCGGATCCGACGTGGGCGACGTGCTCATCGAGGAGCTGTTCCAGGCCGGCGTGCAGGAGATCAAGGTCCGCTCCGTGCTGACCTGCGAGTCGGTCGTCGGTACCTGCGCGCTCTGCTACGGCCGCTCGCTGGCCTCGGGCAAGACGGTGGACATCGGCGAGGCTGTCGGCATCATCGCGGCACAGTCCATTGGTGAGCCGGGCACCCAGCTGACCATGCGTACCTTCCACACCGGTGGCGTGGCGTCCGCGGAGGACATCACCCAGGGTCTGCCCCGTATCCAGGAGCTCTTCGAGGCCCGTACCCCCAAGGGTGTGGCCCCGATCTCCGAGGTCGCCGGCCGGGTCACCATCGAGGACAGCGAGAAGCAGCTGCGGATCGTCATCGTCCCCGACGACGGCACCGAAGAGGTCGCCTACCCGGTGCTGCGCCGCGCGCGCCTGCTGGTCGTCGACGGCGACCACGTCGCGGTCGGCCAGCAGCTGGTCTCCGGTGCGATCGACCCGAAGCAGGTACTGCGTGTCCTGGGCCCGCGCGAGGCCCAGAAGTTCCTGGTCCGCGAGGTCCAGAACGTGTACCAGTCCCAGGGTGTGGGCATCCACGACAAGCACGTGGAGGTCATCGTGCGCCAGATGCTGCGCCGCATCACGGTCATCGAGTCCGGTGAGACGGAACTGCTGCCGGGCGAACTGGCCGAGCGCAGCCGCTTCCAGAACGAGAACCGCAAGGCCGTCTCCGAAGGCAAGCAGCCGGCGTCGGGCCGCGACGAGCTCATGGGTATCACGAAGGCCTCGCTGGCCACGGATTCCTGGCTCTCCGCGGCGTCCTTCCAGGAAACCACCCGCGTCCTGACGCAGGCGGCCATGGAGGGCAAGTCCGACCCGCTGCTGGGCCTGAAGGAGAACGTGATCATCGGTAAGCTGATCCCGGCCGGCACCGGCCTGGACCGCTACACCCAGGTCACGGTCGAGCCGACGGAGGAGGCCAAGGCCAACCTGTTCACCGGCCCGAGCGCCTTCACCGGGTTCGACTACGACGGCATGGAGCCGGGCTCCGCGCCCGAGTTCCACGCGATCCCGATGGACGACTACGACCTGGGCAACGACTTCCGCTAAACCGGAAGGCGAACGTCCCGCCGGATGCGACCGGCGGGACGTCCCAGCGCGAGGCGGCCGGCACCGAAGGGTGCCGGCCGCCTCGCGGCGTTTGGCGCACCCTTCAGTCCTGCCCGCCTCCACGCGCTCCTGCGCGAGCAGTGTTGCCGCCCGGGCTGCGCGGGCCCTGCGGACAGTGCGGGCGTGCGGCGGGGACGGGGGAGACCCGCGTCATTAAGCCCGACGGCGGCGTGATAGACTAAATGCAATTGTTTTATGTGTGGCAAATGGACACGGTCCGGGTTGCGGGGAACTTGCGCAACAGATGCCACACTTTTGCACGCCTACGGTCGAATCCGCGGAGGGTGCGATGAAACGACCAAAAGCGCAGCGCCGCTCGCCAGCACGTGGGCCGGGGGCGCGGCAGAACCAAGAAACCGGAGGACACGAAAGTGCCTACTATTCAGCAGCTGGTCCGTAAGGGCCGCTCGCCGAAGGTCAACAAGACCAAGGCTCCCGCCCTCAAGGGCAACCCGATGCGTCGTGGCGTGTGCACCCGCGTGTACACCACGACCCCGAAGAAGCCGAACTCCGCGCTCCGCAAGGTCGCCCGCGTCCGCCTCGCCGGCGGCATCGAGGTTACCGCGTACATCCCGGGCGTTGGCCACAACCTGCAGGAGCACTCCATCGTGCTCGTCCGCGGCGGCCGTGTGAAGGACCTTCCGGGTGTCCGTTACAAGATCGTCCGTGGCGCCCTTGATACCCAGGGTGTGAAGAACCGCCAGCAGGCCCGCTCCCGCTACGGCGCCAAGAAGGAGAAGAAGTAATGCCTCGTAAGGGTCCGGCGCCCAAGCGCCCCCTCGTTTCCGATCCGGTCTACGGGTCCCCGATGGTCACGCAGCTGATCAACAAGGTCCTGCTGGACGGCAAGAAGTCCACCGCTGAGCGCATCGTTTACGGCGCGCTTGAGGGTGCCCAGGCCAAGAACGGTGCCGACCCGGTCGTCACCCTGAAGAAGGCCATGGACAACATCCGTCCGGCCCTCGAGGTCCGCTCCCGCCGCGTCGGCGGCGCCACCTACCAGGTGCCGGTCGAGGTCAAGCCGGGTCGCGCCACCGCGCTGGCCCTGCGCTGGCTGGTCGGCTACTCCAAGGCCCGCCGCGAGAAGACGATGATCGAGCGTCTCATGAACGAGATCCTGGACGCCTCGAACGGTCTGGGTGCCGCTGTGAAGCGCCGCGAAGACACGCACAAGATGGCCGAGTCCAACAAGGCCTTCGCCCACTACCGCTGGTAATAGGCACTTAAGGCGCGACGGCGGTTGCGGCACCTCGGGTGCCGCCTCCGCCGTCGTCCCGGCAACCACAGATTTTAGGGAGACACCGTGGCACAGGACGTGCTTACCGACCTCAGCAAGGTCCGCAACATCGGCATCATGGCGCACATCGATGCCGGCAAGACCACCACTACGGAGCGCATCCTGTTCTACACGGGTGTGAGCCACAAGATCGGCGAGACGCACGACGGCGCTTCGACGACCGACTGGATGGAGCAGGAGAAGGAGCGCGGCATCACCATCACGTCCGCGGCCGTCACCTGCTTCTGGAACAAGAACCAGATCAACATCATCGACACCCCGGGCCACGTTGACTTCACCGTCGAGGTGGAGCGCTCCCTGCGCGTGCTCGATGGCGCCGTTGCCGTCTTCGACGGCAAGGAGGGCGTCGAGCCGCAGTCCGAGACCGTGTGGCGCCAGGCCGACAAGTACAACGTGCCGCGCATCTGCTTCGTCAACAAGATGGACAAGCTCGGCGCCGACTTCTACTTCACCGTCGACACCATCATCAAGCGTCTGGGCGCCAAGCCGCTGGTCATGCAGCTGCCGATCGGTTCCGAGAGCGAATTCACCGGCGTCGTGGACCTGCTCACCATGAAGGCCTTCGTGTGGCCGGGCGACGCCAAGGGCGACGTCACCATGGGTGCGGCCTACGAGACCCAGGACATCCCGGCCGACCTTCAGGAGAAGGCCGAGGAGTACCGCGCCAAGCTGGTCGAGGACGTCGCCGAGGGCTCCGAGGAGCTCATGGAGAAGTACCTCGAGGGCGAAGAGATCTCCATCGACGAGCTGAAGGCCGGCATCCGCAAGATGGTCGTCAACTCGGAGATCTACCCGGTCTTCTGTGGTTCCGCCTTCAAGAACCGCGGCGTGCAGCCGATGCTCGACGCCGTCATCGACTTCCTGCCGTCTCCGGTCGACGTTCCCCCGATGATCGGTCACGACCCGAAGAACGAAGAGATCGAGCTCACCCGCAAGCCGGCCATCGACGAGCCGTTCTCCGCGCTGGCGTTCAAGATCGCTGCCCACCCGTTCTTCGGCCAGCTGAACTTCATCCGCGTGTACTCCGGCAAGGCCACCCCGGGCACCCAGGTGCTCAACTCCACCAAGGGCAAGAAGGAGCGTCTGGGCAAGCTGTTCCAGATGCACGCCAACAAGGAGATGCCCGTCGATGAGGTCGTCGCCGGCCACATCTACGCCGTCATCGGCCTGAAGGACACCACCACGGGCGACACCCTGTGCGACATCGAGAACCCGATCGTCCTCGAGTCCATGTCCTTCCCCGCCCCGGTGATCTTCGTGGCCATCGAGCCGAAGACCAAGGGTGACCAGGAGAAGCTCTCCACGGCCATCCAGAAGCTCTCCGCCGAGGACCCGACCTTCACCGTCTCCCTCAACGAGGACACCGGCCAGACCGAGATCGGCGGCATGGGCGAGCTCCACCTGGACATCCTGGTGGACCGCATGCGCCGCGAGTTCAAGGTCGAGGCCAACGTGGGCAAGCCGCAGGTCGCCTACCGCGAGACCATCAAGAAGAAGGTCGAGAAGGTCGACTTCACCCACAAGAAGCAGACCGGTGGTTCCGGCCAGTTCGCAAAGGTCCAGGTGAGCTTCGAGCCGCTGGAGACCACGGACGGCACCTTCTACGAGTTCGAGAACGCCGTCACCGGTGGCCGCATCCCGCGCGAGTACATCCCCTCGGTCGACGCGGGCATCCAGGACGCCATGCAGTTCGGCATCCTGGCCGGCTACCCGATGGTCGGCGTCAAGGCGATCCTGACCGACGGCGCCTACCACGACGTCGACTCCTCGGAAATGGCGTTCAAGATCGCCGGTTCCCAGGTGTTCAAGGAAGGCGCGCGCCGCGCCAACCCGATCATCCTCGAGCCGCTCATGGCCGTCGAGGTCCGCACCCCGGAAGAGTACATGGGCGACGTCATCGGCGACCTGAACTCCCGCCGTGGCCAGATCCAGTCCATGGAAGACGCCGCCGGCGTCAAGGTGGTCAGCGCCCTGGTCCCGCTGTCCGAGATGTTTGGATACATCGGCGACCTGCGGTCCAAGACCCAGGGCCGCGCGGTGTACTCGATGACCTTCGACAGCTACGCCGAGGTCCCGAAGGCCGTTGCCGACGAGATCATCCAGAAGTCCCGCGGCGAGTAATCGCCCGGGGTCGAAAGACCGGCCGTGACTTCGGGAAACCGGGGAAACGCCACAGCGTGGGGCTGGCCTTCGGGCAGCCGGGGCCGGCCCCACGGTGCGGGAACCGCACGCTCCTGACGGAGCGGATGGGCCACCGCAATTTCAAGAAATCAAGAAGCCCACAGTAGACTTGCATGAGTTTCCCCCGCGAACAGCGTGGGTGGAGGTAAGTCTTCTGAATACGTTCTAGGAGGAACCTGTGGCGAAGGCAAAGTTCGAGCGGACTAAGCCGCACGTCAACATCGGCACCATCGGTCACGTTGACCACGGTAAGACCACGTTGACCGCTGCCATTTCCAAGGTGCTTGCTGACAAGTACCCCGATCTCAACGAGCAGCGTGACTTCGCGCAGATCGACTCCGCTCCGGAGGAGCGCCAGCGCGGTATCACCATCAACATCTCCCACATTGAGTACCAGACGGAGAAGCGCCACTACGCGCACGTTGATGCCCCGGGTCACGCCGACTACATCAAGAACATGATCACTGGTGCCGCCCAGATGGACGGTGCCATCCTCGTGGTCGCCGCCACTGACGGCCCGATGGCCCAGACCCGCGAGCACGTTCTGCTCGCCCGCCAGGTCGGCGTGCCGTACCTGCTGGTCGCGCTGAACAA
This sequence comes from Zafaria cholistanensis, assembly GCF_008580665.1. Lineage (GTDB taxonomy): Bacteria > Actinomycetota > Actinomycetes > Actinomycetales > Micrococcaceae > Zafaria > Zafaria cholistanensis. The sequence goes on from NZ_BKDJ01000001.1 coordinate 85,773, forward strand.
GGCCGACATGGTTGAGGACGAGGAACTCCTCGACCTCGTCGAGATGGAAGTTCGCGAGCTGCTGTCCTCCCAGGGCTTCGACGGCGACAACGCTCCGGTCGTGCGCGTTTCGGGCCTGAAGGCTCTGGAAGGCGACCCGAAGTGGGTCAAGTCCGTCGAGGAACTGATGGAAGCTGTCGACGAGAACGTGCCGGACCCGGTGCGTGACCGCGACAAGCCGTTCCTGATGCCGATCGAGGACGTTTTCACGATCACCGGTCGTGGCACCGTCGTCACCGGCCGCGCCGAGCGTGGCACCCTGCCGATCAACTCCGAGGTCGAGATCGTCGGCATCCGCCCGGTCCAGAAGACCACGGTCACCGGCATCGAGATGTTCCACAAGCAGCTCGACGAGGCCTGGGCCGGCGAGAACTGTGGTCTGCTGCTTCGCGGTATCAAGCGCGAAGACGTGGAGCGTGGCCAGGTTGTCGTCAAGCCGGGTTCCATCACCCCGCACACCGACTTCGAGGCCAACGTCTACATCCTCTCCAAGGACGAAGGCGGCCGCCACAACCCGTTCTACTCGAACTACCGCCCGCAGTTCTACTTCCGCACCACGGACGTGACCGGCGTTATCACCCTGCCGGAAGGCACCGAAATGGTTATGCCGGGTGACAACACCGAGATGACCGTTGCGCTGATCCAGCCGATCGCAATGGAAGAGGGCCTCGGCTTCGCCATCCGTGAGGGTGGCCGCACCGTTGGCTCGGGCCGCGTTACCAAGATCATCAAGTAGTTTCTGCTTGGATCTATGGCCCGATGATCCGGACCTGATGGCATACGCCTGATGGTCCGGGCCTGACGACCGAACAGAAGGGCCCCGCTGCTTTGGCAGCGGGGCCCTTCTGTTATGCCCGCGAACTGTCATGCCCGTTTACTGGTGTGCCTGCCTACCGGCAGGCCCGGGTATCGGCCGGCCTGTGGGCTGGAGTTTCCGCGGGTTGCCGCGTCCCCTCGTGGCGCCGGGCGTGCTGGCCGGGTCGCGGGACCGTGGGGGATAGGCTCTGCGCATGGGATGGATGCGGCGGGTGAACCGTAACGGCGGGGGGCCAAAAAGCGGGCGGCGGAGCCGGTCCGCGCGGACAGCCGCGCTGGCTGCCGGCCTTCTCCTGGCCGGCGGAGCCGCCTGGCTTGCCCTGGACAGCGGATCGCTCGGGCCGCTGGCGGACCTGCCGGGGGACAAGGGAACGGCAACCGCGGCTGCCGGTTTGGTCCCGCGTCCCCGGGACGCGGTCCCCCTGCGCGTCCGCTCGGTGCACGACGGCGATACGCTCCGGCTGCGTCCGGCCCGGGCGGCCGGGAAGGGGGACCCCGGATGGCTTGCGGATCTGGAGGCCGGGCGCGTGCGGCTGATTGGAGTGGACGCTCCCGAGGTGGGAAAGCGGGCTGAGTGCCACGGCGCCGAAGCCACCGCGGCGCTGCGTGCCCTGGCTCCGGCCGGATCCACGGTGTGGGGGGCCGCCGACGCCGAGGAGTACGACCGGTACGGGCGGGTGCTGCTGTATCTGTGGAACGGCGACGGGCGGTTCATCCAGGCGGAGCTGGCCGCGGCCGGCGCGGTGGAGGCCCTGGCGGTGGGTCGGAACACCACACACTTCGCGCTTTTGGAGGCCCTGGAGCAGCAGGCCCGGGACGCCGGCAGGGGACAGTGGTCCGCCTGCCGCTGAGGCAATGAATCCCTGGCCGGGGGGCCGGCGCCGGCCCGGGCAGGCACCGCCCGTCCCCTGCCCGGCCCCCAATTGGCAATCGGGGCGGAATTCTGCCACACTGGACAAGTTGTTCACGCGCATTTCCATGCACCGTGCCTGCCGATCGGGGAACCGATAGCGGGGCAGGGGGCACTGTTTCGACAGGGATTGCGTCCCGCCCGGGATAATGCCCGGGGCAGGGGCGGATACGACTGAAACGCGGAAATGACCAAAACAGCCTCTTCCCCCAAGCAAACAGTGCGGGTTGCGCTTCGAAAGAATCGCGACACGCCCGACCGCGGGGGTCGGAGCCTCGGCGGGGTGAGGAACCCGGAATCGTCCGGATTCAGTCCGTTGGAAGGCGTGCCGCTCCGCAAGGAGCCGTAAGGGCACAGCAACTGTACAGAGAGTGCTATCAGAAAGAGGCATTACGCCATGGCGGGACAGAAAATCCGCATCCGGCTGAAGTCGTATGACCACGAGGTCATTGACGTTTCTGCCCGGAAGATCGTTGAGACGGTCACGCGCGCAGGCGCAACCGTGGTTGGCCCCGTGCCGCTGCCGACGGAGAAGAACGTGTACTGCGTCATCCGCTCGCCCCACAAGTACAAGGACTCTCGTGAGCACTTCGAAATGCGTACTCACAAGCGTCTGATCGACATCATCGACCCGACCCCGAAGGCCGTCGACTCGCTCATGCGTCTCGACCTGCCGGCGGACGTCAACATCGAAATCAAGCTCTAGGGGAGGTGCTGAGAAACTATGACCGCAACCCGTAATATCAAGGGCCTGCTGGGCACGAAGCTCGGCATGACCCAGGTGTGGGACGAGAACAACAAGCTCATCCCGGTCACCGTCGTGCAGGCCGACTCCAACGTCGTGACCCAGCTCCGCAATGCGGACCGCGATGGCTACACCGCCGTGCAGATCGGCTACGGCCAGATCGACCCGCGCAAGGTCACCAAGCCGCTGGCCGGCCACTTCGAGGCCGCCGGGGTCACCCCGCGCCGCCACGTCGTGGAGCTGCGCACCGCCGACGCCGGTTCTTACGAGCTGGGCCAGGAGCTCTCCGTTGAGCTTTTCGAGGCCGGCCAGAAGATCGACGTCGTGGGCAAGTCCAAGGGTAAGGGCTTCGCCGGTGTCATGAAGCGCCACGGCTTCCACGGTGTCGGCGCCTCCCACGGTGCCCACAAGAACCACCGTAAGCCGGGTTCCATCGGTGGCGCGTCCACCCCGGGCCGCGTCTTCAAGGGCCTGCGCATGGCTGGCCGCATGGGCGCCGTGCGCCACACCACGCAGAACCTCACGGTTCACGCGGTGGACGCCGAGAAGAACCTCCTGCTGATCAAGGGTGCCGTTCCGGGCGCCCGCGGCCAGGTCGTCCTCGTACGCTCTGCCGTGAAGGGAGCATAAGTAAATGGCTAACTCTGCACTGAAGGTCGAGCTTCCCGCCGCGATCTTCGACGTCCAGACCAACGTCCCGCTGCTGCACCAGGTTGTCGTGGCCCAGCTGGCCGCCGCCCGCCAGGGTACGCACAAGACCAAGACCCGCGCCGAGGTTTCCGGCGCCGGCCGCAAGCCGTTCAAGCAGAAGGGCACGGGCCGCGCCCGCCAGGGTTCCATCCGTGCTCCGCACATGACCGGTGGTGGCGTTGTCCACGGCCCGCAGCCGCGCGACTACAGCCAGCGGACCCCCAAGAAGATGAAGGCCGCCGCCCTGCGCGGAGCCCTCTCCGACCGTGCCCGCAACGGCCGCATCCACGTGGTCGAGTCCCTGGTTGCCGGCACCACGCCGTCCACCAAGGAGGCGCTGGCCACCCTGCGCGCTCTGTCCGAGCGCAAGAACCTGCTCGTTGTCATCGATCGTGCCAACGACGTTGCCGCGCTGTCCGTGCGCAACCTCGCTGAAGTTCACGTCCTCTACGTTGACCAGCTGAACACCTACGATGTTCTGGTCTCCGATGATGTCGTGTTCACCAAGGCCGCCTTCGATGCCCTGGTCAACAAGGAGGCCGCCAAGTGAGCGCCGCCCTGTCCAAGTCTCCGCACGACGTCGTTATTGCGCCGGTCGTTTCGGAAAAGAGCTACGGCCTGATCGACGAAGGCAAGTACACCTTCCTGGTCGACCCGCGCTCGAACAAGACCGAGATCAAGCTGGCGGTGGAGAAGATTTTCTCCGTCCAGGTTGCCTCCGTCAACACCATCAACCGTGCCGGTAAGCGCAAGCGCACTCGCTTCGGGTGGGGTGCACGCAAGAACACCAAGCGTGCCATCATCACCCTGAAGGAAGGCACCATCGACATCTTCGGCGGTCCGCTTTCCTAAGCGGAGACCACTTTAACGAGGAATTGAATTATGGGAATCCGTAAGTACAAGCCGACTACCCCGGGCCTTCGCGGCTCGAGCGTGGCCGACTTCGCAGAAATCACGCGGTCGACGCCGGAAAAGTCGCTGCTCCGCCCGCTCACCAAGACCGGCGGACGCAACAACTCCGGTAAGATCACCACCCGCCACAAGGGTGGTGGCCACAAGCGCCAGTACCGTCTGATCGACTTCCGTCGCCACGACAAGGACGGCGTGCCGGCGAAGGTCGCTCACATCGAGTACGACCCGAACCGCACCGCGCGCATCGCGCTGCTCCACTACGTGGACGGCACCAAGCGCTACATCATCGCGCCGAACAAGCTGAAGCAGGGCGACCAGATCGAAGCCGGTCCGGACGCTGACATCAAGCCGGGCAACAACCTGCCGCTGCGCAACATCCCCGTGGGTACCGTGATCCACGCCGTGGAGCTGCGTCCGGGCGGCGGGGCCAAGATGGCCCGCTCCGCAGGCGCCTCCGTGCAGCTGGTTGCCCGTGAGGGCCGCTTCGCCCAGCTGCGCCTGCCCTCCGGCGAAATCCGCAACGTTGACGTGCGCTGCCGCGCCACGATCGGCGAGGTCGGCAACGCCGAGCAGTCGAACATCAACTGGGGCAAGGCCGGCCGCATGCGCTGGAAGGGCGTTCGCCCGACCGTCCGTGGTGTCGCCATGAACCCGGTCGACCACCCGCACGGTGGTGGCGAGGGCAAGACCTCCGGTGGTCGCCACCCGGTCAACCCGAACGGCAAGCCGGAAGGGCGCACCCGTCGCCCGAACAAGGAAAGCGACAAGCTTATTGTGCGTCGCCGTCGTACCGGCAAGAACAAGCGATAGGAGCCTGGAAACATGCCACGCAGCCTGAAGAAAGGCCCCTTCGTCGATCAGCACCTCTTCGTAAAGGTCGCTGCTGAGAACGAAAAGGGCACCAAGAACGTCATCAAGACGTGGTCCCGCCGTTCGATGATCGTCCCGGACATGCTCGGGCACACGATCGCCGTTCACGACGGACGCAAGCACATTCCGGTGTTTGTCACCGAGTCGATGGTCGGGCACAAGCTCGGCGAATTCGCCCCGACGCGGACTTTCCGCAGCCACGTGAAGGACGACAAGAAGGGCAAGCGCCGCTAACCCGCAAGGGTAGCGAGTGCTTAGCACTTCTTCGATAGACGAGAGAAGGAAAGCAATGGAAGCCAAGGCAATTGCGCGCCATATCCGCGTAACGCCTATGAAGGCCCGGCGCGTCGTCAACCTTGTTCGTGGCAAGCAGGCGAATGAGGCTCTGGCGATTCTGAAGTTCGCCCCGCAGGCAGCTTCGGAGCCGGTGTTCAAGGTTGTTGCGTCGGCCGTCGCCAACGCACGTGTCGCCGCGGACCGCGAAGGCGTCGCGTTCAAGGAGGACGAGCTGTTCATCAGCGAGGCCTTTGTTGACGAGGGTCCGACCATGAAGCGGTTCCAGCCGCGTGCCCAGGGCCGCGCGTTCCGCATCAACAAGCGCACCAGCCACATCACTGTGGTCGTTGCAACCCCGGAGAAGGGTGGGGAAAAGTAAATGGGTCAGAAGGTTAATCCGAACGGTTTCCGTCTCGGCATCACCACCGACCACGTCTCGCACTGGTTTGCCGACAGCAACAAGCCGGGTCAGCGCTACAAGGACTTCGTTCGCGAGGACGTCAAGATCCGCGAGCTGATGACCGTGGGCATGGAGCGCGCCGGTATCGCCAAGGTCGAGATCGAGCGCACCCGCGACCGCGTCCGCGTGGACATCCACACGGCGCGTCCGGGCATCGTCATCGGCCGCCGCGGCGCCGAGGCCGACCGCATCCGCGGCGAGCTGGAGAAGCTCACCGGCAAGCAGGTTCAGCTGAACATCCTCGAGGTCAAGAACCCCGAGATCGAGGCCCAGCTGGTTGCCCAGGGCATCGCCGAGCAGCTCTCTTCCCGCGTTGCGTTCCGCCGCGCGATGAAGAAGGCCATGCAGTCCGCAATGCGCGCCGGCGCCAAGGGCATCCGTGTCCAGTGCTCCGGCCGTCTGGGCGGCGCCGAAATGTCCCGCAAGGAGTTCTACCGCGAAGGCCGTGTGCCCCTGCACACCCTCCGCGCGAACATCGACTACGGCAAGTTCGAGGCCAAGACCACCTTTGGCCGTATCGGCGTGAAGGTGTGGATCTACAAGGGCGATGTGACCGCCAAGGAGCTCGCGGCCCAGGCCGCAGCCGCTCCGGCCCGCGGTCGCGGCGAGCGCCCGGGTCGCCCCGGCGGCCAGGGTGGCGACCGCCGTCGTCGCAACGACCGCAACGCCGCTCCGGCCTCCGAGGCAGCGCAGGCTGCCGAGGCTCCGGCCGCGGCCGCAGAAGGAGGACAGGCTTAAATGCTTATCCCACGCCGAGTCAAGTTCCGTAAGCAGCACCACCCGAAGCGTTCGGGCAATGCTACCGGCGGAACCGAGGTTACCTTTGGCGAGTACGGCATCCAGGCCCTGACCCCGGCCTACGTGACGAACCGTCAGATCGAAGCCGCGCGTATCGCGATGACCCGCCACATCAAGCGTGGCGGTAAGGTCTGGATCAACATTTATCCGGACCGCCCGCTGACCAAGAAGCCCGCCGAAACCCGTATGGGTTCCGGTAAGGGTTCGCCGGAATGGTGGGTCGCAAACGTCAAGCCGGGACGGGTTCTGTTTGAACTCTCCGGCGTCAATGAAGAGGTAGCTCGCGAGGCCCTGCGCCTGGCAATCCACAAGCTGCCGCTGAAGGCACGCATTGTGCGTCGTGAGGCAGGTGAATAGGAATGGCAATCGGATCTAAGGATCTCGCAACCGAGGCCCTTGACGGCTTCGACAACGGCCGTCTGGTCGAGGAGCTGAAGAAGGCCAAGGAGGAACTCTTCAACCTCCGTTTCCAGTCCGCCACCGGCCAGCTGGAATCGCACGGTCGCCTGAAGTCTGTCAAGCGCGACATCGCCCGCATCTACACGGTGCTGCGCGAACGCGAGCTGGGCATCCGCCAGGAAGTTGTTGTCCCGGCGGAGGACGCCAAGTAATGAGCGAGAAGGAAAACGCAGTGGCTGAAGCAGCAGAAGCGCGCGGTTACCGCAAGACCCTCCGCGGGTACGTGGTTTCCGACAAGATGCAGAAGACCATCGTCGTGGACGTGGAGGATCGCGTGAAGCACTCCCTCTACGGCAAGGTCATGCGCCGCAACAAGAAGGTCAAGGCCCACGACGAGCAGAACGTCGCCGGCATCGGCGACCTGGTGCTCATCGCCGAGACCCGTCCCTTGTCCAAGGACAAGAACTGGCGCCTGGTGGAGATCATCGAAAAGGCCAAGTAAGGCCTGCTTGATGCGCTCCTGAGGGGTGCAGGCCGCGGCCGGCTCGCGCCGGCCGCGCAAAAAAACCGGGGCCGGGACCCGAAATCATGCGTTCACCGCACGATTTCGGGTCCCGGCCTTTTTGGCGTAATATTGAATATCTGTGCGCCCTGCATGTGAAGACTATCCACCTTTGCATCCAGGGCAAGCGTGCGGATGGGGGCGGCGAATCGTCCCCGCACAGCGCACGGCACGGCTCTCCGGCTAACGCCTCGGCCCTGCCTCCCCAGCAGTTCCGGCCCTTTTGGGCCCGGCTGTTTGGAGGTGGGGGTAAGCGACAGTTGGGGATGGACCATAAATCCGTTCCGCAAGGCTCCTTGGGAGAACCGGCGAGACGACAGGAGCAAATAGTGATTCAGCAGGAGTCGCGACTCAAGGTGGCCGACAACACCGGTGCTAAGGAGATCCTTACCATCCGTGTTCTCGGCGGTTCCGGACGTCGCTACGCAGGCATCGGCGACGTCATCGTCGCCACCGTCAAGGACGCAATCCCTGGCGGCAACGTAAAGAAGGGTGACGTCGTCAAGGCTGTCATCGTTCGTACCAAGAAGGAGCGCCGCCGTGCGGACGGCTCCTACATCAAGTTCGACGAGAACGCGGCCGTCATCCTCAAGAACGATGGCGAACCCCGCGGTACTCGTATCTTCGGCCCGGTGGGGCGTGAGCTTCGTGACAAGAAGTTCATGAAGATCGTTTCCCTGGCTCCGGAGGTGCTGTAAGCATGGGTGCAAAGATCAAGAAGGGCGATCTCGTCCAGGTCATCACGGGCGCCAAGGCTGAGCGCGGCGGCGACCGCGGCAAGCAGGGCAAGGTCCTGAAGGTGTTCCCGGAGACCAACCGCGTGCTCGTTGAGGGCATCAACCGCGTCACCAAGCACACCAAGGCCGGCCAGACCGAGCGCGGTACCACCACCGGTGGCATCGAGGTCGTTGAGGCCCCGATGCACGTTTCCAACGTCGCGATCGTGGACCCGGAGACCAAGAAGCCGACCCGCGTTGGTTTCCGCGAGGAAACCGTCGAGAAGGATGGCGTGAAGAAGACCGTGCGCGTGCGCTACGCCAAGGCTTCCGGAAAGGCACTCTAATGACTGAAGCAGCTGTGAAGACCCAGCCGCGCCTGAAGGCCAAGTACGCCTCCGAGATCCGCGCGACCCTGCAGTCCGAGTTCAACTACGCCAACGTCATGCAGGTTCCCGGCCTGGTGAAGGTCGTCGTGAACATGGGTGTCGGCGAGGCCGCCAAGGACTCCAAGCTGATCGAGGGCGCCGTGCGCGACCTCACCGCGATCACCGGCCAGAAGCCGATGGTCACCAAGGCCCGCAAGTCCATCGCCCAGTTCAAGCTGCGCGAAGGCATGCCGATCGGTGCGCACGCCACGCTGCGCGGCGACCGCATGTGGGAATTCGTGGACCGCCTGGTCACCCTGGCCCTGCCCCGTATCCGCGACTTCCGCGGCCTGAACGGCAAGCAGTTCGACGGAAACGGCAACTACACCTTCGGCCTCACGGAGCAGTCCATGTTCCACGAGATCGACCAGGACGCGATCGACCGCGTCCGCGGCATGGACATCACCGTGGTGACCACCGCCAAGACCGACGCGGAAGGCCGCGCGCTGCTCAAGGCGCTGGGCTTCCCGTTCAAGACCGAAGACAACTAGTTCAACTACGTCGCAGGTCCGTCCCAGGACGGAAACCGTGACGAGGAAGGGCAGAAGCCCAAATGACCATGACAGATCCTGTCGCAGACATGCTGACTCGTCTGCGCAACGCCAACTCGGCCTACCACGACACCGTTTCGATGCCGTCGTCCAAGCTGAAGGTGCGCCTTGCGGAGATCCTGAAGCGCGAAGGTTACATCGGTGACTTCGTCGAGGAAGCTGCCGAGGTCGGCAAGAAGCTGACCATCAGCCTGAAGTTCGGCCCCAGCCGCGAGCGTTCGATCGCCGGCATCCGCCGTATCTCCAAGCCGGGCCTGCGCGTTTACGCGAAGTCCACCAACCTGCCGCACGTCCTCGGGGGCCTCGGCATTGCCATCCTGTCCACCTCCTCCGGTCTGCTCACCGACCGCCAGGCCGCAAAGAAGGGCGTAGGTGGGGAAGTCCTCGCCTACGTCTGGTAACGGGAAGGGAGTAAAAGAACATGTCTCGTATTGGACGTCTCCCCATCACCGTTCCCGCCGGCGTTGAGGTCAACATCGACGGTGCCACCGTCTCCGTGAAGGGCCCGAAGGGCGAGCTGAACCACGTTGTGGCCAGCCCGATCTCCGTGTCCCTCGAGGAGGGCACCCTCTCCGTGACCCGCCCGACGGACGACCGCGTCGCCCGCTCGCTGCACGGCCTGACCCGCACCCTGATCGACAACATGATCACCGGTGTGACCCAGGGCTACAGCAAGGGCCTGGAAATCCACGGCACCGGCTACCGCGTGCAGGCCAAGGGTGCGGACCTCGAGTTCGCCCTGGGCTACTCGCACCCGGTCAACGTCACCGCTCCGGAAGGCATCACCTTCTCGGTCGAGGGCGCCAACAAGCTGACCGTTTCCGGCATCAGCAAGCAGCAGGTTGGCGAAGTTGCCGCCAACATCCGCAAGCTCCGCAAGCCTGACCCGTACAAGGGCAAGGGCGTTCGCTACGCGGGCGAAGTTATCCGCCGCAAGGTCGGAAAGGCTGGTAAGTAATCATGGCTCTCGGAATCAAGGGTAAGAGCAAGAGCGCCTCTCGCGGGCGCCGCCACCTGCGTGTCCGTAAGCGCATCGTTGGCACCGAGGCGCGTCCGCGCCTGGTCGTCAACCGCTCCGCTCGCCACATGTTTGTCCAGGTTGTCGATGACAGCAAGGGCATCACCGTGGCCTACGCCTCCACGCTCGAGGCCGACCTGCGCGCGTTCGAGGGTGACAAGACCGCCAAGGCCAAGCGCGTTGGCGAGCTCGTTGCCGAGCGCGCCAAGGCTGCCGGCGTCGAAGCCGTTGTCTTCGACCGCGGCGGCAACAAGTACCACGGCCGTGTGGCCGCGGTTGCCGATGGCGCTCGTGAAGGTGGGCTGGCACTGTGAGCGAAGCTACTAACGAGAAGGAAACTCAGGTGTCTGAAGCAACTGAGGCAGTGGAGACCGCTGCTCCCGCCGCCGACAACGCTGGCGGACGTCGCGGCGAAGGCCGTGGCGACGGCCGTGGCCGTGGCGAGGGCCGTGGCCGTGGCGAGGGCCGTGGCCGTGGCCGCGACTCCAAGGACAGCCGCAACGAGGACAAGGACAAGTTCCTTGAGCGCGTTGTGAACATCAACCGCGTGGCTAAGGTCGTCAAGGGCGGCCGCCGCTTCAGCTTCACCGCACTTGTTGTGGTGGGCGACGGCAACGGCCTCGTCGGCGTGGGCTACGGCAAGGCCAAGGAAGTTCCGGCCGCCATTGCCAAGGGCGTCGAGGAAGCGAAGAAGTCCTTCTTCCGCGTTCCGCGCGTCGGCTCCACCATCCCGCACGTCGTGCAGGGCGAGGCCGCTGCCGGCGTCGTGCTGCTGCGTCCGGCCGCTCCGGGTACCGGCGTTATCGCCGGTGGTCCGGTCCGCGCCGTGCTCGAGTGCGCCGGTATCCACGATGTCCTCTCCAAGTCCATGGGCACCTCGAACCAGATCAACATCGTCCACGGCACCGTGGCTGCGCTGAAGATGCTGGAAGAGCCGGCGGCCGTCGCGGCCCGCCGTGGCCTGCCGATGGATGAGGTTGTGCCGGCCCAGATGCTGCGCACCATCAACAACGCGAAGGCAGGTGCGTAGCAAGTGGCCAAGAACCTGGTCCCCAGCGACGCGAAGCTGGCAATTACCCTGATCAAGTCCACCATTGGTGGCAAGCAGAACCAGCGCGACACCGTGCGATCGCTCGGTCTGAAGCGGATCGGCCACACTGTGGTCCGTACCGCCGACGCCGTGACCGTGGGCATGCTCAACACGGTTCCGCACCTCGTGAAGGTTGAGGAGGCGAAGTAATCATGGCTGAGAACAAGGAAACCGCTCTCAAGGTCCACCACCTGCGTCCGGCCGAGGGCGCCAAGACCGCAAAGACCCGTGTGGGTCGCGGTGAAGGCTCCAAGGGCAAGACCGCCGGTCGCGGCACCAAGGGCACCAAGGCCCGCTACCAGGTCAAGGCTGGCTTTGCCGGCGGCCAGCTGCCGCTGCACATGCGCCTGCCGAAGCTGCGCGGCTTCAAGAACCCGTTCCGCGTCGAGTTCCAGGTCGTGAACCTGGACAAGCTCTCGGAGCTGTTCCCCGAAGGTGGCGAAGTCACCGTCGAGGGCCTGGTCGCGAAGGGCGCTGTTCGCAAGAACCAGCCCGTCAAGGTCCTGGGCACCGGCGACATCACCGTCAAGGTGGACGTGAAGGCCAACGCCTTCTCCGCGTCCGCCGCCGAGAAGATCGCCGCCGCCGGCGGCAGCGTGACCGAGCTCTAAGCTTGCGTTGATCTTGTTGGTCCCGAAGGGCCGCCGGATCCGGTGAAAACCGGACCCGGCGGCCCTTCGGCGTTTAACCCCCGGGGGACGGCCCCGGGCCGGCGCCGCGCCATCCAGCCTTTTGTGTGCGTTTGTTTACGGGCGAACCTCCCGATACCGGTAGACTCAGGACGTCAATCCCGGACAGCGGTCCGGCAACAATCTTTCAGGAGGACGCTTGTTCAGCGCCATTGCCCGGGTTTTCCGGACGCCTGACCTCCGGCGCAAGCTGCTGTTCACGCTGGCCATCATCGCTATCTACCGGGTGGGCGTGTTCATCCCGGCCCCCGGCGTGGATTACAGCAATGTCCAGCAGTGCCTTGCGGCCGGCACCACGAGCGGCGGGTTGTACCAGTTCGTCAACCTCTTCAGCGGCGGCGCCCTGCTCCAGGTCTCGATCTTCGCCATGGGCATCATGCCCTACATCACCGCCTCCATCATCGTGCAGCTGCTGCGCGTGGTGATCCCGCGCTTCGAGGAGCTGCACAAGGAAGGCCAAGCCGGGCAGGCGACGCTGACCCAGTACACGCGCTACCTGACGATTGCGCTGGGGCTGCTGCAGGCCACGACGCTGGTGTCCCTGGCCCGCTCCGGCGCACTCTTCGCCGGATGCACCCTGCCGGTGGTTCCGGACGATTCGCTGCTGGTGGTGCTGCTGATGGTCATCACGCTGACCGCCGGCACCGGCCTGATCATGTGGATGGGCGAGCTGGTGACCGAGAAGGGCGTCGGCAACGGCATGTCCCTGCTGATCTTCGTCTCCATCGCCTCGGGCTTCCCGGCCTCGATGGGCCAGATCATTTCCACCCAGGGCTGGTGGGTCTTTGCCGGGGTGATGCTGATCGGCATCGTCGTGGTGGCCCTGGTGGTCTTCGTGGAGCAGTCCCAGCGCCGCATCCCCGTCCAGTACGCCAAGCGCATGGTGGGCCGCCGCACCGTCGGCGGCACCTCGACCTACATTCCGCTGAAGGTCAACATGGCCGGCGTCATCCCCGTCATCTTCGCCTCCTCGATGCTTGCCCTGCCGGCGATGCTGGTGCAGTTCAACATCCGCCCCGACGGAACGCTTCCGGACTGGGCCCTGTGGGTGCAGACGCACCTGTCCGGCACCTCGCCGCTGTACATGGCCATCTACGCGCTGATGATCCTCTTCTTCACGTACTTCTACGTCGCCATCACCTTCAACCCCACCGAGGTGGCGGACAACATGAAGAACTACGGCGGCTTCATCCCGGGCATCCGCGCCGGGCGCCCGACGGCCGAGTACCTCCAGTACGTACTCGCGCGCATCACTCTCCCCGGAGCCATTTACCTGGCTTTCGTGGCTCTGATCCCGCTGATCGCCTTCGTGCAGATCGGCGCCGACCAGAATTTCCCCTTTGGCGGCACCTCGATCCTCATCATGGTTGGCGTGGGTCTTGAAACCGTCAAGCAAATCAATGCCCAAATGCAGCAGCGACACTACGAAGGACTCTTGCGATGACCCGTCTCCTGATCATTGGCCCGCCCGGTTCCGGGAAAGGCACGCAGGCCGCCCGCATCTCCGAGCGGCTTGGCGTCGTGGCCATCTCCACCGGGGACATCTTCCGCGCCAACGTCAAGGAGCAGACGCCGCTGGGCGTCGAGGCGAAGAAGTACATCGACAACGGCGACTTCGTACCCGACTCGGTAACCAACAACATGGTCCGCGACCGCCTGGCCCAGCCGGACGTGTCCGAGGGCTTCCTGCTTGACGGCTACCCGCGCACCTCCGCCCAGGTCGACGAGTTGGACTCCATCCTGGCCGGGAACGGTCAGGCCCTGGATGCGGTGCTGCAGCTGACCGCCGACGACGACGAGCTGGTGGCCCGCCTGCTCAAGCGCGCCGAGATCGAAGGCCGCGCCGACGACACCGAGGACGTCATCCGCCACCGCCTGGCCCTCTACCACGAGCAGACCCAGATCGTGGTGGACCGCTACCTGGACCGCGGGATTGTCCGCAAGGTGGACGGCATCGGCCCCATCGACGAGGTCACCGACCGCGTCCTGGACGCCCTCAAGGCCTAGCGCCCCGCCCGTGCTGCCGCGTGCGGCACCGGAAGCCCCCGCCCCCTGCCGGGCGGGGGCTTCCGCCGTCGTGCGGGATAATTGGAACCAGACCAACCGGGAGGAAAGCACCATGGCGTTCGGCCAGCCGAAGATCGAGTACAAGACCAACAGCCAGATCCTGAAGATGCGGGAGGCCGGGCTGGTCCTGGCCGAGGCGCTGGACGAGGCGGTGGCCGCGGCTACGGTCGGCACCACGACGGCGGAGGTGGACGCCGTGTTCGCGGCCGTCCTGGAGCGCCGCGGTGCCACCAGCAACTTCAAGGGCTACCACGGCTTCCCCGCCACCATCTGCGCGTCCGTCAACCACGAGGTGGTCCACGGCTTCCCGTCCGGCTACGTGCTGCAGGACGGGGATGTGCTCAAGATCGACGGCGGCGCGATCGTGGACGGCTGGCACTCCGACTCGGCCCGCACGGTCATCGTGGGCCAGGCCGACCCGGAGGACCAGCGGCTGAGCGACGTCACCGAGGAGGCCATGTGGCGCGGTATCGCGGCGCTGGCGAACGCGCGCTTCGTGGGGCAGATTGGAGAGGCGATCGACGACTTCGTCTCCGCCGTTCCGGGCAAGCCGCTGGGCATCCTGGAGGACTACGTCGGCCACGGCATCGGCTCCGAGATGCACCAGGCCCCCGACGTGCTCAACTACCGCTCCGGCCACCGCGGCGCGCGCGTGAAGCCGGGCCTGTGCCTGGCCATCGAACCGATGCTGGTACGGGGAAACATCGAGACCCGGGTGCTGGAGGACGACTGGACCGTGGTGACTACGGACGGTTCGCGCGCGTCCCAGTGGGAGCACACCGTGGCTGTGCACCTGGGCGGGATCTGGGTGCTCTCCGCGCACGACGGCGGCGTGGCCGGGCTGGCGCCGTTCGGCGTCGTGCCGTCCCCCATCCAGCCGTAGCCGCCGGAAGTGTCCCGGAGGCGGGCCAACGCTGTCCCCGGATTGGACGCTCAGGGATGACCTAAGCGTTCAATCCGGGGACAGCGTCTCCTTGCGCCTCCACGATGGCCTCGCGAATCAACTGGCACGCGCGGGTGAAGGAGGTGCGCAGGTCCTCCCGCCCAAGCTTGAAGTAGCGCCAGCGCGCCCTGTCGAAGTAACCGTCCCGCCGGTTGTCGCTGGCCTGCTGGGCGGGCGTGCGGTGATGCTCGCCGTCGTACTGGATGGCGATGCGGTACCTGCGATAGCCGAGGTCGGCCTCGGGAGAGTTCCTGTCGGCCGGGTTCAGCCTGACCTGCAGTTCGGGCTCAGGAAGGCCGCTTCGGACCAGGGCCAGCCGGAGCATCGTTTCGGGGGGTGAGTCCGAACCCACCCTGACATCCTTGAGGGCGGCGCGCGCTCGCGCAGTGCCGGGCACGTTGGGATGGGCGGTGAGCAGTTCGGCCATCTGTCCGGGCGTCGACCACCGCTCGAACTGCAGTTCGCGACCCCACCGGGGGAGCCGCACCAGCTGGTCACCCAAAACCACGAGGGCGTCGTGCTCGAGCGTGCCGGCGAGGTCGAGCCACGTCCGGGCAGGGGTGGATACGGGGATGCCCTGCAGGGTGGAGACTTCGCCGTCCAGCACCAGCGGGCGGTGGCATACCAGGCCGGACAGCTTGACCTGGGGTTGTTTTCGGGCCCGGCTGATATGAAGGTCACCGGGACGCCGGAAGCGCGGCGGAAGCCAAAACTCGTGGAGGAGTGCGGCCGTCAGGTGCGAGGCCCAAATGCCGGGATAGAGCCCAACGAGGCACTCGAGCACTGCGCGCAGGTCGGGTTCCCCCGGCCCGTGAAAGAACACCGGCCCGACGACGCGCCGAACATCGGAAGCGTCCAGCCGGCGACGCGTCACCCCCAGGCTCCGCGCCCGGGCCAGGGTGAAAGGCCGGTGGCGGAGTTGCTGGGGGAGTGGGGACGGCGTGCGCATGGCACATTGATAGCCGACTTTGGCCGCCGCCGCGGACGTTTTCCACAGCCTCCGGCTCCTGCCGGGCATGCACAGGAACGCTGTCCCCCGATTCGACGCTTCGGTCCCGTCATTGCGTCGAATCGGGGGACAGCGTCGCCTCCGGGGCCGATTGGCGGAATCGGGCAAAGCCCGGTAGGCTTATGCGTTGGTTGTCTCTATGCCTGTGCCCAAAACGCCAACGGGGTTCCCCGCGGGGTGTTGCGGGCTTGGGGGCAGGGGAGAACCGGAAACAAAAACCGTCGGGACGTCCGTCCTGGCACAAACGTTAGCGGAGGATATGGCCAAGAAAGAGGGTGTCATCGAGGTAGAAGGCACCGTGTCGGAGGCACTGCCCAACGCGATGTTCCGCGTTGAGCTTCCGAACGGGCACGTTGTGCTTGCAACTATCTCGGGAAAGATGCGTCAGCACTACATTCGGATCCTCCCCGAGGACCGCGTAGTGGTGGAACTCAGCCCGTACGACCTTAACCGCGGCCGTATCGTCTACCGCTACAAGTAAAGACTTCCGCTCCCCGCGCACGCGCAGGGAGCGAAGGTAGTTACGTCAGCTCAATCAAACACAGCAACCGCAAAGGAGAAAACCGTGAAGGTTAACCCTAGCGTGAAGCCGATCTGCGATAAGTGCAAGGTGATCCGCCGTAACGGTCGGGTCATGGTGATCTGCGAAAACCCACGCCACAAGCAGCGCCAGGGCTAATTTCCCGCACGGGAAGTAAGACCTAGCGCGTAGTTATCAACACAGGCAGCTCAGCGTCCACTACGCGGGACGCACACCCCCGGCACGGAGGCCGGGGACCCGGAAACGGGGACGGGCTGCTTCAGACCTCCGCAAAACGAAAGTAGACAACCAATATGGCTCGTCTCGCTGGCGTAGACATCCCGCGCGAAAAGCGCGTGATCATCGCGCTTACCTACATCTACGGCGTGGGCAAGACCCGTGCAGAGCAGACCATCGCCGAGACCGGGATCAACCCCGACACCCGTGTCAAGGACCTCACCGACGCTGAGCTGGTTCAGCTGCGTGACTACATCGAGGGCAACTTCAAGGTCGAAGGCGACCTTCGCCGCGAAGTTGCTGCCGACATCCGCCGCAAGGTCGAGATCGGCTCCTACGAGGGCATCCGCCACCGCAAGGGCCTGCCGGTCCGCGGTCAGCGCACCAAGACCAACGCTCGTACCCGCAAGGGCCCGAAGCGCACCGTCGCCGGTAAGAAGAAGGCCCGCTAAATCTAGCGGCCCCCTAAGCCTAAATTTTCTCGTAGGAGTAAAAATATGCCCCCGAAGACTCGTGGAGCGGTCCGCAAGCCGCGTCGCAAGGACAAGAAGAACATCGCGCTTGGTCAGGCGCACATCAAGAGCACCTTTAACAACACCATCGTGTCCATCACGGACCCGACCGGTGCGGTCATCTCCTGGGCTTCCGCCGGTGAGGTTGGCTTCAAGGGCTCCCGCAAGTCCACCCCGTACGCCGCGCAGATGGCCGCTGAGGCCGCTGCAAAGCGCGCGCAGGAGCACGGCCTGAAGAAGGTCGACGTGTTCGTGAAGGGTCCGGGCTCCGGTCGCGAGACCGCCATTCGCTCGCTGCAGGCCGCTGGCCTCGAGGTCGGGTCCATCCAGGACGTGTCCCCGAGCGCGCACAACGGCTGCCGCCCGTCGAAGCGTCGCCGCGTCTAGCTGACCGCGCAAGGTGCGTGCCGCCGTCGTCCTTCCGGGGACGACGGCGGCATGCGCCGCCCGCGGTCCGCTGGACCACCTGACGTTCGCCGGCAGGCAGACGCCGTTTCCACCCCCATGTGTTGCGTCATATAGCGGACGCTCGCTGAAAGGAAATCTTAAGTGCTTATCGCACAGCGACCCACCCTGACCGAAGAAGTCGTCGCCGACAACCGCTCCCGGTTCATCATCGAACCGCTGGAGCCGGGCTTCGGCTACACCCTTGGCAACTCGCTCCGCCGCACCCTGCTGTCCTCCATTCCGGGGGCAGCGGTGACCAGCGTGCGGATCGATGGCGTGCTGCATGAATTCACCACGGTTTCGGGTGTGAAGGAAGACGTCACCGAACTGATCCTGAACATCAAGAACCTGGCGGTGTCTTCCGAGCACGACGAGCCCGTCGTCGCCTACCTGCGCAAGCAGGGCCCCGGCGTCGTCACGGCCGCGGACATCACCCCGCCCGCCGGCGTTGAGTTCCACAACCCGGACCTGCACATCGCGACGCTGAACGCGAAGGGCAAGTTCGACATGGAACTGACCATCGAGCGCGGCCGCGGGTACGTTTCGGCTTCGCAGAACAAGAGCGCGGACCAGGAGATCGGCCGTATTCCGGTTGACTCCATCTACTCTCCGGTTCTGAAGGTGACCTTCCGCGTGGAGGCCACCCGCGTCGAGCAGCGCACCGACTTCGACAAGCTGATCGTCGACGTCGAGACCAAGGACTCGATCGCGCCGCGCGACGCCGTTGCGTCCGCCGGCACGACCCTGGTCGAGCTGTTCGGTCTGGCCCGCGAGCTGAACACGGCCGCTGAAGGCATCGAGATCGGCCCGTCCCCGACGGACGCCGCCCTTGCCGCCGACATGGCCCTGCCGATCGAGGACCTGGAACTGACCGTCCGCTCCTACAACTGCCTCAAGCGTGAGGGCATCCACACCGTGGGTGAGCTCGTTGCCCGCTCCGAGGCCGACCTGATGGACATCCGCAACTTCGGTGCCAAGTCCATCGACGAGGTCAAGGCGAAGCTGATCGAACTGGGTCTGTCCCTGAAGGATTCCCCTCCAGGGTTTGACCTTGCCGCGCGCGCTGCCGCCATCGAAGAGGACGACGCCGCTTACGGTGACGAAGAGGCCTAAGGGCCGATTCAAGGACTAAAACTTTGCCCACGGACCCGCTCCCTTGCGGGGCGGTCCGGAGGGCACCATTTGAGGAGAAAAACCAATGCCTACCCCCACCAAGGGTCCGCGCCTCGGAGGCAGCCCTGCCCACCAGCGCCTGATGCTGGCCAACCTGTCGGCCCAGCTGTTCGAGCACAAGCGGATCACCACCACGGAGACCAAGGCCAAGCGCCTTCGCCCGTTCGCCGAGCGCCTGATCACCTTCGCCAAGCGCGGTGACCTCGCGTCCCGCCGCCGCGTGCAGTCCGTGATCGCCTCGCGTTCCCGCACCAACAAGGGCATCGTCCACGAGCTGTTCGAGAACATCGCCCCGGCGATGGCCGAGCGCGACGGCGGCTACACCCGCATCACCAAGATCGGCAACCGCAAGGGCGACAACGCCCCCATGGCCGTCATCGAACTGGTGCTGGAGCCCGTCTCCCCGAAGCAGGCCGTTGTGAAGGAAGCCGAGCAGGCTGCCTCCAAGGCCGCCCCGGCCGAGGAGCCGGCGGTCGAGGAGACCGAGGCGACCGAGACCGCCGAGGTCGAGGCCACCGAGGTTGAGGCCGCCGAGGCCGAGACCGAGAAGAAGGACCAGGCCTAGGCCTCAGCCCTTCCGGCATCGCATACAGGAAGGCCCGCCGCTCACGCGGCGGGCCTTCCTGCCTTAAGCCTTCCTGTTTCATAGGACGGGACGGGACGGGATGGGACGGGACGGGACGGGACGGGACGGGACGGGACGGAACTGGACGCGACGCTGGGGCCCGGGCGCGGGTACTCCCGGGCCCGGGGTACCCGCGGACGCGGCCGGGGCCTATGGTGGAGCACAACGCAAGGCCCGTCAGGAGTGCCCCATGGAAACGCCCAAGGACAAGACCGCCCCCTGCCTGTGGTTCGCAACCGAGGCGGAGGAGGCCGCGCGGTTCTACGTCGGCCTGATCCCGAACTCGCGGATCGTGGAAACCTCGTACTACATCGAGGGCCAGCACCTGCCCGCCGGAACGGTGCTCACGGTGGAGTTCGAACTCGCCGGGCGCCGCTACACGGCCCTGAACGGTGGGCCCGGGTTCACGTTCAGCGAGGCCGTGTCCATCCAGCTCTACTGCGAGGACCAGGCGGAAATCGACCGCTACTGGGAGGCCCTGACGGCCGACGGCGGGCAGGAGAGCCAGTGCGGGTGGCTCAAGGACCGGTACGGACTCTCCTGGCAGGTGGTCCCGCGGCAGATCAGCGCGTTTTTCACCGATTCGGATCCCGCCGCGGTAAAGCGCGCCTGGGACGCCCTGATGCCCATGCGCAAGCTGGACCTCGCGGCCCTGCAGGCGGCCTTCGACGGCAGGTGAGCCCGGGGCAGGCTCCGGACCGGACACCCGGGTACCTGAGATTGCCGGCTGCCTGACATTGCCGGTGCCTGGCATTGCCGGTGTCCGACCGCGCTGCGCCCGGCCGGACACGCCGGCGCCTAAACTGGATGCCATGCTTGATTCCCTGCCTGATGTCAATCCCCTGGGTGCAGCCGTGTCCGACGCCGGGGCCTCCGAACCCGCGACGGTGCGGGTCCGGATGGAGTTGGCGTACGACGGTGCGGCGTTTAACGGGTGGGCCACCCAGCCCGGGCTGCCCACCGTCCAGGGGGCGCTGGAGGCGGCCCTGGCGCTGCTGGTGCGCCGGCCCGTGCGGACCGTGGTGGCCGGACGGACCGACGCCGGCGTCCACGCCCGCGGACAGGTGGTGCACTTTGACCTGACGCCGGGGGAGTGGGAGGCACTGCCGCGCGGCCAGGCGATCGAACCGGCCCGGGCGCTGGTGCGCCGGGTCCGGGGAGTGCTCTCCCGGCTGGAGGGCGCGGTGTTCGTGCATTCGGCGGCACTGGCGGCACCGGGGTTCGACGCGCGTTTTTCCGCCTTGTGGCGCCGGTATTCCTACCGGATCGCCGACGGGCCCGAACGGTGGGACCCGCTGACCCGTGCCACGACGCTGTGGCACGGGCAGTCCCTGGATGCGGACCTCATGAACGCGGAGGCGGCCACGGTGGCCGGGCGCCATGACTTCCACTCCTTCTGCAAGCCCCGCGAGGGGGCGACGACGATCCGCACCCTGGAGGAGTTCCGCTTTGCCCGCGGGGAGGACGGGGTCCTGGTGGCCCACCTGCGGGCGGATGCGTTCTGCCACAACATGGTCCGGGCCCTGGTCGGGGCCGCCCTGATGGTTGGCGACGGCCGGGAGCCGCGGGGGTGGCTGGCCGGGAGGCTGGTGGAGAAGGTCCGCGACTCGAAGACCCGGTTGGCCGCCCCGCACCCGCTGGTGCTGGAGGAGGTGGCCTACCCGGGGACCGCGGAGCTGGCGGCCCGGGCCGAACAGACCCGGGCACGGCGCGCGGCGCACGACGTCGACGCGCGTTGACGCCGCAGGTTCCGCCGGTCAGCCAAACATGCCGCTCTTCATCATGTTGATCGCGGCCGGGCCCATGATCACGATGAACAGCGTGGGGAAGATGAAGAACAGCAGCGGGAAGAGGATCTTCACGGGAAGCTGCATGGCCTTCTCTTCGGCGCGCTGGCGCCGCTTGATGCGCATCTGCCCGGCCTGGGTCCGGAGCACCCGGGTGATGCCGATGCCGTAGCGGTCCGCCTGGACCACGGCCCGGATGAAGGCCTTGAGGTCCTGCACGGAGGAGCGGTCGGCCATTGCCTGGTACGCCTCGCCGCGGGACCGTCCCACCTGGATCTCCTGCAGCGTCCTGCCCATCTCCTCGGCCATGGGTCCCGAACTTCCGGCCGCCACGCGGGCCATGGCCGCCTCGAACCCCAAGCCGGCCTCCACCGATATCAGCAGCTGGTCGAGCATGTTGGGCAACTCCAACTGGATGGCTTCCTGGCGCTTGATGCCCACGTTGTAGACCAGCAGGTCCGGCAGGAAATATCCGAAGGACGTCAGCAACAGGAACAGCAGGAAGGACGTGGAGTCGATCCCCTTGGCCATGAGCAGCAGCCCCGGTGCGGCCCCCGCCACGGCCAGTACCGGCTTGAGAATCAGGACACGGTCCAGCGGCCACGCGGCCGGGCGTCCGGCCATGGCCAGCAGCCGGTCCAACTTGGCCGCGTAGGTTCCCGGGGTGATCCGCCGGGCAATGGCGGCGAACTCCGCCTCCGCGAGGACCTGGTGCTCTGTGCTCTCTGCACCGATGCGGGAGAGGTTGCGCCGGATCAGCACAAACTGGTTCCGGTCCACCGCCACCAGTCCCCACGTGAGGAAGGCCAGCGGCAGCACCAGCAGGGCGATCCCCAGCCAGCCCATGATTCCGATTCCCATGGTTCCCCCCTAGAACTTGATCTTGATCATGCGGCTCATCCAGAAGGAGCCGATGACGAGCATGATGCCGCCGACGGCGAGCATCCCGAACCCCAGCGGGTGGGAGAACAGGGTGCTGAGGTAGCCGGGGTTCATGACGAACAGGACGCCACTGATGCCAAAGGGCAGCGCGATCAGGATGTAGGCGGAGATCTTGCCTTCCGCGGACAGCGCCCGCACCTGGCCCTTGATCTGGGCGCGTTCGCGGATGGTGCCGCCCACCTGGTCCAGCACCTCGGCCAGGTCGCCGCCGACCTCGCGGTTGATCTGGATCGCTTCCCCGATCCAGGAGAAGTCCTCCGAGTCCATGCGGCGCGCGGTGTCGATCAGGGTCGCCTCGGGATTGCGCCCCATGCGGATCTCGTTGACCACCCGGGCCAGCTCCTCGCCCATGGGCGCATCGAATTCCTGGGCGGCGGAGTCAAGGGCGCGCATGACGGAGTGCCCTGCGCGGAGGCTGCCCGTGAGCGTCATGATCAGGTCCGGCAGCTGGTTGTCGAACTGGGTCCGCCGCCGCTCCCGCAGCAAAACCAGCACTCCCCACCCCGCAAACGGCACCAGCAGGGCCAGCAACACGCCAAGCCCCGGTCCGGCCAGCGCGGTGCCGAGGAGTCCGGCGACCACGGCCCCGGCGGCCAGCAGCACCATGAACTCCGCGGGGGAGAGCTTGAGCCCGGCCCCCCGCAGCGCCTCCTGGCGGAACAGGCCGCGTCCGGTGGTCCCAATGGTGCGTTCGGCAGCCCCCACGGCGGCCCCGCTGAAGCGGGCGAGCAGGGATGCCGGCCGGGCGGCGCTGGTGAACGTGGACGTACTGACCAGCCAGCTGCGCCGCTCGCGGTCGATCTCCGCGCTGGCCGGCCGGTAGACCGTGAACAGCAGGACTATTGCTGCGGCGAGGCACGCGGTGATCCCGCCAACGATGGGCACCAGTTCCATGGCTACCGCCTGCCTGTCGCCGCGGGGGTCCGGGGGTTCCCAAATACGCCCGGCGGCAGGACGATGCCCATGTCCTGGAAGCGGTCCAGGAACCGGGGGCGGACGCCGGTCGCCTGCGGCCGGCCGAGGAACCGGCCGTTGGGATCGATCCCCGCCGAATAGTCGAAGAGGAATGCGTCCTGCAGGGTGACGATGTCCCCTTCCATGCCCTGGACCTCCGTGATGTGGGTGACGCGGCGGGTTCCGTCGCGCAGGCGGGTGAGCTGGACGATCAGGTCAACGGCCGAGGCGATCTGTTCGCGGACCGCCCGCAGCGGAAGGTCCATGCCGGCCATCAGCACCAGCGTCTCGAGGCGGGCGATCGCGTCGCGCGGTGTGTTGGCGTGGACGGTGGAAATGGAGCCGTCGTGTCCGGTGTTCATGGCCTGCAGCATGTCCAGGGTCTCGCCGCCCCGGACCTCCCCGACCACGATCCGGTCCGGGCGCATGCGCAGCGAGTTGCGCACCAGCTCCCGAATAGTCACGGCGCCCTTGCCCTCGATGTTTGCCGGGCGGCTCTCCAGCCGCACCACGTGCTCCTGCTGGAGTTGGAGCTCCACGGCATCCTCGATCGTGATGATGCGCTCGTCGCTGGGAATGAACCCGGAGAGCACGTTCAGCAGGGTCGTCTTGCCCGTGCCGGTGCCGCCGGCAACGATGATGTTCAGGCGGGCCTTGACGCAGGCGTCGAGCAGGTGCGCCATGTCCGGGCTCAGGGTGCCGAAGTCGATCAGGTTGCGCACGGTGTAGGGGCTCTTGCTGAATTTGCGGATGGTCAGCGTGGCCCCGCTGACAGCCAGCGGCGGGATGATCGCGTTGACGCGGCTGCCGTCCTCGAGCCGGGCATCCACCAGCGGGGACGATTCGTCGATGCGCCGGCCTACCCGGGAGACGATGCGTTCGATTACCCGGCGCAGCTGCTCCTCCGAGCTGAAGGTCGCTTCGGAGAGGGTCAGCTGGCCGCCGCGCTCCACATAGATCCGGTCTGCCCCGTTCACCATGATCTCGGTGATGTCTTCATCGTCCAGCAGGCGCTGGATCGGCCCCAGCCCCAGGACCTCGTCGGCGATTTCGCGGATCAGCCGCCGCCGCTCCTCGGGGGAGAGCGGCACCTGCTCCTGGTCGATCACCTCGCTGAGTTCGTCGCGGGCGAGCTGGCGCACCGCCTCCTCGGTCAGGGAGGTGTCCGTAAGGCGCGAACCGAGCCTGCCATACAGCGCCTCGCCGGCCCGGGCCTTGAGCCCGCCGAGGGCATCCACCTTCTCCTGGGGCGGCACCGGCTGGCTTGCCGCTCCGCGGGAGGCGAGCTTGGCGGCCAAACCGCGCAGCTCCTGGGGGGCGGCCGGGGCCGGACCGCCCGCTTCCCCGGCATCCCAGGAGGAACCCGGAACTGCGGCGGGCGCGGCCTCCACCCCGGCGGGAACAGGCTGGACCGGGAACGCGGACTGCGCGAAAACAGGCTGGACCGGGAACGCGGGCTGGAACGGAAGCGCGGCCGCCTCCGGAACCGCCGGTTCCGGAACTATCGGTTCCGGAACTGCCAGCTCCGGAACTGCAGGGCCCGGCGCGCCGGCGCGTGGGCCTCCGGTAGCCAGGCCCTCGCGGGCCTCGCGTTCCTCGCGTAACTGGTTCAGGCGTTCGGCCAGGTTCACTTGACAACCTCCCGTCGGTGGAGCTTGCGCTCGGTCTTCATGCTGGGGTCGAACCGCCTGGCCAGCTTGTCCAGGCTGCGCCAGGCACCTTCCCGCATCGGCTCGGTCAGCAGGGGCACGCCCTTGTTGGTGCTCAGCGGCACCGCACGGGAGTGCGGAACCACGGTGTCCACCGGAATTCCGATCGAGGTTTCCACGTCCTGGACGGACAGGCCGGTGCGCCGGTCCGCGAAGTTGAGCACCACGTGCCGGCCCTGCGGGATCAGCTGCAGTTCCTTGAGCACGCTGAGCCCGGAGTTCAGGCCGCGGATGCTGGGCACGTCCATGCCAATCACCCAGACCGCGTCGGTGGCCTGTTCCAGCACGGCCAGCAGGTGCTCGCCGAGGCCCGGCGCGGTGTCCAGCACCACGTACTGGAACTCGGCGGCCAGCTGGTTGATCAGCACGGCTACCTGTTCGGCGGTGATCAGGTCAGCGTCCGCCGGATTCTTGGGTCCGCACAGCGCGTAGACCCCGGTCTCGTCAACGGTGAGGAAGGCCTTGAGCACCATGGAGTCCTGGGCTGCTGCCCCGAACACAGCATCCGTGATGGTGTGCTCCGGATTCACGTTCAGGGCGCTGGCGACGTCCCCGAACTGCAGGTCCAGGTCGACGATCACCACGCCCATCGGGGCCGTCCTGCCCAATCCCACGGCCAGGTTGGTGGCGACGGTGGTTTTGCCCACCCCGCCCTTGGGCGACATGACCGCAATGACGCGGCCCTGGCTCCGGTCCCCGGAACTGCCGTCTCCGCCCTGGCGGCGGCGGGACTCCGTGGCAAGGCAGGCGCGTTCCAGGAGCAGGCGCAGCTCGGCCGGATCCGCAGCCGGATCCGCGATGTCGCGGATGCCGGCGCGCATCGCGGCAACCAGTTCCTCCGGCGCCGGGGTGCCGGCGAGGACCACCGAAAGGTCCGAATGCTGCAGGTCCAGTTCCAGGGCCAGGCGGAAGGCGGCCTGGCGGTCGACATCCGGACCGAAGAGCACGACGTCGGTCGGCTCGCCGATGCTGCGCGTGAGCAGGTCCCGCGGGGTGAGGTTGACGGCCTCGGCGGGAATGCGGTGGATGGTGCCGGGCATCGCGTCGTTCACTGCGGCGCGCAGGCGGCGTTCGAAGTCCGGGGCGTCGGTCAGGAGAAGGAAACGGCTCACTTCAGTACCTCGTTCACGTCGATGACCGAGCGGTTGCCCGGGTTGGTGTCGTCGTTCTGCTTGGACAGCCACAGTTCGCCGTAGATCTGCGTGTGGACGATCTTGGTGGCCTGGACCGAATCGACGCCCAGGGTGACGTAGGCCGAACCCGAGGGCAGGGCGGTGGTGCCTTCCGGGGTGGCAGTCTGCTCGCTGGGGGCGATCTGGATCGCGGTGACCAGGACCCCGTCGTAGAGGTGCTTGGAGAGTTTGACCTCCTCCGCGTCCTCGGAGCCCTTTTCCTTGACGCTGAAGTTGGTGAAGACGCCCACCTTGTCCCCGGCCTTGAGGTTGCCGCCGGCCACGCGCTCAGGTTCCAGGAGGATGGTCACCTCCTGCAGGCCGGCCGGCACCTGGACCGCTCCGGGGGTGAGCAGGGCGGATTCAGCGACCAGCTTGGCGTCTAGAAGCTGCTCGCCCGCGAGGATCTCCGAGGCCACGACCTTGTCCGTGATATCCGCCAGGGAGCTGAGCGCCCCCGGTGCGATGGCGGCCCCGGGGATCGACCGGGTCTCCAGCGAGGAGGCCAGCTCCTCCACCGGGGTACCGGCCGGGATGTCCCTGGATGCGACCAGGACCGTGACCGGCTCCAGGTCCTTCTGGGCGCGCGCGTCAGCGGCGCTGACGTAGTTGAAAAGCAGGACGGCGCCGACGATGGCCAAGACCAGCGCTGCTGTGCCCCCAAGCAGCCGTGTTTTCATCTGTTTCCCCCAGAGTTGAGCCGTGATTCATTGCCTTGTTGTGGCACACCAGGCCTTGCCGGCCTGGTGCGCCACAACGAATGTGGTTGCGGGGGCACGCCCCCAAGATGCGCCCCCGCAACGGGTCACCTGCTTAAGGTGACGATGTTGGCCCCGGTCGTGGACGGGGCACTGCCTGTGGTGGCCGCAAAGGCCTCGTCATCCGTAAAGACGTACCGGACGAAGCGTCCGACGAAGCCCATGTCGCTCTGCTCGCGGCGACTGTACCGGAAGGTCTCTGCAGCATCGGTGGTCATATAGCTGGGGCCTCCCCCGGCGGTGAAGTACCACCCGCGGATCTCGAAGGCGGCGTGAGCCCAGATCCTGTAGTTCTTCTTGTCCGTGGCGTCGAAGACCGGCAGCAGGGCCACCACCCGTCCGCCCGATTCGAGGGTGGCCTTCCACTCCGCCATCCGGGCGCTGCAGTTGGTTTCCCAGGCATTGCCTCCCTTGGCGACGATCCAGGTGCCGGCGGTGGTGTCGACGTTGCAGGAGCCGGTCGGGTTGGGCGGCAGCCATCCGAAGCCGCCCGGAATTTCCAGGCCGGAACCCGTGTCGTGGCATTTATCCTCCCGGACCGGGTCCTTCACACCGTGGCTCATGATGAACTGCAGGGTCCCGTCGGTGGTGGGCGAGGCATCCATCTCGCAGCGGGAGAAGGCCAGCGGGAACTTCGAGATCACCCGCTTCGGCGCCCCCCAAGAGGCGCTGGCAGTGGCGCTGACCGGGACTCCGTCCGCGTAGGCCGGGTCCAGGACCTGGGCAAAGAAGACGGAGAGCCTGCCAAACGCCGGTCCACTGCTTTCGGCGGCCCGGGTGACGGTGGTGACCCTGCCGGCCGCCAGGTCCAGTGTCACGGGCGGGACTTGGGTGAGGCCGTCGTTGGCGCTGGCGTTGGCCAGGACCTGGGCCTTGTTCTGGTAATCGGTGCAACCGGGATCGGTGGGGCTCTTGGCGCACGCGTTGGCGATGGAGAGCGCCGCGGTGTCCGCCCCATTCTGCAGCTGTGCCTTTTCCCAGTAGATCCGCCCCACATCGACGGAAATGGCGGCGAAGCCCAGGAGCATCGTCATCATGACGGCGACGATGACCGCCGTCGCGCCCCGTTCCGGGTGGTGCCCGGTGGAACGGCCCCGTGCGTGGCCGGCCCGGGGCCGGCGCGTGACTAGCCGCCGCATCGCATGGCCGCCTTGCCGCTAAGCGTGATGGCCGGTCCCAGGAAGTCGAACCAGCCGGTCAGTGACGCGTAACTGCGCTGCGTCGTGACCGTCACCAGCGCGCCCGGAGTGCAGGTGGCGGACGCGGTCGCGGAGAGCCCGGTGGCCATCGGCGCGGCCGCCTGTGCCGTCTGCGTGAGTTGGGTGGCGGAGTAGGTGCTGCTCCCTGAGTGGATCGCGTAGTAGCGGGCGCCTTCACGTGCGGCCTGGCTCAGCGAGATTTGCTGGTTGAAGGCATACCCGAATTCGATGATGCCGAAAACCAGCGTGACCAGGATCGGCAGAAGTAGTGCCATTTCCACGGCGGAGGCACCGCGTTCCCCCAAGAAACGCGCGTATCCGCCGAGTTTGCCGTGCCGCATGAGAGCCCCCCAGCTACCCGTCGACATGTGGAGTGGTGGGTAGTGGGGGCGGCACGAACGGCGCCGCCCCCACTACCTTGGACCGCGACCTTACGGAAGCTGGCTGTTGACGGTGGTGAAGGCGTCCCTCAGGTTGCCGCCGATGAGGCCCACGACGGTGATGATCACGGCGGCGATCAGCGCGACCATGATGCCGTACTCGACGGCGGTGGCGCCCTTCTCCTCGCGCTTTAGCTTGGCGCCGAGGACGTGCATGGTGGTCATGATGTGTGCGGCGATGATGTTCATGGAAATACCCCAAATCTTTCTCAAATGGCTGTGGCCCGGTGCCACAGCCAGCCTTGGTGCTGAGGAGAGGTTTGAGGGTGCCCTGGATTCAATTATCTAGCTTGTCTTGCCCCCAGTAGATGCCTTGCCGTTTCCGGCTGCCCCTTCGTGGCCCCCCGACCACTGACATCTGGGGGAAACTCTAAGCAGGGAAATTCGACTTGCCTAGTCCCGTTCCAATGAATTTTTCTGCCGGCCTGGCCTCAGGGATCCGCAGGTGGGAGGCGGGTTTTGTGAAAAAAACCGCGCCAATTCAAGCTTCAACGAATGCCTTCATTTTACAGTGAAATTTTGTAAAGCGGATTCCGTAGCGCTGCTAACCATCCTCGAAGGCGCCGGTAATAGGGCAGCCCGATTTGGCCGCGCTCCCCGCGCGTGGTAGGCGTCAGGCGGCGCGGTGGACGCCCCGCATCCCTCCGGTTCGGACATGTGAGGCCGCTGCCCGGGTGGCCATGCCTGGGGGTGGGGCGTACCGATGTCGACGGATTCGGTGGCTCAAAGGTATTCGTTCAACCGGTTTCGTAGTTGACTTTTCAACATATGCGTTTGCATTGCCCGCAAGCCCCGTTATTCCAGCGATCGCGGCCTGATGGAATCCGAAGGAGAAATGGCACCAATGGACGCAAATTATTCTTGCCAAACTCCCAAAAGTTCCCCCATCGCGGCGGGGAAAGTCCCCTGGCGGGGGTGTCCGCCACCTGTTTGGGTGCCTTGAGCTGGAGGGGCCGGGTGGTCCGGGTACGCAGGCTGCCCCAGCTAAAGGAGTAGGCGAAGGGGGCGGCGAAGCTCCGGAAGGCCCCCGATGGGGTAGCCCGGCGGTCGGCCTCCGCGGAATCGGTGGCCGGTCCGAGTGGGGGTGGGGGCGGTTGCGGGTGCTTTTGGAGCCCGGTGCCTTAATCCGCTAAAGTGGGTGGTTGTTGTGCATGTCCTTTGCCTGACACAACCTTCTCCGCGTGCGGGTCCAGTTGCAGGACCTCTGGTCTGTGGGGATTGCAGGCACCTCTGGGCGGCCGGTTAGATCAGCCCTCACCTGACGAACTGGTACAGCGCATCGATAACACGGCGCCCTTCCGGGAGTGGATCTCACCGCTGCCCCCGGCGGAAGCGCTTGACCAGTAACCAATAAACGAAGGCAATTACCGTGCGTACGTACTCTCCGAAGCCTGAGGACGCCGACCGTCAGTGGCTGATCATTGACGCCACCGACGTCGTTCTGGGCCGCCTCGCCAGCCAGACCGCAACCCTGCTGCGCGGCAAGCACAAGCCGACTTTCGCCCCCCACATGGACCAGGGCGATTTCGTCATCATCATCAACGCCGAGAAGGTGGCCCTCACCGGCGCCAAGCTCCTGCAGAAGCGCGCCTACCGCCACTCCGGTTACCCGGGCGGCCTCAAGTCCGTGAACTACGCGGAACTCCTTGAGAAGAACCCGGTCCTGGCTGTCGAGAAGGCCGTCAAGGGCATGCTTCCCAAGAACTCCATCGCTGCCAAGCAGCTGGCCAAGCTCAAGGTCTACCGCGGTGCCGAGCACCCGCACGCTGCGCAGCAGCCGAAGACCTTCGAGATCACCCAGGTCGCGCAGTAGCGCTGGGCCCCGAGAAAAAAGACTTTTAGGAGATTATCGTGGCTCAGAACACTGAAGAGCTGAATGAATTCGAGGGTGCGGCTCCGGCCGCCTACACCTCCGAGTCCGCACCGGCCGGCGAGACCGTCGTCAAGGAGCGCCCGGCCCTGACCGTCGCCGGTTCCGCCGTCGGCCGCCGCAAGGAAGCCGTCGCCCGCGTCCGCGTTGTTCCGGGTTCCGGCAACTGGACCGTCAACGGCCGCACGCTGGAGGACTACTTCCCGAACAAGCTGCACCAGCAGGAAGTCAACGAGCCGTTCAAGCTCCTTGAGCTCGACGGCGCGTACGACGTCATCGCCCGCATCCAGGGTGGTGGCCCCTCCGGCCAGGCCGGCGCGCTGCGCCTGGGCGTTGCCCGTTCCCTGAACGAAATCGACCGCGAGAACAACCGCCCGGCGCTGAAGAAGGCCGGCTTCCTGACTCGCGACGCCCGCGTCATCGAGCGCAAGAAGGCCGGTCTCAAGAAGGCCCGTAAGGCTCCGCAGTACTCCAAGCGCTAAAACCGCTTGCCCGGAGGGATTCGCTGGCGCGATTCCCTCCGGGATCGCGGCGGTTTGCCGCGCCTGGTTGTCCATGCGCCCAAACCGCCTTACCGAAGGCCCCGCAGCGAAAGTTGCGGGGCCTTCGGGCGTTCCCGGCCCAAACCCGCGCTTCCGGAACAGGTTCCCGGGGAATCCCGGTGGGCCGGCTTTCCCTATGCTGTCCGCATGGAGATCATCGTCCTGCCCGACGCCGACGCGGCCGGCCGCCACGCCGCCGGAATCATTGCCCGGACCATCGCCGCCCGGCCCCGACCGGTGGTTGGCGTCGCCACGGGCTCCAGCCCGCTGGCCACCTACCGCGAGCTGGCCGCCCTGGTTGCCCGGGGCCTGGACGTCTCCCGCACCACCGCGTTCGCCCTGGACGAGTACGTGGGCTTGGGGCCGGAACATCCCCAGAGCTACCACGCGGTCGTCGACCGGGAGGTCACCCGGCGCCTCGGACTGGACCCCGGGCGAGTCCACGTTCCGGACGGTTCCGCCAGGGACCTTGAGGCCGCCTGTGCCGCCTACGAGCAGGCCATCACCGCCGCCGGGGGAGTGGACATCCAACTGCTCGGGGTCGGGGCCAACGGCCATATCGGCTTCAACGAGCCCGGTTCCTCGCTGGGAAGCGCCACGCGCGTGAAAACCCTGGCACCGGGCACCCGCCGCGACAACGCGCGCTTCTTCGGCGGTGATCCGGAGGCGGTGCCCGTCCACTGCCTGACCCAGGGCATCGGCACCATCCTGCGCGCCCGGCGCCTGGTGCTGGTGGCCACCGGTGCCGCCAAGGCGCAGGCCGTGGCCACCCTGGCCGAGGGGCCGCTGGGAGCCTACTGCCCTGCCACCGCCCTGCAGCTGCACCCGGAGGCAACCGTCGTGGTCGACGAGGAGGCGGCGGCGCAACTGGCGCTGCGCGAGTACTACGACTTCGCCCGCGACCACGCCCGGGACCTGCCCGCCCCACCTGCCTGAGCAGCGCACCCGGACGGCCGGCAGGCCACTGGTTGGACCCCCCGTCCTGGGCGTACAGTTCGAGGAGGCCCCAGGTTCGAGGAGAGGGGACCCGAGATGCCCGACGAAACCGACGGGGTGCTGGACAAGGCCACAGTGGAGGCCCCCGAGCACCTGGAGCCGCCCGCGGGGGAACGCCGTTCCGTGTCCGTGGACTATGTCGGCGAGGTGGATGAGCTCCAGGAGCTCGAGCAGCGGGCGCACCGCGCCATCCCGGTCGCGGACCCCGACGCCTGGCGCCACGACTACCCCTACGAGACCAAGCTGACCAACCGCGCGTACGAGCGGCAGAAGCGGGCGCTGCAGATCGAACTGCTCAAGGCGCAACTGTGGGTGAAGGAAACCGGCCAGAAGGTCCTCATCATCTTCGAGGGCCGCGACGCCGCCGGCAAGGGCGGGGCAATCAAGCGGTTCATGGAGCACCTGAACCCGCGCGGTGCCCGGATCGTGGCGCTGGAGAAGCCCACCGACATCGAGCGCACCCAGTGGTACTTCCAGCGCTACATCCAGCACCTGCCCAGCGGCGGGGAGATCGTGATGTTCGACCGTTCCTGGTACAACCGCGCCGGCGTGGAACGCGTGATGGGCTACTGCGACGCGCGGCAGCTGCTGGAGTTCATGCGAGAGGCGCCGGAGCTGGAGCGGATGCTGGTCAATTCCGGGATGACGCTGGTCAAGTTCTGGTTCTCGGTGGGCCGGCGCGAGCAGCTGGCCCGCTTCGCCAACCGCGAGACGGATCCCGTGCGGCAGTGGAAGCTGTCCCCCACGGACCTGGCCTCGCTGGACAAGTGGGACGAATACACCCAGGCCAAGGAGGCGATGTTTTTCTACACCGACACGGCCGACGCGCCCTGGACAGTGGTGAAGTCCAACGACAAAAAGCGCGCCCGGCTGGAGGCCATGCGCCACGTGCTGAACCTCCTGGACTACCCGGACAAGAACCGGCGGGTGGTCCACCCGCCGGATCCGCTGATCGTTGGCCCCGCCTCCCGGGTGTTCGAGGAGGGGGAGCGGGGCGGAACCGACTTCCCGGTGCTGGCCCCGGGCCGGCCCGGCCACGGGGAGAACCGCGAATCCACCCGTGACACCGGGCGGGCGGGCGGCGGCTTCCCGGAGGCAGCTTCCCGCCAGAAGGAAACGCCGCAGGCGCAGCCGGGCTGAAGCGGCCCGCCGCAACCGGTGCCGCAGCCGGCGCCGGAGCCGGGCGCCAGGGGGCCTGCTTCCTGAAACCACCAGGTTTGGCCCCAAAATCTGTGACCTCCGACAGGCGACCCCGCCGCTCCGGCGGGCACCCGGGGACGGCGGTGCCTGTCCCCGGTTCTGCCGCGAGGCACGCCGGCCTGCGCCCAAAGCCCCACGCCGCAGGGGGGTTCGTTCTCACCGCCCCCGCCCCGTGACAGGTTCGGACGGGCCGGCTCCGGAAGGCCTCCACGTGGTCCCCGTCGACGGTTTTCAGGAGGTGGACGCACCGGGCCTGCACGTTTGGTCCCGGTGGGCTCCTATGATGGATGGTGATGGCACGACTATTTGGCACGGATGGCGTCCGTGGAAAAGCGAACGAACTGCTCACGCCCGAGCTGACGCTGCGGCTTGCCCAAGCGGCCGCCGTCGTGCTGGGCCACCGGGTTTCCGAGGGCCGGCGGCCCGTGGCCGTGGTGGCCAGGGATCCGCGCATCAGCGGGGACTTCATTTCCGCCGCCATCGAGGCGGGCCTCGCCTCGGCGGGCGTGGACGTGTACGACGCCGGCACGCTGCCGACGCCGGCGGCCGCGTTCCTGGTGGCCGACCTCGGCGCGGACTTCGGCGTGATGATTTCCGCCTCCCACAACCCGGCCCCGGACAACGGGATCAAGTTCCTGGCCCGCGGCGGGCACAAGCTCGACGACGCGCTCGAGGACGCCATCGTGGCACAGATGGCGTTCGAGCCGCCGCGCCCGCTGGGCGGGGAGGTGGGCCGCGTCCGCCGTTTCGCCGACGCCGAAGACCGCTACCTCGTCCATTTGCTGCAGAGCCTGCCGAACCGCCTGGACGGGCTCAAGGTGGTCCTCGACTGCGCCCACGGCGCGGCCAGCGGCTGTTCCCCGCAGGTCTTCGCCACCGCGGGCGCGCAGATCGTGGTAATCGGCGCCGACCCGGACGGCCTCAACATCAACGACGGCTACGGCTCCACCCATTTGGGCAACCTGCAGGAGGCCGTGCTGGCGCACGGCGCCGACCTGGGGATCGCGCACGACGGCGACGCCGACCGCTGCCTGGCGGTGGACCACACCGGCGCCGTGGTGGACGGGGACCAGATCATGGCGATCATGGCCACCGCCCTCAAGGAGCAGGGGCGGCTCAAGGACGACACCCTGGTAGCCACCGTGATGAGCAACCTGGGCCTGAAGCTGGCCATGCGCGAGGCCGGCATCACCATCAAGGAAACCGGCGTCGGGGACCGCTACGTCCTGGAGGGCATGCGCGAGGGCGACTTCAGCCTCGGCGGGGAACAGTCCGGACACGTCATCTTCGCCGACTTCGCCACCACCGGAGACGGCGTGCTCACCGGCCTGCAGGTCGCCGCCCGCGTGGCCGGCACGGGACGTTCCCTGCGCGACCTGGCCGCGGCGATGACCGTGCTGCCACAGATCCTCATCAACGTGCGCGGAGTGGACAAGGCCGCCGTGGCACAGAACGACGCCGTGGCCCAGGCCGTGCGCGAGGCCGAGGCCGAACTGGGGGAGAGCGGGCGCGTGCTGCTGCGCCCCTCCGGCACCGAACCGGTGGTGCGGGTCATGGTGGAGGCGGCCGACCAGGCCACCGCCACCGGCGTCGCTGAACGCCTTGCCGCCGTCGTGCAGGCCGAGCTCGCCCTGGAAGCGAACGCCGTCAACTAGCCCGGCCAGTTAGGCCGGTCAGTCAGCCCGGGCAGCTAGCCTGCCAGCGCGCCCAGCCGGTGGCGCAGCGGCCAGTCGCCGCTGGCCAGCACCGGCTGGCTGCCCTGCCCCGTGCGGGGGTTCAGGACCAGCGGCGCCAGGAGGTTCACCGTGGGCCCGCCCTGCGACGGGTTCACGACCACCAGCAGCTGCAGCCCTTCCGTGTCCGGGGCGGAGACGGCGGAAAGCTGGGGGCCGGAGAGCTGGGGGGCGTAGCCGGGAACCAGATCCGCGGACAGGGCGAACAGGCGCAGCCCGGGGTCCGCCGCCGCGCGCAGGGTATGCAGGCCCGGGGCCCCATCCACCTCGTCGAGGTCGTAGGCGGTGTGCCGGCCCAGGCCGGCCAGGGGTTCGCTGAAATCGATGCGCAGGGTCATGAGAGGTAGTCCATCAGGCTGGTGTTGAGCACTTTCGACGTGGCGGACAGGGCCGCCTGGTAGGAGAGCTGCCGGGAGGAGAGGTTCAGCGCCGCCTCGGCGAGTTCGATGTCCTCGGCGGCGGAGCGCGTGGATTCCAGCAGCGCGGTGGATTCGCCCAGCGCGTCGGCGGCCCGCCCGACTGCGGCATAGCGGGCCCCGACGTCGGCCTGGCCCAGCAAAAGGGTCTGGCGCCGGGCGTCGAGCTCGGCCAGGCGCCCACCCACCGGAGCGCCGCTGCGGATCTCCGCGGCGAGGCCGTCGAGCAGGGTGAACAGCGAGCCGGCCCCGGAGCCGAACAGGGCGGCGCCGTCGGCATCGACGCGCACGCTCTGCCCTTCGCCCACCCGGCGCAGCACCGCGCCGGGCGCGGGGGCGGCCACGGGAGGTTCCCCGGCGAAGGCCTGCGCGGCTGCCGAGGTGCCGGCGAACACGTTGCGTCCCAGCAGGGTGGTGTTGGCGACCCCGAGCAGGTCCTGCCGGAGCGAACCGATCTCTTGGGCGATCGCGTCCCGCGACTCCTGGCTGTGGACGCCGGTGTTGGCCGCCTGCAGGGTCAGGTCGCGGACCCGCAGCAGCAGGTCGGTGGCGCTGCTGAGCGAGGAGTCGAGGGTGCCGAGCCAGAGCTGCGCGTCGTTGATGTTGCGCCCGTACTGCTCGGCGGCCCGTTGGCCGGAGCGCGCGGCCATGGCCGTGCCGGTCGCCGCCGGGTCGTCCGAGGGCTTGGCGACCCGCCGCTGCGAGGTGGCCTGTTCCAGGGCGGAGGTGTAGCGGGCCTGGGAGGTCTGCAGGCGCTGCTGTGCACCGGCGATGGAGCTTTGGTGGGTGACACGCTGGAACATGGCTACCTTCCGACGGTTCCGGTGCGGTTGATGAGCACGTCGAGGACCTCGTCGACGGCCGTGATCACGCGCGCGGCGGCCTGGTAGGACCGCTGGTAGGCAAGCAGCGCCACGTTTTCCTCATCGACGCTGACCGCGGAGCCGCCCAGTTGGGAGGCCTTGGCGCGGTCCTGGATGGCGGCGGCGGTGTCCGCGGCGGTGGCGGCGGTGGCGGCCAGGGAGCCGGTGGCCACCACGGCCGACCGCCACAGCGCGTCCGGCCCGCTCGTGGAACCGCCCAGCAGGGAGATCGCATCGGCCACGGAGGCGTCGTACGCCCCGGCTCCGGGGGCGCCGGTCGCGACGCCTTGGGGGCCCGTGGGCACCACCGCCAGGGTGGCACCGGGCGAACCGGGCCCGATGGCGAAAAAGTCCAGGCCGGAGGTCCCCACCGTCGTGCTGCCGGAGGCATGGATGGCGTTGGTCTGCGTGGCCAGGGCGGAAGCGACGGCGTCGTAGGCGCCAAGGGTCTGCGCGAAGGCCCCGGAGGCCGGATCAAGCACGGAGCGCAGCCCGGCGAGCTCGCCGGAACCGAGTTCGGCGGCGGTTCCTGGCCGGTGGGCCCATTCGACCTGGGGCGTGCGGTCCGCCAGGACGGAAACCGCCAGCGGGCGGACCGTGCCGGCCTCGACGAGGGGGATCCCTCCGATGCTGGCGGTGGCGGTGCCGTCAGCGGCGAGGCGGACCTTCGCGCCCGTGAGGGCGGAGAGCTGTTCCAGCGCGGCGTCGCGCTGGTCCATGAGCC
Organism: Zafaria cholistanensis; assembly: GCF_008580665.1. Classification (GTDB taxonomy): domain Bacteria; phylum Actinomycetota; class Actinomycetes; order Actinomycetales; family Micrococcaceae; genus Zafaria; species Zafaria cholistanensis. The sequence continues at coordinate 122,580 of NZ_BKDJ01000001.1, forward strand.
CGGCCGCGTTGGTTCCCGAGGCGGTGGCGGCCTGGATGGAGATATTCAGGTCGGCGACGCGGGAGGCCACCGAATTGGCCTGTTCGACGGCGCTGGAGGTCCGCGCGGCGGCTGCGTCGCGCGCGGCGGACACCGAGGCGTAGCCGGAGCGGATCGTGGAGGCCAGCGGTCCGGCGGCGCTGAGTACCAGCGAGGCCCGGCCCGCGTCGCCGGGATCGTTGGAGAGGTCCTGCCAGGCGGCCCAAAAGTCCGCAAGCCCGGCCTGCAGGCCCAACTCGCCCGGCTCGCCGAGGATCGCCTCGATCTCCGTGTAGGCCTCCGCGCGCACGCCGGTGAAGGCGGCGTCGGCACCGCTGGTGCGCACCAGCGCATCCGCCTGGGCATCGGCCAGGCGGCTGATGCCGGTGACGGCGGGGCCGCCGGAGGCCGGGGTGGCCGCGGATATCCCGGCTGCCGGGGCGGCGGCCGTGGCGACGCGCTGGCGCGTATAGCCGGCGGTATCGATGTTGGCGAGGTTGTTCGCGGCGGTGTCGATGCCGGCACGGGCCGCGCCCAGTGCGGCCAAACCGGTGCCGAGGGTGCCGAAGGTGCTCATGGGTGGTTCGCCATCCTAGAGGGTGCGGTCGAGGGTGGGGACGGTGCCGCCCATGGGCTGGAGGCCGGTGGCGTCGTATCCGGCGGCGGTGGAATCGCTGGCGGCCGCGGATTCCTGCACCGAGCGGATGAGGCTGCGCAGGAACTGCTCATTGGCGTCGCGGAGCGTGCGGATGGCTTCGGTCTGGGCGGTAATGGCCTCCAGATGGCCGGAGAGGATTTCGGTCCAGGGCCCCACCGGGGCGGCGGCGGCCAGCTGGCGCAGGGTGGGACGGTCGGTGAGGGCCCATTCGTCGCCCAGCGCGGTCATCAGCACGTCGCAGGCCATGACCTCGTCCCGGAGCCGCTCCGAAACCCGCTCGACCTCGCGGGTGGCGAAAGTGATCCAGCGGTTTTTTCCGGCCGTGAGCAGCATCTGCTCGACTTCGAGCTTGTAGCGGAGGATCTCCAGGAGTTCGCGCTGCCGCCACAACGCCGCAGACAGTTCGTGGGCCCCCATATTGCTCCCTTGCTCGATGCATGACTGGCCCCGGAAGATCCGTGCTTGTCGGCGCCACCATTACACGATCGGCAAATAGCGGGGGTTCGTTAGCGGCGGGGTGTTACGCTTCTGGCTTGTTGAGCATGTTTGCAAACTCTGTTGACGATTTACGGGTCGCCACAGATGTCGGTAGGCGCGTTGCGGCGGCATGAGGGCTTGGAGCCCCGCACTTGCAGCCTCACAGGGGGGACGTTCAAAAGTGGATCGTGCTACACGGGACCAGTTGGTGCTGGACCATTTACCGCTGGTCGGATACCTGGTGTCCGACCTCTGTATGCGCGTGACCAATGCCGACCGCGAGGAGATGGCGGCCGTGGGTGCCCTGGCCCTGGTGGCCGCGGCAGGCTCGTACGACCCGCAGCGCGGGGTGCCTTTCGGCGCGTTCGTGCGGATCAGGATCAACGGGGCCTTCGCGGACGAGATGCGTTCGGTGGACTGGGCCACCCGCGGCACCCGTCGCAGGATCCGCGAAACCCGCCAGGTCCGGGACTCCCTGGCCCAGGCGCTCTGCCGCGAACCCTCCACCGATGAGCTGGCCGCCGCCCTGGGTGTCTCCCGCAGCGAGGTCGAGGCCACCCTGCAGGATGCCTCCCGCCGGGTGAGCCCGCTGGACGAGCTGACCGCGCAGATGATCGCGGACCAAAGCGAGGGCCCCGAGGACGCCCTCTTTGCCCGGGAGCGCGCCGAGACGCTGCGCCACGCGGTCGAGGCGCTGCCGGAGCGCATGCGCCGTATTGTCCGGGACCTTTACTTCGGGGACAAAACGGTCAAGGACCTGGCCGCCGAGCTTGGCTGCACGCACTCGGCCGTGTCGCAGCAGCGCTCCGAGGCCCTGCGGCTGCTGCGCGACGCGGTGGAGCCCCGCGTCACCGGCCTCCCAACTGTCCCGGGGACCCGGCACTCCCGCGTTGCCGCCGACCGGTACCAGCGCTACATGGCGGATTTTGAGCAGGCAGCGGCCCGCCCCGTCGCCGCCGGACTCGAGGGCGGGCTGCGCGACGGCCAGCCCCGCCCCGCCGCCCGGACCTACGCCTAGCCGGCAACCGGGACAGGCGCGGTTACGGGGCCCGGCAGGCCCCGGAAGATTCCCGAAGAAATTCCCGGTCAGGGGCTAACGCTCCTGACGGGGCGGCCGATAGCCGCAGATGGAACCCATGGACGGGGACCATTAACTGCCTGAATCTCACGGAGGAGAACAACCATGGGCATGACCGTCAACACCAACATGGCCGCGAACAGCGCCTACCGCAACCTCAGCAACACCCAGAACACCCTGAGCAAGTCCATGGAGAAGCTCTCCAGCGGCCTGCGCATCAACCGTGCCGCGGATGACGCCGCGGGCCTTGTCACCGCCGAGGGCCTGCGCTCGCAGGTCGGCGGCCTGCAGGTGGCCCAGCGCAACGCGCAGGACGGCATCTCCGTCATCCAGACCGCCGAAGGCGGCCTGACGGAGTCCCACTCCATCCTGCAGCGCCTGCGCGACCTGGCCGTCCAGGCCGGCAGCGATTCGAACAACCCCGAGTCCCGTGCCGCCATCGCCAAGGAGGCCACCGCGCTGGTCTCCGAGTTGGACCGCATCGGCAACTCCACCAACTTCAACGGCACCAAGCTGCTGGACGGCTCCGCCAACCTCAGCTTCCAGATCGGCGCCGACGGCGAAACCTCCAGTCGCATCGGCGTCAACCTCAAATCGGCCAACCTCTCCGGAGTCGCGGACGCGCTGAACGTCGGCACGAAAGGTGCGCAGATCGGGGTAGCCGATGCGACGTTGGTCGCCGGTGCAATGAATTTCTCCATCACCGCCGCTGACGGCAGTACCAGCACCATCACGACTGCGAGCCTGGGCGCTGCCGGTGACTTCGCCACGGTCCAGGACGTTGCCGATGCCCTGAACGCGGACACCACATTCCGCGGCGCCCTGTCCGCCACGGTGGACGCCAATGACAACCTGGTGGTCACTAGCAGGACGGGTGGCACCGTGTTCGGCGGCAGCACCGCCAACACCCACGGTGCCGCGAATGCCAACGTTGGCACTAGCGCCCTCGCCGCGGGTGGCCTTGATTTCTTCAGCGCCGGGGGGGCCGCTAACGCGATCAAGTCAATCGACACCCAGATCTCCGGCATTTCCTCCGCCCGCGCGGACTTGGGTGCAACCCAGAACCGCATGGAGTCGGCCCTCACCACGCTGAGCGTCTCGCAGGAGAACCTCTCCGCCGCCGAGTCCCGCATCCGCGACACGGATATGGCCGCCGAAATGGTCAAGTACTCCGCCGCCAACATCATGTCCCAGGCCGGCACCGCAATGCTGGCCCAGGCCAACCAGTCCACTCAGGGCGTCCTGCAGCTGCTGGGCTAATCCTGGAGTAGACGGGTCCTGACGCCTGCCACCCCCCAAGGGGCCGGCGCCGGACCACCACCTGGAGCACCGGACCCCATCCGGTGCACCGGGTACACCGCCGAGGTTTCCCCAAACCGACGCGGCAGGCGGCAGTTCGGGGGCGTCCTTGCGGCGTCCCCGAACTGCCGCCTGCGTTTTCGGTCCCGACGGCATCCCGGTGCCGCCGGGACCGCGCCGCCAATTCCATACCGCCACGCCGATCGACACACACGAGGAGGGACATGGCCTTCGCCATTGACGGGCTGGTCAGCGGGCTGCAGACCAGCGAGATGGTCGACGCCCTGGTCAACGTCCACGCCATCCCGCAGACCCTGCTCAAGCAAAAGATCAGCGCCGGCGAATCCAAGGTCTCGGCGCTGCAGTCGCTGAACTCCTCGATCGCCAGCCTGGCCACGCTGGCCCAAAAGACCGCGTCCCCCAAATCCCTGGCCCTTTTCACCGCCACCAGCAGCTTGGACAAGGTCGCTGCCACGGCCGGGCCGACCGCGCGCGCGGGCTCCATCAGCCTCACGGTTGAGGCCACCGCCACCCGCCACCTGGCGGTCACCGCGCCGGCCACCGCCTGGTCCGGCACGGAGCTGACCATCAAGGTCGGCACCGGCACTCCCACCACGGTTACCGCCGCCTCCACCTCTTTGGACGACGTCGTCAAGGCCGTCAACTCCTCCAACACGGGAGTCACCGCGTCCAAGGTCGCCGCCGGCACCGACCCGGACACCGACGAAACGCTGTACCGCCTCCAGTTCACCGCCGCCGAAACCGGCGCCGCCCACGTTTTCACCGTGACCAGCGGCGGGACGGACGTGTTCGCCGAGCCGGGCGGCGCGGTCGTGACCCAGGGCCAAGACGCCTCGGTGCTGCTTTACGCCGGCACTGCCGCGCAAACCCAGCTGAAGTCGGCCACCAACACCTTCACCGGCGTCCTGGACGGCGTGGACATCACGCTGGCTGCCGGCGCGGCTAAGGACACGGTCGCCGAAATCGTGGTGGAACCGGACACCAAGTCCCGCACCAACCTGGCTAAGGACCTGGTCGGGTCCCTGAACGGCATATTCAGCACCATCAACGCCAAGACGGCCGTGACCGGCAGCGGTGATTCCACCCGCGCCGGCATCCTGAGCGGGGACAGCACCGTCCGTGCCGCCAAGGACCTCATCTATACGGAGGCCTCCCGTCCGGTGGAGGGCCGCTCGCTGTCGGAGATCGGCATCTCGGTCACCCGCCACGGCACGCTGGAGTTTGACGCGGACAAGTTTGCCGCCGCGCTGGCCAGGGACCCGGACTTCGCGGGCCGGGCCCTGGCGGAGATGTCCACCCGGGTGCAGTCCGCCGCGGAAACGGTCAGCGACAAATACGACGGCATCCTGACCGGCAAGATCACCGGGCAGGAAAAACTCATCGACGGGTGGGAAGTCCAGGTGGAGAAGTGGGACTCCCGGCTCGCCACCCGCCGCAGCCAGTTGGAGCGCATCTACGCCCAACTGGAAGTCACCCTGGGCAGGATGCAATCCCAAGGCGACTGGATGACAGCCCAGACCACGGCCCTGAACGCCTCGAAGAAGTGAGCACGAGCATGAACCAGACCGCCTACGCCATGGCCCGCTACGGGCGCGAAGCCATCCTGTCCGCCACCCCCGCCCAGCTGCTGGTCATGCTCTGCGACCGGCTTATGCTGGATCTGGGCCGCGCCGAACAGGCGCAGGTCCAGCAGGACTGGCCGGCCGCGTCCGCCCAGCTGCTCCACGCACAGGACATCCTGATGGAGCTGTCCGCCTCCCTGGACGTCACCGTGTGGGACGGGGCCGAGGACCTGCTGGCGCTGTACCGGTATGCGCACACCGCGCTGGTGAACGCCAACATCTACCGCAACGTCGGGCTGACCCGCGAAGCGGCCTCCCTCATGGGCCCGATCTGCGACTCCTGGCGCCAGGCGGCGCAATCCCTTCCCGCGGGCCAAGCCCTTCCCGCGGGCCAAGCCCTCCCGGGTTCCCAGGCGGCCGCAAACCCGTTCGCGGCACGCCCGGCCGCCCCGGCGTCGCCTTTCGCCGCCTGGGACCACAGCCCGCGTGAGGCCGGAGGCACCCTTGGTGTCGGTTGAGCCGGCCGCCGCCCCGCACACCGCGGCGTGGGCAGCGGTGCTGGCGGAGCTGGAGGAACAGGTGGACTCCGCCGAAGGCTGGCTGCGGGCCTACGACGGCGGCACCGGGATCCCCGATTCCGCGGCCCTGCCGGGCGCCGGCTGGACCCCGCCGTCCGGGCTGGGCCCGGTCCCTTCCGAACTGGCCGGGCGCCTGCTGGCCGTGCAGGCACGCCACCGGGACGCCACTGAACGGCTGGCCCGTACCCGCACGGGCGTGGCCGGGGCACTGGCCGCCGCCCGCGCGGCGCTTGCCACCAAGGACCCGGCCCCGGGCATCTACCTGGACCAGGAAGGCTGAACGGATGTTTGAATCGCTCTCCATCAGTGCGCTCACCAGTGCCCTGGACGGGCTCTCGGAGCGCCAGCGCGCCATCGCCAACAACATCGCCAACGTCAACACGGAGAACTACAGCGCCCGCCGGATCCTGTTCGAGGATGCCCTCCAGGCCTCGATCGAACGCGGCGACGGCCGGATCGAGACGGCCACCGAAATCTCCCGGGAACCGGCCCGGCAGAACGGCAACAACGTCAACCTGGACACCGAGACCCTTTCCAACATCGACACGGTGCTGAGGTACCAGTTCGCGGCCAACGCCGTGAGCGGGAGCTTCTCCTCCGTCCGGACCGCCCTGAGGACCCACTGATGACCTTTGACGCAATCGGCATCGCCGGCACCGGCCTGGGCGTCCACCGCAAGTGGCTGGACGCCGTCGCCGACAATATCGCCAACGCCAACACCGCCACCCCGACCAACGGCGAGGCCTTCCGCGCCCGCTACATCGCCGTGCGGGCGGACGCCAACGGCGAGGGCGTGTACGTGGCCGGGGCGGCCTGGGGCGACGCCGGGGGACGGGTGGTCCACGAGCCGAACCACCCGCTGGCCGACGCGGAGGGCTATGTCCGCTACCCGGAGATCGACCTGGGCGAACAGATGGGCGCGCTCATCATGGCCCAGCGCGGCTACCAGGCCAGCGCCGCCGTGGTGGACCGGGCCAAGGCCACCTACGAAGCCGGACTCCAGATCGGACGCAACTGATATGGCCCTGGACATCAGCGGCATCACCGGAGCCGGGGGCCTGGGCGGATCCGGCATGGTCGCCTCCCTGTGGGAGGACGCCCAAGCGGCCATCCAGGCCCCGCGGGCCACCGCGCCGGCTGCAAACGACGGCGGCACCTCCTTCGCCGGGACCCTTGCCTCCGCGGTGGACGAGGCCCAGGGCCTGCAGGGCACCTCCAAGGCCCTGGCGCTGCAGGCCGTGACCGGGAACCTGGACGACATCCACAAGGCGACCATCGCCTCCGCGCGCGCCGCGGTGTCGCTGGAACTGATCGCCACCGTCCGCAACAAGGGCATTGATGCCTTCAACGAGATCATGAGGATGCAGGCCTGATGGCAACCGCCGTGCCGCCCGTCGTGGGCCGGATGGTTTCGGCCCTCCGCGAGTTCACCATCGCCCAGCGCACAATCGCGCTGATCGGCCTGGGGGTGCTGGTCCTGGGGGCCACCGCCCTGGGGTTCTGGCTGGCCCGCCCCTCCTACACCCCGCTGTTCAGCGGGCTGCAGGCCGCGGACGCAAGCCTGGTCGTCGAACAGCTCCAGGCGGACAACGTCCCCTACCAGCTCACCGACGGCGGGGGCACCATCCTGGTGCCCCAGGAGAACGTGTACGACCAGCGGCTCAAGGCCGCCTCCTCCGGGCTGCCGGCCGCGGAGGCTGACGGCTACTCGCTGCTGGACTCGGTGGGGGTCACCTCCTCCGAATTCCAGCAGGACGTCACCTACAAGCGCGCGCTGGAGGGTGAGCTGGCCAGCACCGTGGCCTCCCTGGACGGGGTGAAGGGCGCATCCGTCCAGCTCGCCATCCCCGAGGAAACCGTGTTCACGGAGAACGCCGCCGAGCCCACCGCCTCGGTGTTCGTGGAGACCCAGCCGGGACGGGGCCTGACCAAGGAGCAGGTCCAGGCCGTGGTGCACCTGACCAGCGCCGCCATCGAGGGACTGACCCCCGCCAACGTGGCCGTGGTGGACTCCTCCGGCAAGGTGCTCTCCGCCGTGGGCTCCGGCGCCGTGGGAAGCGCCGACGAGCAGGCCACCGACTACGAACAGCGTGTCTCCGCCGCCGTGCAGGGCGTGCTGGACCGTGTGGTCGGCGTCGGCAACGCGACCGTGGCGGTCGCCGCGGACATGAGCACCGACACCACCGAGCGGATCTCCGAAACCTACGGCGGCAGGAAGACGGCACTGACCGAGACTTCGGACAGCGAAAGCTACACCGGCACCGGGGGTGGGAGCGGGGGCGGGGTCCTTGGCCCCGACAACATCGCTGTCCCGGAGGGGGCGAACGGCACCGGCGAGTACCTCAACGAATCGGCCAGCAGGACCAATGCCGTGGACAAGGTGGTCGAAACCAGTTCCATCCCGGCCGGCCAGGTGCGCCGGCAGAGCATCTCCGTGGCGATCGACGCGGCCGCCGCCGGGGGCGTGGACGTGGACGCACTGAGCAACCTGGTCTCCTCGGCCGCCGGCGTCGATAACCAGCGCGGGGACAGCCTCGCCGTCGAAGTGGTTCCCTTCAACACGCAGGCCGCCGAGCAGGCCGCCGCCGCCCTGGCCGCGGCGCAGGCTGCCGAGGAGGCGGCCCGCCAGGAGGAACTCATTCGCGGGGGCATCATCGCCGCCGCCGTCGTGCTGGGCCTGGCCATGGCCGCCTTCTTCATCGCCCGGGCCCGCCGCCGCGACCGCCGGGAACCGCTGGAGAGCCCCGAGGAGTTCGAGCTCGAGGAGATGCGCACGCTGGCCCGGCTCGGGTCGGCGCCGACCGCGGCAGTCACCGCACCCCCGGCCACCACCTCCATCCCGGCGGTGCTCCCGGCGGTGGCACAGGCCCCGGCGATCGAAGCCCTCCCCACAGCCCGTCCGGAGCTCGCCGCAGGAGCCTCCACCCAGGCCGACCGCCAGCGGGCCGCGGTCGGCCACCTGGCGGCGACCGACCCGGCACGCACCGCGGAGTTCCTGCGGGCCCTCATCGACGGGGACTCGGGCACCGCCCCCGCCGCGGCCAAACCGGCAGCCCCCGCTCCGGCGGGAACACCCGCCCAGGATCCCTCGGCCGCCCCCGCGACTGCTCCGGCGGCCGCGGAAAACGTTCCGGCCTGAAAGCCGACCCCTGAAAGCCGTGATCCGTGAAAGCCGTGACCCCTGAAAGCCATGACATGAAAGCCACGACGTGAAAGCGAACCCCCGCAGCGAACTGTCCGGGCTGCAAAAGGCCGCCGTCGTGCTGATGCAGCTCGACCAGGAGGCCGCCGCCGCGGTCATGCGCGAACTCAGCGAAACCGAGGCCCAGGACCTGGCCACCGAGATCGCGCGGCTGCGCCGGGTCGAGGCGGCGGTAGCCGACGCCGCCCTTGCCGAGTTCCACGAGCTGACCCTTTCCGGCCAGCGCCCGGCCCGCGGCGGCAAGGACGTGGCGGCCGGCCTGCTGGAGGCCACCTACGGCCGCGACCGCGCCTCCGGGGTGATGGACCGCCTGTCCGCGAGCATGGCCGGCCGTTCCTTCGAATTCCTCGAGGACGTCGACGCCGGGCAGATTTCCAGCCTGCTCGACGGCGAACTGCCGCAGACCGCGGCCCTGGTCATGGCCCACCTGCAGCCGGACCACGCGTCGGCGGTGCTGGCCGGTCTGCCCGAAGCCTCCCGCGTCCAGGTGGCCCAGGCGATCGCGGAGATGGGCCCGGCCGTCCCCGAAGCCGTGGCTTTGGTCGCGGAATCCCTCAAGAGCCGCGTCGGCGCCGTGGTCACCACCCGCAACGCGGGGGAGAGCCTGGGCGGGATCCAGCCGCTGGTGGACATCCTCAACCGCTCCGACGCCGCTACCGAACGCGGCCTGCTGGCGTCCCTGGCCGAGACCGACCCCGCCTTGGCCGAGGAGGTCCGCTCGCGGCTGTTCACCTTCGCCGATCTGGCCAAGCTGGAGAACCTGGACCTGCAGAAAGTCCTGCGCGGGGCCGACCCCGCCCTGCTGGCGCTGGCCCTGCGCGGTGCCCCCACGGCCGTCGTCGAGGCCATCGAGTCCAATATCAGCGAACGCACCCTGGCGGCCCTGGCGGAGGAGACCTCGATCCAGCGCCGGGTCCGCTCCTCGCAGGTGGAGGACGCCCGGGCGGAGATTGTCCGGGCCGTCCGCGCCCTCGAGGCGCAGGGCGAGGTGAACGTCCGCCGCATGGAGGAGGACAGCTATGTCTGAGCCGGCCTACCGGTCGCTGGAACTTCCTGTCCTGGGCACGGAGCGGATCGACACCGCATCCGAACGCGCCCGGGTCCGCGGCCATGCCGCCGGTTACGCCGCCGGCGCCGCCCGCGCGGCGGCCGGACTGGCTGCTGCCCGCGCCGAACTGGAGGCCCAGGCGGAACGCCGCCGCGAGGCCGAACAGGCCCGGGCGGCCGCCGCGGTCCAGGCCCTCGAGGCCGCTGCGGCCGGGCTGAACGCCCGCATGGTGGACCACCTGGAGCAGCTGACCGGCCTGCTGGCCGGTGCCGCCCTGGATTTGGCCGCGGACCTGCTTGGCTCCGGCGTGCTGGGGGACCGGGCGCGGTCCGCCCTGGACCGGGCGCTCGCAGTGCCCACCGACCCGCCCGTCCACACGGTCCGGCTGCATCCGGAGGACCTGGCCGCCCTCTCCGGCCTGGCCGGCGTGCCCGGGCAGGGGCCGGCCGGCGTCGTGCTGGTGGCGGACCCGGCCCTGGCGCGCGGGGACGCCGTGGCGGAGTACGACGGCGGGTGGATCGACGCGCGGCTTGGCGCCGCCGTGGCGCGCGCCCGCGCCGCGCTGCAAGGCGAGGACTGGTGAGGCCCGCAGCCGCCCCCGGCAGCCTGGCGGAACCGGGCGTGATATCGGGACCGGGCGTGATATCGGGACCGGGCGGAATGTTGGAGCCGGGCCGGAAGTTGGAGCCGGGCCGGCCGCCGGAGCTGCAGGGGCTGCTGGCCGGCATGGCCGCGGCCGGGGCTCCGCGGCGCACCGGCCGGGTGGTGGCCGTCAGCGGACTGGGCTCTGAGGTCACCGGGCTCGCACTGCCCGTGGGCGGAGTGGTGCGCTGCGGCGGAGGCCTGGCCGAGGTGGTTTCCGCCGGCCCGGGCTCGCTGCGCTGCATGGCCCTGGAACCCGCCGCCCGGCTCCAGGTCGGCGACGACGCCGTGGCGGCCCCGGACAGCGGCCTGGTCCGGATTGGGCCCGGCCTGCTGGGCCGGGTCCTGGACGGGCTGGGCCGGCCCATCGACGGCAAGGGGCCCTTGGCCGGAACCGTCCCGGTAGACAGCCACCAGGCCCCGCCGGAGGCGCTGGAACGCAGCCGCATCCGGGAGCAGCTGTCCACGGGAGTGCGCGCCATTGACGCGTTCACCCCGCTGGGCCGCGGCCAGCGCATGGGCCTGTTCGCCGGATCCGGCGTCGGCAAGTCCTCCCTGCTTTCCATGGTGGCCCGCGGCTCCGAAGCCGCCCTGAGCGTGATCGCCCTGGTGGGCGAGCGCGGGCGCGAGGTCCGAGAATTCCTTGAGGACGACCTCGGCCCCGAGGGGCTGGCGCGTTCGGTGGTGGTTGTCGCCACCAGCGACCAGCCCGCCCTGATGCGCCTGCGGGCGGCCCGCACGGCCACCCGCATCGCCGAGCATTTCCGCGACGGGGGCGCCGACGTCGTGCTGATGATGGACTCGCTCACCCGGGTGGCGATGGCCCAGCGGGAGATCGGCCTCACCTCGGGCGAGCCTCCGGCGACCCGCGGCTACCCGCCCTCGGTCTTCCCGCTGCTCGCCGGGCTGCTGGAGCGCACCGGCCCGGCGCCGGTCGGCTCCATCACCGCGCTGTATACGGTCCTGGTGGAGGGCGATGACCACAATGAGCCGGTGGCGGACACCGTGCGCTCGATCGTGGACGGGCATATCGTGCTGGACCGCGCGCTCGCCGTCTCCGGGCACTACCCGGCGATCGACGTGCTGGGTTCGGTGTCCCGGCTGGAATCGCGCATCGCGTCCCCGCCCGTGCGCGCCGCCGCCACCGCGGTGCGCCGCGTCATGGCCGCCCGCGCGCAGGCCCGGGACCTGATCGACGTCGGCGCGTACAAGGCCGGCGCCAACCCCCTGGTCGACGCCGCACTGCGCCACCAGGCGGACCTGGACGCGTTCCTGCGCCAGGACATGGACCATCCGGTCCCGGCCGCGGTGTCCGGGCAGGGGATCCAGGAACTGGCCGCCAAGCTGGCAGCGGGGGCCTGAACGGTGTCCGGGCAGGAAGATCAGGAACAGGGGCTGGCATGAGGATGGATCGGGCCATGAAGCGGTGCGAGTCATGAGCACAGGCGGGACCAACCGGCTCGCCTCGCTGCTGCGGCTGCGCCGGCTGGAGGAGGACCTCGCTGCCGCCAAGGCGGGGGAGGCCTCCCGCCGGGCCGGAGCGGCGGGACGTCGGGTGGAAGAGGTCGACGCGCAGATGGAGGCGGCGGCTCAGGCGGAGTCGGCGGCGCAGGCCGCGGCCACCGCAGCCACCGCCGCGTTCCAAGCCCGGTTGGGCGGGTACGGGCTGCTGGCCGAACTGCGGGGCATGGCCGCTGAGCACGCCAGCGCGGCCGCGGCCGCCGAGGACGGACTGAGGGAGGCCCGCCAGGCGGCAGCCACGGCAGCGAAGGCCGTGGAGCGCCGGGCCGCGGAGGCTGCGGCGGCCGCGGGACGCCTTGAGCAGGCCGCCCTGGATGAGGCCGGTGCCGCGTCCTGGTCCCGGACCCGGGGGAGTTGACGGGCGGGGCAGCCGGACGCTTTGAGGCCACAGAGAGGCGGAAACGGCGCCGGCAGATTCCACGGGATGCCGCCGCACTCTGCCCCGGCCTTTTCTGTTCCTTCCACCCGCGGATGAGTCCATGCTGGAGGGGGCAACAGGGGTCAGGCCGCTTGGCTCCGCCCTGACCCTGCGGACGCTAGAGAGGGCAGCCGCCATGAGAACACCCGAACTCGACGCCACCTTCGTGCTGAGCAGGATCCTGGTCAAGAAAACCCAGGATTCCGGAGGGGACGAGCCGTACCTGTGGGTCGTTGGCTTCAAAGTCGACGCGGACACGCTCCGTTCCGGCGCCAATCCGCTGATCCCCACCGTGGAGGTCCACACCTTCGCTGGAGGACCCCACTTCCCCAACATTCGGGGCTCCGGCAGCATTGGCGCGGGCCCGCATCCGGTGCCGATCCCCGCAGCGCTTGGTACCCGCACCTTCCGCCTGCGGCCCGCGTTCCTCGACGGAACCGGATGGTTCGACGGGTTCGGGGGCATCGTGTGCCTGCTGTGGGACCAGGACGAGTACGCTCCCAGGACGTCAGAAGAGGGCCGGAAGGAGTTCGAACGCCTGGTGGGGACGGCCCTCACGGACCTGTTGAACCTTCTCCTCCACGGCGATCCGGGATTCGACGCGGCGCTCACCACGGACGCCCAAGGAAACCTGCTGCCCCAACCGGCGGGCGGCCTTGGTCTCACGGCCCGCATGCGACGGCTTGCGGACCCCGTGGGGGCGGCAAACGTGGCCAGGGAGCTCGCCGTCCGGCTGAAGTCCTCCCTGCTGGCACCGATCGAGGCCGCCATGGAGACTGAGGCGGATGTGGATGAGAGCTTCGATGACGACGACTCGCTGGGGGTTCAGGCAGCCCTCTTCACCACCGGCCAACTGCAGTCCCTGCAACCGATCAGCCTGCGTTTCATGGACGCGGGCGCGGACTACGAGGTCACGGGGTTCGCCTCCGGAGACCGCGTCCACAGGCACAGCTTCATCTCCTCGGTCCACTCAGTTCAACGGCAACTGGTTGAGATGACCCCAGTCGATGCCAAGGTGTGCTGGTTCGCCCCGAAAACCTACCAGGCAATGACATTCCGCCAAACCACCACCACCAGGTTCATTGTTACGAACCTTAGCGGGACCCCCGTCGAGCAGGTGCGCTGGCTCCTGGACGGCAGGCCGCTCGACGGGCCTTCCGGCACCGTCGGGGTGACGCTGGAGCCGGCAGCCTCGATGTACCGCCCGCCCGTCGTCAGTGTGGCCGCCAAGTACCCCGGGGGCGGAGGGACGCTGGCTTACACCATCGAGGGGCCCATCATGGACCTGACCAACACCGCCGGCGACGGCGTCTTCCACGGCACCGTACAGGCCGTCGTTCGCTACGAGGGAGACCCGCCGCTGGATGGACACATGGACGGGCCAACCCTGCTTGAGCGCGGCTATCGGCTGACCACGGCTTTCAGCGTCGTCACGCTCGAGGTGCTGATGGGCGACGATTACCGTTGGGACGTCCAGCGGTGTCTGGGGATGGTCCAGGACATCGACCGCAAGCGAATCCCCGTCAACTGGGGCAGGGTAAAAATCATCCCGGGCGACCCCCCGCCCACGTGGGATTCCCTGCAGGAGGTTATCCGCCAGGAGTTCCTCATCACGCAAAGCCTGGCACGGCATATGCCTGATGAGACGGTCGGACCGGACACAGATGGGGCCCGATCGCCGGCGGAGCGGCTGCGCGGCCTGCAGGCCCTGCGCGAGGAGGGCTTGATCTCCGCTGACGAACTGAAGGCCGTGCGCGCCCGAATCATCGCGCAACTGTAGATGCACAGGCAGGGAGGCAGCCCCCAGACCGGCGTGTTCGGCGGGCTGCTTTCCCGCGCGTGCTTAACTTCCGCCCGGTCCTGCCGACAGTAGGTGCTGAACCCCACGGAAAGGGCCCGATGAGTTACGAGGCGGCGCTGGAGCGCATCTCCAGCATCCAGTCGCGGTTCGCCATGGCGCAGACCACCGGGGCCTCCATTGCCGGGGACGCCGCGGCGCGGACTGCGGTATCCGGCACGTCATCGCTGGAATCGCTGGCCTCCCGCCTGGGCATGGACACCTCCGGCACCTCCCTGGAGTCGCTGTCCACGCTGCTGGGCTCGGAAGCTTCCCGCTCCTCGCTCTTCGCCCAGGCCCTGGACTCCGCCAGCGCCACCTCCCAGGCGCCTTCCTCCACGGGTGACACCGCGGCCGGAGGAGCCATTGTTGCCACGGCCAAGAAGTACCTCGGAGTGCCCTACGTGTGGGGCGGAACCGATCCCGACAAAGGCCTGGACTGCTCCGGCCTGGTGCAGCTGGTGTTGGGGGAACTTGGCGTGGACATGCCGCGGGTGGCGCGCGACCAGGCGAAGGAAGGCGCCCTGGTCGCTTCCCTCGCCGAGGCCCGGCCCGGGGACCTGCTGGGGATGCGCAACGGCTCCCACATTGCCATCTATCTGGGCGACAACAGGATCCTGCATGCGCCACAGCCCGGAGAGTCCGTCTCCATCAGGTCGCTGACCAGTGCCGATGACATCGATACGATCCGGCGCGTTGTGCCGGCCGCCGGATGATCGCCGCGGGGGACCTGGCCGCACTCCAAAGCGCGGTGCGCCAGGCGTCCGCGCGCCCGGATGCCACGCGCCCGGATGCCACGCGTCAGGGAACCGGACGTATTCGGGCGGGACGGGACCCGGACCCCGGCTTCGAGCGCAGCCTGGAGGATGCACGCCGCCTTGAGGACGCACGCAACCTTGACGAGGCACGCCGTGCCGGTGAAACACTGCGCTCGGGTGAGGGAGCGGGTGGATCGGTGGACAGTAGGGCCCGGGCCGCAGTTGTCTCCCTAGGGACAACGGGTTTCCCCGTCCCCCTCCAGGCCGAAGGGGCACCAAAAGCCGGGGGTAGCCTGGCCCGGGGAGACCTGGCCCGGGGAGACCTGGCCCGGGGAGACCTGGCCTCGGGAGACCAGGGGGTTGCCGGCTCCAGCCTGGGATCCGCCGGCCCGGCCGTAAACTCCGCCGGCCCCGACCAGGACTGGGACGCCCGGTTGCCCGGCCCAGCAACTGCCGGCCTTGCCCCGGCAGACCCGGCTTTCCGTGCCGCGGCCGGCGTGGGCCTTCAGGACACCGGGCCGGTTCCGGAGCAGGGGCAAGGACGCCTCCGAGAGGCGTCTGCCGCGCTGCCAGGCATGCCGGGTTCCGCCGTGACCTCGAATGGACGAGCCGCGGCTGAAAAGTTCTTGTTTGGAACGTCCTTGCCCGAAGCGTCCTTGCCCCAAACGTCCTTGCCCGGTACCTCACTGTCCGGGACGATTCCTTCGGTTGTGCCCGGCATGGCCGCTTCAGGGGCGTCAGGCACGGGGTCCGCAGTCGACGGCATTCCCGGCGCGCTCGCCGGCCAGTCCATGGATGAATCCGGGGAGGGTGGATCTGCACTGGTTGAATCTGCGCTGGTTGAATTTGGGCTGGGCAAATCCGGGCTGGGCAAATCCGGACCGGGTGGATCTGCGCTGGGCCAATCCCCGCCAGGCGGCTCCGGACCGGATGAATCCACGCAGGGCCAATCTGTACAGGGCAAACCCGCACAGGGCGGTGACAGTGGCTCGGGCGGTTCTGGCTCGGGCGGTTCTGGTGCGGAGGGTGCGGGTCTGGATGGTGTGGGGCCGGACGGTGCTGGCCTGCACAGCGGGCGGCAGGACGTCCTCCAGGGCGGCCTGGTGATTCCGGCCCATCATCCTGCCCAGGGAGCAGTATCTTCCTCCACAGGGGCCGGCGTTCCGGTGCCTGCCGCGGGCGAGGTGTCCTCCCCGGGGCCCGTGGCGGAGGCCGGCGCACCCGCGGCCCGCCCCGCGATGGCCGGCCATGTGCCCCTGAACCGCCAGTTGGGTGGACCGGTCGCCCTGCTGGCCACGGCCGGAGCGGGGGAGCATTCCGTCACCGTCCGGGTCAGCCCGGACACGTACGGGCCCGTCACCGTCCGCGCCACCATCGGCGCGGACGGGAGCATCAAGGTGGAACTTGCCCCCGCCACCCAGGCCGGACGCGAAGCGCTGCGCCTGGGCCTGGCCGACCTGCGCCGCGACCTCGCCCAAGTCTTGGGGGCCCAAGCCCAGGTGAGCATCCACCTGCCTTCGGACCCGGGTCGGCCCGGCGCCCTCGCGCAGGGAACCGGCCACGGGGCCCTGCCCGGCGGCGACACCGGCGGCGGCGCGGGCCAGAACGGTTGGGGCCAGCACGGCGCGGGCCAAAACGGTTGGGGCCAAAACAGCGCCGGACAGAACAGCTTCGGGCAGAACAGCTTCGGGCAGAACAACCCGGATCAGAACAGCCCCGGCCAAAACAACCCCGGCCAAAACAACCCACGGCAAGACGGGGACGGCCCCGGATCCGCCCTGCCCGGAACCCCGGGAGGCCGCGGCGCCGGTGGCCCTGCCGCGGACGGAACAACCGGCGTCGTGCTCCCCGGTGATGCCGGGACCGGGAGCCTGGACGTGTTGGCGTGAGGTGCCAAACCCCCTTTTAGGGGAGGTCCTGCTTACGCGCGGCCCCGGAGAACCGATAGACCAGCACAAGCACGCCCACACGCCAAGGAGAAACCATGTCGATCGAAGCCATCGCCTCCGCCTCCGGGGCGGCGCTGGCCGGGTCCGGCTCCGTCCGCGAGGCCAAGCAGGCCATGGACAGCGAGGTCTTCATGCAGCTTCTGGTCACCCAGCTGCGGAACCAGGACCCCAGCTCGCCGATGGATACCACCGACATGGTCGCCCAAACCACCCAGCTGGCCATGATGGAAAGCCTCACCCAGCTGACGGACGGCGTCGGGGGGCTGCTCACCGCGCAGCAGAGCACCCAGGCCGCGCAGCTGATCGGCGCGGCCGTCACCTGGACGGATGCCTCCGGCACGAGCCGTTCCGGAACCGTGGACTCCGTCTCCTTCGGCGGGGCAGGACCTACCCTGTCCGTGGACGGCACCGACGTCCCACTGTCCGGAATCACCGGGGCCAGCGTCCCGGGCCCCGGTGCAACCACCGCGTAACCGACTTCCCTTCCCGGCCCCGAAAGGTCAACGCCATGCTTCGTTCCCTGTACTCCGGCATCAGCGGCCTGCGTTCGCACCAGACCATGCTTGACGTCACCGGCAACAACATCGCCAACGTCAACACCACCGGCTTCAAGTCCTCCTCGGTGGTCTTCCAGGACACGCTGTCCCAGATGGCGGCCGACGGCGCCGCGGGCGACGCCCAGGCCGGCGGCACCAATCCGGCCCAGGTGGGCCTGGGCGTCCAGGTCGCAGCCATCGCGACGAACACCGCCCAGGGATCCCTGCAGCCCACCGGCAAGGCCACCGACGTGATGATCGCCGGGGAGGGGTACTTCGTGGTGTCCCAGGGCGGCCAGCAGTACTACACCCGCGCCGGCGGGTTCGAGGTGGACGACCAGGGCCGACTGAAGACCCCCAGCGGGGCGCTGCTGCAGGGGTGGCCCGCCACCAACGGCGTAGTGGACACCGCCGCCACGCTGGGCGCCCTGAACGTCGTGAGCACCACGGCCAGCCCGGCCGTGGCGACCGCCGCCCTGGGAGCCTCCGGGAACCTGCCCGACCAGGCCGCCCCCGGCACCGTGCGCAGCACCGAGATCACCGTGTACGACGAAACCGGCGCCGCCCGCAACTTTTCGCTCGAATTCACCCGCACCGCCTACGGGTGGGATGTTGCGGCCAATGACGGCGCCGGAAACACCGCCACCACCAGCCTGGCTTTCTCCAACGGCGTGCAGACCCAGTCGGCCGCACTCACCGTGGGCGGGGCGACGGTGGACCTGTCCGCGGTCACCGGATACTCCGGCCTGGACACCGCCGGCCTGACCAGCCAGGACGGGCGTGCGGCCGGGATGATGGAGTCCTTCTCGATTGGCCCGGACGGCACCGTCACCGCCGCCTACAGCAACGGCGCCCGCCTGGCGGTCGGGCGCATCGCGCTGGCGGACTTCGCCAACCCGGGCGGGCTGGAGAAGGCCGGGGACTCGCTCTACCGGGCCACCGGCAACTCCGGCGCGGCGACCCTTGTGGAGCCCGGAGCCAACGGCGCGTCCACGCTGGCCTCCGGCTACCTGGAGATGTCCAACGTGGACCTGTCCCAGGAGTTCACCAACCTCATCGTGGCCCAGCGCGGTTTCCAGGCGAACGCCCGCATCATCACCACCAGCGACGACGTCCTCCAGGAACTGACCAACCTCAAGCGCTAGCATTCAGCCATGCCGCACCAGCCGCTGGACCAGCAGGGCTTCTCCTACTCGGAAGTCGGCGCCACGCGGGGACCGCTCCCGGACGGGTACCAGACAGTGGTGCAGCGCCGCGTCCTGGGCCGCGGCGGTGAGCTGTTCCGCACGGCGGCCGAACGGCTGCTGACGTGGGAAATGCACCGCGGGGCCGGGATCCGGGTGCCCGCCTCCACGCCCCGTGCCGCCCCGGGTCTGTCCGTGGAACTGCGCCTGGGCCCCGGGCGGTTCGCCATCGCGGCCGGGTGCCGGGTGGTCTACGTCATCGACGAACCCCGCCGCCAGGGATTCGCCTACGGCACGCTGCACGGCCACCCGGAGCGGGGCGAGGAACGCTTTTGCCTGGACTGGCACGACGACGGCACCGTGGAATTCACCATCACCGCCTTCTCCGTCCCCGCCTTCTGGTGGGTCAGGGCGGCCGGGCTGCTGGCCCGTTGGATCCAGCGGGCCGTCACCGGCAGGTACCTGCGGGCGCTGGAAGGCGGGCGCTCCGGCGGGGAGCCCGACGCCGGTCCGCACGCCGGTCCGAACGCAGGCCCTGGGGATACGCCGGGGCGGTGGTAAAGTCAAGCATGCATATGCCGTCCCGCCGTCGTTGCCGCGGGGCAGGCCGCCGAGCCCCAACCGGGCCATTCGGCCCCGAAGATTTCACCGCCGGCAATCCGGTTCCGGGCGTTTTCCGCCCATGATTGCCCACCGCCGCAGTACCCGCTAGAGATTGGATGCCATTGACCACCCACCGCCGCCCCGCCCCGCCCGCGCTGCCGAAGGGGGCCCTGCGCATTGTCCCGCTGGGCGGCCTCGGCGAAATCGGCCGCAACATGACTGTCTTCGAGTACGCCGGCAAGCTCCTGATCGTGGACTGCGGCGTGCTCTTCCCGGAGGAGCACCACCCGGGCGTGGACCTGATCCTTCCGGACTTCTCCGCCATCCGCGACCGCCTCGACGACGTCGTGGGCCTGGTCCTCACGCACGGCCACGAAGACCACATCGGCGGCGTGCCGTACCTGCTCAAGGAACGCGCGGACATCCCCGTGATCTCCGCGAAGCTCACCCTGGCCTTCGTGAAGACCAAGCTCCAGGAACACCGCATCACCGCCAAGATGGTGCACGTGCGTGAGGGTGACCGCAGGAAGCTGGGGCCGTTCGACCTCGAGTTCCTGGCCGTGAACCACTCCATCCCGGACAGCCTGGCCGTGGCCATCCGCACCCCCGCGGGCCTGGTGCTGCAGACCGGCGACTTCAAGATGGACCAGTTCCCGCTGGACCGCCGGATCACCGACCTGGCCGGCTTCGCCCGCCTGGGCGAGGAGGGCGTGGACCTGTTCCTGCCCGACTCCACCAACGCCGAGGTCCCCGGATTCATGGCCTCCGAGGAGGAGCTGTACCCGGCGATCGACACCGTCATGCGGACCTCCCCGCAGAAGATCGTGGTCTCCAGCTTCGCCAGCCACGTGCACCGCATCCAGCAGATCATCGACGCCGCCCACAAATACGGGCGCAAGATCGCGTTCGTGGGACGCTCGATGGTCCGCAACATGGGCACCGCCCGCGAGCTGGGGTACCTGAAGATCCCGCGCGGCATGCTGGTGGACTTCAAGGAGCTGGAAAAGCTGCCGCCGTCCAAGGCCGTGTTCATCTGCACCGGCTCCCAGGGCGAGCCGATGGCGGCGCTGGCGCGCATGGCCAGCGGCGACCACCAGATCGACCTGCGCGACGGGGACACCGTGCTGCTGGCCAGCTCGCTGGTCCCGGGCAACGAGACCTCGATCTACCGGCTCATCAACGACCTCACCAAGCTCGGCGCCAACGTGGTGCACAAGGGCAACGCCAAGGTCCACGTCTCCGGCCACGCCTCCGCCGGCGAGCTGGTGTACTGCTACAACCTGGTCCGCCCCCGCAACGTGGTGCCGGTGCACGGCGAATACCGCCACCTCAAGGCCAACGCGGAACTGGCGGTCCGCACCGGGGTTGACCCCAAGCAGACCCTGATCGTCGAGGACGGCACCACGATCGACCTCAAGGACGGCGTGGCCCGCGTTTCCGGCTACGTCCAGGCGAACTACGTCTACGTGGAGAACCTGGTGGCCGGTGCCGCCACGGAAGAGTCCCTGCAGGACCGCATCCGTCTGGCCGAGGACGGCGCCGTCACCGTCCTGGCGATCGTGAACCCGGAGACCGGGGCACTGGAGGAGGACCCCGAGTTCTTCCCCGTGGGCTTCACCCCCACCCGGGCCGAGCTGGAAAAGGCCACCGGCGTGGTGGAGAAGACCCTGGCCGGCCTCAAGCGGGAAAAGACCGGACCGCACGCCGAACGCGCCATCTCCGAGGCGCTGGTGCGCTGGTCCGACCGCGCGCTGCGGCGCAAGCCGGTGGTCACGGTCATCATCGTCGAGGCCTAAACCGAGCCCGCCGCGCCCGCGCAGGGCGCAACCACGCACACGGCACGACGCCGGCACGCAGGTGCCGGCGTCGTGCCGTTTCCGTGCCGGAAGCCCCGGTGGGGGAGTGGGGCTAACGGGACGCGCCCGGCTGCCGATAGCAGGTCGTGGCGGCACCAGGCCGTGCACTGTCGGCGGAAGGAAGCCACTGGTGATCGTTGTGACCACGTTGAACGGCCGGCCCGCCGCCGTCAACGCCGAACTCGTCGAGCGCATCCACGAGAACCCGGACACCACCCTGGTGCTGGTCGACGGCAAGCGCCTGGTGGTGCGCGAAAGCATGGCCGAGGTGATCGCACTGGTGGACCAGGCCAAGGCCCGGGTCCTGCGGCTCGCCGCGCATTCCCCGGAGGGTTCCCTCCCGGAGGATTCCTCCCCCAAGGACTGCTCGCTGCCGGAACCCCACAGTGGAGAACGGGCGCCCGGAGAGCCGGACCCCACAGCTTCGGACGCTGAAAAGATTGGACGCTAAGGCATGGACCCCCTGCTGATCATCGGGCTCCTGCTTGCCTTTGGTTCCGTCGTGGCCATGGTCTTCATGGAGGGCGCCCACCTGAGCTCGCTGCTGCTGCCGGCGCCGATCGTGCTGGTGGTCGGGGCGACCATCGCCGTGGGGCTGGCCAGCACCACCTGGCGCGACGCCCTGCACGGAATCAGGCTGCTGCCGCGCACCTTCACCGGCAAGGTGCCTTCGCCGGCGGAGACGATCGAGCGCCTGGTCGGACTGGCCCGCACCGCCCGCGCCGAGGGCCTGCTCGCCCTCGACGCGACACTGGCCGGGACCACCGACCGGTTCGAGCGCACCGCCCTGCAGGGGATTGTCGACGGCATGCCCGGGGATGAACTGCGCATCCTCCTGGAGGAGGAGATCGGCACCCGCGAGCGCGCCGACGCGGCCGGGGCCGGGTTCTTCAACAGCATGGGCGGCTACGCCCCCACCATCGGCATCATCGGCACGGTCGTCTCCCTGACCCACGTGCTGGAGAACCTCTCCGACCCGAGCAACCTGGGGCACATGATTGCCGCCGCCTTCGTCGCCACCCTGTGGGGCCTGCTCACCTCCAACTTCATCTGGCTGCCGATCGGGTCCCGCATGGAACGCATCTGCGCCCTGGAGACCGAGGAGATGGTGCTGGTCATGGAAGGCTCCCTCGCGATCCTCGAGGGCAGCCAGCCGGCCCTGCTGGAGGACCGCCTGCGGGCCATGGTTCCCCGGCACCGCCTGCCCGTGGAGGCCGCATGAGCCGCCGGGGCGGGAGCGCCCGGCGCGGCGGGGCCGGGCAGGGAGGCGGGCACGGAGGAGGCGGGCACGGTTCGGGGAAGGACCGCTGGATGGCCTCCTACATGGACATGGTCACCGTGCTGATGTGCCTGTTCATTGTGCTGTTCGCGATTTCCTCGGTCGACCAGAGCAAGTATGAGGCGCTCAAGCACTCCCTGGCGGAGGGCTTCGGCACGGCGGAGGAGGGGCCCCAGACCGCCCCCGCGGCGGTAGTGGAGGCAGAGGAAGCCAAGGACGAGCCCACCGACCTGCAGGCGCTGCGCCAGCACCTGGAGCAGGCCCTGGAGCAGCAGGGGATGGGCCAGGCCGTGGACCTGCGGATGGACCCCGACGGACTGACCGTGCGCCTGGTCGGCTCGGAGACCTACTTCGAGACCAACAGCGACCAGCTCACCGCCAGGGCCCGCAAGGTGCTTGGCGCGGTGGGGCCGGAGCTGGCCGCGGCCGGCCGGGAGCTCTCCATCGAGGGGCACGCCGACTACCGCAGCACCTCCGCTCCCTATGAGACCAACTGGGACCTCTCCGCGGCCCGCGCGGTGACGGTGCTGCGCCACCTGGTGGAGCGCAACGGCGTTCCCGCGCCGGAGATCAGCGCCACCGGCTTCGGCGACGCGCAGCCCCTCACCGACGGCACGGACAGCAAGTCCCTGGGCCTGAACCGCCGGGTGGACATCGTGGTCCTGGCCGGAAACAGCGAAGGCACCGGAAACAGCGAAAAAGCCGGGGACACCGAAAAGACCGGGGACACCGAAAAGACCGGGGACGCGCAGGACACCGCCGGTGCCTCCGGCGGGACCGGCGACACCCACGACGCGCAGGCGGCCGAACACAAATGACCGTGGAAACCTACGACTTCAACCGGCCCAGCACGCTGGCCCGCGAACACAGCCGCGTCCTGGAGCTCGGCTTTGAAACCTTCGCCCGCCAGTGGTCCACCCAGCTGACCGCGAAGGTGCGCGCCAAGGCCGTGGCCACCAGCGACTACGTGCTGATGCAGACCTATGACGAATACGTCGCCCAGATGCCGTCCATGACCGTCATGGTGCTGTGTTCGGTCCCGGGCCACAGTGCCCGGATCGTGGTGCAGTTCCCGGTCGCCTCCGCCCTGGACTGGATCGCCCGGATGCTTGGGGGCCGCTGTGCCTCCGTTCCCGAGCGCAAGCTCACCCCGCTGGAAGCGACCCTGGTCGGCAGGCTCACCACGGAGACCCTGGAGGACCTGCGCTATTCCCTGGGCTCGCTGATCACCGGGCCGATGGTGGTGGAGGGCATCCAGCACAACGCGCAGTTCGCGCAGGCCGCGGCCATCACCGACCTGATGGTGGTTGCGGGCTTCACCCTGCGCGTCGGCCAGCTCTCCGGCAGCGCCACCGTGGCCATTCCGGCGGACCTGCTGCTCGCCCGCCTGGGCGCGGCCAACCCGGTGGCCGGCACGGAGGGCGCCCGCGAACTCGTGGAGTCCCAGCTGGCTGCCGTGCCGCTGGACGTGGCGCTGTCCCTGGAGCCGCTGGCCGTGCGCCCGGCGGACATCCTGGCCCTGGGCGTCGGCGACGTCCTGCGGCTCAACCACACCCGCCACCGACCCTTCGACCTGACCGTCAGCGGCCGCACCATCGGCCGCGCCGCCGTCGGCACCAGCGGTTCCCGCCTGGCCGCCCATGTCACCGCCCTCGAGGAGAACAACCCATGACCGCCCCCCGTTCCCCCCAGGATCCGCTGGCCCGTGCCGCCGAGGCGGCCGCCGCGGCCTACCCCGCGCAGACCCCGCTCTCCGCCGCGCCGGAGCGGATGCCCCCGGGCACCGCCGCGACCTGGGTCGGTGCCGGGTTCATCGGCACCGCCTCGGCGGATGTGGTGCTGGGCGTGCTCGACGACGCCGCGCTGGCCGCCGCGGCCGGCGTCCCCGCGGGCACGGTCGCCCCGCGCGATGTCCTGCACGGCACGCTGGAGGCCGCCGTCGCCGGGTTCGGCACCGGCGTCCTGGGCGAGTCCTACCTGGCCGACCCGGCCCTGTTCATGGCGTCCGCCGACACCTCCACCTATGCGCTGCGCGACGCGTTCGGGAACATCGTCGCGTGGTTCGGCATCTCGGTGGCCCAGGCCGCCCCGGCGGCCGCGGCCGCCCCCCACACCCCCGCGGCGACGGGCTTCCCGGTCGACGTCGCCGCGGGCCTTAACCGCATCTCCTCGGTGGAGATGCAGCTGACGGTCGAGATCGGCCGCACCCGCATGAGCGTGCGCGACGTGCTGAACCTGGAGCCGGGCAAGATCGTGGAGCTGGACCGCTCCGCCGGCGCCCCGGCCGACGTGCTGCTCAACGGCCGCAAGATCGCCCAGGGCGAGGTCGTCGTGGTGGACCAGGACTACGCCATCCGCATCACCCGCATCCTCGACTCGGCGGAGGACCACGCCTAGGTGGACTCGCTCTTCCTGGTCCTGCGCGTGGCGGTCTCGCTGGCGGCGGTGCTCGGGCTGCTGTGGTACCTGCAGCGCCGGTTCGCCGGCCGCCTCGGCGCCCACCCGCGCGCCGAGGTCTCGGTGCTCTCCCGCACCCCGCTCGGCCCCAAGTCCCACGCCGTGGTGCTGCAGGCGCACGGGCGCCGCTACCTGCTGGGGGTGACCGAGCACGGAGTCAGCGTGCTCGACGGCGACCTGCCGCCGGCACCGGTGTTCCAGGTTGATCCGGACTTGCCAGTCCATCCGGAGGCGCTGCCGCACGAGGACCTGCCCTATGGAGCCCAACCGGCGGGGGATGGCCGTGCCGCAGCTTCCTTTCCTGCGTCCTTGCCGGCCTCCTTCCGGTGGCCGCCCGCGCCGCAGCAGCAGAGGCGGGGGCGAAGGGCGCTGTGAGCCTGATTCTTTTGGCGGACCCTTCGCTGCTGGTAAACCCCGCGCTGCTGATGGACTCCCCGCTGCTGGCCGGGCCGTGGACGCCGCAGGTGCCCCTGGCCCCCCTGGACGACGCCGGCGACGGCAACGGCGGCAACGGTAACGGCGGCTTCGGAATCGAGATCAACGGCCCCGACGGCACCCCGTCGGCGGCGATCACCACCCTGGTCGGGATCGCGCTGCTGGCCGTTGCCCCGGCGCTGCTGCTGATGATGACCAGCTTCACCAAGATCTTCGTGGTCCTGGCCCTGGTGCGCAACGCGCTGGGCCTGAACACCATCCCGCCCAACCAGGTCATCGCCGGGCTGTCCCTGTTCCTGACCTTCTTCATCATGTGGCCGGTGATCGGGGAGATCAACGCGGACGCCGTCGTGCCCTACCTGGACGGGCGGACCACGTTCGCGGCGGCCGCGCAGGAGGCCGCCGGGCCGCTGCGCACCTGGCTGCTGGCCTACACCCGCGAAGAGGACATCGCCCTGATGCTGCGGGCGGCCGGGCTGGAGAACCCCGCCACCGCGGCGGAGGTGGGACTGACCACGCTGGTGCCCGCGTTCATGGTCTCCGAGCTGCGCGCGGCCTTCATCATCGGCTTCGTGGTGTTCGTGCCCTTCCTGGTGATCGACCTGGTGGTCTCCTCCGCGCTGATGGCCATGGGCATGATGATGCTCCCGCCCGTGATGGTCTCGCTGCCGTTCAAGATCCTGCTCTTCATCCTCGTGGACGGCTGGGGCCTGGTGGTCACCGCCCTGGTCAGCAGCTACCGGGGAGGCTGAGCGTGGACCCGAACGCCGTCATCGACATCGGGGTGCAGGGGCTGCTGGTCGCCGCCAAGATCGCCGCCCCCGTGCTGATCACCTCCCTGGTGGTCGGCTTCGCCGTCTCCCTGGTCCAGTCGATCACCCAGATCCAGGAAGTCACGCTCTCCTTCGTGCCCAAGGCCATCGCGGTGGCCGTTGCGCTGGCCGTCTGCGGGCACTGGATGATCCAGGAGATGGTCTCCTTCACGCACCGGATGTTCGAGCGCATCCCCGGGCTGCTGGGATAGCGCGATGTTCATCCCCCTCGACGCGGCCTGGATCGAGGCCGTGGGCCTGTCCGCGGTGCGGATGACCGCCTTTTTGGCCATCGCCCCGCCCTTCTCCCACCAGTCGATCCCCAACAACGTCAAGGCCATGCTGGGGGTGGGGCTGGCGCTGGCCGTCTCCCCGCGGGTCACCGAGGGATACCAGAGCCTCTCCAACACCGCCTACCTGGGCGCCCTGGTGCTGGAGGCCGCCACGGGGGCGCTCTTCGGCTTCCTGGTGCTGGTGCTTTTCTCCGCCCTGCAGTCCGCCGGGGCGCTGGTGGACCTCTTCGCCGGATTCTCCCTGGCCATGGCCTACGACCCCGGATCCCAGGTCAACGGCGCCCAGTTCACCCGGCTGTTCCAGCTGGCCGGGATTGTGCTGCTGTTCGCCAGCGACGGCTACCAGCTGGTCATCTCCGGGCTGCTGCGCACCTTTACCGCCATCCCGCCCGGCACCGGCTGGGACCTGGGCGCCTCCAGCGGGACGCTGATCGAGTCCCTGACCCAGATGTTCCTCGCCGCCGTGCAGGTGGCCGGGCCGCTGATCGTGGTCCTGTTCCTGGCCGACGTCGGACTGGGCCTGGTCAGCCGGGTGGCCCCGGCGCTGAACGCGTTCGCGCTGGGCTTCCCGCTGAAAATCCTGCTGACGCTGGCCTTCGCCGGATTCATCTTCATCGCCCTGCCCCAGGTGGTCTCCGGGCTGGTGGACCGGGCCCTGCACGCCCTCGGGGAGGTGCTGTAGGTGTCCGACGCCCAGGAACGCACCGAACAGGCCACGGACAAGCGCATGAAGGAGGTCCGGGAGAAGGGCAAGCTGCAGCGCTCCCAGGACCTCACCGCCTGGCTGGCCGTCGGCGCCGCCCTCTCCACCCTGCCGGTGGTCATCCCCGCGGCCACCGATGCCGCCGCCACGCAGTTCTTCACCGCGCTCACGGTGGCCTCCGCCCCCGAGCCGGGCCGGGCGCTCGCGGTGCTCGGGGACGGGCTGGGCTCGGTCCTGCCCACGCTGGCCCCGATGCTTGCCGCCGCCGTGGCCGGGGTGCTGGCCGGGGCGGTGCTGCAGGGCCGGATCACCTTCCGCAAGTTCACGCCCAAGTTCGAGCACTTCAACCCGGTCACCGGCCTGAAGGGGACGTTCGGGCCGCAGGCGCTGTGGAAGGGCCTGCAGGCGCTGCTGAAGACCGTGGTGGTGGGCCTGGTGCTCTACCTGGTGGTCCAGGCCGCGGTGCCGGTGCTGATGTCCTCCGGCAGCATGCCGGTCACCGCGGTGCTGGCGCACGCGGGGGAATCGGTGGCCACCATGCTGCAGGTGGCGGTGGCCGCCGGCGTCGGGCTGGCCGTGGTCGATGTCCTGGTGGTGCGCAAGCGCAACACCAAGCAGACCCGCATGTCCCGCAAGGAGGTCCAGGACGAGCAGAAGAACTCCGACGGCGACCCGCTCATCCGCTCCCAGCGCCGCGCCCGCCAGCGCGCGCTCAGCCGCAACCGCATGATCGCCGCGGTGGCGGACGCCGACGTCGTGCTGGTCAATCCAACGCACGTGGCCGTGGCGCTGAAGTACGACGCCGGGAAGGCGGCCCCGCGCGTGTGCGCCAAGGGGCAGGGACACGTGGCCACCCGCATCCGCGAGGAGGCCGAGCGGCACCGGGTGCCCATGGTCCGGGACGTCCCGCTGGCCCGGGCCCTGCACAAGGAGTGCCGGCTGGGGGAGGAGATCCCGGTGGACCGCTACGGGGAGGTCGCCGCGGTGCTGGCCTTCGTCATGCGCCTGCGCCGCCGCGGCAACGCTGGCGGAGTCCACACCGTGCCGCCCGGCCCCGCCCCCCGCCCCGGCCGAACCGGCACCCGCTCCGGCCCCGCCCCGATCAGTACCGCCCCAACCACTACCCGCCCAGGAGGAACATCGTGAAGGGCAAGCTCTCCCAACTGGCGGTCCCGCTGGGGATCGTGGGGATCATCCTGCTCCTGGTGGTCCCGGTCCCGGCGCCGCTGCTGGATGTCCTGATCGTCACCAACATCCTGCTGGCCCTGCTGATCCTGCTGACCAGCATCTTCACCCAGAAGCCGCTGGACTTCTCCGTGTTCCCCTCGGTGCTGCTGGTGGCCACGATGTTCCGGCTGGGCCTGAACGTCGCCTCCACCCGCCTGGTGCTGGGGGAGGCGCACGCCGGGCAGGTGATCGAGGCGTTCGGGCAGGTCGCCGTGGGCGGGTCGCTGATCATCGGGATCGTGGTGTTCCTGATCCTGGTGGTCATCCAGTTCGTGGTGGTCACCAAGGGCGCCGAGCGCGTGGCGGAGGTCGGCGCGCGCTTCACCCTCGACGCCATGCCCGGCAAGCAGATGGCCATCGACGCGGACCTGAACGCCGGGCTGATCACCGACGTGCAGGCCCGCGAGCGCCGCGCCGAGGTCTCCGCGGAGGCGGACTTCTACGGGGCCATGGACGGCGCCTCCAAGTTCGTCAAGGGCGACGCGATCGCGGGCCTGGTCATCACCATCGTGAACCTGGTCGGCGGCGTGGCGATCGGCATGATCCAAAACGGGCTGGGGATCGGCGAGGCGCTGAACACCTACGCCCTGCTCACCATCGGCGACGGGCTGGTCACCCAGATCCCGGCCCTGCTCATGGCGGTGGCCACCGGCATGATCGTCACCCGCTCCGCCGCGGAGGAGGACATGGCCTCCTCCGCCTCCCGGCAGCTGACCCAGTCCAGCCGGGCCCTCTACATCGCGGCCGGCGCCGCGGTGGTGATGGGTCTGATTCCGGGCATGCCGGTCCTGGTCTTCCTCGGCGCCGCCGTGTTGCTGGTGGTGCTGGCACGGTCGGTCACCCGGCGCGACGCCGCCGAGGCCCGCGGCGCCGAAACTGCCGCGGCGGAGGCCGCCGCCGGCCCGGCCCCGGACCCGGCCCGCGAGCTCATGGAGCAGATGCGGGTGCCGGCGCTGGAGGTGCTGCTGGCCACCGACCTGGTGGGCCTGGTCACCGGCGCCGGCGATGACCTGCTGGGGCGGGTGAAGTCGCTGCGCCGGAAGATGGCACTGGAGACCGGCATGGTGATCCCCCCGGTGCGCACCCGCGACAGCGTGGAGCTGGCCCCGGGCACCTACTCCATCCGGGTGGCCGGGGTGGAGGCCGCCTCCGGCACGCTGCCGGCGGGCATGCTGCTGGCCCTGGGCGGGAACCTGGCCACCCTGCCGGGAACCGCCACCGTGGACCCGGTGTTCGGCCTGGACGGCAAGTGGGTGCCCACCGAGCTGCGCTACAGCGCCGAACTGGCCGGCTGCACGGTGATCGACCGCGTCTCAGTGCTGATGACCCACCTCTCCGACGTGGTCTCCCGCAACGCCGCGCGCCTGCTCTCGCGCGAGGACGTGCGTGCGCTCAACGAGGCGCTGAAGGAGGAGAGCCCTTCCGCGGTGGAGGAACTGGTCCCCGGCCTGCTGAGCCTGGCGGAGGTGCAGCGGGTGCTCCAGGGCCTGCTGGCCGAGCAGGTCCCCATCAACGACCTGGCCCGCATCTACGAGGCGCTCACCCTGCGCGCGCGCACCTCCACCGACCCCGAGCCCCTGGTGGAGGCCGCCCGCACCGGGCTTGGCCCGGCCGTGGTGGCTCCCTACGTGCGGGAGGGCGTGCTGACGGTGATCACGTTCGAGCCGCGTGCCGAGCAGCTGATGCTGGAGGGGATGCGCCCCTCCGACGCCGGCACCCAGATCCTGCTGGAGCCCCAGCGGCTGGACGCGCTGACCCAGTCGCTGAAGGCGGCCCTGGACCGCGCCGCGGCCGCGGACCGGCGCCCCGTGCTGGTGTGCGCGCCGGCGCTGCGCCCGGCGGTGCGCCGGCTGGTGCTCCCGCACGCGGACCTTCCGGTGCTGAATTACCAGGAGGCGACCGCCACGGCCGCCCGCATCGACACCGTGGGGGTGGTGAACCTTGCGGACGCCATCACGGTTTAGGGGCAAGACGCTGGAGCAGGCCCGCAAGGCGGCGGCCGCGGCGCTGGGGCCGGACCTGCGGATCATCTCCGCCGAGCAGGTGACCCGCGGCGGCCTGGGCGGGTTCTTCGCCAGCCGCTACTTCGAAGTGGTCGCGGTGCCCGGTGCTGAGCATCCGGAGGGCCGGGAACATCCGCCCGCCCTGGCACATCCACGCGGCTTGCCGAACCTGCCCGGCGCACCGAATCCGCCCGGCCCGGCGTTCCCGGTCCAGGTCCCGGAGCACCTGCCGGGTTCGGTCCGGCGGGGGGTCCTGGCGGCCCTGCTGGACGCCGCCGACGCCGGGGACGGCGCGGCTGGAACGGGCGCGCCGGGAGCGGGGCCAGCGGGAATGGGCCCGGGGATGGCCGCCGGACCGCTCCCGGGGCTGGCCGCCCCGCCGGTGTCCACCGTGGCCCCGGAGTTCGACCGCCTGCTGCACGGGTTGGATCGGGAAGTGGGCCGGCCGAACCTGCCCGGATCCGGGCAGATCCTGCTGCTGGCCGGCCTCCGGGAGGACGCCCTGCGCGGAGCCCGGATGCTGTCACGGACCACGGTGCTGGAAGGGGTCTTCACCTGTGGGGTGCTGCACATGGAGAACCTGCCGCGCTGGAGCGGGGAAGCGGCCACCCCGGGGGCGCCGGGCCCACTGGTGGTGGCACTGGGGCTGGGAAGCCGCTGGGACGCGCTGGCGCGGAGCATGGTGGGCCGGGTGCCGGCGGACGCCGTCTGGGCCGTGGTGGATGCCGGGCGCAAGCCGGAGGACACCCGGGCCTGGGTGGAGGGCCTGCACGGAGCCGGGCCAGTGGCCGGGATCGTGGTGGTGGGGGAGAAGGGCACGGCCACCCCGCACACCCCCGCGGAGCTGGGCCTGCCGATCCTGCTGGCCGGCGACGGGGACCTGTTCCCGGACGCGACGTAGGGCAGTCCGGACGGCGGTAGACTCGGACGATGCTTGTTCTCACCCGCAAGGCCGGCGAACAGATCGCGCTCGGGCCGGACATCGTCGTGAAGGTTGTCGAGGTCCGCGGCGACGTGGTGAAGCTCGGCATCGAGGCCCCTCCGGGCGTGCGGATCCAGCGCCAGGAGGTGCTCGACGCCGTGGCTGCCGCCAACTCGGAGGCGGCGTCCCCGGCCGCTCCGGACCTGACCGCGCTGCGCGCACTCGTGGCTGCGGCCGAACGCCGCAAGAAGGCTTGAGCCCGGCCGCTCCGGACCTGACCGCGCCGCGTGCACTCGTGGCCGCGGCCGAACGCCGCAAGAAGGCTTGAGCCCGGCCGCCCCGCCCCCGTCCCGGCACCCTGCCCTCCAACTCCCCGGCCTCCAGCTTCCGGCACTCCACCTTCCGGCCCGCTGAACGCGCCCGCTGAACATGCCCGCGCGATCCGGCCGGCCAACCGTAGTGCAGGACCTGCTGGAATGGCCCGGCTATTCCAGCAGCTCCTGCACTACGGATCCGGGTGATCGGCCCCGGGAGAGCGGGCCCTGGAGGAGGCCTCCCGGGAAGGAGTCCTGGGAAGAGGGGCCCAGCAGGGGTCTCCCGGGGACTAGGCGCGGTTCTTGAGCGCGTCGCGGATCTCGGTCAGCAGCTGGATGTCCGCGGGGATCGGCTCCGGCTCCGCTTCCGGTTCCGGCTTCTTACCCAGGTGCAGTTTCTTGTCCCGGAACTCGATCATCTTGTTCATCGGCATGACGATCACGAAGTAGACGGCGGCGGAGATCAGCAGGAAGTTCACCAGCGCCGTGAGGAAGACCCCGAACTGCACGGTGTTGCCGTTGATGGTGATGGCCGCGAATTGGTCGAAGTTCGGCGAGCCCACTATGGCGGACACCAGCGGCATGAGGACGTTCTTCACCAGCGCATTGACCACGCCGCTGAACGCGGTGCCGATCACCACGGCCACGGCAAGGTCAACGACGTTGCCCTTCATGACAAAATCCTTGAAACCCTGAAGCATGCCGTCCACTCTACCCAGTGCGGGGTGCCGGCCTTTTCGGGCCGCCGGTCTCAGATCTTGCGCAGCAGCATGCGGCGGATGGTGTGGTCCGCGTCCTTGGTCAGCACCAGCTGCGCGCGCCCGCGGGTGGGCAGCACGTTTTCGCGCAGGTTGGGCTCGTTGATGCCCTTCCAGATGCTGCGCGCCGTCTCCCGGGCCTCCACGTCGGAGAGCATCGCGTAGCGGTGGAAGTAGGAGGCCGGGTCGGCGAACGCGCCCGAGCGCAGGCGCATGAAGCGGCTGATGTACCACTCCTCGATGTCCGGGGTCCGGGCGTCCACATAGACGGAGAAGTCAAAGTAGTCGCTCAGCGCCAGCCCCGTGGTCCCGTCCGAGCGCACCCGGGCGGGGGCCAGCACGTTCAGGCCCTCCACGATCAGCACGTCCGGGCGGCGGACCACCACTTCCCGGCCGGGGACAATGTCATAGGTCAGGTGGGAGTACCAGGGCGCGCGCACTTCTTCGGCGCCGGATTTCACCTCGGCGACGAAGCGCAGCAGGGCGCGGCGGTCGTAGGACTCGGGGAAGCCCTTGCGCTGCATCAGGCCGCGCCGTTCCAGGACCTCGTTCGGGTACAGGAACCCGTCGGTGGTGACCAGTTCCACGTTGGGGGTGTCCGGCCAGCGGCGCAGCATTTCCTGGAGCACGCGGGCGGTGGTGGACTTGCCCACCGCCACGGATCCGGCCACGCCAATCACAAAAGGCGTCCGGCGGGTCCGTTCGCCCAGGAAAGTGTTGGTGGCCTGGTGCAGCTGCGCGGCCCCCTGCACGTAGAGGTTCAGCAGGCGGGACAGCGGCAGGTACACCTCGCGGATTTCCTCAAGGTCCAGCTGTTCGCCCAGGCCGGAAAGCCGCTGCAGATCGTCCTGGTCCAGGGGTTGCTGGATCTGGTTGGAGAGCCGCGCCCACGTCTGGCGGTCCAGCTCAACGTAAGGCGTGGCCCCAGTCTCGGTAACCCGCTGTCCATTCACTTGCGCTGTCCATTCACTTACGGCATTCTGCCAACCGCGCGCGGCGAATCCCAATCGGGGAACCGGAAACCGGAACGCTCCACGGTAACCTTGTGCGCATGTGTGGAATTGTTGGCTACGTTGGCCTCCCGACCAAGACCTCGGGCACCCACGGTGCCCTCGACGTGGTTCTCGAGGGCCTGCGCCGCCTTGAGTACCGCGGCTATGACTCCGCCGGCGTCGCCGTCGTTTCCCCCGCGGGAGTGGAAACGCGCAAGAAGGCGGGCAAGCTCGCCAACCTGGTCACTGCGCTGGAGATGGACCCGCTGCCGGCGGCGCTGACCGGCATCGGACACACCCGCTGGGCCACCCACGGCGGGCCCACCGACGGGAACGCGCATCCGCACCTGGCGGACGGTGACCGGCTGGCCCTGATCCACAACGGCATCATCGAGAACTTCGCCGAGCTCCGCAAGGAACTGCTCGCCAAGGGCGTGGTGTTCCGTTCGGAGACGGACACCGAGGTCGCCGCCGCGCTGCTGGGGGACATCTACCGCGGGCTGCACGACGCCGGCACGGCCGGCGGTGACGCGGCCGAGGGCGCCGACCTGCTCACCCAGGCGATGCGGCACGCCTGCCAGCGCCTGGAGGGCGCCTTCACGCTGCTGGCCGTGCACGCGGACCTTCCCGGCGTCGTCGTGGCCGCCCGCCGCAACTCGCCCCTGGTCCTGGGACTGGGCGAAGGGGAGAACTTCCTGGGCTCGGACGTGTCCGGCTTCATCGACTTCACCCGCCGGGCGGTGGAGCTGGGGCAGGACCAGATCGTCACCATCACCCCCGAGACCCACGTGATCACCGACTTCCGCGGCACGCCGGTCCAGGGCCGCGAATTCACCGTGGACTGGGACGCCGCCGCGGCGGAGAAGGGCGGCTACCCGTCCTTCATGGAGAAGGAGATCAATGACCAGCCCTCCGCGGTCGCGGACACCCTGCTGGGCCGCGCTGACGCCGCCGGCCGGCTGACCCTGGATGAGCTGCGCATCAACCCGGAGGAACTGGCGCAGGTGAGCAAGATCATCGTGCTCGCCTGCGGCACCTCGGCTTATGCGGGCCAGGTGGCCAAGTACGCAATTGAGCACTGGTGCCGCATCCCGGTGGAGGTGGAGCTGAGCCACGAGTTCCGCTACCGCGACCCGATTGTGGACGCGGGCACCCTGGTGGTCTCCATCTCCCAGTCCGGGGAGACCATGGACACCCTCATGGCCGTGCGTTACGCCAAGGAACAGGGCGCCAAGACGCTGTCCATCTGCAACACCAACGGATCCACCATCCCGCGCGAATCCGACGCCGTGCTCTACACCCACGCCGGCCCGGAGATCGCGGTGGCCTCCACCAAGGCGTTCCTGGCCCAGATCACCGCCACCTACCTGCTGGGCCTGTACCTGGCGCAGCTGCGCGGGAACCTGTTCAGCGGCCAGATTAAGGACATCCTGGCGGACTTGGGCAAGATCCCGGCGAAGATCCAGGACGTGCTGGACCGCGCGGACCACATCAAGGAACTGGCCCGCTCCATGAAGGACGCCGAGTCCGTGCTGTTCCTGGGCCGGCACGTGGGCTACCCCGTGGCCATGGAGGGTGCGCTCAAGCTCAAGGAGATCGCCTACATCCACGCGGAGGGCTTCGCCGCCGGCGAGCTCAAGCACGGGCCGATCGCCCTAATCGACGACGGCCAGCCGGTCTTCGTGGTGGTTCCCTCCCCGCGCGGGCGCCACTCGCTGCACTCCAAGGTGGTCTCCAACATCCAGGAGGTGCGCGCCCGCGGCGCCAAGACCCTGGTGATCGCCGAGGCGGGGGACGAGGCCGTGTGCGACTACGCCGAGTTTGTCTTCTACGTCCCGGAGACCCCCACCCTGCTGATGCCGCTGCTGGCCACCGTGCCGCTGCAGATCTTCGCCTGCGAGCTGGCCACGGCCAAGGGCTATGACGTGGACCAGCCGCGTAACCTGGCCAAGTCCGTCACGGTCGAGTAGGCGGCCCCGGCCACCTTCCGTAAGAAACGTTCCGCACTGTCCGACGGCGGCACCCTCCCGGGTGCCGCCGTTTGGCGTAGGCCGGGGCGCGCGCACGGGCAACTCCCGCAAATGCGTTCATTCGGGCCACGCGGCGGTAGCGTACGGAGAGGCAGCAGCCACCATCACCCGCACCCGAAGGAACTCCATGTCACAGGAGAATGGGGACTACCCCTCCCAGCCGTCCCTGCCCCACCAGGACCCCCAAGTCCCGTACCAGCAGGCCCGGTACCAGCAGGCGCCCTACCAGCAGGCCCCGTACCAGCAGGCAGGGCCCGGGCCCTACGTCCAGCCGTATCCGGGCTACCCGATGCCGGTGGAACCGAAGTCCCGGCTGGTCGCCGGCCTGCTGGGCATCTTCCTCGGCGGCCTGGGAATCCACCGGTTCTACCTGGGCCACACCAAGATCGGCCTCCTCCAGCTGTTGCTGTCGGTGGTCCTGGGCTTCTTCACCTTTGGGCTGTCCAGCCTGCTGGTGAGCCTGTGGGGCTTCATCGAGGGCATCATGATCCTCGCTGGCGCCCAGATGTTCCGCGCCGATGCCAAGGGCGTCCCGCTGCGGGGCTGAACCGGCCTGCTGCGCCCGCTCGTAGCGGGGCCTGACTAATCAGCGCGGGCCGGCCAACGCGCGGCCAATCACTCAGCGGGGCCGGCGGGTTTTCCTGCCGGCCCCGCGGGCCTGTGCGCGCAGTTGCAGGATGCGGGCGCCGCCCACTGCCGCCACCACAAACCCTCCGGCCACGGCGGCAACCAGCAGGGCCAGCCCCAGGTTGACGGTGCCGTCCAGGCCGAAGTACCGCAGCGGCACCGTCACTTGGTTCTGGGCGATGAAGACGATCAGCAGCACCAGCAGCACCAACCCCAGGACGGTGGCCCCCCACGCCATGGCGGTGCGGCTCGCATGGTCCCGCTCCGCTGTAGGTGCCGGTGCGGGCTGCTCGGCTGTCGGCCCGCTTAAGGAGCCGCCGGGGCGATCCGCCGGGACGGACACGGACCCGGTACTAGGGCCCGGAACGGGAGCTTGGCCGGGAATTTGGCCAGGTGTCTGGACGGGCTCAGGACGCGCACCGCCCGCACCCGGGGCAGCGTACGGTGAAGGATCCTCGGACGTCATGACGTTCTCCTTGGTTGGGGCCCGGGAGGGCCTGCAGGTGACTGATCCTCTTACGGGAAGATTGCCACGTCCCGGCCCGTTCGGCCACCCGCCTTCACGCCGGGTTTCCTCCGATTGAAACCCCAAACGACGACGACGGCGCCGCTCCCCACGTGGGGGAGCGGCGCCGTCCGCGTGCCGGGAGGAACCCGGCGGGAAGTGCTAGCTAAGGGTCTTCACGAAGTCCTTCAGCCACGGGATCAGCTTGGGGCCCAGGTCCTGGCGCCCGGAAGCCAGTTCGATCACGGCCTTGATGTAGGAGAGCTTGTCCCCGGTGTCATAGCGCTTGCCGCGGAAGACCACCGCGTGCACGCCGCCGGAGCCCTCCTGGTTGGTCAGCGTCTGCAACGCGTCGGTCAGCTGGATCTCGCCTCCGCGGCCCGGGGGAGTGCGCTCCAGGACCTCGAACACCTCGTGGTGCAGGACGTAGCGGCCAATCACGGCCAGGTTGGAGGGGGCATCCTCGGCGGCCGGCTTCTCCACCAGGCCGTTGACGCGCACGTACTCTTCGCCCTCCACCATGGAGACGTCCGCGCAGCCATAGGCGGAGATGTCTGCCGGGTCCACCTCCATGAGTGCAATCACGGAGCCGCCGGTTTCCTGCTGGACGCGGATCATTTCGGAGAGCAGGTCATCCTGCGGGCCGATCAGGTCATCGCCGAGCAGCACCGCGAAAGGCTCCTCGCCCACGTGCCGCTTGGCGCAGAGCACCGCGTGGCCCAGGCCCAGCGGGTCGCCCTGGCGGATGTAGTGGATATCGCCCAGGGAGGCGGCGTAGCGGACGGCCTCCAGCTTC
Source organism: Zafaria cholistanensis (assembly GCF_008580665.1). Taxonomy (GTDB): domain Bacteria; phylum Actinomycetota; class Actinomycetes; order Actinomycetales; family Micrococcaceae; genus Zafaria; species Zafaria cholistanensis. Next base: position 159,978 of record NZ_BKDJ01000001.1, read on the forward strand.
TCGATGTCTCCCTTGGCCTCCAGCATGGCTTCAAGGGTCGGGCGGCGGTCAAAGTGGTCCTCCAGCGCGCGCTTGGAACGGCCCGTGATCATCAGCACGTCGTTCAGGCCGGCCTTGGCGGCCTCGGCGACCACGTACTGGATCGCGGGTTCATCGACTACGGGCAGCATTTCCTTAGGCATGGCCTTTGTGGCCGGCAGGAACCGCGTCCCCAAGCCTGCGGCCGGAATGACTGCCTTAGTAACCCCAAAATTTGTCATGTATGGAATCTTAGGGAAATTTTGCGCCATTTGGTCAAATTTTCGGTGGTTTGGCGTTTCAACGCCTGTTGGAGTAGGTCCCGTTAGAATCGCAAGCATGATTGTTGGCATTGGTGTAGACGTGGTGCAGGTTTCCCGCTTCAAGGAGCAGCTCGCGCGCACGCCGGCCCTATTGGAGCGGCTCTTCGTCCCCGCCGAACGGGAACTCCACGTCCGCTCCCTGGCCGCCCGCTTCGCGGCCAAGGAAGCCGTGGCGAAAGCCCTGGGGGCCCCCGCCGGCATGAACTGGCAGGACTGCCAGGTGGTCACCGACGCCGCAGGGGATCCGCATGTCCTCATTGAAGGGTCAGTGGCCGAGGTGGCCGATGCCAAGGGCATCCGCTACTGGCACCTCTCCATGAGCCACGACGGGGACCTGGCCACTGCGATGGTGGTTGCGGAGAAGTAGGAGCGTATGGGCTCCCTGCCCCAGTTCAAGGATGGGTCCGTGCAGTGGCCTTCCGATCCCCAACGGACGATCTTTCAACAGATAGTCCGGCACGGGGGAGCCCTCGCAGGCATATTGCAAGCGCAGTTCGCCGCATGCCATACAGTGCAGGAGGAGCACTGCGAGGAGTGCTTCGCCCTTGTAGTTGCGCCGGACGTTCCCCTGCTGCCCGAGGGAACCAACTGCCCGTTGGGTTTCGCAGCGGACCTGAAAGGCCAAGCGGACCCGGCGGATGTCCTGTTGTGGCACGAGGGCGGCCGAGTCACGGGCGTCGAGATCTCTTGGTACGATGATCCCCACCCTCCTTTGACTAAGGTATCCATCTTCCAACGATGGTGGACGAACTGATGGATGGCGCCGACGTCCCACCAAATGGCGAGCCGCAGTCGAAAGGACTACGGCTGAGGCGGTGAACGAAGTTGAATGAGGCTAGTACTGGGCGGGGGCCTGGGTGGTTCGGACCGCTTTTCCTCGGCGTGTGGGGTGACAGGCGATGGGCGAGCAAGGCCACACTGAAGAAGCGCCTTGGATCACCCGTCCGGTCAGAGCGCGGTCCTTCCTAATCGATATCCTGACTACATGATCCCCGCCTATACAGGTACACAGATACGCGCCGCAGAACAGCCCCTCCTGGAAGCTGGTGAGGGCCCGTCCCTCATGCGTCAGGCCGCCTTTGGCTTAGCGCAACACACCATGGACCTGCTGCGTGCCCGGCGCGGGCGAGTCTACGGAAGTTCTGCAGCCGCACTGGTGGGAACCGGGAACAATGGCGGGGATGCCCTCTTGGCGCTGGCCCTCATGGCTAGGCGCGGGGTAGCCTGCACTGCCATCCTGACCGGTGAGAAGGCTCATGCCGAAGGCCTAGCTGCCTTGCGGAAGGCCGGCGGAAAACTGGTTCGCACTGTAAATTCGGCGGATACCCGTCAGCGCAGCAGGAGCAACCGCTGGCGTGAAGCAAATCAGGTCATTGCCGGTGCCGACGTGCTCATCGATGCGGTGCTGGGGACCGGGGCACGGGGCGCGGTGGAGTTGCCGAAGATCTCGCCGGAAACCCTGGTGGTGGCCTGCGACCTGCCCTCCGGCGTCGACGCGGACACCGGCCAGGCGCACGGCGGCGTCCTGCCCGCGAACCTAACCGTCACCTTTGGCGCGCTCAAGGTGGGCCTGGCTGTGGGGGAGGGAAGGCTGCTGGCCGGCCGGGTGGAGGTGGTGGACATCGGCCTTGGCCCGCACTTGGGCAAGCCCGAACTGCACGTGCTGGAACCCGGGGACGCCGCCCGCACACTGCCGCGGCCCGCGCAGTCGGTGCACAAGTACAGCCGGGGTGTCCTGGGGCTGGTGGCCGGTTCAGCCCAGTACCCGGGGGCGGCACTGCTCACGGCCACCGCGGCCGTAAACACCGGGCTTGGGATGTTGCGCACTGTCTCCGTACCGGAAATCGGCCCCCTGCTGGCTCAGCGCGTGCCGGAAGCCATCCCCGCTCCGGATGCGACCGCGCACGTCCAAGCGTGGGCCGTAGGACCCGGTATCGGCGAGGATCCGCTGCAGGCGAAGAATGCTGCGGTGGCCATCGGCACCGGGCTGCCCTGCGTGGTCGACGCCAGCGCCCTGCGGACCTTCCAGCCCGAGCAGGGCCATGGACGGCTGGTCCTGACTCCGCACGCCGGAGAACTGGAGGACCTGCTCAACCGGGCCGGGCTTCGCGTGGACCGGACCGCTATCGAGCGGGACCCGCTGCGCTGGGCGCGCTGGGCGGCGGTCGGCTACTCCTCGGTGGTCCTCCTCAAGGGCCCTACCACGGTGTGTGTGTCCCCGGACGGCTACGCGGTCGTGATCAGCGCCGGCGGCCCGGAGTTGGCCACGGCCGGCAGCGGAGATGTGCTGACCGGGATCCTCGGCGCCCTGCTGGCCGTGCAACCGGTCCAGCCGTCACCGTATGAACTGGCACGCCTAGCGGCGACCGCCGTGCTGGTGCACGGAACTGCGGGTAGGCTGGCCGGGCCTGGCCCCTTCGGCGCCTCGGGTCTGGCCGAGGCTGTGCCCGAGGCGTTGCATGCGGCGGCGGCCGGGGAGTCAGTGTTTAATAGCACCAGTCGAGTCATAAATTCCGGCTCCAAGGAGATCGCGTGACCGAATAGGATGATCGACGATTTGTCTTGTCGAGTGGGGGAATTATGGAAGCAGTAACCGGTTGGCGCCTACCGGGCCGTGGAGTGCACATTCCGGCACTAGACGGATTAAGAACAGTCGCTATTGTGCCTGTGCTCCTTGTTCACCTTGACTACGCGTCGGGTGGATTCATTGGTGTCACCCTCTTCTTCGCTCTCTCGGGCTTCCTCATTGCTTCGTTGCTTCTAGAAGAGTTGGACCGAACTGAAACGATCAGGCTCAAGTCTTTCTACATTCGACGTATGGCGCGCCTGTACCCGGCATTGCTAGCCATGATTATTATGGCTGTTGTCATTGGTCTCACAACTGGTAAAGATCCAATTGGCATGTTCCTCGTCGCCATTATCGCAGGGACCTACACGGCAAACTTGGTGGCATCTACTACTGGGGTATGGCTCCCATTGATGAACCACACCTGGACACTTGCCCAGGAAGAACAGTTTTATCTTGTCGCTCCTTGGCTCCTGCGGAAGATGAATCTCTTACGGATGAGGAGGTGGGCTATTGGAATCGCCGTCCTGGCGGTTTTGCTTGCGGGGTTGCGTCTGGGCGTGACCATGACGGTCCCTGAGTTGTACCGATTTACCTATGAGAACCCAGTCCTGAACCTGGACTCGATGCTGGCAGGCGTAGCCTTGGCCATGGTACTTCGGCGGGGAGTCGTTCCGCGTTGGATCGAAACCCTAGCGAGCAGCCGGGCTGTCATTTTGGTTGCATTTTCCGCTCTCGTGTTCGCCATCTTCTGGGCAAAGTTGGATGGCTGGACAATGTCTATCGCCACGTCCATTACGACTGTTGCTACCCTTTCCATTCTCGCTCACATCTGCTTCCGACAGAGTGCATGGACACAGGTGCTCAGCTTCAGATGGATGCGGTGGGTGGGCGAGCGAGTCTACGGCATATACCTCTACCATGTACCGATCTTTGTTCTACTCGGCGTGAAGGAAATTGAGGGGCCGCTAGAGCGAGCGCTAATGAGCATGGCCGCAACGGCGCTTTCTGTTGCCGTTGCGGCACTCTCAAGCCGATGGATTGAGCAACCAGTCCGCTCGTGGGTGAGGAACCGGTCGAGACAGCCTGCGGCGGTCACCGTCTGATACGACTTCGTCATAGTTACGAGTCAAAAGCCACATCACATGCCAGCAGGTAGACTGGGTTCCTGTGTTTGGGATGTCTTTTACCTGCATGCTATTTTCCTTTTCGACGATTAGACCAAGATGGGGAGGGTGCGCTTGGTCATGTCGTAGACCTGCCCGATGATGTTCACCTGCATACCGGTAGTGCATGTGGCTCCGACCTGCACGGTGATCCGGGTCAGGTTGCCGTCCTCGTTGTAGGTAAGGGTGGTGCACCCGTTCACGGTGTCCGTGCGCGGGATCCTCACCCCGTCCGCGTACAGGTGGGCCACGCTTTTAACCGTGAAGGACGCGGTGCCCGAGGCTAAAATGGTCAGCATAGCCTTCGCGCCACCCGCCCCGTCCGCGAACATGGACCCGGGGCCGAACACCTTTTTGGGCTCTTGGGACATCCGGTGGGGAGTGGGGGCCATGGCGTGGGGAACGCCGGACAGCCGTCAGGGTCCCCGAGGGCCGGTAGCGACCAAGCATGCTGATCCGCCACGAGGACCCCGAAAATGTCCAACACTACGGGGTGCGTCCCCGCGCCCACCACTAGTGATTCCTGTTCCCGCTGCGATGTCTTGCTCGGCCTGGAGTGCGTCCATATCGAGGCTGTCGAACGCTGCGGGGAGCTGATGACCGTCACCGTCTCCACGCCGTGGATCTTGATGGGTTCTCCTACGTGCGGGGTCGTGGCCCCGAGCCGGGGCCGGCGCCTGCGGGTGTTGAATAACGTGCCCCACGGGCAGGTCCGGGTCCGGTTGGCGTAGCGGCAACGGATGTGGCGTTGCCCGAACCCAGGCTGCGAACGGGGGACGTTCGCCGAGCAGTTCCCTTCCTTGGCGGCTGCACGGGGCTCGATCCCGACCCGTGCGATCACGTGGGCGATCGGGCAGCTGCGCCGCGAGCACGCCACCATTCTGGGTCTGGCCCGCCGGCTCGGCACGGCGTGGAAAACGCTCTGGCGCACGATCCGCCCCGTGCTGGAGCGCCTCGCGGCGGATCGGGCCCGCTTCGCCGGCGTCACCTCCCTCGGGGTCGACGAACACATCTGGCACCACGTCGACCCGCGCAGGCGCGGCCCGAAGGAACCGGCCGGGATGGTCGACCTCACCCGCGATGCCAAGGGTAGGGTCCGCGCCCGGCTGCTGGACCTGATGCCGGGGCGCTTGAGGAAGGCCTACGCGCAACTGGCTGACCGAACGCGGCCGGGCCTTCCGCCAGGGCGTGGATGTCGCGGCGCTGGATCCGTTCGGCGGCTACAAGAGCGCGATCGACCAGGAGCCGGGGACACGACAGCCGTCCTGGATGCCTTCCACGTGATCAAGCTCGGCATGGCTGTGGTCGATGAGGTGCGCCGGCGCGTTCAGCAGGACACCACCGGGCACCGCGGGTGCAAGGGAGACCCCCTGCAGGGCATCCAGAGGATCCTGCGCGCCGGCGCGGAGAACCTCACCGAAAAGCAGTTGGACCGGCTCGCCACCGCGATTGAGGCCAACGAAGCCTATGAGGAGGTATACGTGGCTTGGCGCTGCGCGCCGCCTATAAGGCCAAAGGACGCCACCGAAGGCAGACGGAGGGCCGAGAAGATCCTCGAGGCCTTCCATTCCTGCCCGGTTCCCGAGGTCGCCCGCGTCGGCCGAACCCTCCCACGCTGGCGCGACGCATTCCTGCTACTTCACCACCAACCGCGCCAACAACGGCGGCACGGAAGCGGTGAATGGAATCATCGAGCTCCACCGCCGCCTCGCACGAGGCTACCGCAACTACAACTACCGCCTCCGCATGCTCCGCGCCGCCGGAGGACTCGCCCCCTGATCTCCACCGGATGTCCTAAGAGCCCCTTTTTGGAGTAGACCATCTACTTGCCATAGGCGTCGGACGGGGCCTGTCCTGTGAATCATCGGAGCCACAGGACGATGGCGGCGATGATGAGTTCGGAGCGGTAGTAGGGGCAGTCCCTAGACGGCCCGCTTGGCGTAGCGGGTGGCCAGGTCGCGGAACTGCTTGAGCCGGTTGAAGCAGCGCTCGACCACGTTGCGACCGCGGTATTCGGCCGGGTCAAAAATCCGGCAGGCGGCTGCCCTTGCTGCCCAAGGCCGCGCGGCTGGCCTTCTGGTCGGAGTGCTCGGGACTGGTGAACCGGATCCACGGGGACCGCAGCGCGGCCCGGGTCGAGGGATGCGAATACGCCTTGTCGGCCAGGACGGCTTCCGGTCTCGACCGGGGCCCTTCCCGGCCGGCCCGACGAACGCGGATCCCGTCCAGCAGCAGGATCAGTTGCGGGTTGTCCCCGTTCTGGCCGGGGTCAGGACCACGCTCATGGGCATGCCGCGCCCGTCCACGGCCAAGTGGATGTTGCTGCTCAGTCCGCCCCGGGAACGGCCAATCCCTTCTCCGTCCACTGCGATGGCCTCGCTTCAAGGGCTTGCACCCCCCTTTTTCCTGGCCCGGCCGCGTGCTGGTGGGCCCGGGCAATGGTCGAATCGATGCTCAGGATCCATTCGACCTCCCCAACGGCGTCGTCCTTGACGACCGCCTCGTCCAGGATCTTCTGCCAGGTGCCGTCCAGGGTTCACTTGCGCAGCCGTTCGTGGGCGGTCTTCCACGGCCCGTACCTCTCGGGCAGGTCCCTCCAAGGGGCCCCGGTGCGCAGCTTGAACAGGATCGCGTTGATCACCTGCCGGTGGTTCCGCCACTGCCCGCCCCGCCCGGAAGCGGGCAACAGGGGTTCAATCCTCGACCACGCCTTCTCCGGCGATAAGGAGTAGTTAGCGCGTGCGCTAGGATAGTTCGGGTTTCAAGCTGATCCCCAAACCGTATTCCTCTGGGGGGATTTGTGCGCCTTTCTGAAACGTTTGACCCTAGAGCCAATTCGTTGAATCTGGTTCGTCTGGTTCTGTCGGTAACGGTCATCGTCTGGCATTCCTACCTGATAGGTGGCTTCACTCGCCCGCTGGCCCCTGTCGTACAGTTGCTCTCGCAGGCGACAGTTGACGGGTTTTTTGCCATCTCTGGATTTCTGCTGATCCGTAGCTGGGTCTGCCGGCCGTACGTGTGGTCGTACCTGTATGCGCGGTGCCTCCGGATCTTCCCTGCGTTCTGGGTTTGTCTTGCAGTCACGGCTTTCGTCCTAGCCCCAGTGAGCACGATCTTGGCTGGGGGAACGTTGCAAGATATTTGGGGGGGCGCTTTTCGGTATTTCACCTCCAACGTCGCCTTGTGGATCGCTCAAAACCATATGCCCGGAACGCTTGAGTCTGTGCCCTTTAGCGGAATCTGGAACGGCTCTCTGTGGACGTTGTTCTGGGAGTTCCTTTGCTACTTGGTACTTCTCGCCATGGGGCTCGTGGGGTTGTTGCGGCGGAAGCGTACCGTCGTAGCAGCCTTCGGGTTGCTTTGGATGGGTAGCATCGCGGACGTGTTTCTCGCCGTCGAAAGCCAGGCGCTACACAACGTGTTTCGGTTCGGGCTGATGTTCACGGCAGGGATGATCCTTTACATGTTTAGAGACCGGATCATCGTGTCTTGGGCATGGATCGCAATTGCCGCACTAATCGTCGGGACGTCGTCCCTGCTCCCGGAGTATCGGCTTATCGCCGCGATTCCCCTCGCTTACCTGTGCATCGCTTTGGGGGTGATGGTCAAAGGGCCGCAACTCCGATTGAAGAATGATTTGTCCTATGGGTTCTATATCTACGCCTTCCCGATGCAGCAACTGCTGGCAACAGTTGGTCTTACTTCAGCAGGGCTGGGAGTGTTCATGCTCAGCTCGATCCTTGCGACTTTCCCCTTGGCCGCCGCAAGTTGGTTCCTGATCGAGCGTCCCACACTGAGGCTCAAGACCGCTTCGGCCCACCTGACAGTTTCTCCTGCTAGCAGTTCAGTCAAATAGGAAAAACTGTGACTCTACGAGCGGGCTTAGACGAGCCGCGGGGAGTGTCAGATTAACGGTGGGTTTGGCCTGGCGCATGGTTAGTTGATTCGTCCCTCGAACGCGATGGCGAACGGGTTCAGCGCGGGCTTCCACCTCGTGGCCCACCGTGTCCTGCCGCGCCCTGTAGGGTCAAGGGAACGGGTCACAAGGTAGAGGCACTTCAGCGCCGCGGCGTCGTTGGGAAAGTGACCCCAGGCCCTGACGGCGCGCCGGTAGCGGGCGTTGAGGGACTCGATGGCGTTGGTGCTGCAGATGACCCTACGGATCTCGGCGTCCCAGTTTAGGAACGGGACGAACTGAAGCCCAGGCGCCGTGCCAGAGCTTGGGGATTGCCGGGTATTTGGGACCCCATTTGGCCTCAAGTTCAGCGAGGCGCTTCCTAGCTGCGGCCTCGGTCGCCGCGGTGTAGACGGGCCTGAGGTCGCGGGAGAGCTCGTCCCAGTGCTGGCGGGGAGCGTACTTGAACGTGTTGCGACAGGCGCGATGACGCAGGTCTGCACCGTCGCCCGCTCCCACAGGGTGGTGATCGCCTCCGGAAGACCCTTGAGCCCGTCGCAGACGGCGATGCACACGTCCTCCACACCGCGGTTCTTGACCTCGGTCAGAACCCCGAGCCAGTACTTGGCGCCCTCGCCGCCATCCCCGGCCCAGATCCTTCAGGATGTTCCGTTCCCCGTTCACCGTGACTCCGAGGAGGATATAGAACAGCTTGTTGCGCACCTGCCCGTCCCGGACCTTGGTATGGATGGCATCGATGAAGATGACCAGATAGACCCGGTCGAGGGGCCGGTTGGACCACTCCGCCATCTCCTCGGAAACCTTCTCGGTGATCCGGCTGATCGTGTCCTTGGAAACGGAGGCGCCGTAGACCTCCTCGAAGTGCGCGGCAATCTCTCCGGTGCTCAGGCTGCGCGCCGTAGGGACAGGACGACCTCGTCGATCCCGTCCAGGCGCCGCTGACGCTTATTGACGATCACCGGCTCGAACGTGCCCCCGCGGTCACGGGGCACCTCGACTTCCACCGGCCCGATCTCGGTCAGGACTGTCTTGGTCCGGGTCCCGTTGCGCACGTTCGCACCCTCCGCGGACCCGTGCCTCTCGTGGCCGAGATGCTCCGTCAGCTCCGCCTCAAGCTCGGTCTTCGTCAGGCCGGCCAGCAGCCCGCCCGGGCCCAGCAGACTTACGCCCTGCTCGCGCGCCTGCGCAAGCACCTGCTCCGCGAGTTCCTTCTCATCGATGATTCCCCTGTCACAGGATCGATCATCTCCGTGGTTTCCGTCATAGCCGTTCCTTTCGGTCAAGCCACGCCGTTTCCACCGTTTATCGGACACTCCCGCGCCCGGTGCGAATGGCTTGGTTGGACGCCACCCCGAGCACGCCGGCCGCGATGCACGTCAACTGGGTGTCAAGGCTGGAACCGATGTAGAGGGTGCCGTCCACATAGGTCTGCCCGGGGAATTTCATGAACTCGGAGGTGGGGTTGTACTCGACTGTGACGCGCCGCATGTTGGCTACGTAGATGCGTGGTCCTATGGGCTGGGCGTTGGTTAGCGCGGTCACGGTGTGGGTAAAGGGGCCCGTGCCGCCGGGATTGCCGGACGCTGTGACGGTTTCCCGCCAGGCGCGTCGGGGCCAATGTAGACCGTCGTTGTGCCGGTTGGGATGGGGGTGTTCGTCTCCAGTACGGTGTCCCCGATGGTGTGGTCCTTGGTGAGGACGGCGCTTATGTAGGCCGGTCCGAATATAATGCCGGCCAGCCCCGATTGGATTCGTCCGTCGGACACCTCCCATGCAGTCCAGCGATTACCGGTGGCGGGGCCCTGATCATTTAGGAGGACGTGCCCGGCGTCCAAGGGTAGTACGTGCTTTTGGGTGCTTTGCCAGCGGTGACGCGCAGCACGGCGGGGTGTCTGCCTGAGGCAGCACCCATCGGTTCCAGGAACAGGGAGGATGCCGCGTTGTTCTTGATGCGGTTGTCCGCGAAGCTGAACTGCTCCTTATGGGGGCCGGTGACGGTCGCCGTCTCGCCTTCTACGGACAGGCGCACGCGGTAGGTGCGCCCATTGAGGAGCCGGTTGGTGTAGTTCAGGACGTAGCCGGGCTGTTTGTCGGTGGACCATGAGCCGCCGGTGAGGAAGTCCACGATAATCTGCCGGTTGTTCACGGTGAAGTGGACCAGGTTGTCGATCACGTTGTTGGTTGTCGCCAGCGCCAGGACCACATTCAGTTCCGTACCGGTGCGGCGCATCTCGAACTCCACGTTACGGATCTTCTGCCCGGTGTCCACCCATGCGTAACCGGTGCCATCTGACACCAGCCCGCCGAAGACAATCTTGGGCGGGGTGATGCCGGTGCCGATCCATGACTATTCGGTCGGTGCCACGCGGGTGGCAATAGAGCCGTCCCGCAACGCCGTGAAGTTGTCCGCGAAGATCAGATCGTCCGGGGCGATGGAGGATACGACCTCATCAATTGCTGGGGATAGCTGACAGTTGGTATGGGCTTCGCGACGAACCGCGGAGATAGGACTATCACGTCATCACGGGAGACATGTCGGCCATCCGCGGTTGAAGGCCTCCCTGACCCAACCGAAAGCTCAAACACGATGTACCCGGCCCAAGCTGGGCAGGTTCCCCGGAAAGGTTCCTGATGAAGCTATGGGGCTACGCAGTCATCCTTCGAGGGGTTATAGCACTCCGAAAGCCCTGAAGCAATCTGCAGGAACGGTTCCTAGTAAGCCCCGTCTTTGGCAAGGACGGCCTTCACGGTACGGGCAAGGATGACCAGATCCTGCATGAGGGACCAGTTTTCTACGTAGTACAGGTCCAGCCGGACGCTGTCCTCCCACGAGAGGTCAGAGCGGCCACTGACCTGCCATAGGCCGGTGATGCCGGGCTTGACCATCAAGCGCCGGTGGACGTACTTCTCATAGGTGTCCACCTCGGCTGGCAGGGGAGGACGGGGTCCCACCATGCTCATTTCACCCATCAGCACGTTCCACAGCTGCGGCAACTCGTCGATGCTGTAACGGCGAATAAAGGCCCCGAACCTGGTAATGCGGGGATCCTCTTTCATCTTGAACAGAACGCCGTTGCCTTCGTTGTCGGCCTGCAGGGCATCCAGTCGCGTCTCCGCGTCCACCACCATCGAGCGGAACTTGTGCATTCGGAAGGTTTCCCCGTTTTTGCCCACCCGGAACTGGTGGAAGAAAGCGGGTCCGGGGCTGTCCCGCTTGACCATAGTGGCGGTGGCCAGCAGGACGGGGGAGAGCAACAGCAGGACAATCGACGCACCAAGGATGTCGAAGGCCCGCTTGAACACGGCCCGCATGCCTTCAAGCTTGGGGGTGGACACGTGGATTAGTGGCAGTCCGGCGATGGGTTGGGTGTGGATGCGGGGACCGGCAATATCGGTAAGGGCGGGAGCCATGATCATGCTGATGCCGCGTTCCTGCAATTCCCAGCCGAGGCTGCGGATGGTCCGCGGCTTGAGGGCAGAGCCGGAGGAGATGGCTATCGCATCCGCCTGATGCTCCTCAATGGAACTCAAGATGTGCTCAAGGTCGGCGCTCACGCCAGCCACAGGGATGGGCAACTCCTCTCCGGTGGGCGACTGCGGCAGGAAACCGGGAAGGATGGCGGCGACAGGGAGGTATCCGGCGGCGGGGTTGCTTGAAAGGTTTTTGTGCAGGTGCGCCACTGCGGAAGGGCCTCCGATCAGCAGCAGCCGCCGGCTCATCTGTCCGTTGGCCCGCTGGCCCACCAGCCAGCGGCGGATCAGCCACCGTGTACACATCAACATCAGCACGCCCGCCGGCAGTGCGGCGCCAACGTATCCGCGTGCGGTGGGGATATCCAGTGCGTAGGAGAAGATTGCGATGACGCCGAAGAGGTAGAGGGATGCCACGGCGACTCTCTTGTATTCCTCCGGGCCGGTCCCCAGCACCTTGAGGTCGCGGGTGCCCCAAGCTTCGAGCATGATCCACCAGGCAAAAATAATGAGGGCCGTTACTAACCAGTAGTTTAGGCCAGCCGATCCCTTAAGCGTGACGGATGAATCGGTGCCAAACCGCAGGACCTGCGCCAGCGCCATGGATACGGCAATGACCCCACCGTCGCTGAGGCGCAGCGCGCGTGGAAGCCGGTGCTGCCAGGGCCATGGCGCCGAATGCTCGGTGCGAGTGGCTGGTTCCAAGGTCTGCAAGGTGTTTCTCTTCCCCCCGAAGAAAATGCTGGGACCGTTTTCCAACGGCCCGTCAGGGTCGGCCGTTGGCAGACGGCGATGCGCCTGCCGACAGCCGGTGGCCGTTTATTTTTGGCCGACGTGCCTGTGCCCGAGTGCGGTGATGTCCCACCCGGCATCCTGCCAGACACCCATGTCCAACACGTTGCGTCCGTCGATGAAGCGCTTGCCCCGGACCAGGTCGTCCAGGTCCGTCGGCGCGAGGGCTTTGAACTCGGCCCATTCGGTCAGCAGGATGACCAAGTCGGCGTCCCGGGCGGCGTCCACGGTGGAATTGACGTAGTTTAACCGCGGGAAACGCTTGGCGGCGTTGGTGTTGGCCTCGGGGTCGAAGACGTTCACGTCGGCACCAGCGCTGAAGAGCCGGGCGGCCACATCCAGGGCGGGGGAGTCGCGGACGTCGTCGCTGTCCGGCTTGAAGGCGACGCCGAGCACAGCGATCTTCTTCCCCGCCAGTTCGCCGAGCATGTCCTCGGCCAGGAAGACCACGCGGTCGCGGCGGCGCAGATTGATTTCATCCACCTCGGAGAGGAACCGCATGGTGCGCTCCAATCCGAGTTCGCTGACCCGTGCCTGGAGGGCGCGGATGTCCTTAGGCAGGCAACCTCCGCCGAAACCGACACCGGCATTCAGGAAGCGGCGCCCAATGCGGGTGTCATGCCCGATTGCGTCCGCCAAGGTGCGGATGTCCCCGCCCACCGTTTCGGTGACCTCGGAGAAAGCGTTGATAAAGGAGATCTTGGTGGCCAGGAAGGCGTTGGCCGCCACCTTGACCAGCTCTGCGGTTTCGAAATCGGTGCTGATGAATGGGGTATTGGCCGCCAGTGCGGTGGCGTAGACCTCGCGCAGGACGGCCTCGGCATCCGGATTGTCCACACCGACCACTAAACGGTCCGGAGTCAGTGTGTCCTTGACCGCAAAGCCCTCGCGCAGGAACTCGGGGTTCCACGCGAATCCAACGTCCACCCCGTCGTTCTTGTTCTTGATGACTAGCTGCTGAAGCCGGCGCGCCGTCCCCACCGGCACGGTGGATTTGCCAACGATCAGCGAGTCCTTGGTGATGTGCCGGGCCAGCGAGAGTGTTGCGGCATCGACGTAGGTGAGGTCCGCGGCGTTGTCCCCGGCCTTTTGCGGGGTGCCGACGCCGATAAAGTGCACGTCCGCCCAGGCACCCACCTCCTCGTAGGAGGTGGTGAAGCGCAGCCGGCCCGAAGCGATGTGCTTGAGCAGCAGTTCCGGCAGGCCCGGTTCGTGGAACGGGAGTTCGCCGCGGGAAAGGCAATCGATCTTGGCCTGGTCAACGTCCAGCCCCAGGACCTCGAAGCCCAACTCGGCCATGCAGGCCGCGTGGGTGGCGCCGAGATAACCGGTCCCGATAACGGAAATGCGCAATGACACGTTGCTTCCCCCTGTGGATTGTCGTGCGAGCTGTGCCGGCCGAAACGAGACTTTTCCGTCCGTACCGCTAGGTTATCCGGTGAGGCGGATGCGGGTGGCACGCGGACGCCGCGCGCCACCCGCATATTACGCCCTGAAGGAATCCCGGTGAGCCCGGAACCAGGCAACCGTTTCTTCGATGCCTTCGCGCAAACCGATCTGGGCCTTCCAGCCGGCTTCAGTGAGCCTGCTGACATCCATCAGCTTCCGGGGGGTGCCGTCCGGCTTGGAGGCATCCCATTCGATGGCTCCGGTGTAGCCGACGGCAGCGGCCACGATCTCGGCGACTTCCCTGATGCTTACGTCGGTGCCGACGCCCACGTTGACCTGCTCCGGGCCGTCGTAATTCTCCAGCAGGAACAGGCACGCGGAGGCCATGTCATTCACGTGGAGGAACTCGCGCAGCGGGGAGCCCGTGCCCCAGTTCACCACAGTGTCGACGCCGTCCTGGACGGCCTCGTCATAGCGGCGGATGAGCGCCGGCAGCACGTGGGAGCCGGTGGGGGAGAAGTTGTCGCCCGGGCCGTACAGGTTGGTCGGCATCGCGGAGATCCACGCCTTGCCGTACTGCCGGCGGACGGCCTGGACCTGGAGGATGCCGGCGATTTTGGCGATTGCGTAGGCGTCGTTGGTGGGTTCCAGGTGCCCGGTGAGCAGGTATTCCTCCTTCAGCGGCTGCGGGGCCAGTTTCGGGTAGATGCAGGAGGAACCGAGGAACAGCAGGCGCTCCACCCCGTGCTCAAGTGCGGCATCCATGGTGTTGAGCTGGATCTGCAGGTTTTCGCTGAGGAAGTCCACCGGGTAGGTGTTGTTGGCCAGGATGCCGCCGACCTTCGCCGCGGCCAGCACCACGTAGCGCGGCTTCTCCCGGGCGAAGAATTCGAAGACCGCGACGCGGTCCTTCAGGTCCAGCTCGGCGGAGGTGCGGCCGACGATGTTGGTGAAGCCTTCGGCCTCCAGCTTGCGCCAGATGGCGGAGCCGACCAGTCCGCGGTGGCCTGCGACGTAGATCTTGGCGTCGCGCTCCAGCGGGCGCGCGGTGAACTCGACGTTCTCCACAGCTTAGGCCCCTGCGACCAGGAGGCTGCTGTTCCAGCTCTTGAGGTTCACGGTGTCGATCCAGTGGGTGCCGGCGTTCTTGAGGGCTTCGATGTCAGCATCGACCATGATGCGGGCCAGTTCCGGGGTCTTGACGGTCGGCTCCCAGCCGAGCTTGTCCTTCGCCTTGGAGTAGTCGCCGATCAGCGCATCGACCTCGGTGGGGCGCAGGTAGCGCTCGTCGAAGCGGACGTAGTCTTCCCAGTTCAGCCCGACGTGCTCGAAGGAGTACTGCAGGAAGTCCTTGACGGTGTAGCCGGCGTTGGTGGCGAGCACGAAGTCCTCGGGCTCGTCGACCTGGAGCATGCGCCACATGCCTTCGACGTACTCGGCGGCGTAGCCCCAGTCGCGCACGGCGTCCAGGTTGCCCATGTAGAGCTCCTGCTGCTTGCCGGCCTTGATGGCGGCGACGGCGCGGGTGATCTTGCGGGTCACAAAGGTCTCGCCACGACGGGGGGACTCGTGGTTAAACAGGATGCCGTTGACGGCGAACATCCCGTAGGCCTCGCGGTAGTTCTTGGTCACCCAGTAGCTGTAGACCTTGGCAGCACCGTAAGGGGAGCGCGGGTAAAACGGGGTTTCCTCATCCTGCGGCGGCGGGGTGGCACCGAACATCTCTGAGGAGGACGCCTGGTAGAAGCGGGCATTCACATTGGCCATGCGCATGGCCTCAAGAAGCCGAATGCTGCCCATGCCCGTGGTGTTGCCGGTGTGCTCGGGCTCGTCGAAGGACACCCGCACGTGGGACTGAGCGGCAAGGTTGTAGACCTCATCAGGGTTAATCTGGGCCAGCAGCGTCACAAGACGGGCACCGTCAGCAAGGTCGCCGTAGTGCAGGAACAGCTTCGCGCCCTCCTGGTGCGGGTCGACGTACATGTGGTCGATGCGGGCCGTGTTGAACGTCGAGGCTCGCCGGATCAGACCATGTACCTCGTAGCCCTTGCTGAGCAGTAGCTCCGCAAGGTAGGAGCCATCTTGGCCCGTGATTCCCGTAATAAGAGCTTTCTTGGCCAAGTTTCCCCCTGTGTGAATAATTTTACAGACAGCTGTCGCGGTCATCCCGCGGTCAATTAATCCCTAGTTGGCGCTTGTAATCAAGTTTGACAACCAGGCTTGGTATGCGTCGACGGCCCGTCCCTCGTCCAAAACGGACCGCACGTATGGCACACCAGCCGCCCCGCATGAGGCTGCTAATTCCGGGTTGGCCACTAGTTCTTCAACAGCATTCAGCAGTGACTGCGGCCGGCCAGAGTTGACTTGAATCCCCGCCCCGGAGGCTCGGATTTCATCGGCGGTTGCGCTGTCTGGTTCTGTCGCGGCCACCACCGGACGCCCCGTCGCGAAGTATGACGTGAGCTTGCTGGGAACAGACATCTCTTTGACCCCAGGCATCTCATTCACAATGAGTACATCGGCGGCTTGAAGGGCCTGAGTGAACAACTCGTCCGGGAGCGGGTCCATGAATGTAATGTTTTTCACGCCCGCCGCGTATTTCTCCAGAGCAGGACGCTGATTGCCATGGCCGAGAAGCACGAACCTCACCGAAGATCCTTGCAACTCAGCGAGGCGGGCGGCATCAATAACGTTTTCCAAATTCTGTTTGACGCCCATGTTGCCGGCGTGCAGGGCGATCGTGTCCTGGAGTGCCCAGCCAAATTGAGAGCGTGCCGCTGCGCGGTCCACGTTGTCCGGGACCGAAATGTGCGTCCAGTTCCGGATGACCCGGACGCGGTCCCCGGGGACCCCCAATTCATTGACAACGTAAGCCCGGAAGCGTTCGTGGATGACAGCGACGCCAGTAGCCGACCGAAGAGTTTGTCCTTCGACACGCTTCATGACCTTGGCGGCCAGCGACGAGGACCCTTTGGTCTCCTCCAGTCCGCGGCTATAGATGTCTTGGACCCAAACTCCTATGGGCGTTCCGGTTATACGCGCCTTCAGGACTGCCAGTCCGGAGGCGAACAGAGCAGGTGAAACAGTTAGGACAACATCGGTCTTGCGCCAGTTAGTGAGGACGGAGCGCAGTCCGTAGGAGAGTTCCATATGTATACGCGAAAAGATTCCAGGCTCCGCGGGTACCGCGTGCCTGAGCCGCCTTACCGAGATTCCGTTGATCTGCTGATCCATGGTCATACCGCGATATCCTGCAGGAATAGTCCACTCGGGGTAATGCGGATACCCCGCAAGTACCTGGACCGCCCGCCCCCTGCGATTCAGGCCTTCAGCCAGCTTGGTGGAGTACGGCGCATTGCCCGTCGGCTCCGGGGCATAGTTGAGGCTGACAATCAATGCCGCGAAGTCTCGGGTAGTCACATATGCCAGAATAGGCGAGCGAACATAAAAATCCGGAAACTTGGCATGTGTGGGGGCGCAATGAATGGAATTCCCGACTGTGATCTAAGTGACATTCCTGTCATCGATCTCTCCAAAGCCCCCGGCGAACGCGCTGCTTGGGGACGCCCTGCTCTGACTGTGTACCTCTGGGGCCTTGCCGAGTTGCTTTTTGTTACGAATCCACTCCAGATCAGCTCCGCCCTCCGCGTGCGCGTGCTGCGCTTGTTTGGGGCCAAGATTGGTGAGGGAGTGATTTTCCGGCCCCGAACACGGGTGAAGTTCCCCTGGAAGCTCGAGATAGGCGACAGGGCTTGGATTGGCGAGGGCGTTTGGATCCATAACCAGGACCAGGTCACACTCGGCCACGACGTAGTTGTCTCCCAGGAGACCTTAATTACAACAGGGAGCCACGCTTTGCGAAGAGACATGGCGTTGCTAACACGCCCCGTGAAGATCAAAGACGGCGCCTGGATCACCTCGCGATCCATGATTCTGGGGGGCACCACGGTGGGAATAAGTAGCGTTGTCAGGCCAGGAAGTGTGATCGGGCCGAACACTACAATCCCTGAAAACCGCATTGTAGGGCAATCAGGCCAAGTAACGGACTTTGGTGAGAGGTTTAGTAGTAATGAAAGTTGATGATCGAGAACCTGTAGTCAAAATCCCAGCCACGGTTGTAATTCTCACAAAAAATGAATCTAGGCACGTAGCCCGCGCTGTTTCTTCGGGTGCGGCTTTCGCCGAGATACTAGTCATTGACTCTGCGAGTACAGACGAAACCGTGCTCTTGGCTGAGAAATCGGGGGCAACGGTAATCCAGTTCGAATGGGATAAAGGTTATCCTAAGAAGAAGGAATGGGCGCTTGCGCATTGCACCCATGACTGGGTGGTCTATCTCGACGCGGACGAATATCTTACGCCCGAACTCGTAGACGAAATTCGCAGCACGGTAGAAGACCGGACGGCCTCTGCATTTGAAGTTCCGCTCCGATACTACTGGTGCGGAGTAGAACTAAAATTTGGCCACAGGGTATCCAAGCGAATTGGAATGCGCCGATCGGCCGCATACTGGCCTCGACCAGATGACTTGCACGTTCAAAACATGTGGGAGGTAGAAGGCCACTATCAGCCGCAGGTTAAAGCTGGCAGTGTTCGGAAGCTCAGCGCTGTCTTAGGTCACCAAGACGAGGACGGTCTTTATGACTACTTTGCTCGTCACAATCGATACAGCGACTGGGAAGCCCACATGATCGCTGCCAAGGATAAGGCTTCGCTAGAAAGCCGTTCGCCGTTGGGCCGTCTAGCAGTAAATGCTCCGGCAAAGCCGCTTTTGTTTTTTGCATACTCCTACCTCATTAGGCAGGGCTTCCGTGATGGCCGGGCCGGATTTGATTACGGCCTTGCACTGGCTTTTTATTACTGGCAGATCGGAGTCAAGCGTCGTGAAATCGCCCGCCTGGTGGGGGTCTGAAACCACAAGCGATGGCAGTCTACGAATTCTCCAAGTCGCCGCAACCATTGCCGCGGCCGACGGAGGTCCGGCCACTTCCGTTCGATCCCTTAACCGAGCGTTTCATCGTTTAGGACACCAAGCTCTCGTAATGACTACGGCAGATCATGGCGTGGACAGAATGAAGAAGCCAGATTACGTGAATGGGACATATGCACTGGCCTCATCGCAAGTGCCTGGGGCCCCGTACAAACTCTCCATCGACATGTTTTTCCGGCTGCAAAAAGCAGTTCGATCTGCCGACGTGGTAATCGCAGATGGCCTTTACCTCCCGTCCGTTCTCATGGCCTGCTTCTGGAGTAGTATTTTTCGTAAACCCTTCTTTCTGCAGCCTCACGGTACACTTGACGCGTATGACAGGCGAAAAAATGCGAATTTAAAGAGAGCCTTCGATTGGATCATCGCTGGTTGGCTCTTTCGGATGTCCGAAGGCATTTTTGTGACTTCTGCGGCTGAGCGTCTGGACGCGTTGCCGCAGAGGTTTCGCTCGAAGGTGAGAGTCGTACCCCTGGGTGCTGACCTATCTCGCGAGAGTCAAACTGCGCTGCCGGCTTCCTATCTTGCTGTTCCCCGTTCACGCCGATTCGTATTCCTGGGAAGGCTTGCGCGGAAAAAGAACCCGCGTCTCCTCCTCCAGGCATGGCAGGAATCAGGGGTAGGCACATCGGGACATCTTTTGTTCGTTGGTCCAGACGGTGCCCACACTGCATTAGAACTGCAAGAACTAGCAGAAGAACTCGGCATCGACCGATCCGTGACCGTAATGGGTCCGGTAGATGAACAAGGCGTAGCATCGGTATTGCGTGCATCAGGGGTGTTTGTTCTGCTGACAGACCGAGAAAACTTTGGCATTGCCCTCGTTGAAGCGATGATCGCCGACTGTGCAGTCCTAGCCACACGGGGCGTGGCTGCGGCAGAGTTTGTCGAACAATGCAAGGGAGGCATTCTTTTGGAAGCTCCCGACTTGCAGGCCAGTGCCAACGCACTGAAAGAGCTCTCTGACTCAGAAGATGAAGTTGTTGCGATGGGTATGCGCGCAGGTCAGTTTGCCCGTGACCATCTCACTTGGGAGGAGTCTGCAAAGCGCTACCTGGAAGTGTTTCGTGGCGGCCGGACTAATGCGAGCTGAACGGACAGCGCGTGGATTCAAATCGAGCGCAAGCAAGTTAAGCCCACCAGTCAAAGTCCAGATCCACAAGCCGCCGTCCGGATCTAGGCGTGCGCCTCTCCTTCGGTCGTTGCCAATGTGGTACGGATTATTCTCGGGCTTCTATATTCCGGTAGGCGGACAGCTTTACTTAACTGAGATCGCCATTTGCCTTCAATTCATGTTTCTCATGACGTTCCCGGGAAGCGTACGCCTCGATAAGAGCAAAATTGTGGGTTGGGCTTGCTTGCTTTGGACCCTCGGCCTTGTGATGTCCGGTGTCTGGAATGAAAGCCCGCTTGGTAACCTCCTTAAGGCTTGCACGGTCCCCCTCCTTCTGTGGATCACGGTCATAGTCCTGAGCCATATATGCCGCTCATCGACTGACTTTGTGAGGTTATACTTTGGCATTGCCCTCGGCTACTTAGTGGCTATCCCTCTGCAAAGAATGCCCCCTACCTCAGACGTAGCTTGGAAAGTCGCGTTTGGTTTACCCGTGACGATTCTTCTTGTCCTTATCGCTTCTGCGACAAGGAGTGTAATAGTTAAGACCATAGTGCTGCTGGCCGCGGCGTCCGCTAACCTGATGCAGGATTTCCGGTCTCTAGCACTCCTAATGGGCGCAGTCATGGCATTCGGAGTGGCGCGCTTCTGCTTGCGGCCGATGGCCGGTGTGATTTCTCGCGCAGCGTGCCTGTGGGTAGTTGCGGTGGCGCTCGCTGGGACGTTTGGTTATGCCTTGGCGAAACTGTACGCCACTCTCGTCGGCGGCGGATATCTCGATGAGCAGGCAGAGATCCGGTTGGAACTGCAGGGCGGAGGCTCGTCACCGCTTTTGATGCTCTTGGGCGGACGAAACGAAATCTTTTACAGTCTGCGAGCGGCCCTTGAACACCCTATTCTTGGGTATGGGACCGAACCTATCTATGCTCCGGAAATCATTGAGGCGGGCAGTACTCAGCTATTGAACTTAGGCCTGGATCAGGCGGCATTGTCGCGTCTGGCTACAAGCACCGTGCCGGCCCACTCGTCGATCATGTCGAGCTGGTTGGAGGCAGGCATCCTGGGCTTGCTGGCGTGGGTGGTGTTAATTGCTCTAGGACTTCGCTCTATCACCTTAGTAAATACGTGGAACCTGCCTATTTGGGTCTTACCTACGTTTACGGGACTTTTGATGATCTGGACTGCAACGTTCAGCCCATTTGGCGCCACAACGCGATTTCTTACTGCAGCCACTCTGACGTGGGCGCTATGGATAGCATCAAATGGGCAATCCAAAGCCAAAGGAGCATAATTGCAATTTAAGAGCCTATTTGTCATCGTGGTGGGCGCCCTGCCTGCGGGCAAAATTAAGAATTATCTTCTTAGAAGAGCCGGATGGATCATTGGAGATAACGTCCAAATTGGACCGTCGGTCTTCGTTAGGATCAAAAATGTTTCTATCGAAGGCGGTTCTCGAATTGGGCCGCTCAACGTCTTTAGAGACCTGAATTTGCTTCACATGGAGTCCGGTAGTGTTATTGGCCAGTGGAACTGGGTCTCATCGGCACCCAGTATCGCTGGACAGCAAGGCGGTAAGTTGCATCTTGGTGCTGAGTCTGCGGTGACCTCCCGCCACTACCTGGACGTGTCAGGCGGCGTCATTATTGGTTCGTATACGACCATTGCCGGCGTGAGGTCAACTTTCGTTACTCACGGCATCGACTGGCGAAGCTCGCAGCAACGCGTTCAGCAGATCGTCGTCGGCGACTACTGCATTGTAGGTTCGAATTGCGCGCTCACCCCAGGCGTATCAGTGGCCTCGAACGTTGTGGTGGGCATGGGTACGGTGCTCGCCAAAGATAGTGCCCTCTCAGGGAACACTCTCGTCATAGGGCCGCGGGGGTCCGCAAGCAGCAACGATCTATCTGGCCAATACTTTACAAGGGAACGCGGTTTTGTCGACTAACGAATATTATTGCCTTGACCAAAAGTCCGACTCAAATAGAAATACTTTTTCCATTCTGATGCCGGCCTTTGAACCGAATGCGAAACTGGCAGGCAAGGCATTTGCATCCGTGCTGCCTCAATTTATCGCCGGCGACGAACTGATCGTTCAAGATGGAGGATCCGACCAGCGCTGGCATACTGCTGCCCAAGGTCGGTCGGGTGCTGTGCGGTTCTTCGTCGAGTCTGATGAGGGACAGGCGGATGCCCTAAATCGGGCTTTGGCCAGAGCCAAGGGGGATTGGATCGGCTGGCTGAATGCGGACGATATTTACTATGAAGGAGCCCTGGAA
Source organism: Zafaria cholistanensis (assembly GCF_008580665.1). Classification (GTDB taxonomy): domain Bacteria; phylum Actinomycetota; class Actinomycetes; order Actinomycetales; family Micrococcaceae; genus Zafaria; species Zafaria cholistanensis. The sequence continues at coordinate 181,996 of NZ_BKDJ01000001.1, forward strand.
AGTGTCCGTCAGGCCGCAACTACTCATCCACGGGCGAACGTCATCGTAGGAGCGTACACCACCATTGATGGGAATAGTCATGTTCGGCGAACATTTCCGCCTCCCGAGCCAACATTCGACCGGCTTGCCATGCGAGGTTGCATGGTTTACAGCGGGGCATTCTTTATAAAGAGGTCGCACTTGCTGGCTCTCGGCGGTTTTTCGAGGGCATACCACTTTTGCATGGATTACGAGCTATATCTCCGAACTTGGGGCCATTCGGATACTTGTTCCAGCACGGTACCCGAGATCCTCGGTGCCCTGAGAATCCATGAGGGGACAAAGACAACTTCGACACCCTGGCGATTCGTGAAGGAAGCCCGGGCAGCTCGGCAGGCCTCCATCTACAGTCCCCTTCTTAGGGGAATATCAGAGGTCGAAACAGCCAAACACGCGTTGACTGTAGCGACCACCTCGCTGAGAGAGACGGCAGCCTACCGGCGTTGGCGTGTTGGAAGAGCTGGAACAAAGTGAAGAGGCAGCCCCGCATTCTCTTAGTCGGAATTGGTGACTTCAATACCGGCTTTCAGTCGGGACGCCCACGCGCTGTTCTTGAGGCAGCGCGTTCGGTCGCTGACGTGGTGCCATTCTCTCTCCCTTCGGCCCCGCAGTGGCTAAATGCAACGTCACGCGTGATGCGGTCCCTGGGACTTCCCTCGTTTTTAGCGGATAGAAGTCCTGCAATGTTGAAAGATTATGCTGAAAGAGTTGAACTATCGGCGAAAAAGCATAAAGTTGACATTGTTCTCTCCACTACCACGTTGGCCGCATATCAAGCTCTCGATGTGCCCTTGGTAACGTGGCCCGACGCTACGCTCCAAACAATGCTAAAGACGGATGCATATCCGATGCTTAATTCGTTATCCGCTAAGTCTAAAGATCGGCTTAGGCTGCTCGAAAAGCGACTGCTTGAAACGGCTAGCGCTAACTTCTTGCCAACTCAGACCGGAGCGATTGATGCTTTGGAAATGGCTCCAAATGCAAAAGTCATGGTGGCGCCGTTTGGCCCTAACTTGCCCATTAAGCTCTTGGAGGACGCTTGGACTCTTCGCACACAATCACTACCTCCGAGCAATGACTTCTTGTTTATGGGTGTTGACTGGATTCGTAAGGGCGGCGACATAGCCCTTCGTGCCATTGCCGAGTTGGGCCGCCAGGACCGTGAGGACCGCAAACCCGTGATCCTTCATGTAGTAGGTGATTGTCCGCCTTCACAGCAAACTCATCCGTTACTCAGGTTTCATGGCAAACTGGCACCAGAAAATACGAGGGATCGAAGTATTCTCGTTGAACTCCTAGCGACCTGCCGCGCATTGGTCCTCCCCACCAGGGCGGATAATTATGGTGCAGTCGTAGTGGAAGCCGCAGCATCAGGCCTCCCCGTCCTGACATCGAGCTCGTGTGGCGCCAGCGAACACGTGCAGCAGCAAGGATTTGGTTTTGTTATACAGCCAAGTGATTCATTGCAGTACGAAAGCCGGCAGTACGCAGAAGGTTTGGCGCGATTGGGCGCCCCTGATTATATGCAAATCTCGCATAAGGGACGACTAGGCTATGTTGAAAAGCTCAATTACACATCTAGTGTGACCTTAATCCTTCGAGAGTTTGGCTTGCTTGATTAAGTGCTGCATTGAGTGCTGGTTTCGCCGACAGTTCTTCGGCGCTCATAGGAGGAGGGAGTCGATCCACGGACCGCGTGCGGATCGGCATCGCCTACCCTGGTGAGGATCGGGTAACAATTACCTATTCGGCAGCTCTTACATTAAGAGCAAAGAACTAAATGATTAATGTATCGTGAGAATGGGATTAGAGGGGGATTGTTAGGCACAATGGAAAGAAAAGCAATGAATGTATCCATAAGATCTTTTTTTCGCGAAGCCAACAATAACGCGTTGCGCTTTCTCCCTATCGCTGCGCGCCGACACCTCTTATTTATTCGCAGCCACAAGCGTCTCTTGATTGGCTCGCCCCAGACCTTCTCAGAGAAGATTCAGTGGCGAATAATCCATGACCGCCGTTATCAAATTGCCGTAGGTGGCGATAAGCTTGCAATGAAGGACCTCGCGGAGTCAAAGTACCCGGACATTGCGGTTCCCGAGACACTTTGGCATGGGACAGAACTAGAGAGTATTGCTGACGTTGACTGGGGTTGTGAATGGGTTTTGAAGCCCATTGGTGGTACTGGTCACGCAGCCTTTGGAGCAGGAACACTTGCCGCTTCGGGGATAGATTTGGCAGAAGTTAAGGCGTGGCCTTATCGCAATCCCTTTGAGCTTTTCGGCGAGTGGGCCTACGGACAAGCGCGACCAGGGTTTCTTATCGAGCGACGGATCCCAACGGCGGATGGCAATTCTCCGGCGGATCTGCGATTCTTTGTCTTTGATGGAGAAGTACAGTTAATTCAGGTGGATACGCCTCGAGTGGAAGAAGTTGCTCGTCGTTTTTACACTCCAAACTGGGAGCCGCTGGATGTAAGGCAAGGTGGTAAGCGGCTTGGCGAGGTACAACCCACGCCGGAAAATTTGGGAGAAATGCTAGAGGCGGCTAAGAACATCGGGTCGGGTTATGATTTCGTGAGAGTCGACCTGTATGCTTCGGGCCGGAAAATATACTTTGGAGAGATTACCCCCTACCCGACCGCTGGTCTGGCAAGGTGGGACCCGGTAAGCTTCGATGCGCATCTCGGGTCGTATTGGAGACTGCCCTCGCGCTCTACCGTTTCTCTTCTTTCGCAATGATTAATCCTCAACAGCCCTCCTCCGACGCGGAACCCTTTACTCTGGAAGAAGGACAGAACGCGGTGCGCTCACGCGCTATGCGGTCAGCATTAATCTCGGGCATGGGTGCCAAGGTTGCAACAACGTTGCTGGGCTTCATATCGGTTGGTATAGCAGTCCGGGTCATTGGCCCAGTTGAGTATGGAATTGTCGCTACATTGGTCGGTTTGACAGGGGCCCTGGGCTTTCTGGATTTTGGGATCGGTAACGCCGCTATCACCGTCGCGGCGCGTCACTACTCCACAGGTTCCTGGAGGGATCTTCGGAAATTTGTCCTTAATACTTTCGGCTTCTTAAGCTTGGTAGGATTCTTGGCCTTAATGAGCCTCGGGACAATGGTCTTGGTGTTTCCAGACGAAGCCCTCTTGCCTGCTGAAGGTGTTGACCCGTCCGACATTCGTTACTCTATCCTTCTATTTGTAGTGTCTTCTGCCATGTCGATTCCTTTGACTTTGGGCAGCCGGTTGGCACTTGCATACCAAAAGGGATGGCAAGCGAATCTGGTAATGCTGGGAGCAAGCGTTCTTACCTTCGTCTCTTGCTATATTGGTTCTCTCTCGGCGCAAGGCCTATTGTACTTTACGGCGTGTTTTGTTATTTTTCCTGTTCTGTTGAATGGCATGTTGACGGTAATTCAGGTCAAACGGACCTTGTCGTTAGCCGATGGATGGCGCGACGGGTTCAGCGTTAGGGATCTCAAAGGTGTTCTGCTCGGGGGCGCGCCGTTCATGGTGCTGTCTGTTGCGACTGCTGCCTTTTCCCAAGGTCAGAGCTTGGTCGTGGCTTACGTAGTTGGAGCCTCGGGGGCTGCTCTATATGGGCTTGTTTCTAAGCTTTTCGTCGGCACAATGTCCCTGTTCTCCAATGCTCTGCTGCAGTTGTGGGCGTCTACTTCTCACGCACTTGCCCAGCGAGACGTTCAGTGGGTGCGGAGGACCTTTAGCCGTATGTTCGCATTAACGATGACAGTTTACGGCGTAGTTAGCGTCCTCCTGATTGCCTTCGGTGGAATAATCATCGACATCTGGACTGGTTCCCTGGTCGCAGTAAGTCGCTGGGATCTTTTTGCATTTGCTTTATGGAGCTTATACAGCTTTGGTATGAGTCAGTTTTCCATGTTGCTCAACGGAGCAAACAGGATCTGGTTGCAAGCTGCTCTCAATTTGATGGTTGCTGGAGCGGCGGTCCCCCTTGCAATTCATTGGTCCGAAAAGATCGGAATTGTTGGAGTTCCATATGCAAATTTGGTAGCCCATCTTGTTTTTCTCGGTATTCCGACCATTTTCGCCGTCCGAAAAGTACTCCGTACGTGAACTGCTGGGAGCGTCCCCTGAGATCGAGTATTCTCCCCTTAGTTGATCCAACTTGCTTCTGCAGACTAGTATCTTCGATGCTCTGACAGAACTGGTTTTTTCGGCTCTTGGGACATCCGGTGGGGATCAGGGGGTGAGTCGTCCGGCGGCGAGGAGCATGCGGAGGGGGCAGTTCTCGTAATTGCGGTAGCCGCGGGCGAGGCGGCGGTGGAGTTCGATGATTTCATTGACGGCTTCCGTGCCGCCGTTGTTGGCGCGGTTGGTGGTGAAGTAGGCCAGGAATGGGTCGCGCTGGCGTCGGAGGGTTCGGCCGACGCGGACGACTTCAGGGATTGGACAGGTATGGAGGCTCTTCACAGATGAGGGTGTAGCCGGGGTCTGAATCCGACGGTTTTGAGCAGGCTGCGGGCGATGTAGTTGGCGAGGTTCCGGTAACCCAGGGCCAAGCCGCGGAGGTGTTCGAGGCGGTCGTTGATGGCCTCGGTCGGGCCGTTGGAGGTGCCGGGCCGGTCGAAGTAGGCCAGTACGTCGACGACGCACTTCTTCAACGTGCGCCCCAGCGTAACGATTTCGCGGAAGGCAGCAGGGCTGCCGGATTTGACTGAAGCGATGATCAGCTCTTCGCCGATCCGGTGTGGAGTAACATGCCGGGATGATCTGCCGGGGATAGGCGCCGAGGTCTTCGTTGATCAGTAGCGACCAAGCAACTGTTCGTTCCGGAGACTTCGACGTTGTCCAATGCTACGGAGTGCGTCACCGCGTCCACCAGCAGCGATTCGTGTCCTTGCGACCTCCTTTTCGGGCTGGGCGCGGTGCAGGTTGATGCCGTTGAGCGCGGAGGGGCGGTGACGGCCTCGAGGCCGTGGGTCTTGATGGGTTGTCCCGCATGCGGGGTGGTCGCCCCGAGCCGTGGCCAGCGTCGGCGCGTGCTCAAGGACATGCCTCATGGGAGGTGCGGGTCCGGGTCGTGTGGCGGCAACGCAGCTGGCGCTGCCCGGAGCCGGGCTGCGAATGGGGGACGTGCGCCGAGCAGGTGCCCGCCCAGGTGGCTGTGCGGGGGTCGGGCAGATGCGTCGCGAGCACGCGAGGATCTGAGGCTTGGCACGCCGCCTCGGGACGGCATGGAGGACGCTGGGGCGTGCCGTGAAGCTTGAACTGGCGCGCCTCACGGCGGACGAGGCTAGCTTCGCCGGCAGCACCACCCTCGGGATCGACGAACACATCTGTCATCACATCAACCCGCGCAGGCGGGGCCCGAAGGAGCCAGCCGGGATGGACGATCTCACCCGCCACGCTGGTCCGGACGGCAAACCACGGATGAGGGCCCGGCTGCTGGACCTTGTCCCGGGGCGTTCGAAGAAGGCTTACGCTTCGCTGGCTCACCGACCGCAGCCGAGGCTTCCGCCAGGGCGCGGACATAGCGGCGCGGGATCCGTTCGGCAGCCACGAAAGCGCGATCGACCAGGAAACCGAGGACGCCACCGCAGTGCTGGATGCGTTCCACGTCGTCAAGCTCGGCACTCAGGCCGTGAACGAGGTCCGCCGTCGCGGTCAGCAGCCCAGCACCGGGCACCGCGGCAGCACGGGCGATCCCCTCCAGGTGATCCTGCGCGCCGGCGCGGAGAACCTCGCCGACAAGCAGCTGGACCGGCTCGCGACCGCGATCGAGGCGAACCCCGCCCACGAGGAGGTCTGCGTCGCGTGGCGCTGCGCCCGGGACCTCTGCACCACCGATAAGGCCAAGGACACCGCCGAAGGACGGCGCCGGGAAAATCCTCGAGGCTTCACACGCCTGCCCGATCCGAAGAAACCGCGATCCTCGGCCGGACCCTCCGACGCTGGCGCGAGGCGTTCTGCGGCCTGCTTCACCACCGGCAGGTCATCCAACGGCGGCACGGAAGCCGTCAATGGAATCATCGAGCTTCACCGCCGCCTCGCCCGCGGCTACCGCAATTACGAGAACTGCCCCCTCCGCATGCTCCTCGCCGCCGGAGGTCTCACGCACCGCCCTTGATCCTCACGGATCGGCGAAGGGCCCGATAACGGCGGGCCGCTGCCAGCAGGACCCTGAGGCGCCACCCGAACAGTTCGTGCGCCAACCGCCGCACGAGCGTGTCCCGCAGTAAACCCCCTCGCACCCGCACCGACGGCACCAACCGTCCGGCTCGAAGACCCGGCAGGCCAGGACCGTCTGTTCCGGTTCAAGCCGCTGCCCTACGGCCTCCAGCCCGGTTCATCGAGACGGGCGAACGCGGTCAGGCCCGGGGATGTGAAGGCAGCGTAGAACACGTCGAGGTGTTCCGGATGGACAGCGTGAGAACTTCCATCATCGGACGACCTCGGCCTCGACCTTTAACCGGCCACCAACGCGCCGACCGCGCTCACACCTCAACTACGTTCCGGATTGCAAAGGGCGGGGAAACTGCCCCTTCAAAACCTGGGCCGGTTCAGGTTCCCGCCCAGACAGGTCCGTGATGGCGTCAGTGGATCCCCACGCGTAGCCCTGATGGTGTTGGACAGGCGGTACATCATTCTCCTCGGAAAAATTACGTTCCGGGGACGCTTAGGTGTGGGCCGGCATGGCGCCGAAACAGTTTCCTGATTTATCCGGAGCGCAAAATCTCCAATCAACCACAGCATATGTGGTCCAAGCCGGTTCTCCCGGCTCTGCCACGGCCGGAACGTTCCCTCAAGCCAAAAATGAGGCGACGGAACTAGCCCTTCCCTTCCCGTGGAATCTCCCGCCCTCTAGGCTGACCCCAACGTGAAGCGGTCCGCGCCCCGCCTGGGGCGCGGCCTCCGGTGGGGGACAAAGGGGAAACGCTCTGCATGGGGAAGTTCAGCGTCGAGCACCTGAAAGAGTCCGGGCAGTACAAGGTCCTGGCCAAACAGGCGGAGCGCGCCCGCCGGCTGGCTACGGCCGAGCGCTACGCCCGGGCCCGCAGCGCACCCGTCCGCACCGGGACGGTGCTGTACGAATCGTTCTCCGGCAACGGGATGCTCTGCAACCCGGAGGCGATCTTCCGGCACCTGTTGGGGGACCCGCAGTACCGGCACCTGCGCCACGTCTGGGCGCTGTCCTCGCTGGAGGAACACGCGGGGACGGTGGCCGAGTTCGCGGAGGATCCCCGGGTGTCCTTCGTCGAAACCGGCAGCGCCGCCTACCTGGAGGCGATGGCGGAGGCGCAGTACCTGGTGAACAACTCCACCTTCCCGTGGACCTTTGCCAAGCGCCCCGGCCAGGTCTACCTGAACACCTGGCACGGCACCCCGCTGAAGGCGATGGGCTACCACGTCCCGGACGGCGGGCCGGACACCCGCAACATCATCCGCAACTTTGTCCAGGCGGACTACCTGCTCTCCCCAAACCCGTTCACCACCGAGCAGATGTACTACGCCGGCTACAAGCTGCGGAACATCTTCGAGGGCACCATCATTCAGGCCGGCTACCCGCGCATCGACCACCAGTGGCCGGACGCACCCGCCCGGGCGGACCTGTGGACCCGCCTGGCCGCGGCCGGCATCGCGGAGGACGGCCGCAGAATCATCCTCTACGCCCCCACCTGGAAGGGGGATTCCTTCTACAACCCGGCCAATGACGCCGCCCGGCTCCTGCACACCGTGCGCGCCCTGGAGGAGCGGATCGACACCACCCGCTTCCGCGTCCTGCTGAAAATCCACCAGGTGGTCTACGCCGCGGCCCGCCAGACCCCGGGGCTGGAGGGCTATCTGGTGCCCAACGCGGTCCCCGCCAACCGGGTCTTAGGGATCACCGACGTGCTGGTCACCGACTACTCCAGCATCTTCTACGACTTCCTGGCCACCGGCCGCCCCATCCTCTTCTACACTCCCGACTGGGAAGACTACGCCGAAGGCCGCGGCCTCTACCGCAACCCCGACTCGCTGCCCGGGCCCGTGGCCCGAACCCTGCCGGACCTGGCCGCGCACCTGGCCGGCTGCGTGCGGCAGTCCGACGGCGGGCTGGAGGTGCCGGAGCCCTGGCGCCGGCAGTACGGCCAGGACGTGCGGGACTACGTCCCGGACGACGACGGCAAGGCCACCGAACGCGTGGTGGAGGCGGTCTTCGGGCAGGAAGCCCGGTTGCCCAGCGGGGCACGCCCGGACCTGGAAAAGCGCAGCGCACAGGGATCCAGCGCGCAGGGACCCAGCGCCCAAGGCGCGGGCCTGGAGGAGCGCCACCTGCTGCGCGATCACTCGGACGGGCGGCAGAAGCTGCTGGTCTATGCCGGCGGGCTGGTCTCCAACGGCATCACCACCTCCTTCCTGAACCTGATGGAGAACATCGACCACGAGAAGTTCGATGTCTCCGTCTGGTACAGCTACTCCAGCCATGCGGACCGGGCCGCCAACGCGCTGCGGATCAACCCCAACGTAAGGCTCTTCCCGCGCGCGGGAGGACCCATCCTGGGCCTGGCCGACCGGTTCCGGTACCGGCGCACGCTGGACCACGGACCCGCCCCGGGCGCCGATTTCCGGGCCGGTGCCCAGCCCATCTGGGACACCGAATGGACCCGGTGCTTCGGGCAGAGCCGGTTCGACTACATCGTGGACTTCTCCGGCTACTCCCCGTTCTGGTCCCTGGTGCTGCTGCGCGGGAAGGCCCGCAAGCACTCCATCTGGGCGCACAATGACCTTTTCGCCGAGGCCGGCAAGGTCATTAACGGCAAACAGCCCCACCGCGCCCACCTGATGAGCCTGTTCGCCACCTACCGCTCCTTTGACGCGATCGTCTCCGTTTCCCCGGGCCTGGCCCGGGTCAACGCGACCAACCTGGCCGAGTACGCACCGGCGCACTCCTTTGTCTCCGCCCGCAACTCGCTGGCCTACCGCCGGCTGCAGGCGATGGTCTCCACCGAACGCACCCCGCTGCCCGGCGCGGATGCCGCCTTCGCCGAGCTCTACGGCTCCGGCTCCCGCGACCTCAGCTACATCATGCGCACGCTGCGCAGGATCTACACGGACGCCACCATCGATGCCGAGCTGGGGCACCAGCGCACCCTGGACGCCTTCTTCCCGGAGGGGCACCAGGACGGGGTGCAGACCTTCGTCACCGTGGGCCGGCTCTCCCCGGAGAAGAACCAGGCCCGGTTGTTGCGGGCCTTCGCCCAGGTCCACGCCACCCGGCCCAAGACCCGGCTGCTGGTCATCGGTAGCGGCCCGCTGGAGAAGGACCTGCGCCAGCTGGCCAGCGACCTGCGCCTGGACCGGTGCGTGAGCTTCACCGGGCAGCTGGCCAACCCGTACCTGGTGATGGAGGCGGCGGACTGCTTTGTCCTCTCCAGCGACTACGAGGGCCTGCCGATGGTGATCCTCGAGGCCATGGTGCTGGGCCTGCCGGTGGTGACCACCGCGTTTGGGTCCGTCGAGTCGGCGGTGCCGCCCGGGCAGGGACTGGTGGTGGAGCGCGACGACGACGCCCTGGCCGCCGGGCTGCTGGCTTTCCTGGACGGGAAGGTGGCGCCGGCCGAGTTCGACCCGGCCGCCTACAACGACCGCGCCATGGAGGAGTTCTACCGGGCCATTGGGGTGGCCGGGAACCCGGTGGTGGAGGACGGCAGGCTGCTGGAGGGCTAACTGCGGCAAGAACCAGTTGCTGGAAGGGCTACGCGAGGGGGAAGGGAGCAGCCCATGGGGAACGGCACGGAGGTCCTGGTCAGCGTCATCGTCGCCACCTACAACTCGCCGCCGGAGCTGGGTCTCCTGGTGGCCTCCCTCGATGCCCAGACCCTGCCCGTGGAGCAGTGGGAGGCGGTCTTCGTGGATGACGGCTCCACCGACGGCACCCACGCCCGGCTGGAGGCGCTGGCCGCCACCCGCCCCTACCTGCGGGTGCTGCAGATCCCGAACTCCGGCTGGCCCGGCCGGCCGCGCAACGTCGGCACCGACGCCGCCCGGGGCCGCTACGTCTTCTACTGCGACCACGACGACTACCTGTTCCCGGAGGCCCTGGAACGGATGGTCCGCTTCGCCGAGGGCGCGGGACTGGACGTGCTCCACCCCAAAGAAGTGGTGCAGGGGTGGTCCTCGCCCGGGTGGCACGCGTGGCGGGCCAACGCAGCCCCGCTGGCCGGGTTGGATGAGGCCGCCGTCCAGTGCATCACCCCGCACAAGCTCTACCGGCGGGCGTTCCTGGCCGATCACGGGATCCGCTTCCCGGAAGGGCGCATCCGGCTGGAGGACTACAGCTTCAACGCGATGGCCTGGTGCGCCACGCAGGCCGTGGGGGTGCTGGCGGACTACCCGTGCTACCGCTGGAGTATCCACGCCGGCAACAGCCACAAGGCCGGGTACGACTTCGAGGTCTACTGGCGCTCCTTCGAAGAGTCGCTGCGCCCGGTCCTGGCCCTGCCGGATACGGACCCGCGCAGGGACGTGCTGCTGCTGCGCTGGTACCGCAGCCGGATCCTGGAACGCCTCGCCGGAGGGTACTGCGCTTACTCGGACGCGGACCGCGAGCGCTTCACCGCCCGGTTCACCCAACTGCTGGAGCACTTCCCCGAACGGATCGACGCCGGCCTGCAGCCCCCCGAGCGGCTGCGCTCCTACCTTTTACGCCGCGGACTGTACGAGCGGCTGCTGGAGCTTTCCCGCCTGGACGCCGGCATCCGGGTAGCTCCCGAGGTGCGGGATGTGCACTGGAGCGGGGGAGTCCTGCAGGTGGCCGTGGACGCCACCCTGCTCGAAGGCGCCGGCGCGCCGCTGCTGTTCACCCGCCGGACCGGCACCAGCACCAGCACCGGCACCGGAACCAACACCGAAGCCGGCGCCGGCACTGAAGCGGCCGGGGAGGGGCCCGTGGGAAGGCACGCCGCGGATCCGGATCCGCTGGCGGGGGCGCTCTTCCGGCGGCTTCCGGAGAGCATCATCGCCGGCGTACCCGAAGAGGTGCTGGCCCACTACCCGGCTGCGGCCTCGGTGGAGCCGGTTATCCGGAGCCGCGAGACCGACGTCGACTGGGTACTGCCGGGCCGCAGCAGGGTGGACGCAAGCCGGCTGGGCCCCGCGCTCGCCGTGCGCGCCGAGGCGGTGTTCCAACTGGATCCGGAGGCGGCCGCCTTCGGGACCCGGCTCGATGCCGGGGTGTGGGACATCTTCGTGCGGATCACCGGGCTGGGGTACGGAGCCACCCACCGGGTGCGCACCGGCTGGGACCCGGGGCGGCCGGCACTGGTGAACGGCCGCTCGGCGAACCCCTACCGGACCCAGGGTGGAGCACTGGCGCTGGATGTGGGTTCCTTCGCCCGCACGGTGGTCGGCTCCGCCCGGCCCCGCCGCCAGGACCTGGTCCCCAGCCCGGTGCCGGGGGAACCGTTGGTGCTACGCCTTCCCGCCGTCCATGTGGTGGGGCAGACCCGCCTGCACGGCAGCGTCGAGGCGAAGCCGGTGGAACCGGTCGCCAGCGGCGCCGGCGTGGGCGCATGGGCAGCGAAGGCCTCCGGAAGGCGCAGTGTCCTGGCGGATGGCGCGGGCGGGGCAGGCAAAACCACCTACCCGGCCCAACTGGTGGGCGAGGGCGGGAGCGCCCGGGTGGAGATTTCCGCCCCCACGGGCGTGGACCTCACCGAGGCGCGGATGCGTTTCGAGGACCGCTGGAGCGCGGTCCTGTTCAAGCCCCCGGGGGAGTAACGCCCTGGGGTTCTGCCCGCGCATCCCTGACCTGGTTTCCGGCGGGCAGCGCCGCGGGGACGAAGTTCCCTGCCGAGATCTGCCGCTTGAGCTCCGCGAGTTCCTCCTGGAGCAGGTCCACGGTGGCACGGTATTTCTTGAAGTCCGCAGCGCGGCGCTGGGCGTTGATGTAGCTGATAATCACTGCCAAAAGGGCCAGCGGGAAGGCCGCCAGCAGGGCCCAGCCGGAGATGGCCAGGAACTCCATGGCGACGGAAAGTCCCTGCTGGAAGGCCAGGAAGGCGTTCACCTGACCGACCACGGCGTTCAGGGCGGCGTCCAGGGGTTCCAGGAACTGTCCCACCATGGGCGTCTCAGAAAACGAGGGAGCGCTCAGCGGCGGTTCCCCGCCTGCGGACCAGCGCGGATCGCCCAAATGGTTCAGGATGTAGATCCCGGCTGCGACGTTGAGGGCTGCGAAGAGCAAAACGGAACCCACCGCAGACCAATGGAGCGTGCGCCAAGATACGAGGCCTGCCGCCAGCAGAAGGACGGTGGGCACCACCCAGGACAGCGTGCGCAGATTATCGAGGCTCACGCCACCCAATAGATCCAATGAAGTCCCCACCCTTTGCAGTTTGAATCAATGCATGTTCCGGTTTCCGGCGATCCTATCCCGGCGGCAATCGCGCGGAGGGCAGCGGCACTCCGGAGGCGGAAGGGTGGTTTTCCGGGCAGCCTGACGGAAAACAGAGCAGCTGAGCTGCTCAGCTGAGCAACCGGGCAGCTAAGCGGTTTAGCCGAGCAGCCCCAGCAGGTACTGGCCGTAGCCGCTCTTGCCCAGCTTGTCCGCCAGCGCACACAGCTGCGCGTCATTGATGAACCCGTACCGCCAGGCAATCTCCTCCGGCACGCCAATCTTCTGGCCCTGCCGCGCCTCGATGGTGCGGATGTAGATGCCGGCGTCGTTCAGGGTCTCGAAGGTGCCGGTGTCCAGCCAGGCGGTCCCGCGGCGCAGCACCTGCACGTTCAGCCTGCCGGCCTCCAGGTAGGTGCGGTTCACATCGGTGATCTCCAGCTCCCCGCGGGCGGAGGGCTTGAGGTTGCGGGCGATCTCCACCACGTCGTTGTCATAGAAATACAGCCCCGGCACCGCGTAGTTGCTCTTCGGGACGGCCGGCTTCTCCTCCAGAGAGACCGCGCGCCCCTCGGCGTCGAACTCCACCACGCCGTAGGCGGTCGGGTCCGCCACGTGGTAGCCGAACACGGTGGCGCCCTCACCGCGGGTCAGCTTGCGCAGCTGCCGGCCCAGCCCGGGGCCGTGGAAGATGTTGTCTCCCAGCACCAGGGCGGCGCCCTCCGTGCCGATGTGGTCCGCCCCGATCACGAACGCCTGCGCCAGCCCGTCCGGGGTGGGCTGGGTCCGGTAGGTCAGGTTGATGCCCCACTGGCTGCCGTCCCCCAGCAGCCGCTGGAACTGGTCCTGGTCCTGCGGCGTGGTGATGATCAGGATGTCCCTGATCCCGGCCAGCATCAACGTGGACAGCGGGTAGTAGATCATCGGCTTGTCATAGACGGGCACAAGCTGCTTGCTGATTCCAAGGGTGATGGGGTGAAGACGTGATCCGGTTCCCCCAGCCAGAACAATTCCTCGCATGCGGCCCATCCTGACCCCTGTTATTCGAAAAGGGAAGACATTAGCATCGCTTTTTATGGGGAAAATTCTGGTCACCGGGGGAGCCGGATTCATCGGGTCAAACTTTGTTCATTTCCTGATCGGGAATACCGATTCGGACGTTGTGGTGCTGGACAAGCTGACGTACGCGGGCAACACCGCGTCGCTGGCGGGGCTGCCGGCGGACCGGGTGTCGCTGGTGGTGGGGGACGTGTGCGACGCCGAGGTGGTGGACGCGCTGGTAGCCAGCGCGGACGCGGTGGTGCACTATGCGGCGGAGTCCCACAATGACAACTCGCTGGCCGGTCCGCGCCCGTTTGTGGACACCAACATCCTGGGCACCTACACGCTGATCGAGGCCGCGCGGCGGCACGGCGTCCGCTACCACCACATTTCCACGGATGAGGTCTATGGGGACCTGGAGCTCGATGATCCGCAGCGGTTCACCGAGTCCACCCCGTACAACCCTTCCAGCCCGTACTCCTCGACGAAGGCCGGATCCGACCTCCTGGTGCGGGCGTGGGTGCGCTCGTTCGGGCTGGAGGCGACCATCAGCAACTGCTCCAACAACTACGGTCCGTACCAGCACGTGGAGAAGTTCATTCCGCGCCAGATCACCAACGTGATCGACGGAATCCGCCCGCGCCTGTACGGGGCGGGGCTGAACGTGCGGGACTGGATCCACGCCAATGACCATTCCTCCGCGGTGTGGACCATCCTCACCCGGGGCCGGATCGGGGAGACGTACCTGGTGGGGGCCGACGGGGAGAAGGACAACAAGTCCGTGGTGGAGACCATCCTGTCCCTGATGGGGGAGGATCCCCAGGCGTACGACCATGTCACCGACCGGCCCGGGCATGACCTGCGCTACGCGATCGATTCGGCCAAGCTGCGCACCGAACTGGGGTGGGCGCCGCAGTACCGGGACTTCGACTCCGGGCTGGCCGCGACCATCGGCTGGTACCGTGACAACGAGGACTGGTGGCGCCCGGCCAAGGCCGCCACCGAAGCCAAGTACGCACGGAGCGGGCAGTGACCGGGCAGGCGGCGAGCGGGCAGCAGGCGGTGATCCCGGCGGCGGAAGCGGCCGCCGGCATCGGCTTCGCCCGGCCGCTCGCCGTCACCGAGCCGGGCCCGATCCCGGGCCTGCTGGTGGTGGACCTGCCGGTGCACGGGGACAACCGCGGCTGGTTCAAGGAGAACTGGCAGCGGGAAAAGATGCTCGCCGCCGGACTGCCGGACTTCGGCCCGGTGCAGAACAACGTGTCCTTCAACGCCTCCGCCGGCACCACGCGCGGAATCCATGCCGAACCGTGGGACAAGTTTGTCTCCGTCGCCACCGGCCGGATCTTCGGCGCCTGGGTGGACCTGCGCGAAGGGCCCACCTTTGGGACCGTGTTCACCGCGGAGCTGGATCCGTCCAGGGCGGTGTTCGTCCCACGGGGCGTGGGCAACGCCTTCCAGACCCTGGAGGACGGAACCGCGTACTCCTACCTGGTCAACGACCACTGGTCCGCCGACGCGCAGGCCCAGTACACCTTCCTGAACCTGGCCGACGAGACCGCGGCCATCGACTGGCCGATCCCGCTGGAACGCGCCGAGCTGTCAGACAAGGACCGGGCCCACCCGCGGCTGGACGCGGTGGTTCCGATGCCCCCCTGTAAGACGCTGGTCCTGGGCGCCAACGGCCAGCTGGGGCGGGCGCTGCGCGCCGCGTACGACGGCGGCGGCAACGGTAGCGGTAACAGTTCAGTGGTGTTCGCCACGCGCGCCGAGCTGGACCTGGCCGATCCGGCCGCGGTGGCCGCGTTCGACTGGAGCGGCTACGGAACGGTCATCAACGCCGCCGCGCACACCGCCGTGGACGCCGCCGAAACCGGGCAGGGCCGGCGCGACGCATGGGCCGCCAACGTGACCGGGGTGGCCGCGCTGGCCCGCGCCTGCCTGGAACACCGGCTGGTCCTGGTCCATGTGTCCTCCGACTACGTGTTCGACGGCGGGCCCGATGCCGGTGCAGGCGACGGTGCTGGTTTTGGAGCCGGGCGCGCGGAGACCGAACCGGTGGCGCCCCTGGGTGTCTACGGGCAGACCAAGGCCGCCGCGGACGCGATCGTCTCCGTCCTGCCAAAGCACTACATCCTGCGCACCAGCTGGGTGGTGGGGGAGGGGGCGAACTTCGTGGCCACCATGGCCTCCCTGGCCGGGCGCGGGATTTCCCCCTCCGTGGTCGATGACCAGGTGGGCCGGCTGACCTTCACCCGGGACCTGGCCGAGGGCATCCGGCACCTGCTGGACACCGGCGCCCCCTACGGCACCTACAACCTGACCAACGCGGGCGAACCAATGAGCTGGGCCCGGATTGCCGCGGAGGTCTACGCGGCCACCGGCCACGACCCCGCCGCCGTCACCGGGGTCAGCACCGCCGAGTACTTCGCCGGGAAACAGGCAGCGCCGCGGCCGGCCAACAGCGTCCTGGACCTGTCCAAGATCCGGTCCACCGGGTTCGAACCCGAGGACCAACTGGTGCGCCTGCGCGAATATCTGCAGCGCTGAGGTACCTGAAGCGCTGAGGTACCTGCAGGGCCGAGGTACCTGCACCGCTGAGGCACCTGCGGCGGACGCAAAAACGGCGGGACCGGCCCCTTGAGGGGCCGGTCCCGCCGTCTTTGGTCTCAGTCAGCTCTGCACTGGTTCCGCTTTGGCGTGGGTCAGCCCCAGGTGTTCCCCCCACCCGGGGCTGCCCGCCTCCGGTCCCAGAGACGCCGTTTCTAGACGTACAGCGCCGTTTCTAGACGTACAGCATTGCGTAGGCCACGCAGGCGGCCGTGCCCAGGGCCAGGAGAATCACGCCCACGGTTCCCAGCATCTTGTTCCGGGCCTTGCGCCGTTCGGCCAGCAGATAGCGGTCCTGTTGCATTTCTGGTCCCCCCAATAAATTGGTCAATGTCTCTCATGCATTATCCGCGAAGGCCAATTTCCACATCCTGCGTCCGCGTCGCAGAAAACTATAGTGGATGTCAAGCCGTAGTGAAATCTTGTCCATCTTGTGCCCTTGGACACCTGTAGCGCAAGACTAACGCAGGGGTGGCGCAGGCCCGGCGCAAAGCAGGCGGGCGCGCCGCCTCCCGGAACGGAGGCGGCGCGGGCCCCCGGGGCAGTGGGGCGTCGCCAAAGCGGCTGGCCCGGTCTGGGACAATGGACGGGTGAGTATCGAGACCGAGCCGAATTCCGCCGCCGTCGTCCTCCCTACCGAGCAACGCTGGGAACGGCGCGCGGTGATTGACCTCTCAGCCATCCGCCACAACGTGCGCCGCATCGCCGAGCTCGCCGCGCCGGCGCAAATCATGGCCGTGGTCAAGGCCGACGGCTACGGGCACGGCGCCCTCCCGGTCGCCAAGGCAGCCCTGGAGGCCGGTGCCACCTGGCTGGGCACCGCGCACGCCACGGAGGCGCTGGAGCTTCGCGCCGCCGGAATCACCGCGCCGGTGCTGGCCTGGCTGCACACCACCGACACCCCCTTCGCGGAGGCGATCGCCGCCAACATCGACCTGGGCGTCTCCGGCTGGGATTTGGACCACATTGCGGCCGCCGCGCGCACCGCGGCGCAGCCGGCCCGCGTGCACCTGAAGATCGACACCGGCTTGGGCCGCAACGGATGCACCCCCGAGGGCTGGCGGGAACTGCTGGCCGCAGCCGCCGCCTACCAGGAGGAAGGCGTGCTGCGCGTGGTGGGCGTGTTCTCCCACCTGGCCGTCGCCGACGAACCCGAACGCCCCGAAACCGACGAACAGCTCGCCGCGTTCCGCGCCGCCGTCGCCCTGGCGGAGGAGGCCGGCTTTGGCCTGGAGGTCCGCCACACCGCCAACACCCCGGCCATCCTCTCCCGCCCGGACGCGCACTTTGACCTGGTCCGGCTGGGGCTGGGCATGTACGGGCTGAGCCCGTTCGCGGACCAGACCTCCGCGGACCTGGGGCTGCGCCCGGCCATGCGGCTGGTGGCCAGGGTGGCCAACGCCAAGCGCGTGCCCGCCGGCCAGGGCATCTCCTACGGGCTGACCTACCGCACCGCGGGCCCCACCACCGTGGCGCTGGTCCCGCTCGGGTACGCCGACGGCATCCCGCGCACCGCCCAGGCCGCGCCGGTGCTGATCGCCGGAGTGCTGCGGCGCAGCAGCGGCCGCGTGGCCATGGACCAGTTTGTGGTGGACATGGGCGAGGACGCCGACCCCGCGGACCTGATTGGCGCCGAGGCGGTGCTGTTCGGCGACGGCGGGCCCGCCGCAGAGGCGTGGGCCGCCTCCGCGGGCACCATCAACTATGAGATGGTCACGCGCATCTCCGGACGCGTGCCGCGCCACTACGTGGAAGGCAGCTGGGGCGAACATGGCGAGTGAGCAGGCCGTGTGGACGGCCGAGGTCCGTACGGACGACGCCGACGCCACCCGGACCCTGGCGGCCCGGCTGGGTGCCGGGCTGCAGGCCGGGGACCTTCTGGTGCTCTCCGGCGAACTGGGCGCCGGCAAGACCACCTTCACGCAGGGCCTCGGGGAAGGACTGGGCGTGCGGCCCGGAATCATCTCCCCGACGTTCGTGCTGGTGCGGATCCATCCGTCCCTGGTGGGCGGGCCGGACCTGGTGCACGTGGACGCCTACCGGCTGGACTCCGCCGGGGAGCTGGAGGACATTGACCTGGAGTCGACGCTGGCCACCTCCGTGACCGTGGTCGAATGGGGCCGCGGGAAAGTGGAACAGCTCAGCGACTCGCGGCTGGAGGTCACCCTGCTGCGTGCCACCGGCGCGCACGCCGGGGAGGACCTGGTGTTCGACTTCGACGAAACCGGCGAGGCGGACCCGCGCACCATCCGCATCGAGGCCTACGGCCCGCGCTGGGCCGCCGTGCGGCCGTTCGGTTCCTAGTGGCGCGTCTTTCCGGGGCCGGTCCCCTAGAGGCGCCTCTTCCCACGGCCGGGCCCCCGCGCGGGGCACACGGTACGGAACACGGTACGGAATTTCCCCCAACCAGGCTCCCTTTGCCTTGCGGGCCAGGGGGCCGCGCGCGGAAAATCCCTATAGGTGTAGATGACAAGAGTGTTACCGCTTCAAGGCGGAGTTTCAGCGGGAGGGAAGAAGCGCTTAATAAAGTGTCCCCAGGCAGGGCGCGCGCCCGGGCGGAGGTGGATCATGGATGAACGTCGCATCGCCGTGGTGGTGGAGGACGACGCTGACATCCGCGTGCTCCTGGCGGCGGTCCTGGCCCAGTCCGGGTTCGAGGTCCACGTGGCCAAGACCGGCTGGGAAGGGGTCGCACTGGTGCAGGCGCACGCACCCGACCTGGTGACCCTCGACGTGGGCCTGCCGGACATCGACGGCTTCGAGGTGGTCCGCCGCGTCCGGCTGCGGAACATGGACGTCCACATTGTGGTGCTCACCGCCCGCAGCGACGAGATCGACGCGGTGCAGGCGCTGGAAATCGGCGCCGACCTTTACATGACCAAGCCATTCCGCCCCCGGGAGCTGCGCGCCCACGTCGAGGCCATGATGCGCCGGCGCAAAAAGCGGGGTTCGGCTCCGCCGCTGGGTCCCGTTCCGCCGCTGGAGCCGGTGTCGCCGCTGAACTCCGTTTCTCCACTGGGCCCGGGTTCCTCACCGAGTTTTCCCGCACCGGGTTTTTCCTCACCCGGTTCGGCCCCGCCGGTGGTTCCGGTGTCCCCGCTGGGACCGGTTCCGCTTCCAGACACCATCCCGGTGGACCAGCCCCAGATGCTGGAGCTGAACGGGCTGGTGCTGAACCCCTGCGAGTATTCGGTCTCGGTGGACGGGGCGGCGGTGGTGCTGACCCCTTCCGAATTCCTGCTCCTGCATGTGCTGCTCGCCGGGGGGCGCCTGGTGCGCTCCAAGGCCGATCTGGCCCGGTTCCTGAGGGGCGAGAGCTTCGACTCCGGAACGCTGGTGATGCCTGCCGACGAGCGGGCCGTGGAGGTGCACGTGGGCAACCTGCGCCGAAAGCTGGGCGACCGGACCAGGGAACCGCGCTGGATCGAGACCGTGCGCGGGGTTGGCTACCGGGCGGCGCCGGTCCACTAGGCTCTGCCGGTCACCAGCTGCCGGTCGACTAGCCACTGTCCGCTCAGGGCGGCCTCCGGATATTCCCTCGACAGCCCGGCCGGGGGTGCCCCCGCCGGCGGGGTGCGCGAAAGCTGAGGGTTTTTTGCGCCAAATCCGGAGCGGATCCTGAAGTCCAAGGGAGATGATGGGTACTCCGGCGTAGAGGGCTTCCATGAGGCATGCAGCCCGACGCCGGCACGGTACGCGGGGCGGATTGCCGCCCCTGCGTTGCCCGGCCAGGTCCCTGGGGGCGCCGCGGTTGCAGTCTTGGGGGATGCAACCGGGCGGGGCCCGGGCGGGCTACTCCTCCTGTCCGGCCTCATCTGCGTGTCCGGCCTTCTCTGCCTGCCCTGCCTTCTCTGGTTGCCCGGCGATTCCCGTAGGGGCTGGCGGCAGCAGCGGCAGCCGCACCGTAAACGTGCTGCCCACCCCGGGCTCGCTGTCCACCGTGACCTCCCCGCCGTGGGCCTTCACCAGTTCTTCAGTGATCGGCAGGCCCAGCCCGACGCCGGCGATGGCCGCTCGGCGCACCCCCTGCGCCCGGAAGAACCGGTCAAACAGGCGTTCGCGCTCCGGTTCGTCCATGCCGATGCCGGTGTCCGCGACCGTGGCGACCGCGGAAGGGGTGCCGTCCCCGTCCCGGTCCACCCGCAGGGCCACATCGATCCGGCCTCCCTCCGGGGTGTACTTGATGGCGTTGGAGATGAGGTTGTCCATCACCTGGCCCAGCCGGATCGGATCGCCCATGACCTGGACTCCTGGCGCGATGTCCTGATTCAGGACCAGGCGTCCGGCTGCTGCGCGCGGCAGTGCGGAACGGACGCAGCTGGCCACTACCCGGCCCAGGTCCAGCGGCTGCGCCCGCACCTCCAGGCGGTCCGCAGCGGCCGTCAGGAGGTCATCCACCAGCCGGTCCAGGCGCTCGGCGTTGCGGCTGACCACCTTCAGGCTGGACCGGGCGGAGGCCGGCAGGTCCGGTTCATCCTCAAGCAGTTCCAGGTAGCCGATGATGGAGGTCAGCGGGGTGCGCAGCTCATGGCTGACGTTGGAGAGAAAGTCGTCCTTGGCGTGCAGCGCCTCCACCAGGTCGGTGACCTGCTTGAAGACCAGTACGCCGCCCGCTGCCTGGTTCCGGTCATCCAGCAGGCGCCGCGCCGAGGCACTGAGCGCCTGCCGGGCCCCCTCCGGGGGGCCGGCCCAGAGCAGTTCGTCGGAGAACTCCTCGCCGGCGCGGGCCCGGCTGAGGGGGCGGAGTTTCTCCGGCATTTCATGGGCCGCGGGGCGTCCCTGCGGGTCCGCCCCGTAAAGCGCCAGGTTGATTTCCCGCTCCGGCCCACAGCCGGGCTTGAGGCTGCTGAGGTGGATCCGCTGCTGCAGCTCGTTGGTCAGGACCACCTTCCCCGCCGCGTCGAAAACAACCACCCCGACGTTGGCGGCGTTGAGCACGGCATTGAGCAGCTTTTCCTGGCGGCGGCTGGCCGCGTACGCCTCCTGGAGCTTCCTGTTTTGGCTGGTGGTGCTGTTTTCCATGGCGATGACCACCAGCGCCAGGATGAGCATCATGAAGGGAATCACCAGCGGGCGGCCCAGGATGCGGCTGTCCACCGGGCCGCCTGCACGCAGGGCCTGGCCCCAGAACATGCACAGCGGGGCCAGGACGGACACCACCAGGGTGGTGCGGGGCATCAGTCCGGACCACGCCAGCCAGAAGATCGGCAGTCCCGAAAGGAACGGCAGCGCAAAGAAGATGGAGTACCCGCCAAGGCAGATGAAAAAGATGGCCACCAGGTCCAACAGAGGAACAACCAGGTACGCGCGCGGCGGGAAGTCGTCCCAGGGGACAAGGGCGGTAGCGGTGGAGATGAGCAGGACCCCGGCAGCCCCGGCCAGGAACAGCGGGTCCGCCAACGCCGCCTCCGGATTGATGGAAAAGGCCAGGGCCACCACCACGGGGACGGCGAAGGTCATCGGCAGCTGGCTCAGATTGACTTTTTGGGCCGTTGACAGCTCATGGAAGGGCACCGGGCCGATCAGGGCCCGAAGCAGGGGGATCTGCATCGGAGGGGAACCGCCTTGGGACAGCAGGGGTGGATGCGGGGACCCGGATGGACGCGGACCGCCGAACCCAAGTTTAGGCGGCGAGGGCCCCGCGCCGAGCGAAGCGAGGGGCGGGAGCCGGCTGGACGTTATGCGGCGAGGGGCGGGAGCCGGCGTGAGCGCACCGGCCGTGGCGGACTAGGATGTCAGGGTGCTTATCCTGGCCATCGACACCTCAGCCATCGCCTCCGCGGCGCTCCTGCGCAGCACGCGCACGGACGGTGCCGCCGAGGTCCTCGCCTCCTTCGCCTCCACCGAAACCAACACCCACGCCGAGGTCCTGGCCCCGGCGATCCAGGGGCTCCTGACCGAAGCCGGCGTGGCCGGGACGGGCCTGGACCGGATCGTCGCCGGCGTCGGACCCGGCCCGTTCACCGGCCTGCGGGTGGGCATTGCCACCGCCCGCACCCTCGGGTTCGCCTGGAACGTGCCGGTGGACGGCGCCATGAGCCTGGACGCGATCGCCTGGGACGTGCTGGCCGCCGGGGAGGTTCCGGCGGAGGGGTTCACCGTGGCCATCGACGCCCGGCGCAGGGAACTCTACTGGGCCCGCTACGGCGCGGACGGCTCGCTGGCCGAGGGGCCGCGCGTCTCGGTCCCCGGAAGCCTGCCCGCCGGACCCGTGTACGGGGCCGGGGCCGGGCTCTATGCGGACCGGCTGGCGCAGTCCGGCGCCGCCGCCGTCGAACGCTTCCGCGACCGCCAGCCCACCGCCGCCTCGCTGGGCGCCGCGGCGCTGCGGCAGCTCGCGCGCGGCGGGCAGCTGCTGGGCACCACCCCGCTGTACCTGCGCGAATCCGACGCGAAGGTCCCCGCCGCCATGCAGGGGCACACTCCGTGAACGGTGCCGGCATGGTGAACGGTGCCGGCGTGGCCATCCGGCAGATGACCACCGCCGACATTCCGGCGGTCTGGGAACTGGAGCGCCGGCTGTTTCCGGTCGACGCGTGGCCGGAGCAGATGTTTTACGACGAGCTCTCCCAGACGGACACTCGCCTGTATTGGGTGGCCGAATCGGGCGGGGAGATCGTCGGCTACTGCGGGATGATGTGCGTGCTGCCGCTGGCGGACGTGCAGACCATCGCCGTCGTTCCGGCCTGCGAGGGCCGGGGGATCGGTTCCGCACTGCTGGCCGGGCTGATCGAAGAGGCCCGCCGGCGCGGGGCGGAGGACGTGCTGCTGGAGGTCCGTGCGGACAACCCGCGCGCCCGGGATCTGTACCTGCGCCATGGATTCGAACAGATCCATGTCCGCCGGCGCTACTACCGCGACGGGGTGGACGCCCTGATCATGCGCAAGGTGCTGCGGGACCAGCCCGGCGCGTAGTGTCCCACAGCCGGCGGCCTGGTGTGCCCGCCGTGCCGGGCCCCGCCGCCCGGGGCCGCGGATGCGCTGCTGGGCGGATGCACTGCCCGGGAGGCGCACTTCCCGCGCCTACCGGTGCCCGGCGTTGAGCACCAGCTCCAGCTCGAACCGCACCTGCGGATCCTCCAGGTCCTCCCCGAACAGGTCGCGCAGCTGTGCCGTGCGGTAGCCGATAGTCTGCGGGTGCACCCCCAGCTCCCCGGCGATCGGGGTGCGCTGGCCCCAATGCCGCAGCCAGGAGTGCAGCGTCTCGGCCAGCCGCTCCCGCTGGGCCGGGCGCAGCCCCTCCATCGGCGCCAGCCTGCGCGCCGCAAGCTCGGCCAGCGCCGAGGGTTCCGTGCCCAGCACCACCTCGGCCAGGTGCTCGTCAGCCCAGATCGGGGGAGCGGCCTCGCCGTCCCGCGGGGGCAGCACCGACGCGGCCAGCACCGCCAGGCGCAGCGAATCCGGGATCCGTTCCCACCCGCCGCCCGGACCCACCGAGGCCCGGCGGCCGCGCAGCGCCTGGGCCAGCGCGGCGCGGGCCCGCTTGGACTTTTCCGCCGGGACCAGGGCCACGACGTCGGTCTCGCGCTCCACCACCAGGGCGCCCGGGCCCAGCGCCAGCCGCAGCCCCTCCGCTTTCTCCACCGGCAGGGTCACCACGGCCAGCCGGGAGGGAAGGGACCAGTCCGCCATGGCCGCGGCCTGGCGCACCGCGGCCTCGTCCCCCTGGCCCAGCAGCAGCAGTTCAAGCAGTTGGGTGCGCCGGCGGTCCGTCTCCCCGGCCCGTTCGGACTGGGCGAAGGCATAGGCCGCGGCGCTCACCGCCGAGAGCTCATCGACGTAGGCCAGGATCGACTCGCCCAGGTTCACCACCACCGACATGCCCAGCTGGTGCTCCACCGAGGCCTTGGACAACTCGCGGAACGTCACCCGGGCCCCGGCGCGGTAGGCCCCCAGCAGCGCGTCCATGGAACGGCCCTGCCGGAACTCCCCGCTGCCGAGCCCGGCCACCAGCGTGCGGCTCTCCTCATTCAGCGCGGGCAGGCGGGTGCCCGGAAGCTGCAGGAAGCGCTCCAGGGCCACCGTGGTGCCCCTGCGCACCCCGCGCCCAAACCGGCCCTCGATGGGCCGGGCATAGGCCGGCACCATGAGCGGGATGGCATCGATGAGGGCCTGGACCACCCCGGGCAGCATGGGCCGCAGCAGCTCCCCAACCTCCGGGGGAAGCTGCAGCCAGGGCGGGTCCAGGGGGAATTCGCCCCGTGCCCGGGCCGCGTCGTCAGCTTCCCCTCCGGCCGGAGCTCCGCCGGAGGCGGCCGGTTCCGGGTGCTCCGTTTTATTGCGGGACGGTGTGTCCCGGGCTGCCGCCTCCTGCCGGCCCGCGTCCTGAACCGCGTCCTGACCCGCGGCGTTTTCCCCCGCGACGTGCTCCGTTGCGCCGTGTTGGGGTGTGCCGTTTCCCGCCGTTTCCATGGCCCTCCACGACCTTTTGTTGTCCCGCAATAGTTTTCTCAGCACAATCGTATGTCCCGCCCGGAAGAATTTCGGGCTTTTTGCGCGTACCGTAGAAACATGATCCGGCTCCGTAAGCTGGCACAAGCCGCATCCCTGTTCACCACCCCGCTAGCCCCCGAGGATTTCCTCGCACTGCTCAACCCCATCCACTCGACGCGCCAGCTGCGCGGCGTAGTGACCCGGGTCGAGGCCGAAACGGCCGATTCGGCCACCATCCACTTCCGCCCCGGGCGCGGCTGGAAGGCCCACGAAGCCGGCCAGTGGGCCCGCATCGGCGTCGAGCTGGACGGCGTGCGCCACTGGCGCAGCTACTCCCTCAGCGCCGCCGCCGGCGAGGACCCGGCCATCACCGTCACCGCCGTGGGCGCCGTCTCGGAGGCCCTGGTCCGCGACACCCGGCCCGGCGACGTGCTGTTCCTGGCCCCGCCACAGGGCGATTTCACCCTGCCCGAGCACCCCCGCCCGCTGCTGATGCTCACCGCCGGCAGCGGCATCACCCCGGTCATGTCAATGATCCGCACCCTGGTTCCGCGCCGCCGCGACGCGGACGTGGTGCTCATCCACTCGGCCCGCACGCCCGAGTCCAGCCTCTTCCGCGAGGAGCTGGCCGAACTGGCCGACCAGTTCCCCAACCTGCGCCTCATTCAGCGCTTCACCGCCACGGACGGACGGCTGGACCTCTCCACCCCCGCCGCGGTGGAGGCCATCTGCCCCGACTGGCGCCAGCGTGCCGCCTACGCCTGCGGACCGGACGGGTTCGTGGGCGCCGCGGAGGCGCTGTGGCAGGCCGAAGCGAACGGCGCGGGGCTGAGCATCGAGCGCTTCGACACCACGTTCGCCGGCGGAGCCGGGCAGGACGGCGGCGTGGTCACCTTCGAACTCTCCGACCGCGAGGTCGAGGCCCCCGGTGACGTGCCGTTGATGGAGGTCGGCGAGGACGCCGGGCTCCTGGTCCCCAGCGGCTGCCGCATGGGCATCTGCCACAGCTGCCTGATTCCCCTGCGGTCCGGCCAGGTCCGCGACCTGCGCTCCGGCGAGGTACACGGGGAACCGGGAGAGCTGATCCAGACCTGCGTCTCGGCCGCGGCCGGACCCGTCAGCCTGGGCCTCTGAGCGGTCCGGACGCCGCGCAGGTCCCTTCCCGTTTCCGCCCCCATATCCCCACACTATTTCCAGGACCTTCCACCGGAGCCGCAAACGCTGGATTCCAGGCCACCGGATTTCCGGCCGCCGAACACCAGCCAGCCGGCCCCGGCTGTTACCCCCACTTCAGACCCAAACGGCGAACCGTACCCGCCGCCCCGCCACCCCAGGAGAAGCACTGCATGACAGCAACCGCGAACCACCCCAGCACCGGCACCCCGCACGCGACCACCGGCGCCCCCGGTGCCACGTCCTGGGTTCCGGCAACGGAAGCCGCTCCCGACGCCGCCGCGGCAGGTGCCGCGCCCGCCGCCGTCGTGCCCCCCGCCGCCACTTCCTCCGCCAGGACGCGCCCGGGCATGCTGGCCACCGAAGGACGCCCGCTGGTGCGCCCGCCGGCCGCCGCGCACCTCTCCGATGAGCAGGTCGCGGAGATCGGACGCGAGCTCGACGCCATCCGCGACGCCGTCCTGGCCAAGCGCGGGGCGGCCGATGCCGCGTACATCCGCCGCGTGATCCGCGCCCAGCGCGTGCTGGAGATCGGCGGGCGCGCGGCCCTGCTGGGCAGCCGGAACAAGGTGGCCTGGGTCGCCGGCACCGCCATGCTGTCCCTGGCCAAGATCCTCGAGAACATGGAGATCGGGCACAACGTTTTGCACGGCCAGTGGGACTGGATGCGCGACCCGGACATCCACTCCAGCACCTGGGAGTGGGACTTCGTCACCCCGGCGCGCGCCTGGCAGCACACCCACAACGACCTGCACCACCGCTGGACCAACGTGGTGGGCAAGGACAACGACATTGGCTACAACCTGCTGCGCATGGACCCGGACCAGCCCTGGAAGCCCGGGAACCTGGGCAACCCGCTCTACAACGCCATCCTGGCCCCGCTCTTCGAGTGGGGAATCGCGATCTATGACCTGGAACTCGAGGACTTCAAGAAGGGCCGGAAATCCAAGGAGGCCATGAAGAGCGACCTCAAGGCGCTGGGGCTGAAGGCGGCCAAGCAGTTCACCAAGGACTACGCGGCCACCCCGGCGGCGGCCATGCTCACCGGCTCCGGCAAGCAGGCGCTGGTGGGCACGCTGACGGCCAACGCGGTGCGCAACCTGTGGGCCCACGCGGTGATCTTCTGCGGGCACTTCCCGGAGGGAACGGACACGTTCAGCGAGGAGATGGTGGAAGGCGAGACCCGGGGCGACTGGTACGTGCGCCAGATGATCGGCTCCGCGAACATCTCCGGTTCCAAGGCCATGCACCTGATGACCGGAAACCTGTCCCACCAGATTGAGCACCACCTGTTCCCGGACCTGCCGTCCAACCGGTACGCGGAGGTGGCCCCCCAAGTCAAAGACCTCTGCCGGCGCTACGGGCTGCCCTACACCGAGGGACCCCTCCTGAAGCAGGTCGGCTCCACCTGGGGCAAGATCTTCCGGCTGGCGCTGCCCGGCGGCGCCAAGCCTGCCAGGGGCTAGCCTGCCAGGGGCTGGTCCGCCAGGACGGCGCGGTTGCGGCCCTGGGCCTTGGCCCGGTACAGCGCGACGTCGGCGGCCGCGATCACCGCGTTCAGGTCGCCGCCGTCGAGGGGCGCGATGCCGTAGCTGACGGTGGGCAGGGGAAAGTCCGCCGAGGCCTGCAGGTCCTCGAGGTTGCGGCTGATCTGCCGGGCGACGACCTCGGCCTGGACGGTTCCGGCACCGGGCAGCAGCAGCACGAACTCCTCGCCGCCGTACCGGCCCACCAGGTCGGTGGAGCGGATGGTTGCGGCACAGGCGGCGGCGAAGGTGCGCAGCGACTGGTCACCGGCGGCGTGCCCGTACCGGTCATTGACGGCCTTGAAATGGTCCAGGTCGGCCAGCACCAGCGCGCCGGGAGTTCCGGTCCCGTCCAGCCGGCGCATTTCCTCCGCCGCGAGGTCCATGAAGCCGCTGCGGTTCAGCAGCCCCGTCAGCCCGTCCCGGATGGCCCGGGTGCGCAGTTCCCGGGTCACCTGTTCGTTGCTCAGGGCCGCCATGCTGAAGGAGACCACCACCAGCAGCATCATGGTCAGCAGCGTGGTCTGGGCAGAGCCGAAGACGGTGAGGAAGACCTGCCCCCGGGGTCCGTCGATGATGAAGGCGACGCACCGGCCCAGGTAGTAGACCGCCACGGCTCCGGCCGCCAGGGCCATGGGCCGCTGGATCCGGGTATAGCCCGACGGCAGGCGCCACAGCTCCAGCGAGGACAGCCCGATCATCAGGGCCATCGTGGCCAGGAACCAGGCGCCCCCGGCCCAGTTGTTGGTAGCGGGAGTGTCCAGGGCCGACGCCACGGTCACCACGCCCGCCGCCCCGGCGGTCAGGTGCCACGTTCCGGCCGTAGTCGCTCCGGACGCGACGGTTCGCAGCGACCGCGCCCCGGCCCAGACGCTTCCGGCCCCCAACACCGCCAGGACGTTTCCCAGCGGATTGGCCCATATCTGATGGATGGTTCCGTTCAGCAGGTAGGCCGAGGAACCGGCCAGGAACAGGGCGATGGCGGCGGACCACCAGAAGCTGTAGGCCGAGCGGGTGCGGCGGTAGGTGTCGAAGTAGAACAGCAGAAACAGGGTCAGTGCCACGGCGCCGAAGGCGACCCGCAGGGTGAGGGTATCGAGCACCACTTTTACCTGTTTCTACTTGTTTCCAATGGCGGGCGGACGAGGGCCGAAGGCAATTATTGCAGGTGACGGGCGGCGCTCCGTGTGGCGGCCGCCATATTGGCTGCGGCGTGCCGCGCGGGCCCGGCGGGCCCCAGGGCCCGCGCGGCGGGGGGACAGGCTCAAGGCCGGCGTGGCGGGAGGGATAAACTGGGGGACATGTCTGCCCCCCTGCCCACCGCCCCCCTGGTCCTTGGGATCGAATCCTCCTGCGACGAGACCGGCGTCGGCATCGTGCGCGGCACCGAGCTGCTGGCCAACGCGGTCTCCTCTTCGATGGAGGAGCACGTGCGCTTCGGCGGGGTCATCCCGGAGATCGCCTCGCGCGCGCACCTGGACGCGTTCGTGCCGACCCTGCGCTCCGCGCTGGACACCGCCGGGGTCACGCTCGAGGAGGTCGACGCCCTGGCCGTCACCTCCGGCCCGGGCCTGTCCGGGGCGCTGATGGTCGGCGTGGCCGCCGCCAAGGCCCTGGCCCTGGCCACCGGCAAGCCCCTCTATGCGATCAACCACCTGGTGGCGCACGTGGGCGTCGGGGTGCTCGACGGCGGGGACCTGCCGGAGAACCTGGGAGCGCTGCTGGTCTCCGGCGGCCACACCGAAATCCTCAAGGTGGACGCGCTGGCCAGCGACGTCACCCTGCTGGGCGCCACCATCGACGACGCGGCCGGGGAGGCCTATGACAAGGTCGCCCGCCTGTTGGGGCTGGGCTACCCGGGCGGACCGGTCATCGACCGCATCGCCAAAGACGGCAACCCCAAGGCGATCCGCTTCCCGCGCGGGCTGACCATGCCCAAGTTCACCGGCACCGCGGAGGCCCCCGGCAGGCACCGCTACGACTTCTCCTTCTCCGGGCTGAAAACCGCCGTCGCCCGCTGCGTGGAGCAGTACCGGGCCCGTGGCGAGGAGATCCCGGTCGCGGACATCGCGGCCAGCTTCCAGGAGGCCGTCGTGGACGTGGTCACCTCCAAGGCCGTGCTGGCCTGCCGCGAGCACGGAATGTCCACCCTGCTGCTGGGCGGGGGAGTGGCCGCCAATTCCCGGCTGCGCGAACTGCTGGCCGCGCGCTGCGCCTCCGCGGGAATCGCGCTGCGCGTGCCCCGGCCGGGGCTGTGCACGGACAACGGGGCCATGGTCGCGGCCCTGGCCGCTCAGGTGGTCATGGCCGGCGGCCGGCCCAGCGGCCTCCGCTTCGCCGCGGACTCGGGCCAGCCGGTCACCGCCATCACCCTCTGAGGCACAGCAGGGTCCCCGGAGGACCTTCCGGGAGGGAACAGCATCCGGGCGGGGCGCCTCAGACCGAGCGCATGCGGGCCACGTTGTCCGCCACGACGGCGCGCAGGTCCCCGCCGTTTTTCGCGGCAATCTCCCGCTGCCACTGGTATCCGGCCCCGCCCCTGATGATCCGTTCCACGTCGGCGAGTTCCTCCGCGCAGCCCAACCGGCGGGCCACCGGCTCCAGCCGGTCCAGCTCCCGCTCGAGGTGCTCGGTCACCAGCATCTCGTTGCCGGCGGCGTCGAGGATGATAATGGCCTCCATGCCGTACCGGGCCGCGCGCCACTTGTTCTCCACGCGGTACCACGGAGGCATGACCGGGATGCTCCCGCCGTTGTCCAGGGTGGTGGACATGTCATCCACCAGGCACTGGGTCAGCGCGGCGATCGCCCCGACGTCCGCCAGCGAGGACATCCCGTCCGGAATGCGCATCTCCACGGTTCCGAAGCGGGGCACCGGGCGCACGTCCCAGCGGATCTCCGAGATGTCGTCGATGACCCCGGTGTGCAGCATGTCCGCCACATAGCCCTCGTACGCCGTCCACGTGTCGAAGTGGTAGGGGATGCCGGCGGTGGGCAGCTGCTGGAACATCAGCGCGCGCTGGCTGGCGTAGCCGGTGTCCTCGCCGCCCCAGTACGGGCTGGAGGCGGAGAGCGCCTGGAAGTGCGGCTGGTAGTTGATCAGTCCGTCCACCACCGGCAGCGCCTTGGCGCAGCGGTCCAGGCCCACATGCACGTGCACCCCGTAGATCACCATCTGCTGGCCCCACCACTGGGTGCGGTCAATCAGCTTGGCGTAGCGCTCCTTGTCCGTGACCTGCTGCAGCTTCGGCGGCGCGAACGGGTGGGAGCCGGCGCAGTACAGGTCCACCCCCAGCGGATCGGTGACATCGCGCACGGCCGCGAGGTTGTAGCGCAGCTGTTCCTTGGCCTCGGCCACTGTGGAGCACACACCGGTGACGATCTCGATGGTGTTCAGCAGCAGCTCCTGCTTGACGTGCGGGTGCTCCTCGTCCGCGTCCAGTTCGCCGTGGAGTTCGTGCACCCCCCGCAGCACGTCCTCCGCCACCGGGCGCAGGTCCCCCGTGCGCTGGTCGACCAGGGCGATCTCCCACTCGACGCCGAGGGACGACTGCCCGGAGTGGGCAAAATCGATCTTCAATCCAAGCTCCAGGGGGTTGGGGGTGGCGGGTCCACTCATCCTATCGGCCCGTAGACTGGGATCGTGGCGCGCTTTTTCCGGACAACGACCGTCCTGCTGCTGGCTGCGGGCACGGCCCTGGCAGCCTGCACCGGCCCCGCGCCCGAAAGCGGAACGACGGCGGCCGGCACGCCGGCGTCGTCCTCCGGCCCCGCGCAGTCCTCCGGCCCCGCGCAGTCCTCCGGCCCCGCGCAGTCCTCCGGCCCGGCGCAGTCCCCCGGCACGGTGCAGTCCTCCGACCCGGCACAGGACCCGCCCACCGGTTGGGGGCCGCTGGCCAGCGACGCCGCCGCCGCCCGCGCCGCCGTCGCGCAGATGGACCTGGAGGAGAAGGCCGGGCAGGTCCTGGTGGACCACTACTCCGGGACGGATCCGGAGGCCCAGCTGGCGCTGGCCCGGAAGCTGCACCTGGGCGGAGTGATGATCATGGGCGGCAACGTGCCCACCACCGGCACCTCCGCGGCGGACACGGACAAGCTGGCCCGCGTGGTGGCCGGCTTCCAGAAGGTGCTTTCCGACGGGCGGGACTGGCCCGGGATCGTGGCTGTGGACCAGGAGGGCGGGATGGTGCAGCGGCTGAAGCAGCCGCTGACGGAGTGGCCGGCGCCGATGGCGCTGGGTGCGGCCGGGGACCCCGCCCTGACCCGGCGGGCGCAGGCGGCGATGGATGCCGAGCTGGCCCGGCTGGGCTTCACCATGAACTTTTCCCCGGTGGCGGACGTCACCACCGGGGCCTCCGACCCCACGATCGGCTCCCGCTCCTTCGGCGACGATCCCGACGCCGTGGCCGGGCACACCGTGGCCGCGCTGGCCGGCGCGCTGGACGCCGGGGTGCTGCCCGCGGTCAAGCATTTTCCGGGCCACGGCTCGGTGGCCACGGACTCCCACGTGGGACTGCCCGTGCAGGAATCCTCCCTCCGGGAACTGTCCGCCCGGGACTGGGTGCCGTTCCGCGACGCGGTGAAGGCCGGGGCGCCGATGGTCATGATGGGGCACGTCTCCGTCCCCGAACTGGAGGAGGGGGTGCCGGCCTCCCTCTCCGCCGCCAGCTACCGGGCCCTGGAAGGGCTGGGGTTCAGCGGCGTCGCGGTCACCGATGCGCTGAACATGGGCGCGGTCACCGCGTCCTACCCCCAGGGCAGGGCCGCCGTGGAGGCGCTCAGGGCGGGGGCCGACCTGCTGCTGATGCCGCAGGCGATCGCCCCGGCCCACGCCGCCATCGTGGAGGCCGTCCGCTCCGGCGAGGTGCCCGCGGCCCGGCTGGACGAGGCCGCCGCCAAGGTGGGCACGATGATGCTCTGGCAACAACGGCTGGCCGCTTCCGCGTCCGCCTCCGCACCGGCTTCCGGGGAGGCCTCCGGGGAAGGGCCGGACCGGCCCCGGGTTCCTCCGGCCGCCCCGGGCGCCGGCCGGGACGTGGGGCTTGAGGCCGCCCGCTCCGCCGTCACGGTGGTGACCGGGAAATGTGACGGCGCGCTGGTCTCCGGAAAGCTGCGGATCGAGGGCGGCACCCCCCAGGACCGGGCCCGGCTGCGCACCGCGGCCGGGAAGGCTGGGCTCGACGTTGCCGGCTCCGCCGCGTCCTCCGGGAAAGAGACACTGGTGAGGCTGCTGGGCAGCGGGACCGCCACCGGGACCGGGGACATCGTGGTGGCCCTGGACGCCCCGTGGGGCCTGGCCGGGTCCACGGCGCGGACCGCCCGGATTGCCCTCTACGGACGCACCCCCGAATCCTTTGCCGCGCTCGCCGACGTGCTGGCGGGAAAGGCGGAGGCCCCCGGCAAGCTGCCCGCCGGCGCCGGACGCTACCCCCGCGGCGCCGGCTGTCCCTAGCCGCAAGCCGCCAGCCGCAAGCCGCCAGCCGCAACCGCAGCCGCGCCGTTCCCGTCCCGGGCGCAGGCCCGTGCGCGGCCCGGGCTTCGGCAACCATTGCTACCCTTGGGTCCGTCCGTCCACCACCACCCTGCGCATGGGAGGAGTGCAAGCTGAGGCAGCACCTGCTGGAGCACATGCCGGAACACATGCCGGAACACATGCCGGAGCCGGCAGGCATCGCCGTGTCCCGGGAACGGATCACCGCGGCCCTCGACGGCCGGCAGCGGCTGACGATCCTGCGCGCCCCTGCCTTTGCCGGCAAGACGTTTGCCCTGGCGCAGTGGGTCCGGGACCGGATCCGCGCGGAGGAATCCGATGGTGCCGGCTACGCCTGGTGGGACACGGGACGGGAACCGCCCGCCACCGCGGACGCGGTCCTGGCGGCGCTGGGAAGGCTTGGCGGGGGACCGCGCGTGCTGGTGATGGACCATGCGGGACTGCGCGTCCAGGACCCGGCCGCCACTGAAACCCTGGCCGCCTCAACGATCCCCGAACTGCTAGCCCGGTGCCCGGACCTGCGGATCGTCATGACGGCGAGGTACCCAACCTCCTTGGAACTGGCGGCCCCGACCCTGCCCTTCTCCACGCGGGTCATCGGGCCGGACGAGCTCGCCTTCACGGCAGCCGAGGTGAATCTGCTGGGCATGCGGCACGGCTATCCGGACGCGCCGATGCTCTCCGAACGGCTCCGCGAGGCCGCGCAGGGAATGCCCGGCCTGGTGCGGATGTATTTCGGCGCCTTCGACCCGGGCAACCCCGGCGATTTGGACACCGCCATGCGCACCTGCCCGGGGGAGGCGCTGGCGCGCATGGTGTATCAACGCCATTGGGTCTTCGAGTTCCCCGAGCCGCTCCAGGGGCTCGCCGCCGTGGCGCTGCGGGCCATCGACACCGCGGCCGGCACCGGCCCGGAACTGCTGGCACTGCTGGCCGACGGCGTCCCCGGCCTGCCGGAGGAAGCGGCCGGCCCCGCCGCCGTCGAACAGGTCAGGGAGCGGATCGAGGCGCTGGGCCTGCTGGACTACGGGAACGCCGGCGGACTTCTGCGCACCCGGGTGGTGGAGCCGTGGCGCCGGGCGGGGACCATGGCAGAGCACCGGTTGGGGCTGGACACCATGGCCGCGCAGAAACGGATGGCCCTGTGGGCCTTTGACCACGCGGAGTTCGTCCCGGCCCTCAAGGCGGCCTTGGCCGCCCTGCGGGGACGGGACATTGACGCGCTGCTCCTGGACCGGAGCGCCGAACTCGATTCCCTGACCCCGCAGCAGTGGTTTGCCATCCGCCGTTCCGTCCCCGGCCCGGGCCCGCGGACGCTGCTGCTGGACCACCTGGATTTCACCATGGACTGGGCCGCCCGCGACTTTGGCACTTGGGATCCCTCCCTCCTGGCCGATCTTCAGAGGCAGCTGCAGGACCCTGGCGTCGCCAAGGCCTGGCGGCGGGAGCCCCTGCGGCGCTGCGTGTTCGACTCGATGATCGCCTTCTATGCCACGCTCGCCGGGGACCGCCGCGCCGGCGTTGAGGCCGCCACCCGCGTCGCCTCCCTGGTCCAGTCCAGCGGAGGTTTCGAGGGGGCCGCCCAGGCGGCCGCGGACCGCGCGGCGCTTGTTGCGGCGGAAATACTGCTCCACGAGGACCGGCACGGGGTGGTGTCCCAGCTCGTCCGCAGCCTTCGGGAACGCAGGGCCAGCGCCCAGACCGACCTCACCCGCTTCCGGGCCGCATGCCTGGAAGCGCTGGCGCTGGCGCTCGCCGGTTTCATGACACAGTGCGGTTCAGCACTTGAGGACCTGGAACGGAGCGGGTGGCCCGCCGACTGGCTGGAGGGCGACCGGGGGGCGGCGTACCGGATGGCGAAGGCCGTGTTCCTGGCCGAGTCAGGCGACCTCCCCACCGCCCGCCTGCTGCTGGACTCCGTGGGCGCCGGCCGCACCGCGCACATGCTGCAGCGGCCCCGGAGCATGGCCGAATTCCTGTGGCTGACCGTCTACGCCGCGTCCGTCCCGGCCGGCCGGCCACTGGTCCACGACCGCCTGGAGCGGCTGGAACAGGAAACGGAAGACATCCCCGCCAGTTCCCGGATTGGCGTCGATGAGGCGGAACGCAAGGCATCGGCGGCCTACCTGCGGCTGATCCTCGGCGACTTTGGCGAAGCCCGGCGGCTGGTGGGAACCGGAGCGGCTTCCTCCGTGGTGGGCAAGCTGCTGGGCCTGCGGCTTGCCCTGGCGGTGGGCAGGACCTCTGCCACGGAGCTGGGCCGCATAATGGCGCGCATCGACAAGGACCAGCCGCGCTGGCGGGCCGTCGGCGGATTCCTTGGGGCGGTCACCGCCGCCCTGCAGGGCGATGTCCGGACAGGCCGCGAAAGCGCGCTCGCCGCGGATGCCCTCTGCCGGCAGAACGGCCTCCGCGGTCCGTGGCTGATCCTGAGCGAGTCCGAACGCGGCCTCCTTCAGCGGCTGGGGATCCTGGCGGAGCTCCATCCGCCTGCCCTGAAACCGATCCTGGCGATCGGCGAGGCCTCCCTGGCGGGGGAGCTCAGCGACCGCGAAGTCGAAGTCCTCCGCTCGCTCGCCTCCCACCGGACGCTCCAGAACGTGGCGGACGATCTGCACTTGTCACTGAACACGGTCAAGACCCACGCCAGGCGCATCTACCGGAAACTGGGAGCGGCCACTCGGGCCGAGGCACTGCTCCGTGCCGCCTCGCGCGGGATCATTGACGGCCCCGGGGAATAGGGGCGGGGGAATATAGGCGCCGGAAAAGCGGGTGGCCGGGCCACCCGGATGACGGGTGAACGAACGGGTGATTAACGCAATGTTCCGGAACCAATCGCGTTTTTGCCTTCCGGGAGGCGGGCATACTTGAGGCTGCGCCGCGGTATTCCCCCCCCGGCGGCGCACAATGCCGGGCATGCCGACCTTATGGTCCGCTGTTTCCCCCGAAAGCCCGGCGCGCTTCACCCAAAGGCCCATGCCCCCCGTTCGGGACCATGGCCCTTTGGAAGAACACAAGGCCGTCGCGGCGCTTTCCCCCAAGCGTGCCGCGGCGGCCTTTGTTATGTCTCCCCGTGTTGTGCCTCCCAGGTGCCGGTGCGGTTCCGGTTGCCAGGGGGAAGGCTGGCAGGGGGAAGGCTGGCAGGGGGGGTGCACTTAAGGGCCCGGTCTGCGTAGCGCCGGGGCGTGTGCGGATGGGACCCGCGTAATGCAGCCCTGATCTGAGTAGTGGCTACTCATGTGGGCGCCGGACTCCGGTTTATACAGTGGAAACACAGCTGCATTCGGGGGATTACAAATCTGAAATGTGGTGTCCGAGGGGCTGCGGCCCTGCCCGGGCACCGGTGTTGGCCGCTGGCGGGGGAAGCAGGGGAAGGCTTCCGCGGGCCAGCGCTGACGCTCCGCCACCACTCACACCACCATCCAATCCACCGCCCAGGGGCATGGTCCGCTGGGCGTTCTCCTGCGGGCGCGGCCGGCCGGCCGCTCCCTGCGGGGGTAGGCCGGCGGTTGCGGCCTGGCGGGCAGCACGGCCGGAATCCCCCGGTCAGCCAAGCGAAACACCTGATGAAAGTATCTGAATCTGCTTGAGGTAGCTGAATCTGCTTGAGGTATCTGGGGGGAGCTTCGCTGTGAAGTACGACCGTAGTTTCGGAACGGGGAAATTGGAAGAGGCGCCGGGAACGGCGGTGCAGCTGACCGCCGCACCGCCGCCGGTGGCACCGGAAGCAGGAACGCAGGCCGTGTGGCCCGCGGCGGGGGAGGGGCAGTCCGCCGCGCCACGGTTCGGTCCGGAGGCGGCGGTGTTCCCCACCCTGCCGGCGCCGCCGGAACGGACACTGCTGGACATCATCAACCACACCATCGACACCCACCCCACCGCGGCCGCCCTGGACGACGGGACAGGCCCGGTGACCTACCGGGAGCTGAAGGAGCGCATGGAGGGCCTGGCCCGCCGCCTGTGGAGCTCCGACGTCGGCGCGGGAGACCGGGTCGGGGTGCGGGTGCCGTCCGGTTCGGCGGACCTCTACATCGCCATCCTCGGCGTGCTGGCCTCGGGGGCAGCCTACGTCCCCGTGGACGCGGACGAGCCCGATGAACGGGCACAAACTGTATGGGAGGAAGCCGGCGTCTGCGCTGTCATTGGGGCCGGGCTTGAGATCGAGGTGATCCCCGGCGTCGCGCCGACGGGACAGGTTCCGCAGCCCTCGCTGGACGACGACGCCTGGATCATCTTCACCTCCGGCTCCACCGGCAAGCCCAAGGGCGTGGCGATCACCCACCGGTCCGCGGCCGCCTGGGCCGATGCGGAAGCGCGGATGTTCTGCACCGAGCGCCCGCTGGGCCCGGGGGACCGCGTGTTGGCGGGCCTGTCGGTGGCCTTCGACGCCTCCTGCGAGGAGATGTGGCTGGCATGGCGTAACGGCGCCTGCCTGGTCCCGGCTCCGCGGGCGGTGGTGCGCTCGGGGGCGGACCTGGGGCCGTGGCTTGCCGGACGGCGCATCACCGTGGTGTCCACCGTTCCGACGCTGGCGGCCCTGTGGCCGGCGGAGGCGCTGGAGGACGTCCGGCTGCTGATCTTCGGCGGAGAGGCCTGCCCGAACGAACTCGTCGCGCGACTGGCCGGCCCCACCCGGGAGGTATGGAACACCTACGGCCCCACCGAGGCCACCGTGATCGCGTGCGGAGCGCGGCTGGACGGGACCCCGCCGGCCCGGATCGGCCTGCCGCTGCAGGGGTGGGACCTTGCGGTGGTGGATGCCGGCGGCCGGCCGGTCTCTTGGGGCGAAGAGGGCGAACTGATTATCGGCGGGGTCGGGCTGGGCCGGTACCTGGACCCGGCCAAAGACGCGGAGAAGTACGCGCCCATGCCCTCCCTCGGGTGGGACCGCGCCTACCGCAGCGGGGACCTGGTGCTGGCCGATCCGCACGGCCTGGTGTTCGTGGGCCGGGCCGACGAACAGGTTAAGCTCGCCGGGCGGCGCGTGGAGCTGGGGGAGATCGACAAAGCCCTTTCCGCGCTGCCGGGGGTGGCCACCGCGGCCGCCGCCGTGCAGTCGACCCCCAGCGGCAACAAGGTCCTTGCCGGCTACCTGGTGCCGGAGGCCGGAGTGAGCCTGGACCTGGCCGCGGCCCGCGCCCGGCTGGCCGGGCAACTGCCGGCCCAGCTGGTCCCGGCGCTGGGGATCATCGACAGCCTTCCAACCAAGACCTCCGGGAAGGTGGACCGCAAGGCCCTTCCCTGGCCGCTCCCGGCGAGCCCGGGCGGCGCGGAGGGCGGCGGGCACCTCAGCGGGGAGGCCGCCTGGCTGGCCGGGCACTGGACGGACCTGTTGGGACCGGTCCCGCTGACCGAGGACACCGACTTCTTCACCGTCGGCGGCGCCAGCACGGCCGCCGCCCAACTGGTGTCCGCATTGCGGACCCGCTATCCGGATGTCTCCATCGCGGACATCTACGCCCACCCCACCCTGGGAGGCATGGCCGGGATGCTGGGCCGGCTCGGTGCCGCCACCGGGTCCGGGCGGACCATCCGTCCCACCCCGTGGTGGACGGGCCTGGTGCAGATCCCGGTGGTGCTGGGCCTCTACGGGGTGGCTGGACTGCGCTACGTGGCGGGCATGGCGGTGGTGTGCGCGGTGCTTTTCCGGGTGACCGACGCCCCGTGGATGCCCAACCCCCCGCTGCTGCCGACGCTGGCGGCATGGGTGGTGCTGTACAGCCTGCCGTTCCGGTTCCTGTTCGCCGTCGGATCCGCCCGCATCCTGCTCGCCGGAGTCCGCCCGGGCACCTATCCCCGGGGCGGGTGGGTGCACCTGCGCCTGTGGGCGGTGGAACGGATCGTCACCTTCTGCAAGCTGGAACCGGTCATGGGCACCCCGCTGGCCCCCTGGTACGCCAGGGCCCTGGGCTGCTCGGTGGGCCGGGACGTCCACCTGGATACCATGCCGCCGGTCACCGGGCTGGCCTCCATCGGCGACGGGGCGGCCATCGAGTACGAGGTGGACCTGGCCGGGCACTGGCTCGACGGCGACCAGTTGCGCATCGGGCCGGTGTGGATCGGAGCCGGGGCCCGCGTGGGCACCCGCTCCACCCTGATGGGCGGCGGCCGCGTCGAGGCCGGCGCCGAGGTGGCGCCGGGAACCTGCGTGGACGGCACCGTCCCGGCGGGCGAACTGTGGGAGGGGTCGGCGATGGTGCGCGTGGGAACCGCCGGCGGGGGCTGGCCGCAGAAACCCCTCAGGCAGCGGCGCCAGGTCAGGGTCGACCTCCTCTACCCGCTGTCCCTGATGCTGCTGGCCCTGCTGCCCCTGCTGAGCGTGCTTCCGGGTGGCCTGCTGATGGTGCACGTCATTGCCGGCATCAGCCGCCTGGAGACGGCGCTGTGGACCCTGGCGCTGTGGAGCCCGGTGTTCGTCGTGGCGACCCTGGGCACCTACCTGTGCCTGACGGTGGCTCTGGTGCGCGCCCTCCGGCCACTGCTGGCGCCCGGTTTCCATCCGCTGCACGGAACCGCGGCCTGGGCGGCGTGGCTGACCAACGCCCTGCTCGCCAAGTCCCTGATCTCCACCTACCCGCTCTACGCCAGCCTGGCCACCCCGGCCTGGATGCGCCTCCTGGGGGCCACGGTGGGCCGCAACGTGGAGATTTCCACGGTGGAGACGCTGCCGCACCTGACCACGGTGGAGGACCGCTCCTTCCTGGCCGACCATTCAATGGTTTCCGCCCCGCGGGCCCGCGAGGACTGGCTGCACCTGGGGCACGCGAGGGTGGGAAGCCGGTCCTTCGTCGGAAACTCGGCCATCGTGGGGCCGGACCGCGAGGTCCCGGAGAACTCCCTGATCGCCGTCCTCTCCTCCGCGCCCCGCCACATGCCGCCGGACTCGTCCTGGTTCGGCCGTCCCGCCGTGGAACTGCCCCGGCCGGTGGACGACGCCGACACGTCACGGACCTACGACCCGCCCCGGCGCCTGCTGGTGGCGCGGGCTGCCGTCGAAATCTGCCGGATCCTGCCGGCCGTCATCACCGCGTGGCTGGCGCTGGCCACCGTCCTGGTGCTCTTCACCATCCAGGCCGAGGCCGGCCTGCCGGCCATGGTGGCCTGGTCCGGGCCGGTCCTGCTGGCCAGCGGCATTGCCGGCTGCCTGGCGGCGCTGGCGGCCAAATGGGCGCTGATGGGCAGGTTCAAGCCCTCCGAACATCCCCTCTGGAGCTCCTTCATTTGGCGCAATGAGCTGGCCGACGTGTTCTCCGAATCGCTCGCGGTGGCCGGGCTGGTCCGGATGAGCCTGGGCACCCCGCTGCTGAACTTCTGGCTGCGGCTGATGGGAACCAGGGTGGGCCGCGGCGTGTGGTGCGAAACGTGGTGGCTGCCCGAATTCGACCTGATCCGGCTGGGGGACGGGGCCAGCATCAACCGGGGCACGGTGCTGCAGACCCACCTCTTCCACGACCGCATCATGCGCATGGACCGGGTGGTGCTGGAGGCCGGCTCCACCCTCGGCCCCAACAGCATCGTCCTGCCGGGCAGCACGCTGGGGGAGCGGGCCACGGTCGGTGCCTGCTCGCTGGTCATGCGCGCCGAGGCCGTACCGCCCGGGGGCAGCTGGACAGGCAACCCGATCCGGAACTGGGTACGCGAAGCCCCCGCAGCGGACAGGGCCTGAGATGGGCCAGGGAGCACCCTCACCCGGTCAGTCCCTGCCCAGGGGAGACGGAGTGGAACCTCCGATGACCAAGCCCGCGGGGAAACGCCTGAAGGGGGTGGATGTGGCGCGGGGCGTGGCGCTGCTGGGCATGATGGCCATCCACCTCGTGCCGGCCTGGACGGAGGAGTCCGGGACCAGCCCGGTGTGGACGCTGCTCGCGGGCCGTGCGGCCGCGCTGTTCGCCCTGCTGGCCGGGGTGTCGCTCACCTTCACCTCCGGTGGCGCCGGGCTGCTCTCCGGGCAGGCCCTGGCCGGGGCCCGGGCCGCGCTGGCCGTGAGGGCGCTTGCCGTCGGCGCCATCGGGCTGGGGGTGGCCTACCTGGACCCGCCGGCAGCAATCATCCTGGGATACTACGGGGCCATGTTCCTGCTGGCGGTGCCGCTCCTGGGCCTGGGCCCGCGTACGCTGGCCCTCGCCGCCCTGGGCTTTGCGGTCCTGGGGCCGCTCCTGATGCAGGAGGTGCGCGACTGGCTCCCCGACCTGGACGGCTACGACCCGACACTGACGGACCTGGTCGCCCGCCCCGGGACCGTGGCCGCCGTCCTGCTGTTCACCGGCAGCTATCCCGCCGTCCCGTGGATGGCCTACATCTGCGCCGGGCTGGCCGTGGGGCGCCTGGACCTGAGGTCCAGGGCCATCCAGGTGCGGCTGGTGGCCGGCGGCGTGCTGCTGGCGGCGGCCGGCTGGCTGGCCTCGCTGCTGATGATGGGTCCGCTGGGCGGGCGGGAACGGATCCTGGCCGCGACGCCGGGGCTGAAAGCGGCAGAACTGGAGGAACTGCTGGTCTACGGCCCGGACTTCGGCCTGCCCACCACCACCCACTGGTGGCTGGCCGTGCTGGCCCCCTACTCGACCACCCCGCCGGAAATCATCGCCACCACCGGAACGGCCCTGGCGGCGTTGGGGGGACTGCTGCTGCTGTCCCGCGCCGGGGGCGCGGTGCTGGCACCGCTGGCCGTGATGGGGGGAATGACGCTCACGCTCTACACCGGCCACCTGGTGCTCCTGTCCACGGGCCTGCTGCTGCGCCACCCCTGGGCGGCCCTGGCCGTGCACGTGGCCGGCGCGTTGCTGTTCGCCTTGATTTGGCGCAATGTCACCGAAGGCAGGCCCGGGCCCCTGGAGGGACTGGTCTCCCTTGCCGCCAAGCGCACGGGAGCCTGGATCGGTCCGGCCGCCACCCGCGGCCGGAGGACCGCAGCCCGGACGGGCCCGGGCTGATGGGACACCGGTCCCGCCCGCGGTGGTGGAGCGCCAGCGCCGGGGTGGCGGTGCTGGCGCTGTTGGCCATGCTGCTGTTGGTGGACGTGCTTCGGCCGGGAGGGGGGAACGGCGTCCCGGCGGAAAAGGGCACGGTCCAGGCTGCCCTGCCGGAAGCCGGCCCCTGCGCCCGGCTGAACGCCGGCCAGGTGGCCTACCCCGCCCACGGCGCGCGCCGGGTCACCTTTGCCACGGCGGCCGCCTATGGCGAATCCCGGGTGCTGATCACCGGGTGCGCCAGGACTGCCCGGGGGTACATCCAGGAATGGCAGGCCACCGGGTTTGCCGGCGTCTCCGGGTTCGCCCCGCCGGGGCAGATGTGGGAGGACACCGGCTACTCCCCGGTGGGATCATTCACCTTCACGGAGGCCCTGGGCCGGGCCGACCCCGGCACGGCCCTGGAATACCACACCATCAACCGGCGGTCCCGGTGGGGCGGGGAACACGGGCCCACCTACAACCAGTACTTCGAGGGCCGCGGGGGCCGGGCGGACGAGAACCTGTGGCACTACATGCGCCAGGGCCACTACGAGCAGGCGGCCGTCATCAACTGGAACCGCGAACCGGACATGCCCACGGTGCAGGGCGCCTCCTACGCCATCTTCCTGCACACCGGCAACTCGGTGACGGTGGGCTGCATCTCCACCGACCTGGACACTGTCACCACCCTGCTGCGCACTGCCGTGCCCGGAGACCGGATCATCATGGGGGTGGAGCCGGACGTCTTTGCCGCCCCGGCGACCGCCGCCACCAACCCGGCCACGCCTCCGCCGAGCCCGCCGGCGGGGCTGTGAACAGGCTGTCCGCGGGCCCAGAGTTTGCTGTCCGCCGGGGCATTTCCGGCCTGCAGCCGGCCAGCCTGTCCTAAACTGGCTCCGAACCGACCGCGGCGAGGCGGGACATCACGGATTTAGGGCCAAGGTGCAGGCAACAGGTGCAACAGTGACGATCGACGGGCCGGACCCGGGCCGGGAACTCTACGAGGAGCGGGCCAAACTGCTTCCGGGCCTTTGGATGCCGGAGGCACCTCCATGGGACTCCCTGACCGAGGAGGCCAGGGAGCGGTGGCGGCGCAACGCCAGCGCGTCGGAGGCGACGGGCGAATAGCCGCCGGGCAGGCACACCCGGTGCCTGAGGGCCGTCCCGCCCCCGGTGCTAGGCGACCGGTTCCACCTCCACCGCGACCCGGTGCTCCCCGATGCGGGTGAGCACCAGCGTGGCCTTCGCCTTCGCGGACTTGCCCGCCCCGGCCAGCAGGACCTTGCGCAGCTCGTCCGGGGTCACGTCCACCCCGCGCTTCTTGATCTCCAGGACCCCGATGCCGCGCTGCTTGACCCACGCGCGCAGCTTCTTCACGTGGTACGGCATCACCTCCAGCACCCGGTAGGCGCGGGCAAAGGGCGTGCGCACCAGCCCGGGGGCGCAGAAATAGGCGATGTGCGGGTCCAACAGGTACCCGTCGGCCAGTTCCACCGCCTCGGCGACCAGCCCGGCACGGATGACCGCGCCGTCCGGCTCATACAGGTACCCCCCGATCCCGCCCAGCTCGGCGCGGGCGGGGGCGCCGGCGTCGTACTCCTCGCCGCTGGTCAGTTCCGCGCCGCCGTGCGCCCCGATCACCAGCGCCGCGCGCCGCACGCCCGGCCGGGCCAGCGGGCCGAACCACAGGGCCACCTCGGTGACCGCCCCGTCCACCGACACCCACTGGGCCTCGCAGCCGGCCGGAACCGAGGCGTGCGGGATGCCCGGGCCCAGCTTCACGCCCACCGGCAACCCGGCGTCGGCCAGCTTCTCCACGAAGGACAGCGGGGGACTGAACGCCTCCGGGTCAAAGATGCGCGAGGTGCCGGACGTGGAGGTGGTGCGCCGTGCCGGGTCCAGCCAGACCCCGTCGAAGCCGGCCAGGTCAAAGCCGGTGGCGTCCGCGTTCACCACGCGCGCGTTCGGCCACGGCATGAGGTTCAGGGTCGCGGCCGCGGCGGTGGCCTCGTCCAGTTCGACGGCGGTCACGTCCAGGTCCAGGGTCGCCATGGCCATCGCGTCGGCCCCGATCCCGCAGCCCAGGTCCGCGACGCGGGTGAGGCCCGCGTTGGAGAAACGCTGTGCGTGCAGGGCGGCCACGTTCAGCCGGGTCGCCTGCTCCAGTCCGGCCTGGGTGAAGACCATGCTCGCGGCGAACGGGCCGAACTTGGCCTCGCCCCTGGCACGCAGGCGGGCCTGGTGCACGACGGCGGTGGCCACTTCCGGGGTGTGTCCGGCCTTGCGCAGGGCCAGGTTGAGGTCGAAGGCGCCCTGTTCGGTGCGGGCGGCGGCCGGGTCCACGGTGTTGAGCAGCGCCCAGCCCTCGGGAGTCAGGACGGGGGCAAGCTGGTCGGCGGGGCCGGTGGAGGGTGAAACCATGCGCTCCAGTGTAGGCGGCCGGGTGCGGG
Organism: Zafaria cholistanensis; assembly: GCF_008580665.1. GTDB lineage: Bacteria > Actinomycetota > Actinomycetes > Actinomycetales > Micrococcaceae > Zafaria > Zafaria cholistanensis. The sequence continues at coordinate 226,059 of NZ_BKDJ01000001.1, forward strand.
AGCTGCCTGGACGCTATGGGCCGGGGGGTCCCCAAGGGCACCGCGGGCCAATGCGTCGGGGCAGGGGGGTACGGTGGTGGGGTGGTGGATGAACAGGACAGGACCGTGCGCATGGGTCCGCAGGACGGGGTGCCGGAAGACGGCGCGGGAGACAGCGCAGCAGCCAGTACAACAGGCAGTGCAGCAGGCAGTGCAGCAGCCAGTGCAGCAGACGGCACGGGAGACGGCGGGGGAGAGGGGCTCCTGGCCCGGTTCCCGGAGGCCGTGGACGCGCATGCGGCGGCCGAGGCCGCCGGGCCCGTGCCGGTCGGTGCGGCCGGCAGGGCCTTCCGGGTGCTGCTGTACGGGGGGATGGCCGTCGGGGCGGTATCCGCCCTGGCCCTCGCCGCCTCGTTCGTCCTGCACCTGGTCCTGGTGGGGACCTCCGTCCGTGCCGGCTACGCCTACTTTGCCGCCGGCCCCGAGGGCGAGGCCGTGCGGGAGTTGCTGGGCGTGCCGCTGGGCGGATTCGTGGCCGCCGTCGTCGTTTCCCTGGCGGCGATCTGCGTGGGCGCCTTCGGGGTCCTGCGGGAGCGCAGGCGCGCCGCGATGTGACGCAAATTGGCACTCGCCTTGACCGAGTGCTAACCCTTGCCTAGAGTCGTTCTTGGCACTCGGCCGGTCCGGGTGCCAAAGCCTGAGGTACTTGCCAGCTGGCACCGCGACGACGGTTGGTACGCCCAACGGCCCCGTAAACCATTAGGTAACTCACGCAAAGGAGAGTGCCGCATGCCGGTCTCCATCAAGCCCCTCGAGGATCGCATCGTTGTCCAGCCGCTCGAGGCTGAACAGACCACGGCCTCCGGCCTGGTCATCCCCGACACCGCCAAGGAAAAGCCGCAGGAGGCGAAGGTTGTCGCCGTGGGCCCGGGCCGTGTCGACGACAACGGCAACCGCGTCCCGGTCGACGTGGCCGAGGGTGACATTGTGCTCTACTCCAAGTACGGGGGAACCGAGGTGAAGGTGGGCGGCCAGGAGTTCCTGGTGCTGTCCGCCCGCGACGTCCTCGCGATCGTCGTCAAGTAGTTTTCCAGCGCTCGAAGCCCCGGCCCCCGGCCGGGGCTTCCTGCACATGATCTAGGAGTTAAAAGCATGGCAAAGCAGCTTGCCTTCAACCATGACGCCCGCAAGGCCCTCGAGGCCGGCGTCGACAAGCTCGCCAACACCGTCAAGGTGACGCTGGGCCCGCGCGGGCGCAACGTCGTCCTGGACAAGAAGTGGGGCGCGCCGACCATCACCAACGACGGCGTCACGATTGCCCGCGAGGTGGAGCTGGACGACCCGTACGAGAACCTCGGCGCCCAGCTGGCCAAGGAGGTCGCCACCAAGACCAACGACGTCGCCGGCGACGGCACCACCACCGCCACCGTGCTGGCCCAGGCCCTGGTCAAGGAGGGCCTGCGCAACGTGGCCTCCGGCGCCGCCCCCGGCGAGGTCAAGCGCGGCATCGAGGTCGCCGTCGAGGCCGTTGCGGCCCGCCTGGCCGAGAACGCCCGTCCCGTCGAAGGCAACCAGGTCGCCAACGTGGCGGCCATCTCCGCCCAGAGCGAGGAGATCGGCGAGCTGCTGGCCGAGGCCTTCGGCAAGGTCGGCACCGAGGGTGTCATCACCATCGAGGAATCCTCCACCACGCAGACCGAACTGGTCCTCACCGAGGGCATGCAGTTCGACAAGGGCTACCTGTCCCCGAACTTCGTGACCGACCCGGAGCGCCAGGAAGCCGTCCTGGAAAACCCGCTGATCCTGATCAACTCCGGCAAGATCTCCACCGTGCAGGAGTTCCTGCCGGTGCTGGAGAAGGTGCTGCAGGCCGGCAAGCCGCTGTTCATCATTGCCGAAGACGTCGAGGGAGAGGCACTGTCCACCCTCGTGGTGAACAAGATCCGCGGCACCCTCAACGCCGTGGCCGTCAAGGCCCCGGGCTTCGGCGACCGCCGCAAGGCCATGCTGCAGGACCTCGCGATCCTCACCGGCGCGCAGGTCGTCTCCCCGGACCTGGGCCTGAAGCTGGACCAGGTGGGCCTCGAGGTGCTCGGCACCGCCCGCCGCGTCACCATCACCAAGGACTCCACCACGATCGTCGACGGTGCCGGCTCCGAGGCCGACCTCGCCGAGCGCGTGGCCCAGATGAAGGCCGAGCTCTCCCGCACGGACTCCGAGTGGGACCGCGAGAAGCTGCAGGAGCGCCTGGCCAAGCTCGCCGGCGGCATCGGCGTCATCAAGGTCGGCGCCGCGACCGAGGTCGAGCTCAAGGAGCGCAAGCACCGCATCGAGGACGCCGTGTCCTCCACCCGCGCCGCGCTTGAGGAAGGCATCGTCGCCGGCGGCGGCACCGCCCTCGTCGACGCGCTGGCCGTGCTGGACACCGACCCGGCCGTGCTCGCCCTCGAGGGCGACGCCGTGGCGGGCGTGGGCATCGTGCGCCGCGCGCTGGTCCAGCCGCTGCGCTGGATCGCCCAAAACGCCGGCGTCGACGGCTACGTGGTGGCCAACAAGGTCTCCGAGTCCGGCCTCAACCAGGGCTTCAACGCCAAGACCGGTGTGTACGAGGACCTGCTGGCAGCCGGCGTGATCGACCCGGTGAAGGTCACCCGCTCCGCCCTGCGCAACGCCGCCTCCATCGCCGCGCTGGTGCTGACCACCGAAACCCTCGTGGTCGAGAAGCCGGCCGAAGAGGACGCGCCCGCGCACGCGGGCCACAGCCACTAGCCCCGGCACTCCGCCTGACCGGACCCCAGGGACCGGTGTGGCGGCACGACGGCGGGGCCCCGCCTTCCGCACCTGCGTGCGGTGGGCGGGGCCCCGCCGTCGTGCTGTGTGCTGTTGCCCGGCAGCGTGCTGTTGCCGGGCAGCCACCTAGGCCTCCGGAGCGGCCGGGCCGGATCCCTCCGCGGTGCGGGCGGGAAGTGCCGCTACCAGTTCCGCGGCCGGAACGGGGCGGCTGTAGAAGTAGCCCTGTGCGCGGCTGAAGCCCAAGTGGCGCAGCAGGTCGGCCTGGTCCTGGGTCTCCACGCCTTCAACAATGCAGCCCAGCTGGCAGGCCTTGACCAGGCCCAGGGTGGCGGCCAGCAGCGCCAGCTGCTGCTGGTCCCATTCGATGCCCAGGATCAGCGAGCGGTCCAGCTTCACCCCGGAGACGGGCAGCCGGTTCAGGTACCCGATGGAGGAGTAGCCGGTGCCGAAGTCGTCGATCTCCGTGGCGACACCCATCCGCTGCAGGGCCAGCAGCGAATACCGGTCCAGCGAGTCGCCGCTGATCAGGTTGTGCTCGGTGACCTCGATGGCCAGGCAGGACGCGGGCAGCCCCTGGCGGCGCAGGGCCGCGCGGACGATGTCGGGGAAATCCAGCATGTGCAGTTCCGCCGGGGTGACGTTCACATGCAGGGTGAAGCCCTCGCCGACCAGACCGGTGCGACGCCACCGGGCCAGGTCCTTCAGCGTGGAGTCCAGGATCCGGGCGGTCAGCCGCGGCAGCAGGCGCGCTTCCTCCGCCAGGCCCAGGAACTGGTCCGGCACCACCAGGCCGCGGTCCGGGTGGTTCCACCGGGCCAGGGCCTCGACTCCCACCCAGCGGCCCGATTCAATGTCCACGATGGGCTGGTACACCGGGAAGACCTGCGGGGTCTCCAGTGCGGCCCGCAGGTCCCGCAGCAGCAGGGTCTTCTCCTGGCGCTCGTAGAGCATGAAGTCCTCGAACTCCTGCACCTTGCGGCCGTTGGACTGTTTGGCCACGTACATGGCCGTGTCCGCCTCCACCAGCAGCCGGTTCGCGTCGTGCTCCGGGGTTGCGTGGGCCATGCCCAAGCTGGCTCCCGGGGAGACCGAGACGCCGCGAATCTTGATTTCCTTATTGATCAGTTCGATCAGGCGGTTGCCGACTTCGCCCGGGAAGGGGCACCCCGCCGGCAGCAGGACCGCGAACTCGTCCCCGCCCAGGCGGGCAATGATGTCCCCGGCGCGCACCCCTTCGCGCAGCCGGTCCGCCACGATGCCCAGCACCCGGTCCCCGGCCGCGTGCCCGTACGTGTCATTGATGCTCTTGAAGGCGTCCAGGTCCAGCAGCATCAGGAGGGGAGCAGGTTCCCCGCGGCGGTGTTCGTCCAGGCTGTGCTCGATCTCGCGGAGCAGGGCCCCGCGGTTCGCCAGCCCGGTCAGGGGATCCGAATAGGCCAGGACCTGCAGCCGGTCCCGGGCCTCCTCCAGCTGCGCGGTGCGCTCGGCGACCCGCTGATCCAGGGTGGCATAGGCCTGGGACAGCTCCATGGCCATGGTGTTCACTCCGACGATGATCGCGTCGATCTCGTCCCGGCGCGGGCTCGGCTGCAGTCCGGTGGTGAACTTCCGGTCCGCGATGTCCAGGATGGCCGCGACGATGCGTTCAATCCGGTCGTCCCCGGGAGGGACTGACGATGCCGGTTCAGGCATCGCGCTTCAGGTAGTGGAGCGCCTCGTCCCGGTCCTCGAGGTAGCGGGCCTCGGTTCCGTGCGGCAGCGCGGACATCATGAACCGTGCGGTGACGCGGTCGGCGGGGCCGCTGCCCAAAAACGCGATCCGTCCGATTCCATCGAAACCGCCCAGCACGCAGGAGGCGCGGGGAGCGACCCCGTCCAGCGCGGAGACGTGGACCAGCAGGTGCGCCGGCACCTGCCCGGATCCGCTCCCCGCTGCGGCGTCGGAGAGCTGCCTGACCAGCCGCGCGGTCAAGGTGGTGCGCGGCGCGAATCCGACCTCCAGGACGCCGCCGGGAAGGGGGCGGAACGTGGTGGTGTCCGGGGACGCGGTGGAATCCGCGGAGTGCGGGCCAAGGGGGGAAGGGGCAGGGGCCGGAGGGGCAGGGGCGGGAGGGCTCGGGGCCGGCGGGCCGGCGGCCTCCGGGGCCGGCAGGACAGCAGGATCGCTGGCCCCACTGCCTTGGGTCCAGGTTCCGGTGCTACTTGCCAACGCCAATCCTCCTCCTGCGGTCCTTGGAACCGCGTAGGTCCCGGTTCAAGCGCCGGTCACCTTGATAAAGGATAGTTGCCCAGTCTGTGTTCTCCGGCGCCGCCGGTGCCGGAGCCGGTTTTGCGGCGGGTTTCTCCTTGGGAGCGACGAACAGCCAGTTGAGCAGACCCAGCCCCATGTCCACCAGCGAGTTCTTGATCCCGATGTAGGCGCGGATGGCGAAAAGGGCCGAGATGGCGTTGAACCCGGCGAACACGGCGTTGCCCCAGTTCTGCTCCCGCACGTCCCGCCACAGGGTGAACAGGGAGAACGCCACGATCAGGTAGGGGACCACCACATAGAGGCCGGGGGAGGCGGTGCGGTCGCGGACCTTGGGCGTGCGGACGAAGGGGATCTTTTCGCCGGTGAACGCCTGCTGGATGGATTTCAGGACCCCGGCCAGGTTCACCGGCAGCAGCACCAGGTTGAAGCCGTAGATCCGGAAAATATCTGAGAACCGGTGGCCGCAGTCGCGCAGGTCCGAGCCCATGCACAGGAAGTAGGGCACGGCTGCGGCAAAGATGAACGGGCTCAGGAGCCGGCTGTCGTAGGGATAGGCCAGGAGGAAGACCAGCCCCACGCTGGCCCAGGTGATCGAGGCCATGTAATTTACCCGCAGCAGGATTTCGCGCAGCTGAAGGGGCTGGCGCTGGAAACGGCGTTCGCGCAGCTGCCTCCAAAACTTCGGCAGGATGAGCAGGCCACCGTTGGCCCAGCGGCGCCGCTGCACCACCAGGGACCCGAAGTCGGGGGGAGTGGCGCTGTAGCTGAGGCGTTCGGGGTAGTTGGCCAACTGCCATCCGTAGGTTCCGAGGTCGACGCTGGATTCGGTGTCCTCGATGACCGTGCGGTCCTGGATGTAGGTGTGGATCTCGTATCCGCCGACCGTGTTGACCTCCGCGATGTCCAACAGGGCCTGCTTACGGATGATGGCGTTGGCTCCGACCCAGAAGGTGGCCCCGTGGGCGGTCATGCCCTGGTGCAGGATGTGCTGGATGTCGGTGGTGGCGCCGGCCACCCGTTCGATGCGCGTGGGGGCGCCGCGGAAGGACGAATAGGGGGTCTGGGTCACGGCGACCCGGGCGTTTTCCTCCGACTCGAGGAAGTACACCAGGCGCAGGCAGTAGTCGCGCAGCAACAGCGAGTCCGCGTCCAGGGTCAGCAGGTATTCGCTGTCGGGGATGTCCAGCACCCTGTCCGGCTCCGCTTCCTCCGCGTCCTCCATTTCCCGCAGGACCAGCGCATCGCCACGCGGGTCGAGGAGCCAGCGCCGGCCCATGACGGCGATGTAGGAATTCAGGTTCATCGCCTTGTTCGCCTCGGGGGAGAGGTTCGCGTAGCGCTTGCGTTCGAAGTAGGTCAGCTTGGCGCTGAAGATCCTGACCAGGCGAAGGTGCAGTTCCTCCAGCCGCTCCAGGGCGGGGGCGGTGTTCTGGGCCTCGGCCGCCGTCAGGGCCAGCAGGGTCAGGCGCAGCTCCCGGGACAGGCCCATGAGGACCGAGTCAATGAAGAACTCGTCGACGTGGTCGTTGACCGGTTCGGCCTCGGCCATGGCCTCGAGCCATTCGGCCGAATGCCGGTAGCTTCCCGACAGCTGCGGCAGCAGTTCCTCGGCGGTGGCCCCCGCCCCCCGGGCCTGCCGGAAGGCCTCCAGGGAGGCCAGGGCCTGCCGGTGCGGAACGTGCAGCGCACTTTCGATCGAGGCCGCAAGGCTGCGCGTCGCTTCGAGCTTGGCCGCGACCTCGGGATCGGTGGGGAACGGATGGTCATCGATCAGCAGCACGATCCGCAGGTCGGGAAACTCCTGGAGGGCGGCGGACCACAGCGTTCCGCGCACGACCGCCGGCTCTTCGGCATAGCTGGGCACCAGGACCGTAATGCCCTTGTCGTAATCCCGGAAGTGGCGGTCCAGTTCGCCGCGGGGGGCACGCTTGTGCTCGGCGAAACGGTGCAGCGCCGCCTGCCGGGCCGTGAGGTACATCAGCGCCGAGAATGTCAGGAACGTGACCACCACCAGGTAAAGGACGGCCTCGAACTGGAAACGGAATCCCACGCCGGGATTGTTCGCCAGCTGCCGCAGGACCGTGGTGATGATATAGAGCGCCCAGAAGGTGAGGGTCGCGGCAATGGCCAGCCGGCCCCAGGCAAGTTTCCGCTTGGAGGGGGTGGGATGGACGATCGAGAGCGGCTCCGAGCGGCGTTCAGAACCCCACTGGCGGCGGCGGGGAGCCCCTTCGGGGGCGGGCGCCTGCGGAGTGGCCGGGCTTCCAGGCCTTTCCGGCGTGGCAGCAGTGCTGCTGTAGGTCATCCGCTGTGCCTTCTGGTTATATAAAACTGGTTACATAAAAAGGTGCTGCTTTGACAACCCCACCGCAATGTTGTGACGCTTGCTACCCGGGTTTCGTCCGATTGTAACGCACTGCGTTACGCTGTGGATCGGTGCGGTCGCATATAACGCTCCGACATGGCGCGGGGCGGTGTCCGCAGAGGTGCCCGAAACCGATGCCGGAGGGCCGCAGGCGGTGCCCGGCGCCGCCGCTGGAAAAGGGTGGGAACCATGGCTTCACGTTTTGCGGGACGGCGGCTTTCCGTCGTCAGGCTCTCCATTGTCCTCGCCATCGCCGCCCTTTTAGTCCAGGGAGCGCTGCTCTCCTGGGGCAAGGTGAAGGACGCCGCCCAGGCGGAGCAAACCCATTCGTGGTTCGGCCCCTACGTGGACGCGACCTCGACGCCCTTCTATCCCATCGGGGATGGCGTCGCCGCGGGCGAGCGGGTGGTCCTGGCGTTTGCGGTGGCCGATCCCGAAAAACCGTGCCGGCCCTCGTGGGGCGGCTACTACTCGATGGACGAGGCTGCCGGGACCTTCGACCTGGACCGCCGGGTGGCGCGGGTGCATGAGGCCGGCGCATCCGTGGTGGTGTCCACCGGAGGGCTGATCAATGAGGAGCCGGCCGTGGCCTGCGAGGATCCGGCCCAGTTGGTTACCGCCTATGCAGACCTGCTGGAGCGCTACGATTCGTCCACCCTTGACCTGGACATCGAGGGTCCCGCGCTGGAAAACCCGGCCGCCTCCGCGCGCCGGGTCCAGGCGGTGCGGGAGTTGCAGGGCCGCTTCTCGGCCGCCGGCAAACCCCTGGAGGTGTGGCTGACCCTGCCCGTGGCGACCGGGGGCCTGACGGCGGCCGGACTGGCCGAGGTGGAACGGTACGTGGCCGGCGGCGTCGATCTGGCCGGCGTAAACCTGATGACCATGAATTTCGGCGAAACGCGCTCCGCCGGGCAGTCGATGGCCGCGGCCTCCATCCAGGCCGCCCGCAGCGCCCATCAGCAGTTGAAGGAACTTTACGGCTCCCACGGCGAGGAGTGGGGGGAAATGTCGCTCTGGAGCAAGATCGGGCTGACCCCAATGCTCGGCCAGAACGACCTGATGGGGGAGATCTTCACGCTGCAGGACGCCAGGGACCTCAACGCTTTTGCATTGGAGGTGGGCGTGGGCCGCGTCTCCCTGTGGTCGGCCAACCGGGACTTCGACTGCGGCCCGAACTACCCGGACCCGACGCGGGTCTCCAACAACTGCAGCGGCGTTCCGCAGGGGCAGGGGGAGTTCTCCTCCCTGTTGGCGCAGAACATCGAGAAGGTGGCTCCGCCCCCGGCGGCCGCACCGTCCGGTGGCCTTCAGGCGGCCCAGTCGGCCCCGGCGGCCACGGCGATCGTCGACAACCCGGAAACCAGCCCGTACCCGATCTGGGAGGAGGAGGCCGCCTACGTGGAGGCGGAACGGGTCGTGTGGCGCGGCAACGTCTACGAGGCGAAATGGTGGACGCAGGGCGACGCGCCCGATGCCCCGGTGGCGGCCGCGGCGGAAACCCCCTGGACACTGGTGGGGCCGGTGCTTCCGGGCGACAAACCGGAGAAGCCCGTGACCGCCCCGAAGGGGCTTTACCCGAACTGGTCGCCCAAGAGGGCCTACTCCAAGGGAGACCGCGTGCTGTTCGAAGGGCGGGTGCTGGAGGCGAAGTGGTGGAACACCGCGGAGAGCCCCGAAGCGGCGCTCCGCTCGGCCGCGAACACACCCTGGCGGGTGTTGGCGAACGACCAGGTCAAGGCCCTCGTGGTGGCGTTCAAGAAGTCCTCGGGTTCCTGACGCGCGGCATCCCGGGCCGCAGGGCGGCGGGGAAAAGGATTTGGGCTACCCCGCCGCGTCCCCGCCGGCGAGGGCTTCCAGGCGGGCAGCCTCGGCGAACTTCTGCGCAGCCTCGGGACGCTTGAGCGCCTCAAGGGCTGTGCCCCAGACCCGGTAAGCGGGGACCAGGTACGCGGCGGCACGGTCGCTGACGCGCGAAAGTTCCGTGGCGAGGACTTCATCGGCCGCCTCGGGGGCGTTGGTGGCCAGGTCCCATCGTGCCCGGGCAACGGCAAGCCCCACCCGGTCCATCTCCGTAGCGGCCATGACTTCATGCGCCAGCATGGCCCGTTCGATGCAGTCGCGGGTTTGTTCGATCGCGAGGCCCGCCTGGAGCTGCAGGTCCGCGGAAGCCCGGTTGAAACGGGCCCAGAGCTGTATGTCGTTGGCGGAGGAGAGCAGGGAAGACGCGCGCGCGTGGTAGTCGAGGCCGCAGTCGGTTTCCCCGACCAGGAAGGCAAGATTGCCCAGGGTCCAGAACCCCTTGCCCGCGGTCTGTGCGTCGGCGGCGGATTCCAGCAACAACGCCAGGTCGGCCTGCCGGGCCCATGCTTCCTGGCTGCGGCCGGCCTCGACCAGCGCCGCGATAAGGGCCTGGAAGGCCTGTGCGCGTATTTCCGTGGTTCGCGGGGCCGGACCCAACAGTCCCAGTGCCTCCCCGGCGCAGTTGGAGGCGGCGGAAAGGCGTCCCTGGCAGCGCAGCGCGATCGACTCCAGCACCAGGGACTGGGCCCGCAGGGCCGCGTCGGCGGCCGCGGCGGGGGAGGAGCCCATGCGGCGCGCCACGGCCAGCATGTCCCGATAGCTGTCCAGTGCGTGCAGCGCCTCGGCGTGCGCCCGCTCGAAGTGCCACCGGAGCGCTGCGTTGTCCTGCGCGCGGGCAGCCTTGGCGCCTTCCCGCGCGGCGCGGATCACCGTCTCGTGGTCGCCCTGGCGCTGGGCGCGCCGAAGGAACGCCTCAATGCCGCGGAGGTCGCCCGGAACGTGTGACGGGTGCATGGGACCAGTATGTCCTAGAGGTGCATGAACCCGGGGTTTGGCAAGGCTTTTCGGGCCGGATGTTGGAACATTGTTTGTCGGCTGCTCACTTTTTTCACTTAATTCCCTTCCTTCACTCCAGTAACAATGGAATAGTGTCGGGCCAGAGTGTCCATTCGGGACGCCCTGCTCCGGCAGCCACCACCACCAGAGACAAAGGTAAAAATGAAGAAGTTCCTGATGAAGTCCGCCGCCGCCCTGGCGGTCGTCGCCGCCCTCGTCACCGGCGGTGCCGCCGCGGGCTCTGCCACGGCCGACGAGGCCAACGCCGGCGGCAACTGGCCGTACAGCACCACCACTTACGGTGGCAACTGGCCGTACTAGGCCGTACTAGGCCGTGCCAGGCCGTAATTAGGCCGCGCAGCGGGCAGCCCCACCACCCGTGGGGCTGCCCGCCCGGAACCAAGCCCGCCCGGAACCATGCCCGCGCGGTGGATCGGCCCCGCCGGACGTGACCAGTTGCACCTTTCCGCGCCTTTCCGGAGCGCCCCCCGCTGGTAAAATTTTCTGCTCGGGGTGGGGCAGCCCGCCGGGGAACCGACACAAGACCGATCCACCACGGAAGGTGCGCGACGTGGCTTCAACACGCCCTGCTCCGGCACGCCTTGACCCGGCACACCCTGCCCAAAAAACCGCTCTCCCCAAAACCGCCACCCCCCAAACCCCTGCCGCTGGCCGTCCCGCGGGCGGCCCCAGGCCCGGGTACCGCCCGGACGTGCAGGGGCTGCGCGCCCTTGCCGTGCTGATGGTGGTGGTGTACCACGTATGGCTTGGCCGGGTCTCCGGAGGGGTAGACGTCTTCCTGCTCATCTCGGCGTTCCTGCTGACCGGATCCTTTGTCCGCAAGGTGGAGGCGGGACGCCCGCTCAGGTTGCCTTCCTACTGGCTGAACCTGTTCCGGCGGCTGCTGCCGGCCGCCGTCGTGATCCTGCTGGCGGTCCTCGCCGCCACCGCTAACCTGCTGCCGCGCAGCCGCTGGGCGGAGATTTTCAGCCAGTCCTGGGCCAGCCTTTTCTACGTCCAGAACTGGGCGCTCGCCGACGCTGCGGTCGACTACTACGCTCCGGACCACTCTGTCGCCAGTCCCCTCCAGCACTTTTGGTCCCTCTCCATCCAGGGCCAGGTGTTCATCCTCTGGCCGCTGGTTTTGGCCGCCTGCGCCGCGCTGTGGCGCGGGGCGGGCGCGTTGGCCCGCCGGCGCGGGGTCCCGGTACCGGGGTTCCGGCTAGTGGTGGCGGCCGCGTTCGGGGCCATCTTCGCGGCATCGCTGGCCTATTCGATCCAGGCCACCGCCGCGGACCAGGCCTGGGCCTACTTCGATACGCGCGCCCGGCTGTGGGAGTTTGCGCTCGGCTCGCTGCTGGCCCTGGCAGTTCCGTACGCCGCGAAGCTGCCCTCCGCCGTGCGGGTGGGGCTTGGCTGGGCCGGGCTGGGGGCGATGCTTTCCTGCGGAATCGTGCTGCAGGTGCAGCAGTCCTTCCCCGGGTGGATAGCGCTGTGGCCCACCCTGGCCGGCGCGGCGGTCATCGCCGCCGGCGGCACCGGCAGCCGTTTCGGCCCCGACCGGCTGCTCTCCGCCCGCCCGCTGACCCGTCTCGGGGACATCTCCTACGGCCTGTACCTGTGGCACTGGCCAATCCTGGTCATCTACCTGGCCACCCGGCACACCGCCGTCCCGGGATTGGCCGGCGGGGCCGCGGTGGTTGCCCTCTCCGTGGCGCTGGCGTGGGCCACCACGAAGGCGGTGGAGACCCCGCTGCGCTCATGGCGCTGGCCGACGGTGCGACGCCGGCGGCTGGGCCTGGTGATTGCCGTCCTGATGGCGGTGGTCGCCGCCCCGCTCAGCGGATGGCAGGCACGCGTCGCCGCCTATGAGCGGATGGCTGCCACCCAGACGGTGCAGGACAACCCCGGGGCGGAGGCGTTGCGTCCGGGCTTCGAGTACGGCGGGAGCCCCGCGGCGGCCGTGCTCCCGCTCACCACCGAACTGGACGCTGAATGGGCGGAATTCGACGGCCCGTGCCAGGGGGAATACGCTCCCGTGGATCCCAGGATCGAACAGTGCTACGTGGCCGGGGATCCGGCGAGCGCCCGCAAGACGGTGTTCGTGGTGGGTGATTCCCACGCCCAGCACTGGATTCCCGCCCTGCGTCCGGCGGCCGAGCGGAACGGCTGGCTGGTGGTCATGGTGCACCGCCCCGGCTGCCGCTTTGGCGCGGACAGTCCCGAACGCGACGACGCCTGCAACGGCTTCAACGCGGCCGCCTCCGCCTACGTGTTGGAGCACCGGCCCGACGCAGTGCTCACGCTGGCCTCCCTGACGGCTTCCCACGGGGCGCCCGAACGCGTCGTGCCGGGCTACCTTGAGGGCGTGGGGCCATGGCTGGAGGCCGGGATCCGCGTCGCCGGGATGCGCGACACGCCACGCTTCGATTTCCTGGTCCCCGAGTGCGTGGACCTGAACGGCCCGGACTCCGCCGCCTGCACCGTTGGGCGCGACGCCGTCATCGCCGCCCAATCGCCGCTGGAGGAATTGGAGGACACGCTGGAGGGCGGGCGGACCCATGCCGGACTGGGCTTCTTCGACCTGACCGACCAGATCTGCGACGAGCGGCTGTGCCGCCCGGTGATCGGCAACGTGCTGGTGTACATCGACCAGTCCCACCTGTCCAAGACCTACACGGCCACGACCTCCCCGGTGTTCGAGGAACGCTTCAAGGCGGCCCTGGGCTGGTAGCGGCCGGGGCCCCGGGATAGAGTGCCGCGCAAGGGGGGAGGTGCGTCGATGGGATTCGCGCACGGGAGCAGGTGCGGGCACCAGCCCAGGGGCAACCAGGCCTCCAGCGCCGGGACGGCCTGGCCCGCTTGGGAGCCCACGCGCCGCGAGGTGCTGGCCGCCGCCGTACTCGCCGGGGCGGCTGCGTCCGCCGGCGGGGCGCGGGCGGACGCCGCGGTTCCGGCCGCCGTCGTGCGCAACCGGGTCTACACGGTGAGCCGCCGCAACACGGTCACCAGCACCACCTACCCCAGGGCCGAATTCCGCGGCTTGTGGACCGCCAGCGTGGCCAACATCGACTGGCCCTCCAGGACCGGGCTGAGTGCCGCGGCGCAGCGGGCCGAGCTGCGCTCAATCCTGGACCTGGCCCGTTCGCGCCAACTGAACGCGGTGCTGCTGCAGGTCAGGCCCACGGCCGACCGCATGTGGAGGTCCACGGTGGGGGAGCCCTGGTCCAGGTACCTGACCGGCACCCAGGGCAGGGACCCCGGCTATGACCCGCTGGCCTACGCCGTCTCCGAGGCCCACAAGCGCGGGCTGGCGCTGCACGCCTGGATCAACCCGTTCCGCGTGGCCATGGACACCAACCTGAATGCGCTGGTGTCCTCGCACCCGGCCCGGAAGCACCCCGCGTGGAGCTTCGCCTACGGCGGCAGGCGCTACTACAACCCAGGCCTTCCCGCGGTGCGCAACTTCATCCGCTCGGTGGTGGTGGACCTGGTCAGGAACTACGACGTCGACGGCATCCACTTCGACGACTACTTCTATCCCTACCCGGTGGCGGGCCAAGCCATCCCCGACGCCGCGGCCTATGCCGCCCACAAGGGGGCCTTCACCTCGGTCGCCGGCTGGAGGCGCAACAACATCGACGTCTTCATCCGGGACACCAGGGCGGCGCTCAAGGCCGCCAAGCCGCGGGTCGCGTTCGGGATCAGCCCCTTCGGGATCTGGCGGAACTCCTCCTCCAGCAGCCTCGGGTCCGCAACCAGCGGGCTGGAATCCTACTCGGCCCTCTACGCGGACAGCAGGAAGTGGGTCAGGGAGGGCTGGGTGGACTACATCACCCCGCAGCTCTACTGGCACCAGGGGTATCCGGTGGCCGACTACAACGTGCTGGTCGACTGGTGGGCCCGGCAGGTGGCCGGAACCGCGGTGAAGCTCTACACCGGCGAGGCCGCCTACAAGGCCGGGGACCCGTCCCCGGCCGCCTGGCGGGACCCCCACGAACTGCGCGACCACCTCACCAAGGCCCGCGGCGTCCCGGCGGTGCGGGGGCACTGTTTCTACAACACCACCGCGTTCCGGGCGAACAGGCTCAACGCGATCGGCATCCTGGCGGCCAGGCACTACGCCCGCCCGGCCCTGCCGGTTCCGTTTCCGCGGCTGAACGCCGGACGTCCCGCCACGCCCGTGATCAAGTCCGCGGTCCGCGAGGGCGCCGGCGTCCGGCTGACCTGGACCTCCGGCACCGCCGGCGAGGATCCCACGCTGATCGCGATCTGGCGCTGGGAATCCACCGGCTCCGTGGTTCCCCACATCCAGTCCACCGCCACCCACCTGCGCGCGGTGCTCCGGCGCACCTCCGGCACTCAGAGCTGGCTGGACACCGGGGCCACGCCGGGGCGCACCTGCTGGTACATGATCCAGTCGGTCAGCCGGACGGGCATCGACTCCGCCAACGCCACGTGCATCTTCATCCGCGCCTGAGCGGTGCCCTTCCCGCGCCCCCGCGCCATCCCGCCGCCGGGGTGGGGCACAGTGGCGTTGGGCACAGTAAGGAAGGGCCGGAATGCCGCAACCGGGGAGCGCGTTCTAGGATGGTACGAAACCCCCTCGTGCGAAAGGCCCCCCGTGACCGAGTTCAACCCGTTCGCCTTTGAAGGACTGACCTACGACGACGTCCTTCTGCTGCCCGGCCCGACGGATGTCATCCCGTCGGAGGCGGACACCACCACGCGGCTGACCAAGCGGATCAACATCAACATCCCGCTGCTTTCGGCCGCCATGGACACCGTCACTGAGGCCCCGATGGCGATCGCGCTGGCCCGCCAGGGCGGCATCGGCATCATCCACCGCAACCTCTCCATCGAGGACCAGGCCAACCATGTGGACCAGGTCAAGCGCAGCGAATCCGGGATGATCACCGACCCGGTGACCATCAGCCCGGACGCCACGCTGAAGGAACTCGACGACCTCTGCGCGCACTACCGGGTCTCCGGCCTGCCCGTGGTCGACGGGGACAAGAAGCTTTTGGGCATCATCACCAACCGCGACACCCGGTTCGTGCCCTACTCGGAGTTCCTGACCACCAAGGTCTACGAGAAGATGACCCCGATGCCGCTGATCACCGCCAAGGTCGGTGTCTCCCGGGACGAGGTCGTGCACCTGCTGGGCAAGCACCGCATCGAGAAGCTGCCGCTGGTCGACGACGCCGGGGTCCTCCAGGGCCTGATCACCGTCAAGGACTTCGACAAGGCCGAGCAGTACCCCAACGCCACCAAGGACGAGGACGGCAGGCTCCGCGTGGGCGCGGCCGTGGGCTTCTTCGGCGAGGGCTACGACCGGGCGATGGCCCTGGTCGAGGCCGGGGTCGACGTGCTGGTGGTGGACACCGCCAACGGCCACTCCCAGGGCGTGCTGGACATGATCGCCCGCCTGAAGAAGGACCCGAAGGCCGCGCACGTGGATGTCATCGGCGGCCAGGCGGCCACCCGCGAGGGGGCGCAGGCACTGATCGATGCCGGCGCGGACGCGATCAAGGTCGGCGTCGGCCCGGGCTCCATCTGCACCACCCGCATCGTCGCCGGCGTCGGCGTCCCGCAGGTCACCGCCATCTACGAGGCCGCCAAGGCCGCGATCCCGGCGGGCGTGCCCGTCATCGCCGACGGCGGCCTGCAGTACTCCGGCGACATCGGCAAGGCCCTGGTGGCCGGCGCCGACTCCGTGATGCTCGGCTCCCTGCTGGCCGGCACCGCCGAGTCCCCGGGCGACCTGGTGTTCATGAACGGCAAGCAGTTCAAGGCCTACCGCGGCATGGGCTCCCTGGGCGCCATGGAGACCCGGGGCAAGAACACCTCCTACTCCAAGGACCGCTACTTCCAGTCGGACGTGCCCTCCAACGAGAAGCTGATCCCCGAGGGCATCGAGGGGCAGGTGCCCTACCGCGGCCCGCTCTCCGCCGTCGCCCACCAGCTGGTCGGCGGGCTGCGCCAGACCATGTTCTACGTGGGCGGGCGCACCATCCCGGAGCTGAAGGCCCGCGGCAAGTTCGTCCGCATCACCGCGGCCGGGCTCAAGGAGTCCCACCCGCACGACATCATGATGACCGTCGAGGCGCCGAACTACCGTTCGCGCTAGCGTCGCCGGCGCGGAACCCTCCTTCCGGGACCTCGGTCCCCGGCAGGGGGGTTCCGTCCGTTGCGGCCCCGGCCGGACGCCCCCACGCACCAGCGACCACCACAGGAAAGAGTTCCCATGCCCCAGCCCAAACAGCTCAAGAAGATGGTCCGCGAGCGCATGGCCAAGACGGGGGAGTCCTACACCACGGCGCGCAGGAAGCTCATGAACGCACCCAAGGCCCAGCAGGCCGGGACGGGCTTCGTCGAGGAGGCCGAACTGCCCGAGTACCCGGCGCCGGCCGGCGTCGTGCAGTACGACGCCGGGCTGTGGCACCGCGTGCTCACCCAGGCCGGGGTCACCCACCCGGTCACCGGCCAGCCGCTCAGCCAGGCCCTGCTGGCCGGGCTCGCCGGCGGCATCGGCTTCATGGTGTTCACCTTCGAATACGCCGAAACCACCACCGTGACCGTGGTGACCCGGGCCCACCCCGAGCCATACACGGCCAACCTGCTCGCCCGCTGCGGGGTGCCGGTCACCCAGCGCACCACCAACAGCGCAAAGCAGGCCCAGGAGCACCTGGACGCGGGGCTCGACGCCGGCCGCGCCGTCGTCGTGCGCGTCACCCACGCGGCCCTGCCGTGGGTGGACGGGGAGGCCGTGGAGGAAAGCGACTCGCTGGACATCGCCGTGGTGGGCGAGCACGGGGACGACTACCTGGTGGACGACGGATCCGGTGCCCTGCAGCTGATCTCCCCGGAGCAGCTGGCCGCCGCCCGGCGCGCCGGCAGGAAGGACAAGCACTTCTCCGCCTGGGCCCCGCAGGCGCTCAGCCCGCGCGTGAAGGTGCTGCGGCTGAACGTCCTGGAGGCGGTCGGACAGACCACCGGCAGGCTGCTGGGAACCCGCGAGCTGGAGGGGATCCCCGCCCACTTCGCCAAGAACTTCGGCGTGGCCGGGATGCGCACCTGGGCCGACCGGCTGCGCGACACCACCACCAAAAAGGGCTGGACGGCGATGTTCGCCGACGAGGCACGGCTGCGGGACGGCATGGCCCAGCTGGCCGGGTTCCTCACCTCCAACCGCTTCTCCGGCAGCGGGGGCCTGCGCGGCCTCTACGCCGACTTCCTCGCGGAGGCCTCCGCGCTGCCGGGCCTGGCCCCGCTGGCGGAGCCGGCCGGGGCCTACCGGGCCCTGGCCCCGCGGTGGGACGCGCTCGCCGCCGCGGTGGATCCGGCGGTGGCGGTGGGGGAGCGGGCCGCGCACTTCGCGCGCCTGGCGGACCTGGTCGAGGAACTGGCCGACGCCGAAGAGGCCGCCGCCCGCGGGCTGGCCGTGGCGCTGGCCGCGGCGACCGGCTGACGCCCCGGGGTTGGCGGGGTGCGGGCACCGTCCTAGCATGAAGGCAGGAACCGTGCACACCGCCGTGCAGGTGTGCCGCGCCGTGGAGCAACCAGCTGTGGAGGACACCATGGGATCTGTCCAGGCCGTCGTCGACCACTACTCCTCCGGGACGCTGCGCGAGCGCGTCTTCGCCGCCCTGCGCGGCGCCGGCAAGGACCCGGACAACCTCAGCGCCGCGGACCTGGTGCCGCTGGACCAGCTGCACACCGGAGGGGTCGAGGCTACCGAGGAGATCGTGCACGACGCCGGGATCGGCGCCGGCACCCGGGTGGCGGACTTCGGTTCGGGCCTGTGCGGGCCGGCCCGGATCTTCGCCGGCAGGCACGGGGCCGTGGTCCACGCGGTGGACGTCACCCCCGAGTTCGTGGACCTCTCCGCCGAACTGAACGAGCGCTGCGGGCTCTCCAGCGCGATCACCGTCACCCGGGCCAGCGCCGCCGACAGCCGGCTGGAGGCCGGGGCCTTTGACGCCGTCACGCTGATCCACGTGGGCATGAACGTCGCGGACAAGGCGCGCGTGTTCGCCGAGGCCTCGCGCGTGCTGCACCCGCAGGGAGTCTTCGCCATCTACGACATCATGGCGCGGGACGGGGACGCGCCCGAGTACCCGATGCCGTGGGCCGCGGCGGCCGGGGACTCGTTCGTGCGCACCGTGGTCCAGTACGACGCCGCGCTCGCCGGGGCGGGCTTCGCGGTGGACAGCACCCGTGACCGCAGCGCGGAGGCGCTCGCCTTCCTCGACCGGGCGCCCGCCCGCGCCGCGGCAGGGGCGCCGCAGGGCGCTGAGGCCCCCGCGGGCGCGGAGGCTCCGCTGGGCCCGGAAGTGGTGATGGGCCCGGACATGGGACGGCGCCTGGCCAACCTGCGCCGGGCCATTGCCTCGGGGGTGCTGGCGCCCACCGTGATCGTCGCCCGGCGCGCGGGCCGGTAGCACGCGGGGCAGGCCCTTTCGTGTCGACTTCGTCGACACGCAGGGACCCTGCTGCCCCGCGCTTGACGGAAAACCGCCCGGAGGGCGCTGATAAGCTGGGCCGGTGACTTACGAGATTGAAATCGGGCGCGGAAAGCGCGGACTGCGGGCCTACTCCCTGGACGACGTGGCGATCGTCCCCAACCGCCGGACCCGCGATCCCCGGGACGTCTCGGTCAACTGGCAGATCGACGCGTACCAGTTCTCCACCCCGATCGTTGGCGCGCCCATGGACTCGGTGATGAGCCCGGAGAGCGCGATCGCGCTGGGCCGGCTCGGCGGGCTGGGCGTGCTGAACCTGGAAGGCCTGTGGACCCGCTACGAGGACCCCCGTCCGGTGCTGGCCGAGATCGTTGCCCTCGAAGCCGCGCAGGATGGGGCGCACTTCAGCCCCGCAGTGACCAGGCGCCTGCAGGAGCTGTACTCGGCACCCATCCAGCCGGAGCTGATCACCTCCCGCCTGGCCGAGATCCGCGACGCGGGCGTCACCGTGGCCGGCGCGCTCACCCCGCAGCGCACCCAGGAGCACTACAAGACCGTCGTCGCCGCCGGCGTCGACATCTTCGTGATCCGCGGCACCACTGTCTCCGCCGAGCACGTCTCCAAGACCACCGAACCGCTGAACCTGAAGCAGTTCATCTACGAACTCGACGTTCCGGTGATCGTCGGCGGCGCCGCCGGCTACACCCCGGCCCTGCACCTGATGCGCACCGGCGCGGCCGGCGTCCTGGTCGGGTTCGGCGGGGGAGCCACCGGCACCACCCGCCGCCAGCTGGGCATCCACGCCCCGATGGCCACCGCGATCTCCGATGTCGCCGCGGCCCGCCGCGACTACCTGGACGAGTCCGGCGGACGCTACGTGCACGTGATCGCCGACGGCGGCATGGGCACCAGCGGCGACATCGTCAAGGCTGTCGCCATGGGCGCGGACGCCGTCATGCTGGGGACCGCGCTGGCCCGTGCCAACGAGGCCCCCGGGCAGGGCTGGCACTGGGGCGCGGAGGCGCACCACGAGACCTCCCCGCGCGGGGACCGCGCCTACGTGGGCACCGTGGGCCCCATGAAGCAGGTGCTTTTCGGCCCCTCCAGCCACACCAACGGCACGTCCAACCTCATCGGCGCGCTGCGCCGGTCGATGGCGACCACCGGCTACTCGGACCTCAAGGAGTTCCAGCGGGTCGATGTGGTCGTGTCCCCGTACGAGTCCGTCTGACGCCCATGGCACGGAACGCGGCGGGTGCCCAGGCAGGCGGCCGGGCCGGTGACCAGCACACCGGCCAGCTGGGTCCCGCGTTCCGTGCCGCCTCCCTGGAGGCGATGAGGGGCACCGCCGCGGCGGGCGGGCAGGAGCTGGACCTCCTGATCGTCGGCGGCGGGGTCGTCGGGGCCGGGGCCGCGCTCGACGCGGCCACCCGCGGGCTGGACGTGGCGATCGTCGAGGCGCGCGACTGGGCCGCCGGGACCTCCTCGCGCTCCTCCAAGCTGATCCACGGCGGGCTGCGCTACCTGGAGATGCTCGACTTCGCGCTCGTCCGCGAGGCGCTGCAGGAGCGCGGGCTGCTGATCGAACGGATTGCCCCGCACCTGGTCCGCCCGGTGCCCTTCCTCTACCCGCTGACCGGGCGCTTCGCCGAACGCGCCTACGTGGGCGCCGGGGTGGCGCTGTACGACGCGCTGTCCCTGGCCTCCGGCCACGGCCGCGGCGTCCCCTTCCACAAGCACCTCTCCCGCCGCGCCACGCTGCGCAGCGCCCCCTCGCTCAAAGACGAGGCGTTCGTGGGGTCCATCCGCTACTACGACGCGCAGGTGGACGACGCGCGTCTGGTCGTGGACGCGGTGCGCACCGCCGCGAAGTACGGGGCGTGGGCCGCCAACCGGGTGAAGGCCGTGAGCTTCCTCCGCGAGGGCGAACGCGTGGTCGGAGCCCGGGTCCAGGACCAGGAGACCGGCGAGGAGTTCGACGTCCGCGCCCGGCAGGTGCTCAACGCGACCGGCGTGTGGACCGACGAGACCCAGGCCATGGTCACCGACCGCGGGCAGCTGAAGGTCCGGGCCTCCAAGGGCATCCACCTGGTGGTCCCGCGGGACCGGTTCCAGTCCACGGTGGGCCTGATCCTGCGCACCGAGAAGTCCGTGCTGTTCGTCATCCCGTGGGGACGGCACTGGATTATCGGCACCACGGACACCGAATGGGCCCTGGACAAGGCCCATCCGGCGGCCTCGAGCCGGGACATCGACTACCTGCTGGAGCACGTGAACCGGGTGCTCAAGCGGCCGCTGACCCGCGAGGACGTCGAAGGCGTCTACGCCGGACTGCGCCCCCTGCTGGCCGGGGAGTCGGACTCCACCGCCAAACTCTCGCGCGAGCACGTGGTGGCCCACCCGGTGCCCGGGCTCGTGGTGGTCGCCGGCGGCAAGTACACCACCTATCGCGTGATGGCCCGCGACGCCGTGGACGAGGCGGTGCGCGCGATGGACCTCCAGGTCCCGCCGTCGTGCACAGCGGACATCCCGCTGCTCGGGGCCGAGGGGTACAAGGCGGCCTGGAACAGCAGGCACCGGATGGCCCGTGCGGCCGGGGTCCATGTGGCGCGCGTCGAGCACCTGCTGGGCCGGTACGGGTCGCTGGCCCGCGACGTGCTCGCGCTCATCTCCGCCGACCCCGAACTGGCCCGGCCGCTGCCCGGCGCCGACGACTACCTGGCCGCCGAGGCCGTCTACGCCACCACCCACGAGGGGGCCCGGCACATCCACGACGTCCTCACCCGGCGCACCCGCATCTCCATCGAGTCCTGGGACCGTGGCGTGTCCGCCGCCCCGGAGGTGGCCCGGCTCATGGCGCCGCTGCTGGGGTGGAGCGCGGCGCAGGTCGAGCGCGAGGTGCGCCACTACCTGGCCCGCGTCGAGGCCGAACGGGCCAGCCAGGAACAGCCCGACGACGTCTCCGCGGACCGGACCCGGATGAACGTCGAGGACATCGTTCCCGTGCGGGACTAGCGGCCGGGGGTCCACCCGACCCGGGCCGCGGGGGTCGGGTCCGCGGGGGCCGGGTCCGCAGGGGTCGGGTCCGCAGGGGCCGGTTCGTCGAACCGGGCCCGTCCGAAGTACCGTTAAAGGGTGCTGAAAACCGCCCTGAAGCCCCAATGGATCCTTGCCCTGCTGGGAGCGCTCCTCGTGGCTTCGGGCTTCGTCCTCCTGAGCCAGTGGCAGTTCGACCGGTCCCAGACCGCAGCCCCGCCGCCGCCGGGCACCACCGAGACCGCGGTCCCGCTGACCGGCCACATCCGCCCGCTCGAGGAGATGATGGGCTTCCAGGCCGACCAGATCGTCACCGCCAGCGGCCGGTTCCTGCCCGGCCGGCAGGTCCTGGTCCGCGACAGGCTCCAGCAGGGCGAGAAGGGGTACTGGGTGGTGGCGCCCTTCGCCGTGGACGGAGCCCCGAACGGGGAAACCATCGCCGTGGTGCGCGGCTGGCAGGCCGACGCCTCCACGCCCCGGGACGCCCCGTCCGGACAGCTGGACCTGACCGGGCGGCTGCTGCCCACCGAATCGCCCCTCGACGAATCCCCGGCCGGAGCACTGGGGGCGGTCTCCACCGCCCAGCTGATCAACCTGTGGGACGTGCCCGCCTACAGCGGCTTCGTGGTCGCCTTCGACGTGGCCACCGGGGCCGGAGCCGACGCCGGGGCCGCCACCACCGGCCTGGAACCGGTCTATGTGGGCCCCCAGCCGCAGCAGCAGCAGATTAACTGGCTGAACGTGTTCTACGGCATCGAGTGGGTGGTCTTCGCCGGCTTCGCGGTGTTCCTCTGGTACCGCCTGGTCGCCGACGACTACCGGCGCCAGCAGGAGGACCTCGAGGACGCCGCCGAGGCCCTGCGCGGGGCACAGGGGCAGGACACCCAGCAGACCATCCCGGAAAAGGAACAGCCATGACCGAGCAGACCGCACCCGCCCAGAAGAAGCGCCGCTTCGCCGGCACCCCCGCCCAGATCCGCAGCGCAGCCAGGCTGTACAAGGTCCTGGCCTACGCGACCGGCGTGATGCTGCTGCTGGTGGTGGTGGAGATGGTCGCAAAGTACGGCTACGGCACCGAGATCGTCCTGGGCGGCACCGGTGCCGACGGTGCCTCCAACGGCCTGGGATTCCTGCCCGCCGATTCCTTCGAGGGCGGCTTCAACCTCTCCACCGCCGTCCTGATCGTGCACGGCTGGATGTACGTCATCTACCTCATTGCCGACTTCCGGCTGTGGAGCCTCATGCGCTGGCCGTTCACCCGTTTCGTCACGATTGCCCTGGGCGGGGTGGTGCCGGCACTGTCCTTCATCATGGAGGCCAAGGTCCACAAGGAGGTCGAGCGCGAGCTCGCCGCCCACCCCCAGGCCGCCAAGCGCTACTGACGGCCGGCCCCGGGCCGTCCGGGCCCGCAGGGCTTGGGCGTCCGGCCCCCGGGGTGCAGGATTGGGTGTGCAGGGTGGAGAACGGCCCGCCCCGGGTACTGCCGACGAAGGAGCCGCGACGATGGCACGATCCCCGCACTGGGCTTCCCCCAAACCCGGGGCGGGCCCCTGGGCGGACCCGCTGGGCCGCTCGGCGACCCGGGCCGCGCAGCTGCTGCTGGTGCTGACGGCCGTGTCTGTGGCCGTCTACGGGCTGATCCAGCTGAAACTTGTGGTCATCCCCCTGATGATCGCCCTCATCCTCTCCGCCGCGCTCAGCCCCGTGGTGGCCGCACTGCGCCGCCGC
Organism: Zafaria cholistanensis; assembly: GCF_008580665.1. GTDB lineage: Bacteria > Actinomycetota > Actinomycetes > Actinomycetales > Micrococcaceae > Zafaria > Zafaria cholistanensis. The sequence goes on from NZ_BKDJ01000001.1 coordinate 249,532, forward strand.
GGCCTGCGCCCCGGCCTGGCCACCTGGACGACCTTCCTGGCCGCGGTGCTGGTGCTGGGCGGAATCATCACCGCGCTGGTTTTCGCGGTGCGCAGCGAATGGGACGAACTCGTCGCCTCCGCCATCGCCGGCTGGGAGGAGCTGCGCGCGCTGCTGGAGGACGGGCCGCTGCAGGTTGACCAGGCCGCCATCGACCAGGCGGTGGCGGCGCTGGTGGGCTTCGCCGGCAGCCGGCAGTTCGGCCTCGGTGCGCTCTCCGGCATCTCCGCGGCCGCGGAAGTGGTCACCGGCGGGTTGCTGTGCGCCGTGGTGCTGTTCTACTTCCTCAAGGACGGGGACCGGATCTGGTCCTTCTTCCTGCGCGGGTTCGAGGGCACCCGCCGGGACAGGATGCACCGCGCGGGCCAGCGCGCCCTCGAGGTGCTGGGCAAGTACGTGCACGGCACGGCTGTCGTTGCCTTCGTGGACGCCCTGGCCATCGGCGTGGCGCTGCTGCTGCTGCGGGTCCCGCTGGCGCTGCCGCTGGCGGTGCTGGTCTTCCTGGGCGGCTTCGTGCCGATGGTCGGGGCCACGCTGACGGGCATCTTCGCGGCCCTGGTGGCGCTGGTCGCCAACGGGCCCGTGGTCGCGCTGATCGTGGTGGCCGTCGTGGTCGCGGTGAACCAGTTGGACGGCGACGTCCTGCAGCCCCTGGTCATGGGACGCACCCTGCGCCTGCACGGGCTGGTCATCCTGCTGGCGCTGGCCGCCGGCGTCGTCCTGGCCGGAATCGCTGGAGCGGTGCTGGCCGTGCCGGTCACCGCCGTGGCGTGGGCCGTGCTCAAGGTCTGGCGGGAGCCTCCCGCGCAGGCCGGGACGGGCCTGGCGGCAGGGGATGCCGGGGAAGTGGAGGGCGCGCCGGACGCCGCTCCGGGCCCGGCGTCGTAGGGTGCGTCACGTCCGGGAGCCCCAAGGTGCGCCGCGGTCCGGCGGGCGACTAAACTGGAGCCCGTGACCAACCAAGCCACCCCCCCAGAGCACCAGCCGGTTCTGGTCGTCGACTACGGGGCCCAGTACGCGCAGCTCATTGCCCGCCGCGTACGCGAAGCCAACGTGTACTCGGAGATCGTCCCGCACACCCTCACCACCGAGCAGATCCTGGCCAAGAAACCGGCCGCGATCATCCTCTCCGGAGGACCTTCCAGCGTGTACGCCGACGGCGCGCCGCGCGTCGGCGCCGACCTGTTCGAGGCCGGGGTGCCGGTCTTCGGCATCTGCTACGGCTTCCAGGCCATGGCGAACGCGCTCGGCGGCACGGTGGCCCGGACCGGCCTGCGCGAGTACGGCGCCACCGACGCCACCGCAACGGCCGGCGCGAAGTCGATCCTGGCGGGCATCCCGGACCACCAGAACGTCTGGATGAGCCACGGCGACGCCGTCAGCTCGGCCCCGGAAGGGTTCGAGGTCCTGGCCTCCACCGCCGGAGCACCCGTTGCGGCCTTCGCCAACGAGGCCAAGCGCCTCTTCGGCGTCCAGTGGCACCCGGAGGTGAAGCACTCCAACTTTGGCCAGAAGGTCCTGGAGAACTTCCTCTTCGAGGGCGCGGGCCTGAAGCCCGACTGGACCACCGGGAACATCGTCGAAGAGCAGGTCCAGCGGATCCGCGAGCAGGTCGGCACCGGCCGCGCCATCTGCGGCCTCTCCGGCGGCGTGGACTCCGCCGTTGCCGCGGCCCTGGTCCAGCGCGCCATCGGCGACCAGCTCACCTGCGTGTTCGTCAACCACGGCCTGCTCCGCGAGGGTGAGGCCGAACAGGTGGAGAAGGACTTCGTCGCCGCCACCGGCGCCAAGCTCTACGTCGCCGACGAGCAGGAGCGCTTCCTCAGCGCCCTCGAGGGCGTCACCGACCCGGAGACCAAGCGCAAGATCATCGGCCGCGAGTTCATCCGCGCGTTCGAGGCTGCCGAGGCCGCCATCATGGCCGAGGCCGCGGAGACCGGCGAGCCGGTCCGCTTCCTGGTCCAGGGCACGCTCTACCCCGACGTCGTGGAATCCGGCGGCGGCGAGGGCGCGGCCAACATCAAGAGCCACCACAACGTCGGCGGCCTGCCCGAGGACATGCAGTTCGAGCTGATCGAGCCGCTGCGCACCCTGTTCAAGGACGAGGTGCGTGCCGTGGGCGCCCAGCTGGGCCTGCCGGCGGAGATCGTCCAGCGCCAGCCGTTCCCGGGCCCGGGCCTGGGCATCCGCATCATCGGTGCCGTCAACGAGGAGCGCCTGGAGCTGCTGCGCAAGGCCGACGCGATCGCCCGCGCCGAGCTGACCGCGGCCGGCCTGGACAACGACGTCTGGCAGATGCCGGTCGTGCTGCTGGCCGATGTCCGTTCGGTGGGCGTCCAGGGCGACGGCCGCACCTACGGGCACCCGATCGTGCTGCGTCCGGTGTCCTCCGAGGACGCGATGACGGCCGACTGGTCGCGGCTGCCGTACGACCTGCTGGCCCGGGTCTCGAACCGGATCACCAACGAAGTCGACGGCGTCAACCGCGTGGTCCTCGACGTGACCAGCAAGCCGCCGGGAACGATCGAGTGGGAGTAGGCGTCCGGCGCTGCGGCGCGGAACGCCCGTAAGGCGGGGGAGGGGCTTCGGTCCCTCCCCTTTGCCGTGGTTCCGCCCACGGCCCGGTCCCGGCGCCTGCGCGTTGCGGTCAGCCACTGCGGGGCCGCTTTCGGCTAGGTTAGGTAGGGTCCGGGGGCGAGACGTCGCCTGCGGAACGACAAGTTGCGCGACGGCGGGGCGACAACAGGGAAGGGATGTGTTCACGTGGACGGTACTCGGGAAGGCGGAGCCGCGGAGCTGTCCGCATGGCTGGAGAAGCTGGGTCCCGGGGCCGGGACGGACACCCTCCTGCGGTTCGCCGGATCCTCCTCCAACAGCATCGACCTCACCCATGCCCACCCGTCGGGGCTGGCCCAGTTCCTGGCCGGACGCCGCACCCGCCTCTCCACCCTGCTGCGCGACCAGGAGCAGTACGCCGTGGGCCGCCGCGCCGCGCGCGCCCTGCGCGCCAAGATCGAGGAGCTCTCCGAGGACCGCGGGATCGACGTCGGCTACCTGGCCGCCGGCCTGGCCACCTGGCGCGCCACCCAGGACGGACGCAGCGAGCAGTTCAGCGCCCCCGTGATGCTGGGGCGCATTTCGCTGGCGCTGCGCGAAGGCCAGGACGATTACGAGATCCAGCTCACCGGACGGGCCGAGGTCAACCCCGCGCTGGTCCGCTACTTCCGCGAGGTGCACGGTGTCTCCATCGACGCCGAGGCGCTGCGCTCCTCCGCCTACGCGACGGCCCGCTTCGATCCCCGCCTGGCCATGGACTCGCTGCGCCGGGACGTCGCGGACGTGCGGGGCGCGGTGATCGAGCACCGGCTGCTGCTCTCCACCTTCGCCGACCTCAACGACCCCGCCGACCCGGCCCGCCTGGACGTGCGCCACCCCGTCATCTCCCGGCTGCTGGACGCGGCCGCCGGGCGGCCGGTGGAGGTGCCCGAACCCGAGGTCACCGTGCTCAGCAGCGACGAGCGCGACCCCGCCGACGAACTGCTGGTCCTGGATGCCGACGGCACCCAGCAGGAGGTCCTGGACCTCGTCGAAGCCGGGGAGTCGGTAGTGGTCTCCAGCCCGCCGGGGACCGGCCAGACCCAGACCGCGGTGAACGCCGCGGCCATCCTTGCCGGGCAGGGCAAGCGGGTGCTCGTGGTGGCCGAACGGCGGGCGACCGCCGACGGCCTGGTGGGGCGCCTCGCCGAACTCGGGCTGGACAGCCTGGCCCTGCGCCTGTCGCCCGAGACCGGGCCCGAGGAGCTGCGCAGCCAGCTCACCCGCGCCATCCTGCGCAACGAACGCGCCACCGAGCCCCAGCTGTACAAGCTGCACGCCACGCTCACCGGCCACCGCCACGCGCTGCTGGACCACGTGCGTTCCCTGCATAACGTCCGTGCGCGGTGGGCCTGCTCGCCCTACGAAGCCATGCAGGAGCTGGCCCGCCTGACCGCCCTCGACCCCGCCCCTGCCACCACCGTGCGGCTCAAGCGCAGCGTCCTGGACAACATCACCAGCCGGGAGGAGACCGGGGCCAAGCTGCGCCGCGCCGCCGAGCTGGGCGGGTTCAGCCGCGCCGCCGCGACGAGCCCCTGGCACGGGGCACGCCTGCGCAACCGCCGCGAGACCGAATACGCCCTGGAGATCTCCGAGTCCCTGGCCGCCGACCTTCCGCCCCTGCACGAGCAGATCCTCAAGGTCGCCGCGCACTCGGAGATCAAGCTGGGCGAAAGCTTCGCCGAGTGGGGCGAGCAGCTGGACCTGCTGCTGGCCGTCCGCGGCAGCCTGGACCGGTTTGAGCCCGACATCTTCGACCACGACGTGGACGACCTGATCAACGCCACCGCGCCCGCCCAGTGGAGGCGCGAGCGCGGGGTCGAGATGAGCTCGATCACCCGTTCCCGTCTGCGCCGGGTGGCCAAGGAATATGTGCGTCCGGGCGTGCACATCGCCGACCTGCACCAGGCGCTGCAGGCCGTGCAGCGCCAGCGCGGGCAGTGGGCCCGCTACGCCACCAGCCAGCGGCATCCGCAGGTGCCAATCGGGCTGGCCGAGCTGAGCGCGGCCTACCGCGACGCCGAGGCGCGGCTGGAACGGCTCGTGGACCTCCTGGCGCCCGCGCCCGAGCGGGAAGCGCTGCCGCGGCTTCCGCTGGAGACGATGCTCTCCCGGCTCCGGGAGCTGGTCGCCGGGAAGGAAACCCTTGTCTCGCTGCCCGAGCGCACCCTGCTTCAGGAGCAGTTGCGCGAGCAGGGCCTGAGCGAACTCATGGAGGACCTTGCCGAGCGCGAGGTCGCCCCGGAGCTGGTGGGCAACGAGCTGGAACTGGCCTGGTGGCAGTCCGCGCTCGAAGCGATGATCAGCGGCGACGACTACCTCGCCATGTCCGACGGCGCGCGCCTGCGCCGGCTAGAAGCCGAGTACCGCCTGGCCGACAATACCCACATCGCCTCCGGAGCCTCCCGCCTGCGGTGGCTGCTGGCCAAGCGCTGGAAGGGGGCCCTGGCCGACCACCGCGCCGCCTCGCGCGAGCTGCGCGCCATGCTCAAGGACGGGGAACCCACGCTGCGGGGGCTGGGGCAGCTCGGCTCTGCGCTGGTCAATTCCCTGGTCCCGATCTGGATTGGGGCCCCGCTGCTGATTCCGGCCGCCGTGCCGGCGGACATCGACTTCGACGCGGTGATCCTGCTTGATGCCGACGCCCTGTCGCTGCGCTCCGCCCTCGGCTCGATCAGCCGCTCCCGCCAGGTGGTCGCGTTCGGCGACTCCATGCTCGGTTCCCCGCGCGGCTTCAACGTCTCGGTCGACCCCACGGCCTCCACCCGCGAACCGGCCCCGCCGGCGAGCACCTTCACCGCGCTGACGGGGGTGCTGCCCCTGCGCCGGCTGGGCACCGTCTACCGTGGAGTCGACGAGGGCCTGACCGAGGCCCTGGGCCGGGCGTACTACGACGGCTCGCTGCGCCGCCTGCCCGCGGCACGGGCCATGAGCGGGGGGACCCCCTCCCTGTCGGTGGAGTATGTCGCCGACGGTACCGCCCTGCCCGAGGGCGGCGAAGGCATCGAAACCACCGTCGCCGAGGTGAACCGCGTCGCCGACCTGGTCTTCGGGCACATCCGCCGGCGCCCCAACCGTTCGCTGGCCGTCATCGCCTCCAACCAGCGCCATGCGGCCCGGATTGCCGAGGCCATCCGCCTGCAGCTGCCCAACTTCCCCTGGGCCGCGGACTTCTTCAAGCGCACCGACGAGCCGTTCCAGGTGTCCTCCGTCGAACGCGCCCACGGGCTGGTCCGCGACGCCGTGATTTTCACCCTGGGCTACGGGCGCACCCCGCACGGCAAGGCCCTGCACGACTTCGGCCCGCTCTCCGGGGCCCGCGGCGACGAGCTGTTTGTCACCGGCGTCACCCGTTCGCGCGACCTGCTGCAACTGGTCACCGGCGTCCTGCCCTCCGACGTCGACCTCGACCGGGTCGGCGGCGGCGCCCGCCGCTTCCTGGAGCTGGCCGGCCGGGTGCTCTCCGGGGACTCCGGGGTGGAGGGCGAAGGCACGCCCCTGAAGGACCCGCTGGTCGCGGACCTGATGAACCGGCTTGCCCGGCGGGGGGCCACCGTGGCCCAGCACTACCGGGGAGTGCTGGACCTCGCGGCCCAGGCCGCCGACGTCGATGCGGCCGGCAACCACCCCCCGCTGGCGGTGGTTTCTGACGGAACCGAGGCCTACCGGAGCATGACCGTGCGCGAGCGCAGCCGGTTGCGCCCCCAGCAGCTGGAAGCCATGGGCTGGCGCTACATTCCGCTGTGGACCATCGATGTGTTCAGCGACCCCGGCGCGATCGCCAACACCCTTGCCGCCCACCTGGGGTTGCCCGCGGTCGATCCTGCCCGGGAACCGGCGGACAATGGGGTGCAGGACAATGGGGTGCAGGACAACCCCAAGGAGGACGCCATGGCAGGCAACCGCAGCGGAGGCCCGCGCCGGGCCGAATCCGCCCCCACCCGCACCCTCCCCGAGCCGCAGCGGCAAGACGCCGCGCAGGACAGCGCGCACGGTGCTGCCCCGGAGGCCGCGCAGAATGCCGGGCAGGCCAGTCCTGCCCGGGGCGGGGCGCGGGCAGCAGGCCCGGTGGCCGTGCCGGAGGGTGCCGCCGGCGCGGGGCTGAAGGCCCGGCCGTCCGAAAGCGGGGCTTCGGGAGCCGGGGAGTCGGAACTGGTCGGCGCCGGGGCAACGCTGCCGCAGGGGAGCGGGCGCCGTTCCGCGGGGGGACCCGTGGACAGCGTGGTGCCGCGGCTGGCCACCGAGGACGAACCGCGCGCCTGGGGCGAGCGGGGCGATGACCGCGACCGCTGGCTGCGGGAACAGCGTCCGCCGCACTGGGGCTAGGCCACTTCAGCCGGGCCGGGCAGGGCCTATCCCGCCACCAGGACCAGGAAGATCCGGCCCCGGCCGGGGGCGCCGGCCAGCGCGGCCGATTCCGCTGCGGAGGCCGCAAGCACCACCATGCTGGCCGGACCTTCCCCGCCCAGCCAACCGCCGTCGGACGCCGTATCCCCGGTCCACAGCACCGGCAGGGCCGAGGCGATCACCGTGGACTCGACCGGCTGCTCGTAGCCGTTTCCGGTGCTCAGCACCACATCGACAAGCTGGCCGGGGGAGAGCAGCGAGACCGTTTCCGCATCGCTGGGGCGGACCGGTACGGCCACCGTGCCCGGCGGGGTGCCGGTGAGCAGTCCCGGCCCCACCAGGGAGGCCAGCGCCACGGGCGAGCCCGACCGCAGCGGCACGGCCAGGCGCCGGCCGACGACCTCGCCCGCATGGCCGGCCACGTCCGGCGGCAGCGCCTGGGAGGCAAGCACCCGCTGCGTAAGGTCGGAGGCGGCGATGGCCTGCCCGGCCGGGAGGTCCCGCGCCGCAACCACCACCGCACGGGTGGGCACGTGCTGGGGAGCGAGGGCCGACAGGGCGCAGGCGACGGACAGCGCCGCCAGGCAGGCGGCCAGCGGCCGGCGGTACAACGCCAGCACCTCGCGCCAGCTTTTCCGGTGGGGCGCCTCCCGCAACCGGACAGGGCGCGGGCCGGGGCGGGGGCCGGAATGTACGCGGGGGCCGGGATGTGTGCGGGGCGGTTTGCGCATGCCTCCCACTACCGCATGCCGGGCATGCGAAAGGCCGCCCACACCCGAGGGAATGTGGACGGCCACTCCCTGCTGCGGCAGGGAGGCAGGACTGTGGGGGGCCGCGCCAGGCGGCTTCCTCCCGCGGGCCGGTGAGGTGCCCCGGGCGCCTAGCTGGCGGTGGAGCTGGAGGTGGAACTGGCCGCGGCCGGAGCGGTCGAGGAGGAGGATCCGCGCGAGTCGGTGCGGTAGAAGCCCGAGCCCTTGAAGACAACGCCGACGCTGTTGAACTTCTTGCGCAGGACGCCGCTGCATTCGGGGCAGACGGTCAGCGAATCCTCGTTGAAGGACTGGACGGTCTCGAACGCGTGGTCGCAGTCCTTGCAGGAGTACACGTACGTTGGCATGGGTTCCCTTTCGGAAGGTTGCTGGTCAGGGGAGCCCGGCAAGCCGGGACCTGTGCCGGACCGCGTCCGGAACAGCGCGTCCGGGAACAGCGCGTTCGGGAACGCGGCACTGGCACTCCAACCCCGTGAGTGCCAATTCTACATCACTGCCCCGGCCGTGGGGAAAACCACGTGAAGCCCTCCGCGGTGAGCACCCCATCCACCTTCCGGTCCAGCGCGTCGTACTCGAACGTTCCGGCGGGCACGAGTTCGTGCTCGTACACCATCGCCAGCAGCGCCGGCCGGCGGTCCAACCGGTCCAGCGAGGCAATGAAGCGGTCGTAGTAGCCCCCGCCCTGGCCGAGCCGTGCACCGTCGCCGTCCACGGCCAGCGCGGGGACGAGCACCACCCCGACGCCGTCCATGGCTTCCGTTCCGAACCGCGGCCCGGCCGGTTCGTCGATGGGCGCCACCGCGCACCGCTGCATCGGCACGCCCGGATACCACTCGGCCCAGGACAGCTGCCGCTCGGGTTCGCAGATCGGCACCAGCACCCGGTGCCCGGCCCCGTGCAGCGCCGCCAGCAGCGCCGCCGTCGGCGGTTCGGCTCCGTAGGACACGACGCCGGCCACCGTCGCCCCCGGGGCGCGTCCTGCCAGCCACGGCAACAGCCGGGCGGCAAGCGCCCCTGCCTGCCGCTGGCGCTCCGCGGGGGAGAGGGCCCGGCGCAGCCCCCGATAGGCGGCGCGGGCGCGGTCCTTGTCCATCACCGGCCCTGGGGGCACCGTTCCGGCGCGGCCGGCCTCCGTGGCGCGTCCGGTTGGGCCCTGGTCTACGCTCTGGTTTTCGCTCTGCTCGTCCACCCCACCATGCTAGGGCCGAACTGCCCACCAGAAACGATCTACCTGCCAGAAACGATCTACCTGCCAGGGCCGAACTGCCCGCCGGAAACGGCCTGCCTGCCGGAGCCGAATGCGGGCCCGCCAGGGACCCCCGGCACCGGTGCGGGGGAGCTAAGCTGTCACCCATGGTGACCGGTGTGGGGATCTGGCCTGCGACGCTTGAGTGCGGGGACCTGCTCCTGCGCCCGCTGCGCTACCGCGACCGCGCGGAATGGCAGGACCTGCGGGGGCGCAACGCCGAGTGGCTGCGGCCGTGGGAAGCCACGTCGCCTGACCCCGACGCAGCCCCGCCCACCTACCGCGCCATGGTGGCCTCCCTGAGGGCGCAGGCCAAAGCGGGGCAGGCACTGCCTTGGGTCATCGCCGTCCGCGAACCGCGCAGACGGCAGCCGGTGATCGCCGGGCAGCTCACCGTGTCCGGCATCACCTGGGGTGCTGCGCTCGGCGCCTCACTGGGCTATTGGGTGGACCGGTCCCGGGCGGGCCGGGGGCTGGCGCCCACGGCGGTGGCCATGGCCACCGACCACTGCTTCCAGACCCTGGGCCTGCACCGGATGGAGATCAACATCCGGCCGGAGAACCGACCCAGCCTGCGCGTGGTGGAGAAACTCGGATTCCGCGACGAGGGGCTGCGCCGCAGGTTCCTCCACATCGACGGCGCCTGGGCGGACCACCGCACCTTCGCCCTGACCGCCGAGGAGGCCGCCGGAGGGCTGCTGCCGCGCTGGCTCGCCTCCCGCGGGGAACCGCTGCGCACCTGAGCCGCCTGCCGCCGGCGTCTCCCAAGGCACCCAAAACGCCTTGTGGGGGAGGGAAACCCGGCGTCTTCCGGGGGGCCGCGCAGACACACCGGGACAAATGCCGCAGGCGGAATGCATGCGCCGTTAAGTTGGTGGTTGTGGACGTCCAAGTCGAGAGTTCCGTGGTCCTGGTGGCCGTGCTCGGAGTTCTGCTCGCCTTCATCGTCCCCAGCCTGTTCAATAGGGGAAGCAAGCCGGCGTGCGACCAACCGGCCACGGACACCAGCGTCCACCAATGGAGGAACCACATGCCAGCCGAAGCCCCGCGGACCCGCGCCCGGGCCGCCGCACCCCTGCGGATCCGAACCGGGCGCCTGGCCGTCGCGCTCGCCGGCCTGGCCGCCGTCGTCGTCTTGGTGGTGTGTGCGCCGCTGGCGCTCATGGGGGCCGTGGGTGCCGGCGTGCCCGGCATGGCGCTGGCCGTGCTCGTGGCCAGCTTCGCCGGCCTGCGTTCTTTCGCGGTGCGCGACCGGCGCCGCAAGGCGCTGGCCCGGATGGAAGCCGTTTTCGCCGCGGCCATGAGCACCCCGGATCCGCCGGCACCGGTCCGGCGGACCCAGTCCGAGGTGTTCGATGTGGCGCCGGCGGCCGAGCCCGAGCCGGCACCGACCCTCGAGGAGCTGCGCGCGGCGGCCCGCCGCGTTGCCGCCGCGGCCGAGGCCCCCGCCGCCACCACCTGGGACCCGGTCGAGGTGCCGCTGCCGACCTACGTGGGTGCCGCCAAGGCCGGGCGTCCGGAGCCGGCCCCGCTGCCGGAGGCCGCGGAGAAGAAGCCCTCCGGCGTAACCAGCATCCTTCAGGACACCCGGGCGGCCGCGCGGGCGGCACAGCCGATCGCCGGCAACGTTGCCGAACTGCCCGGCTCCCGGCCCGGGGCCGCGTCACCGGCCACCGGGCGCATCAACCTCGACGCCGTCCTGCAGCGCCGGCGCGCCTAGCGGTGGCGGGTACGGCCCCCGCGCGCCGGGACGGCGCGCCCACCTGCCGGGCGGGCGGCGTGTGAGCCGCGCCCATGGATGGTCCGAAAACCTGCAACTGGCGCTGTTCTCCGCCCACGGCAGCGACCTCGTGGCCGCCGCGCTGGGCCTGGAGGGCTTCGCCGGGCCGGACCGGCCGCGCCAGCTCCAACTCCAGCACCGCCCCGGGGCCGGGATCAGCGCGCTGTACGAGCTCCCTCCCGCGCTCCAGGCCGGCTTCGTTGGCCTGAGCACCGAACGGCGCACCGGCAGCGGGGACGGAACCGTGCGCATCGAGATCCCCGCCGAGCAGGCGCGGGGCCTGGCACCGGCGGTCCCGGGCGCACGCCTGCCCGCCGAACCGCTGGTGGTCACGGCCTGGCGGCACCCGCACGACCCGCGCCTGCCCGGCCTGCCGCTGGCCTCCGACCCCGACCGCGTGGCGCGCCTGTGGGGATGTGGCGAAAGGCTGGAACGGCTGGAAACGGTGGCCTACCGTCCGCTGCGCCGGGCGGTGCTGCGGGCGGCGTTCGCGACCCCCGGTCCCGTGGTGGACCGGCGCAGCGTCTACCTCAAGGTGCTGCGCCCGGGCCAGGCGGCGTCACTGCATGCGCGCCACACCCTGCTGCGCGCCGCCGGCCTGCCCGTCCCGGCGGTGCTGGGCGGGCCGGTCGAGGATGTCCTGGCGCTGGCCGAAGCCCCGGGGGAACCGCTGTCCCGCCGCATCCTGCACGACGGCGGCACCTCCCTTGACCCGGCCGCCTTCACGGAACTGCTGGATGGCCTGCCGGCCGCGGCGCTGGCGCTGGAGGCCCGCCCCGCGTGGAGCGAACGGCTGCGCCGCTACGCGGACGCCGCGGCATCGGCCCTGCCCGCCGCGGCGGACCGCATCGACGGGCTGCGCGGCCGCATCGAAGCGGTCCTCCGGTCCACGGACCGGGGACCGCTGGTTCCCAGCCACGGCGACTTCTACGAGGCCAACCTGCTCATGGACGGGCCCCGTATTTCAGGACTGCTGGATGTCGACGCCGTGGGACCGGGACACCGGGTGGACGACCTGGCTTGCTTCCTGGGCCACCTTGCCGTGCTGCCCGCGGTGGATGCCCGGTATGTCCACGCCGGGGCGGGGCTGGAACACTTTGGCGCAGCCTTCGGGCGGAGCGTGGACCCGCGGGGACTCTGGGCCCGGTCCGCGGCCGTGGCGGTCTCCCTGGTGGCCGGGGCACGGACGCCGGGGGCGCCCGGCTGGGAGCCGGCGGCTCTGGCCCGGCTGGCAGCCGCCGAGGACCTGCTGGAACGGGCCGGATGAGAACCCTCTCATGGGCGCTTCCTTTTCTTCTCATACGACCGGCGAACACTGGGTGAAGCAGGCTCCCGCAGAACCCCCACCGAAAGGAACAGCATGATCAACCGCAAATTCTGGGCAGTGACCGGAGGACTTGGCGTTGTCGCCGCGGGCGCGGGCACCGCGGCCGCCGACACGGGCACCGCGGGCCCCGGACCGGCCCCCAGCGTCGTGGAAAGCACTGTCGGGAACACCGCCGGAACGGACACTGCCGGAACGGAGACCGCCGGAACGGACACTGCGGCCACGGTCGAGACGGCAACCGCGACGGACCCGGGGGCCGTGAACATCGATGACTTCACCGAGCGGGGCGCCTCGGCAGCGACCGCAGCGACCCCGGCCACGGCGGCCTCCCCGGTGACGGCGGCCTCGGCAGCCACCCCCGCCACGCCCGCCACTCCGGCGTCCGGGGCCTCTGCGGTGTCGGCCGTTTCCCCGGTGACGGCAGCGTCGGCAGCTACCGCAGCCTCCGCCGCGACTGCGGCGACCCCTGCCACTGCGGCCTCCCCGGTGTCCGCGGCCTCTGCGGCAACAGCGCCCTCCGCCGCCAGCGCGGACTAGGTCAAGACAACCCGCCGCCAGAATCCCCCGCCCGGCCGGATGGACACCGCCGGCCGGATGGACACCGCCGGCAGGATGGACACCGCCGGCAGGGCGGGGGGCGGCAGTGGCGAAGGGCGGGCCTGGGGGCGGCCGGGACGGGCCGCCCCCGCTGCTCAGGCCCTGGCGGCGAGGCGGTAGCCCATCCCGCGCACGGTTTCGATGCGCTGGGCCCCAAGTTTGTTGCGCAGGTAGCGGACGTAGACGTCCACCACGTTGGAGGACGGGTCGAAGTCATAGCCCCATACCCGGGAGAGCAGCTGTTCGCGGCTGAGCACCTGGCCCGGGTTGCGCAGGAAGGCCTCGGCGAGCGCGAACTCGCGCGCGGAGAGGTCCACCTCGCGCCCGTCCACCCTGGCCCGCCGTGCGCGCAGGTCCAGCGAGAGTCCGGCATGCCCCAGCACCGACAGGTCCGCGCCGTTGGCGTCCGTGCGCAGCCGCCGCCGCACCCTGGCCAGCAGCTCTTCGAACCGGAAGGGCTTGGGCATGTAGTCGTCGGCGCCGCGTTCGAATCCGGCGACGGTGTCGTCGACGCTGGTGCGGGCGGTGAGGATGATGACGGGCACGGGGTTGTGCCCGTCCCGGATCCGCCGCAGCACCTCGAATCCGTCCAGGTCCGGCAGGCCCAGGTCCAGCACGACCAGCTCGAACTCCCCGGTCTGCGCCATCAGCAGGCCTTCGCGTCCGCTGCCCGCAATGGTGGGGGAGAACCCCGCGGCGCGCAGGCCCTTGGCGATGAAGGAGCCGATCCGCTCCTCGTCCTCAATGATCAGGATCTGGCTCATGGGCCTCCTCGGTGCCGGTGACGGTGTTGTCGGTGTGGTCCTGGAGGGGTCCGAACCTGCGCAGCGGCAGGTCGATGAAGAACGTCGAGCCGGCCCCGGGCCGTGACTCGACTCCGGCCGTGCCGCCGTGGGCGGCGGCGATCGCGCGCACAATGGTCAGGCCCAGCCCGGATCCCCCGGCCCGGCGGCCGTTACTGCCGCGGGCGAAGCGCTCAAAGATGGCCGCGCGGTCCCCGGGCAGGACGCCGATGCCTTCGTCGCGCACCGAGAGGCGAAGGGTGTTCCCGTGCAGCCGGCAGCCCAGGGCCACCGTGCTCCCGCCGGCGGAAAACTTCACCGCGTTCTGGCACAGCTGCAGCATGGCCTGCTCGATCCGGCGCGGGTCCAGCTCCGCGGTGCCGTGGACACGCCCCTCCACGGTCCAGCGCCTCCCGCCCAGTCCCCGGGCCTTGTCCAGGACGTCGTCGATGAGCACGTCCAGCTCCACCGGGACGGGGGCCACGAAGTCGGACCGGTCCGCCTTGGCCAGCATGACCAGGTCGTCCACCAGCAGGCTCATCCGGTCCAGCTCGTCCAGGGCGATGCCGCGGGTCTGTTCGACATCGTGCGGGTCGGCGGCGTCCTGCAGCTCCAGGTGCCCCTGCACGATCGTGATCGGGGTGCGCAATTCGTGGCCGACGTCGTCCAGCAGCTGCCGCTGGGAGCGCAGCGCGTTGCCCAGCCGGTCCAGCATGTGGTTGAAGGTGGCGGAGAGGTCGGCGAGGTCGTCGTTGCCGCGCACCTCCAGGCGCTGCCCCAGGTCGTGTTCGGAAATGGCCTCGGCGGTCCGCCGCATCTCCCGCAGCGGTGCCAGCAGGCGGGCCACGAGCATCCAGCCGAGCACGGCGGACAGCGCCAGCGCGGCCAGGCCCGCGGCCAGGAAGACCAGGTGCGTGCGGCCCAGGGCGGCCAGTTCGGCCCTGAGGTCGAACGCCACCACGTAGCGCATCGGGGCCGCGTCGCCGGCCAGCTGCACCGGGAGCACGGCCAGCCGGTAAGTGGTGGTGCCGGTGGAGAGCGTCCGCAGCACGGCGCGCTCCTGCGGGGCTTCGGCCAGCAGCCGGTCGAGCAGCTGCCGGTCCTGTTCGGGGCGCAGGGAAACCGATTCGGGGGCCACCCACCGCACATCGGCGGGGCCGAGGGCCATCATTCCCTCATTGGCGGCGGGGAGCGTGCGCTGCATGGCGACGTACACCAGGTCCTCGGCGCGGGCGAAGGGCGCACCGGTGGAGGGGTCCACGGAACTGGCGGAGAGCACCCGGAATTCATTGACCGTCCGGCTGAGCGCGTCGTCGATGCGCGCGGCGGCCTGGCTGCTCAGGATGCCGTAGGACGTGCCGCCAGCCACCAGCAGGGTCAGCAGCGAGAGCAGCAGCATGGACCCGAGGATGCGTCCGGCCACGGACCGTGCCCCGCGCCCGGGTCCCGCCAGGCGCCCCGACGCGGTGAAGCGACGCAGCGCGGTGAAATACGGCAGCGCAGTGAAATGCGGCAGCGCAGTGAAATACGGCAGCGCAATGCGCCACCCCCGGAAGCGCCGGCCCATCAGTCGTCGTCCTCCGCGTCGTCGTCCTCCCCATCGTCATCGTCCTCCGCGTCGTCGTCATCGTCATAGGACGACGGCGGGGCGGGCACCACCGGGGCGGAAGCGGTGCGCGACCCTGGCGCGGGGGACACCGGACCGGCGGAGGGTGCCGTGGGCCCCGCCGAGGGTGCACCTGCCGTGGAGACCGGGGAGGGAACGGTCGCGGGGGCGCTGCCGGCGGCGTCGTCCCGCAGCACGATGCCGGGACCCACGACCTCGGAACCCACAATCCCGGGACCCACGACGCCGGGACCCAGGTCCACGGGACGGGAGGCCGCCAGCGTGCCGGCCGCCAGTGCGCCGACGGCTCCGAGCGTGGCCAGGACGAGTGCCGCGAGCACGAGGCGGAGGGGGCGGCGCCCTGGCCGGGAGGAGGGCGCGCGGGACATCACGGGGCCACCCCCGGGAGTGGACGCAGGGGGTGGCCGCGACGGTTCCCCTGTGCTGGGTGGTTCCCGTGCGCCGGATGCCCAGCTGACGGGTATCTAGCTGCCGGGAACATCGTCCTGCGCGTCCCCTGTGCCGCCTTCCTGGGGGGTGCCTTCCCCGGTGCTGTCTTGCGCCGTGCCATCTTCCCCGGTGGTGTCCTCCGCAGTGTCGCCGGCATCCAGGGCCGCTTCGGCCGCGGCGCGCGCCTCCTCGGCCTGCTCCCGCAGCCCCATGGCGTCCAGCACCTCGGAGAGCCCGCGCTGGGCGGCATGGTGGTGGGCGGGGCTGCCGCGGTGCTCCTCGGCGATCAGCCGGAACACGCGGGCCGCCTGGTCCAGCTGCCCCGTTTCGAAGAGCACCTGGGCGGCGAACAGTTCAGCGTTGCCGCTGCCGTCCGGATCGTCCGCGTCCCGGTACAGGTCCGCCGCCTCCAGCGCGGCGGAGACCGCCTCCCGGCCATGCCCGAGCAGCCACAGGCTGCGCGCGCGGGTGTCGCGGAAGTCCGCCGAGTGCCATTCGGCGCTGTGCTCGTCGGCCAGCCGGATGGCCTCGTCCAGCGCGGCAAGCCCGTCCGCGTCGCCGGCCTCGCACTGGGCGTGGCCAAACGCGTGCAGCGCCTGCGGCAGCGCCGCCGGATCCTCCTCACCGGCACGGCGGGCCCACATGACCGCCCGCTCGAAGTTTTTCAGCCCTTCGGCGTCGCGTCCCTCGCGGGCCAGCAGGGTGCCAGCGGAAAGCAGGGCGCGGGAGGCCTCGCCGGGCAGGTCCGCGGCCGCGAACAGCTCGCTGGCCCGCTCCCAGGCGGCGAGCGCCTCGTCCTGGCGCTCCTGGTGGCGCAGGCAGTGCCCCAGCGACATGAGCGTCCTGGCCTGGTCGGCGGTCCGGCCGGCCTGCTCCAGCCAGCCGGCCAGATGTTCAAGGACCTCCTCCGCCAGCAGGTACTCTCCGGCCTCCAGCAGCTGGTTGCCCAAGCCCATGCGCACCGCCCAGACCTCGCCGAATTCGCCGCGTTCAGCCTGCTGGACCGCGATGCGCCAGGCGAGCACGGCCGCCTCCTGGTCCTCGGCCTGGGCCGCCAGGTTGGCCACCAGGGCCGCGGCGGAGACCGCTCCGCGCCGCACCCCGGCGGCAGCGTAGAGGTCCAGCGCCTCGACCGCGCTGCCCTCCGCCTCCAAAGGGTTCCCCAGTTCGTTGTGGCCGGTGGCGCGGACCATCCACACGGCCGCGCGCATGGCCCGGTTCACCGGAAGCGCCAGCAGTTCGTCCGACTTTTCCAGGGCTTCCTGGAAGCGGCCCCCCCGGGCGTAGTGGTGGGCCAGGTACAGCAGCGCCCCGGCCAGGCTGTCGATGCGGCCACCGGCGCGGTAGTCTTCCGCGCACAGCTCCAGGTCCTCCAGGGCTGTCTCGTCACCGGCCTCCACACGGCACACCGCCAGGGGCAGGCGGATGTCCGCCAGGACCTCGGCGCTGGCGCCGGCGGCCGAATGGGTGGCCAGCGCGGCCTCCAGCAGCGGTGCCTCCTCCGGGCGGGGTTCGCGGAACAGCAGGCTGCCCAGGTCCTCCTCGAGGTCGGCCTGGTGGTTCCGGCCGAGGCGGCGCAGCAGTTCCACCCGATGGTGCGCGCACTCCAGGGCGGCCTCGTCCCGGTCGGCCAGGTGGTGGACGGAGGCGGCGATGCCCCACAGGGACAGCTGCGCCTCGGCATCGGCGCCCTCGGCGGCGATCCCGGCCTCCGCGGCCCGTATCGCGCCGTCGTGGTCTTCGGCATAGGCGCGGTCGTAGGCAAGCTCCAGCCAGCCCTGCGCGTCGCTGGGGGAGAGGAACGGGCTGGGCTGGGGACGGTTCAGGATGCCGTGCAAACGCTCGGCCAGTGCGGACAAGGGGGGCGCCTCCTCGAGGATCGCCGGGCGGGTGGCTGGCCTCCAGACTACGCCCTGACCAGCCGCCCGCGCCTTCGGGCCCGCACCTTCGGCCCTACTCGCCCTTCCCGGGCAGCAACGGGCCGGACTGGCCCTTGAAGTGCTCGAACACGAGAGTGGTCTCGGTGTGTCCGACGGCGCCATCGGTGGCCAGGTGATCCAGCACCCAGTCCCGCAGCGCCGTGGTGGAGGCGACGGCCACGTGGAGCAGGTAGTCGGTGCCCCCGGAAACGTGGAACATGGACAGCACCTCGGGCAGCTGTGGCACCTGGGCGGTGAAGCGGTCGATCTGGTCGCGGTCGTGCACCCGCAGCTTGACCGAGATCAGCGCCTGCACGCCGCGGCCGACGGCGGAGAGGTTCAGCTCGGCATGGTAGCCCTCGATGATTCCGCGTTCCACCAACTGGCGGGTGCGCAGCAGCGCCGTGGACGGGGCGATCCCGGCACGCTGGGCCAGGGCGGCGTTGCTGATCCGGGCGTCGGCCAGCAGTTCCGACAGGATGCGGCGGTCGACGGCGTCGAGGGGAACGGAGGGCTGCTCGGAAGCTGACATAGTCGCTATTCCACCACAGGAACCAGCCGCGGACACGTTGGCGGGCCGGAGCGGCTCCGGGGCGGTGACCGGCGTCCGGTGGGCCGCGCGGGTAGGCTGGAACCATGACCCCAAGCCCCGTTCCACGCCCCGAGTATGACACCCGGCTGGCAGCCTACTGCGTCGTGGTCCGCGACGGCTCCATCCTGCTGGCGCTGTGGGACATGCGCGCCACGGACCCGGACTTCCGTCCACGCTGGACGCTGCCCGGCGGCGGCGTGGAATTGGGTGAGGCCATCGAGGACGGCGCCGTGCGCGAACTGGCCGAGGAAACCGGCTACGAGGTCCGCCTCGGCGAACTGCTCGGCGTCGTGTCCGGACACATCCCGGCGCACAAGCGCCTGCATGCGACCGGCCGGGCGCTGCAGACCGTCGCGGTGCTCTACGAAGCGGAGGTCGTCGGCGGAGAACTGGCCTTCGAACGCGACGGCTCCACCTCGGAGGCCCGGTGGTTCCCGCTCGATGAACTGGACCGGATCGAGCGGGTGGACCGTGTGGACGAGGCGCTGGAGCTCTACCGTGCCCGCCGCGGGGCCCGCCACGGCGCCCGCTGATCCCCCCAAACAGAAACAGCCCGGCCACCCGGCCCATCCTCCGGCACCTTCCAACAGGAGCAACCCCGTGACCCCGCATCCCCGGACTTTCCACGCCCGGACCGCCCCCCACCCCGCTGTGAACCACCCTGCCGGGAATAGCCCAGCGGTAAATGACCCTGCGGTAAATGACCCGGCTGCGATCCCGTCCGCCCAGCGCCGGGCCGGACGCCGGCCCGGCGCAGGGCTTTCCGCCGCGGCGCGGGCCGGTGTCCTGGTGCCTGTGCTGCTGGCCCTGGCCGGCTGCAGCGGCCCGGCCCCGTTCGTTCCGGACTCCCCGGTGGTCAGCAACCCCACCACGGAGCGGCGCCTGCTGGTCACCTCCCCGGACACGGACGAAGGCCGCACCCTGGCGGAGGTCTATGCCGGGGCGCTGAATGCCGCCGGCATCGAGGCCGCGGTCACGGACGCGACGGCCGAGGCCGGGCTGGCCGGGGCAGTCTCCAGCGGGTTCGCGGACGTGGCCCCCGGCCGCACCGGCACCCTGCTGCTGGGCCTGGACGCCGCGGCGGAGGCCACCACCGCCGACTCCGTCCTCCAGGCGCTGCGCGAGGCGCTGCCGCAGGACCTGGCCGTACTCGCCCCGGCCGCGGCGGACAGCCACTCGGTGCTGGTGGCGACCGCCGCCACCGCGGAGCAGTACGACGCGCGCAACCTCAGCGACCTGGCCCCCTCCTGCGGCAAGCTCACCCTGGGAGCCCCGGCCGGGTTCCGCACCTCCGCGCAGGGGCTGGGAGGCCTGGAGGCCGGCTACGACTGCGTGCCGGGCACCTTCGTGGCGCTCGCCGACAACGGCGCCGAGGCGGTGCGGGCGCTGATTGGCGGCAGCGTCGACGTGGTCGAACTGCCGGCGACGCAACCGGCCATCCCGGACCACGGCCTGGTGGTTTTGGAGGACCCGAAAACGGTGTTCGCCGCGCAGCAGGTCGCCCCGTTGGTGAACGCCCAAGTGGTCGGGCAGGACGCGGCGGACGTGCTGAACCGGGTCTCCGCCGAACTGGGCAGCGACGACCTCACCGACCTGCTCCGCGCGGTGTCCGGGGACGCCCGGCTGACCCCGGCCGAGGCGGCCGCCGACTGGCTCCAGGGGAACGGCTTCACGCCCTAGCCGTTCCCGGACGCGGGCCGCGCCTTATTGATCACATTTCCCGACCCACCGCACACCCTGTGAGAAGCTATGAAAATGCCGGAATTCAAGCAATCAACCAAGCTCCATAACGTCCTCTACGACATCAGGGGCCCGTTGCTTGAGCACGCACAACGCATGGAGGCCGAAGGCCACCGCATCCTGAAGCTGAACATCGGCAACCCCGCCCCGTTCGGCTTCGAGGCTCCGGACGCGATCCTGGTGGACATGATCCGCAACCTGCCCCAGGCGCAGGGCTACAGCGATTCCCGCGGTATCTTCTCCGCCCGCACCGCCGTCTCGCAGTACTACCAGACGCGCGGCATCCAGACCATTGGCGTGGACGACATCTACCTGGGCAACGGCGTCTCCGAACTGATCACGCTGAGCCTGAACGCGCTGCTGAACAACGGCGACCAGGTGCTCATCCCCGCCCCGGACTACCCGCTGTGGACGGCCTCGGTCTCGTTGGCTGGCGGCACCCCGGTGCACTACCTCAACGTCGAGGAGGAAGGGTGGCTGCCGGACCTGGAGGACATCGAGGCCAAGATCACCCCGCACACCAAGGGCCTGGTGATCATCAACCCCAACAACCCCACCGGCGCGGTGTACCCCCGGCACATCCTGGAGGGGATGCTGGAGATCGCCCGCCGGCACAACCTGGTGGTCTTCTCCGACGAGATCTACGAGAAGATCCTTTACGACGACGCCGTCCACTTCAACACGGCCGCCCTGGCCGACGACGTGCTCATCCTGACCTTTTCCGGCCTGTCCAAGGCCTACCGGGTCTGTGGCTTCCGGGCGGGCTGGCTGGCGATCTCCGGGCCCAAGCACATGGCCTCGGACTACATCGAGGGCATCAACCTGCTCACGAACATGCGCCTGTGTGCCAACGTCCCGGCCCAACACGCGATCCAGACCGCGCTGGGCGGCTACCAGTCCATCAACGACCTTATCCTGCCCGGCGGCCGGCTCAAGGAGCAGCGCGACACCGCCTACCGCCTGCTCAACGAGATCCCGGGCGTGAGCTGCCAGCAGGCCATGGGGGCCATGTACCTGTTCCCGAAGCTGGACCCCGAGGTCTACCCGATCCGCGATGACGAGAAGTTTGCCCTGGAACTGCTCAAGCAGCAGAAGATGCTCGTCAGCCAGGGCACCGCGTTCAACTGGATCGCCCCGGACCACTTCCGGCTGGTGACCCTGCCGGCGGTGCGGGACATCGAGGACGCGGTGGGACGCATCGCCGAGTTCCTGGAGGACCTGCGGCACTGACCTGCAGCGCCGGCCGGTGGCATAGTGGTCGGCAAAGGTTCGGTGAGGGCACGGGAGGCGCGATGGGCAACGGCGGCGGATCCGGCGGGGGAATGCATTCGCGCATCGTGGGCACCTCGCGCTTCGAAACCAGCCCCAGCGTGCTGCTGCGCGCCGGAGCCCGGTTCCGGCTGGAGGACGTCGACCCGGATTCGACTCCCGGGTTCTCCGGGACCAAGGAGGAGGGCGCGGCGGCGCTGCTGGCCAGCGACGGGGAACTCGATGCCCTGCAGGAACGCCTCTTCGCCGCCTCCCGCGTGGGGGCCCGGGACAGCCTCCTGCTGATCCTGCAGGCCATGGACACCGCCGGCAAGGGCGGGATCGTGCGCCATGTGATCGGCGCGGTGGACCCGCAGGGGATCGAGCACCACGCCTTCAAGGCGCCCACCGCGGAGGAGCGGGCCCACGACTTCCTCTGGCGCGTGGCGCGGCGGCTGCCCGAGGACGGAATCATCGGGGTGTTCGACCGGTCCCACTACGAGGACGTGCTGGTCCACCGGGTCCGCGGGCTCTCCGCGCCGGAGGAGATCGAACGCCGCTACGCGGCGATCCGCCGGTTCGAGGAGCTGGTGGTTGGGGGCGGCACGCGCATCATCAAGGTGATGCTGCACATCTCCAAGGACGAGCAGCGCGCCCGCCTGGCGGCCCGGCTGGACCGCCCGGACAAGTACTGGAAATTCAGTCCCGGGGACATCGACGAACGCCGGCACTGGGACGGCTACATGGAGGCCTACCAGATCGCCATCGAGCGCACCCGCAGCGACGACGCGCCGTGGTACGTGGTGCCGGCGAACAAGAAGTGGTACGCGCGCATCGCCGTCCAGCAGCTGCTCATCGACGCCCTGCACGGCATCGATCCGCAGTGGCCTGCGCCCGCCTTCGACGTCGCCGAACAGCGCCGCCGGCTCGCGGACTCCTAGGGCCCGGCGCGCCTGTCCGTCCGTCCGGCCCTGTCCGTGAGGCCTTATCCGTCCGCCGGCCTGCGGGCGGCGTCCAGACGCTGCCGGGCGCCCTCCAGCCACGCCTCGCAGCGGGCGGCCAGGGCCTCCCCGCGCTCCCACAGGGCCAGTGACTGCTCCAGCGTCGCGCCGCCGGCCTCCAGTTGGGCGACCACGGCCACCAGTTCCTCGCGGGCCTGCTCGTAGGTGAGGTTGGCGATGTTGGGGTCGGCGCTGCCGGGGTTCTGTTCCGTGCTCATGCGGGGGTCCCTTCCTGGGTGGGGCTGGCTGTTTCAAGGACGACGGCGGAGAGGCGGCCGCGCGCCAGGCGCACCGACAGTTCGGTGCCGGCGGGAGCTTCGGCCGGGTCGCGCACCACGGCGCCGTCGGGCCGCTGGACCACGGCATAGCCGCGGTCCAGGGTCTGCTGCGGGGACAGGGCCCGCACCTGGGCGCGCAGGTGGGCGACCGCGTCGGCACCGCGGACCAGCGCCCCGCGCACTGCTGTCAGCGACCTGCCGCGCAGGCGTTCCACGTCCTCGGCCAGCCGCGACACCAGCTGCTCCGGGAACGCCAGCACCGGGCGGGAGCGCAGCGACTCCACCCGGTGCCCTTCCCGTTCCACGAAGTGGCGCACCGAGCGGTCCAGCCGGGTTCGCGCCAGGGCGAGCCGCTGGAGCTCTTCGCCGAGGTCGGGGACGATCCGCTTCGCAGCGTCGGTGGGGGTCGAGGCGCGCAGGTCGGCGACGTCGTCGAGGATCGGGCGGTCCGCCTCGTGGCCGATCGCGGACACCACGGGGGTGTCCGCCTCCGCCACGGCACGCACCAGCTCCTCGGCGCTGAAGGGCAGCAGGTCCTCGAGCGCCCCGCCGCCGCGGGCGATCACAATCACGTCGACCTCCGGGTCGGCATCGAGCCCGCGCAGCGCCGCAATGACCTCCGGAACGCAGTTGACGCCCTGGACCGCGGTGTTGCGCACCCTGAAACGCACCCCCGGCCAGCGCAGCGTCGCGTTGCGGACCACGTCCTTCTCGGCATCCGAATCGCGTCCGGTGATCAGGCCAACGCACAGCGGGAGCACCGGCAGCGGTTTCTTGCGGGCCGGGTCGAACAACCCCTCTGCCTGCAGCGCCTGGCGCAGCCGCTCCAGCCGGGCCAGCAGGTCGCCCAAACCCACCGGGCGCAGGTCCGAGGCGTTCATCGACAGCCGCCCGGTCTTCAGGTAGAAGCTGGGCCGGACCCGGGCCACCACCCTGGAGCCGACCTCCGGCCGGGTCTCAAGGGTGCGCATCACCGAGGACCACACGTTCACCGCGAGCGAGTACTCGACGTCGACGTCGCGCATGGTCAGGTAGGCGTGCCCGTTGCGGATGTTGGCCTCGAGCAGCTGGCCCTCGATCCATGCCTCCGGGGCCCGCTCGACGTGGGCCTTCAGGTTCTCCGAGTACAGGCGCAGCGGCCACGGCGCCTCCGGCGAGGTCTGGGCCGCGGTGGGCGCCAAAACGGCCGGCTGCGGTCCGGCCGCCTGCGGCGCCGGAGCCAGCCCGGGGTCCTCGTCCACGTGTCCGTCCTTTCCGCGGGCCGTGCCGGCCGCGTGCCTTGCCCGAACCGTGCGGCCCGGTTCGTGGTTTCCGGGTTCATGGCGTCCCGGTTCATGGTCTCCCGGCCGGTGCCGGGCGCCGTCGCTGTTCCCCATTCCTACCAGTACGCCGGGACGGATTGGGCCGGAGGTTGCCGAAACGCCGGAAAGCAGGCCGGAACGCCGGCAGGGGGCGGTGCGCCGAATCACGCAGGCCGGGCCGGACGGCGACGGTAGAATTGTTGCATGCCTACCACTTCCGCCGCTCCGGTGTCCGTCCCCATGCCCACCGTGCCGCGCCGCCGCCGCAGCCCGGAGGAAATCGCCGCGGCAGCCCCGGTCGCCGGCGACAAGCGCGTGCTGCTGGCCGCGCCGCGGGGGTACTGCGCGGGCGTGGACCGTGCGGTCATTGCGGTGGAGAAGGCCCTGGAGCACTACGGGGCCCCGGTCTACGTGCGCAAGCAGATCGTGCACAACAAGCACGTCGTGAGCACGCTGGAGGAGCGCGGCGCGGTCTTCGTCGAGGAAACCGACGAGGTCCCCGAGGGCGCCCTGGTGATCTTTTCCGCGCACGGCGTCAGCCCCGCCGTCGTGCAGTCGGCCGAGGAGCGCAACCTGCGCACCATTGATGCCACCTGCCCGCTGGTGACCAAGGTCCACCGCGAGGCCGTGCGCTTCGCCAAGGCCGAGAACCACATCCTGCTCATCGGCCACGAGGGCCACGAAGAGGTCGAGGGCACCTTCGGCGAGGCGCCGGAGAGCACCACGATCGTGAACAACCCCGCCGAGGCGCGCACCGTGGAGGTCCAGGACCCCGACCGGTTGATCTGGCTCTCCCAGACCACGCTCTCGGTCGACGAGACCATGGAGATCGTGAACATCCTGCGCGAGCGGTTCCCGAACCTCCAGGATCCGCCCAGCGACGACATCTGCTACGCCACCTCCAACCGGCAGGCCGCGATCAAGAAGATCGCCCCGCAGGCGGACCTGGTGGTCGTGGTCGGCTCGGCCAACTCCTCCAACTCGGTGCGCCTGGTCGAGGTGGCGCTTG
Source organism: Zafaria cholistanensis (assembly GCF_008580665.1). Classification (GTDB taxonomy): domain Bacteria; phylum Actinomycetota; class Actinomycetes; order Actinomycetales; family Micrococcaceae; genus Zafaria; species Zafaria cholistanensis. The sequence continues at coordinate 274,159 of NZ_BKDJ01000001.1, forward strand.
AGTACGGGGCCAAGGCCGCGCACCGCGTCGACTTCGCCAACGAAATCGACGAGGCGTGGTTCGAGGGCGTCGCCAGCGTCGGAGTCACCTCCGGGGCCTCCGTGCCCGAGGTCCTGGTCCAGGACGTGCTGCGCCTGCTGGCCGAGTACGGCTACGCGCAGGTGGATGAGGTCGTCACGGCCGAGGAGGACATCCTCTTTTCGCTGCCCAAGGAACTGCGCGCCAAGCTCAAGGAGGCCGGGGACGGCACCCGCGGGCTCGGGGGCCGCGGCACCCGCCCCTCCAGCTAGCGGCCCGTCCCGCGGCCCCGGCCGGGCGGGCACCGGGCCCGGCTTCCGCCCGGCCGGGACCGCGGGACACGGAAGACCGGTAGAATTGTTTCCCGTGGCTCTTACTATCGGAATCGTCGGACTGCCCAACGTCGGCAAGTCAACCATGTTCAACGCCCTGACGCGCGCGCAGGTCCTCGCCGCGAACTACCCGTTCGCGACCATCGAACCCAACGTCGGCGTGGTCCCGCTGCCGGACCCCCGGCTGAAGGTGCTCGCCGAGATCTTTGACTCCGAGCGCATCCTGCCGGCGACCGTGTCCTTCGTGGACATCGCCGGCATCGTCAAGGGCGCCTCCGAGGGCGAGGGCCTGGGCAACAAGTTCCTCGCCAACATCCGCGAGGCGGACGCGATCTGCCAGGTCACCCGCGCCTTCGCCGACCCGGACGTGATCCACGTCAGCGGCGAGGTCGACCCGGCCTCCGACATCGAGGTGATCGCCACCGAGCTGATCCTCGCGGACCTGCAGACCATCGAGAACCAGCTGCCGCGGCTCGAGAAGGAGCTGCGCGCCAAGAAGATCGACGCGTCCTTCCTGGAAACCGTCAAGGCCGCGCAGGCCGTCCTGGAATCCGGCAAGACGCTCTTTGCCGGCGCCGCCGAGGCGAAGCTGGACCTGGCCGAGCTGGCCCCGCTGCAGCTGATGACCACCAAGCCGTTCATCTACGTGTTCAACATGGACGAGGCCGGGCTGGCCGACGAGGAGCTCAAGGCCAGGCTCTCCGCCCTGGTGGCCCCGGCCGAGGCCATCTTCCTGGACGCCCAGTTCGAGGCCGAGCTGGTGGAACTGACCGAGGAGGAGGCCGGGGAAATGCTGGCCGAGGCCGGCTACGCCGAGTCGGGCCTGGAGAAGCTGGCCCGCGTGGGCTACGCCACGCTGGGCCTGCAGTCCTACCTGACCGCCGGACCCAAGGAAACCCGCGCCTGGACGATCCACCAGGGCGACACCGCCCCGCAGGCGGCCGGCGTCATCCACACGGATTTCCAGCGCGGCTTCATCAAGGCCGAGGTCATCAGCTTCGAGGACCTGGTCGAGGCCGGCTCGGTGGCGGCCGCCCGCGCCGCCGGCAAGGCCCGGATGGAAGGCAAGGACTACGTCATGCGCGACGGCGACGTGGTGGAGTTCCGCTTCAATGTCTAGTTCCTGACCTCCTGGGACCTTTTGCGATGGCCGCTGGAACACGTGTTCCGGCGGCCATGCGCTTTTTACCCACCGGCTGCCACATCGAAATGGTGCCGCCCGCAGGGGACGCCTCGACGCCACACGGCCCGGCGAAGCCCGCCGCCGTAATTCCCTCAGAACAGCGGCCAGGGCACCGCCGGCATCTCGCCGCTCGGCGCCGGAAACCGCCCTGCCGAGCGCAACCGGGCGCAGCGCGCGGCGAGGGCTGCGATTTCGCCGGCGCTGAGCAGGTCCGCCAGGTTTCGGCCCAGCCCGCCATGCAGTCCTTCGGTGACACGATCTATGCCGTCGCGTTCCTCGGCGGTGAGAGCTTCTCCGAGCCATCCCCACAGCACCGTGCGCAGCTTGTGGTCGCGGTGAAAGGTGAGCCCGTGGTCCACGCCGTGCCGGTGTCCATCCGGCATGGCAAGAATGTGGTCGCCTTTGCGGTCGGCGTTGTTGACGACGATGTCGAACACCGCCATGCGCCTGAGCGCTGGCGAGTCTTCGTGAACGAGGGCGACCATCCGGCCGTCCTCATCGCGTCCCTCGAGGACGCGTTTCCAGCCCGTCTCCGGCACGTGGTCCGCCGCGACCAGGTCCACAGCGCTTTGGGCCGGTTCCTGGTCCTGCCAGAGCTGCACCATTCCTTCGCCCATCGGCCCATCGCGCAGCCAGGTGCGCGGCACGATGTCCCAGCCGAAGGCCTGCGAGACCAGGTAGGCGGCCACCTCCCGCCGGGCCAGGGTGCCGTGGGGAAAATCCCACAGCGGACGTTCGCCCGCTACCGGCTTATAGACGACCACCACGTCGCCGATACGGCCCAGGAATGTGGCGTTTGAAGCCGTCGTGATGCGGCCGGTGAGCGTCAGCTCGGCGGTCACCGGCTCCGGCGCCGGCATCAGATCCCCGGAAGGGTGCAGGTGTGCCCGGCAGCGTCCATCGGGTAACCGCAGAGCGGGCACGCCGGACGCCCGGCGCTCACGATCTCCCGGGTGCGCTTGGCGAATGCGCGGGCGGTGCCGACCGGCATTCGCACCAGCAGCATTTCGGGCTCGCCGGCGCCGTCCTCATCAAGCGATTCGTCATCGTCATCGACATCGGGGATGGGGTGGGCCTCTATGACGATCTGGGCCGTGGTGGGGTCCCAACCCAAGCTCATGGCACCGGCGCGAAACTGCTCCTGAACGGCCTCGAGCTGGTCATTGTCCACAAGTTCCATGGGAGTGCCCGCGGGAACGCTGAAGGGATTGCCCTCGACGGTCATCAGGTGGTCGAGAATTTCGTCGATCTTCTCCGCGAGCAGAGCCGACTGCTGCTTTTCCAGGGAAATACTCACGATCTGCGTCCCTGCGCGCACCTGCAGGTAGAACGTGCGCGCCCCGGGAAGGCCAATGGTGCCAACGACGACCCGATCCGGCCAGGAAAACTCGTGAACACGTGCAGGCATGTCAGTATTTTAGGCACAGAGGGTTCATGGCGCCCTGTGCCCGGCGCCGCCGCCCACCGGCGCATCACCGGAGTGGAGGCCGTTGGACAGCCACGACAGATCACCCGCGTCGGTGTTGGTCGCGTAGACGCTCGGCCGATCTGGGCCGTAGTGCACGATCGACACGGAGGCGGGGCCCACGTTAAGACGCTGGAACAGGTCAAGGTGCATGCCGAGCGCCTCGGCGAGGATCGACTTGATGATGTCACCGTGACTCACCGCTGCCCACACGGCCCCTGGCCCGTGCCCGGCTTCGAAGGCTGCATCGTGGCGTCGGATCGCTGCCACTGAACGGGCCTGCATCGCAGCCATGGATTCACCGCCGGGAAAGACGACGGCGGACGGCTGCGACTGCACAACCGGCCACAACTCCTCGGTCGCGAGATCACTGAGCGTGCGGCCCTGCCACTGGCCGTAATCGCACTCGGTGAGATCGGGATCGACCGGCGCGTACGGCGTGCCGGCCTGGCGGTCGAGGATGAGCCGGGCGGTCTGCTGACAGCGCTCAAGGGGGCTCGACACCACCCCGACGAGGGGCACGGCCGCCAGGCGGTCTCCGGCCAGGGCCGCCTGGTCCCGCCCGATCTGGTCCAGGCCGACGCCGACGGCCCGGCCGGCCAGCACTCCGGTGGCATTGGCTGTGGTGCGGCCGTGCCGCACGAGAATGACTGTCGCCATCCACCCAGCCTAACCACCCGATCGACGGCGGGGTGAACCGTACGGGGTCGTGCGCCGACCAGGCAGAAAGCACTGGTGGAACCCTTCAAGCACGCCGAGGTGCTCAAAGCCGTTCAGGCGGACCCGGCACAGCCCGAATCACGGCCGAGCCGGCCCCGCGTGCAGGGATAACCCGGCAGTTAAGACTGGGTAATATTCGATTCTGAAACGGATTTTTTATATTCCCCCCCATCCCCGAGGATTAGAGTGCATTTCATGTACGGCGGGTCTTGTGCTGCGCCGTGGCTAGGTGTGGGGGCCGGGCCGTATCGCACCTAGGAATCAAGGAGGCGGAATGCGTTTGAAGCGTATTTCCAAGGCTGTTGCGCTCGGCGCAACTTTTGCGCTGGCACTGAGCGCATGTTCCCCGGGCGGCCCCGCTGCCCCGACCGGATCCCCGTCGGCGGGTTCGACGGGGAAGTACTCCGTCGAGCCGACCAACACCGGCCTGGCCGATCTGGGGGACATCACCACCGCGTCCGGCTCAATCGCCGCCTCCATCGGGGAGGACGAGTTCATCAGCTACAACGGCTTCACCCCGGAGGCCAACAACGCCTACAACTCGGTCGTCACCGAACGGATCCAGAGCAGTTTCTCCTACTTCGGAACCGACGGTGCCGTCTACCAGAACCCGGCCATCGGCAGCATCGAGAAGGTCAGCGATTCGCCCCTGACGATCAAGTACACGATCAACCCCGATGCGGTCTGGTCCGACGGCACCCCCATCACCACCGCCGACGCCGTCCTCGCCTGGGCCCTCCAGAACGCCAACCTCACGGTGGACGGCAAGCCCATCTTCAACTCCGTGGCGCAGGACCTTGGCGACCAGGTCCCCAAGGGGCCAAAGGGCGAGGCCTCCGGGAAGGAGTTCACGCTCGTCTACGCCGAACCGAACCCGGACTGGGAAATCCAGTCCCTGCTAATCCACCCGGCACACATCGTGGCCGAGCAGGGGGGACTCTCCACCGCGGAGTTCGTCGCAGCCGCACTGGCCGGCGACGGGGCAAAGCTGGAAAAGGCCGCTGACTTCTGGAACACGGGGTGGAACACCGACCCCGGCACCGTTCCGGATCCGGCGCTGGCACTCTCCAGCGGCCCCTACAAGATCGACTCCTGGGAAGCCGGCCAGTCAATCACCCTGACCGCCAACGACAAGTGGTGGGGCACTCCCGCGGCCACCGAGAAGCTGGTCATCCGTTTCGCCGCCGCCGACACCCACGTGCAGGCGCTGCAGAACGCCGACCTGGACGTGGTCGAGCCGCAGGCGACCATTGACACGGTGGCCCAGTTGGAAGGCCTGGGCGACGACGTGCAGATCCTCGCCGGGGACACCCTCAGCTGGGAGCACCTGGACTTCAATTTCGCCGAGGGCAACAAGTTCGGCGGGAACCCGGAACTGCGCCAGGCGTTCGCCCTGTGCGTGCCGCGCCAGCAGATCGTCGACAACCTGATCAAGCCGCTGAACCCGGGGGCCCAGGTCATGAACGCCCGCGAAGTGTTCCCCTTCCAGGAGAACTACGGCGATGTTGTCTCCGCCGCCTACTCGGGACAGTACGACGCCGTCGACATCGAGGGGGCCAAGAGGATCCTCGAAGAGCAGAACGCCACCGGCGTCAAGGTGCGCATCGGCTACAACGCCCCGAACCCGCGCCGCACCGACGTGGTCGCGATGATCAAGTCCTCCTGCGACCAGGCCGGCTTCGAGGTGGTCGACGTGGGCAGCGGAGACTTCTTCAGCAAGACCCTGCCCAACGGCGACTACGACGTGGCCCTGTACGCCTGGTCCAGCTCCGGCCAGATCACCTCCGGGGAAAACATCTACGCCACGGGCAAGCCGCAGAACTACAGCCAGTACAGCAACAGGGACGTCGATGCCGCGTGGCGCAAGCTCGCCACCAGCCTGGACCCGGCGGTGCAACTTGAGCAAACCAAGGCCATCGAGAAACTCCTGTGGGAGGACCTGCACGGCATCCCGCTGTTTGCCCACCCGGGCATCACGGCGGCCCGCGCGGACGTGCTGAACGTCCGCCGGACCGCGGCCCAGAGCACCGTGCTCTGGAACGCCGAGCAGTGGCTCCGGGCTCCGCGCTAGCCCGCGCCTCCTGCGGGTCCCGCGCAGGCGGGGCCCGCCCCCCGCGGAGGCCCGGCGCGGCGCGCCGGGCCTCCGTTCCGGCGTCCTCCGGACCTCCGGCTTCGAAAGGCAACCACCCGCCGTGCTGAGATTCATCCTCCGCAGGCTCGGGGCATCGGCAGCGATCCTGCTGGGGGCCTCCCTGCTGCTCTACGTGCTCATGGTCAACGCCGGGGACCCGCTCAAGGACCTGCGGGAAAGCAATGCCTCCAACCGGGACGAGCTGATCCGGCAGCGGATCGGCTTCATGGGGCTGGACCAGCCCTGGTACCAGCGCTACTGGACCTGGCTGGCCGGCGTCGCCAAGTGCGTGACGCTCAACTGCGACCTGGGGACGAACCGCTCCGGCGTCGAGGTCAGTTCCCTCCTGGCGAATGCCGCCGGTTCCACCCTGCGCCTGGTGGTGCTGGCCACCGTGCTGGCCGCCGTCCTGGGCATCGCCGTCGGCGTCCTCACCGCAGTGCGCCAGTACTCGGGCCTGGACTACTCGGTGACCTTCCTGACTTTCCTCTTCTTCTCCCTGCCCGTCTTCTGGGCGGCCGTGCTCCTGAAGGAGTACCTGGCCATCGGCTACAACGACTGGATCGCGAACCCCGCGTTCACCCCCGCTCAGACTGCTGTTTCCGCGCTCCTGTTCGGGTTCGTGATGCAGGTGGTGCTCGCGGGCAGCCGCACGCGGCGGCTGGCGACCTTCGCGGCTTCGGCAGCCTTCGTCGCCCTGGTGCTGCCCTACCTGCAGTGGCTGAATTTCTTCCGCTATCCCCAGTTGGGGTTTGGAGGCGTCGTCGTCCTCTCCCTCGCGGTGGCGCTGAGCGCGACCGCCACCAGCGCCGGGCTGAGGAACAAGCTGGTGCTCTACCCGGTGCTGGCCACGGTGCTGGCGGGGGCCATCGCCTACTGGGCGACGTTCGGGCTCATGGAAAACCCCACCTGGGGGACGCTGGCGCTGCTGCTGGCTGCCGCGGTCGCCGTTCCGGTGGTCCTGGGCCGCGTCCTGGGCGGGCACCTGCGGGGGCGTGCCACCGGGGCCGGCCTTGCCACTGCCCTGGCCATGGCCGGGCTGACCACGCTGGACCACATCTTCCGTGCCTGGCCGGGGTTCCTGTCCCTCAAGCCCCGCCCCATTTCCACCATCGGCTCGCAGACGCCCAACTTCGGCGGCACGTTCTGGGAATCCTTCCTCGACCGGGGCGCGCAGCTGCTGCTGCCCACCCTGCTCCTGGCCCTGATTTCGCTGGCCAGCTACAGCCGGTACACCCGGGCCTCGATGCTTGAGGTCGGCCGGCAGGACTACATCCGCACGGCGCGGGCCAAGGGGCTGGGGGAGCGGACTGTGATCCTCAAGCACGCCCTCCGCAACGCGCTGATCCCCATCGCCACGATCATGGCCTTCGACTTCGCGGGCCTGATCGGCGGCGCGGTGGTCACGGAGGCCGTCTTCGGCTGGAAAGGGATGGGGGAGCTTTTCCGCACCGGCCTGGACCAGGTGGACCCGGCGCCGGTCATGGCCTTTTTCCTGGTCACCGGGACGGCCGCCGTTCTGTTCAACATGCTGGCGGACATCCTGTACGCCATCCTGGACCCGAGGATCAGGGTATGAGCCAGACACCGCGGACCAGCGGGTCCGGGCCCGAAGGAACTCCCGCTCCCGGACCGGAAATGCCGGCCGGGGGCGAAGCCGCCGCGGCGGCCTCGCTGGCCGAGGCCGAGGACGCCGCCCTGCGCCTGCGCGGGGACACCGCGACCAGCCAGGGCCGGCTGGTCGCCCGCCGCTTCCTCGCCCACAAGGCGGCGATGGCGTCCGTGGCCGTATTCGCCGCCATCGCCGTGCTGGCCTTCACCTCGATCGGCTTCGCCGGGATCCCGGGCTGGTGGGACAAGAGCTATACGCTGGCGGCAACCGTCGTCGACGGAGGGCGGCCCACGCTGAGCCTGGTGCCCGGCTGGCTCGGCGGCGAAGGCCTCCGCTGGGGCGAGCACCCTTTCGGCCAGGACTCCACCGGCAAAGACTACTTCGCCCTGGTCATGCGCGGGACCCAGCAGTCCATCACCATTGCCCTCGTGGTCGGCACCGTGGCGACGGTCATCGGCTCCGTGGTCGGGGCAGTGGCCGGCTACTTCCGCGGGTGGGTCGACTCGGTGCTGATGCGCATCACCGACCTGGTCATCGTCATCCCGCTGCTGGTCCTGGCCGCCGTCCTGGGCAAGATCGCCGGGGGCTCCGGAAACGTGCTCGTCCTGGCGCTGGTTCTGGGACTGGTGACGTGGACCGGCCTGGCCCGCCTGGTGCGCGGCGAAGTGCTGTCCCTGCGGGAGCGCGAATTCGTCTCCGCCGCCGAGGCGATGGGCGCCAGGGCCTCCAGGATCATCTTCAGGCATCTGCTGCCGAACACGGTCGGCGTGATTGCGGTTAACGCGACCTTCGCCGTCGCCGGCGCCATCCTGCTGGAGACCTCGCTGAGCTACCTCGGCTTCGGGGTGCGCGCGCCGGACTCCTCCCTGGGCCTGCTGATCAGCCAGTACCAAAGCGCCTTCACCACCAGGCCGTGGCTGTTCTGGTGGCCCGGCATGACCATCCTGGCGGTCGCCCTGAGCGTGAACTTCATCGGCGACGGACTGCGCGATGCCTTTGACCCGCGCCAGTCCCGCGCCGCCCGCCGAAAAGGGAGGACCCGCCCATGAGTTCCGCTGAAGGCCCGGACACGCGCACGGCGCTGCGGTTCGAAGGCGTCGATGTCTTCTTCGACGCCGAATTCTCCGAGGTCCATGCGGTCAAGGGCTTCAGCCTCGAGGTCAAGCGCGGCGAGGTGGTCGCCCTGGTGGGGGAGTCCGGCTCCGGCAAGTCCGCGATTGCGACGGCGGCCATGGGCCTGCTGCCGGCCAATGCCCGTGTCGCCGGCCGGATCCAGGTGGGGGGCACCGACGTGCTCGGGCTCGATGAGGCGCGGCTGCGCAGGATGCGCGCCTCCAACATCGCCATGGTGTTCCAGGAGCCGATGACGGCGCTGAACCCGGTGCTGACGGTGGGGGACCAGCTCACCGAAGCCCTGGAACTGCACGGGATCGCCCACGGCAAGGCGGCGGACCGGCGGGCGGCCGAACTGCTCGGGATGGTGGGCATCCCCGATCCACACCAGCGGCTGCGGCAGTATCCCCACCAGTTCTCCGGCGGCCAGCGCCAGCGCATCGTCATCGCGATGGCCATCTCCTGCGGCCCTCGGGTGATCATCGCCGACGAACCCACCACCGCGTTGGACGTGACGGTCCAGGCGGAGATCCTGGACCTGCTGCGCGAGCTCAAGGACAAGCTGGACACCGGCATCCTGCTCATCACGCACAACATGGGCGTCGTGGCCGACCTGGCCGACCGCGTGGCCGTGATGTTCCAGGGAAGGGTGGTGGAGGCCGGAACCGTCCGGGACGTCCTGACCCGCCCCGAACACGCCTATACGCGCACGCTGCTGGCAGCCGTTCCCCACCTGGGCAGGTCCGGGCCGCAGGCCGCCGCGCTGCCGGCGGGCGGGGGTGTGGCGGGCAGGGATGCGGCGGGCGGGGATGCGGCGGCTGGGGAGACGGTGCGCCAGCCCGTGCTCCGGGCCCGGGGCCTGGCGGTGGAGTACACCGCGCGCGGCAGGGCCTTCCGGGCCGTGGAGGACATCTCCTTCGAGGTCGCCGCCGGGGAGATCCTGGGGCTGGTGGGCGAATCCGGGTCGGGGAAGTCCACCATCGCCAAGGTCGTCCTGGGGCTGCTCCCGGTGGCTTCGGGGGAGCTGATGGTGCATGGGCAAAACCTCGCCGCGCTCAAGGGCCGCTCCGCCCGCGCCGCCCGCGCACGGATCGGTGCCGTCTTCCAGGACCCCGCGGCTTCGCTGAACCCCCGCTTCCCGATCGGCGAGTGCATTGTGGAGCCGATGGTGGTCCACGGAAAGGGCAACCGCAGGAGCCGCGCGGAGCGTGCCTACGACCTGCTCGACGCCGTCCGGCTGCCCCGCTCGGTGGTTAACCGGTACCCGCATGAGCTTTCCGGCGGGCAGCGCCAGCGCGTGAGCATCGCCCGTGCGCTGGCGCTGGACCCGGAGCTGCTGGTCGCCGATGAGCCCACATCCGCGCTGGACGTATCCGTGCAGGCGGCCGTGCTGGAGATGTTCGCGGAACTGCAGTCCCGCTACGAGTTCGCGTGCCTGTTCGTGAGCCACGACCTGGCGGTGGTGGACATGCTGGCGCATTCGGTCCTGGTGATGAGGAACGGCAGGACCGTCGAGCAGGGGCCCGCGGCGCGGGTCCTCCACGAACCCCGGCAGGACTACACCCGGCGGCTCCTGGCGGCCGCACCGGTCCCGGAACCGGGCGAGCAGCGCCGCCGCCGGGAGGCCCGCCGCGCCCTTCTGGCGGAGCAACCGGCCCCGTAGCCCCAGCGCCGGCATCCGGGCGTCTTCGCGTGGGCCTGCATCAGCCCCGGCCGTCCGGCTAGGGAACCTCGGGGACAGCAGTGGGGGCGGGGACGGCAGTAGGGACGGGGACGGCAGTAGGGGCGGGGGCGGCCAGGGCGGAAGTGGTGTCCAGGGGACCGCCGACCCCCAGGCCGGCCAGGCGCTGTCCGAACAGGTCCGCCGCGATCCGGTGGCCCTCCGCGTCCAGGTGCGTGCCGTCGGCCAGCCGGGCGGCCAGCCCGGCGGTGGTCAGCCAGTCCCCGGCGGCGATGAAGTCCACGCCCGCCTCCCGGGCTGCGCGCCCTACCGCCGCGTCGACCGCGTTGCGGCGGCCGCCGCCCTCGTGTGCGGCCCGGGCGAGCGTGCCCACGGCGACAATCCGGCTCTCCGGATAGGTGCGCCGCAGTTCGGCCACCAGGTCCAGGAATCCGGCGCGGATCCGCTCATCGGTGGCTCCGGCCCGCGCGTCGTTGCCGCCGCCCTCCACCAGCACCAGTCCCACGTTCCCGTGGGGGAGCAGCCACTGGCCCGAACGCAGCGCGTCCACATAGTTCAGGAATTTCCCGTTGGCGGCCGTGAAACCGGTCCCGCCGCGGCCCCGATAGACCACCTGGTAGCCGGCCGCCCTGAGGGCCAGCCGCGGCCAGGTCCGCTCGCCCGGGACGCCCGCGGCGCCGTCGGCCTGCGAGTCCCCGACCACCACCGCCAGCCGGGCCGGGTGCGGGTAGAGGAGTTCGTCGCGGCCGGTGGAGCGGTTGCGCACGGTGCCGACGCTGCCCTGCGTGGACCAGCCGGCGTGCTCATCCGCCCCCGGCGCCGCACCTCCCGGCCCGGTCCCGGCACGCAGGGCCTCCGCCTGCGCGGCTGCGCCGGGGACCTGCCCGCCGGCGTGCGCCGAGGCCGCCAGGCAGAGTCCCGCAAGCACCGCGGCCGCGGCGAGCGCGCCCGCGGCCTTGAGCAGTCCCCGGCGCCCCCGGCGAGGGGCAGGAGCGTCCCCGCGCCCGTCCCCGCATCCGTTCCCCCGGTCATGACCGTGTCCCATGGTTCCCCCTGGCCCTGGAAGGACCCGGCGGCCGCAGGCCACCGGAGCTCCAGCCTTGCTCTTCCGGGCCGCGACGCGCCAGAGGTTTGGGTCATTTTTTCGGGGGCGCTAGAATGGATGATTGGGTCGACTGTGGCCCCGACCCCAACAACCGAACGAAGTGAGTCCCGAACGCATGTCTGATATCAGCACGGCTGCCAACACCGCCGTCCGCGAAGACCTTCGCAACGTCGCCATTGTCGCGCACGTCGACCACGGCAAGACCACCCTCGTGGACGCCATGCTGGGCCAGACCGGCGCCTTCTCCGCCCACGGGGAGACTGAGGAACGGGTCATGGACTCGGGTGAGCTCGAGCGCGAGAAGGGCATCACCATCCTCGCCAAGAACACCACGGTCGCCTACTCCGGTCCTTCCGCCAACGGCAAGACCGTCACCATCAACGTCATCGACACCCCCGGCCACGCCGACTTCGGCGGCGAGGTCGAGCGCGGCCTGTCCATGGTCGACGGCGTCGTGCTGCTGGTCGACTCCTCTGAGGGTCCGCTGCCGCAGACGCGCTTCGTGCTGCGCAAGGCGCTGGCCGCGAAGCTGCCGGTGATCCTGGTGGTCAACAAGACTGACCGTCCCGACGCCCGCATCGACGGCGTCGTCTCCGACTCGATGGACCTTCTCCTGGGCCTGGCCTCCGACCTGGCCGACGAGGTTCCGGACATGGACCTGGACTCGGTCCTGAACGTGCCGGTCGTCTACGCCTCCGGCAAGGCCGGCCGCGCCTCCCTGACCCAGCCCGCCGACGGCGCCCTGCCGGACAGCGAGGACCTGGAGCCGCTGTTCGCCGCCATCATGGAGCACGTCCCGGCCCCGGTCTACACCCCGGACGAGGTCCTGCAGGCCCACGTCACCAACCTGGACGCCTCCCCGTTCCTGGGCCGCCTGGCCCTGCTGCGCATCTTCAACGGCACCCTGCGCAAGGGCCAGCAGGTCGCCTGGGCCCGCCAGGACGGCGAGCTGAAGACCGTCAAGATCACCGAACTGCTGGCCACCCGGGGCCTGACCCGCGTTCCCGCGGAAGAGGCCGGCCCGGGCGAGATCGTCGCCGTCGCCGGCATCGAGGACATCATGATCGGCGAGACCCTCACCGACCTGGAGAACCCGAAGCCGCTGCCGCTGATCACCGTTGACCCGCCGGCGATCTCGATGACCATCGGCATCAACACCTCCCCGCTGGCCGGCAAGGTCAAGGGCGCCAAGGTGACCGCCCGCCAGGTCAAGGACCGCCTCGACAAGGAACTGATCGGCAACGTGTCGCTGAACATCCTTCCGACCGAGCGTCCGGACGCCTGGGAGGTCCAGGGCCGTGGCGAGCTGGCCCTGGCCATCCTGGTCGAGCAGATGCGCCGCGAGGGCTTCGAGCTCACCGTCGGCAAGCCGCAGGTGGTCACCAAGACCATCGACGGCAAGATCCATGAGCCGATCGAGGAGATGACCATCGACGTCCCCGAGGAGTACCTCGGCGCCGTCACCCAGCTCATGGCCGCCCGTAAGGGCCGCATGACCAACATGGCCAACCACGGCACCGGCTGGGTCCGCATGGAGTTCACCGTTCCGGCCCGCGGCCTGATCGGCTTCCGCACCAAGTTCCTCACCGAAACCCGCGGCGCAGGCATCGCGTCCTCCTACTCGGGTGGTTACGAGCCGTGGTTCGGCCCGATCGAGTACCGCACCAACGGTTCGATGGTCGCCGACCGCGCCGGGGTGGTAACCCCGTTCGCGATGATCAACCTGCAGGAACGCGGCAGCTTCTTCGTGCAGCCGACCTCCGAGGTGTACGAGGGAATGATCGTGGGCGAGAACTCCCGTGCCGACGACATGGACGTGAACATCACGAAGGAAAAGAAGCTCACCAACATGCGTGCGGCCTCTTCCGACAGCTTCGAGAACCTCACCCCGCCGCGCACCCTCACCCTCGAGGAATCCCTGGAATTCGCCCGCGAGGACGAGTGCGTGGAGGTTACCCCGGAAGCCATCCGCATCCGCAAGGTGATCCTCGACGCCAACGAGCGCCTCAAGGCCAACCGGGCCCGTGCCCGCGCCTGACGCAACCCGCGACAAGGTCCTGGCGGCCGTCACCGGCACCGTCTCCGCCCTGGTGGCGGGGCTGCTGGCGGCGGTCGTCGGGACCTTGGTGCATGGGCACGTCCTTTATGCCGGCGAGATTCCCCTGCCGTGGGGCGCCCTGGTGGCACTGGGATTCGCCGGGGCGGTCATGGTGCTTGCCGGACTGTTTGCGGAGAAGCTGTGGGCCACGGCCCTCGCCGGCGTCGTGGCCTACGGGGTGGTGGCGCTGAGCAGCACCGACACCCGCAACCACATGATCGTCGACTGGTCCAACCATGCAGTGCTGCCCGGCCCCGCGTGGGCCGGCGCGGTCTGGACCTACGGACTGGTGGCCGCAACGCTGGTGGCCCTGGTGATTGCCGCCCGGGCCCTGCCCCGGCGCGCCCGCTAGCGCAGCCGTCCCCCGCGCCACAGCGAAGCCCGGCCTCCCCAGGGAGGCCGGGCTTCGCTGCGTCCCGGGGCAGGGCAACACACCCGCAGCACGCGCGTCCCCCGACATGCGGGACGTGATCCGGCGCGATGCTTGCGGCCCTTTCCCTAATCCCATATCGTCAATGCAAGTAATAAGCATTACTCGATATGTAATCAAATCGGACCACGGGGGAACCATGCCCGGCACCACGCGCCCGCCTTCCCACGTCCCCCCGAGCCAGGCGCCGGCGGACAGCCGCCCCGCGGAGGCGCCGGCGGTGTTCCCCGACTCCGTCCGCGACCGGAACTTCGGCCTGTTCTGGGCCGGGCAGACGCTGGGCCAGCTTGGGGTGCAGACCGGCGCCGTCCTGTTGCCGGTGCTGGCGGTGTCGCTGCTGTCGGCTGGGGACCTCGAAGTCGGCGTGCTCAAGGCCGCCCAGTCGCTGGCCTTCCTGGTGGTGGGCCTGCCCGCCGGGGCCTGGGTGGACCACTGGCTCAAGCGCGGGGTGATGATCCGTGCCGATCTGGCCCGCTTCGCCATCACGCTCGCGATCCCCCTGCTGTGGTACCTGGGGATCCTGCAGATGTGGCACCTGTGGGCCTGTGCCGCCCTGCTGGGGATAGCCACCGTGTTCTTCGACGTGGCCTACCAGTCCGCCGTCCCGCTGCTGGTGGATTCGCGGTCTGTCGCGCAGGCGAACGCCCGGCTCGAAGCCACCGGGCAGGCCTCCCGGCTGGTCGGACCCGCGCTGGGCGGATGGCTGCTGCACCTGGTGCTGGCACCGGTCCTGTTCATCGGCCAGGCCGCCGGGTACCTGGCCTCCGCGGCCTGCCTGTGGGGGGTCCGGGACCGCGAGCAGCCAAAGGCGCCCTGCGTCCGGGGCAGGCTCTGGCCGGAGATCCGCGAAGGCCTGGCCTACGTGGTGCGCCACCGCCTGATCAAGCACATCGTGGCGGCAACGGCCATCATGAATTTCTTCAGCACGATCGTCTTCACCCTGATGCCGGTCCTGGTGCTGCGTACGCTGGGGCTGGATCCGGCCCACCTGGGCATGGCGTACTCCGCCGGCGCAGTCGGCGGCCTGCTCGCCGCCGCCGCCACGCCCTACCTGGCCCGCCGGATCGGGGAGGGGACCGTGCTGCCCATCTCCACGGCGCTGACCGGCACCGCAATGGCAGGCTTCCCGCTGTCCGTACTGGCGCCGGGCCCGCTGCCCGCCTTCGCGGTCCTGGCCGGGTCGATGTTCGCGCTGACCGCCGGAGTGCTGGTCTACAACATCCTCCAGGTCAGCCTGCGCCAGCGGATCTGCCCTCCCGGGCTGCTCGGCCGGGCAAACGCCTCGATCCGTTTCCTGGTCTGGGGAGTCGTGCCTCCGGCGGCCCTGCTGGCCGGAGTGCTGGGGGAGCGGCTGGGCACCGTGCCCGCCCTGTGGATCGGGGTTGCCGGCAGCGTTGCGGCCGCCCTGCCACTGGTTTTCTCACCCCTGGCGCGCATGCGCGTGCTCCCGGACGGGCCTGAGGAGGACGGGCCCGAACAGGAGGTGTCTGAGGAGGGCCGGTCCCAGCAGGCCGCCCGAAGGCCCTAAGCCCGGGCCGCGCCAGCGGATGTCATCCCGCCGCCGTCACCCGGTCGCCGTCATCCCGCCTCCGGGTGGCGGGACGCGCGCCGCTCCGGGGGCGGGGGCACGCGTTTGGCGTGGGTGATGGAGGACAGGGCGATCCGCACCACCCCTTTGCGGGTCCGCACGGACACCGTCGCTTCCCGGTCCCCGCGGCCATCCGGGGCCGCGGGTCCTTCCTCCAGGCCCGCGAATTCGCCCAGGGCGTCGGTCAGCGCGGGACCGCCGGGCGTGGAGGCGTCCTCCCCGAGGCGGTAGCGCACCACGATCCGGTCCCCGGGCAGAAGCGTTGCGAAGAAATCGTTGGCCACCGGGCCAGCCTAGCCGGAGGCCCGGTCCGCAGGGGGCTCGCGGGCACTTTGGCCGGGGTGTGGGGGCCGATGACGCGGCGGGGTTCCGGGGGGACTAAACTATTGACCGGGCTGCCCGGCGAAACCGCCGGAGGCGGCGGCAGAAAACACCACCATCCACAAGGGGAGGACCCGGGTACCGTGACGTACATCATCGCGCAGCCGTGCGTAGACGTTAAGGACAAGGCCTGCATCGAGGAATGCCCGGTCGACTGCATTTACGAGGGCGACCGTTCGCTGTACATCCACCCGGACGAGTGCGTGGACTGCGGCGCCTGCGAGCCGGTCTGCCCCGTCGAGGCCATCTACTACGAGGACGACGTGCCCGACGAGTGGGCCGAGTACTACAAGGCCAACGTCGAGTTCTTCGATGAGATCGGTTCCCCCGGCGGAGCCGCGAAGCTGGGCAACATCGGCAAGGACCACCCCTTCGTCGCCGCCCTGGCCCCGCAGAACCAGGGCTAGGCACCGGCCCCGACGATGCTGACCCTTCCCGATTACCCCTGGAACTCGCTGGCGCCCTACCGGCGCACGGCCGAGGCCCACGCCGGCGGCACCGTGGACCTGTCCATCGGCACCCCGGTAGACCCGACCCCCGAGGTCATCCGCGCCGCGCTGCGCGAGGCCGCCGATGCTCCCGGCTACCCGACCACCCACGGCACCCGTGCCCTGCGCGAGGCGATCGCCGCCTGGTACGCCCGCCGGCGCAACACCCCCGGCCTGGACCCCGAGCACATCATGCCCACCATCGGGTCCAAGGAGCTGGTGGCGTGGCTGCCGCTGCTGCTCGGGCTGGGCCCGGGCGACGTCGTCGTGCGTCCCGTGGTTGCCTACCCGACCTACGACATCGGTGCCCGGCTGGCCGGGGCCGACGCGGTTCCCGCCGACCGGCTCTCCGACCTGCCCGCAGAGGTGCGGGCACGGGTGAAACTGGTGTGGACCAACTCTCCGGGCAACCCGACCGGCACCGTCCGGGGCGTCGGCGAGCTGGCCGAACTGGTCCGCGACGCCCGCTCGCTGGGCGCGGTGGTCGCCTCCGACGAGTGCTACGCCGAACTGGGCTGGGGTGACTGGGAGGACGGCGTGCCCGGCATCCTGGATCCGCGCGTGAGCGGGGGCGACTTCACCTCCCTGCTCTCGGTCTACTCGCTGTCCAAGCAGTCCAACGTCGCCGGATACCGGGCAGCCTTCGTAGCCGGCGCGCCCGACCTGATGCCCAACCTGCTGAACAACCGCAAGCACGCGGGCATGATTGTTCCGCGGCCGGTGCAGGAAGCCATGCGCGTTGCACTGGGCGACGACGCCCACGTGGCCGCCCAGAAGGACCTCTACCGGCGCCGGCGCCAGGCGCTGCTCCCGGCACTGGAGGGGTTCGGGCTGACGGTTCCCGACTCGGCCGCCGGGCTCTACCTGTGGGCCACCGCCGGCGAGGACACCTGGACGACCGTGGGCCGCTTCGCTGAACTTGGCATCGTGGTGGGTCCGGGCAGCTTCTACGGCGCGGCCGGGGAAGGCTACGTGCGGGTGGCGCTCACGGCGAGCGACGAGCGGATCGGCGCCGCGGTGGGGCGGCTGGCCGCCGTATCACCTGTCGGAACCAAACGGTCCAGTTAGTGAACACACCGATTAGGGAACCGCTGCCCGATGGCGGTACCGTGTCACTGAATTACAGCACCCAGGTATTACCTGTACTCCGACAAGGAGAGCCATGACGGACCACAAATCTGCCCAGCTAAGCTATGCGGGCCACCACCTTGAGATGCCGATCATCCCGGCGGTGGAGGGCAACGACGGTTTCAACGTCTCCAAGTTGCTGAAGACCACAGGAGTGGTGACCTACGACCCCGGCTTCATGAACACCGCGGCCACCAAGTCCGCGATCACCTACATCGACGGCGACCAGGGCATCCTGCGCTACCGCGGCTACCCGATCGAACAGCTCGCGGAGCACTCCAGCTTCCTTGAGGTGTCCTACCTGCTCATCTACGGCAACCTGCCGACCGCCACCGAGCTGGAGGAATTCGACCAGAAGATCCGCCGCCACACGCTGCTGCACGAGGAGCTGAAGGGCTTCTTCGGCGGCTTCCCGCGCGACGCGCACCCGATGCCGGTGCTTTCCTCCGCCGTCTCCGCGCTGTCCACCTGGTACCAGGATTCGCTTGATCCGTTCAACGAGGAACAGGTGGAGCTCTCCACCATCCGCCTGCTGGCCAAGGTGCCGGTCATCGCGGCCTACGCGCACAAGAAGTCCATCGGGCAGGCCCTGCTGTACCCGGACAACTCCATGAGCATCGTGGAGAACTTCATGCGCCTGAACTTCGGCAACCCGGCCGAGCGCTACGAGGTCGATCCCGAGGTCGTCAAGGCCCTGGACCTGCTGCTGGTCCTGCACGCCGACCACGAGCAGAACTGTTCCACCTCCACCGTCCGCCTGGTCGGTTCCTCCAACGCGAACCTCTTCGCCTCGGTCTCCGCAGGCATCAACGCCCTGTTCGGCCCCGCCCACGGCGGCGCCAACGAGGCTGTGCTGAAGATGCTGCGCCAGATCCAGGCCGAGGGCATGAAGCCGGAAGTCTTCATGGACAAGGTCAAGAACAAGGAGGACGGCGTCCGCCTGATGGGCTTCGGCCACCGCGTGTACAAGAACTACGACCCGCGCGCCAAGATCATCAAGAAGACCGCCCACGAGATCCTGGGCAAGCTCGGCGGCAACGACGAACTCCTCGACATCGCCATGCGCCTGGAGGAGAAGGCCCTCGCCGACGACTACTTCATCCAGCGCAAGCTGTACCCGAACGTCGACTTCTACACCGGCCTGATCTACAAGGCCATGGGCTTCCCGGAGAAGATGTTCACCGTGCTGTTCGCGATCGGCCGCCTGCCGGGCTGGATCGCCCAATGGCGCGAGATGATCCAGGACCCGGAAATGAAGATCGGCCGCCCGCGCCAGCTGTACGTGGGCGAGGCCGAGCGCAACTACCCGGTCTAGGACCCGCGCTCCGGACCGGCGCCTGAAAGGCCGCATCCCCTGCAGGGGATGCGGCCTTTCGCGTTTGCCGGCACCAACGGCCGCGATCGGGGCTACCCTTGATGTGGGAGCCCTTTCGAGAAAGGCCTGCTCTATGTCCCACAGCCAAGGGTGCGGCTGGCAGGTGGCGGCGGGCATGCATGGACAGATGCTGCTGGCCCTGTACCTGCGCGACCTGGCACAAATCAATCCGGTGGGGCACCCGGTGCTGTGCCCGCTCGACCCGCCCGTCAAGCCGGCCGCCGCGGCGGAAATCGGTCCCCATGCCGCCGCCGAGCTGCGCCAGGAGTGGCAGCGCTGGTGGCACCGCCTGCTGCGCAGCGACGGGAACCTCGGCAGTTCCGCCGCCGCCCAGGCGCAGGAGCTGGCCGGAGCGCTGGATGCGCCCGCCTTCGGAAGGTTCAACGACTCGCCCACGCTGCAGCACCTGCTGCGGGCGCACTACGGGGCCGCCTTCGACTGGACGCGCGAGCGCCTGGAGGAATACCGCGGCAATGGAGCGGTGCCCGCCACGCGGGGCCGGGACCTGGTGGAACGCATGATCCAGGACCGCGAGCTTGAGGTGGACCGGGCGGCCCCTCCATTCAGGCTGGCCCTGCTGGAGTTGCCCCTGGCCGAACCGCGGGCGTGGTTCGTCGAGCCCGCCACCGTGATCCTGAGCCGGGACCTGCCGCGTGACGAGGGGCTTTTCCGGTCCTACCTGCAGCCGGTGGTCGACCTGCTGGTTTGAGCCCGCCCCGGTGCCTAGGTCCCCGCGACGACGGTGATGACCACGGCGCCGTCGGTGGTCGCGGCCGTGACCCAGCCCTTCTCGGCGCGGTTCCACACCAGTCCGGCGTTGCCCACCGCCGTCGTCTGGTGCTGGTCGGCGGTGGCCACCGCCCACTGGGCCACGGCCCAGCCGCGTTTGCCCGGAGCCCGCACGGTCACGCTGCGCCCGTCGACCGTGGTGTCCAGGTTGCCGAAAGCGGCCTCGAGGGAGGCCACCAGAGCGTCCGCGTTCCCGGCTCCGTCGGCGCGGCGCAGCACGCAGTTCAGGGCCGCGGGGGAGTTGCCGGTCAGGGCCGAGGCGTAGGCCCGGCCCTCCGGCTCGTGATCGGCATACGCCCGCGGGTAAGCGCTGCGCTGGACCTTCTGGGCGGCCTCGGTGACCTCCATCGCGCGGTAGTCGAACGTCTCCAGTTCCGCGTAAAAGCGGTTCGCCGCATAGATCGGGTCCATGACCTGGGCCTCGGTGCCCCAGCCCTGGGAGGGGCGCTGCTGGAACAGCCCGCGCGAATCGGGGCCCGCGGTGTCCCCGTAGTCGATGTTGCGCAGCTTCGATTCCTGCACGGCGGTGGCGATGCCGATCGTTGCCGCCCGCGCGGGCAGGCCGCGGCGGACGGACACGGCGGCGATCAGGGCCGCGTTGGCGGCCTGCTCGGGATCCAGGCGGTGCTCGTCGGTTCCGACGACGGCGGTGCAGTGCTCGCGCACCAGGGTTTCCTCGCGCTCCAGGAAGAGGGCCGCGGCGAATGCCCCGCCACCCACGACGCCCACGCACAGCCCGAGCGCAACAAGGGTGCGGACCAGCCGTTGCCGGCGGGTCCGCGGGCTGCGCCCGCTTCCGGGGCCGTGGCCGGACCCGGAAGCAAGCGCGAAGACGGTTTCCCGTGCGTCAGTTGGCATGCAGCGCGGAGTTCAGTTCCACGGTCTGGCCCAGCCGCGGCAGGGCCTCCACCGCGCCGGTGAGGGAGTTGCGGCGGAAGAGCAGGTTCGGGACGCCGGAGAGCTCCAGCGCCTTGACCGTCCGTTCGCCCAGCACCACGCGCGTGCCCGCCGTGACGTAGAGTCCGGCCTCGACGACGCAGTCGTCGCCGATGGAGATGCCGATGCCGGAGTTGGCTCCCAGCAGGACCCGCTCGCCCACGACGATCCGTTCCTTGCCGCCACCGGAGAGGGTGCCCATGATGGAGGCGCCACCGCCGACGTCGGAGCCGTCGCCGACCACCACGGAGGCGGAGATGCGGCCCTCGACCATGGAGGTGCCCAGGGTTCCGGCGTTGAAGTTCACGAACCCCTCGTGCATGACGGTGGTGCCCGGCGCCAGGTGCGCGCCCAGGCGGACGCGTCCCGCATCGGCGATGCGCACGCCGGATGGCATCACATAGTCGACCATGCGCGGGAACTTGTCCACGCCGTACACGGTCACGGCGCCGCGCTTGCGCAGCTTCAGGCGGGTGGCCTCGAAGCCGTCCACGGCGCACGGGCCGAAGTTGGTCCACACGACGTTGGCCAGCAGTCCGAAGATGCCGTCCAGGTTCTGCGAGTTCGGGGCCACCAGGCGGTGGGAGAGCAGGTGCAGGCGCAGCCAGGCATCGGCGGAATCCGCCGGGGCGACGTCCAGGTCGACCTCCAGGGAGACCACGGACTGCGTGGTCCCGCGGTCGGCGTCGTCCGCGGCCACGGCCTTCAGTTCGCCGGCAAGCTGCTCGGCGCCGGACAGCGGGCCGAGGGCCGGGGCCGGGAACCAGGCGTCAAGGACGGTGCCGTCAGCGGCAAGGGTGGCCAGGCCGTGGCCGGAAGCCAGGCGGACGGGATTTTGGGCAGGGCTGTGCTGGGCATCTGCGGTAGTCATGCCTCCCATGGTAGCCGGGGGAGCGGGGTTGGCGCGTTTCCGCCTCCCACGCCTCGCTTCGCTCGACGCGGGGCCCTCGGCGGCTAGGCTGGGCGGGTGACTTCCGCCTTCCCCGTGCCCTCCGTCCCCGCCCCGCTCGACCTGGCGGGCGACGTCGCCGCGCTCGCCGCCGCGCTGATCGACGTCGATTCCGTCTCAGGCAACGAGCGTGTCCTCGCCGACCTGGTCGAGGACGCCCTGCGGGCGCTGCCGCACCTGAGCGTGCACCGCGACGGCGACTCGATTGTCGCGCGCACCGAGCTGGGTCGCGCCGAGCGCGTGATCCTGGCCGGCCACCTGGACACCGTCCCGCTGCCGAGCGCTCCCGGCTCCCGCGGCACCGTGCCCTCGCAGTGGGACGGCGAGATCCTGTACGGGCGCGGGGCCACCGACATGAAGGGCGGGGTCGCCGTGCAGCTGGCGCTGGCCGCCGCGCTGACTGCCCCCACCCGCGACCTGACTTTCGTCTTCTACGACCACGAGGAGGTCGAGGGGTCCAAGTCGGGGCTGGGCCGGCTGGTCCGCAACAGCCCCGAGCTGCTCGGGGGGGACTTTGCGATCCTGCTTGAACCCACGGACGGCACCGTCGAGGGCGGCTGTAACGGAACCAGCCGCTTCCGCGTCACCACCCGCGGGCTGGCGGCGCATTCGGCCCGCGCCTGGATGGGATCGAACGCGATCCATGCCGCGGCCCCCGTGCTGGCCCGCCTTGCCGCGCACGAGCCCGCAACCGTGTCCGTGGACGGGCTCGAGTACCGCGAGTCGCTCAACGCGGTACGCATCAGCGGCGGCATTGCCGGCAACGTCATCCCGGACGCCTGCGAGGTGGAGATCAACTACCGGTTCGCCCCGGACAAGACGCTGGCCGAGGCCGAGGAGTACGTGCGCGCGCTGCTGGAGGGCTTCGAGATCGTGCGTACCGATGGGGCCCCCGGAGCCCGCCCGGGGCTGAACCACCCCGCCGCGGCCGCCTTCGTGGCGGCGGTGGGGGCCGCCCCGAAGCCCAAGTACGGCTGGACCGATGTGGCCCGCTTCTCCGAGCTGGGTATTCCGGCGGTGAACTTCGGCCCCGGGGACGCGTTGCTGGCCCACACCGACAACGAGCATGTCCCCGCGCAGGCGGTCCGCGACTGCCTGGACGCGCTGCTCCGCTGGCTCGCCGCCTAGGCTGCCGGCCCCGCCCGCCTGCAGCAGGCGGGCGGGGCTAGCGCCGGGGGCCGGCGTCGGCGTCGGTGTCCGGGAGACCGGGCAGGCCCACCGGCAGTCCGACGGCGGCCGGCTCCCCGGGCGTGGTGCGCCGCGGCCCGCGGCTGCCGAGCCGGCGCGAGACCCATTCGGCCAGCTTGGTCAGCGTGTAGTTGATGAGGATGAACACGGCCGCGGCCAGCAGCAGTCCCTGCAGCGTGTTCGCGTTGGCCGCGCCGAAGGTGCGCGAGTAGAACAGGAACTCCGTGTAGCCGATGATGTAGCCCAGCGCCGAGTCCTTCAGGATGACCACGCACTGGCCGATCAGCGCCGGCAGCATGGATACCAGGGCCTGCGGAACCTCCACCAGGCGCAGTGACTGGCTGTGGGTGAGGCCAATCGCGATGCCGGCCTCCCGCTGGCCCTTGGGCAGGTTGTGGACCCCGGAACGGACCAGCTCCGCAACCACGGACCCGTTGTAGAGGGTCAGCGCGACCACCACGGCCCAGAACGGGGCCTCGCTGCCGGGCACCAGGCCCGAGCGGGCGAAGAAGATGTTGAAGAAGACCATCATCAGCAGCACCGGCACGGCGCGGAAGAACTCGACGACCACCGCGGAGGTCCAGTTCCAGGCCTTGTGCTCGGAGAGCCGGCCGAGGCCGAAGATCAGGCCGAACGCCACGGACAGCACGATCGACACCGCCGCGGCCTTCAGCGTGTTGGTCAGGCCCGGCAGGAAGAAATTGGTCCACGCGTTGGAGGTGAACAGCGGGGCCCACTTGTCCGGGCTCATCTGGCCCTTGCCCGCCAGGCCCGAAACGACCAGGAAAATGAGCCAGGCGATGATGAGGGCGCCCACCACGTTGGCGATCAGGATCCGGCGGCGGCCCTTGGGGCCGGGGGCGTCGAACAGTACGGACGCGCTCATCGGGCCACCGCCATTTTCCTGGAAAGCCACGTGGTCAGCAGGCCGACCGGGATGACGATGAGTACGAAGCCCAGCGCAAAGGTGAGGAAGATCGGGATGATGATGTCCCCGCGGAACTCCAGGGCCGTCTTCATGACCGAGGAGGCCTCCACGGCCACCGAGCCGACGCTGGCAACCGTGGTGTTCTTGATCAGCGCGATCAGCACGTTGCCCAGCGGCACGACCGCGCCGCGGAACGCCTGCGGCAGGATGATCAACCGGGCCGCGGGCAGGAACCCGAGGCCGATGGCCCGGGCCGCTTCGGCCTGGCCCACCGGAACCGTGTTGACGCCCGAGCGGATCGCCTCGCAGACGAAGGCGGCGTGGTAGATCGCCAGGCCCATCACGGCCATCCGGAAGAAGTTCTCGTTGAAGTTGGGGCTGAGCGTGAACCCCAACTGGTTGAACAGCGCCAGCACCCCGAAAAGGATGATGATGGTCAGCGGGGTGTTGCGGAAGATGGTCACGTAGGCGGCGCCGATGGCCTCGAAGCTGGGCACCGGGGAGATGCGCATCAGGGCGAGCACCGTGCCGATGGCAAGCGAGATCAGCGCGGCCCAGAAGGTCAGTTGGATGTTGACCCAAAACGCCGCCGCGATGTTGTATTCGGTGAAAAGGGACAGGTAGTTGTCCATGGTCTGCCTCGATTGTCGGGGGCGGTGCGCACCCTGGTCGATGGAGGCCGCGGGGCCCCCGGCGGGGGCCCCGCGGAGTGCCGTGGCGGAGGTCGGCAGTCGCCGCTAGGCGCACGGATCCTGGGCCGGCGGGTTCAGGTCGCTGGGGGTGTAGCCGGTCCCTTCGGTGTTCTTGGTCAGGGCCTTCTCCCACTCCCCGGAGCTGATCATCTTGCCGATGGCGGTGTTGATGGCCTCGCACCGGTCGGAGTCCTTGTTCAGCCCCACGCCGTAGCGCTCCTCGCTGAACGGCGCCCCCACGACCTTGAACTTGCCCTGGTAGGCCGGCTGCGCGGCCAGGCCCGCGAGGATGATGTCATCGGTGGTCACCGCATCGATGGCGCCGCCCTCCATGGCGGTCACGCACTCGGCGTACCCGGGAAGCTCCTGCAGGTTCACGGAAGCGGCGTAGGTATCCTTCACCTTCTGGGCGGAGGTGGAGCCGGTGACCGAGCAGAGGGTCTTCCCGTTGAGGTCCTCGGGGCCGGCGATGTCGCTGTCCATGGGCACCAGCAGGTCCTGCCCGGCAACGAAGTAGGGCCCGGCGAACGCCACGGACTGCTTGCGCGTGTCGGTGATTGAGTAAGTCGCGAAGATCATGTCCACCTGGTTGTTCTGCAGGGCCGTTTCGCGGTTCGCCGACGGGGTGGAGACCCACTCGATCTTGTCCTCGGGGAATCCGAGCTCATTGGCCACGTACTTGGCCACGTCGACGTCGAAGCCCGTGTAGGTGTCGCCGCTCTTGAACCCCAGCCCGGGCTGGTCGAACTTGATGCCGATCCTGATCGTGTCCGACGGTTCCCCGGATCCCCCTCCTCCGCCGCAGGCGGTGAGCGCGAGGGCGGCGACCGCCGCCATGCCGGCGAGTGCGATGCGTGGGTGACGCATGTGTTCTCCTTCGGTTGTGGCCCCGCCAGGTCGGCCGGGCCGCGGTGCTAGTGAGTGATCAGCTTGCTGAGGAAGTCCCTGGCGCGGTCGCTTCGCGGGTTGGTGAAGAACGTTTCCGGGGCGGCCTGTTCGACGATCTGCCCGGCGTCCATGAACACGACGCGGTCCGCTGCCTTGCGCGCGAAGCCCATCTCATGGGTGACGACGATCATCGTCATGCCCTCCTTGGCCAGCGTGATCATGGTGTCCAGGACCTCGTTGATCATCTCCGGGTCCAGGGCCGAGGTGGGTTCGTCGAAGAGCATTACCTTGGGCGCCATCGCCAGGGCCCGGGCAATGGCGACGCGCTGCTGCTGGCCGCCGGAGAGCTGGGCGGGCAGCTTGTCCTTCTGGTTGGCCACCCCGACCCGCTCAAGCAGCACCAGGGCCTGCTTGCGGGCCTCATCCTTCGGCAGGCCCTTGACCTTGATCGGACCCAGCGTGACGTTGTCGAGGATCGACTTGTGGGCAAACAGGTTGAACGACTGGAAGACCATGCCGACGTCGGCCCGGAGCCGGGCCAGTTCCTTGCCCTCTGCGGGCAGCTTCTTGCCGTCGATGTAGATCTCGCCCGAGTCGATGGTCTCCAGGCGGTTGATGGCCCGGCAGAGCGTGGACTTGCCCGAGCCGGAGGGGCCCAGGACCACCACCACCTCACCCTTGGCAACTTCGAGGTTGATGTCCTTGAGGACATGCAGGGGGCCGTAGTGCTTGTTGACGTTCGCCAACCGGACGACCGGCGACCCGTCCGCGACCCGTCCGCCGGTTTGGGGTTCTGTGCTCATAGTCCGACCCTTAGCCATCATCGGCGCTTTCACAAGGGGTCCCCGGGGACAACACAAATTCTTGATACGGGAAAAAGCCGGTTGCGGGAGCACCGAGGAGGACTAGGCTGTGTGCATGCTACGCCAAGATGACACCGAACCTTTCGAAGAGCCCGTCCCGAGCCATGGCCGGCCCAAAGGGTCGGTGGTCCTGCGCCGCAGCCGGGCCAGGGCGCCGCAGGCTGACAGCTACCTGCTGGACACCAAGGAGTTCAAGGACTTCACCCACACCGACCCGTGGCGGGTGCTGCGCATCCAGGCCGAGTTCGTGGAAGGGTTCGGGACGCTGGCCGACCTGGGCCCGGCGGTGAGCGTGTTCGGCTCCGCCCGGGCCGAGCGCCAGTCGCCGCGCTACCGGCAGGCGCAGGAGATCGGCAAGCGGCTGGTCGAGGCCGGGTTCGCCGTCATCACCGGAGGCGGTCCGGGAGCCATGGAAGCGGCCAACAAGGGTGCCTTCAAGGGCGGGGGAACCTCGGTGGGCCTGGGCATCGAACTGCCCTTCGAGACCGGCATGAACGAGTGGGTCGATATCGGGATCAACTTCCGGTACTTCTTTGCCCGCAAGACAATGTTCGTGAAGTATTCGCAGGGTTTCGTCGTCCTGCCCGGCGGGTTCGGCACCCTGGACGAGTTCTTCGAGGCGCTCACCCTGGTCCAGACGCAGAAGGTCACCAGCTTCCCGATCGTCCTGGTCGGCACCGACTACTGGGGACCGCTGCTGGAGTGGATCCGGACCACGCTGGTCGGGGAGGGGACCATTTCGCCCTCCGACGTCGACCTGATCCGGATCACGGACGACCCGGCCGAAGCGGTGCGCATCGTGGCGGAGGGCGCCGCCCACCACCACAACCCGTAGGAGAGGGCACGGTGGAAATCGGCCTGCTCTTCGTCGCGGTCCTCGTGCTGGGCGGAACCGTCTTTGCCCTGTCCGGAAGGCGGCGCACCGCCGCGGTGCCCGAAGATGCCGGCCGCGGCCTGCTGGTTGGCCTGGTGGAGCCGGTCCCGTCGCTGCCGCCGGTCCTGCTGCCCGCCCGCCCGAGGGCGTCGGACATCGAGAAAGTCCGCTTTGCGGTGGGGTTGCGCGGGTACCGTGCGGACCAGGTCGACGAGGTGCTCGGGGTGCTGGGCGGGGAGATCGAACGCCTTCATGCGGAACTGGCGACGCGCGGAACCGGCGTGTGATTAGCGGCACGCGCGAAACTCCGGGATAATGTGAAGTGCAAGCTGAACGCATTCCCACTTGCGGGGATGCTGCTCGAGACCGACCAGCGGGGCCCGCTCCGCTTCACAGAGGGAAGGGACACTGCGCCAATGGCTGCGATGAAACCGCGTACCGGGGATGGCCCCATGGAGGTCACCAAGGAAGGCCGTAGCCTGATCATGCGCGTACCGATCGACGGTGGCGGCCGCCTCGTGGTCGAACTGAATGCGGATGAGGCCGCGCAGCTGCGCGAATGCCTCGTGGGCGTCACGGAGTAGAGGCGCCAAGGACTAAAGGCGCCAAGGACTAGAAGCGCCAAGGTGTTTCCGAAGGCCCGGGGGCGGTTGCTCCCGGGCCTTCCGCGTGCGGTGGCCGGGGCGGCAGGGGCTGTCCCGCGCTAGCGGACCTTGGTGGCCAGCAGCAGCCCGGTGCCGGTGGGGACCGTGGCGGTGACGAAGTCGTCCCGGTCGCGCAGCATCCGCAGGACCATCCGGGCCGCCACCGTGGTGGGCCGGCGAATGGCCGGCTGCGGGACCCGGTCCTGGTCGAGGGCGTCGTGGACCAGCAGCGTTCCGCCACGGCGCAGCAACCGGGCTCCCTGCTCCACGTAGCGCACCAGGTTGGCCTTATCCGCGTCAATGAACACCAGGTCGTAGGCGGCGTCGGTCAGCCGCGGCAGCACGTCCTGGGCCCGCCCGGCGATGGTGCGGGTGCGGTTGGCCGCGATGCCGGCCTCCAGGTAGGCCTCGCGGGCCGCGTGCAGGTGGTCCACGTCGATGTCGATGGTGGTCAGGACCGAACGGGGTCCCAGCCCGCGGAGCAGGCTGACCCCGGAGACGCCCACCCCGGAGCCGACTTCCACGGCGGTGCGCGCCTGCGAGGACGCCGCCAGGACCGTGAGCAGCGCCGCGGTTCCGGCACCCACCGGCAGCACCCCCAGTTCGTGCCCGCGTTCGCGCGCGCGCAACAGGACCTCGTCCTCCTCGGGCAAGGCTTCGGTGTAGGACCAGCTGCTTTGCTTGTCGGCGCTCATGGCTGGGGCGGGTTCCTTCGGGATCGAGGGGAGGGAACGGGCTCGGGGACCCGTTCCCATCCTAGTGGCCGGGGGGAAGGGAGATGGGGGAACCGCCGAGCGGCTGTTCAGCTTGTTCACAGACTGGTCCGCCAAAATTGGGGACGTGAACGCCCAATCCAGCACTCCAGTTCCCGCCGACCCGGCCGGCGCCGTGCCCGGCTGGGATGAAATTGTGGAACGGCATTCGCCCAAGGTCTACCGCCTGGCCTACCGGCTCACCGGCAACCGGCCGGACGCCGAAGACCTCACCCAGGAAACGTTCGTCCGGGTTTTCAGGTCGCTGCACAACTTCACGCCCGGAACCATCGACGGCTGGATCCACCGGATCACCACCAACCTGTTCCTGGACCAGGCGCGGCGGCGCACCCGCATCCGGTTCGATGCGTTCGCCGAGGACGCGGAGGCCCGCGTTCCGGGAACCGACCCCGGCCCAGAACGCAGCTTCGAGTTTAACAACCTGGACGTGGACGTCCAGCGCGCCCTCGAGGACCTGCCGCCGGACTTCCGCGCCGCCGTGGTGCTGTGCGACCTCGAGGGACTGTCCTACGAGGAAGTCTCAGCCGTGCTGGGCGTGAAGCTCGGAACCGTCCGCTCGCGCATCCACCGCGGCCGGTCCCTGCTGCGCGAGAAGCTCGCCCACCGCAACCCCGCACGCCTGACGGTGTCCCTGCCCAAGGCGGGGCGGGCCCTTCCGCAGGCCCACTAGCGCATGCACCGCTATCGGCGTTGGGTCGACGCGTACCTGGACGGGGAGCTTCCCGAAGCACGCAGGAGCGTCTTCGAGGAGCACCTGCGGCGCTGCCACAGCTGCGGCGTCCTGGTCCAGGACGGGCGGCGGCTCATGCGGCGGCTTGACGCTCTTTCGGCCTCCCGGGGTTCCGCTCCCGCCCCCGGGGCGGAGCTGCTCAACCGCTTGGTGCGGACCTCGGAGTTCGGCGCCGCGGGGGCAGGCGAACCGGCGCAGCCCCCGTCCGCGCGCTGGCGCTCCCTGCTGCCGGCGCTGGCCTGTGCCCTGGCGATCGGCTCGGTCACCGCGACCGCCGGAGTGGCGTGGGTGCTGGGCGAGCCGGAGGGCGGGCGCGCGGCTTCTGCAACCTCCGTGGCCGGAGGCTGGACCGAGGCAGGCATCCCGCTCAAGGAAGAAGACCTGCAGCGGCTGCGCGAGGCCGGCTGGAACTGCCCGCAGTTCGCCGCCTTCGGCCTGGCCCTGACCGGCGCCCGGGGCGCCGTGGTGGAGGGTGTGCCGGAGCTGACCCTGGAGCTGGCCGGGCCGGGGGGCACCGCCGTGGTGACGGAGCGGCGCCGGGATCCGGCCACCGCCGGGACCGCGTCCTCCGGGACCCCGAGCATGGCGCTGAACGCCGCCAGCGAGGTCGCTACCGTCGAGACCGGCGCGGACGGGCATTCGGTCCTGGTCATGGAATCCGCCGAGTACGAGGTCGCCTCGACGCTGGACAAGGGCAGGACCCGGGCCCTGCTGCGCCGGATCGTGGTGACCGAACACGCTCGGCTGGACGCCCGGGGCCTGGAGGAACAACCCCCGCTGGAACGCATCGGCCGCGGGCTGGCCAAGCTCACGGTTGTGGACATCGAGCAGTGACACCGGCGGCAGGACACGGAGCCGCCGCTCCCGGTGCGCCGGTCCGAAACAGCGCCCGGCGCACCGGCCATCCGGTACGGCGAATGCCGGGCGCACGCGGCGAGCAGGTACTCTCATAACGTGTTTGGAATTAACGGTGGCGAGTTCCTGGTGCTCGCCGTGCTCGCGGTCCTGATTTTGGGACCCGACAAGCTGCCGGCGTATGCCCAGCAGCTTGCGCGGCTGGTCAAGGAAGTGCGCCGCATGGCAGCCGGCGCCAAGGAGCAGCTGCGCGAGGAAGTCGGCGACGAGATCGCGGACATTGACTGGCGCAAGCTCGACCCGCGGCAGTACGACCCGCGCAAAATCATCAAGGAAGCGCTGCTGGACGACTTCGACGACGCCGTCTCCGCCGCGAAGGAAAGCCCCCAGCCGGCGGTGGCCCCGCGGGTCCCCGCCCGCCGGCAGGCCGAGCGGCAGCTGGAGCCCGGCGAAGCGCCGCCCTTCGACTCTGAGGCCACCTGACTCTGAGGCCACCTGACTCTGCGGCCACCTGACTCCGGGGCCACCTGATCCAGCGGCACGCGCCCCCTGGCCTGCGAACGCCGCCGCTCCCTGAGGGGAGCGGCGGCGTTTTCCGTCCGGCCCGGGCTGCATGCCGGTACCCCTCCCGTTCTTGTGCTCCGCGTTTTAGGGGGCCGGGTCCGGGCGCGTCGGGGTGATGCCCAGCGGCAGGCCGGCCAGGCCGCGGGGACGGCTGGCGAGCGTACGGGCAATCGCGCGCAGTTCCGCCGCGGCCGCCGAGTCCGGGGCGGACACGACGATCGGCACGCCGTCATCCCCGCCCTCCCGCAACCGCGGCTCCAGCGGGATGCTTCCCAGCAGGGGGACGGGGGTGCCCAGGATCTCGGAGAGCCGGGCAGCCAGGCGGGCACCGCCCCCGGAGCCGAAAGGCTCCATCCGGGTGCCGTCGGGCAGCTCAAGCCAGGACATGTTCTCCACGACGCCCAGGACCTCCTGGCCGGTCTGGGTGGCCACCGAACCGGCGCGCACAGCCACCTCGGCGGCGGCCGACTGCGGCGTGGTGACCACCAGCAGGCTCGAGCCGGGCAGCAGTTGGGACATGGAGATGGCCACGTCGCCGGTGCCCGGGGGCAGATCCAGCAGCAGCACGTCCAGGTCCCCAAAGTGAACGTCCGTCAGGAACTGCTCCAGGGCCCGGTGCAGCATGGGCCCGCGCCAGATAACCGGCTGGTTGCCCTGGACGAACATGCCGATCGAGATCACCTTCACCCCGTAGGCCACCGGAGGCAGGATCATCTCGTCCACCCGCGTCGGGGCCTGGGTGATACCCATCAGGCCGGGGACGGAGAAGCCCAGCACATCGGCGTCGATGATGCCCACGCGCAACCCGTCCGCGGCCATGGCGCAGGCGAGGTTCACCGTCAGGCTGGACTTTCCGACACCGCCCTTGCCGCTGGCCACGCCGATCACGCGAGTCAGCGATCCCGGGGCGCCGAACGGAACGGCGCGCGTGCGCAGGCCCTCTTTCAGCTGTGCACGCTGTTCGGGGGTCATCACACCCACGTCCACCCGCACCGCTCCGACGCCCTCCACCGTCCCGGCCGCGGCCGTGACGTCGTCGACGATCGTGGTGCGCAGCGGGCAGCCGGACACGGTCAGCAGCACCCGGACGGTGGCAGTGCCGTCGGCCGCGACGGCGACGGCGTCGACCATGCCCAGCTCGGTGATGGGGCGGCGCAACTCCGGGTCCTGCACGGCGGCCAGCGCCGCGCGCACCCGTCCGGCAAGGTCCTCACCGGAGGGATTGGACGCCATGGGACTGGACGCGGTGGCAGGGGAGGGGGTGGGATTGGATGGTGTGGGGTTGGATGCGGCGGGGTCCAGGGCGGAGTCCTCAGGCATCGGATTGCCTCGGGGCATCATCCCTCATCTCGCCTGCCCTGGGGGTCGTGGAGTCCGGGCGGACGCCGGGTCCCGTCCCGGCGCCGGGGCCCACCCCTGCCGTTGGATCCGCTGTGTGCTTTCCGGGGGCGGCGGCCCGCTTGCCGGACCCGCTGGGCTTGCGGCCGGCGTAGTCCGCCTTGCGGGACACCTGGGTAAGCTGGGTGGTCGCCTCGGAAACCTTTTCGCGCTTGCGCGGAGCCCGGCCGCGCAGGCGGATCTCCTCGCCGTCGTTCGCCTCGAGCAGCTCCTCCAGCGCCGAGCGCAGTTCGCTGCGCACGTAGTCGCGCGTGGCGACGTCGCGCAGGGCGATGCGCAGCGCGGCCAGCTCGCGGGTGAGGTATTCGGTGTCGTGCAGGTTCCGTTCCGCCCGGTTCCGGTCCTCCGTCAGGGAGACGCGGTCACGGTCGTCCTGGCGGTTCTGCGCCAGAAGCAGCAGGGGAGCGGCGTAGGAGGCCTGCAGCGAGAGCATCAGGGTCAGCGCGGTGAAGCCCAGCACGGCGCTGTCGAAACGGTACTGCTCGGGGCCCCACGTGTTCCAGGCGAGCCAGGCCACGCAGAAGACCGTCATCCACAACAGGAACGCGGGGGTTCCCATGAAACGGGCGAACTTTTCCGTGGCCGAGCCAAACAGGTCCGGGTTGGGGGAGAAGCGCGGCCAGAACCGGTCCTTTGCGCTCAGTGGCGTGTCCAAGCCCGACGCCGAGGAGGAGGCGCTGTGCCTGGTGGTCTTGTCAGCCATGTGCACGGCCTCCCGTCAGCTTGTCGTCGCCGTCATGCGTGCGCCAGTCCTCCGGCAGGAGATGGTCCAGGACGTCGTCCACCGTCACCGCACCCACCAGCCGGCCCGCGTGGTTGACCACCGGCAGGGACGTCAGGTTGTAGGTGGCCAGCCGCCGGGAAACCTCGCTGATATCGGCAAGGTCGGAAACCGGCTCCAGGTCCGAGTCCAGGATCGAGCCCAGGGCCTCGGGCGGGGCGCAGCGCAACAGGGCCTGGATGTGCACCACGCCCAGGTAGCGTCCGGTGGGGGTCTCCAGGGGCGGACGGCAGACGAACACGGTCGAGGCCAGCGCCGGGCTGAGCTCCTCGCGCCGCACCGAGGCCAGGGCCTCGGCGACGGTCGCCTCCGGAGGCAGGATCACCGGCACCGGGGTCATCATCGATCCGGCCGTGTTCTCCTCGTATTCAAGCAGGCGCCGCACGTCGTTGGCCTCGTCCGGCTCCATCAGCTCCAGCAGGGCTTCCTGCTGCTCGTGGCTGAGCTCGGCGAGCAGGTCGGCGGCGTCGTCCGGGTCCATCTCCTCGAGGACGTCGGCGGCGCGCTCCATATCCAGCGAGGAGAGGATCTGCACCTGCTCGTCGTCGGGAAGCTCGGGAAGCACGTCGGCGAGGCGGTCGTCCTGGAGTTCGGTGGCGACCTCCACGCGGCGCTTGTCGCTCATCTCGTGCAGGGCCTCGGCGAAGTCCGCGGGCTTGAGCTCCTCGTTGGCGGCCACGAACTGGGTGGCCGCCTGCGGCTCCTGCGTTTGCCCGCGCACGACCTCGTCCCAGCGCACCAGCACGCGTTCGCCCCGGGCCAGCCGGCGCAGCGCGCGGAAACCGCCGGGCTCGCCGCGGCGCACGAAGTATTCGGCCACCGTCCAGTCGCCGTTGCGCTGGCGCTCCAGGCCGATGTCCTCCACGACGCCGTTGCCGCTGCCGTCCTTGAAGGACACGCGGCGGTCGAACAGTTCGGCCGCCGCCAGCGATTCCGCCCCGCGCTGCTGGAAGCGGCGCAGGTTGACCAGCCCGGAGCAGATAATCTGGCTGGGTTCCATGGCCTGGATGCGGGTCATGGGTACGAACACGCGCTTCCGGCCGGGGACCTCCACCACGATGCCGACGCATTGCGCCGGCCTGGAAGGGCCCCGGTCGAAGACCACGACGTCGCGCAGCCGGCCCAGCCGGTCGCCCAAGGGGTCGAAAACGTCAAGGCCGAGCAGGCGCGCAATGAAAACCTTGTTCGAAGAGCTGCTCACCCCCCTAGGCTACTGCCTGCCCGCAGGACCGGCACCGCCGTTCCCTTCCGCGCATCCCGCGGCACGTGCGGGCGTGCCGCCGCGCCCGCGGCCTCGGCCTCCGTCCGGTTCACCCGCAGCGATAAGAGGCGCCCGATTGGGCTCCCGCAAGGCACAATGGACCCATGTCCTCCCTATTCGGTCCTCCAACGAACGCCGCCTCGTCCAAAGGGCTGCCCAACGGGCTGCCGCGTGGCGAACTGCTGGGGCGCTACCAGTCCTACCTGGACGCGCAGAAGGTCGTCGACTACCTTGCGGACAACGATTTCCCGGTCGCCAGCGTCACGATCGTCGGCAACGACCTCAAGACGGTCGAGCACGTCACCGCCAAGCTGAGCTACCCGAAGGTCGCCCTCGCCGGCGCCGCCCAAGGAGCGATGTTCGGCCTGTTCGTCGGACTCATCCTGAGCATCTTCGGGTCCTCGGCCTCCAACCCCATGCAGCTGGTGTCCGCGGTGGGCTTGGGCATGGCCATCTGGATGATCTTTGGGGTGGTCGGTTATTCCTTCCGCAAGGGCAAGCGCGACTTTGCCTCCTCCAGCCAGGTGTTGGCCACCAGTTACGACGTCGTGGTCGCGTTCGAGCACGCCGCGGCCGCGCGGGCCATGGCCTCCAAGCTGCCGATGAGCCATGTCGATGCCCACCGTAGCGCCCCGGCCTGGGCGCCGCCGCAGGCGGCCGGCCCGCCGCCGTTCCCCGGTTCCCCGGTGCCGCCCGCTGGGGCGGAGCCGTCCCCTCCGGGGCCCGGCAGCAGCGGTTACCGTGACCTTCCCGACGGGCGTCCGCAGTTCGGCATCCGCATCGACGCCCCGCCCGCCGTGCCCCCGGCCGCCGCGCCCCAGGCCTCCCCGGAGGCGGTTCCCCAGCCGCGGCACGGAGACCAGCCGCGGGACGGAGACCAGCCGCGGGACGGAGAGCAGCCGCCGAACGGAGAACAGTCCGCGGTGGGGGACCCGTCCCGGACCGGGGACCAGTCAGGCCCGGAACGGGGCGAACCGTCCGCGGAACCGCACCCGGACAGGCACACCGACAGGCACACCGACAAACACCCCGACCAGCGCCCCAACAAGTAGGCCCGGCGGCAAGCGCACCGGCGGCCTGAAAGGCCCGGCCCCGGCCAGCCGCTTCCGGGAACTCCGCCGTTTCCGGGAACTCCGCCGCTTCGGGAACTTCCCGTCCCTCCGTGGGGCCAAAGCGAAGCGCCCGCCCCTCACGGAGGGACGGGCGCTTCGCTTTGGCCGGGTGGGGCCTACTCGCCTTCGGCGGCGTAGATTCCGCGCATCCAGGACTCGACCTCCTCCGGGCTGCGCGGCAGCGCGGAGGTGAGGTTTTCGCAGCCGTGCGCGGTGATCAGGACGTCGTCCTCGATGCGCACCCCGATACCCCGGTACTCCTCGGGCACGGCGAGGTCCTCGGCCTTGAAGTACAGGCCGGGCTCGATCGTGAAGACCATGCCCTCCTCCAGCACGCCGTCCAGGTACAGGTCGCGCTTGGCCTGCGCGCAGTCGTGCACGTCCAGCCCCAGGTGGTGGCTGGTGCCGTGGGGCATCCAGCGGCGGTGGTGCTGGCCGTCCTCGGAGAGGGCCTCCTCGAGGGAAACCGGCAGCAGGCCCCACTCGTCCAGGCGCCGGGCAAGGACCTCGACGGCGGCCTTGTGCAGGTCGCGGAACCGGTTGCCCGGCTTGGCCACGGCGAACGCCGCATCCGCCGCGTCCAGCACGGCCTGGTAGATCCGGCGCTGGACGTCGCTGAACCCGCCGCTGATCGGCAGGGTGCGCGTGACGTCGGCGGTGTAGAGCGAATCGGCCTCCACGCCGGCATCGAGCAGCAGCAGCTCGCCCGGCACCACGGCTCCGTTATTGCGGATCCAGTGCAGCACGGTGGCGTTGTTGCCCGCCGCGGCGATGGTGTCGTAACCGAGGTCGTTGCCCTCCTCACGGGCCCGGGCGAAGAACGCGCCCTCGACCACGCGCTCGCCGCGGTCGTGGGCAATGGCGCGGGGGAGGGCCTTGACCACGTCATGGAAGCCGCGGACGGTCGCGGCCACAGACAGGCGCATCTGTTCAATCTCCCACGCGTCCTTGACCAGGCGCAGCTCGGAGAGGGCCTCGGCCAGCTCGCCGTCCAAGCCGTCGGAGAGTTCCAGGTCCACGCCGGTGTTGATGCGGGAGGTGTCCACGAGGGCGTCGCAGTTCAGGTCGACGTCGCGGACCAGGCGGATGCGCAGGCCGCCGAATTCCACGGCCCCGGCGTCCTTGGTGATCGCGACCTCAAGCGCGTTCAGGTCCGCGGTGCGGAGGCCGAGGCGGGCGTTGAGCTCGGCCAGGGTGGGGCGGGCGCCAATCCAGAACTCGCCGTTGCGGGCGTTGGCGTAGAACTCCTCGGAGTCGCGTCCGGCCATCGGGTGGAAATAGAGGGTGGCCTCGTGGTGGCCTCCGTCGTCGCCGGCCCCCGGATCGGTCGGTTCCAGGACCAGCACCGCCTCGGGCTCGTGGTCCAGCCCCAGGCCGGTCAGGTGCGCGAACGCCGAATGCGGGCGGAAGCGGTAGTCGGTGTCGTTGGAACGGACCTTCAGCGGTCCGGCCGGGACCACCAGGCGCTCGCCGGGGAACCGCTCCGAAAGCGCGCGGCGGCGGCGGGCCGCGTAGGGGGCCACCGCGTCCAGCGCCGGGGCCTGCGTGGGGGCCTGGGCCCAGTGGGACGCCATGAAGTCCTTGAAGGCCTTGGACGTCGGCTTTTGGGACCGGTTGTTGACGCGGTCCTCGAGGGGCTGCCCGCTGCCGGGGGTGTCAGTGTGTTCGCTCATCACCCCTCCATTCTCGCAGAGGCGGCCTCGGGGTCCATGGGCTTTCCGCCAGGGGCACCGCGGCGTGCCCCTGCGGGACGGGCGCCAGCGACGCCCGTCCCGGCCGCCCAGAGGGCCGCACCGGCCCCCGGCTGCGCCCCGACCGTTACGCCCGCCCGTTACGCCCGCCTATTACGCTTAGGCAATGCGGATCGATCTCCACACCCACTCGCACGTCTCGGACGGGACCGAGCCCCCGGCCGGCGTCGTCGCCTCGGCCAAGGCTGCCGGGCTGGACGTCCTGGCACTGACCGACCACGACCAGACGGCCGGATGGGCCGAGGCGGCCTGCGCGGCCGGGGAGGTCGGGATGGGGCTGGTTCCCGGCATCGAGATTTCCTGCAAGACCGCCGAGGGCATCAGCGTTCACCTGCTGGGGTACCTGCACGATCCCACGCACCCGGGGCTGCTGGAGGAGATCAACAAGGCCCGCGACGCGCGCGTGCACCGGGCCCGCAGAATGGTCGCGCTGCTCTCCGAGGACTACCCGGTGGACTGGGACCTGGTCAGCCGGCACGCGGTGCCCGGGGCGACGATCGGCCGGCCCCACATCGCCGACGCGCTGGTGACCGCCGGCGTGGTCTCCACCCGCTCCGAGGCGTTCGCCAGCGTGCTCACCGCCCGCTCGCGCTACTACGTGAGCCACTACGCCGTGGATCCGGTCGCGGCCGTCAAGCTGGTCCGCGACGCCGGCGGGGTGCCCGTGTTCGCGCACCCGGTGGCCTCCGAGCGCGGCCGCGTCGTGGGGCCGGAGACGTTCGAGGCCATGATTGGGGCGGGCCTGCTGGGGGTGGAGGTGGACCACCGCGACAACCCCGCGGCGGGCCGGGACTACCTGCGCCGGCTGGCCGCCGAGCGCGGGCTGATCGTCACCGGATCCAGCGACTACCACGGCACCGGCAAACCCAACCGGCTGGGGGAGAACACCACCTCGCCGGAGATGCTGGCCCGGATCCTTGAGGCGGGCACCGGCTCGGCGCCGGTGAACATGCCCGCGCTGTAGGACGGCAGCCCGGGACGGCGTCCGGGCCGGGAAGCCGGCCGGTTCAGCGTTCCACCCCCATCGCGGCGAGCACCGTCCGGAGCGTATGGAGAGCGTAGTGGGCCCGGGACTTCACCGTGCCCACCGGGATCCGGAGGCGTTCGGCCGCCTCCACCAGCGTCTCGCGCCGGTAGTGCAGGGCCACCACGACCTCCCGGTGTTCGGCGCTCAGGCGCCCCAGCGCCTCCTCCATGAGCAGCCGGCCCAGCAGCTCCTCGATCGGGTCCGCCGCGTCCGGCAGCAGGTCCACCCCGCCGTCCATGGATACCAGCGGGGGCCGGACCGCCGACCTGCGGTAGGCGTCCACCATGGCGCTGCGCGCCGTGCGGAACAGGTAGGCGCGCAGGCTGCCGGTGATCCGTGGCGCCGCCCGCCACGCGCGCAGCACCGTTTCCTGGACGATGTCCTCGACGCAGGAGGGGTCGGGCCCGGCCCGCAGGACGAAGCGGCGCAGCGCGTCGCCGTGCTCCCGGTAGATCCGCTCCGCGAAGCCGCTGTCCGGGGCTGACCCGTGCGGGGGATCGGGCCTTACCGGGCATCGCTGCTGCTCCATCGGTTGCACGTGCCACCTCCCCGGGGTGCGGCGGGGCGCCGCAGGACCGCCCCGGGCGCGGCGCCGCAGGGCCTTGCGCAACGCGGCGGACACCGGCAGCATAGCCACGCCGCGTTGAACCAACCTTGGGGCCTGTGCGTCTTGGAGAACAGGGGTGCGCGGTCCCGAACATCCGGTCCGGTGCACCGGCCCCCTCCGCAGGGAAAGGATCCATCCCATGAATCGTCCCCAGAACAGGACCTCTATGGCGCTGGCACTGCTGGCGGTGGCGGCGTCGGCAGCACTGGCCGGCTGCGCCCCCGGCACGGAGCCCGAGCCCCGGAACACCACCAGCACCCCGATCGGCCCCTCCACCCCGCCACCCGGTACCACGAGCCCGCCGGCGGCCGACTCCGAGGCCGTGGACCTGAAGACCGCCGATTCCCCGCTCGGGGAGATCGTGGTGGACGGCAGGGGCATGACGCTCTACTACTTCACCAAGGACACCAAGGACTCCGGGACCAGCGCCTGCACGGACGAATGCCTGAAGGCCTGGCCAATCGCGGTGGCCGCGGGGGACGAGCCGGCGGTCGACCCGTCGGTGACCGGGACCGTGGGCACCATCGACAGTCCGGACGGGCGCAAGCACCTGACGCTGGACGGCATGCCGCTGTACTACTACGCCAAGGACACGGCGCCGGGCGATGTGCTCGGCCAGGACGTCAACGGCGTCTGGTACGTGGTGGCGCCCGACGGCGAGATGGTCACCAGCGCGCCGCCCAGCCAGTAGCCGCCCCGCCAGCGGCGGCCTGCCCGCCCTCCCGGACCGGCCGGAAGGGGCCCGGGAGGGCGGACATGCCCCGGCGCGGCCGCGCCGGGGCATGTCCGGGCCTTCTTTGAACCCTCAGGCTTTTGAACCCTCAGGCCTTCGAACTCCGGCGCAGCCGTGCCGGGTAGACCTTCGCGCCGGGGAGCCGGTCGGCCATGACCCTGACCGCCTGCGGGTTGGAGTCCACGCACACGTAGCGCCGGCCCAAGGCGGCCGCGACCGCGCCGGTGGTCCCGGAACCGGCGAAGAAGTCCAGCACCCAGTCGCCGGGCCGGCTGCTGGCGGCCACGATGCGGCGCAGGATGCCCTCGGGCTTCTGCGTCGGGTAGCCGGTCTTCTCCTTGCCGGTGGGGGAGACGATGGTGTGCCACCACACGTCCGTGGGCAGCTTCCCGCGGGCGGCCTTTTCCGGGGTGACCATGCCCGGCGCCATGTAGGGCTCGCGGTCCACGGCCTCGGCGTCGAAGTGGTAGCGCTCCGGGTTCTTGACGTACACCAGGATGTTGTCGTGCTTGGTGGGCCAGCGGCTCTTGGACCGGGCCCCGTAGTCGTAGGCCCAGACGATCTCGTTCAGGAAGCACTCCCGCCCGAAGATGGCATCCATGAGCACCTTGGCGTAGTGCACCTCCCGGTAGTCCAGGTGGACGTACAGGGTTCCGTCCTCGGCCAGCAGCCGCCAGGCCTCGCGCAGCCGCGGCTCAAGGAAGGACCAGTAGTCCTCGAACACGTCGTCGTAGCTGTGCAGCTGACCCAGCAGCGTTTGGTAGGTGCGCCCGTTGAAGCCCACGCGGTCCCCTTCGCCGGGTACCGCGCGCACCATCTTCGCGTTCTGGCGCTTCTGCGTGCGCCCGGTGTTGAACGGCGGGTCGACGTAGATCAGCGTGAAGGCGCCGTCGGGCAGCTTGGGCAGGTAGTCCGCATTGTCCGCCTGCACCACCAGGTCCGGACCGTCGGGGGACCAGGCGGGCGGGCGCGAACGGCCGAAGCCGCGGAGCCCCCGGTGGGGGACCTCCGCGGCTCCGGTATCCACGGAAACGCTCGCGGCCAAGCGGGCTACTCGCCCTCGGGCCGGGACACGACCTCGCCGTTGCGGCGGCGGGTCCGCGAACGGCGGCGGCGCGGGGCCTCGGGGCCGCCTTCGGCCGGCTCCTGCGCCGAAGGGGTCCCGGTACCGGCCGGAGCCTCCGCGGCGGCGTCCTGCCGCGCCGCGCCGCCACCGGCGGCGTCGTTCCGGGCACCCTCGGCCCGGGGGCCGCGGCTGCGCCCGCCCTTGCCCTCGGCGTGGACCGGACGGTCGGAACGGCCGCGGCCGGGGTGCCTGCCCTCGCCCTCGCCGCGTCCGCGGGAACCGCCGCGCCCGGAGTTCTTCTTGCCGGTCTCCCCGAGGTCCTCAAGCACCTCTCCGGAAAGGCCTTCCAAAGTGCGCTTGTGGCGCGGCAGGCGGCCCTTGGTTCCGGCGGGGATGTTCAGGTCGGTGTACAGGTGCGGGGAAGAGGAGTAGGTTTCCACCGGCTCGGCCTGGTCCAGGCCCAGGGCCTTGTTGATCAGGCCCCAGCGCGGGACGTCCTCCCAGTCCACGAAGGTGATCGCGGTGCCTTTGTTCCCGGCGCGGCCGGTGCGGCCGACACGGTGCAGGTAGGTCTTCTCGTCCTCCGGGCACTGCAGGTTGATCACGTGGGTGACGTCGTCCACGTCGATGCCGCGGGCGGCGACGTCGGTGGCGACCAGCACGTCGACCTTGCCGTTGCGGAAGGCGCGCAGCGCCTGCTCGCGGGCGCCCTGGCCCAGGTCGCCGTGGATGGATCCGGCGGCGAATCCCCGGTCGACCAGTTCGTCGCTCAGCTTCGCGGCCGAGCGCTTGGTCTTGGTGAAGATGATCGTCCGGCCGCGGCCCTCCGCCTGCAGGATGCGGGCAACGACCTCGTCCTTGTCCAGCTGGTGGGCGCGGTAGATGACCTGGCGGATGTCCTTCTTGGTGATCGAATCGTCATCCGGATCGGCGGCACGGATGTGCGTGGGCTGGGACATGTAGCGCCGGGCCATGGCCACGACGGCCCCGGGCATGGTGGCGGAGAAGAGCATGGTCTGGCGCACCGCCGGGGTGGCGGCCAGCAGGGTCTCCACATCCGGCAGGAAGCCGAGGTCCAACATTTCGTCGGCCTCGTCCAGGACCACGATCCGCACGTTCTTCAGGCTCAGGTGCTTCTGCTTGTAGAGGTCGATCAGACGCCCGGGCGTGCCGACGACCACCTCGACGCCGGCCTGCAGCTGCTCGATCTGCGGCTCGTACGCGCGGCCGCCGTAGATGGTGGCGATGCGCGCGTTGCGGTGCCTGGACGCGGTTTCCAGGTCCTGGGCGACCTGGACGGCCAGTTCGCGGGTGGGGGCGACGATCAGCGCCTGCGGGGCGCCCGGGACGGGCAGCTGGTCGTAGCCCTCGTCGCCCGGGCCAACCACGCGCTGCAGCGCGGGCAGGCCGAAGCCGAGGGTCTTGCCGGTGCCGGTCTTGGCCTGGCCGATGATGTCGTGGCCGCCAAGGGCGATCGGCAGCGTCATCGCCTGGATCGGGAAGGGGTGGGTGATGCCGGCGGCGGCCAGCGAGTCGACGATGTCCTGGCGGACACCGAAGTCGGCGAACGTCTTCTCCGGGATCTCGTGCGGGGCTTCGGTGGTGGTCAGCGACTCTTCGACGTCGATCTCTTCGGTGCCCGAGTCGGCAATCAGATGGTGTTCAGCGTTCAAGGCATTCTCAATTTCATTAGGGTGCCGAGGCCGGGCGTGCTCAACGCGCACCGCACGGGGCGGGACGGAGACCACCGCGGGAGCGGCGCATCCAGCGGAGCCGATCGCGGGCTGCCGGCGCGGAGAAGCTGACCGCGCCATGGGGGGCAGGTTTGCTGGTGAAACGCTGCCGGGGAACTGGTGACGTATAGCGACCGGGCATCCATGTATACCCAACCAGTGTATCTTGCGGGCCCGCCCCCGGGGCGCGGCACGCTGCGGGACGGACGGGGACAGGGTCCTGCCGGCCTAGCGGACCGTGCGGAAAAGCACCTTCCGGGTACCCGGATCCGCCTCGGCGAGCTGGACCGTGACCCGTTCCCCGGCCGCCACCCGGGCCCCTTCCGGCCCGGTGTCCTCGAACCGGGCGGCCACCGGGGGATCGGCGATCTGCAGCGTCCCGTACGGTCCGCCCCCGTTGCCGGCCGGCCTCCCGTTGCCACCGTTGCCACCGTTGCCGCCGTTTCCCTCCCGGCCGTTGCGCTCGGGAGCGGCCGGGGCCGGGGGCTCGATCACGACCGCGGAGAACATCTCCCCGACCCTGCCGGCCAGCAAGGCGGCCTCCACCGTGTCGATCGCGGCCCGTTCCACCCGCGAGGCCAGCTGGCCCGAGCGCTGCATCAGTTCCGGCAGCAGCGGCAGCGCCTGCCGCACCCCCGGGGGGACCGGCTCGCCGCGCAGGTGGTGGTCGCACACCACCAGGACAAAACGGTCCACCAGCCGCCGCAGCGGCGCCGTGGCATGCGCATAGGGGGCGGCGATCGCGGCCTGCACGTGCTCCTCCGGGACCTCGCCGTCGAACGCCGTGTAGCCGGCTCCGCGGAACAGCGCCGCGGCATGGTGCATCAGCGCCAGCTGGCGCGGGTCGGTCAGGTCCAGGGAGCGCAGGAAGTCCCCGTAATGGACGCCCGGCTCCCATTCATGGCCCAGGGCCAGGGCCCGGCGGCGGAAATACGCCACCCCGGTTGCGTCGGGCCCGGGCAGGGTACGCAGGATGCCCATCCGGCCCGCCACCATGATCCGGGCCGCCTCCATCCCGGTCAGCAGCGAAATCTGGGCATTCCAGTCCTCCACCGGAAGCGGGGCCCGTGCCACCAGCCGGTACCCGCCTTCGTCGTCCGCCTCGATCTCCTGCTCGGGGATGCGCAGGTGCGCGCCGCCGCGCGCATGCTCCAGCGCCACCCGCTTGATCCCGACCTCCTTCAGCAGGACCAGGGACTCGTCCGCGGCGCCGGCATCGAGCGCCTGCTGCGCCTCGGCGTAGGTCA
Source organism: Zafaria cholistanensis (assembly GCF_008580665.1). GTDB lineage: Bacteria > Actinomycetota > Actinomycetes > Actinomycetales > Micrococcaceae > Zafaria > Zafaria cholistanensis. Next base: position 317,396 of record NZ_BKDJ01000001.1, read on the forward strand.
GCCGCGCGCGGCTGACGACGGCGGCGCGCACCAGTTCCGTCGAGACCACGCGCGCCTCGCGGTCCAGCCGGAACGTCCACACGTAGGCGCCGCGGCGCCGCAGCGGGAGCAGGCTGCCGGCATCCTCGCTGATCACTTCCGGATGCAGCGGGATCCGCCGGTGCGGAAGATAGACGGTCTGGCCCCGCAGCCGGGCCTCACGGTCCACCGCCCCGCCGTCGGCCACAAAGGCGGGCACGTCGGCGATGGCGTAGTGGACGGTGTAGCCACCGCCGTCCCGGGCCAGGTGCACGGCCTGGTCCAGGTCGGTGGACCCGGGCGGGTCGATCGTCACGAAGGGAATGCCGGTGCGGTCCTCCGCGGGGGGATGGTGCGCGGCCACCGCCGCCCGCGCCTCCTCCAGCACATCCTCCGGGAAGCCGCGGGGCAGCCCGAATTCGTCCTCCAGGGCCGCCAACGCCGCGGCCAGGCCGGTCCGCCGGGCTCCGGCGGTCAGATCGATGTGCTGGTACACCACGTGCCCAGCCTACCCATGCGCGCGCGGAGTAGGCTGGATGCATGAGTGAACAGCCCGGGTCGGTGGTGGGCCGGCCCCTTGCCGAGCGCTACGAGACGGCCCTTTATGGCCTTATGTGCTACCGCGAGCTGACCGCGTTCGAGCGGCTGTCCTCGGATGCCCGGTTCTCCCCGACGCTCGGCGACCGGGAGGCGCTGGCCAGGCTGGCCGTCGCCGAATTCGGCCACTACGAGGCCGTCCGCGAGCGCCTGCTGGCCCGCGGGGCCGACCCGGAGGCGGCCATGGAACCCTTCGTCGCCGCCATCGACGCGCTGCACGAGCGCACCCGCCCGGGGGACTGGCATGAGTCGCTGATGAAGGCCTACGTGATCGACGCCGTCTCGGGCGACTTCTACCGGGCCATCGCCCGCGCCCTGGACGAGGAGACCCGGCTGCTGGTCTCCGCGGTCCAGTCGATGGAGGAACAGACGGGCTGGATCCGCGGACGGCTGCGGGCCGCGCTCGCCGACGACCCCCGGCTGGCCTCCCGGCTGGCCCTGTGGGGGCGCAGGCTGCTCGGGGAGGCGCTCACCCAGGCCCGCCTGATCGGGGACGAACACGACTTCTGGGGCAACCTGCTCCCGCACGGAAGCGGGGAGGAACACCGGGAAGTCATCTCCCAGCTTTTCGCCAAGCTGGTCCAAAACCATTCGCGGCGCATGGGCGCCCTGGGGCTCACCGCCTAGGGACCCGGGCCGGGCGCGCCCGGCGCCGCACGGAAGAAGGGAACCCCATGGACGACGCGGCACATCCGGACGGCATCCACGCGGTGGACCCGCAGGGCCAGGACGCCCTTGCGGCGGCCGTGGCCGGGCTGCCGGACTGGCGGCTGATCGGGGACCGGCTGGTGGCCTCCTACCGCTTCCGCGGCGCCCCGCCCGCGGTAGCGTTCATCGGAACGGTCGGTGCGCTCGCGGAGGAGCTGGGCCACCACCCGGACCTGGACTGGCGCTACAACACCGTCCACCTGGCCAGCACCACGCACGACGCGGGGGGCCGGGTCACCGGCAAGGACCTCGCCCTGGCGCGGGCGGTCTCCGAGGCTGCGCAGGCGGCCGGCGCCAAGGTGGTCACCGGGGACCGTTCGGGCCCGTAGCCGTGGCCCCTGCTGTTGGCTTCGGCCGGGATCAGTGGGCGAAGCCCACGCGGCGCTGCTCCTCGGCGCCGATCTCCACGTAGCCGATCACGCCGGCGGGCACGATCACGACGCGGCCCTTGGCGTCGGTCAGGCGCAGTTCGGCTCCGCTGCCGGTGGCGATGGCCTTGCTCGCGGCCGCGGCGACCTCCTCGGCGGTCTGCCCGGATTCGATGACGACTTCGCGGGCGACGTTCTGGATTCCGATGCGCACGTCCATTGGCGCTCCTTTTCGTGGCGGCGCCGGCGGACGGCGCGGGTGGTTTTCCGGTACCGAATGTACGTCAGTTTTCCTTGGGGAAGCGACTGATTCCGCGCCAAGCTAAACGGGCCACGAGTTCGCTGGCCTCCTCAAGGGGCACGTCATTGCCCAGTTCAAGCCAGTAGCGCGCCGAAACCTGTGCCATCCCGGCCAGGGCGCGCCCCAGCAGCGTGGCCTGCGCATGGGGCACCGAGGTCTCGGCGGCAATCACGTCCGCGATCGACGCGGCGAAGCGGGCGTTGAAGGTTTCCAGACGGGCGCCGACGTCCGGGTCGTTCATCAGGTCCGATTCGAAGATCATCCGGTGGCCCTGGCTGTCCTGGGAGACGAACCGGTAGTAGGCGCGGATGGTGTCCACCACGCGCTGCCGGTTGTCCTGGGTGCCGGCGATGGCCTGGGCGAGCAGTTCCGTCAGGTTCTCGAGGTGGGAGTCGAGCAGGGCAAGGTAGAGTTCCCGCTTGCCCGGGAAGTGTTGGTAGAGCACCGGCTTGCTGACCTGGGCGACCTCGGCGATCTCGTCCATCGCCGCCCCGTGGTAGCCGTGGGCGACGAAGACCTGCTGGGCGGCCCGCAGCAGCTGCCGCCGGCGCTCCTCGCGGGGCATGCGCGGGGTGCGGGCGGGGCGCTGGGGGGTGGTGCTCACGTCTGCCTTTCGGGACCGGGCGGTGCCGGGACGCTCCGACCGCCCCCAGTGTACTGCGCGGTAATGTCCCTGGGCAGTGCCGGCGGAACTAGAGTGTGGACATGGAAATCATGAACCACTCGGCCCGGGACGCGGGCCGGGGCCAAGGCCCCGGGCCGCTGGTGGACCCCGGGCCGCTGGTGGACCTCGGGCCGGAACTGACGGCGGAGGAGCTGCAGCGCTATTCGCGGCACCTGCTCATCCCCGAGGTCGGGATGGCGGGCCAGCGGCGCCTGAAGAAGGCGCGGGTGCTGGTGGTGGGGGCCGGCGGGCTGGGATCGCCGGTCCTGCTCTACCTTGCGGCCGCCGGGGTGGGCACGCTGGGCATCGTCGACGACGACACCGTCGACACCTCCAACCTGCAGCGCCAGGTCATCCACGGGACTGCCGACGTGGGGCGCCCCAAGACGGCCTCGGCGGCGGAGACCGTGCGCGGGATCAACCCGCTGGTGCAGGTGGTGGAGCACCGGGAGCGGCTGGACTCCTCCAACGCGCTGGAGATCATGGCAGGGTACGACCTGGTCCTGGACGGCACCGACAGCTTCGCCACCCGCTACCTGGTCAGCGATGCGACCACCATCCTGGGCAAGCCCTGCGTCTGGGGGTCGATCCTGCGCTTTGACGGGCAGGTCACCGTGTTCTGGGCCGGGCGGGGGCCGACGTACCGGGACCTGCACCCGGAGCCGCCGCTTCCCGGAACCGTCCCGTCCTGCGCCGAGGGCGGCGTGTTTGGGGCCTTGTGCGGGCAGATCGGGTCCGCCATGGCGGCCGAGGCCATCAAGCTGCTGACCGGGACGGGCGAGCCGCTGCTGGGAAGGGTGCTGGTGCTGGACGCGCTGGCCATGCGGTGGCGGGAGGTGGGGCTGCGCCCGGACCCGGAGGCCGTCCGTCCGGCCGCGCTGCTTCCCGACTACGCGGAGTTCTGCGGCGCGCCGGTGGAGCGGGAGCTGCCGGCCGTCGACGCGGCGGAACTGGCGCGCCTGCTGGTCGCCCGCGCGGCGGGGGAGGCCGAGTTCCTGCTGGTGGACGTCCGCGAGACGGGGGAGGCGGCCATCGTGGCCATCGAGGGGGCCGTGCTGGTCCCGCGCGGGGAACTGCTCTCCGGGGAAACCGAATTGCCCCGTGACGTGCCGGTGGTGCTGCACTGCAAGTCGGGAGCCCGCTCCGGCGAGGTGCTCGGCCACCTGCTTGACCGCGGGTACGACGCCCGCCACCTCGCCGGCGGAATCCTCGCGTGGATCAGCCGGATTGAGCCGGCAAAGCCCGTGTACTGAGTCCCTGTACTGAGTCCCTGTACGGGGTCTGTGTACCGGGTCTCCGTACCGGGTCGTCCCTGTTACGGGGTCCCGGCGCCGCCCGCTTCCGCGGCCGAAGGTGGGCTATCCGTCGGTGCCGGTGGCCTGGCACTGGCCGGCGTCGTGCCGCTGCCCCGGACCCACCGGCGGATGGGCCGCCACCGCTGCCGGCGCCGCGCTGCCGGAGCGCGCCGGCTGCGCGGCCGCCGCGGGCGCGATCCCGTAGAGGGTTTCCAGTGCGGCCTCGTACTCGTCCAGGCGCCCCTGGGCGGCGAGCTCGCGGCCGCGCACGGTCGGGATGTGCAGCAGCTGGCGCATCATCCGGCGCAGCGCGAACTCGACCTCCTCGGCCGCCGCGGTGCAGCCGTGCTGGGCACGGACCTTTTCCACCTCGGCCTCGAGCACGGACTGGGTGTGCTGGCGCAGGGCGACGATCGCCGCGTCCGCGGAACGCTGGCGCTGCTCGGCCTCGAACTCGTCGGCGGCGGCGCGCACGATCCGGCGGGCCTCGCGCAGCGCCTCGGCCTGCTCCGTCGGGGCGGCCATGCGGACCGACTCAAGAGTGATCAGCTCCACCCCGTCAACGTCCTCGAAGGCCGGGTCGAAGTCGTGGGTCAGTGCCAGGTCGATCGCCACCAGCGGACGGCCCGCCCGGTCCAGCCCGGCAATGTCCTCGGCCATGAGGCGACGGTCCCCGCCCGAGCAGCCCACCAGCACGTCCGCGGAGGCCAGTGCCGCGGTGAGCGTGTCGTCGTCGAGGGCGGTGCCCCCGCGGGTCGCCACGAACGCCTCGGCCCGCCCGGAGGCGGAGTAGACGGAAAGGTCCACGACGCCGCGCTCCTTCAGCAGCGCCATCGTGGCCCCGGCATAGGCGCCGGTGCCGAAAACGACGACGGACTTGTCCGCCCATCCGGCGTCGGGGGAGAGGTCGGCGGCCAGGTCGAGGGCGACGGAAACGATCGACAGGCCGCGGCCGCCGAGGGCGGTGCGGGTGCCGACCTCCTTGGCGGTGCGGGAAGCGGTCTGGAAGAGGCGCACCAGCGGCCCGGAAGCGGTGCCCTTCTGCTGGGCCTCGATCAGGGCCCGGCGGACCTGCCCGGCGATCTCGCGTTCGCCGATCACCGCGGAGTCCAACCCGGCGCCCACGGAGAAGAGGTGGTCGACCGCATCCGCGCCGGTCTTGGTGGCCAGCGCCTGGGAGACCTGGTGCTCGGTGAGTCCGGACGCGCGGCTGATTTGGGAGATCACGGCGGAGCGGGCGGCCTCGACGTCGTCCTCGCGGGGGGCCTCGCAGTAGACCTCGTAGCGGTTGCACGTAGCCAGCACCACCGCGCCGGAAACCGGGGTGGTGCCGTCAAGCACGGCGGAAGCGACCCCGGACGATCCGGCGCTCAGCAGCGCAACAGTCTCGAGGTCGATATCCGAATGGGAGGCGACAAGCGATACGAAAACCACAATGGTCCCATGGTATCCCGCTTCGGGGCCGGTCAGGCCCACCCGGGGGGCCCGATCGGGTGTCCTCCGCCACTTCCGCGGGCCCGGATCGGTCCGGATCGGTCCCGGATTACAGTTCCGGGGCGCAACTTGGCAGAATCGAAGGCATGACGTTGAGCGCAAGCCACCCGCTGATGGATGGCCGTACTGCCGGATCCCCGCTGATTACCGCCTACCGGGGCGGTGCCCCGAGCCGCCGCCCGGTGTGGTTCATGCGCCAGGCCGGCCGGTCGCTGCCCGAGTACCGCAAGGCGCGCGAAGGCATCGGCATGCTTGAATCCTGCCTCAAGCCCGAGCTGGCCGCGGAAATCACCCTGCAGCCGGTCCGCCGCCACGACGTGGACGCGGGCATCTTCTTTTCCGACATCGTGATCCCGCTGCGCCTGGCCGGGGTGGACGTGGACATCGTTCCCGGCGTCGGCCCGGTGCTCGGATCCCCGGTGCGCAGCGCCGGCGACGTGCGCAAGCTGCCCCGCCTCGAAGACTCCGCGCTGGACCCGATCCGCGAGGCCGTCGCCCTGACCGTTGCCGAGCTCGGCTCCACCCCGCTGATCGGCTTCGCCGGAGCCCCCTTCACCCTGGCGGCCTACATGGTCGAGGGCAGGCCGTCCCGGGACCACCTCGGCCCGCGCACCATGATGCATGCGGACCCGGAGGCCTGGCAGGAGCTCGCGGCATGGGCCGCCGACGCGTCCGGCGCGTTCCTGCGCGCCCAGCTTGAGGCCGGCGCCAGCGCCGGGCAGCTCTTCGACTCCTGGGCCGGCAGCCTGGGCCTGGCCGACTACGAACGCCACGTCGCCTCCGCCTCCGCCCGGGCCCTGGACCATGTCCGCGACCTCGGCGCCCCGCTGGTGCACTTCGGCACCGGGACCTCCGAGCTGCTGGCCGCCATGCGCAGCGTCGGCGTGGACGTTGTGGGGGTGGACTACCGCCTGCCGCTGGATGAGGCCAACCGCCGCCTCGGCGGCACCACCCCGCTGCAGGGGAACATCGACCCGGCGCTGCTCAACGCGCCGTGGCAGGTGCTTGAAGAACACGTCCGGGAGGTCCTCGCCGCGGGCGCCTCCGCCCCGGGCCACGTGGTCAACCTCGGCCACGGGGTGCCCCCGGAAACCGATCCCGCGGTCCTCACCCGCGTCGTCGGGCTCATCCACTCGATCGCCCCGGGGGAGTCTCCGCTCGCCTAGGACCCACGGCTCCGGCCATTCCCGGGCCGCACGGCCCGGCCCCGACGGGGCGCCTGCGCGGCACCCGCGACGAAAGGACCTCCGATGCCACACCGGAACGCACTCCAGCAGGGGCTCCACCACGGCCTGGAGCGCCTGCGTCCCGGCCACGCGCACCTGCCCGAGGCCGTCCCCCCCGGTCCCCGGGCCGTCGTGGTCGGCGGCGGCATCTCCGGCCTGGTCGCCGCCCGAGAACTCGCGCTCAGCGGCCACAGCGTGGAGGTCTTCGAGTCCTCCGCCACCTGGGGCGGCTGCGTCCGCGCCCACGAGGTCGCCGGACTGGTCCTGGACGCCGGCGCGGAATCGTTCGCGACGCGCACCACCGCCGTCGCGGACCTGGCCACCGAACTCGGCCTGGGCCAGAGCATCGCCGCCCCCCAGCCCGGGGGCGCCTGGCTGCACTTCGAACGCCACGGCCGGCCGGTGGCCCAGCCGCTGCCGGCCACCGGGATCCTCGGCATTCCGGGGGACCCCTGGGCCGGGGACGTGAAGTCCGCCATCGGCACCTCCGGCTGCCTGCGCGCCGCCGCCGACCTTGTCCTGCCGGTACCCAGGCGCCTGGCTCAGGGCCCCCTCAGCCTGGGCGCTTTGGTCCGCTCGCGGATGGGCTTGGCCGTCCTGGAGACCCTGGTCGCCCCGGTCGTGGCTGGCGTGCACTCGGCCGACCCTGACACCCTGGATGTGGACACCGTCGCGCCCGGGCTGCGCGCGGCCGTCCTCCAGCACGGCTCGCTGGCCCGCGCCGTGGCCGCGCTGCGTGCTGCCGCCCCGGCAGGCTCCGCGGTGGCCGGCCTTGCCGGGGGCATGCACCGGCTCACCGCGGCGCTGGTGGAGGACCTGCGCGCCCGCGGCGCCGCCCTGCACACCGGCACCGCGGTGGTGCGGCTGGGGCATGATGCCGGTGCGGAGCAGCCCTGGTCCGTCACCGTCGCGGACGCGGACGGCCAGCGCACCGTGGGTGCCGGGCGCCTCGTGGTCGCCACCGGGGGCCCGGCCGCCGTCGACCTGCTCTCCCCGCTGCTGCCCGCCCTGGCCGGGCACCGGCCCGCCACGGGGGCCGGGGTTTCCCTGGTCACCCTGGTGGTCGACAAGCCCGAACTGGACGCGGCTCCGCGCGGCACCGGACTGCTGGTGGCGCCGGGGACGGGCGGGATTGGCGCCAAGGCCCTCACCCACGCCAGCGCCAAGTGGCAGTGGCTCGCGGACGAGGCCGGCCCCGGCACCCATGTGCTGCGCCTGTCCTACGGCCGGCTCTCCGCGGAGGCCGCCCGGTTGGCCGACGCCGACGACGCCACCCTGCGCCACCAGGCGGTCGCCGACGCGTCCGCGCTGCTGGGCACCGCGCTCGAGGAAAAGGACGTGTTGGGCTGGGACGTGGTCCGCTTCGCCGGCGCCCTGCCCTTCGCCACCACCGGGCACCGCGACCGCGTGGCCGCCTTCCACGCCGCCACCCGGGCCCTGCCCGGGCTCGACGTGGTCGGTGGCTGGCTCTCCGGGACCGGGCTCGCGGCGGTCGTCGCCGACACCCGCTCCCGGCTGGCCGTCAGCGCCGCCTGAGACAATCCAGACCAGATCCGATCCATCCGCAGAAAACGAGGCACACATCCCATGAGCCAGCCCACCCCGTACCAGCCCGAGCACAACAGCCCGGTCATGGCCGAGCGCGCCAACGCCGGGAGCGCCACGATGTACTACACGCTGTGGACGGTCTTCAAGCGCGACTCCGACCTGGACCGCTCCGAGGGCGTGGCCGCGTTCGACGCGCTCGTGGCCGAACTGGCCGCCGACGGGGTCGTTGTGCGCGGCACCTACGACGTTTCCGCCATGCGCGCCGACGCCGACGTGATGGTGTGGCTGCACGGCCCGACGTTCGAGGGCCTCCAGGAAGCCCTGCGCAAGGTCCGCCGCACCTACCTGTTCGCCGAGACCAGCCTGGTGTGGTCCTCCTTTGGCGTGCACCGCGAGGCCGAGTTCGCCAAGGACCACTCGCCGGCGTTCGCCCGCGGCGTCGAGCCGAAGGAATGGCTCTGCGTCTACCCGTTCGTCCGCTCCCTGGACTGGTACCTGCTGGACCCGAAGGAGCGCGGCAAGATGCTGCGCGACCACGGGATTCTCGGCCGGGACTTCCCCAGCGTGCTGGCCAACACGGTGGCTGCGTTCGCGCTGGGCGACTACGAGTGGATGATCGCCCTGGAGGCCCCGGACGTGATCGACCTCGTCGACATGATGCGCCACCTGCGCTACACCGAGGCCCGCCAGCACGTGCGCGAGGAGATCCCCTTCTTCACCGGGCGCCGGATCTCCACCGCCGAGGTCGCCGAGGTCCTGCGCTGATGCAGCCCTCCCAGCACGTGTTCGATCCGCGGGAAGGGTACGACGCCGCCGGACGGATGGCCCCGAAGCCCTACGATGCCCTCCTGCTGGCGTCCTTCGGCGGACCGGAGGGCCAGGAGGACGTCATCCCGTTCCTGCGCAACGTCACCGCCGGCCGCGGTATCCCGGACGAGCGCCTCGAGGAAGTCGCCACGCACTACCGAGCCAACGGCGGCATCAGCCCCATCAACGCGCAGAACCGCGCGCTGAAGGCCGCGATCGAGGCCGAACTTGCCGCCCGCGGCCTGGCGCTGCCCGTCTACTGGGGCAACCGCAACTGGGCGCCCTACATCCAGCCGACGCTGCGGCAGATCCACGCCGACGGCCACCGCCGGGTCCTGATGTTCTCCACCAGCGCCTACTCCGGGTACTCCAGCTGCCGCCAGTACCGCGAGGACCTCGGGGTGGGGCTGCGCGAGACCGGCCTGGAAGGCAAGCTGGAGGTGGACAAGGTCCGCCAGTACTTCGACCATCCCGGCTTCGTGGCGCCCTTCGCGGAGGGCCTTGCGGCCGGCCTGGCCGACGTGCGCGCCCAGCTGGCCGCGGCCGGCGACCCCGAGGGCCCGATCCGGATCGTCTTCACCACGCACTCGATCCCCACCTCCGACGCCGAGGCCGCAGGTCCGCGCGCCCTGGCCGCGGAGCTGGAGACCGACGTCTATTCGGCCCAGCACCTCTCCGTCGCGCGGGCCATCCTGGCCCGCGTTCCGGAAGCGGAGGGGCTGGAGTGGTCGCTGGTGTTCCAGTCCCGCTCCGGGGCACCCCACGTGCCGTGGCTGGAACCGGACATCAACGATGCCCTGGCCGGGTACGCCGAGGCCGGGACCCGCGGCGCCGTCGTGGTGCCGATCGGTTTCGTCTCCGACCACATGGAGGTGGTCTGGGACCTGGACACCGAGGCCCGGCAAACATGCGCCGACCTGGGGCTGGCCTTCCACCGCGTCCCCACCCCCGGCACCCACGCGGCGTTCGTGCGCGGCATCGTGGACATGGTCTGCGAGCGCCTGGCCGGCCCGGACGGCTCCGCGCTGCTGCAGGGCCGCGCCACCGAGGCCGAACTGGGCCCGTGGTTCGACGTTTGCCGCGCCAACTGCTGCGTGAAGGTGATGCGGGACGGAACAGCGCGGCCGACCATCGCCGCCGTCGACTCGGAAGTGGGGGTGCCGCAGGCATGAGCACCGAAGGCATGGGCCCCGAAGGCGTGGGTACCGGAAACGGGCCGGCGCCGGGCCCCGGCACGGCTGCCGAAACCGGCTTCGTGGTGGGCACCCGCGGCAGCGCGCTGGCGGTCACCCAGACGACCACGGTCGCCGAGGCGCTGGCCGCAGAATCCGGGCTGGCCTATGAACTGGTCCGCGTCAAGACCGAGGGCGACGTCACTTCCGGACCGCTGTCCCAGCTGGGCGGCACCGGAGTGTTCGCCGCGGCGCTGCGCGTTTCCCTCCTTGAGGGCGGCTGCGACGTGGCCATCCACTCGCTCAAGGACCTCCCCTCCAGGCAGCCCCCGGGCCTGGTCATCGCCGCGACGCCGCGCCGCGTGGACGTGCGCGACGCGCTGTGCGCCCGCGACGGGCTGACCCTGGGCACGCTGCCCGCCGGTGCCACGGTCGGCACCGGGTCCCCGCGCCGGGCCGCGCAGCTGCGCGCCGCCCGCCCGGACCTGGAGGTCGTGGACATCCGCGGCAACGTGGGCACCCGCCTTGGCCGCGTCAAGGGCCAGGCGCCCGCTGCGGACGACGGCGGCGTGGGCCACGGCTTCCAGGGCGACCTGGACGCCGTGGTGCTGGCCTCCGCCGGGCTGCTCCGGCTGGGCCTGCAGGACCACATCACCGAATACCTGGACCCCGCGGTCATGCTGCCCGCCCCCGGGCAGGGATCGCTGGCGGTGGAGTGCCGCCCGGAGACGGCTGCGGCCGGCGCGCTGGCCGGCGCGCTGGCCGCCCTCGACGACCACGACACCCGGCTGGCCGTCACCGCCGAGCGGGCCCTGCTGGCCCGGCTCGAGGCCGGCTGCAGCGCGCCAATCGGCGCGCTGGCCCGGGTGGAAGGGGACGCCCTGGTGCTGGAGGCCGCGGTCTGCAGCACCGATGGCACCGAGGTGCTGCGCCGCTCCGCCACCGGCAGGGACCTGACCGTCTCCGGGGCCGAACTGGTGGGCCGGTCGCTGGCCGAGCTGCTGCTTGGCGAAGGCGCCGCGGCGCTGGCGGACCTGCGCACGGATGTTCCGGTCGATCCGGAAGGGCACTGACCCCGTGCCCGGAAGCAGGGTGGCGGATGCCCCGGAGGGGCCAGGTCCCGCCGGGGCATCCGCCCGCCCGCCCGGGGCGGTTCCCCCCGGAAGTCCTGCTTCCGGGGCGCTCTCCGGGCTGACCGCTGCCGTGCTGCGCAGCCCGGAACGGGCCGGCCCCACGGTGGCCGAGCTCGCGGCGCGCGGAGCCGGCGCCGTGGTGTGCCCGCTGGTCGACTTCGAGCTGCCGGAGGACACTGCCGCCCTGGACGCATCCCTGCGCCGGTTCCTGGCCGGGGCCCACCGGTGGATCGTCCTGACCAGCGCCACCACGGTGCGGGCGCTGCAGCAGCGCTGCCACGCCCTGGGCCTGGAGCTGGAGGTGCCTCCCGGAACCCGGGTGGCCGCCGTCGGAGCGGCCACCGCCGGGGCTGCCACGGACGCCGGGTGGCGCGTCGACGTCCTCCCGGCCCCGGACCATTCCGCCGAGGGCCTCTTGGCCGGCTGGCCGGAGGCGCCGGCCCCCTCCCCGGAGGCGGGGGAGCGGACGGTCTACCTTCCGCAGGCGGACCTGGCAGCGCCGGTGCTGGAGGAGGGACTCCGCTCCCGCGGCTGGGGCACCGAGGCGGTGGTCGCCTACCGGACGGTCCAGGCCCCCGCGGACCCCACCCGCCGTCTGGACTCCACCCGCCGTCCGGGCCCCGGCCCGCAAGCCTCTGCCGGAGACCCTGCCGGAGCCGCTGCCGGAGCCCGTGGCGGACCGGGCCCCCTGCTGGACGCCGAGGTCCTGCCGCCGGAGGCATTGGCCGCGCGGGTTGAGGCCGGCCGCATCGATGCGGTCTTCCTGTCCTCGCCGAGCATCGCGCGCCGGTTCGCCGCGCTGGTCCCGGCGCCCCCGGCCGCCGTCGCACTGGTGGCGATCGGCCGCAGCACCGCCGCCGAGCTCAACCGGCTGGGCCTGCCGCCGGCCGCGACGGCCCCGGTGCCCACCCCCGCCGGACTGGCCGATGCCTGGGAATCCGCCCGGGCAGCCCGCACCGGGCAGGCGCCCGTCCCGCCGGTGCCTCACCCGCCGGGCCCGGGCACCCCGGACATCCCACCGCCCCCAGTACCGACCCCGCCCCCAGTACCGACCCCGCCCGCAGAACCGACCCCGAAGGAACCGACGTGAGCTTTCCCCAACACCGGCCGCGCCGCCTGCGCACCACTCCCGCCATGCGCCGCCTCGCCGCGGAGACCCTGATCGCCCCCCAGCAGCTGATCCTGCCGGCCTTCATCCGCGAAGGCCTGTCCGAGCCGAACCCGATCCAGTCGATGCCCGGAGTGGTGCAGCACACCCCGGACACGCTCCGGCGCGCCGCCGCCGAGGCCGCCGGGCTGGGGCTGGGCGGGATCATGCTCTTCGGCATCCCCGAGGACCGCGACGCCACCGGCAGTGCCGGCCTGGACCCCGAGGGCGTGCTGAACCGGGCGATCCGCGATGTGCGGGGCGAGGTCGGCGACGCCCTGGTGGTCATGAGCGACGTCTGCCTCGATGAGTTCACCGACCACGGCCACTGCGGCGTCCTGGACGAGGCCGGCCGCGTCGATAACGACGCCACACTGGAGGTCTATGCGGAGATGGCCGTCGCCCAAGCCGAGGCCGGCGCGCACATGCTCGGCCCGTCCGGCATGATGGACGGCCAGGTCGCGGTGATCCGGCAGGCCCTCGACGCCGCCGGCCACCAGGACGTGTCCGTGCTGGCCTACGCCGCGAAGTACGCCTCGGCGTTCTACGGGCCGTTCCGCGAGGCGGTGGACTCCCAGCTGAAGGGGGACCGCCGCACCTACCAGATGGACGCCGCAAACCGCCGCGAGGCGCTCCTGGAGGTGGAGCTGGACCTGGCCGAGGGCGCCGACATGGTCATGGTGAAGCCGGCCATGAGCTACCTGGACATCGTCGCCGACATCGCCGCGATGTCCCCGGTACCGGTGTCCGCCTACCAGATTTCCGGCGAGTACGCGATGATCGAGGCTGCCGCCGCGCACGGCTGGATCGACCGCCGGGCCGCCATTACCGAATCCGTCCTGGGCATCCGGCGCGCCGGTGCCGACACCGTGCTGACATACTGGGCCGCCGAACTGGCCGGCTGGCTGAAAGAAGGAAAGTAGACCATGACCTCCTCCAACGAACTCTTCGAGCGTGCCCGGAAGCTGATGCCCGGCGGCGTGAATTCGCCGGTGCGCGCCTTCGGCTCCGTGGGCGGGACCCCGCGCTTCATGGTGGATGCCCACGGCGCCTACCTGACCGACGCTGACGGGATCCGCTACGTGGACCTGGTCTGCTCCTGGGGCCCGGCCCTGCTGGGCCACGCCCATCCGGGCGTGCTCGCCGCCGTGCACGCCGCCGTCGACCACGGGCTCTCCTTCGGTGCCTCCACCCCGGACGAGGGCCGGCTGGCCGAACTGGTCATGGAGCGCGTGCCGGGCGTGGAACGCATCCGCATGGTCTCCACGGGCACCGAGGCCACCATGACCGCGGTGCGCCTGGCCCGCGGCTTCACCGGCCGGGACCTGATCGTGAAGTTTGCCGGCTGCTACCACGGCCACCTGGACTCGCTGCTGGCCGCCGCCGGGTCCGGACTGGCGACCATGGCGATGCCCGGTTCCGCCGGCGTGACCGCTGCCACGACCGCCGAGACCCTGGTGCTGCCCTACAACGACACCGCCGCCGTGGAGGCCGCCTTCGCCAAGTACGGGGACCGCATCGCCGCGGTGATCACCGAGGCCGCGCCCGCCAATATGGGCGTTGTCACCCCGGAGGAGGGCTTCAACGCGTTCCTCTCCCGCACCACCGCCGCGAACGGCGCCCTGCTGATCCTCGACGAGGTCCTCACCGGCTTCCGTACCGGCTGGGCCGGCTACTGGGGCCTGACCGGCGCGCAGGAGGGCTGGACCCCGGACCTGTTCACGTTCGGGAAGGTCATCGGCGGCGGGCTGCCCACCGCCGCCCTGGGCGGGCGCGCCGAGGTCATGGACTACCTGGCCCCGATCGGGCCGGTCTACCAGGCCGGCACGCTCTCCGGGAACCCGGTGGCCATGGCGGCCGGCGTCGCCACGCTGACCCTGGCCACCCCGGAGGTCTACGCGTTCATCGACCGGCGCTCCCTGGAACTGTCCGCCGCGGTCTCCGCGGCGCTGGACGCCGAGGGCGTGGACCACTCCATCCAGCGGGCCGGGAACCTGTTCTCGGTCGCCTTCGGCACCTCGGCGGCCGGGGTGCACAACTACGCCCAGGCGCAGGCGCAGGAGGCGTTCCGCTACCGTCCGTTCTTCCACAGCATGCTCGAGTCCGGGGTCTACCTGCCGCCAAGCGTGTTCGAGGCCTGGTTCCTCTCCGCCGCGCACGACGACGAGGCCATGGCGAAGATCCATGCCGCCCTGCCGGCGGCGGCCCGTGCGGCCGCAGCAGCCCAGCCGGAGTAACAGTCCAGCCGGGCCAGCCGGCCCGCAGCGGAAAACGGCGACGGCCGGTTCCCCTCCGTTGAGAGGGGAACCGGCCGTCGCCGTTTTCCCTGGGGGCGCACCGCCCAGGGCGGCCGCAGCCGGGTCCCGTGCGCGGCGGCCAAGCCGCTCTGCCCGGGGCCCGGCCCGCAGGCTAGAAGGCCGGGGTGACGTCGCCGTTCGGCCAGTTCTCGGTGATGTAGTTGCGGACCTGCTCCGTGTGCAGCAGCTCCTCGAGCTTGGCGATGCCGGGAGTGCCCTCGCCGGCGCGCCAGGCCAGGAAGTTGGCGTACGGGTTGTTCTCCACGGACTCCACGGCCAGCGCGTCGTCGGTGCTCAGGCCGGCCTGCAGGATGAAGTTGCCGTTGACCAGCGCAATGTCCACCTTCGGGTCGGAGACCAGGGTGATCAGGATCTCCGGCTGGTTCTCCTCGAACTTCAGGCCCTTGGGGTTCTGCTCATCGGTGAGCGTCAGCACGGCGGAATCATCCTCGATGCCGCTGAGCAGGCCCGCCGACTCCAGCACGCGCAGTGCACGGATCTGGTTGGACGGGTCGTTGGTGATCGCCACCGTGGCGCCGTCCGGGATCTCCTCCGGGGTCTTGTACTTGTCCGAGAACGCGGCGTACGGCTCGATGTGCACGCCCGCGCCGTGCTCGAAGGTGTAGCCCTTGGTCTTCATCTGGTCTTCGAGCCACGGCAGGTGCTGGTAGTAGTTGGCGTCGACGCTGCCCTCGCTGAGGGCGACGTTCGGGGTCTGGTAGTCGTCGAACTCGGTGATCTCCAGGTCGATCCCGGCTTCCGGGGCCAGGTTGGCATCGATGAATTCGAGGATCTTGGCGTGCGGCACCGGGACGGCGCCGACCTTGACCACCGTGGGGTTCGCCGGGTCCAGCGTGGCGTCCGCGCTGGGGGTGGTGGAGGTTCCGCCACCGCAAGCCGTCAGCGCGAACAGGGCGGCGAGGCCGGTGGCCACAAGGGTGAGCTGCTTACGCATGGAATGCGTCCTATTCTTCCGGCCGGACGTCGGGGATGCGTCCGGAGGGTTTCCGCGGCTAGCGGCTACTGGCCGCGGGACCGCCGCCCGGGAGGCGGCGGGAATCGAGGGGGCAGGGCGTCAGCGGTGGTCGACCCTGCGCGAAACGCGGTCGCCGACGAACTGGATCAGCTGGACCAGCACCACCATGATCACGATCGTGGTGAGCATGACGGTGGTGTCGAAACGCTGGTAGCCGTAATTGTAGGCGAGGCGGCCCAGGCCGCCACCGCCAATCAGGCCGGCCATCGCGGAGAAGCCCACCAGCGTGACCAGCGTGGTCGTCAGGGCGGCGACCAAACCGGGCATTGCCTCGGCCAGCAGCACCTTGCGGACCACCTGCAGGCGGGTCGAACCCATCACCAGCGCGGCGTCGATCTTGCCGAAGTCGACCTCGCGCAGGGAGGTTTCCACCAGGCGGGCGAAGAACGGCACCGTGCCGATGGTCAGGGACACCGAGGCGGCGACCGGGCCGATCGAGGTGCCCACCAGCATCCGGGTGAGCGGGATGAGGGACACCATCAGGATGGCGTAGGGGACCGAGCGGGTGATATTCACGATGATGCCGCCGAGCACCGCGTTCACCCACGGCGCCGGGGTCAGGCCGCCCGGGGCGGTGGTGTGCAGGATGACGCCCAGCGGCAGGCCGATCAGCACCACGAACACCCCGGAGATCCCCACCATCTGCAGGGTTTCGGCGAAAGCGGTGGGCAGGGCCTTGGTGATGCCCGGGTTGGAGAAAAGGTCGTTGAGGATGTCCATCGCCTAGGCCTCCTTCGTGGTCACGGCGATGCCGTTGGCGGTCAGGTGGGCGGTGATGGCGGCCAGGTCGGCGCTGGAGGGCAGCTGGATGCGCAGGTGGGCGAACTGGGCCTCGCCGAGGTGCTCCACGGAACCGGCCAGGACGTTGACGTCGGTGTCGAAGCGGCGGGCGATGCCGGAGATCACCGGCATCGCGGCCGCGTCCCCGGAGTAGAGCAGGTCCAGGACGGGGCCGCCGGGCAGCACCTCCGGGGCTTCCCCGGGCAGCGGCAGCAGGGCCATGGAGAGCCGCCCGCCCGGCGAGGCCACGACGTCCGCGAGCCTGCCGCTTTCGACGATCCTCCCGGCCTCGAGCAGAGACACCGAGTCGCAGGCCCGCTTCACGACGTGCATCTCGTGGGTGATGATCAGCACGGTCAGCCCGAGGCGGTCGCGCAGTGCCTTGATCAGGTCGAGGATCTCTTCCGTGGTCGCCGGATCCAGTGCGCTGGTGGGCTCGTCGCACAGCAGCACGTCGGGGTCCGTGGCCAGGGCCCGGGCAATTCCCACGCGCTGGCGCTGCCCGCCGGAGAGCTGGGAGGGGTAGGCGTCGGCGAACCGGTCCAGGCCCACGAGCTTGAGCAGTTCGGCAACCTTCCGGGCGGCCTCCTGCTTGGGGGTTCCCACCAGTTCCAGGGGGAACGCGACGTTCTGTGCGGTGGTGCGCGAGTCCAGCAGGTTGGCGTGCTGGAACACCATGCCGATCCGGCGGCGCGCCCGGCGCAGTTCGGCGTCGGAGACGCTGGAGAGCTCCCTGTCCCCGATCGAGACGCTGCCGGAGGTCGGCCGGTCCAGCAGCGTCAGGCAGCGCACCAGGGTGGATTTGCCGGCGCCGGAGTGGCCGATGATCCCGTGGACCGAGCCCTTCGGGACGCGGAGTGTCACGCCGTCGAGCGCGACGACGTCGCGGTCTCCTTGGCGGTAGACCTTGCGCAGGTCGGTCACAGTGATCAAAAGGAACCCCTGGGGATGGGAGAGAAAGTTACCCCATATTGAAGCATCGCCGAATAATCGTGCGCCAATCGCCGTCATGTGCCCTTGGGGATCGATATTCCCGGCCACCGCCCCCGGCCGGTCGAACGATGCGGCACCCGCCGCGCCCGCGGGCGAACGATGCGGTGATGCCCGGCAGGCGGGTTCCGGCGAAGATGACGCGGCCGCGAGCGTGAGACTTGTCACACCCGGGTACCGGGGGTGCGTGGGGGGCGGCTACCGGACCGGCCACGCTCCCTCCACCACGGCGGCCGAATCCGTGCGGCGCAGCCACTCCTGCAGGCTGGCCGCCTGTTCGGCGGCCCACTGGACCTGGGCCCCGTGCAACTGCAGCGGGTCGACCTGAAGTTCCCGGGGGTACTTTGCCGCCAAGGCATCGGCCACCCCGATGGTGGCGGCCGCGTCGGCCAGGGACGTGTGCGCGTCCCGCAGGGGGATGCCGTAGAACTCGCACATCGCGGCCAGCGTGCGCTTGCCGCGCCGGTACCGGTCCACCCGCTTGTCCAGGATGTACGGGTCGATCACCGGGGCCGGTTCCAGCGGGGCGACGCCGTGGCGCTCGCACTCCCGGGCCAGCACGGTGAAGTCGTAGGCGGCGTTGAACGCCATCACGGGAACCGTCTGGAACAGGTCGCGCAGGTGCGCGGTGATCTCGGCGACCGCGCTGGCGGCGTCCATGCCCTCGGCGGCGGCGCGCTCGGTACTGACCCCGTGGATCGCGGCGGCCTCTTCCGGGATTGGCACGCCGGGGTCCACCAGCCACTCGCGGTGGTGCACGATCTCCTGGCGGCCGTTGACCATTACGACCGACGCGGTCACGATCCGGGCCGTCTGCGGGTCCCGCCCGGTGGTCTCGAGGTCGAAGGCCGCGCGGGGGAGTTCATGCCAGTTGTTCATGGGGCTTAACGCTACCGGGCGCTGCCGTCACTTTGCGCCGCGGTTGCAGTCCCCTTCCCGCGGTGAGGGGTGCGGCGGCCCCCGCACCTCGCTTCGCTCGGCACGGGACCCTCGCCGCCTACACTGGGTTCCCATGCCGCACGCCTATGCCGACGCTGTCCACGCCCTCGCCGCGCTGGTCCCGCCGGGACACGTGCTCAGCTACGGGGACGTCGCCGAACTGCTTCAGACGCCGGATCCGCTCCAGACGCCGGACCCGCGCGGAACATCCCCCCGGCGCCGCGGCGGCGGAGCCCGCCAGGTCGGTGCGGCCATGGCCTCCGCCCCGGCGGACCTGCCGTGGTGGCGGATCCTGCGCGCCGACGGGACCCTGCCGCCGGCCCTGGCCGCCCGCGCGGCCGCCCGCTGGGAGGCCGAAGGCACGCCCCGGCGCGGGGCGCGGATCGACATGGCCGCGGCCCGCTGGCAGCCGGACGGGGCCGGGTTCGCCGCCATCGACCGCCTCGCCGAGGCGCTGGCCGCAGGGTCGCCGGCCGCAGGGGCGTCAGCCCCGGGGACCGAACCCGGAAGGCTCCGGCACGGATGACCCCAGCATGGGAGGCCCGGACGCCCGCTTCCGGGGCCGTCACTGCCGGGGCGTTCGTGAGCCGGATACCGGCGCCGCGGACCGCGTCCGGCGGGCCTGGGCCCAAGTTGTCGGGGAGTGCTGGTTGGATGGATGCCATGGAGCATCCGCAGGCACTGCAGCTGACGCCGCAGCAGGAGAGCATCGCCGGACTCGGCCCCGGGCACGGCCCGGTGCTGGTGCTCGGCGCGCCCGGGACGGGGAAGACGACGGCGGCGCTCGCCGCCATCGTGCGCCGGTTGGACCGCGGCCTGGACCCGCAGGGGCTGCTGGCCATCGCGCCCTCGCGCGCCTCCGCGACACGCCTGCGCGATGCGCTCTCCGCCGGCACCGAAACCACGTTCTCCGAACCGGCCGTGCGCACCTGGTCCGCCTACGCCTTCGACCTGATCCGCCGGGCCCGGGTCGCCGGGCACCTGCCCTACGTGCAGCGTCCGCCACGGCTGCTCTCCGGCCCCGAGCAGGACACCCTCATCGGGCAGCTGCTCGCCGGCCACGCCGCCGGCTTCACGCCCGGCCCCGCCTGGCCGGATTCCCTCGGCGAGGCGGTGGGCACGCGCGGTTTCCGCAAGGAGGTTCGCGAGCTTTTCGACCGCCTCTCCGAGCACGGCCTCGAGGCCGGGGACCTGGCCGACCTTGGCGAGTCCACCGGCATCGCCGAATGGGCGGCCGCCGCCGAGCTCTACCAGGAGTACCGCGACCTGCTGGACCTGGGCAGTTCCGAGGCCTTCGACCCCGCCGGGCTGATCACGGCCGCCGCGGACCTGCTGGCCGGCATCCCCGAACTGCTGGAGGGCGAACGGGAACGGCTGCGGCTGGTGGTCGTGGACGACCTGCAGGAAGCCACCCCCTCGCAGCACCGCCTCCTGGAGCTGTTGGGCGCCGGCCGGGACCTGCTCGCCTTCGCTTCCCCGGACAGCGTGGTGCAGGGCTTCCGCGGCGCCCGGCCGGACCTCCTGGCCGCCTTCGGGAGCCGCTTCGGCACCGAGGAACGGCCAGTCCGGAACCTGCAGCTCACGCGCTCGCTGCGCATGCCCGCGGCGCTTTCCGGGGCCTGGCAGCGGATCGCCCGGCGCATCCCCGTTGCGGCCGGCGCCGCGGGGCGCACCTTCGAGCCCGAGCCGCGGGAGGCGCCCTGGAACGTGCCGGGGGAGTCCCCGCCGGCGGACGGGGCGCCGGGCCGGGGGGTGGGGACCGTGGAGGCCCACCTGGTGGACTCCCCGATCCATGAGATGCGCCTGCTGGCCCAACGCATCCTGGAGGAGCACCTCATGGAGGGGCGGCCGCTGGCCTCCATCGCCGTGATCGTACGCACCGGCGGGCAGGTCCGGGCGGTTTCGCGCTACCTCACCGCGCAGGGGATCGCGGTGACCGTCCCGCCGGCCGAGACCCCCCTGCGCGACGAACCGGCCGTCCGGCCGCTGCTGGACCTGATGGTGCGCGCGCTGGCGCCCGACGCCGCGGCGGACACCGCCGGGGTCGAACTGCTGCTCTCCTCGCGGTACGGCACCTCCACCGCCCTGGACGTGCGCCGGTTACGCCAGGCGCTGCGCCGCGAGGAACGCGTCGCCGGCGGCACCCGCGGCTCCAACGAACTGCTCGCCGCGCTCTTCGACGAGCCCGCGGCGCTTGAGGGGCTGGGCCGCGAAGCCGCCGGGGCACGGCGCCTGGTCCGCATGTTCGAGGCATTGCGCGCCGAACTGGCCGATCCCGGGGCCAACGCCGAAACCGCGCTGTGGGCGCTGTGGGAGGCCTCCGGCATGGAGAAGGCCTGGACGCAGGCCGTGCACGAGGGCGGAAGCGCCGGGGTGCGCGCCGACGCGGACCTGGATGCGGTGATGGCGCTCTTCCAGGCGGCCGAGCGCTTTGTGGACCAGTTGCCCGGCTCCACCGTCCTGCAGTTCGTCGAGCACGTGCTCGGCCAGGAACTGCCCATGGACACCCTGGCCAACCGGGGCGAAAGCCTCGATGCGGTCGAGGTGATGACCCCCGCGGCCGCGGCCGGGCGGGAATGGGGGCTCGTGCTGCTCCCCGGGCTCCAGGAGGGCATTTGGCCGAACACCCGGCTGCGTGGCGAGCTCCTCGGTTCAGGGGCCCTGGCCGACGTCGTCGAGCACGGCCCGCACATCCTGCTCCAGCGCGACCCCGCCTCGCGCCTGCGCGCCACGCGTGCCGACGAGCTTCGCACCTTCGCCACGGCGCTCTCCCGTGCCCGCGACGGCGTGGTGTGCGTGGCCGTCTCCTCCGAGGACCACCAGCCCTCCCAGTTCCTGGAGCTTGCGGTGCCGTGGACCGATCCCGACCGTCCGCGTCCGGTGACCCCTGTGGCCCGCCCCCGCACGCTCTCCGCCCTGGTGGCACGGCTGCGCCAGGCCGCCGAGGCCGAGGAGGATGCCGCGGTGCGTGCCGACGCGGCCGCGGTGCTGGCCCGCCTCGCGGCCAGCCCGCGCCCGGTGCGCGGCGCCGCCCCCGAACACTGGTGGGGCCTGCTGCCCTCCACCACCCATGCGCCGGTGACCCCGGAGGGCCAACCGGTGCGGGTATCCCCGTCCAAGGTCGAGGCCGTCCTCGACTCACCGCTGAACTGGTTCGTCCAGGCCGCCGGCGGGGAGGCAGCCACGGACTTCGCGCGCAGCCTGGGCACCCTGGTCCACGGGATCGCCGAGAACCTGCCCGACGCCACCGGCAGCGAATACGCCGCCGAGCTGGAACGGCGCTGGCCGGACCTGGACATGCCCGCGAACTGGGAAAGCGCCCGGGACAAGGAACGCGCCGACGCGATGCTGCGCAAGCTCGCCCAGTACGCGCTGCTCATGCGCGGCCAGGGCCGCACCCTGGCCGGACGCGAGGTCGCATTCGACGTCGAGGTGCCCGGAGGACCCCGCACGGCCCGCCTGCGCGGGGTCATGGACCGCGTCGAGGTCGACGCGGACGGCCGGGCCTACGTCGTGGACCTGAAGACCGGCAAATCCCAGCCCGCCGGGAAAGACGTCGAGAGGCACGCCCAACTGGGCAGCTATCAGGCCGCCGTGCTCGCCGGCGCGCTGGAGGGCAAGCTGGAGGTGCCCGTCCCGTCCCAGCCGGCGGGGGCCGCCCTGGTCCAGCTGGGCACCGTCACCAAGAGCCCCAGGGAACAGGCGCAGCCGGCGGTCGACGGCGAGGACTGGGCCACCCCAATGGTCCTGGCCGCCGCCGAATTGATGGGCGCGGCGGAGTTCCTCGCCCGCCACGATCCCGCCAAGGGGGGCCGCGGCGGGTCCGCCTGCCGCCTGCCCTCCGTCTGCCCCCTCTGCGTCCAAGGAAAGCAGGTCACCGAACCGTGACGGAGGAAACCATGACAGAGGAGACCGTGACGGAGGAGAAGGTCGCGGAGACGGCGGTGGCGGATCCGGAAGTGACTGATCCTGCAACGCCGCGTTTCACCCCGGAGGAGTTGGCCGACCTGCTTGGCCAACACCAGCCGACCGCCGAACAGTCGGCCATCATCTCGTCTCCGCTGGCCCCGATGCTCGTGGTCGCCGGCGCGGGCTCGGGCAAGACCGCCACCATGGCCGACCGCGTGGTGTGGCTGGTCGCCAACGGGCTGGTCCGCCCCGAGCAGGTCCTCGGAGTGACCTTCACCCGCAAGGCCGCCGGCGAGCTGGCCCAGCGCATCCGCCAGCAGCTGGCCAAGCTGGCGCGCAGCGGGCTGCTGCCCGACGCCGAGGACGACGCCTCCCTTGAACCCACGGTCTCCACCTACCACTCCTATGCCAACACCCTGGTCCAGGACCACGGGCTGCGCATCGGTGTTGAAAGCGACACCGTCCTGCTCGGCGGGGCCCAAGCCTGGCAGCTGGCGGCCACGGTCGTGGACGCCTACGACGGGGACCACGAGCACCTGAGCGCCTCCAAAGCCACGCTCATCGACGCCGTGGTGAACTTTGCGGGCGAATGCGCCGAGCACCTCGTCGATCCGGGGCAGGCGCGCGCCTGGCTGGATGACCTCACCGGGACGCTGTCCGCGCTGCCGTACCACGAAGGCAAGCCGGCGGCCCCCGCGCAGAAGGCCCTGGAGCTGCTGGACAGGCTGCGCACCCGATCGACCGTCGCGGGCCTGGCCGAGGACTACGCCGAAGAGAAGCGCCGCCGCGGCGTGCTCGATTACGGCGACCTGGTGGCCCTCGCGGCCCGCATTGCGCGGACCGTCCCCGCCGCCGGGGCGGCCGAGCGATCCCGTTTCAAGGTGGTGCTGCTGGACGAGTTCCAGGACACCTCCCACGCCCAGATGGTGCTCTTTTCCTGCCTGTACGGCGGGGGGCACGCGGTAACCGCCGTCGGGGACCCCAACCAGTCGATCTACGGCTTCCGGGGCGCGTCCGCGGGCCAGCTTTTCCGCTTCCCGCAGGAATTCCCCTCCGCCGGGCCGGGGGGCCTGGCCCCGGCGGAGGTCGCCTTCCTGACCACGGCCTGGCGGAACTCCATCAACGTCCTCGAAGCCGCCAACGCGGTCTCCGCCCCGCTCAACGGGGCCCACCCGAACAGCGTTCCCGGCACCGGCCCGGGACCGGGGCGGCTGCGGGTGCCTCCCCTGGTGGCCAGCCCCTTTGCCGGGCCCGGCAGGGTGGAACTGGTCCGCGCCGCCACCAGCGCCGACGAGGCCGCGGGCCTGGCGCGCCGGCTGGGGGCCGAACGCCACGCCTTCCGCGCCGCCCACGGCCACCTGCCCACGATGGCCGTGCTGTGCCGCACGCGCGGCCAGTTGGGCGGCATTGCCGAGGCGCTCACCGCCCAAGGGATCCCGTACGAGATCGTGGGCCTGAGCGGGCTGCTGGGCATGCCCGAGGTCACCGACCTGGTGGCGACGCTGCGCGTCCTGGTGGATCCGGGCCGCTCCGATGCCCTGCTGCGCCTGGTGTCCGGTGCCCGCTGGCGGCTGGGCCCCGCCGACCTGATGGCCTTTTCCGACTGGTCCCGCTTCCTGGCCCGGCGCCGCGACCAGGCGGTCAACCACCGCCGCCCCCTGGACCTGGACTCCCCGGAAAACCCCGACGAAGCCGTCCGGGCGGAGGCCCGGGCAGAGTTGCACGATGCCGCCAGCCTGGTCGAGGCCCTCGACACCCTCCCCAAACCCGGCTGGACGAGCGCCGACGGACGTTCGCTGACCCCCGCGGCGCTTGAGCGCCTGACCCGGCTGCAGCGCGAGGTCCGCCACCTGCGCGCCTTCGTGGACGACGACCTGACGGTCCTGTTGGGGGAGGTCGAGCGGGCCATGCAGCTGGACATCGAGGTCGCGGCCAGGCCCGGCGCGGACATCCATGCCGCACGCCGGCACCTCGATGCCTTCGCCGAGGTGGCCGCGGGGTTCGCCGAGTCAGGGCTGCGCACGGACCTGGCCGGATTCCTGGCCTGGCTCGATGCCGCCGCCGAAAAGGAGGGCGGCCTGGAGATCGTGCAGGCGGAGGCATCCACCGAGGCCGTGCAGCTGCTCACCATCCATGCCTCCAAAGGACTGGAGTGGGACGTGGTCGCCGTCACCGGCCTCAACGACACGGTCTTCCCCTCGGCGCGGGATTCGCGCTGGACCAGCGGCGACGGCTCGTTGCCCTGGCCGCTGCGCGGGGACCGGCACGACCTGCCCCAGTGGGACACCGAGCAGCCCAGCCTGTCGGAGGCCGTCAAGGCGGAGGAGCGGTTCCGTGCCGACGTGCTCGCCCATGGCGAGGCGGAGGAACGCCGGCTGGCCTATGTGGCCCTGACGCGGGCCAAGGAACTGCTGGTGTGCTCTTCGACTGTTTGGACCGGCACCCGGTCCAAGCCCACCGCCCCGTCGGTGTTCCTGGAGGACCTGCGCCCGTTGGCCGAGGGCCCCACCCCGGCCGCCGCCGTCGTGCACTGGGTGGAGGATGCGGAGGCGCCCCAAGCCAACCCGTTCAGGGAAGAACCGGTCGAAGCGGCCTGGCCCTACGACCCGCTCGAGGGTCCGGTCCGCATCCGCAACGGCCGCCCCGAGCCGCGCCCGGAGGGCCGGCGCGAGCGCCTGGCGGCCGCCGCAGCGGCAGTAGAGGACAGGATCCGGCAGCGCCTGGCCCACGCCCTGGACGCGGCCGGGCAACTGCCGGCGCCGTCCGGGGTCGAGACCCCCCAGGGCCAGGGCTGGGACCACGAGGCCGGGCTGCTTCTGGCGCGCCACCTCGGGGAGGGGAAGGGGCGCGAACGCGCCGCACTCCCGCCGCACGTGCGCGCCTCGCTGTTCGTGGACCTGGCCACCGACGCCGAGGCCGTGCTGCGTCAGCTGCGCCGTCCGGTGCCGCGCCGCCCGGGTACCGCGGCCCGCCGTGGCACCGCGTTCCATGCCTGGGTGGAGGAGCACTACGGAAGCACGGGGATGCTGGACCTGGGGGAGTTCCCGGGGGCAGCCGATGCCTTCGTCGACGAGCTCTACGGCCTGGAGGAGATGAAGGAGGGCTTCCTTGCCTCCGAATGGGCGGAGCGCCAGCCGGCGTTCATCGAGGTGCCCGTGGAGACCCGGGTGGGGCCGGTCAGCGTCCGCGGACGCATCGACGCCGTGTTCCGGGACGGGGACGGCTCCTGGGACCTGGTCGACTGGAAGACCGGACGGGTGCCCTCGGGCCGCGAGCTGGCCGTGAAGTCCCTCCAGCTGGCGGTGTACCGGCTGGCCTGGTCACGGCTGCGCGGGGTTCCGCTGGACCGGGTCAAGGCGGCCTTCTACTACGTTGGCCAGGGCCGCACCGTACGACCGCACGACCTCGCCGGGGAAGCCGAACTGGAGCGCCTGGTCGCCGCCTCGCTCGGGGAGCCGGCCGAGACGGCGGGCTAGGCCAGTACAGCCGGCCCAGTACAGCCGGCCCCGTACAGCTAGGCCAGTACGGCTAGGCCCGGCCCCGGGGGTTGATTTCGATGACGGGCAGCGCCGAGGTGTCCTCCTCGGCCCCGTGGGTGCCGGATCCACCTGCATCGGATCCGGCTGCGTCCGATCCGGCTGCGTCCAATCCAGCTGCGTCGGCCCCATCGGCGCCGGTTCCAGCTGCACCGGATCGACCGGTGCCAGATCCTCCCGTCCCGGATGCGGCGGAGCCCTTCGGACCCGCCCCCGGACGGAGCTCGATGACCCGCCCGGCGGGCTCGGAGGAGCGCCCCGGTGCGGGCACGTCCTTCTCGGGTGCGGGCACGTCCTTCTCGAGGATCACGGCACCGTCGGTTTCCGCGTCCCCGTCCCCGTCCCCGTCGTCCCCTGCCGCTGCGCCGCCGTCGTCCCCTGCAGCGGCGCCGGTATCGGCGCCCTCGACGGCCGGAACCCCCGGCCCGTCCCCGGGACCTTCCGCCGCCTCGTCGAAGAGGCCGGCGCCGTCCTCCGGGCGGGGCGGGCGCGGCGGCTCGACGATGCTGATCGGCTGCCCGCCAAACTCGGCGATGTCCTCGTCCAGTTCGCGCAGCATCTGCTCCGCTTCGGCGGTGCGCTCCTCGTCGGAGGTCAGCAGCCCTTTGACCAGCCACTGGGCGAGCGCGAACTCGGCGGCCAGTGCGGCGCGGCGCATGATGTGCGGGTCCGCCTGCTCCCCGCGGACCCCGACGTAGGCCTCCAGCACCGCGTCGGCGAAGGACTGCTCGTGCGCGGCGGCCAGCCAGGCGAAGTCGTCGGCAGGGTCGCCGATGCGCAGGTCCGTCCATCCCGTGACGGCGGTGATCCGCCCGTCCTCCAGCAGCATGTGGTCCTCGTGCAGGTCCCCGTGCACCACGGTGGGGTTGAAGCGCCACAGCGCGGCATCCTCGAGCGCGTGCTCCCAGCGGCGCAGCAGGCGCGGCGGGATGCGTCCGGTGGTGGCCGCCTGGTCCAGTTCGTTGAGCTTGCGCTGGCGGAATTCGTTGGCGGTATAGCTGGGCAGGTCGGCGCGGTCCACCACGGACGGGGGCAGGCCGTGGATCGCGGCCATCACTTTGCCCAGGTCTCCGGCGGTGCGCCCGCCCAGTGCCACCAGCGACTCGAGGTCGTACAGCGAGCCGGGCACATGGTTGTAGACGAAGGTGCGCAGGGACCCCTGGCGGACGGTTCCGGCCACGGAGGGCAGCAGGAACGGCAGGCCGGCCCGGATGCCGGGGGTGAAGGATCGCAGGGCGGCCAGTTCGGTTTCCAGGCGCATGCTCGCTTCCTCGTGGCGCGGCGAGCGGACGCGCCAGCGGTTCCGCCGGTCGTCGACGATCAGCGCGGAGTCGAAGTCGTCGGCGTCGTCGGCCATGCCGGCCACGCCCGTCGGCGACAGACCCGGCACCGCAGCGGTCGCGATCGCGGCGAGTTCCATGGGAGAGCGTTTCACTGGTCCACCGTAAGCCGCCCGCGCCCGCGCACCGAGGCGTGTCGGCGGCGAGTCGCCGATCGGACCGGCCGGCAGGGCCCGGAACATCCCCGCTGGCCCGGCCGGAGGCCGCCGGGCCGCCCCGGAACGCGCGGTCCGGTGTGCGCGCAGACAGGCAGGGTCGGTACGGTGGAGGCATGACTTTGCCTCCGTCCGCCCCCGCGTCCCTGCCCGCGCTGGGCCCCCTGCCGCTGTCACACGGAAGCGTTGACCGCGGCTGCGAGCGGCGCACGGATCCGGAGTGGCTGCCGGGACTGATGGCCGACCCGGCCACCCGCGTGCTGGCGCTGGCCGCGGGCAAGGCGCCGGTGGCCGGGGGGTCCCTGGTGCTGCACAGCCCCGCCGGACTGCCGGAGCCCCGGACGGTGGTCTACCTCGGGGCCTCGGAGGGCCAGGAGTTTGTCGCGGCCGGCTGGGACGAGGTCCCGGACGTCCTGGCGGGCACGGGCGACTGGCTGGGCCTGCGCGAGGTCGCCGCGGGGTTGCCGGTCCGGGACGCGTCACTGTTCGTGGAGGCGCTGGCGATCCTCAACTGGCACGCCACCCACGGGCACTGCCCGCGCTGCGGGGCCCCCACTGAGCCGGTCCAGAGCGGGTGGGTGCGCACCTGCACCGCCGACGGGACGCTGCATTTCCCGCGCACCGACCCGGCGATCATCGTGGCCGTCACCGACGGCGCCGACCGTCTGTTGCTGGGGGCCAACGCCCAGTGGGGCGGGAAGCACTACTCCACCCTTGCCGGGTTCGTCGAGCCGGGGGAGTCGCTGGAGGCCGCCGTGGCGCGCGAGGTCGCGGAGGAGTCGGGCATCGCCGTAACCGGGGCCCAATACGCCGGCTCCCAGCCCTGGCCGTTCCCCTGCTCGCTGATGCTGGGCTTCACCGCCCGCGCCAGCGGCACCGATGCGGTGCCCGACGGCGAGGAGATCGTGGACCTGCGCTGGTTCACCCGCGCGGAGTTGGCCGCCGAGGTCGAGGAAGGCCGGCTGTCCGTGCCCGTGGGCCTCTCGATCGCCAGCGCCCTCATCGAGCAGTGGTACGGCGGGCCCCTGCCCGCGCCACGCGGGCTGGGGAACTAGGCGCATGGCAGCGTTCGAGGACCTGATCCTCGCCGGGCTCGATGACGAGCAGCGCGAGGTGGCCACCACCCTGCGCGGGCCCCTGTGCGTGCTGGCCGGCGCCGGAACCGGAAAGACCCGGGCCATTACCCACCGCATCGCCTATGGCGTGCACACCGGGGTCTACGTCCCACAGCAGGTGCTGGCCGTCACCTTCACCGCCCGCGCGGCCGGGGAGATGCGGACCCGGCTGCGCGAACTGGGAGCCGGCGGCGTGCAGGCCCGCACCTTCCACGCCGCGGCCCTGCGCCAGCTGCAGTACTTCTGGCCGCAGGCGATCGGAGGCCAGCTGCCCGGCATCGTGGACCACAAGGCCCAGCTGCTGGCCGAGGCCGCGCGCAGGCTGCGCATCAACACCGACCGGGCCACCCTGCGTGACCTGGCCGCCGAGGTCGAATGGGCCAAGGTCTCCATGCACACCGCCGAGGGGTACGTGCAGGCCGCCAGGGACCGTACGCCCCCGGCCGGACTGGACCACACCACCGTCTCGCGCCTGTTCCAGTCCTACGAGGACGTGAAAACCGACCGCCACCTGATCGACTTCGAGGACGTGCTGCTGCTGACCGTCGCGATCCTCGACGAGGACCAGCGCGTGGCCGCCGAGATCCGCAGCCAGTACCGCACCTTCGTGGTCGACGAGTACCAGGACGTCTCCCCGCTGCAGCAGCGGCTGCTGGACCTCTGGCTGGGCGGGCGCGACGAGCTGTGCGTGGTCGGGGACGCCAGCCAGACCATCTACTCCTTCACCGGTGCCACCCCCGCCCACCTGCTCGGGTTCACCCGCCGGTACCCCGGAGCCAAGGTCGTCAGGCTGGTGCGCGACTACCGCTCCACCCCGCAGGTAGTGCACCTGGCCAACCGGCTGCTGGCCGCGCGCCGGCCCGAACCCGGAGTCCCCGGGCAGGGCGTGGAATGGCCGCCGCCGCTGGAACTGGTGGCCCAGCGCGACTCCGGCCCGGACCCGGAGTTCGCCGAGTGCGCCGACGACGTCGCCGAGGCCGCCCACGTGGCCTCCCGGATCCGGGCCCTGGTGGACGGCGGCCTCGCCCCGGCGTCGATCGCGGTGCTCTACCGCACCAACGGCCAGTCGGAAGCCTACGAACAGGCCCTCGCCTCCGCCGGGATCGGCTACCAGCTGCGCGGCGGGGAGCGCTTCTTCCAGCGCCGCGAGGTCCGCGAGGCCATCCTGCAGCTGCGCGCCGCCTCGCGCACCCCCACCGATGAGCCCGTGCCACAGCTGTGCGGGGACATCCTGGCCTCGCTCGGCTACACCCCGGACGCGCCCGCGGCCGGCGGCGCCGTGCGCGAGCGGTGGGAGTCCCTGACCGCCTTGGTGGCGCTCGCCGGGGACCTGGCCGCCTCCCGCGCCGCGCGCGGGGAGGGGTTCGCGCTGGCCGACTTCGTGGCCGAACTGGACGAGCGGGCCGCCACCCAGCACGCACCCACCGTGCAGGGCGTCACGCTGGCCTCGCTGCACGCGGCCAAGGGCCTGGAATGGGACGCGGTGTTCCTGGTGGGGCTGAGCGAGGGGCTGATGCCGATCTCCTTCGCCGAGGACCAGGCGGGGTACGACGAGGAACGCCGCCTGCTGTACGTGGGGATTACGCGCGCACGCATCCACCTGTCGCTGAGCTGGTCACTCTCCCGCACCCCGGGCGGGCGGGCGCACCGGCGCCCCTCCCGCTTCCTGGACGGGCTGCGGCCCGCGCCGGCCGGACCCACCGGCCGGTCCGACGCCGGTGCCCGCCGCCGGCGTCCCGCCGGCCCCCCGCTGTGCCGGTCCTGCAGGACCCTGCTGGCGACCGCGGCCGAGCGGAAGCTGGGCCGGTGCGCGAACTGCCCGCCGGACTACGACGAGGCGGTATTCGAGGAGCTGCGGGCCTGGCGCCTGAAGGTCTCGCAGGACGCGGCCGTCCCCGCCTTCGTGGTGTTCACCGACGCGACCCTGATGGCGATGGCGGAGGCCCGGCCCGCGGACGTGTCCGGACTGGCCAAGGTGCCCGGCGTCGGGCGCAGCAAGCTGGAGCGCTACGGCCAGGACGTGCTGGACATCATCAACCCGGGCGGACCGGGGGCCTGACCTGTCGGCCCGGGCGGCGGGCCCGCTAGGACGTCGAGGGCTGGAGCAGGGTGGTGGCCTGGGGCCCGCCATGCACGAGCCCGGTGTAGAAATCGATGTGTTCCGCCACCATCCTGCGGGCGCTGAAGTCCGTGATGGTCGCCCTCCGGCACGCCGCGCGGTCCAGCGTGGAGGCCCGGACCAGGGCGTTTGCGAGGCCCTGCGTGCCGGTGCGCAGGAAGCCGGTGGTGCCCTCGCGCACGATCTCCGGAGCGGACCCGCGGGGGGTGCCGACAATGGGGGTGCCGGTGGCCAGGGCCTCGATCATGACCATGCCGAAGGGCTCGGCCCATTGGATGGGGTTCAGCAGTGCGACAGCGCCGCCCAGAAGGCGGTACTTGTGTTCGGCCTGGACCTCGCCGACGTACTCGATGTCCCTGTTCAGCAGGGGCTTGATGACGGCCTCGTAGTACTCGTGCTCCTCGCTGGTGTACATCTTGGCGGCGATCCGCAGCGGAATCCCGGCCAGGGTGGCCACCTGGATGGCCTCCAGGACGCCTTTGCTCGGGTCCATGCGGCCCAGGAAGCAGGCGTACCCGCCCTCTCCGTCCCCGACGGGGATGGGGTCCGCGTCGATGCCGTGGTGGATGACGCGTTCGACGGAGAACCCCACCGCCGTGCCCGCCTGGTGACGGGAAATGGCGATGAGGGCCGTATCGCGGGACATTTCCCGGTAGATCGGGCAGGTTTGCGCGGTGAGGGGCCCGTGGACGGTGGCGGCAACGGGCATCCGCGGGGGCCGGTAGCGGTAGAGGGGACCGGCCAGGGTGTGGTCGTGGACCAGGTCCATCCCGTCCAGCGCCGTGTAGGACGCGATGGTGTGGCTCAACAGATCCACGTCGCGTCCGATCCCTTGCGGATAGCTCACGGCAAGCCCCTCCACGCGCGGAACGGGACAGGTGCTGTCCGCCGCGGCGGCCAGGACGACGTCGTGCCCGGCCCCGGCGAGCCCGCGGGCCAGGAGATCCACCACCGCTTCGGTGCCTCCGTAGGCCTTCGGGGGGACGGGAAGCCAGGGAGGGGCAATTATTCCGATGCGCATGCTGTGCTCTCCTGCCGGTTGCGCCCTACCGCGCGCGGGGAAGGACGTCTATCAGGTCAGCCAGTGGCTTGCGCGGGATCTGGCGCAGCGCCACTTCCGGGGGCATCCCCTCCACGGCTGCCTGGTCGCGGGAGGCACGCAGCGAAACCCGCGAGACCCCCAGGGGGAGGTTCCGCACCTGCACCTCTCCCCACTCGGGGGGGAGCGCCGGGGCGAGGAAGAGCTCCCCGGTGGGCAGACACGGGTCCAGGCGCAGCATCACGCGCATCAGGTGGATGGGGGTGGCTGCGGCCCACGCCTGCGGGGAGCACGAGGTCGGGTAGGGGATCGGCGTCGCCTGGATGCTGCGGTCCAGGCCGCAGAACAGTTCCGGCAGCCGCCCGCCGAAGGCCTCGGCGGCCTCCACCAGGGCCACGGCAATGCGCTGGGATTCCTCGATGAAGCCGTAGCGCATCAGCCCGGCGGCGATCAGCGCGTTGTCGTGCGGCCAGATTGACCCGTTGTGGTAGCTGGCGGGGTCGTACGCCCCCATGCGGGTGGAGAGGGTCCGCACGCCCCAGCCGGAAAACATGTCCCTGGCCATCAGCCGCTCCGCCACCAGCGGAGCCTTCTCCTCGTCCACGATGCCGCTCCAGAGGCAGTGCCCCATATTGGAGGCCAGGGAATCCACCGGGACCTTGTCCCTGTCCAGGGCCAGCGCGAAGTACCCCTTTTGGGGCAGCCAGAAGCGGTCGTTGAATTCTTCCTTGAGCCGTTGGGCCCGGGAGGCCCACAGTGCGGACAGCTCCGCGTCCCCGACCCGGCCGGCCATCAGGGCCCTGCTGACGTAGGCGGCATAGACATACCCCTGCACCTCGCACAGCGCCAGGGGGGCGGAGGCGAGGGCGCCGTCGGCGAAGGTGATGCCGTCCCACGAATCCTTCCATCCCTGGTTGATCAGTCCTTCGGGATTGGCCCGCTCGTATTCGACGAACCCGTCGCCGTCGGAGTCCCCATAGTCAGTGATCCAGGACATCGCCCGGTCCACGGCAGGCATGAGGTTTTCCATGATGTCGGTCTCGAATCCCCACCGCGTGAGCTCGCCGGCCAGCATAACGAACAGCGGGGTGGCGTCCACGGTGCCGTAGTAGGCCCTGCCGCCGCCCAGGGCCAGCAGGGTGCTGGCCCCCAGCCGGACCTCATGCAGGATCTTTCCCGGCTGCTCCTCGCTGCGGGGGTCCACCCTTGTGCCCTGCAGCTCGGCCAGGGTCTGGATGGTGCCGTGGGCCAGCGAGGGGTCCAGCGGCAAAGACATGAAGGAGGAGAGGATCGCGTCCCGGCCGAAGAGCGCCATAAACCAGGGGGACCCGGCCGCCACCGCCACCCGCTCGGGCCGGTCGGGATCGAAGATCCGCAGGGAACCGAGGTCGGTGCGGCTGGTTCCCATGATCCGGGCCAGCGGCGGGTAGCTGTAGGTCGCCTGGGGGACCCGCTCCCGCCATGCGCGTTCGCGGAACTCGGGCAGGCTGAGGGCTCCATACCTGGTGGCGTGGGCATCCTCCTCGGGGCCCACCCCGTCAAGGCGGGGAGTGACCCTCACCTCGGTGCTCCAGGTGCCCTGCGGAGGAAGGTCGATCCGGTAGGCCAGGTGGTGGCCACCGGCCGTGGCTTGGGGATCGCTGACCAAGACGGTGCGGACCTGGCCTCCGTGGACGGATTCGAAGAGGATGCCGGTGTCCGTCTCGCGGACCTCGACGCCGGGGACCGGCCTGGTGCGGCCCTCCTTCACGTCGAACAGGTCAGAGAAGTCGGCCTCGACGGCGAGATGGAGGTGGCATTGCGCAGGAAGGGCGGAATGGTTGGTGACCACGATGCGTTCGCGCAGGCCGCCATCGAGGTGGCGGTGCCGTTCCACCAGCAGGTGGCTGTGCTCCTCACCCTCGGCGGGGGCCATTCTGCCCACGAAGGTGGCGCGGTAGGTTTCCCCCGCCATCCCGCTCAGGGACTCAAGGGAACGGCCGTTGACCCGCAGGTGCCATCCCGACACGAAACGCGTATCGCGGAAAAACAGGCCGTGGGGGCGGCGGGTGTCCATGTCGCCGTTCGCCGCCGAAATGCAAAAGGACGTTCCGGCCAGAAGCGTCACCGCGCCGGGCCCGGCATCCCGGGCGCCGATCTCTGCGGACCAAACTGCCATTGCCACACCGATTTCCTCAGGAACCAACGGTTCCAGGCGGATAAGTCCAAGACGCGCGGCGCGAGCCGCTCCCTGGTACCGCTCCGGCCGGCGGGCGGACGGGGGACGGGGCAGCAGCATGGGTTGCGGCAGCTGGGTTGCGGCATCCCGAGTGGCTTGGGCCGGGGCGGTACAAACGCAGTT
Source organism: Zafaria cholistanensis (assembly GCF_008580665.1). Taxonomy (GTDB): domain Bacteria; phylum Actinomycetota; class Actinomycetes; order Actinomycetales; family Micrococcaceae; genus Zafaria; species Zafaria cholistanensis. The sequence continues at coordinate 351,470 of NZ_BKDJ01000001.1, forward strand.
CATTTATGCAGTGCTGATGGTGCACGCGGCGCGCTGGCGGAGGGGCCGGGGAAGGCCGCCGCCACGGGCCGGTTGAGTGGATTCTACCAATCGGGCGGGGCGAGAGGTATGGGGCTTGGGGCCGGGGTTCAGTGCTTGGTCCCGTCCCGGTTCACGCAGCCAGCGCCCGGCACAGGCAGTTCGCGCGCGGAGCGATCTCCTCCCGCAGGACCCCGCCGGTGGCGAGGTCCAGATGCAGGACCCCGTCCACCGCCGCCGGGACGTTGACCCCGTCCAGCAGCATCAGGACCTGGACGGCTGCCAGTCCGGCCACCGTGGCCGCCAGCGCCGTTTCCGGTTCGGCCGGGGGCGGCCCGGGGGAAGGGTCGTGGAGGTCCTGCGCGTCTGGCAGACAGTCCAGGCACGCGGTCACCCCCGGCAGCACCAGGGGGCCCACTGACGCGCCGGCGTCGCCGAACAGTACCCGCAGGTGGGGAGCCTGTGCCGAGGAGAGGCCGGCCTGGACCTCGTCCGGCACCCGCTCGCGGGCAAAGACCACCGCGATATCCGGCTCCGGGCCGGGTGGTTCCGGGCGCCGCATCCATTGCTGTCCCCGGAGTTCCTGCACCCGGGTATGGGGGGCCAGTCGGCGCAGGTGCACGGCGGAGGCTCCACCCCGGGGCCGGCCCAGGTCGGGAACCCCCAGCAGCCCGGTGGACAGGTCCCCCAGGCCTGCCGGCTGCGGATCGCACAGTTGCAGGGTGCCGACCCCGGCGGAGGCGAGCAGGCGGGCCAGTTCCTGGCCGGCGCGGTCCAGGCCGTGGATCCGCACGGTGCTCCGGGCCCGGCGGACCACCAGCGGTCCGGCATGCTGCCCGTACGCGGCGGACCATTGCCTGATGTCGGGGGCAAGCACGCCGGAGCGGGAACCCGGGATGCGGTAGGCGGCCTGGTCCACCAGTACGGGGTGCAACAGGTCCATGATCGCGGCCTTCCGGCGCGGGTCCAGGCCCTCGCCCGCGGTTTCTGCCGCTTCCGGGGGCGGGGCGGGAACCGGGCCTGCCGCGGATCCGGCCGCAGGCCCGGCCAGGGAGAGCACAAAGTCCACCTCCGCCGGGGAGAGCCCTTCAATCCACAACCCGCCGGCCCCGCTGCCGATCCGTACCCTGCCCTGGGCTAGGCTGATGACCCGGTAGCCGGGATTAATCCGCATGGTGGCCTCCTTGGGAGCAGCCGGCCCGATGCCGGCATCACAGCCATCCTGACATTGCCGCCCCGTCTGAAGGCCGTTATCCACAGGGCGGGGGGCTGGCGGGAAACGGGCCGGCCGGAAACGGGCTTACTGGAAACGCCGCCCGTCAAACGCACCCCGTCAAACGCACCCCGTCAAACACAGTCCGTCAAACACAGTCCGTCAAACCCAGTCCGCCGAAATCAGCCCGTCAAACACGGCCCCGCTAAATACAACCCTGTCCGGGGGACTCCGCTGTCCCTGTCCGACCCGAAAGGAGCCCCATCGTGCCGGCACATCCCAAAGAACACGAATTCACCTCCGAGGACGGGGTGCGCGTGCGGATCCTGCGGTCATCGCGACGTACCCGCACCGTTTCGGCCAGCTGGCGGGACGGGGCCGCGGTCGTTTCCGTTCCGGCGCGGCTGAGCACAGCCCAGGAGCAGGAGTGGGTCAGGACCATGGTCCAGAAGCTGCGGGAGGGCCGTTCCCCGGACCGGCGCCAGGGCGGCCGCACGGCCGCGTCGGACGCAGACCTGTACGGGCGGGCCCAGCGGCTGGATACGGCTCACTTGGGAGGCCGCGCCCGGCCCGCGTCGGTCCGTTGGGTCTCCAACCAAAACAGCCGCTGGGGATCGGCCACTCCCGCCGACGGCAGCATCCGGCTCTCCGACCGCCTGCGCGGGATGCCCGGGTGGGTCCAGGACTACGTGCTGGTCCACGAACTGGCGCACCTGCTGGCCACGGACGGCCACGGGCCCGAGTTCCGGGCGCTGGAGGCCCGCTACCCCCGCACTGCCGAGGCGAAGGCCTACCTTGAGGGGGTGTCCTTCGCGCTGCACCGGCTCGGTCCGGGCCCGGTTCCGGGCGGTTGCGCGGACGGCGGGCAGGACCGTGGATCCTTGGACGACCCTGCCCGTTCCTGAAGGGTCCGCGCGGGCTAGGCCTTGCCCTTAGGGCCCCCGCCGGTGTCCGTGCCATCGCTGCCGTCGCTGCCGTCGCTGCCGTCCGTGCTGTCACCGCCGTCGCCGGTTTCCCCGTCCGCGGAGGCCCCGGTGGAGGGCCCGAAGCCGCCGGCCAGCAGCTTGCCCAGCGCCGCGTCGAGTTCGTCGTCGGAAGCCTCGGCCAGCGCCCGCCGGGCACCAAACCCCGCCGGATCGTCCAGGTCCTCGGCGGTGGGCATCAGGTCGGGGTGGTCCCAGATGGCGTCGCGGCCCTCGACGTCGCGCTCCTGGAGCATCAGTGCCCAGAAGGCGGCGGCCTCGCGCAGGCGGCGCGGGCGCAGCTCCAGGCCCACGAGCGAGGCAAAGGCCTGTTCGGCCGGTCCTCCGGTGGCGCGGCGGCGCCGGATGGTCTCGCGCAGCGCGGCGGCCGAGGGAAGGTTGCGCGCGGCCGCGGCGACCACCTCATCGACCCAGCCCTCGATGAGGGCCAGCGCGGTTTCCAGCTTCGCGAGCGCAGCCTCCTGCGCGGCGGTGCGCTGCGGGGCAAACAGCCCCTCGGTGATCGCGCCCTGGAAGGATTCGGGGTTCATCGGATCGATGTCCCGGACGGCCTCCTCGATGCGGGAGATGTCGATGTGGATCCCCCGCGCGTACTCCTCGACCAGGCCCACCACGTGGGCGCGCAGCCACGGCACGCGCAGGAACAGCCGGGTGTGGGCCGCCTCGCGCAGTGCGGCGAAGAGGAGCACCTCCTGCTCGGGCACGTCCAGCCCCGCGCCGAACGCGGCGACGTTCGCCGGTACGAGGGCGGGGGAGGGCCCGGCCAGCGGCAAACCGATGTCGGTGGCGCCGAGCACGTCCTTGGCCAGGCCGCCCACGGCGGTGCCCAGCTGCATGCCGAACATCGCTCCGCCGAGGTTCTGGAACAGTCCCTCCGCGCCGCCGAGCATCGGCCGCATCTGCTCCGGCATCTGGTCGCGCAGGACGGAGGTGATTGCCTGCCCCACGCTCACGGCGACCGGTTCGGTCAGCGTCTTCCACAGGGGCAGGGTCTTCTCGACCCACTCGGCGCGGCTGAGCGCCGCGCAGGCGGATCCGTCGGAGGTGAACACGGTGGACTGGTCCAGCCACAGGTCGGCCAGCCGGCCGGCGTCGGCTACGGCTCCGGAGCGGGCGGGGGTGATGGAGGGGTCATCGCCCGCGGCGGCCTGGCGCGCCGCGTCGCGGGCAAGTTTCCAGTTGACCGGTTCGCCGCCGCCGGAGGCCATCGCGCCCATCATGGCCTGGGCCTGGCGGAAGATGGCGGCGAGCGCCTCGGGGTCGGTGGGCAGGCCCATGGCGGCGCCGAAACCCTCCGGGAGGTTCTTGGGGTCGAACCCGGGTGGGGTAGCGCCGCCGAAGAGGCCGGAGAACATCTCGGCGAAGGGGTCCTTCTTCCCGGAGTCGTCCGGCTCCTCGGAACCGTCGGAACGATTGCTTGGGGGAGTGTCAGCCATGCCTCCACGTTACCCCGGCGGCCGGTGCGGGCACGGTGTGCAAACTTTCAGTTCGCTGAAGGCACAGCCCGGATCCGGCCCGGGGCGGAAATGCCGCCGGAAAGCCTTGTAGCCTAGATGGGTCCGCCGGATCGCCCGCCTACCTCCCCGCGGACGGCAGAAGGGAACCCCCTCAGGTGCTAGAGCCCCAACAGTCCAGTCCGCCGCCGCCCGCCGCCGGGCCGCCCGCGCGCGCCGAAAAGTCCGGCCGCGCCAGCAGGACCCTCATGGGGGCCACCACTGCCGCCGTCGTCCTGGGGTTCGTCGCGCTGGCGCTGCCGGCGCCCTTCGTCGTGGAGTCTCCGGGCCCGGCCATCAACACCCTCGGCAGCGTCGACGGGACCGCCGTGATCCGCGTGCAGGGGCACGAAACCTTTCCGACCAGCGGAAGCTTGGACCTGACCACCGTGTACGTCAGCGGGGGGCCGGAACGCGAGGTGTCCACGTTCGAGGTGCTGCAGGGATGGCTCGACCCGTCCCAGGACGTGCTGCCGGAAGAGGCGGTGTACCGGCGCGGGGTCAGCGGCGAACAGGTCAGCGAACAGAACACCCAGGAAATGGCCGACTCCCAGTCCGTCGCGGTGGCCGCCGCGCTCGGCAACCTGGGCATCGCCTACGAACAGAAGCTCTCCGTCGCCGGCCTGGCCGCCCCGACCAACGAGGGCGTGCTCGGCGTCGGGGACGTGCTCGCCAGCATCGGGGGCACGCCGATCACGGACCTGGCCATGCTGCGCGAGGAGCTGCAGGCGGCGGGGGACGCGCCGGTGGCCCTGGGGATCGAACGCGGCGGCGAGCCACGTACCGTCGAGGCCGCGACCACGGCGGGCGAGGACGGGCAGCGCCAACTCGGCGTGTACCTGCAGACCACCTACGACTTCCCGTTCCAGGTCAGCTTCGACCTGGACAACGTGGGCGGGCCCAGTGCCGGCATGATGTTCGCGCTCGGGGTGGTGGACACGCTGACCCCAGGCGAACTCACCGGCGGCAGGCACTTCGCCGGTACGGGCACGATCGATGCCGACGGCAACGTCGGGGCCATCGGGGGCATCGCCCAAAAGATGGCCGGCGCCCGTTCGCTCGGCGCCGAGTACTTCCTGGCCCCCGCCGAAAACTGCGCTGCCGTGGCGGGCCGCATCCCCGACGGGCTCACGGTGTTGAAGGTCGCGACGCTGGCGGAGGCGCGCGCCGCGGTGGAGGGTGTCGCCGCCGGGAAGGACGCCGCCTCGCTGCCGGCCTGCCCATGATTTCCAGTCGCTGCCTATGATTCCTAGTCACGATCGCCTTACGATCGGCGTCCCCGAATGTCTTTTTCGGTGCTGCGGCCGCCGCCAAGGCAGAATGGTCCCAAGCCGTGCCTTGGCCGGGCGGCAAAACCCGTTTACGACGATGAGGTTGAAGAGTGAGTTTCGGATCTGACAGTCCCTTCGGTGGGCGCCCCCAAGGCCCCGGCGGCGAGAACGGGACCCAACCCCCGCGCCGCCCGTCCCCGCTGCTGCCCACGATCGTGGCAATTGGTGTCCTGGTGGCGGCCTTCGTGGTCTTCGCGAACGTCTACGCAGATATCCTCTGGTACGACCAGTTGGGTTTCACCTCGGTGTTCTGGATGGAGAACCTGACCAAGGCCGCGTTGTTTGTCGCGGCCTTCCTGCTGATGGCCGGCGCCGTCTGGGTCAGCCTGCGGGTGGCCTTCCGGACCCGCCCGGTCTATGCACCCGACATCCAGACGCGGGACAGCCTGCACCGCTACCAGTCGCAACTGGAGCCGATCCGGCGGCTGCTCATGGTCGGCATCCCGGTGGTGCTCGGTGCGTTCGCCGCCGCGGCGGTGACCTCCCAGTGGAAGGAAGCGCTGCTTTTCTTCAACCAGGTTCCGGTGGGCCAGACCGATCCCGTCTTCGGGATGGACCTGAGCTTTTATCTGAACACCCTCCCGTTCCTGGGATTGGTGGTGGGGTACCTGGTGTCGGTGGTGCTCATTTCGGGGATCGCCGGACTCCTTACCCATTACCTCTACGGCGGCATCCGCATCGAGGAGCGCGGCGGCGTCTTCATCAGCAAGGCCGCGCGCGTCCACATCGCCGTCGCCGTTGCCCTGTTCCTGCTGCTGCAGGCAGCCAACTACTGGCTTGACCGCTTCGCCACGCTGAACAACCAGGGCGGCCGCGTCGCCGGCGCGCTTTACACCGACGTCAACGCCGTCATCCCCACCAAGACGATCCTGGCCGTCGCGGCGATCCTGGTAGCGATCCTCTTCATCATCGGCGCCATCCTCGGGCGGTGGAAGCTGCCGCTGGTCGGCAGCGCCATGCTCGTGGTGACCGCGGTGGTCGCCGGCGGCATCTACCCGTTCATCGTCCAGCAGTACCAGGTCCGCCCGTCCGAGAAGTCGATGGAACGCGAGTACATCGCCCACAACATCAACATGACGCGGGCCGCCTACGGCCTTTCCGAACTCGAGGTGACGCCCTACAACGCCACCGTCGACGCGCAGAAGAACGCCCTGGCCCAGGACCGCGCCACCACCACGAACATCCGCCTGCTGGACCCGAACCTCGTCTCCGACGCGTTCGCCCAGCTGGAGCAGTTCCGCACCTACTACAAGTTCACGGACACGCTGAACGTGGACCGCTACGACGTCGACGGCAAGACGGAAGACACGGTCATCGCCGTCCGCGAGGTCAGCGTGGACACCACCGAGAGCTGGGTCAACCAGCACATCACCTACACCCATGGCTACGGCGTGGTCGCCGCCTACGGCGCCAAGGTGGCCTCCGGCGGCCGTCCCGACTTCATGCTCAAGGGCATTCCGACCGCCGGCGTGCTCGGCAGCGACAGCACCTACGAGCCACGCATCTACTTCGGCGAGTACTCGCCCGAATACTCGATTGTCGGCGGCCCCGAGGGCTGGGAGCCGCGCGAGCTGGACCGCCCGCAGAGCGGCACCGAGGGCGAGGACACCCGCAACACCTTCAACGGCAACGGCGGACCCAGCGTGGGCAACCAGTTCAACCGCCTGGTCTATGCGATGAAGTTCGGCTCCACCGACCTGCTGCTCTCCGACGCGATCAACTCCGAGTCGCAGATCCTCTACGACCGCACCCCCAAGGAGCGCGTCGAGAAGGTCGCCCCGTACCTGACGGTGGACTCGAACGCCTACCCGGCCATCGTGGACGGCCGCGTCAAGTGGATCGTCGATGCCTACACCACCAGCGACAACTACCCGTACTCCACTGCCGAGCAGCTGGAGTCGGCGGTGACCGACTCGCTCACCGGAGGCACCCGCGCCAGCGCCCTCACCGGCGAGGTCAACTACATCCGCAACTCCGTCAAGGCCACCGTGGACGCCTACGACGGCTCCGTCACGCTGTATGCGTGGGAGCCGGAGGAACCGCTGCTGCAGGCCTGGCAGAAGGCCTTCCCGAACACCATCAAGCCGTATGCGGAAATGTCCGCCCAGCTGATGGACCACGTGCGCTACCCGGAGGACCTCTTCAAGGTCCAGCGCGAGCTGCTCGGCCAGTACCACGTCACGGAGCCGGACAGCTTCTACGACTCGAACGACGCGTGGGCGGTCCCGAACGACCCGACCCAGTCCAACGCCGCGGTCAAGCAGCCTCCGTACTACCTGTCGCTGAAGATGCCGACCCAGGAGGCTGAAACCTTCTCCCTGACTTCGACGTTCATCCCGCAGACGGCCACCGGGGGGCAGCAGCGCAACGTGCTGTTCGGCTTCCTGTCCGCCGAGGCCGACGCCGGCACCGGCGAGGACGGGGTGAAGGCCGAGGGCTACGGCACCCTGCGCCTGCTGGAGCTGCCGCGCTCCACCGTGGTTCCCGGACCCGGACAGGCGCAGCAGAACTTCGACTCCAACACCGAAGTCTCCACCCAGCTGAACCTCCTGCGCCAGGGGGCCTCGACGGTCAAGAACGGCAACCTGCTCTCGCTGCCCGTGGGCGGCGGCATCCTGTACGTGCAGCCTGTCTACGTCCAGTCCACGGGGCAGACCGCCTACCCGACGCTGCGCAAGGTGCTGGTGTCCTTCGGCGACGAGGTCGGCTTCGCCGACACCCTCTCCGACGCCCTGGACCAGCTCTTCAAGGGCTCCTCGGGTGCGGTCACCAGCGAGGACCCGGGCGCGGCCCCGGACGCCGGAGGCGGCCCGGCGGTTCCCGAATCCGCCCAGCAGCGGCTTGCGGAGGCGCTGGAGGCGGCCAACGAGGCCATCCAGGCCGGCCAGGCCGCGCTCGCCGCGAGCGACTTCGCCAAGTACGGCGAAGAGCAGCGGAAGCTGCAGCAGGCCATCGAGGACGCGCTGGCCGCGGAGGAGGAGATCGCCGCGGCCAGCGGCGAAACCCCCGCTCCGCCCGCCGGGCAGTAGGCCCCGGAACGGGCCCCGAAGCACCGATTTCACGTTTCCGCCCCCGGTGTGAGAGGATTGATCTCACGCCGCGGGGTGGAGCAGTTCGGTAGCTCGCCGGGCTCATAACCCGGAGGTCAGAGGTTCAAATCCTCTCCCCGCAACGAGAAGAAGGCCCCCGACCTGGGAAACCAGGTCGGGGGCCTTCGGCGTTCCCCGACGCTTCCGGCAGTCCCCACGCTTCCGGAAGTCCCCACGCTTCCGGCGCTCCCAGGGGCGTGCGCCGGTGTTTGCGCGGGCCTGAAGCGGAACCGGGCCTAGAGCGGAACCGGGCCTGGAGCGGAACCGGGCCTGGAGCGGAACCGGGCCTGGAGCGGAACCGGGCCTGGAGCGGAACCGGGCCTGGAGCGGAACCGGGCCTGGAGCGGAACGGGGCCTCCGGGACGGGGTCCGGGGCGGGAGGGATCCCGCCCCGGACCCCCGTGGGGGACCGTCTTCCTAGCCGAGGATGACCCTGGTCCAGCGGGCGGCCAGCTCGGCGATGACCGGGCCTTCCGGCGCCGTTTCCCAACCCGGGGGCACCGCAGCGGTTCCCAGGGCGGCGGCCACCACGATGCCCGCCAGTGCGGCACTGCCTGCCGGAGCGCCGGCCCCGGCCACCGCGAAGGCCTCCGCCGGCTCCAGGGATGTGTCGGCCAGGGCCGCTGCGGCTGCCCTTGCCGCGCCGTGGACGGCCGCCCACGCGGTTCCCGCGGAATCCTCCCCAGCCGGCTCCCCGAGCGCAGCCAGTTCCCCGAGCGCAGCCAGTTCCCCGAGCGCAGCCAGGGCCGCCGCGCGTCCGTCCAGCGCCGCCCGGACCAGGCGTGCCGCAGCCGCGGCGGCCTCCCATGCGGCGGGGGAGCCGTGCGTGAGTACCGCCGCGTCCACGGCCAGCTTCGTGGTGGTTTCCGTAGTCACGAGCGGCAGCAGGGCGATGCCGGCGGCGCGGGCCAGCACGCCGGGGCCGTCGGCCTGCCCGGCCGGCGGGTGCGAGGTGGTGCCCATCGCGGACGCGGACAGGCCCGCGACGTTGGCGGGATCGCCCGGCTCGGTGCCGGCCGCCAGGGCCGGGCCGAAGGCCTCGTCGATCCACCGCGGCAGCGGCTCCGGGGCGCCGTCCGGGAAGGCACCGGTCACTGCGCGGTGCCAGCGCAGGCCGGCGAGCCACATGCAGGCGGCCTCGTCGGCGGCAATGCCGTCGTTGGCCCATTCCAGGGCTTCAAGCAGGCCGTCGAGGAGGAAGAGCTGGAGGGAGGCCTCGGCGCCGGGGCGGGGGCCGGGCCGCGGGGCGGCTGCCGTCGCGGCCAGCACCGCCAGGACGCGGTCGGGGAACTCGGGGGTCGGGAATGCGGGGGTCGCGGATGCGGGAGTTTCGGTCACCGGAAAAGTTTAGGCCGCCTGAAAAGTCCAGGCCGCCAGAAAAGTCCAGGCCGCCAGAAAAGTCCAGGCCGCGGGCCCCGGGCAGGGCGAGGCGGGGACGGAAACCGGCGGGACGCCGGGTGGGATCCGTGGGGACGCCGGACGGGGGCCCGGCCTCCGGGCCCGGCTCCGTGCCCCACCTCCGTGTCCCGACTGTCGGAGCACCCCGGTAGGGTTGGCCGCATGCGATTGCTGCACACCTCCGACTGGCATTTGGGCCGCTCCTTCCATGGCGCGGGCCTGCTCGACGCGCAGCGCGGGTTCGCCGACGCCCTGGTGGAGACCGTCCTGGAACATTCCGTGGACGTGGTCCTCGTGGCCGGCGACGTGTACGACCGCGCCCTTCCCGGAGTGGACGTCGTCACCCTGTTCGACGAAACCCTGGTGCGCCTGCGGGAGGCCGGGGCGCAGGTGGTGGTGACCAGCGGCAACCATGATTCCGCGACGCGGCTGGGGTTTGGCGGACGGCTCTTCGCTGCCGCCGGGCTGCACCTGCGCACCCGGGTCGAGGACCTGGACAGGCCGGCGCTGTTCCATGGAGAAGGCTTTGACGTGGCCGTATACGGCCTGCCCTACCTGGAGCCGCGCATGGTGGCGGCCCGGCTCGGTGCCGGGGAGCCCCGTCACCCGGCCGTGGTCGCCGCGGCCCTGGACCGCGTCCGCGCGGACCTGCGCCAGCGCCGCGCCGATGCGGACCGGCCCGTGCACTCGCTGGTCATGGCGCACGTTTTCGCGGCCGGGGGCATTCCGGCGGAGAGCGAGCGGGAACTGAGCATGGGCGGGTTGGACGCCGTTCCGGTGCCCTACTTCGAGGACTTCGACTACGCGGCGCTGGGCCACCTGCACGGCCGGCAACGGCTGGCCGAGTCGGTCCGCTACTGCGGATCCCCCCTGCCGTACTCCTTCGGGGAAGCCGGCCAGTCCAAGGGAGGCCTGCTGGTGGACTTCGACGCCGGCGGGCTCCACTCGGTGCGGGCGGTCGAATGGCCGTGCCCGCAGCCGCTGGCCGTGCTGCGCGGGGACTTGGGGGAACTCCTGGCCGATCCGGAACTCGCCTGGGCGGAAACCGCGTGGTGCCAGATCACGCTCACCGACACTGACCGTCCGGCACGGGCCATGGAACGCCTGCGCGAGCGGTTCCCGGAGACCCTGGTGCTGCACTTCGATCCCCAGGGGCGCAAGGAGGAGCCGGAGCGCAGCTACGGCGAACGCCTCGCCCAGGCGCGGAACCCGTTGGAGGTCTGCTGCGGGTTCGTCGAGCACGTGCGCCAGCGCGGGACCGACGAGGCGGAGTCGGGACTGCTCGTGGAGGTACTGGCCGAAGCCGCGTCCGAGGCGGTGTCCCGATGAGGTTCCACCGCCTGGAGATCGAGGCCTTCGGGCCCTTCGCCGACCGCCAGAGCGTCGACTTCGACGAACTCTCCGCCGCGGGGCTGTTCCTGCTCAACGGGGAAACCGGCGCCGGCAAGACCAGTGTCCTGGACGCGATCTGCTTCGCCCTTTACGGCGGACTGCCCGGCGCCCGCGAGGGCTCCACCCGGCTGCGCAGCGACCATGCCGCCGCGTGTGCCGCGCCGGAGGTCCTCTGCGAGTTCAGCACCGGGGGCCGCCGCTTCGAGGTCACCCGTTCGCCGGCCTGGGACCGCCCGGCCAAGCGTGGCGGAGGAACCACCAGGCAGCAGGCCCAGAGCCGGCTCCGGGAACTGGTGCGCGGGGAGTGGGTGGAACGGTCCACCCGCAACGACGAAGTCTCCGCCGAACTCATCGCCGTCCTGGGCATGGGCAAGGACCAGTTCACCAAGGTCGCCATGCTGCCGCAGGGCGAGTTCGCCGCGTTCCTGCGCGCCAAGGACAAGGACCGCGAGGACCTCCTCAAGCGCCTCTTCGACACCTCCACCTATGCGGCCGTCGAACGGCTGCTGGCCGTGCAGCTGGCCGAGGTCCGCGCCACCGCGGAGCAGGCCGAGCGCACGCTGGAAGCCGCCGTCGGGCAGCTGCGCGAAGACGCCGGCGCCACCTTGGGGGAGGACCCTGCCCCGGAGGACTCGGCTGCAGGGGAGTCAGCCCCGGAGGAGCCGGGCCCGGACGGGCCGGCCCGCCACCCGGCGCTGGGACTGGTGGCCTCGGTGGGGGACCGGCTGGCCCGGCGCATGGACGAGGTGCGGGAAACGGCCGGCGCGGCCGAGGCCCTGGACCGGGCGGCGCGGGCCGGCCTCGAGGCCATTCGCCAGCGGGCCGAAGACCACCGGCAGCTCGCCGAGCTCCAGGAGCGCCGGGGCCGCCACGCGGCCGCAACGGAGGAAGTCGCCGGGCTGCGGGCCCGGCTGGGGACGCACGCCCGGGCCGCCGGCGTCGTGCCGCTGGCCGAGGCGCTGGCCCGGGCCGAAGACGACGCCGGTGAGGCCGCACTGCTGCTTGAGCGCGCCGCGGCCCGCGTTGCGGCCGATGAGCCGGCGCGCGGCCACCTTGAGGCCGCGTCCCCGGACGGGACCGTCCCCGACGCCGGTGCGGTGGTCGCGGACCGGCCCGGTGCATGGGAGGAAGCCGGTGCAGGGGAGGAATCCGGGGCATCGGAGGAAGCCGGCGCGCTGGCGCTGGCTGCCTCCGTGGCGGCCCAGGCCGCCACGGAGGAGGCCGCCGTGCTTGCCGCGGCCCTGCCGGACGAGGACGCGCTCCGGGAACTTGACCTGCGGATCGCGGACGAACGGGACGGGCTGGCGGCCGGTCGGGAGGCCGTCGCCGCGGCCCGCACGGCCCGCGACGGTGCCCAGGCCGGCCTGCCCGGGCTGAGGGCCGAGGTGGACCGCCTGGTGGTGGCCGGGGCTTCCCGCGGGGCGCTGGAGGCGGCCCGCGACGCCGCCGCGGGGGTCCTGGCCGCCGTCCGCGAACGCCCCGGCGTCCAGGCGGCCGTGGCCGGTGCCGAGGAGGCGCTGCTGGCCAGCCGCAAGGACACCCTGGACCGGCGCGGGGAGCTGCTGGAAGTGGGGCGGCTGGAGCTGGCCCAGGCCGCGGCCGGACTGGCCGCCAAACTCGTGGACGGGGAACCGTGCGCGGTGTGCGGATCCGCCGAACACCCCGCCCCGGCCGGGCTGCCCGAGGGCGAAGCCGTGGGGCAGGAGGACCACGAGCGGGCCCGGCAACGCCTTGAGGCTGCCGAGGCCCGGGAAGCCCGCGACCGCGCGGCGCTCGATGCGGCGCGCGACGATCTGGCGCGGGTCCTGGCCCGCGCCGGGGACCTGCCGGAAGACGACGCCGAGGCCGCCCTGGCCGCGGCGGAGGAGGCCGCCGCGACGGCGGAGGCTGCCTCATCCGCGCTGGGTGCGGCCCGGGCCGCGCTTGCCGGGGCTGAACGGGGAGCCGAAGCCGCGGCCGAACGGGTGGCGGCCGGACAGGCTGCCATCGCGGCCGCGGAGGCAACGCTGGGGCAGTTGGAGGCACGCCGCCGCGAACTGGACGGCAAGCTTGAGGGGCTGCGCGCCGGCCATGCCAGCCTGCGCGAGCGGCATACGGCGCTGGCCGGGGCGGCCGAGGCGCTGGCGGGACTGGAAGTGGCCGCGCGCCGGCTGGGCGAGGCCCGGACGGCCGTGTCCGGCGCGCGGGCGCGCTGGTTGGAGGCGCTGGCGGAAGCCGGGTTCGGCTCCGTCGAGGACCAGCGTGCCGCCCTGCTGCCGGCGGATTTGCTGGCCCAGGCTGCCGCCAGGGTCCAGGACCACGAGGACGAAGACATCCGCCTCGCCGCGTTGGAGGAGGCCGCACCCGTGGTTCGCGCCCGGGCGGAGGTGGCCCGGGGGGTGGGAGCCCCGTCCCAGGCCGAACTGGAGGAGGCCGCCGGGCGTGCCGCAGGGGCTGCGGAGGGGCGGGACGCCGCGCTGCGGTCACTGGCGGTGCTGGAAGCTTTCGGCACACGCTGCGCCGCGGCCTCGCGCCGCATTGCGGGACTGGTCGACGCGCAGGGGCCGGCGCTGGAACGCTACGCCACCGTGCGCTCCGTGGCCGAGCTGGTGCGCGGCGGCGGGGAGAACCAGTACAAAATGACCCTGTCTACCTACGTCCTGGCCGCCCGGCTTGAGGCGGTTGCCGCCGCGGCCACCGAAAGGCTGCTGGTGATGACCAGCGACCGCTACGCGCTAATCCACGACGACTCCAAGAAGGGCAACAACAAGTCCGGGCTGGGCCTGCACGTCGTGGACGCCTGGACCGGGCAGCGGCGCGATACCTCGACCCTGTCCGGCGGGGAGTCCTTCATGGCCTCGTTGGCGCTCGCGCTGGGGTTGGCCGACGTCGTGCAGCAGGAATCGGGAGGCATCGACATGGAAACGCTTTTTGTCGATGAGGGCTTCGGTTCGCTCGACGAACGCACGCTGGAACAGGTCATGGACGCGCTCGACGGCCTGCGCCGGGGCGGGCGGGTGGTGGGGTTGGTCAGCCATGTCGCGGATATGAAGCAGCGCATCCCCGCACAGCTGCACGTGACCAAGGGCAGGGAGGGCTCGCGGCTGGGCCTGGCGCTCGATATGGCCGGGGCCTTCTGACGGAGGCGCATCCGCCGCCGATCCCGGGAGAATGTCGGGGGTGATGTGAACCAGGGGCGGATTTGTGGCTATGATGATGCAAGTCACACTAACTGACCGAATGGTCGTTAGTAATGGATGCGCAGAGATGCGCCCGATAACGGAGTTCCCATGGCCTCTACCATCCCCTCGGCGGGGAGGAACCGCGCGGAAGAGCGCAAGGTCCTCGCCGGCACGCTGGTCGGCACCACCATCGAGTGGTACGACTTCTTCATCTATGCGCAGGCCGCGGGCCTGGTGCTGGCCCCTCTGTTCCTGGCCCCGATGGCCGCGGAGAACCCCGGCCTGGCCCAGGTGCTTTCCTTCGCCACCATCGGCATCTCCTTCCTGTTCCGTCCGCTCGGCGCGATCGTCGCCGGCCACCTTGGGGACCGGTTCGGGCGCAAGAAGGTCCTGGTGGCGACGCTGATCCTGATGGGCGCGGCCACCTCGCTGATCGGCCTGCTGCCCACCTACTCCCAGATCGGGGTGCTCGCGCCCATCCTGCTGATCCTGCTGCGCGTCCTGCAGGGCTTCTCCGCCGGCGGCGAGTGGGGCGGCGCGGCGCTGATGTCCGTCGAGCACGCTCCCACCAACAAGCGCGGGTTCTTCGGCGCCTTCCCGCAGATCGGGGTCCCCTGCGGCATGATCCTGGCGACCTTCACCGTCTGGCTGCTGATCACCCTGCTCGGCAACGACGCGTTCCTTGCCTGGGGCTGGCGCATCCCGTTCATCTTCTCGATCGTGCTCATCGTGGTGGGCCACATCATCCGTAAGGCCGTGGAGGAGTCCCCGGTCTTCAAGCAGATGCAGCAGCAGCACGTGGAGTCCGAGGCTCCGCTGCGCCAGCTGTTCCGCACCAACAGCAAGCAGGTTGTCCTGACCGCGCTGATCTTCCTGGCCAACAACGCCGCCGGCTACCTGCTCATCGCGTTCTTCGCCACCTACGCCTCGCGCCCTGTCGAGAAGCTGGGCCTGGGCATGGACCGCGGGACGGTGCTGCTGGCCACCACCCTGGCCTCCTTCGGCTGGCTCATCTTCACCCTTTACGGCGGCAGGCTCTCGGACCGGATCGGCCGCGTGCGCACCTTCCAGATCGGCTATCTCCTGCTGGCCCTGTGGGCTGTGCCAATGTGGTTCCTGATCGACTCCAAGAACATCCTTCTGTACTTCGTCGCGCTGTTCGTCCTCACTGTGGGCCTGGGCCTGTCTTACGGGCCGCAGGCGGCGCTCTACGCCGAGATGTTCCCGGCCCGCGTGCGCTTCTCCGGCGTCTCGATCGGCTATGCGCTGGGGGCCATCGTCGGCGGGGCTTTCGCTCCGATGATCGCTGAGCTGCTCATGAACGAGTTCAGGGTCTCGTGGAGCGTGGGCGTCTACATCGCCGTGGCCGCGGTGATCTCGCTGGTCGCCGTCTCCTTCGTGAAGGAGCCGAAGGGCGTGGACCTGCACGCCGGCGGGGAGGCCTCCACGTCCCCGCGCATCAAGGCCAGCTAGGCCCGGACCCCGGGCGGGGTCCCGGTCCGTACCCGAACACCCCCGTTATGCGACCAACCCGGTAGCCGACGAGCCGCTGCCGGATCCAGGGTGCGCGGATTCAGGGTGCGGACCAGGGTGCGAACCAGGGCACGGAAGCGGCCGGCGGATTCCCACGGGAAGCCGCCGGCCGCTTCCGTTGTGTCCGCGGGCCAGCCCCCGTCTCCTGCCGCCGGCAGGGGCGGGGGCTGAATCAGTCCTGCGCGGCGCCGAGGAAGTCGATCGCCGCCTGCTTGAAATCGCGCGAGGTCAGGGTGCTGGCGTGGTCGCGTCCGGCGATCCGCCGCTCGGCGGCCTTCGTGCCGCGCCCGGCCAGCAGCAGGGACAGCTGGGGCATGGTCTCCGCGAGGGTGTCCCGTTCCCCGGCAATGAGCAGCACCGGCATGGAGGGCGCGGTGTGGGCAGGGTCGAACGGTTCGGCCTTGATGGCCTCGACCATGCTCAGCAGGGCGAACAGGTCGTTGTCGGGGGCCAGCTGGGCCATCCGCAGCAGATCCGCCGTCGAGGCGTCCATGATCGGGGTCCCGTCGGCCAGGAAGCGCTGCGCTGCGGCCAGGTCGAAGTCCGCCAGGGGGTCGGAGCTGGCAGGGCCGCCCAGGACCATCCGGTGCACCAGTTGCGGCTGCGTGCCGCCGAATTCCCAGCCCAGGCGCGCCCCCAGCGAGTAGCCCACCACGTCCACCCCGGAGGTGGGGTCCCCATCCCGCAGCGGCCGCACATGGCAGTCCTGAAGGGTCTGCAGCAGGTCCGCACGGATCCGGCTGGGCGTGTACGCGTCCAGCTCCTCCGGGGCGGGGCTGGCCCCGTGCCCCGGCAGGTCGACGGCGATCACCCGGCGGCCGGCGTCGGTCAGCGCGCGGATCCATCCGGTGTTTTCCCAGTTCAGGGCAGTGGACGAGGCGAAGCCGTGCAGCAGCAGCACCGGGCGCAGGCCCGCGTCCCGGGCGGGCTCGTAGACCTTTACGGTCAGCGCGTTGGGGGATCCTTCGACCAGATGCTCGCGATGCGTACCCATGGGCCTACCGTATGCCGAAGCCGGGGAACGGCTCAACGGGCCCCACGGGCGGCCCGGATTGCCGGGGGATGCCGCCGGGGCCTGCCCTGAGTTATAGTCAGTTTGACAATAAGTGGCGGGGCGAGGGAGGAGTGGGGATGGACTACGCAAACGTGGCCGAGCGGCGTGAACAGCCCCCGGCGCTGGCCGTCTCGACCGTGATCTTTGCGCTGCGTGAGGACGGGAACGTGGGGCGCAAGACGCTCTGGCTGCCGCTGGTGCGCCGGACCCGTGAACCGTTCAAGGGACGGTGGGCGCTGCCGGGCGGGCCCCTGGGCGCCCGCCAGTCCCTGCAGGACGCCGCGGCCGCCAACCTGCTGGCCACTACGGGCCTGGTCCCGCAGTACCTCGAACAGCTCTACGCGTTCGGCGGGCTGGACCGCTCGCCCTCCCGCCGGGTCGTGTCCATCGTCTACTGGGCGCTGGTGCGCGGGGACGGACCGGCCCCCGGGGGAGCAGGCCCCGGCGGGGCGCTCCGCGAGGACCCCAACGTGGCCTGGTACCGCGCCGAAGACCCCGCTGTCCTCGCGGACCTGGCCTTCGACCACCGCCAGATCGTGGAGTACGCGCTGTGGCGCCTGCGCAACAAGGTCGAGTACGGCTCGATCGCGCACCGGCTGCTGGGCGAGCGCTTCACGCTGGCCCAGGTGCGCGAGGTCTACGAGGCCGTCCTGGGACGGGCCCTGGATCCGGCCAACTTCCGCCGTCAGCTGCGCGGCACCCCGGACATCGAGGCCACCGACGAGTTCCTCCAGGGGGGCAAGCACCGCCCTCCACGCCTGTACAGGTACACCGGGGACACCACCCCGGCCGCCACCGGTCCTCCCCTCCCGCAGCACCCCGCCCAGGCGGCGCCACCCCGGCAGGCATCCCACCCAGAACACCACCCAGCACTCCACGAGACGGACACACCATGAGCAGCGTCAACAGCACCATCCAGCGCCTGGTCCTTTCCCGGACCCCGGAATCCACCTGCGGCACGGACCTGGCCAAGGCCCCGTGGGCCTTCGACGCCGGGGCGCCCGCCTACGGCCCCGGCGCCTCCCGCTTCGACGAGGCCCCGGCCGCCACCCCGCGCCAGGGCGAAATCCCCGCCGAGTACCGCGAGGCCTCCGACGAGGAACTTTTTGCCCGCATCCTTGCCGCCAAGGAGACCCTGGGCGAGCGCGTGGTGGTGCTGGGGCACTTCTACCAGCGCGACGAGGTGGTGCGGTTCGCCGACTTCGTGGGGGACTCCTTCCAGCTGGCTAACGCGGCCCTGACCCGGCGGGAGGCCGAATACATCGTTTTCTGCGGGGTGCACTTCATGGCCGAAACCGCCGACGTGCTCTCCCGCGACGGGCAGGCCGTGATCCTGCCCAACCTGGCCGCCGGGTGCTCCATGGCGGACATGGCCGACGAGTCCTCCGTGGAGGAGTGCTGGGAACAGCTTGAGGAGCTCTACGGCACCGAGCCCGACGCGGAAGGACGCGTCCCGGTCATCCCGGTCACCTACATGAACTGCTCCGCCGCGCTGAAGGCCTTCGTCGGCCGCCACGGAGGCATCGTGTGCACCTCCTCCAACGCGGCCACCGTGCTGGAGTGGGCCTTCCAGCGCGGCCAGAGGGTCCTCTTCTTCCCCGACCAGCACCTGGGCCGCAACACCGCCAAGGCCATGGGCATCCCGCTGGAGCAAATGCCGATGTGGACCCCGCGCAAGGCCCTGGGCGGCAACACCGCCGAAACCCTCGAGACGGCCCGGGTGATCCTGTGGCACGGCTTCTGCTCCGTGCACAAGCGCTTCACCGTGGCCCAGATCGACAAGGCCCGCGCCGAGCACCCCGGGGTCCGGGTAATCGTGCACCCCGAGTGCCCGATGCCGGTCGTGGATGCCGCCGATGCGGCCGGCTCCACCGACTTCATCCAAAAGGCCATCGCCGCCGCCACCGAGCCGTCCACGTTCGCCATCGGCACCGAGATCAACATGGTCAACCGGCTCGCCGCCCAGTACCCCCAGCACACCATCTTCTGCCTGGACCCGGTGATCTGCCCCTGTTCGACGATGTACCGCATCCACCCGGGCTACCTGGCCTGGGTCCTGGAGGAGCTGGTGGCCGGGCGCGTTGTCAACCGCATCACCGTCGATGAGGGCGTCGCGGCCGACGCGCGCACGGCCCTCGAGCGGATGCTGGCGGCCCGGCCGTGACCAGGCGCCCGTCGCTGGCGATCGTCGGATCCGGGGTGGCCGGGCTCTATGCCGCCGTGGCCGCCGCCGAACGCGGCCACGCCGCGGTCCTGCTGACCAAGGACCGGCTGCAGGATTCCAACTCCTGGTACGCCCAGGGTGGGCTCGCGGCCGTGGGCCCGGACGGGGCAGCCGCCGGCGACTCGGTTGAGCAGCACGTCGCCGACACCCTGCGCGCCGGGGCCCGGCTGAACGACGCCGGCGCCGTGCGGCTGCTCTGCGCCGCCGCCTGGCCGCAGGTGCGGCGCCTGGCCGCGCTGGGCTCCGCGTTCGACACCGACGCCACCGGAACGCGCTACCTGTTGGGCCTGGAGGCCGCGCACGCGCATCCGCGCATCCTGCACGCCGGCGGCGACGCCACCGGGCGCGCCCTCTCCCGCGCCCTGATTGCCGCCTGCCGCCGGCTTGAGGCGCAGGGGCGGCTGGAGATCCGCGAGGGCGCGTTCGTCACCGCCCTGCTGCACGACGCCGGCCGGGTCGCCGGCGTGCGGCTGCTCCGTGCAGGCCAGCGGACCGGCCAGCGGGCCGGCGCCCGCGAGCTGGTTGCCGCCGGTGCCGGGGCCCGCGGCGCCGGGGTGTCCGGGATGTCCGGGGCGGGGGAGCGGGACCCGTTGGGCGCGGGTGCGGGGGAGGAGGGCTGCGCAGAGGAGGTGCGCGCCGACGTCGTGCTGCTGGCCACCGGCGGCATTGGCGCGCTCTACCCGCAAACCACCAACCCGTCCGGCGCCACCGGCGACGGTGCGGCGCTGGCCTGGGAGGCCGGGGCCGTGCTGGCCGATGCCGAGTTCGTCCAGTTCCACCCCACGCTGGTTCCGCACGGGCCCTTCATGGTGTCCGAGGCCGTGCGCGGGGAAGGGGCGGTGCTGCTGGACGGGACCGGGCGCCGCTTCATGCCGGACGTGCACCCGGACGCGGAACTGGCCCCGCGCGACGTCGTTGCCCGCGCCATCCACCGTACCCGCGCGGCCACCGGCGCCGTGCACCTGGACGCGACCGGCGTCGAGCGCGTCCGCGGGGCCGGGTTCCTGGCCCGCCGCTTCCCCGCGATCACCGCCCGGCTCGCCGAACTTGGCTTCGACCTCGCCACCGCCCCGGTGCCGGTGGCCGAGGCCCAGCACTACTGGATGGGCGGGGTCCTGACCGACGGCGCCGGGCGCACCACTGTCCCGGGGCTGCTGGCCGCCGGGGAAACCGCCTGTACCGGCGTCCACGGCGCCAACCGGCTGGCCTCCAACTCGCTGCTCGAGGCACTGGTCTACGCCTGGCGGGCCGTCGCCGCACTGGATCCCCACGCGCCGGACACCGAAGCGCCGGGTTCCGCGGCCGCGACGGAAGCCCTGGCCGGGGTGCACGCGCTGGACACCGCCCCGGCAGGCCCGGCCCGTCCACACCCGGCCCCTCCAGACCTGGCCGACCTGCACGCGGTCACCGGCACCGGGCTGGGCGTGGAACGCGACGCCGCCGGGCTGCGCGCCGCCGCGGACCGGCTGGCGCGGCTGCAGGCCGACCACCACCGCGTCCGCGGGCCGCAGGACGCCGGCCGCACCGCCGTCGAACTGTCCAACCTGCTGGTCCTTGGCCGGGTCGTCGCCTCGGCCGCCGCGCTGCGGGAGAATTCCCTGGGCGCGCACTGCCGCACCGACCACCCCCAGCCGCCCGCCACCGCCGCCCGCCACGGATTCGTCCGCCGCACCACCACCCAGACAGGACCCGCCACCGCATGAGCACCGCCTTCACGCCCGCCCCCTACCCCGTGCCCGCCCGCGTGCTGGAGCCCATCGTGGCCGCCGCGCTCGCCGAGGACGCCCCCACCGGGGACCTCACCGGGGCCGTGCTGATCCCGGCCGGGGCGACCGCCACCGCCGACGTCGTGGCCCGCGAGCCCGGCATCTGCGCCGGGCTGGACGCTTTCCGTGCCGCCATGGAGCTGACCGATCCCACCCTTGCGGTCGAAGCCCGGATCGCCGACGGCCAGGCGTTCTCCGCCGGGGACGTGCTGGCCACCGCCCGCGGCAACGCGCGCGGCCTGCTCGCCGGCGAGCGCGTGGGCCTGAACCTGCTCCAGCGCCTCAGCGGCATTGCCACCGCCACCCGGGCCTACGCCGAGGCCGCCGCCGGGACCGGGGCACGCATCGCGGACACCCGCAAGACCACCCCCGGACTGCGGGTGCTGGAGCGCTACGCCGTGCGCTGCGGCGGGGGGTTCAACCACCGCGACTCGCTCTCCGACGCGGTCATGGCCAAGGACAACCACCTGGCCCTGCTGGGCGGGGGCGAACAGTTGACCCGGGCCCTGCGCGAGGCGCGCGCCCGGCTGGGACACACCGTGCACTTCGAGGTGGAGATCGACCGGCTGGACCAGTTGGAGGCCGTCGTTTCCGCCGGCGTGGACACCGTCATGCTGGACAACTTCTCCCTGGCGGACCTGGCCGAGGGCGTGCGCCGGGTCGCCGGACGCTGCCTGGTGGAGGCCTCCGGCAACGTGCGCCCGGACACCGTGGCCGCCATCGCCGCCACCGGCGTGGACGTGATCTCCTCCGGAGCGCTCACCCACAGCGTGCGGGCCCTGGACCTGGGGCTGGACTTTCGCCTGGACACGGCAGCAGACGCGGACGGTGCGGCGCAGGCGGGCGGTGCCTGGTGATCTACCTCGACGCCGCCGCCACCACCGCGGTCCGCCCCGAGATCCTGGACACGGTGTGGCCGCTGCTGACCACCGAGTTCGGCAACCCCTCCAGCCGGCACACCGTGGGCGAAACCGCGGCCCGCGCCCTGGACTACGCACGCACGCTGGCTGCCGCCGTGCTGGGCGTGCGCGCGGGGGACATCGTCTTTACCTCCGGCGGCACCGAATCGAACAACCTGGCCCTGAAGGGGCTGGCCCTGGCCAACCCGCGCGGACGGCACCTGGTGATTACCGCCGTCGAGCACTCCTCGGTGCGCGAAACGGCCGACTACCTGGTCCGCCACCACGGCTTCGCCCTGGACGTGGTTCCGGTGGACCGCCACGGGCGGGTGGAGCCCGGGCGGGTGGCCGCGGCGCTGCGCCCGGACACCACCCTGCTCTCCGTGATGGCCGTGAACAACGAGGTCGGCACCATCCAGCCGGTGGCGGAGGCGGCCGCGGCCGCCCGTGCCGTGGGCGCGCTGGTGCACACCGACGCCGTGCAGGCGGCCGGCTGGATGGACCTGGCCCCGCTGGCGGCGGCCACCGATGCGCTCAGCGTCTCCGGGCACAAGCTGGGCGGGCTGAAGGGCTCGGGCCTGCTCTACCTGCGCGGCCGGCTCGAGGCCGAACCGGTGCTGCACGGCGGCGGGCAGGAACGCGGCCGCCGCTCCGGAACGGAGAACGTGGCCGGGGCCGTGTCCACGGCCACCGCCCTGAAGCTGGCCGCCGAAGCCTCCGCCGGCGGGGCGGCCGAAGGCTACGGCCGCTTCCTGGCCGAGCACGTGCTCCAGGGCCTGGACGGGGCGGCACTGCTCACCGGGCACCCCACCGAGCGGGTTCCGGGGATCGTCTCCTTCTGCTTCCCGGGCACCTCCGGGGAGGCGGTGCTGCTGGAGCTGGAGCGCCGCGGCGTGGTCTGCTCCTCCGGTTCGGCCTGCCACGCCGGGTCCACGGACCCCTCGCCGGTGCTCCTGGCGATGGGGTACGACGCCGACACAGCCCAGACCGCGGTCCGGCTCAGCTTCACCCGCGGGGTGAAGGAGGCGGAGATCGCGCAGGCGGCCCGCGCCACGGTGGCGGCCGTGAAAGCGGTCGCCGGGCTCTAGCGGGCCCGCGCGGTGCCGGGCGGCGGCATACCGGGGGAGGCTGCGGTATTCCCGGGTGGGTGGGGCGGACCGCGGCAGGCAGTACGCTGGGAGGCACGCCGGGCCGGGCCGATCCGTTCCGGCAAGCCCCCTTCGACCCGCAGGACACCCCCCATGAACAGGACCGTTTCCTCGCGCCTGGTGGCGCGCACCCAGCCCGGAACCCGGCTGGTATACGCCGTCGCCGCCGTGCGCGACCCCGGCTATGATTCCTTTGCCGAGGACCTGGCCGTCACCATCGACGGCGTCCCCGCTTCCGTCACCGAGGTCGCCGACCACCACGGCGGCCGATTCCACGTACTGGACACCCCGGAGGCGGCCGAGGTCGTCTTCGAATACCGTGCCGAGGTCGGCGGCCAGGCCGATTCCCCGGTGGCGGACCCGGCGGACCTGATCCGCTACGTGCGCCCCTCGCGCTACTGCGAGTCCGACAAGCTGCTGCCGACCTCCTACGCCGAGTTCGGCGCGTTGCAGGGCGTGGAGCTGCTGCACGCGGTGCGCGAGTGGGTGGCGGCCGAACTGGCCTACGTGCCCGGTTCCTCCCGCCCCATCGACGGGGCCGTGGACACCCTCCTGGCCCGGCGCGGTGTGTGCCGCGACTACGCCCACCTGGTCGCGTCCCTGCTGCGCGGCAAGAACGTGCCCGCCCGCTTGGCCGCCTGCTACGCCCCCGGACTGGATCCCATGGACTTCCACGCGGTCGTGGAGGCCTATGTGGACGGTGCCTGGCACGTGGTGGACGCCACCGGACTGGCCCCGCGGCAGGGCCTGCTGCGCATCTCCACCGGCGCCGATGCTTCGGACACCGCATTCCTCTCCACCGTGGCCGGCTCGCTGCGCCTGACCGAACTGAAGGTGGACGCGGCTTGGGATGCAGCAGCCGGGGATTCCGCCGACCCCGGCGCCGGGATCCCCGTCATCCTGCGCTGACCCGTAAGTGAACGGCCCGCAATAGAACGGCCCGCCGCGGCCGGGTCCCGGGACCCGGCCGCGGCGGGCCGTTCACGTGCATTGTTGCCGGGAGCCTCCCGGCAGGGGGCTCAGGCCTTGACGGCGAGCACCGGTGCCTCCGCCTGCAGCAGGATCCGCTGGGCGGTGCTGCCGAGGATCAGCTTCCCTACCGGGCTCCGGCGCCGGAGTCCGATCACGACCAGGTCGGCGTGGTGTTCACGGGCCGCTTCGAGGACCTCCTCGGCCGGGTCGTGCCCGCGGAGGGGCTGGAGCAGGAGGTGCTCGACGCCTTCGGCCTCGAGCCGCCGGGCCAGGTTCTCCGCCTGCTGCTGCTGGATGAACCTCTGGTCCACGAGCGCATCACCGCGGGAGGTGTTGACGACGACCAGGAGCGTGCCGCCGGAGCGGGCCTCCCTGATGGCCCGCTCGAGGGCGGCCTCGCCCTCCGGGGTGGGGATGTAGCCGACGACGACGCTCACACCTTCTCCTTGTTTTCGGTGGCATTCTCTGTGTCCTGCGGGTTCCGGGTGCCGGCGCTGCGGTGAACGGCGTGGTGTTCAGCGGCCTCGGGGGTTGCCCCCATGGTCACTTCCTCCAGCGTGGAGGGCCGTCCTCCGCGTGCCTTGCGGACCAGGGCGATGATGAGCGGCAGCAGGAGGACCACGACCACGATGCAGTAGATGACGATGGCGAGCGGCTCGCTCCAGAGCCCGGAGATCTCGCCGCCGCTGAGCTGCAGCGACTGGCGCAGTTGCTCCTCGGCCCGCGGGCCGAGGATGAGCCCGATGATCAGGGGCAGGACCGGCAGGCCATAACGGCGCATGGCGAATCCGAGCGAGCCGAGGACCAGCAGGATGACCAGGTCGAACGCCTGCAGGTTCACCGCGTAGGCACCGAGGGTCGCGAAGAACAGGATGCCGGCATAGAGGTAGGGGCGCGGCAGCCGCAACAGCTTGGCCCACATCGGGGCCAGCGGCAGGTTGACCAGCAACAGCAGAGTGTTGCCGATGAACAGGCTCGCGATCAGCGCCCAGACCAGGTCCGGTTCCTTTTCGAACAGCAGCGGGCCGGGCTGGATGCCGAACTGGATGAAGGCCGCCAGCATGACCGCGGCGGTGGCGTTGGTCGGCAGGCCCAGGGCCAGCATGGGGGTGAGGGTGCCGGCGGCGGAGGCGTTGTTCGCCGCTTCCGGTCCGGCGACGCCTTCGATGGCACCGTGTCCGAATTCCTCCGGATGCTTGGAGAGCTTCTTCTCGGTGATGTAGGACAGGAAGGTCGGGATCTCGGCGCCGCCGGCCGGCAGCGCGCCGAACGGGAAGCCGTACGCGGTGCCGCGCAGCCAGGGCTTCCAGGAGCGCTTCCAGTCCTGCCTGCCCATCCAGGGCCGCCCCACGGGGATGGTGCTCATGGGTTTGCGGCGCAGGTGCGCCGCGGTCCACAGGGCCTCGCCCACGGCGAAGATCGCGACGGCGACCACGACGATGTCCAGGCCGTCAATGAGCAGCGGCTGGCCGAAGATGAGGCGCTGCTGGCCGGACACCGGGTCAAGCCCGATCAGGCCGATGGCGAGGCCTATGCCCAGGGACGCGAAGCCGCGCAGCTTGGATGAGCCGAGGACCGCGGTCACAGCGATAAGGGCGAGCACCATGATGGCCAGGTATGTGGGCGCACCCAGGCTGACCGCAAACTTGACGACCAGTGGCGCGAACGCCACGAGCAGGGCCGTGCCGATGGTGCCGGCGACGAAGGAGCCGATGGCGGCGGTGGCCAGTGCCTGCGCGGCACGCCCGGCCTTGGCCATCTTGTGGCCCTCGATGGCGGTGATGACCGTGGCCGATTCGCCCGGGGTGTTCAGCAGGATCGACGTGGTGGACCCGCCGTACATGCCCCCGTAGTAGATACCGGCGAACATGATGAAGGCACTGGTCGGCTCCAGGTTGTACGTCACGGGCAACAGGAGGGCGACGGCCATGGCCGGGCCGATGCCCGGCAGGACGCCGACGGCGGTGCCGAGCACGACTCCGACCAGGGCGAAAAGCAGGTTCATCGGCGTCGCCGCCGTGGCGAAGCCCTGCATCAGCAGGTTGAGTGTCTCCATCAGAGCACTCCTTCCAGGGGACCGGCCGGCAGGGGGATGCCGAGGCCGAGGTAGAAACCGTAGAACGTGGCCAGCGACAGGGCCAGGGAGATCAGCGCGTCGCGGACATAGCGGCGGCTCCCGAGGGCCCACACGCTGATGTAGAACATGAGGGCCCCCGAGATTACCCAGCCGACCACGTCGATGAGCACGATGTTCAGCACGAACGCCCCGACCAGGGGGAGGAGCGTCCGCCAGTCGCTCGGGTGCGTCAGGTCGACGTCCTCCCCCTCCTCGGCCTCGCCGCTGCCTCCGCGCAACACGTTGACCGCGAGCAGCACCGCGCAGACCAGCAGGATGCCGGCGACGATGATGGGCATCGTGCGCGGCCCCACCGGGTCCGTCTGCGAAAAGGTGGTCTGCAGGTGCAAGCCGTCCCACAGGACCACGGCCCCGAGGATCCCCAGCAGGGCGGCGATCCCAAGTTCGGACTTGCCTCTCAGCCGCGTGGTCAGGGCGGACATTAGAGCCCCAGTTCGGACAGCACGTCCTCGACGCGCTGGTCCTGCTCGGTCAGGAAGGTCTTGAACTCATCGCCCGTGACGAACGCGTCGGTCCATCCGTTGTTCTTCAGTTCCTGCTTCCACTCGGGGGTGGCGTGCATCTTTTCCAGTGCGTCGATCCATTCCTGGCGGTCGGCGTCCTCGATCTGCGGCGGGGCAACGATGCCGCGCCAGTTCGTGAAGACCAGGTCGATGCCGGCCTCCTTGAAGGTCGGGGCGTCGACGCCCTCCAGGCGCTCTTCGCCGCTGGTGGCCAGGACGCGGATGTCGCCCGTCTCGATCTGCTCGATGTATTCGCCCGCACCGGAGGCGGCGAAACCGATCTTGTTGCCGAGGATCGCCGGCAGCAGGTCGCCGCCGCCGTCGTAGGAGACGAAGTTGACGTCCTTCGGGTCGATCCCGACCGCTTGGGCCAGCTGCATCGGCAGCAGGTGGTCGGGGCCGCCCGGGGAGGAGCCGCCGCCGACGCTCAGCTTGGAGGGATCCTGCTTCCAGGCCTCCACGAGGTCCTCGATGGTCTGGTAGGGCGAGTCCTTCGGGACCATGATGGCCCCCGGCTCCTCGATGAGCTTCGCCAGCGGAGTGGTGTCCGTGAGCTTGGCCGGGGAGTCGTTGGTGTAGCTGGCTCCCACGACGCCCAGTCCCATGAGCATGCCGAGGTCGCCATTGCCCTTCTCGTTCACAACGCGGGCCAGGCCCACCGTGCCACCGGCGCCGGCGAGGTTGAAGACCTCGATGTTGGAGGCGATGCCGGTATCCTGCATGACCTTGGCCGCGCGGCGGGCCGTGGTGTCGTAGCCGCCGCCCGGGGTGTTCGGGACCAGGATGCGCATGTCTTCGATGGGTCCTGCCGCGGCGCTGCCGGAGGTTGAAGAAGCGGAACCGGTCACGCCACAGCCGGTGGAGGTGAGGATCAGGAGGCTGGCGGCGGCTGCCAGTCGGAGGGAGGTCTTTCCACGCATGGGAGGAATCCTTCGTCGTTGAGGGAGTGTGCGAATGGATCCACCGTAGATTTGCCTGTGAGGCAGGTCACTCTTGTGTTACCAAAGAAACTTGTGGTCATTGTGTTCACGCCGGAATGCGCGGACCCGGAGACCGGACATATATTGCATCAACACGCCCACCCGCCACGCTCCGGGTGCGCACGGAGAGAGGAACCGCTTGCCGCACCAGCCGCCGGATCACCGGTCCCCCCTGCGCCGCGGCCGGCGGCAGACGCTGGCGGGGCAGTATTTGGTGCTGCAGCTGCTGATCGTTGCGGCGGTCCTGGTCGGGGTCGTTGCACTGTCACTGGCACAGTCCACCCGGACCTTCGAGCGCGTGGAGGGCCGGCGGGCCCTTTCCGCCGCGGAAAGCCTTGCCGCCACGCCCGCGGTGCGCCAGCTGCTGCCGCAGGCCCGCCCGCGCTTTGGTTCCGTCCTGCCGGCCGTTGCCGAGGGGGTCAGGAGCAGCTCCGGCTCCGAGTGGACCGCATTGGCGGTGGGCGACGGCACCGTGGTGACCTCTTCGGATCCGACCCAAATGGGCGCCCCCCTCCCGCTGGGCGACAGCGCCGTGATGTCCGGCCGCGCATGGACGGGCAGGCTGGAGATGGGCGGACGGTCCTTCCTGGTCGCCCACGTCCCCGTGATCGGCGATGACGGGACGATGGTGGGCCTGGCAGCCGTCGGCCGCCGGTACCCCTCGTTTGCGGAACTGCTGGGCCAGGCGGCTCCGAATCTTCTGGCATACCTGGGGGTGTCCCTGGCCCTGGGAACGGCGGGATCGCTGATGCTGGCCGCGCGCGTCAAGCGGCAGACCCTGGGGATGGAGCCGGACGAGATCGCCGGGCTGGTGGAGCACCGCGAGGCGATCGTGCACGGCGTCAAGGAAGGCGTTCTTGCCCTCGATCGCGAGCAGCGGATCACGCTGGCCAACAGCACCGCGCGGCACCTGCTGCAGCTGCCCGCCGATTGCCTGGGACGGCGGCTCGAGGACTTGCCCGTGCCGCCGGAGCTGCGTGAGGTGCTGGCATCCGACCAGGCCCAGCCGGACCAGTTGGTGCTGGTGGGCGACCGCATCGTGGCGCTCAACCGGATGCCGCTGAGCTCCCGGGGACGACTGATTGGCTCGGTGACCACCCTGCGCGACCGCACCGAGCTTTCCACGCTTGAGCGGGAACTGGGGATGACCCGAGCCACCACTGACCTGCTGCGCGCGCAGACCCACGAGTTCGCCAACAACCTGCACACCATTTCCGGGCTCATCCAGATCGGCGAGTACGACGAGGTGGTGAAGTTCGTCGACGGGGTGCACCTGAGCCGCACCCGTCTTCATGACGACATCACCTCGCGCATCGCCGACCCCGCACTGGCCGCGCTGCTCATCGCGAAGACAAGCGTCGCGGCGGAGCGCGGAGTCGAATTGCGGCTGGATGGAGCGTCGCGCCTCGAGCGCGTGGATGAAGAACTGGCCCGGGACCTGACCACCGTGGCGGGAAACCTGGTGGACAACGCCATGGAAGCGGTTACCGGCCGTCCCGCCCCGCGGGTCGATGTCGCGGTGCGGGATGCCGGCGACACGATCGAGATCGAGGTGCGGGACAACGGCCCGGGGGTTCCGGAGGAACACCTGGCCAACGTCTTCCGCCAGGGCTACACCACCAAGTCCGGCACCGCGGACGCCGAACGGGGCTTCGGGCTGGCTCTGGCCCGCCTGGCGTGCGTTCGGCGTGGGGGCGGCATCGAGGTTCACAACGACCGCGGAGCTGTGTTCCGCGCATGGCTGACGAGGGGAATGACTGCCGCATGATCAGGGTGTTGGTCATCGACGATGACTTCATGGTCGCCAAGGTGCACGCCGGGTTCGTCCGGCAGGTTCCCGGGTTCACGGTGGTGGGTGCGGCGCATACCGGTGCCAGCGCCCTGGAGGCGGTGCGGACGCTGAAGCCCCACCTGGCCCTTCTGGACATCCACCTTCCGGACGTCAACGGCCTGGACCTCCTCCAGCAGCTGCGCGAGGTGGACCCGGAGCTGGACGTCCTGGTGATCAGCGCCGCCCGCGAAGCGGACACCGTGCGGCGGGCCCTGCGCGGGGGTATCGTCCACTACCTCATGAAGCCGTTCTCCGCGGCGGACCTGCGTGACCGGCTGGAGCATTACCGGCAGGCGTACCAGCCGCTGACCGGATCCA
Source organism: Zafaria cholistanensis (assembly GCF_008580665.1). Taxonomy (GTDB): domain Bacteria; phylum Actinomycetota; class Actinomycetes; order Actinomycetales; family Micrococcaceae; genus Zafaria; species Zafaria cholistanensis. The sequence continues at coordinate 380,913 of NZ_BKDJ01000001.1, forward strand.
GCAATCCGGCCGAACAATCCGACATCGACCGCATCTTCGGCGTTGCCAGCAGCCAGCAGCCGCTGCCCAAGGGCTGCAGCATGGAAACCCTCCAGCGCGTGGTGGACCTGCTGCGCTCGAGCCCCGGCGATCTCTCGGCCACGGAAGCCGCCGCGCAGCTGGGGACGTCCCGGGTCAGCGCCAGGCGGTACCTGGAGTACCTGAACGAAATCGGCAGGGTCGAGATCCGGCTGCGCTACGGCGCCGGCCGGCCCGAACGCGGCTACGCCTGGCTCCCCGTCTAGGTTTCCCGTCCGGGCTCCATGTTGGGCCTTTCCGGGCCCCCGTGCCGCTGGAAACCCTTGCTCCGGCTGACCAGCCCCTTTCGACAGGATGTAGAACCACCTTGTACGGTGGGGACACTGAACCCGACCCGAAAGGACACCCCCATGCCCTACGGAAACACCAACGGTATTGTCAGCGAAATCCCGGTCGAAAACATCACCCCCGGTATGGTCGGCACCTGGAATGACGGCGAAACCAGCGTCATCTACGACGTCACGACGACGTCCGAGCCCGCCCAGGACTATCTGGTCAGCTACCGATCCCTGGCCCCGCGCCCGGACGGCAACCACAACACGGACACCCTCGAGGTGCCGGTGACCGCCTCCCTGCCCATCATCGTCTCCTCCATCGCCGATCCGGTTCCCCTCGAACCCTGATCCCCGGCGCCCCGGGCCACGGGGGCTGGGGAAACCCCGGGCCCGGACGCGCGGAAGCGGCGGCACCCAAGGACGGGTGCCGCCGCTTCCCTTTTCCGCCGATGGCCCGTTCCCGCCGGCGGCCAGCACACCGGACCTCCCGGGCTTCGCTCCGGGGCGTCATGCCCCAAAGGCGCAGGTCCCGGAGACGCAGGTTCCGTTCGCGCCCGGTGCTAGGGCAGGGCCGCGGAGATCTTGCGCGTCAGTTCCTGGAGCTGTGCCAGTTCCCCGCTGTCCAGCGCCGGGGCAAGCAGCTCATGGATATGGCGTACGTGCTCGCGCCCGATCCTGCGCTGCAGTTCCCGTCCGGCGTCGGTGAGCGAGACCAGCACCGCGCGCTGGTCGCTCGGGTCGGGGCGGCGCTCCACCAGGCCCTTGGCCTCCAGGCGCTCGGCCATCCGGCTCAGGCTCGGCTGGCTGATGAGCAGGTGTTCGTTGAGGTCGGTGAGCCGGCTGCTGCCGGAGGGGCAGCGGCCCAGGTTGAACAGCACGTCGTATTCGCGCATGTTCAGTTCCTTGAACTCGGCCAGCTTCTGGAGCCGTCGCATCATGCCCACCTGGCAGCGGAAGAGCGCCTCCCACGCCTCGGCGGCCTCGCGCACGGTGGGGGAGTCAGCCACGTGCGGACTCCGCGGCCTTGGCCCCCCGCGCGGCGACGCGGTTTGCGTGCGTGGGCCCCTCGGGGACGTCGGCCGGCTTGCGCTTGGCGAACTCGGCCCGAAGCTCCGGCAGGACGTACTCGCCGAAGAGGTCAAGCTGGTTCAGGACCGTCTTCAGCGGAAGCCCCGCGTGGTCGATCAGGAACAGCTGGCGCTGGTAGTCGCCAAAGAACTCCTGGAAGGAGAGGGTCTTCTCCAGCACCTCCTGCGGGGATCCGACGCTCAGCGGGGTCTGCGCGGTGAAGTCCTCCAGCGAGGGCCCGTGCCCGTAGACGGGGGCGTTGTCGAAGTACGGACGGAACTCCCTGACGGCGTCCTGGGAATTCCTGGCCATGTAGAACTGCCCGCCCAGGCCAACAATCGCCTGGTCGGCGCGGCCGTGGCCGTAGTGCTCATAGCGCTCGCGGTAGAGCCCGATCAGCTGCTGGTAGTGCTCCTTGGGCCAGAAGATGTTGTTCGCGAAGAACCCGTCGCCGTAGTACGCGGCGATCTCGGCGACCTGCGGGGTGCGGATGGAGCCGTGCCACACGAACGGGGCGACGCCGTCCAGCGGCCGGGGGGTGGAGGTGAAGTTCTGCAGCGGGGTCCGGTGCTTGCCGGACCAGGACACCACGTCCTCGTCCCACAGCCGGCGCAGCAGGTGGTAGTTCTCCACGGTCAGCTCCACCGAGTCCTGCAGGTTCTTTCCGAACCACGGGTACACCGGGGCGGTGTTGCCGCGCCCGAGGACCAGGTCCACGCGTCCGCCGGAGAGGTGCTGCAGCATCGCGAAGTCCTCGGCGATCTTCACCGGGTCGTTGGTGGTGATCAGGGTGGTGGCCGTGGAGAGGATGATCCGCTCGGTCTGCGCCGCGATGTAGGCCAGCGTGGTGGTGGGGGAGGAGGAGAAGAACGGACGGTTGTGGTGCTCGCCGATGGCGTACACGTCCATCCCGATCTCCTCGGCCTTCCTGGCAATCTCCACCGAGGCGCGGATGCGCTCCTGTTCGGACGGGGTCTTGCCGGTGGTCGGGTCGGTGGTGATGTCGCTGACGCTGAATACGCCGATCTGCATGGGGTGCTCCTTCGCTTGGCCTGCATCCATGATGCCAGAAAATCTATGCAATTGCATGTAATAACCGGCGTGGGGGCCTGTCCATTCCGCCCCGGCGGGGTGAGGTGCGTCTCGCCGAAGTCCCTGGAGCACGCCGGGCCGCCCCTGCGAAGCCCGCCGGCGCGGCCCGGCGCCCGGCAGGCTGCAGGGAAGGCCCGGGTGGGGGATGTCGGTGGGGGATGGAAGTGGGGTGCGGAGCGCGGGAAAGGGAAACTCCTAGACGCCGGCTCCCACGGGATTCCCCTCGAGGTCCGGGTCCCCTTCCCGCGGGGAGGCCGCCGACGCTCCCTGCGGGCCCCGGGGGCGGCCGCGGCGCAGGGCCGCGCGCTCCTTGGCCCCCTCCACAAGGCGGTACAGCACCGGCACCAGCACCAGGGTCAGCAGCGTGGAGGAGGCCAGGCCGCCGACCACCACGATGGCGAGCGGCTGGGAGATGAACCCTCCGCTGCCGGTCAGGCCCAGGGCCATCGGGGCCAGCGCGAACACTGTGGCCAGCGCCGTCATCAGGATCGGGCGCAGGCGCTGGCGGGCGCCGTGGAAGATCGCCTCCTCCAGCGGCATCGCCGGCTCGGTGCCGCGCGGGAGCCGGTACTGGTTGATCAGGTCAATCAGCACGATCGCATTGGTCACCACGATGCCGACCAGCATCAGCATGCCGATCAGCGCGGGCAGGCCCAGCGGGACGCCGGTGAGCAGCAGCAGGCCCACCGCGCCGGTGGCGGCGAACGGGATCGAGACCAGCAGCACCAGCGGCTGCACCAGGGACTTGAAGGTCGCCACCATGATCACGTAGACAATTGCGACGGCGGCCAGCAGGGCCAGGTACAGCTGCCTGAAGGAGTCGGCCTGTTCGCTCGCCGCCCCGCCGATGCTCGCCGTGGCGCCCGCGGGCAGGGCCAGCCCCTCGAGGCGCTTGCCGACCTCCGCCGAGACGGCGCCCAGGGAGTTTTCGCCCGGGCTGACCGAAACGGTGGCGATGCGCTCGCCGTTGGAGCTGGAGATGGAGGCCTGCGCCTCCACGGTACGGACGGTGGCAACGTCGCCGAGGCGCACCGGGCCGGCCGGGGCGGCCAGTTCCAGGGCGCGCAGCCTGGCCGGGGAGGTGAGCGTGCGGCCCTTACCGATATACACGGAGTAGTCGGTGTAGCCGATGCGCACGGATCCGGAACTGGCGGGCTGGATGGCGGCGGCGGCGAGCAGCGCCACCTGGGACTGGGTCAGCCCGCGGTCCGCGGCAGCCTGCGCGTCGACCTCCACCTCCAGGCGCGGTGCGGTGCCGCTCAGGTCGCTCTCCGGGGCCCGGGCGTCCGGGATATCCCGCAGGGCCGCCACCACGGCGTCGTTGGCTTCCGCCAGGGCCTCCGGCGTCGGCGCCTTGACCTGCACATCGACGGTGCTGGAGGCACCCATGGGCCCCCCGCGCCCCCCGCCCACGGATACCTCGCCCCGCGGGGCGGCCTCCGCCAGCGCGGCCCGGGCGGCCTCCTGCACGGCCACCTGGTCCGTGCCGGAGGCGGTGACCACGGTGTAGGAGGCCGTATCGGCCGCCCCGGGCCGGCCGAAGCTCCCGCCACCGATGGAGACCTGCACGGCCTCGACGCCGTCCACGCCGCGCAGCGCCTCCTCGACCGGCCGGGCGGCCCGGGAGGTGGCGGCCAGGGAGGTCGAGGCCGGCATCGCCTGGGTGACGGTGAAGAAATTCTGCCCGCTGGAGCCGAGCAGGTTGGTCTGCAGCAGCGGCACCATCGCCACGGTGCCGGCGAGCACCAGCACCGAGGCCAGCAGGGTGGCAACCGGGCGGCGCTGCGTTGCGCGCAGGACCGGCGCGTAACCGCGCTGGAGCCAGGACCGCAGCTCCCTGGCCTGGGCCCGCTCCCGGTCCACGGGTCCGGCGCTCCGCCGGCGCCCGAGGAACCAGTAGGCCAGCACCGGCACAATGGTCAGCGAGACCAGCAGCGAGGCCAGCAGCGCGATCGTCACGGTGAGCGCGAAGGGGCGGAACAGCTCGCCGGCCACGCCGCCGACGAACGCGACCGGGGCGAACACCGCGACCGTGGTGAGCGTCGCGGCGGTGACTGCGGCGGCCACCTCGCGGACCGCGGCGATGATGGCCCCGAGCCGGTCCCCGCCGTATTCAAGGTGGCGCTTGATGTTTTCGATGACCACGATCGAATCGTCCACGACGCGGCCAATCGAGATCGTCAGCGCCCCAAGGGTGAGCATGTTCAGGGAGAATCCGGCCGCGCTGATGCCGATGAAGGTGGCCAGCAGGGACAGCGGGATGGAGACCGCGGTGACCAGCGTGGAGCGCACGCTGGTCAGGAAGACCAGGATGACCGCCACGGCGAAGCCCAGCCCCAGCAGGCCCTCCACGGTGAGGTCGTGGATGGACCGCTCGATGAACGGGGCCTGGTCGAAGACGACGGTGATCTCCGCCTCCGGGCCGAGCTCGGACTCCAGGTGCGGGATCAGCGCGTTGACCGCGTGGGAGATGGCGACGGTGTCCCCGTCGGGCGTCTTGGTGATGGAGACCGCCAGCGTCTGGGCGCCGTTGGTCCGCGTGATGCTGGTGGCGGGGTTGTCCACCAGTTCGACGTCCGCCACGTCGCCGAGCAGCACGACGCCGGAGGGGCCGGCCAGCGAGACCGCGCGCAGCGCCTCGAGCGAGCCGGGCCCGCCACCGGCCTGCGCGGCCAGGGCCAGGGACCCTTCCCGCACGGTGCCCAGCGGGACGAGCAGCCCGGCCTCCTCGACGGCCCTTTCGAGGCTGTCCCGGGTGAGCCCGTTGGCGGCCAGTTCGTCCGGGTCCGGGGTGATGGAGATACGCTGGCCCGCCGCCCCGCTGACGTCGACCCCGCGCACGCCCTCGACCTTGGAGAGGGCGGGCACGGTCAGCCGTTCGACGTCGGCGGAGAGTTCGTTCAGGTCCTGCCGGCCGGCGACGGCCAGGTAGACGACCGGGAAGTCGGAGATGGACCCGGCGAAGGAGGAGGTGGAAGCGTCCTCGGGCAGCGTCCCGGAGGCGTTGGAGATGGCCCGCTCCACCTGGTTGCGCGCGCGGTCCAGGTTGGTGCCGTAGGCGAAGCTCAGCGAGATCCGCGAGACGGAGTCGGAGGAGACCGCCGACGAGGATTCCAGGTCCTCCACGGCAAGGAGCGCCGATTCCAGCGGCTGGCCCACCTGTTTGTCCATCACCTCGGCGGAAGCCCCCTGCAGCGTCGAGACGACGGTGACCTGCGGGAATTCCAGCGAGGGAACGAGTTCCTGTTTCAGCGAACCCGTCGTGAGCACCCCGAACACCGCCGTGAGGACGGTGATCAGGGCGATCAGGGCGCGGTTGCCCAGGGACAGGGAAGCCAGCCGGTGCACGGCACTCCTTGCGTTGTGGGCTGCTAGGCCAGCTCCAGGACCTTGTCCGTGGCGGCGGTGACCTCGGCCAGCAGCAGCGGGTTCTCGTTCAGCTTGGCGCCGTAGCTGGGGATGATCTCCTTGAGCTTGGACTCCCAGCCGGAGAACTGCTGCGGGAAGCAGCGGTTCAGGAGCTCGATCATGATCGGCGCCGCAGTGGACGCGCCCGGGGAGGCCCCGAGCAGGCCGGAGAGGGTACCGTCGGCGCTGGTGATGACCTCGGTGCCGAACTGCAGCACGCCGCCCTTCCGCGCGTCCTTCTTGATGACCTGGACGCGCTGGCCGGCGGTGATCAGCTCCCAGTCGGAGCCCTCGCCGGCGGGGTAGTACTCGCGCAGCGCCTCGTCCTTCTTGGCACGGGACTTGAGCACCTCGGTGACCAGGTACTTGACCAGGCTCGTGTTGTCCTTAGCGACGGCCAGCATCGGCACGAGGTTGTGCGGGCGGACCGAGGCAACCAGGTCAAGGTAGGAGCCGGTCTTGAGGAACTTGGGCGAGAAACCGCCGTACGGGCCGAACATGAGCGAGCGCTTGCCGTCGACGAAGCGGGTGTCCAGGTGCGGGACGGACATCGGCGGGGCGCCCACGGACGCCTGGCCGTAGACCTTGGCGTGGTGGCGGGAGATGATCTCCTCGTTGGTGCAGCGCAGGAACTGCCCGGAGACCGGGAACCCGCCGAAGCCCTTGGCCTCGGCGATGCCGGAGGCCTGCAACAGGTGCAGGGCACCGCCGCCGGCGCCGACAAAGACGAACTTCGCGTTGACGGCGCGCTTGGCCCCGGTGGCGCGGTTCTTGACGGTGAGCTGCCATCCGTTGCCGGAGCGCTCCAGGCCCGTGACACGGTGGCCGAAGTTCAGCTCCGCCCCGGCCACGCCCAGGTAGCTGGTCAGCTGGCGGGTCAGGGAGCCGAAGTCGACGTCGGTGCCGGCCTCGACCCGGGAGGCGGCAACGCGCACGGAAGGATCGCGCCCTTCGGCGACCAGCGGAGCCCACTCGTTGATGGTGGACAGGTCCTCGGTGTGCTGCATCTTCTCGAACAGCGGCTGGGCGCTCAGGGACTCGTAGCGGGCCCTGAGGTACTGCGCGTGCGCATCGCCCATCACGAAGCTCATGTGCGCCAGCGGGTTGATGAAGGTCTTCGGGGGGCCGATCAGGCCCTGGGCAACCATGTGGGCGTAGAACTGGCGGGAAACCTGGAACTGCTCGTTGATGCCGATGGCCTTGGCCGGATCGACGCTGCCGTCCTTGCCGGCGGGGGCGTAGTTCAGTTCGCACAGGGCGGCATGTCCGGTGCCGGCGTTGTTCCAGGGGCCGGAGGACTCAAGGCCGGCCTGGTCGAGGTTCTCGAACAGGCCGATGCTCCACTCGGGCTCCAGCTGCTTGATGAAGGCGCCGAGCGTGGCGCTCATCACGCCACCCCCGATCAGCGCGACGTCGAAGTTCTGGGTGGGTTGCGAGGGCACGGGAAATCTCCATCCGACGGGTCTGGTGGCTCAGAGCCAAGGGTATCGCCACGGCGGGACCCGCAAGAAATCAGCAAGCCGCGGAACGGTTCCCGGCCCGTGCCGCGCAGGCCCCCTCCGGCACGCACCCGAAGGGAGCGCGCCGGAGGGGGCCCGGTGCTGCCGGCGGGACCGGTACTACTGCGCGGTGGCCTCGACGGGCGCGGCGTTGTAGACCTCGGTGCCGGCGAAGAAGGTCCGCTGCACCCTGGTCCGGTGGATCTCGTTCGCGGGGATGCTGAAGATGTCGCGGTCGAGCACGATGAAGTCGGCCGACAGGCCCGGCACGAGGGAGCCCGTGACCCCGCCCAGCCCCATGGCCTGGGCGGGGTTGCGGGTGAACGCGAGCAGCGCCTGCTCCAGCTCCAGGCGCTGGCTGGGGTTCAGTGCCGTGGTCACCTCAGGATCCGGATTCTCCCGCGTGACCAGGGTTTCCAGTCCGATCCACGGGTCCGGGGTCGGCAGTGCGCAGGGCCAGTCGGAGCCGGCCGCCAGGAGCGCCCCCGCCTCGACAAGGTCCCTGGTCCTCCAGCTGGAGTCCACGGTTTCGGCCGGGATCTGCTGGGCGATGCTCTCCTGGATGACGCCGGGGTACCAGATGTACGGGGAGGCGTCGGGAACAACGTTGAGCTCGGCGAAACGGGGCACGTCCGCGTCGTCGAGGAATTCGACGTGGGCGATCTGGAAGATCGGTCCCGGGCCCCGCTCCTTCCGGACCTGTTCCACCGCATCCAGGACCAGTCGGGCGGAGGCGTCCCCGGTGGCGTGCAGTTTGGCGTTGAGGCCCCGGTCGTAACACATGCGCAGCGTCTCGACCAGGTCGTCATGGTTCCAGTACGGCTCCCCGCGGAATTCCGGGTCCTCGTGCCGGCCGTGGCAGACGTAGGGGCGCAGCATGGCCGTGGTGCGCGTCATCGGCACCCCGTCGAGCACCACCTTGATGAAGTCGGGGCGGACGTGCTCGCTGCGGTGCGCTTCTCCAATCCCAAGGAGCTCGTCACCCACGGTCCCGGTCTCCAGGAAGGGGCGGACGGGCATGGACCCCACCACCCATGCCGTGATCTCGCCGGCCGACTCCAGGTCCGCGAGGGCTTTCCAGCTGTACTCCATGGTGGCCGCGTCCTGGACGCTGGTGATCCCGTAGGAGTTCAGCGTGGAGAGCGCCGTGGCCAGGGACGTCCGGTGGCGCGCGGCCGGATCGGTGAGGGAGGCCGACAGCACGGCTTCGGCCTCGGCCGAGGCGATCTCGTGCAGCACCCCGGTCAGGGCTCCGCCGGCGGCGGCGTCGCGCACGTAGTGGCCGCCCTCGGGGTCCGGGCTGTCGGCCGTGATGCCCATCAGCTGCAGGGTGGTGGAGTTCACCCACCGGTTGTGCATGGAGTCGTCGCGCAGCAGCACCGGGCGGCCCCCGGAAGCCTCGTCCAAAGCGGCAAGGTCCTCCACGTTCCCGACCACATCCATCACCGTGCTGCCCACGATGCCGCCCACGATCCACTCCTCCGGACCCAACTTTTGGGCCCAGTCCCGGACCTTGCCGAAAATGATTTCTTTCGTGTCCGTGGGCTGCAGCGGCAACTCCCAGGCCAGCATGGATCCGCCCAGCCCCAAGTGGGCATGCCCGTCACTCAAGCCCGGGAGGACCACCTGGCCGCCCAGGGATTCGACGTGCGTGGCCGGCCCGGCCAGGGCCTGGATGTCGGCACTGGCACCCACGGCGCTGATGCGTCCCCCCGCCACGGCGAAGGCCTCGGCCCAGGGGCGGTCGGGATTGGCGGTGAAGACCTTGGCATCCAGCACGATGAGGTCCGGAGCAGGAGTGGAAGACATGAGGCGCCTTTCGGTGAAAGCGGATGGGAAGGCCCGCCGAAGCCCGGGAGGGGATCCGGAAAACCGGGGCAATGTGGACTGCATCACACAGCATGTCCCGCGAACCAGTCTTCTGTACAGACGTACAGAAAAGATTTCCCTGCGGTTACGGTTGCGTCTCCGATGGCGCGGGGGCGGGAAGGGCGGGACCGCGACCCCTCGCGGAGCCGCGGACCGGCCCGGTCCAGGGATGGTTTCTAGGGATGGTTCTGCGGAGCCTTCAGTGGCGCAGGCGCGAGAGGAAGGCATCCAGCTGCGCCAGCTGCCGTTCCGGCGTGGTCTCCTGGGGCGTCAGGACCGCCAGGGTCTGCAGCCCCATGAGCATGGCCATGAGTTCGTCCACGGTGGAGCCGATGTTGGTCCCGGGGGAGACCGACCCGTCCTCCCGCGCCTCCTCCAGCCGCCTGCCCAGCTCGGCGCGCCACTGCGAGGTGCGGTCCGCGAACAGCGCAGACTTCTCCGGCGAACTCAGGGCCTGCTGCCAGAACGTGAGGACAATGCGTGCCTCCAGGTAGCGGGTGTGGTCCAGGGGCATCACTTCCAGGCACAGGACCCGCAGCCCGGCCAGGCCGTGCCGGTGGGGGCAGGCGGCGTCCACCCGGGCGTTCGTGGCGGCAAAAACGTACTCGAACGCGGCGGTGATGACCTCGTCCTTGTTCTTGAAGTAGTAGAGCAGGACGCCGTTGGCGTATCCGGATTCGGCGGCGATGCGCCGGGTGGTCACCGCCTCCAGGCCGTCGGTGGCAATCAGCCGCCAGACGACGTCGACAATCTCCCGCCGTCGGGCCTGATGGTCCACAACTTTTGGCATCCCACCTCTTCACGCTCGCCACCGTGCGCATTTGCCGGTGGCTCCATCGTAAGGGGCCGCCACCGTGCCCGCCCCAACGTGCCCCGCGCCGCACCGGATGGAACCGGCGCCAGCGCCGTTCCTTAGGTGGCCAGGCCTTAGGTGGCCAGTCCCTAGGTGGCCAGGCCCACCCGGTCGAACGTTTCGTCCAGCACCGGGCTGGAGGGGTAGTTGCGCACCCGGTCGCTCAGCGCCAGCGCCGAGATCGGGTAGGCCAGGGGCAGGGCCGGCAGGTCGGTGGCAAGCCGTTCGCCGATCTCCTGGTAGGCCCTGGTGCGCTGTTCCCCGGCGGGCAGGGTGCGTGCCTCGAAAATGCGGCGGCGCACCTCGGCGTCGGTGTAGCCGAATTCGGCGGAAGGGGCGCCGAACAGCGCCCCGAGGAAATTGTCGGGGTCGCGGTAGCCGCCACTGAAGCCCATCAGGTGGAACCCCTTGTGCCGGCCCGCGCGCACCTGCTCCAGGTACCCCTCGTCCCAGGGAATGGGCACGGGCCGGATCGTGAATCCGACGGCGGTGAGCTGGCGGCTGATCTCCGCGTAGATCCGCTCGGGCAGCGGAAGGTAGGCGCGCGTGACGTTCAGCGGGTAGGCGAAGGGAATGGGCTCGCCGTCGTAGCCGGCGGAGGCCAGGAGCTGGCGCGCCTGCTGCGGGTCGTAGCCGCGGTAGGTTTCCGGGTTGGGGATGCCCAGGCTCGGCGGGACGAAGCTGCGCGCCTCCTTGGTGCCGCTGATGAAGAAGGCATCGACCAGGGACTGCCGGTTCACGGCGTGGGCCGCCGCGCGGCGCACCTCGTCGAGGGCCAGGAACTCGTTGGACTGGTGCATGCCCAGGTAGAGGATGGAAAACGGGTCGCGCTGGACCACCTGCTGGCCTCCGCGGACCAGGTCGCGCAGCCCGTCCACGGTGACCAGGTCGTAGCCGTCGATGTCCTTGCGCCGCAGTGCGCGCAGCCTGGAATCGGGATCGCGCAGCGCGCGGAACGTGGCGGTACCGATCTGCCCGCCCCCGCGCCAGTGGCCGGCATGGGCCTTGAGGGTCACGGTGTCCCCGTCCCGGCCGGCGAAGGCGAAGGGGCCGGTGCCGACGGGGCGTTCCCCGAACCCGCTGGCGACCCGTCCATGCTTGTCCACGTTAAGAGTGTCCGCGCCGGTTTCCCCGAGGGCAGCGGGGGAGGCGATGCCGAACCCCGGCATCGTCAGGGCCTCGATGAGCGTGGGCAGCGGGCGGCGCAGGGTGAGCACCACGGTGTGGGGCCCCGTGGCCCGGATGGACCTGAAGTGGCCGGCCGGAACGGTGCCGGAGCCGTCCTCGGCCGGCACCCTCTGGTGCTGGTGGAAGACGGATTCGAAGGTCAGCGCCGCCCAGCCGGAATCCGTGGCCGGCAGCGAGGCCCAGCGGGTGAAGTTCGCCACTACGGCGGCCGCGTCGAAGTCGGTGCCGTCGTGGAAGCGGATGCCCTCGCGCAGCGTAAAGGTGTAGGCGAGTCCGTTGCCGCTCACCGACCACCCGGTGGCCAGCGCCGGGGTGGGGCTGCCGGTGTCCGGGTCCACGCCGACCAGGCCCTCGAAGATCTGGCGGGTGATGCGGAACGTGTCGGCGTCGGCCGCGAGGGCCGGGTCAAGGGTCCGTGGGACCGCGGGCGTGCCGAAGACGAAGGACTGCAGTTTCGGTCCGGCCACCGGGCCGGTGGCGGAGGCCGGCGGGGAACCGGTGGGGGCCGCCGAGCAGCCGGCCAGGGTGGCGGCCACCACGGCGCCCAAGCCCAGGAACGAGCGGCGCGAGGGCGCCGGGGCGCCCGGGCCCATGGTGGACGGGTCCTCGCCAAGCCCGGTGCTGCGGTCCACGCGGTTGTGCTCCTTGGTGTCGGGGACGTCGGTCGGGGAACGCGCAGGGCCCCCGGAAACCTCCGGGGGCCCTGCGCGCCGGTATTCCGCGGGGCTTCCCGCGGCCGGGTGGGTGCGAGCGGGGGGACTTGAACCCCCACGTCCGAAGACACTGGAACCTAAATCCAGCGCGTCTGCCAATTTCGCCACGCTCGCTTGCCGGTGCCGCCGGCCCGTTCGGCATCCCCAGTGTATCGGAAGGGACCCGGTGGACCGGGCAGCCCGGGCGGCAGGGACTCCGCCCCAAAGGGGACGAAGGGCGGGGTCCGCCTGGACGCTAGGCCGTGTCGAGCCCGAGGTCGCGGCGCAGTTTGGCGACGTGCCCGGTGGCCCGCACGTTGTACTGGGCCAGGGCGACCTTGCCGTCCGGGTCCACCACGACGGTGGAGCGGATGAGCCCCTCGTAGGTGCGTCCGTAGTTCTTCTTCTCGCCCCAAGCGCCCCAGGCGGCAGCCACGGAGTGGTCCTGGTCGCTGAGCAGCGGGAAGGTCAGGGACTGGGCCCCGGCGAAGTTCTTCAGCTTGGCCGGGGCGTCGGGGGAGATGCCGAGCACCCTGTACCCGGCGGCGCCGAGGGACTCCAGGCTGTCGCGGAAGTCGCACGCCTGCTTGGTGCACCCCGGGGTGGAGGCGGCCGGGTAGAAGTAGACCACCACGGCGGAACCGGAGAAGTCGGCGAGCGAGACGGTGTTGCCGTCGGCGTCCGGCAGGGAGAAGGCGGGCGCGGCATCGCCGGGGCCGAGGCGGGTGGGCTGGTCGCTCATGGTGCTCTCCTGGGGCTGGGCGGGTGGTGCCGGGCCGGTGGCGCAGGGCGGGCCGCCGGCTGGTGCCCCGGGGCCCGCGGGCCCCGGGGCACCAGATACCAAGAAAGGCCAGCCTTTCGGCTGGCCTTTCCCTGTTTTGGTGCACCCCCCGGGACTTGAACCCGGAACCCATTGATTAAGAGTCAATTGCTCTGCCAATTGAGCTAGAGGTGCATCATTGCGTCCTGTACCGGAGGCCCGGCGTCGTTCGCAACGAGATAAAACAATAGCGCCTCCCGGGCCCAATTCCAAATCGTCCCCGGACGGTGCCGGGCCTCCATGGAAGCCTTCGGGCCCGGGCCCGGAGGCCTCGGGGCGGCACAAAATCCTCCGACGCAAAATCCCCCGACCCGGCGGACCGGATCGGGGGATTTTTCCCGGGTGCACCCCCCGGGACTTGAACCCGGAACCCATTGATTAAGAGTCAATTGCTCTGCCAATTGAGCTAGAGGTGCATCGCTGCCGGACGGGCTCCCACTTGCGTGGTGCGCGTCTGCAACGAGGAAATACTCTAGGCCCTTTTTCGCCAAACACCAAATCGGGGGCGGTTTTGCGGTGCATGTCACAGCCGGGCCGCCCCGGTGGCCCTACGCTGGGCGGGTGAAACCCCTCAGTGTTGTGACCTTCCCCGACGCCGGCCTGCTGCGCTCGTGCGAACCGCTGCCTCCGGGAATCCGCGCCGGCGTCTGGGACCTGGAGGGTGTGCCGGCGGGCGTGCCGCTGGACCGGGTGGAGGCGGTCGTGCTGCCCTATGCCGCGGGGACCGGACGTTTCACGGCCGTCCGCAGGGCACCGAACGTGCGCCTGGTGCAGACCCAAACCACCGGGTACGACGGCGTGTCCGACCTGGTGGGGAAGGATGTGGCGGTCGCCTCGGCGCAGGGGGTCCATGCCGCGGCCACCGCGGAACTGGCGGTGGGGCTCGCGCTGGCCTCGCTGCGCGGCATCGGCGAGGCCGCCCGGGACCAGGCCGCCGGCACCTGGGCGCCGCGCCGCTGGCCCGGGCTGGCTGACCGCCGCGTCGGGGTCTTGGGGGTGGGCGGCATCGGCGGGGAGATCCGCCGCCGGCTCGAGCCGTTCGAGGTGGACCTGGTGCGGTTCGGCACCACCGCCCGCACGGACGGGTGCGGAACCGTGCACGGGATCGATGAGCTGGAGGCGCTGGCGCCCGGACTCGAGGTCCTGATCTGCATCGTCCCGCTCACCGCCGCCACGCGCGGGCTGGTGGGGCGCCGGGTGCTGGCGGCCCTCCCGGACGGGGCCGTCGTCGTCAACGTCGCCCGCGGCCCCGTGGTGGACACGGACGCGCTGGCCGCCGAGGTGGCCTCCGGGCGGCTGCGCTGCGCCCTGGACGTCATCGACCCGGAACCGCTGCCGGCGGGACATCCCCTGTGGCGGCTGCCCGGGGCCCTGATCACCCCGCACAACGGGGGCAACACCGAGGCTTTTCCCCGCCGCATGGCGGCACTGCTGCGCCGCCAGCTGGACGCCTTCGCCGCCGGGCGCGAACCCGAAAACCTCGTCCACCGCGGCACCAGGCTCTGAGCCCGCCCGCCCGGGCCCCGGCCTTCCACCGCCCTTCCGGTTTGGACTCACCCAAGTCCTGGACTCGCCCAAGTGGCTCCGGCCCCGCCGCCGCGGCGGTGAATCCCCAGGCGGTGGCTGGGGAGGCTTCGGGGAGGGTAGCGGGATCAGTGCTGCGGATCGCCCGCGTAGCCATCCAGCACGGCCATGAACTCGTCCATGAACTGCGCGAAATCTTCCGCATCCGCATCCTGCTCCAGCTGGACCCGGGTGCCCTCGGCCGTGTCGACCAGCGGATGGGAGGCGACGTCGAAGCGGTAGACGCGCCCGGTGGTGGTGCCGATCTCATACCCGCCCTCCATCGGCTGGGCGATGTGGCTGAGGTTGGTCAGGTCGACGGCGACGGCCGGTCCGCGGGCGGCGAGGGTGTGGCCGTCCAGGGGTGCCACCAGCAGCTCCAGGGGCTGACGCCGGTAGCCGAGCACGAAGATTCCCGCGCTTCCCGCCCGCCCGGCCGCATAGACCAGGTTGTAGGAACCGAAGTTGGGGATCTGTCCGTCGAAGGCCCGGTGCAGGTGCGCCTTGAGCGCCGCGTCGGCGCTGCCGTTCTCGTTGGCCATAGGCCCCAGTCTAGGCGGGAGCCGCGCGGATGCCATGCCGCGGAGGGCCCGGTGGGGATTCCGCGCCGTGGAACCGCGCGGGTCCGGAAGGTTTGGGCCCGGAAGGTTTGGGCCCGGAATGTTGCAGGGCCGGGTCACGGGTTCGTGGGGGGGTCCCGGGGCGTCCTAAAGTAGGAACCATGACCACCCAGGCAAACACTCCAGACATCAAGCCCCGCAGCCGCGCGGTGACCGACGGCATCCACGCGGCGCCCGCCCGCGGCATGTTCCGTGCCGTCGGCATGGGCGACGACGATTTCGCCAAGCCGCAGATCGGCATTGCCAGTTCCTGGAACGAGATCACCCCCTGCAACCTCTCCCTGAACCGGCTGGCCCAGGGCGCCAAGGAAGGCGTCCACGCAGGCGGCGGGTTCCCCATGCAGTTCGGGACCATCTCCGTCTCCGACGGCATTTCCATGGGCCATGAGGGCATGCACTTCTCCCTGGTCTCGCGCGAGGTCATCGCCGACTCCGTGGAGACGGTCATGATGGCCGAGCGCCTGGACGGCTCCGTCCTGCTCGCCGGCTGCGACAAGTCCCTGCCCGGCATGCTCATGGCTGCCGCACGGCTGAACCTGTCCTCGGTCTTCCTCTACGCCGGCTCCATCATGCCCGGGTGGGTCAAGCTGGAGGACGGCTCCGAAAAGGAAGTCACCCTCATCGACGCCTTCGAGGCCGTCGGCGCCTGCGCTGCCGGCAAGATGAGCATGGAAGACCTCACCCGCATCGAAAAGGCGATCTGCCCCGGCGAAGGCGCCTGCGGCGGCATGTACACCGCCAACACCATGGCCTGCATCGGCGAGGCGCTGGGCATGTCCCTGCCCGGCTCGGCGGCACCGCCCTCGGCCGACCGCCGCCGCGACATGTTCGCGCGTGCCTCCGGCGAGGCCGTCGTCGAACTGCTGCGCAAGGGCATCCGGGCCCGCGACATCATGACGAAGAAGGCGTTCGAGAACGCCATCGCCGTCACCATGGCCTTCGGCGGCTCCACCAACGCCGTGCTGCACCTGCTGGCGATCGCCCGCGAGGCCGGGGTCGACCTGAGCCTGGACGACTTCAACCGCATCGGCGACAAGATCCCGCACCTGGGCGACCTGAAGCCTTTCGGCCGCTACGTGATGACCGACGTCGACAAGATCGGCGGCGTGCCGGTGATCATGAAGGCCCTGCTCGACGCCGGCCTGCTGCACGGCGACTGCCTCACCGTCACCGGCAGGACCGTGGCGGAGAACCTGGCCGAGATCAACCCGCCGGACGTTGACGGCAAGATCCTGCGCGCCATGGACAACCCGATCCACCAGACCGGCGGCATCACCATCCTGCACGGTTCCCTTGCCCCCGAGGGCGCCGTGGTCAAGAGCGCCGGCTTCGACGCCGACGTCTTCGAGGGCACCGCCCGCGTGTTCGAGCGCGAGCAGGGTGCGCTGGATGCGCTGGACAACGGCGAGATCAAGGCCGGGGACGTGGTGGTCATCCGCTACGAGGGCCCCAAGGGCGGCCCGGGCATGCGCGAGATGCTGGCCATCACCGGCGCCATCAAGGGCGCCGGCCTGGGCAAGGACGTCCTGCTGCTCACCGACGGCCGCTTCTCCGGCGGCACCACCGGCCTGTGCATCGGACACGTCGCCCCGGAGGCCGTCGACGGCGGCCCGATCGCCTTCGTGAAGGACGGGGACCGCATCCGCGTCGACATCGCCGCCCGCAGCTTCGACCTGCTGGTCGATCCGGCCGAGCTGGAGGCGCGCAAGGTCGGCTGGGAGCCGCTGCCGGCGAAGTTCACCACCGGCGTCCTGGCCAAGTACGCGAAGCTGGTCAAGTCGGCCAGCACCGGAGCGTACTGCGGATAGGCCGACCGGGCCGTCCGGTGGCTGGTGTCCAGCCACCGGACGGCTTGTCCGGATAGTGAGACGCAGGGGGTCCGTGTTGACAGTACTCGCCAAGGACGGGGAGACTGAGTGGCATGCAGATCCGCAACACCGTACTAGTCGTTATCAAGCGCGTGGCCTAGGCCCCTTGATAGGGACCCGGTGACGCGCAAACCCCACTGACGCCGCAAGGCCGGAGGGGTTTTTTTATGTGCAGAATGCAGAGAAGAGAAGGAACATTCCTATGAGTAACGGAACACCCGCCAGCCCCTCGCTGGTGGCCCAAGCTGCCGGCCGTGCCAAGGATGCCACTCCTGTCTCTTCCGTCGTGGATGCGTCGAGCCCGGTCCAGGGCCCGAACAACATCGTTGCACCCACGGAGATGACTGGCTCACAAGCCATCGTCCGCTCATTGGAAGAACTCGGCGTCACCGACGTCTTCGGGTTGCCGGGCGGGGCCATCCTCCCCACCTACGACCCGCTCATGGACTCCACCCGGATCAACCACATCCTGGTGCGCCACGAACAGGGAGCCGGCCACGCCGCGCAGGGCTATGCCATGGTGACCGGCGGGGTGGGCGTATGCATCGCCACCTCCGGCCCGGGCGCAACCAATTTGGTCACCGCCATCGCGGACGCCCACATGGACTCAGTCCCGCTCGTCGCCATCACGGGACAGGTCAACAGCCAGTTCATCGGCACGGACGCCTTCCAGGAAGCGGACATCGTCGGCATCACCATGCCGATCACCAAGCACTCCTTCCTGGTGACCAAGGCCGAGGATATTCCCCGTGTGCTGGCCTCCGCGTTCCACATCGCGGCGACCGGCCGCCCGGGCCCGGTCCTGGTGGACATCACCAAGGACGCCCAGCAGGCCAGGACCCTTTTCGCCTGGCCGCCGAAGATCGACCTGCCGGGCTACCGCACCGTGGTGCGCGGCCACGCCAAGCAGGTACGCGAGGCCGCCAAGCTGATCGCGGCGGCCGAACGGCCGGTCTTCTATGTCGGCGGAGGCGTCATCAAGGGAGAGGCGACCGCGGAACTGCTCGAGCTGGCCGAGCTCGTCGGCGCTCCGGTCGTTACCACCCTGATGGCCCGCGGCGCCTTCCCGGACTCGCACCCGCAGCACGTGGGCATGCCCGGGATGCACGGAGCGGTCTCCGCGGTGACCGCGCTGCAGCAGTCCGACCTGCTCATCACCCTTGGCGCCCGCTTCGACGACCGCGTCACCGGCGTGCTGAGCACGTTCGCGCCGTACGCGAAGGTGATCCACGCGGACATCGACCCGGCCGAAATCTCCAAGAACCGCACCGCCGACATCCCGATCGTCGGCTCGGTGAAGGAGATCATCCCCGAACTGGCCGACGCCTGCCGGATCCGCTTCGCCGAGGACGGCGCCCCGCGGCTGGACGAGTGGTGGGCCATGCTGAACCGGCTGCGGGAAACCTACCCGATCGGCTTCACCCAGCCGGGGGACGGCCTCTCCGCACCGCAGCGGGTCATCGAGCGCATCGGTGCGCTCACCGGCCCCGAAGGCGTCTACGTCGCCGGGGTGGGCCAGCACCAGATGTGGTCGGCGCAGTTCATCAAGTACGAGCGCCCGCGCCAGTGGCTGAACTCCGGCGGCCTGGGCACCATGGGCTACTCCGTGCCCGCGGCCATGGGCGCCAAGGTCGGCAACCCGGACCGCGTGGTGTGGGCCATCGACGGCGACGGCTGCTTCCAGATGACCAACCAGGAGTTGGCCACCTGCGTCATCAACAACATCCCGATCAAGGTCGCGATCATCAACAACTCCTCCCTGGGCATGGTCCGCCAGTGGCAGACCCTGTTCTACGACGAGCGGTACTCGAACACCGACCTGAACACCGGGCACGGCACCGTGCGCGTGCCCGACTTCGTGAAGCTGGCGGACGCCTACGGGTGCGTCGGGCTGCGCTGCGAGCGCGACGAGGACATCGATGCGACCATCCAGCAGGCGCTGGCCATCAACGACCGCCCGGTGGTTATCGACTTCGTCGTCAGCCGCGACTCCATGGTGTGGCCGATGGTCCCCGCCGGAGTCAGCAACGACGAAATCCAGATCGCCCGCGGGCTGACCCCGGAATGGGAGCAGGAGGACTAACCCATGGCACGCCACACCCTTTCCGTCCTGGTCGAGGACGTCCCCGGCGTCCTGACCCGCGTCGCCGGGCTGTTCGCCCGCCGCGCGTTCAACATCCATTCGCTGGCCGTCGGCCCGACCGAGGTGCCCGGGATCTCCCGGATCACCGTCGTCGTCGATGCCGAGGGCGATGCGCTGGAGCAGGTGACCAAGCAGCTGAACAAGCTGATCAACGTCATCAAGATCGTTGAACTCATCCCCGATTCGTCCGTGCAGCGGGACCATATCCTGGTCAAGGTCCGTGCGGATGCCGCAATGCGGCTGCAAGTTACCCAGGCAGCCGACCTCTTCCGCGCCTCGGTGGTGGACGTGTCCACCGACTCCCTGACCATCGAGGCCACCGGAACCGCCGAAAAGCTGAGCGCCCTCCTGGCCGTTCTGGAGCCGTTCGGCGTCCGTGAGATCGTCCAGTCCGGGACCCTGGCCATCGGCCGCGGTTCCAAGTCGATGTCGGACCGCGCCCTGCGCTCCGTCTCCGCCTAACCCCACGCCCCACACAAGGAGTAAGAAAAGTGACCGAACTGTACTACGACGACGACGCCGACCTGTCGATCATCCAGGGGCGCACCGTGGCCGTCATCGGCTACGGCTCCCAGGGCCACGCCCACGCCCTGAACCTGCGCGACTCCGGCGTCGACGTCCGCGTCGGTCTGGCGGAGGGCTCCAAGTCCCGGGCCAAGGCGGAGGCCGAGGGCCTGCGCGTCCTCTCCGTCGCCGAGGCCACGGCCGAAGCCGACCTGATCATGGTCCTGACCCCGGACCAGGTCCAGCGCTTTGTCTACACCGACGAAATCGCGCCCAACCTGCAGCCCGGCGACGCGCTGTTCTTCGGCCACGGCTTCAACATCCGCTACGGCTACATCGCCCCGCCGGCCGACGTCGACGTCGCACTGGTCGCACCGAAGGCCCCGGGCCACACCGTGCGCCGCGAGTTCGAGGCCGGCCGCGGCATCCCGGACCTGATCGCCGTGGAGCAGGACTTCACCGGCGGCGCCAAGGAACTGGCCCTGTCCTACGCCAAGGCCATCGGCGGCACCCGCGCCGGCGTGATCGAGACCACCTTCACCGAAGAGACCGAGACCGACCTGTTCGGCGAGCAGGCCGTGCTCTGCGGCGGCACCTCCCAGCTGGTCCAGTACGGCTTCGAGGTCCTGACCGAGGCCGGCTACAAGCCGGAAATCGCCTACTTCGAGGTCCTGCACGAACTCAAGCTGATCGTCGACCTGATGTGGGAGGGCGGCATTGCCAAGCAGCGCTGGTCCGTCTCCGACACCGCCGAGTACGGCGACTACGTCTCCGGCCCGCGCGTGATCACCCCGGAGGTCAAGGAGAACATGAAGGCCGTTCTCGCCGACATCCAGTCCGGCGCCTTCGCCAAGCGCTTCATCGACGACCAGGATGCCGGAGCGCCGGAGTTCCTGGAGCTGCGCGCCAAGGGCGAGGCGCACCCGATCGAGGCCACCGGCCGCGAGCTGCGCAAGCTGTTCTCCTGGAAGACCATGGACGACTACACCGAGGGTTCCGCCGCCCGCTAGCGGCTGCCGGCCTCCCGCCCCCGCTTCGCCCGGGGCGGGACCTTCGGGCCGCTGGTCCCGGACTGTTCCTGAACTGTTCCCCAGCTGGTCTTGGACACGGCCCCTTCGGGGCACGACGGCGGGGCGCCCGTGCGGGAGGGATGGGGCCCGCGCGGGAAGGATGGGGGCTGCCCGGGGCACGCGAACGCTAAGTGAATCTTTTCACAAACTTGGATCCGTAATATGGGCCCTACGGGCATTTGGGCCCCGCCACGGGCGATACCCTGAAGTGGGCAGGAACACGCCAGCGGCGGACCCGGCCCCCCAACCAGCCCCCCATGACAGCAAAGGTGCCACGCCCGTGTCAGACTCCAAGCCCGTCGTCCTCCTGGCCGAAGAGCTCTCGCCCGCCACCATCGAGGCCCTGGGCCCCGACTTCGAGATCCGCCACGCCGATGGCTCCGACCGGGCACAGCTGCTGGCCGCCATCGCCGACGTCGACGCGATCCTGGTCCGCTCCGCGACCCAGGTCGATGCCGAGGCCATTGCCGCGGCTCCGAAGCTGAAAGTCATCGCCCGCGCCGGCGTCGGCCTCGACAATGTGGACATCAAGGCCGCCACCCAGGCCGGCGTCATGGTCGTGAACGCCCCGACCTCCAACGTCATCTCCGCCGCCGAACTGACCGTCGGCCACATCGTTTCCCTGGCCCGCCGCATCCCGGCCGCCAACGCCTCCCTCAAGGGCGGGGCGTGGAAGCGCTCCAAGTACTCCGGCGTGGAGCTGTTCGAGAAGACCGCCGGCATCATCGGCCTGGGCCGCATCGGCGCCCTGGTCGCCGCCCGCCTGCAGGGCTTCGGCATGGAGATCATCGCGTATGACCCCTACGTGACCCCGGCCCGCGCCCAGCAGCTGGGCGTGCGCCTGGTCGAGCTGGACGAGCTGCTGGCGACCTCCGACTTCGTCACCATCCACATGCCCAAGACCCCGGAAACCCTGGGCATGCTCGGCGCCGCGGCCTTCGCCAAGATGAAGGACTCCGCCTACGTCATCAACGTCGCCCGCGGCGGCCTGGTCGACGAGGAGGCCCTGCACGCCGCCCTGGTCGAGGGGCAGATCGCAGGCGCCGGCATCGATGTCTTCGTCAAGGAGCCCAGCACCGACCTGCCGTTCTTCGGCTTCGAGAACGTCGTGGTGACCCCGCACCTGGGCGCCTCCACCGAGGAAGCCCAGGAAAAGGCCGGCGTGTCCGTGGCCAAGTCCGTGCGCCTGGCGCTGGCCGGCGAGCTGGTCCCGGATGCGGTGAACGTCGCCGGTGGCGTCATCGCCTCCGAGGTCCGTCCGGGCATCCCGCTGATCGAGAAGCTCGGCCGCATCTTCACCGCCCTGGCCCAGGGGTCCCTGACCGCAGTGGACATCGAGGTGGCCGGCGAGATCGCCTCCCTGGACGTCAAGGCGCTGGAGCTGGCCGCGCTGAAGGGCGTCTTCATGGACGTCGTCTCCGAGCAGGTCTCCTACGTCAACGCCCCGGTCCTGGCCGAGCAGCGTGGCGTCACCACCCGCCTGGTCACCACCAGCGAGTCGGAGGAGTACCGCAACGTCCTGACCCTGAAGGGCGCGGTCTCCACCGGTGCGCAGTTCTCCGTCTCCGGGACCCTGACGGGGCCGAAGCAGATCGAGAAGCTCGTTGGCGTCAACGGCTACGAGCTCGAGATCCCCATCACCGACCACCTCCTGGTGCTGCGCTACACGGACCGTCCGGGCGTGATCGGCTCCCTCGGCAACGTGCTGGGCGAGGAGGGCGTGAACATCGCCGGCATGCAGGTCTCGCGCAACGAAGAAGGCGGCGAGGCGCTGGCCGTTCTCGCCATCGATGCCGCGCTGCCGTCCGGCGTCCTGGAGCGGGTCCGGGAAACCATCGGCGCCGCGTTCGCCCGCGAGGTCAACCTGGCCTAGCCGCACAGGCCCCAACGCCCGACGGCGGCGTCCCCACCAAGGCGTGGGGGCGCCGCCGTCGGGCGTTTCCTGCTTCCTGCTGCCGGGCCCATGCGTGCGGCTGTCCCGGCTGTGGAACGGCGTCTCCGGAAGGGTCCCGGCCCTGCCGCGGGCCCTTGCGTTCAAGAATTGACCCCAATATGTGACCGGTGCCACAATCGGGGCACCTGCCGAGGACCATGCCGACGGCCAGTCGGCCCAGCGAGAGGTATTTCAATGAGGAAACACATCAAGCGGATCGCGGTCGTGGCCATGGGAGCAGCCCTTGCGGCGGGTACGCTGGCGGGCTGCGGCAACGGGGGCGGGGACGGTTCCGGGGGCGAGGCGGTGAAGGTGGGCCTGCTGCTGCCTGAAACCAAGGCCGCCCGCTATGAGGCGTTCGACAGGCCCATGTTCGAGGAGAAGCTGAAGTCCCTGGGCAACTACGAGGTCGTCTACAGCAACGCCGACCAGGACGCGGCCAAGCAGCAGCAGCAGGCGGAGTCCGCGCTCGCGGCCGGAATCAAGGTCCTGGTGCTGGACCCGGTCGACGCGGCCTCCGCCGGGGGCATCGTCAGCTCGGCCGCGGCGCAGGACGTCCCGGTCATTTCCTACGACCGCCTGATCGCCGGGGGCGGACTCGGCTACTACGTCTCCTTCGACAACGAGAAAGTCGGCATGCTCCAGGGCAGCGCGCTCGTGGAGGAGTTGGCCTCCCGGGGCAAGGCGGACGGCCGGATCCTGATGATCAACGGCTCCCCGACGGACAGCAATGCCGCTCAGTTCAAGAAGGGGGCCCATTCTGCCATCGACGCCAGCGATGTGCGGGTGATCGGCGAATTCGACACCCCTGACTGGAGCCCGGACAAGGCCCAGTCCTGGGCGGAGGGGCAGATCTCCCAGCACGGCGGCGACATCGACGGCGTGTACGCGGCCAACGACGGCACCGCCGGCGGCGCGGTCGCGGCGCTCAAGGCGGCCAACGCAGACCCCTGGCCCGTGGTGACCGGCCAGGACGCCGAACTCTCGGCCATCCAGCGCATTGTCGCCGGGGACCAGTTCATGACCGTCTACAAGGCGATCAAGCCCGAGGCCGAACGGGCCGCCGTCGTGGCCGACCAGCTGGCCCGCGGGGAGGCACCGCAGGGGGACACCACGGTCGAGGGCACGCCCTCGACACTGCTCGAGCCGGTGGTCGTGACCCGCGAAAACATCATGGACACCGTGGTCGCCGACGGGTTCTGGACGGTCGACCAGATCTGCACCGCCCAGTACAAGGCGGCCTGCACCGAAGCCGGCATCAGGTAGCGCACCCGGCACCCGCGGCACGGCGGGCCGGCCCTGCGGGGACGGCCCGCCCATCCCTTTCCTTCAACGTTCGAGTGAATGAGGATATGACCATGACAGAGCCGTCGGGGATTCCGGCGCCCGCCGTTCGGCCGCACGAGCGGATCCTGGCGATGCGGGGCATCAGCAAGCACTTCGGTGCCGTCCAGGCGCTGACCGACATCGACCTGGATGTCTACGCGGGCGAGGTGGTGGCCCTCGTGGGCGACAACGGTGCCGGCAAGTCCACGCTGGTCAAGGCCCTCGCCGGGGTCTATCCGCCGGACGGCGGAACCATCGAGTTCGCCGGAAGGCAGGTGACGATCGACAGCCCGGCCGATGCCAGGAACCTGGGGATCGCGACCGTCTTCCAGGACCTTGCCCTGTGCGACAACCTCGACGTCGTCTCCAACCTGTGGCTGGGGCGCGAACTGACCGTGGGAGGCACCCTCGACGAGGTGGGGATGGAGCAGCAGTCGTGGAAGCTGCTGCGCGAGCTCAGCGCCAAGATTCCCTCGGTGCGGATCCCCATCGCCTCGCTGTCCGGGGGCCAGCGCCAAACCGTCGCGATCGCCCGCTCGCTGATCGGGGACCCCCAAATGGTCATCCTCGACGAACCCACCGCCGCGCTGGGCGTGGCCCAGACGGCGGAGGTCCTGAACCTGATCGAGCGCCTGCGCGAGCGCGGGCACGGGGTGGTCCTGATCAGCCACAACATGGCCGACGTGCTGGCGGTCGCCGACCGCGTGGTGGTCCTGCGGCTGGGCCGCAACAACGGGGTCTTCCAGGTCGGCGACACCGGCGTCACCGGCGAAAGCATCATCGCGGCGATCACCGGGGCCACGGACAATGCCGTTACGCGCCGCGCGGCGCAGAAGAACCCAGAGAAGGGCGGGGAACCGTGAGCATTCCCAACAGCGTTCCGAGTCAGGATGCGGCAGCGGGTTCCCTGGCCGCGGACCGGCAGGATGAACGGCTGGTCCAGCACCACGGTCCCGGCGGGGCCCTACGCGCCTTCGTGGCACGGATCCGCGGCGGTGACCTGGGTGCGCTGCCCGTCGTCGTCGGCCTGGCCATCATCTGGGCCGTCTTCCAGGCGCTGAACCCGGTATTCCTTTCCAGCACCAACCTGGTGAACCTGAGCATGCAGTGCGCCGCGGTCGGCACCATCGCCCTGGGCATCGTCCTGGTCCTGCTGCTGGGGGAGATCGACCTTTCCGTAGGCTCGGTCAGCGGCCTGTCCTCGGCGGTGCTCGCGGTCGGCTTCGTCCAGTGGGGCTGGCCCCTGCTGGGCGCGGTCTTGGCGGCCCTCGCCCTGGGCGCCGTGATCGGGCTCTTCTACGGGCTGCTCTACACCCGCTTCGGCGTCCCCAGCTTCGTGATCACCCTGGCCGGCCTGCTCGGGTTCCTGGGCCTGCAGCTGCTGGTGCTGGGGCGGACCGGCTCCATCAACATCCCCTTCGACTCGTGGATCGTGCAGTTCGCCCAGCAGATGTTCCTGCCCGAATGGCTCTCCTACCTCCTGGTGCTGCTGACCGTGCTGGCCTATGGGTGGCAGGGCTGGACCCATGCCCGCCGCCGCGCCGCAGCCAACCTGTCCCGGCTCTCGACCACCTCAATCCTGCTGCGCTGCGCCGCGCTGCTGGTGGTGCTGGCGGTCCCCACCTGGTACCTGAACCGCACCCGGGGCGTGGGCCTGATGTTCCTGCTGTTCCTGGTGCTCGTGGTCGCGATGAACTTCCTCCTCACCCGGACCCGCTGGGGACGGGCTGTCTTCGCCGTCGGCGGCAACGTCGAGGCCGCCCGCCGGGCCGGCATCAGGGTCCGCAGGGTGTACCTGTCGGTGTTCATCCTCACCTCCACCTTCGCCGCCCTGGGAGGCCTGCTCGCGGCCTCCCGCCTGGCCGCGGCCAACCAGAGTTCGGGCGGCGGCGACACCAACCTGAACGCAATCGCGGCCGCGGTCATCGGCGGCACCAGCCTCTTCGGCGGGCGCGGTTCGGCCTACTCCGCGCTGCTGGGCATCGTGGTCATCCAGTCGATCTCCTCGGGCCTGACCCTGCTGAGCCTGGATGCTTCCGTGCGGTACATGATCACCGGGGCCGTCCTGCTGCTGGCGGTGGTCATCGACTCGCTGTCCAGGCGCTCCCGGCAGGCGGCCGGCCGCGGGTAGCGGTGCCGGGCCGGGGAGGCCCGCAGCGATGCCCCGGCCGGGGAGGCACGGTCCGCAATCAGGTGCGAGTGTGTCGCGGACCGGTGCCTGGCCGGACGCGGCCCTTCCCCATCCCCGGCCCGGGGCATCTGGGGCCACTGTAGGGCGCAGTACTGCCTCCTGACCACACCTTGTCCGCACGCGGCCGCCGGGGGGCCTGTTTCTGCGGTAGATTTTTCAGGTGACTTCGACTCAGGACCAGACCCCCTTCTACATCACCACGGCCATCTCCTACCCCAATGGCGTGCCCCACATTGGCCACGCCTACGAGGTAATCGCCACCGACGCGATGGCCCGCTTCAAGCGGCTGGACGGGTTCGACGTCTTCTTCATGACCGGCACCGACGAGCACGGCCAGAAGATGCTGCAGACCGCCCAGCGCGAGGGCATCACCCCGCGCGAGCTGGCGCAGCGCAACTCCGATGCGTTCCAGAACATGAATGACGAGCTGGGCATCAGCTACGACCGCTTCATCCGCACCACCGACGCGGACCACCACCAGTCCGTCCAGGCGATCTGGAAGCGCATGGAGGCCAATGGCGACATCTACCTGGGCAAGTACTCCGGCTGGTACTCGGTGCGCGACGAGGCCTACTACGCCGAGGAGGACACCGAGGTCCGCGACGGGGTGCGCCGCTCCAAAGAGACGGACACCGAGGTGGTCTGGACCGAGGAGGAGTCCTACTTCTTCCGCCTTTCCGCCTACCAGGACAGGCTGCTGCAGCTGTACCGCGACCGGCCGGAGTTCGCAGCACCGCAGACGCGCTTCAACGAGGTGATCCGCTTCGTCGAGCGCGGGCTCGAGGACCTCTCCATCTCCCGCACCACCTTCGACTGGGGGGTGCCGGTGCCGGGCAACGACAAGCACGTCATGTACGTGTGGGTCGACGCCCTGACCAACTACCTCACCGGCGCCGGGTTCCCGGACGTGGACTCCGAGCCGTTCAAGCGCTACTGGCCCGCCGATGTGCACGTGATCGGCAAGGACATCTCCCGGTTCCACGCCATCTACTGGCCCGCCTTCCTGATGTCCGCCGGGCTCGAGCTGCCCCGGCGCGTGATGATCCACGGCCACCTGCACAACAACGGGGTGAAGATGTCCAAGTCACTGGGCAACGTCGTGGCGCCCTCCGACTGGGTGGGTGCCTACGGGCTGGACCAGATGCGCTTCTTCCTGCTGCGCGAGGTGCCGTTCGGAGCCGACGGCAACTACAGTCATGAGGCGATCGTGGGCCGCATGAACGCGGACCTGGCCAACAACCTGGGCAACCTGGCCCAGCGCTCGCTGTCCATGGTCGCGAAGAACTGCGGCGGCGCGGTGCCGGCCCCCGGGGAGTACTCGCCGGCCGACACCGCCCTGCTGGCCGCCGCCGGTGCGCTGCTGGAAACCAGCCGCGATGCCTACTCCCGCCAGGAGTTCAGCAAGGCCCTTGAGGCCGTGTGGAACCTGCTCGGCGACACCAATGCCTACTTCGCCGAGCAGCAGCCGTGGGTGCTGCGCAAGACGGACGCCGCCCGCATGGGGACGGTGCTGTATGTGACGCTCGAGGTGCTGCGGCAGGTGGCGCTGCTGGCCCAGCCGGTTATGCCGACGTCCGCCGCAGCGCTGCTGGATGCCCTGGGACAGGAGGAGGGCGCGGCGCGCACCTTCGCCGCCTATGCCAGCCCGATCGTGCCCGGCACTGAGCTGCCCGCGCCGGCCCCCATCTTCCCGAAGTACGAAGAACCGGCAGACTAGCGCCCGAGGGACCCGCCCCGAGCGGAGCGAGGGGCGGGAGGGCGCTGGTCGCTAGTGCCCGAGGGGCGGGCGCCGCCCGGGGGGGCAGCTAGAGGCCGGAGCCGAAGCGGTGCTCCGGCGGACCGTCGTCCGGGTCGGTTTCCTCCGTGTCGGTCAGCCCGCTCACCGCGAAGGGTGCGGTCGGCGGCAGCGCGACCGCCCCGCGCACCGGCCCCAGGCGGCGCCGGCGCAGCGGGTCGCGGCGCAGGTCCACGGACAGGGCAACACAGAGCCCGATCATGATCAGTACGAACGGGCTGGCGGCGAGGATGGTGAAGGTCTGCAGTGCTCCGAGTCCTCCGACCAGGAGCAGCACCGCCGCCACCGCGCCGACCAGCACGGCGAAGAGGATCACCAGCGGCAGCCACGGCTCCTTGCGCCCGCGCGAGGCGAGCGTGCCCAGGACCAGGGCCCCGGCGTCGGCCCCGCTGACGAAGAAAATCCCCGTCAGCACCACCACGGCCAGTGCGGCGCCAATGAAGAAGGGGTAGTTCTGCAGCGCCGCGAAGAACCCGGCCGCCTCGCTGCCGGCCCCGGCGATGTCGGTTCCGTCCAGCTGCAGGCGGATCCCGGCGCCGCCGAAGATGGAGAACCACACCACGCTGACGGCCGTGGGCACCAGCAGGACGCCCAGCACGAACTCCTTGATGGTCCGTCCGCGGGAAATCTTGGCGATGAACGTGCCCACGAACGGGGTCCAGGAGATCCACCAGGCCCAGTAGAAGATGGTCCAGGAGGCCAGCCAGTCCCCGCCGCCGAAAGCCGCCGAATGCAGGCTCATGGGCACCAGTCCGGCGAGGTAGGCTCCGACGGCCGACGGCACCAGGTCCAGGATGAAGACCGTGGGTCCGACGACGAAGACGAACGTGAGCAGGAGCGCGGCCAGGGTCATATTCGCGTTGCTGAGCCACTTGATGCCCCGCGAGACCCCGCTGGCGGCTGAGATGATCACGCCCACGGTGAGCACGCAGATAACGATGATGGGGGCTGCGGCGGAGGGGTTTTCCTCGAACCGGCCCGTGCGCAGCAGCGCCAGTCCGGCGGAGATCTGCAGGGCGCCCAGGCCCGCCGAGGTGGCCGAGCCGAACGCGGTGCAGATGATGGCCAGGATGTCGATTGGCCTGCCCCACCCCCTGCCTTCGATGCGCTCCTTGCCGAACAGGCCCTGGAACGGTGCGCTCATCAGGTTGCCGCGGCCCATGCGGTAGGTCGAGTAGGCCAGGGCGAGTCCCACCACGGAATAGATCGCCCACGGGTGCAGCCCCCAGTGGAACAGCGTATAGGCCATGGCCTGGCTGGCGGCCTCTTCGCTGCCGGGTTGGGCCGCGACGAACGGCGGGGGAGAGGCCAGGTGGGTCACCGGTTCGTAGACGCCGAAGAACATGAGCCCGATGCCCATCCCCGCGCTGAACATCATGGAGATCCACGAAATCGTGGAGAATTCGGCTTTCTCCCCGTGTTGGGACAGCGGGATCTTCCCGTACCGGCCAAAGGCCAGCACCAGCGAGAAAACGACGAAGCCGCTGGCCCCGAGGATGAAGAGCCACCCGAAGTTGCCCGTCACCCAGCCCAGGGCCGCGCCGGCGGCTTGGGCAATGGCCTCGGTGAAGGCCACGCCCAGGAGGCAGACGGCCAAAATGATGCCGAAGGAGACTCCAAACACCGTCTTGTCGACCGTGGCCCACCCGCGCCCGGGCCCGTCCCCGGCGCTCCCCGCCGGTGCTTCCGGGTCCGGGCCTGCGGATTCGTTGACCATCGCGTCTCCTCCCTGGGGGCCTGGGGAAGGAACCGGAGGGCGCCGTGGTGTCCGCCGCCGGCATCCCGCCTGTCATCCAACTCACGCGTCTGCGCACTATAGTGGCAGGCATGGAACGGATTGGCGACCCGTACGAGGCGCCGCAGGGCGGGGACGAGGACCGGGACCGGAGCAGGGCGGGCGGCGACGGTGTCGGGGACACCGGGCGCACCGTGCTGGGCGGGCATGGGGACCTCGCCAAACACGATGTCCGCGTTTCCGCCCACGACGAGTGCGATGCCGCCAACGCGGCCGTCGCCGTGGCCATGGCGATCGGGGCGCTGCCGGATGAGGTCAACGCCATGCTGGTGAGCGTGCAGAATGACCTCTTCGACCTGGGCGCGGACCTGCTGGAGCCGCTCGAATCCGCCCCGGCAGACACGGTGCGGATCATCCCCGAGCATGTGGAACGGCTTGAGCGGGCCATTGAGCACTACCGCGTGGTCGCCGGAGACCTGAGCGGCATGGCCCTGCCCGGCGGGACCGTGGGAGCCGCGTTCCTCTACCAGGCCAGGGCCGCGGTCCGGCAGGCCGAACGGGTGGCCTGGCTGGCCGTCGAACGCCACCCCGAGTCCGTAAACGCGTGGGCACCCCGGTACCTGAACAGGCTCTCCACCCTGCTGTTCGTCCTGGCCCGGGGGGCGAACGCCGAGCACGGCGACGTTCTCTGGGAACCCGGAGCCTCCGTCCGTCCCATGCTCGATGAGAAGCGGCTCGATGAGAAGCGGCTCGATGAGAAGCGGCCTGATGAGCGGCGGCCGGACGAAGCGCGCATCGATGACAGGCCGGTGGATGGCGGGCAGGCCGGGAGCTAGCCCGGCCCGGCCCGGCCACGTTCATATGATGAGACAAATTGACCGTCATCCGGACGGTCCGCCTAGGCTGGATCCATGACGAACACCATTGATCTTGCCGTCATCCCGGGCGACGGAATCGGCCCGGAAGTCATCGCGGAGGCCGTGAAGGTCCTGAAGAAGGCCACGCAGAACGAGGACGTTCGCCTGGTTTTGAGCGAGTACAGGCTTGGCGCCGAGCACTGGCTTGCCACGGGGGAGACCCTCAGCGACGGGACCCTGGCCGAACTGCGCAGGCACGACGCGATCCTGTTCGGAGCCGTCGGCGCGGCCCCGGGCGACACCCGCATCCCCTCCGGGCTGATCGAGCGCGAAATGCTGCTGAAGCTGCGCTTTGCCATGGACCACTACGTGAACCTGCGCCCGTCCAAGTCCTATGCGGGCGTTCCGAGCCCGCTGGCCGATCCCGGAACCATCGACTTCATCGTGGTCCGCGAGGGCACCGAGGGCCCGTACGTCGGCAACGGCGGCGCGCTGCGGGTGGGAACCCCGCACGAGATTGCCACCGAGGTCTCCGTCAACACCGCCCACGGCGTGGAGCGCGTGGTCCGCGACGCCTTCCGCCGGGCTGCCGACCGTCCGCGCAGGAAGGTCACCCTGGTGCACAAGCACAACGTGCTGGTCCACGCCGGGCACCTGTGGCGGCGCACCGTGGAGGCCATCGCCGCGGAGTACCCCCAGGTCAGCCACGACTACCTGCACATTGACGCGGCGACGATCTTCATGACCACGGACCCGGCCCGCTTCGACGTGATCGTCACCGACAACCTGTTTGGCGACATCCTGACCGACCTCGCCGGTGCCGTCTCCGGCGGGATCGGGCTGGCGGCGTCGGGCAACCTCAACATGGACCGCACCGCGCCGTCCATGTTCGAACCGGTCCACGGCTCCGCCCCGGATATTGCCGGGCAGCAGAAGGCCGACCCGACCGCGGCGATCCTCTCCGCGGCCATGCTGCTGGAGCACGTGGGTCTCCCGGCCGCGGCCCGCCGCATCGAAGCCGCCGTCGAGGCGGATATCGCCGCCCGGCCGCAGTTCTCCGGTACGCGCACCACGTCGCAGGTCGGCGACGCGATTGCCGCGGGCGTAAGCTAGCAACCGGTCCGTCCACCGGACCCGCGAGGGGGCGCCGCCTGGCGCGGCGCCCCCTCGGCACAACACCAGTTCCATCCAAGAGGAAGCGCGCCGGCACCATGGAATTCTCCCAGCAATTCTCCACCAGCCCCAAGAGCGAGGCCGAACGGGCCGCGATTCTGGCTGATCCGGGATTCGGCGACTATTTCACGGACCACACCGTCGTCATTGACTGGACCGTCGACGCGGCCGGCGAGGGCGGCTGGCACGATGCGCGCGTGGAACCCTACGGGCCCATCATGATGGATCCGGCCGCCGCGGTGCTGCACTACGGCCAGGAGATCTTCGAGGGCCTGAAGGCCTACCGGCACGCCGACAGCAGCGTGTGGACCTTCCGTCCCGAGGCCAACGCCGCCCGCTTCAACAAGTCGGCCGTGCGCCTGGCGCTGCCGGAGCTGCCGGAGGAGGACTTCATCGAGTCCCTCCGGCAGATCGTCGCCGCCGACCGCGCCTGGGTGCCCTCCGGCGACGGCGAAGCCCTCTACCTGCGCCCCTTCATGATTGCCACCGAGGCGTTCCTGGGGGTGCGCCCGTCCCGGGAGGTCTCCTACCGCGTGATCGCCTCCCCGGCCGGCAACTACTTCGGCGGCGAGCTCAAGCCCGTCTCCATCTGGCTTTCCGAGCGCTACGCCCGCGCCGGACACGGCGGCACCGGGGAAGCCAAGTGCGGAGGCAACTACGCGGCCTCGCTGGCCGCGCAGATTGAGGCCGAGCAGCACGGCTGCAAGCAGGTCCTTTTCCTGGACCCCACCAACGACCACGCCGTGGACGAGCTCGGCGGCATGAACGTGTTCTTCGTGCTCGCCGACGGCACCGTGGTCACCCCCGAACTCAACGGCAACATCCTGCACGGGGTCACCCGTTCCTCCGTGCTGCAGCTGGCCAGGGACCGCGGCCTGGTGGTCGAGGAGCGCAAGTTCACCATCGCCGAATGGCGCGAGCGCGTCGCGGACGGCACCCTGGCGGAGGTCTTCGCCTGCGGCACCGCCGCCGTGATCACCCCCATCGGCGAACTCAAGACCGCGGTGGACACGCTGGTCACCCCGACCGCGCAGGGCGAGCCGGTCTGGAAGGGTATCCGTGAGCAGCTCCTGGGGATCCAGACGGGCACCATGGAGGACACCCACGGCTGGCTCACCCGCCTGGCCTAGCCCCCGGGGTCCTGCCACCCGCCACGCACCGCACCGCACGACGCCGGCACCCGCCCGGGTGCCGGCGTCGCGCTCTTTCGGGCGGGGCGGAGCGTCGGCAGGCCCGCGCCCGACCTAGACTGGGGGGCATGCGCATCCTAGTCACCGGCGGGGCCGGATACATCGGCTCCCACACCGTCCTGCTGCTCCTGGAGGAGGGCCACGAGGTCCACGTGGTGGACAACCTGAGCAACTCCTCCCCGGAGGCGCTGCGCCGGGTGGGCGAACTCGCCGGACACGAGCCGCGGCTGCACGTGGCCGACCTGCTGGACGCGGAGGCCGTTGGCGGAATCCTTGCGGCGGTGCGCCCGGAGGCCGTCATCCACTTTGCCGGGCTCAAGGCCGTGGGCGAATCCTCCGCCGAGCCGCTGAAGTACTACCGCAACAACGTCGCCGGCACCCTGACCCTGCTCGAAGCCATGGATGCCCACGGGATCCGCACCCTGGTCTTCAGCTCGTCCGCCACCGTCTACGGCGAAGCCGGCGGCGTGGTCAAGTACACGGAGGAGCTGCCGCTGGCGGCCGTGAATCCCTACGGGCGGACCAAGATGCACATCGAGCAGATGCTCGACGACCTCGCCGCCAGCGACCCGCGCTGGGCCATCGCCAAGCTGCGCTACTTCAACCCGGTGGGTGCCCACGCCTCCGGGCGCATCGGGGAGGACCCGCAGGGGATCCCCAACAACCTCATGCCCTTCGTCGCCCAGGTGGCGGTTGGCCGCCGCGAGAAATTGCGCATTTTCGGCGACGACTACCCGACGCCGGACGGCACGGGCGTGCGCGACTACATCCACGTCGTGGACCTGGCCGCCGGGCACCTGGCCGCCCTCGAATACCTGCTCAAGCACGGGGGCCTGCACGCGTGGAACCTGGGCAGCGGCACCGGTTCGTCGGTCCTTGACGTCGTCCGGGCCTTCTCCCGCGCCGCCGGCCGGGAGATCCCCTACGAGGTAGCCGACCGGCGGCCCGGTGACCTGCCCGAGTACTTCGCCGACCCGTCGCGGGCCCGCGAGGAACTCGGCTGGAAGTCCGAGCGCGGGCTCGAGGAGATGGCCGCCGACGTCTGGCGCTGGCAGTCCGGGAACCCGGAGGGCTACCCGGCGCAGGCAGCCCCCGCGACGGATCCGGAGGCATCCAACCCGCCGGAGGCATCCAACCCCCACGACGTACCGGAGGCCGCGCCGCGCGGCGCCGGGGGAGCGGGCGGGCCGGAGCCGGACCCCGGCACGGTGGACCCCGGAACGGTGGATTCCGGCACGGTGGACCCCGGCACGGTGGATTCCGGCACTGCGAACCCCGGCACTGCGAACCCGGCGCCCGGGGCGCCGTCCGGACCCGCGGCCTCCACTAAGCTCTAACCCATGCGTATTGCTCGTTTCGTTCTCGATGGTGATCCCCTGTACGGCGTCGTGGAGGGGGACGAGGTCGCGGCCATTGCCGGCGACCCGTTCTTCCAGGGCATCAGGCCCACCGGCGCCCGCCACAAACTGGAGGACGTGCGCCTGCTGGCCCCGATCATCCCGCGCTCGAAGGTGGTGGGCATCGGGCGCAACTACGCCGACCACGCCAGGGAGATGGGCAACGAACTGCCCGCCTCCCCGATGATGTTCCTGATGCCGAACACCGCCGTCGTCGGCCCGAACGACCCGGTCACCCTGCCCTCCTTCTCCGACGAGATCTCCTACGAGGCGGAACTGGCCGTCGTGATCGGGCGGATCTGCAAGGACGTGCCGGCGGAGAAGGCCGACGAAGTCATCTTCGGCTACACCTGCGCCAACGACCTCACCGCCCGCGACGCCCAGCGCACCGATGGCCAGTGGGCCCGCGCCAAGGGCTGGGACGGGTCCTGCCCGCTGGGGCCGTGGATCGAAACCGACCTGGACCCGGACGACCTCGCGATCGAGGGACGCCTGGACGGCGAGACCAAACAGGAGGGCACCACCAAGGACATGGTCTTCGGCGTGCGCGAACTGGTTGCCTACGCCTCCTCGGCCTTCACGCTGCTGCCCGGGGACGTGATCCTCACCGGCACCCCCGCCGGGGTCGGCCTGCTCACCGAGGGCCAGCGCTTCGAGGTCGAGATCGAGGGCATCGGCACCCTGTCCAACACCTTCCGCCGCTAGCCGCGACCGCAGGCAGGCGGGCAGGCAGGAAGGCGGGCAGGCAGGCAGGCAGTCAGGCAGGCAGGCGCCGGTCCCGTACCGCTGCCGGCGCGGTGCGGGAGCCTGCCGCCCTGCCGTCCCCGCCCTTCTGCCGTCCTGCTGTCCTGCTGTCCTGCCGGGACGCCGCGCGCGGGGATGACGCCGGCGGGCAAAACCACTACTTTCGTTGGATGTGCACCGGATGGGGCGTTCCTAGGCTGGAGACATGAAAACCCAGACCACCGCCCGGATATCCGCGGCCGAGCCGATGTCCGGCGCAGCCCTGCCGTGGCCGCGCGGGCGTGCCGCCAGCGTGTGCCTCGTCCTCGCCGTGGGGCTGCTTGACGCCCTCGTGGCCCTGGTCGCCATCGGCGCCTCCTCCTGGCTGCCCCAGGGGGGGCTCCCCGCGGACCCGTGGCTCGCGGCACGTGCGGGCCTGGCCCCCGTGACCGCCTTCGGAACCGCGGGGTTCCTGCTCCTGCGCCGGAACCGGCCGGTTGCCGCGGCGGCCCTCACCGCGGCCCTGGGGCTGGCCTCCTTCAGCGGCCTGGCCTTTTTCCTGGCGCTGTACCACCTGGGCAAGAGGCGCAGTTTCGCCCCGGCGGCGGCGCTGGCCGTTGCCAGTGCCGCCCTGACGGTCCTCGACGACCTCATGCTCAACGGCCCCGCGGGCGGCCGACCGCCGGCCGAGCTGGTGGCGGCCTTCGTCCTGCTGCTGGTCCTGCTGGCGGCGGTCTGCGCCTGGGGCGCATACCGGGGGCAGCGCCTGCGCACCCTGGAGGCGCTGCGCCAGCGGGCCGAGGCCGCCGAGGCCGCGCATGCGGCCGACGCCGGGCGCATCCGCTCCGCCGAACGCCAGCGCATCGCCCGCGAGATGCACGACACCATCGCCCACCGGATGTCCCAGGTCGCCGTGCAGGCGGCCGCGCTGGAACTGACCGCCACCGATAAGGACACGGCGGGCACCGCCGCGGCCGTGCGGGGCAGCGCCCGGAAGGCCCTGGAGGAACTGCGCGGGGTGCTCGGCGTCCTGCGCGAGGACGCCCTCCCGGATCACCGCCAGGCGGCGCCGGGGCTGGGGGAACTGCCGGGGCTGATCGAGGGGTGGCGAAGCGCCGGACTCCTGGTGGAGGCGGGGCCGCTGCCCGCGGACGCCGTGCCGCCGGCGGTGGGGCGCGCAGCCTACCGGATCGTCCAGGAGGCGCTGACCAACGCCGCCCGCTATGCGCCGGCCTCCACCGTGACCGTTACGCTGACCGCCGGTCCCGGAACGCTGGAGGTGGCCGTGGAGAATTCGGCCGCGCCGCCCGCCGGGGAGCTGCCCGGTGCGGGACTGGGCCTGGTGGGGGTGGCCGAGCGGGTCCGCGCGCTGGGCGGGGACCTGCGCCACGGTCCGGTCCCCGGCGGCGGCTTCCGCCTGTACGCCCGGCTGCCGTGGGAGGAGCGGTGAGCGGGGCGCCGATCCGGGTGATCGTGGCCGACGACGAACGCATCGTCCGCGAGGCGCTCGCCGCGATCATCGGCACCTGCGCGGACATGGAGGTCGTTGCCCAGGCCGGGGACGGCGTCGAGGCCGCCGCCGCGGCTCGGGCCTTCCGCGCCGACGTCGTCCTCATGGACGTGCGCATGCCGGGCGGGGACGGCATTGCGGCCACCGCGCGGGTGCGCGAACAGGCGCAGGCGCCCGAGGTGATCGTGCTGACGGCCTTCGACGCGGACGATTACGTCTTTGCGGCCCTTGAGGCCGGGGCTGCCGGTTTCCTGCTCAAGGACACCGAACCGCAGCAGCTGTTCCGCGCGATCCGCGAGGTTGCCGCCGGCCGCTCCATGCTGGCGCCAAGCGTGACGCGGCGCCTGATCGAGCACACCCGCGGCCGCACCGCCCCGGCCGGCCAGGCCTCCGCGCTGGAACGCCTGGGAACGCTCACCGCGCGTGAGCGCGAGGTGCTGGTCCGCGTGGCCCGGGGGATGGGCAATGAGGCGATTGCCGCCGAACTCTTCCTGGCCGAGGCGACCGTGAAATCCCACGTGTCCCGCATCCTGGCCAAGACCGGGCTGACCAACCGGGTGCAGGCGGCGCTGGCGGCCCGCGACGCGGGGTGGGGAGACGGCCCGTACTAGAATCGGAGCACCATGACTGATGCATCCCTGATCCCCACCGTCACGGCGGATACGCCTGTCCGCGTCCGCTTCTGCCCCTCGCCGACCGGCACCCCGCACGTCGGCCTGATCCGCACCGCGCTCTTCAACTGGGCCTACGCGCGGCATACCGGCGGCAAGCTGATCTTCCGCATCGAGGACACCGATGCGGCGCGCGACTCCGAGGAAAGCTACAACCAGCTGCTCGAGGCGCTGGACTGGCTGGGCATCACCTGGGATGAGGGCGTCAACGTGGGCGGACCGCACGAGCCCTACCGCCAGTCCCAGCGCGCGGACCTCTATGCCGGGGTCATTGCCAAGCTCAAGGACGCCGGCCACCTCTACGAGTCCTTCTCCACGCCGGAAGAGGTCGAGGCCCGGCACAAGGCCGCCGGGCGCGACCCGAAGCTCGGCTACGACAACTGGGACCGGGACACCACCCCCGAGCAGGCCGCGGCGTTCCGCGCCGAGGGCCGGGAACCGGTGCTGCGCGTGCGCATGCCGGACGAGGACATCACCTTCACCGACCTGGTCCGCGGCGAGATCACCTTCAAGGCCGGGACCGTGCCGGACTTCGCGGTGGTCCGCGCCAACGGCAAGCCCCTCTACACCCTGGTCAACCCGGTGGACGACGCCCTCATGGGGATCACCCACGTGCTGCGCGGCGAGGACCTGCTCTCCTCCACCCCGCGCCAGATCGCGCTGTACCGCGCGCTGGTGGACATCGGCGTGGCCCGGTACATGCCGCTGTTCGGCCACCTGCCCTACGTCATGGGCCAGGGCAACAAGAAGCTCTCCAAGCGCGACCCGGAGTCGAGCCTGTTCCTGCACCGTGACCGCGGCTTCATCCCCGAGGGACTGCTCAACTACCTGGCCCTGCTGGGCTGGTCGCTGTCCGCGGACGAGGACATCTTCACCCGCGAGCAGCTGGTGGCGGCGTTCGACGTCGCCGACGTGCTGTCCAACCCGGCCCGCTTCGACCTGAAGAAGGCCGAGGCCATCAACGGGACCCACGTGCGGCTGCTGGACCCGGCGGACTTCCGCGAGCGCCTGATTCCCTACCTGCGCCACGCGCACCTGGTGGGGGAGGAGCTCACCGAGCGCCAGCGGGAGATCCTGGCCGCGGCCGCGCCGCTGGTGCAGGAACGCATCGCCCTGCTGGGCGAGGCCCCCGAGATGCTTGAGTTCCTTTTCCGCTCCGACGCCGACCTGGTGGTGCACCAGGACGCGCTCAAGGGCCTGCCGGGCAACACCGACGAGGTCCTCGACGCCGGCCTTGCCGTGCTTGAGCCGCTGGCCGACTGGACTGCCGGGGCCATCGAGGAGGCGCTGCGGGCGGCGCTGATCGAGGGGCTGGGCCTGAAGCCGCGCCTGGCCTTCGGCCCGGTCCGTACCGCCATCTCCGGCAAGCGCATCTCCCCGCCGCTGTTCGAGTCCATGGAGATCCTCGGCAAGGACTCCTCGCTGGCCAGGCTGCGCGCTTTCCGCGCGGACATCGACGCCCTGTGAGCATGGAGGCCACCCTCCCGGCCGGCCGCACCCGCGCGGCCGGCCGGGCCGTTTCCGGGGTGCTCTTCGACATCGATGACACCCTGGTGGACCTGGACGCGGCCGCCCGCGCCGGCTTCCTGCGGCTGAGCGCCGCGCACCTGGCCAGGATCCCGGATGCCGACCGCGAGCGAGCCGCGGCGGCCTTCTCCTCCGACGCCGGCGGGTTCTACGAGCGCTACATGGCCGGGGAACTGACCTTCGCCGGGCAGCGGATGCGGCGCATCAGCCACGCCTACGCCCTGGTGGGAGGCCCGGAGCTGCCCGAGGCGGAGCTGGCGCGGTTCACCGCCGACTTCGAAGACGCCGTGCGTCCGGCCTGGAGGCCGTTCGACGACGTCCACCCCTGCCTGGACGAGCTGGACCGCCTGGGCGTGCCCTACGGCGCGGTATCCAACAACGTGGCCGCCTATCAGCGGGAGAAGCTGGACATCACCGGGCTGGAGCGCATCAGGGTGCTGGTCGGTTCGGACACCGCCGGGGCGCCCAAGCCGGACCCGCGGCCGTTCCTGGCCGGGGCGGACCTGCTGGGCCTGGAGCCGGCGGACGTGCTCTACGTGGGGGACAACCCGCTCAACGACGTGCGCGGGGCGCTGGAGGCCGGCCTGCGCGCGGCCCTGTTGGACCGCAGTATCCCGGAGGGCACCTTCCCTGAGGGCACCTTGCCGGAAGGCGCATTCCCGGTGATGGCTCCGGAGGGAGGCGGAAATGTGACCGGCCTCGCACCCGCCGTCCTGCGCACACTCGCCGAACTGCCGGGCCTGATCAGCCCCGAAATCCGCGTCATTCCGCGGTAGCCGGGGCCGCCCCGGGCGTGGGCGGCCCCGATTTTGGAATCGCGCGGCACCTCGTGTAAAGTAATTACTCGTGCTGAGGCGCACGGAACGAAGGCCGGAAGGAATTCGGAAGGCGCCGAAGACAGTGGGATATGGTGTAATTGGCAACACTACGGTTTCTGGTACCGTCATTCTAGGTTCGAGTCCTGGTATCCCAGCGCTCGGCCTCCGCTGCAGGTAATGCAACGCGGACGGCCGGCTGTGCGTGGAGGTTCGACTCCCGCGCGGCATACGGCCCCATCGTATAGCGGCCTAGTACGTCGCCCTCTCACGGCGATAACGCGGGTTCGAATCCCGCTGGGGTCACTGTCCTTCACGGACAAGACGGCACGCGTCTGAAAACGGTGCAAGCTATGCGGCCCCATCGTATAGCGGCCTAGTACGCCGCCCTCTCACGGCGGTAACGCGGGTTCGAATCCCGCTGGGGTCACCTTTGAAAGGTCCCGGACTTCGGTCCGGGACCTTTCTTTTTGCCGGCCCGCCGGATGCCTCCGCCGCGCGCCCGAGCCCTCCGGTTCGGGGTCCTGGCCGGCCGCCCGCCGCGGCTTTGGCATGATGGGGACGTGACTACTACCAACGGACCGCAGGAGCCCGCCGCGGCGATCGACCTCCTCGAGCGGGCCAGGAACGCGCTCGCGGCGGCGGCGCTGCCGCTGGAACTTCCCGGGGCCCCGGCCGCCCGCGAGGCCGCCCGCACCGCCGTCGCGCAGCTCGAGGACTACATCATCCCCCGCTACCGCCGCCTGGACGCCCCGCTGCTCGCCGTCGTCGGCGGGTCCACCGGTGCCGGGAAATCGACCCTCGTCAACGCGCTGGTGGGCCATCCGGTCACCCGCGCCGGGGCGATCCGTCCCACCACCCGCCAGCCGATCCTCCTGCACCACCCCGCGGAGGGGTCCTGGTTTGCCGACACCCGCATCCTGCCGGGGCTGGGGCGGGTGACCGGCCACAGCGTGTCCCCGTCCCGCCCGGTGCCGGCGGCGCAGGCCGGGGTCGAGCCGGACCCGGAGGCCATGGGGTCGCTGGTCCTGGTGGCCGACCCGGCGGTGCCTGCGGGCCTGGCACTGCTGGATGCCCCCGACATCGACTCCGTCTCCGACGGGAACCGGCGCCTTGCCGGGCAGCTGCTCTCCGCCGCGGACCTGTGGCTGTTCGTGACCACCGCGAACCGCTACGCCGACGCCGTCCCGTGGAAGCTGCTCGCCGAGGCCGCGCGGCGCGATATCACCGTCGCGATCGTGCTGGACCGCGTTCCGGAGGGCGTCGAGGCCGAGGTTGCCGCGGACCTGCGCGCCATGCTCGCCCGCGAGGGGCTGGGCGGAGCCCCGCTGTTCGTGGTGCCGGAGGTGCCGCTGGACGAACTGGAGATGCTTCCGGGGGCCGCCGTGTCCGCGGTCAAGGCCTGGCTGGGCTCCGTCGCGGCCGACGCCGGAACCCGCTCCGCACTGGCCCGGCGCACCCTGGCCGGGGCCCTGCGGGCCCTGGCCGGCTCCGCGGGCGCGGTGGCGGCTGCCGAACGCGAACAGCACGACGCCGGGGCGCGCCTGGAGGCGAACGTCTCCGAGGCGTATGCGCAGGCCCTGGAGCGGATCCGCAGCGCCACCCGGGACGGCACCCTGCTGCGCGGGGAGGTGCTGGCCCGCTGGCAGGCCTTTGTCGGCACCGGTGAATTCTTCCGCTCCCTCGAAACCACGATCGGGCGGTTCCGCGACCGCCTGGGCGCCTTCTTCGCCGGCAGGCCCCAACCCGTGGCCACCGTCGAGGAGGCCATCGAATCAGGGCTGCACGCCGTCGTCGTGGACCAGGCCGCCAAGGCGGCAGAGGAAAGCGAGGCCCGCTGGCGCGCCGACCCGGCCGGGCGGCAACTGCTCGGCGCGGACGACCTCGGCGGCGTCGGGCCCGGCTTCAGCGACCGCACGGCCGAACAGATCCGCGCCTGGCAGGGGGACCTGATGGAAATGATCCGCACCGAAGGGGCGGACAAGCGCTTCACCGCCCGCATGGTGTCCTTCGGGGTCAACGGCGTTGCCGTGGCCCTGATGGTGGTGGTGTTCGCCTCCACCGCCGGACTCACCGGACTGGAGATCGGGATTGCCGGCGGCTCCGCCGTGGTCGGGCAGAAGCTGCTGGAGGCGATCTTTGGCGAGGACGCCGTCCGCCGGCTGGCCAAACGCGCCGCCGACGGGCTGGACGAACGCTGCCGCGCCCTGCTGGAACAGGAGAGCCGGCGCTTCCTGGACCGGCTCGCGGTGCTGCGTCCCGCCACGGAGGCGGACGTCCTGGAGGACCTGGTGCGCCGGCTGGGCACGCTGGGCGCGCCGGGGGAGGCCCGCGCATGAGCCGCCGCCGCCGCGACACCGCATCCACCCCGCTGGTTACCCGCCTGGAGGCGCTCAACGAGGCCCGGCAGCTGGGCGAGGGCCGCGTCCCCGAGGCCGCCGCAGCGGAAGCGTACGCGGTGCTTGAGCGCGCCTCCAAGCGCCGCTCGCTCTCCGCCGAGCACACCGTCGTGGGCTTTTTCGGGGCCACCGGAAGCGGCAAATCCTCCCTCTTCAACGCCGTCGCCGGGCGGGAACTGGCCCGCACGGCCGCGACCCGGCCCACCACCTCGGCCCCGCTGGCCGCGGTGTGGGGGGAGGAGGGCAGCGGTCCGCTGCTGGACTGGCTCCAGGTCCGGGACCGCCGCCCGCTGGAGGAACCGCTGCCCGCCCCCAAGGGCGGCCTGTTCCGTAAGGCGCCCGAGCGCGGGGGCCTGATCCTGCTGGACCTGCCGGACTTCGACTCCACGGCGGCCGAGCACCGCGAGACCGTGCGCCGGATGGCCGGGCAGGTCGATGTCCTGGTCTGGGTCCTGGACCCGCAGAAGTACGCCGACGCCGCCGTGCACCACGACTTCATCCGCCCGATGGCCGGCCACGGAGCCATCACCCTGGTGGTGCTGAACCAGATCGACCGGCTGCGCCCGGGCCAGCTGGACCCGGTCCTGGTCTCCCTGCGCGGTCTGCTGGCCCGCGACGGACTGCCCGGCATCGACGTGCTGCCGGTCTCCGCCGCGACCGGGGAGGGCGTGGAAAAGCTGCGCGAGGCCATCGGTGCGGTCGCGGCCGAGCGGACCGCCGCCACCGAACGCCTGCTGGCGGACGTCGCGGCCGCAGCGGACACCCTGGCCGGGGCCCTCGCCGCCGATGCGGTCCCGGCGGCCACGGGCCCGATCGCCGTACTCGGCGCCGGGTGGGGAGAGGCCGGACAGGGGAAGGCCGGGCAGGGGGATGCCGCCGGGCAGGGGGATGCCGCCGGGCGCCCCGCGTCGGCGCCGCACCGGCTGGAGCCGCCGGGCCCGGACGCGGCGCGCCGCCTGGCCGAAAACCTTGCCCAGGCCGCCGGGGTGGACATCGTGGTGCGGGCGGTCCGGGACAGCTACCGCAGGGACGCGCACGCGCGCACCGGCTGGCCGGTGGTGCGCTGGCTGGGCAAGCTGCGCCCGGACCCGCTGCGCCGGCTGAACCTCCACAGCAGGGATTTCGGCAGCCGGGAGGCCAACCCCGCGCTGAACCGCACCGCGCTGAACCACACCGCCCTGCCCGGCGCCGGGGCCGCCCAGCGTGCCCAGGCGGACTCGGCAGTGCGGGCCTTCGCCGACGCCGCGGCCCAGGGCGCCCCCGGCGTGTGGCGGGCCTCCATCCGGCGCGCGGCGCGCGGCTCCGCGGACACCCTGCCGGATGCCCTGGACCAGGCGATCGCCGGAACCGACATCGGTGCCGGGCGCGGCTCCTGGTGGTGGCCGCTGGCCGGCATCCTCCAGTGGTGCGCCCTGGCCGTGGCCCTGGCCGGAGCCGCCTGGCTGGGCGGACTCGCGGTGATGGGCTTCCTCCAGTTCCCGGTTCCGGCCGCTCCGGTGGTGGAGGGCATCCCGGTTCCCACGCTGATGCTGGTTGCCGGGGTCCTGCTGGGCATCGTGCTCGGCCTCGCCTCCGGGGTGGTGGCCCGCGCGGCCGCCGCCCGCCGCGCCCGCACCGTCTCCCGCCGGCTGCACGCGGCGGTGGCCGGGGTCGCCGCCGCCCGGATCGTGGCGCCGGTGGCGGATGAGGTCAACCGGTACAACCGCTTCGCCGAGGCGCTGGCGGTGGCCCGTGGCTGAGGTCCGCCCCGCCGCGGAGGGCCCCACCGTGGCCGGGCTGGGGGAGGCCGGCCTGCTGGCCCGGATCCTTCCCCGCCTGGCCGGGGCGCCGGCGCTGCTGGGCCCGGGTGACGACGCCGCCGTGGTCGCCGCCCCCGACGGGCGCTTCGTGGTCTCGGTGGACACCCTGGTCCAGGACCAGGACTTCCGCCTCGAGTGGCCCAACGGCTACCGCACCACCGGCTTCGACGTCGGCTGGAAATCCGCGGCGCAGAACCTTTCCGACATCAACGCCATGGGGGCGGTCGCGACGGCCCTGGTCATCAGCCTGACGCTGCCGGCCCGCACGCCGGTGGCCTGGGTCGAGTCCCTGGCCGACGGCTACTCCGCGGCCGTGCGCACCCTGGGCGCGGACCGCTGCGCGCTCGCCGGCGGCGACCTGGGGGCCGGCAGCGAACTGGCGGTCACCGCCGCGGCCACCGGCAGCCTCGAGGGGCGCGCCGCCGTCGTGCGCTCCGGGGCCCGCCCCGGGGACACCCTTGCAGTCTGCGGCGTGCTCGGGGCGGCCGCGGCCGGGCTGGCCCTGCTCGAATCCCCGCTGCCCTACGCGCGGCTGGGGGA
Source organism: Zafaria cholistanensis (assembly GCF_008580665.1). GTDB lineage: Bacteria > Actinomycetota > Actinomycetes > Actinomycetales > Micrococcaceae > Zafaria > Zafaria cholistanensis. The sequence goes on from NZ_BKDJ01000001.1 coordinate 425,104, forward strand.
GGCCGAACGCGCCCTGGTCGCCCGGCAGGCCCGCCCGCTTCCTCCGCTGGCGGCAGGCCCGCAGGCCGCCCTGGCCGGGGCCCGGGCCATGCTGGACCTCTCCGACGGGCTGGTGCGCGACGCCGGGCGGATGGCCGCGGCCAGCGGGGTGGCCATCGACCTGGAGGCCGCGGCGCTGGAGGGCGACGCCGGGGCGCTGGCCGCCGCCGGTGCCGCCACCGGGGTGCCGCCGCTGCTCTGGGTCCTCTCCGGGGGAGAGGACCACGGGCTGCTGGCCGCCTTCCCGCCCGGAGCCCCGCTGCCCCACGGCTTCCGCCGCATTGGCACCGTGTTGGAAGCGGGCGGGCTGGAGCCGGGCGGGCTGGGGTCGGGCCGGTTGCCCGCGCCGGTATGCGTGGACGGGCGCCCCGCGGCCGAGGCCCTGGCCCGGCTGCGCGGGCAGCGGCCCGGGTACGACCACTTCGGAGGCTAGCCGCCCGGCCTGCTGGAAGGGGAACGCTGGAGCGGCCGGGATCACTCCCCGTTCTGGCGCAGGGCCTCGCTGATCTGGGCCGCAATCTGGCACACGATGTCCCCGTGCAGGCGCCCGGGCTGGCGGGTGAGGCGTTCGATCGGCCCGGAGATGGACACCGCGGCGATCACGCGGCCGGAGGGTCCGCGCACCGGCGCGGACACCGAGGCGACGCCGGGCTCGCGCTCGCCCAGGCTCTGGGCCCAGCCGCGCCGGCGCACCCCGGCCAGGATCGTGGGGGTGAAGCGGGCGTTCTGCAGGCCGTCGAGCAGGCGCTCATGGTCCTCCCACGCCAGCAGCACCTGCGCTGCCGAGCCTGCCCGCATGGACAGCTGGGTGCCCACGGGGATCGTGTCCCGCAGGCCCACGGGGCGCTCGGCCGAGGCCACGCAAACCCGGGAGTCGCCCTGCCGGCGGAAGACCTGCGAACTCTCCCCGGTGGCGTCGCGCAGCTGGATGAGCAGCGGCCCGGCCGCGGCGATCAGGCGGTCCTCGCCGGCGGCCGAGGCCAGCTCCACCAGCCGGCTGCCCAGCACGAAGCGGCCGTGGACGTCCTTGCCGACCAGCCGGTGGTGGACCAGCGCCTGCGCCAGCCGGTGCACGGTGGGCCGGGACAGTCCGGTCGCCGCCACCAGCTGGGCCAGGGTGGTGGGGCCGGCCTCGAGCGCGTCGAGGACCGCGGCCGCCTTGTCGATGACGCCTACGCCACTTGAATTGTCCATAAAATGATACTTCCGTCTCATTATGTGAGATGCAAGTCGGGAAGCTGGATTTCCCGCCGGGTGCGGTGTTTCAGTGGATAGGTCGTCGGAAACCGTCAGGGAAGGAGCCGGCAATGGCCGCTCAGGAGTCAGCGCGGACGCTGGCCGAAAAAGTGTGGGACGCGCACGTCGTGCGCAAGGGCGAGGGCGAGGGCGCGGCGCGCCAGCCGGACCTGATCTACATCGACCTGCACCTGGTGCACGAGGTTACCAGCCCCCAGGCGTTCGAGGGCCTGCGCCTGGCCGGCCGCCCCGTCCGCCGCCTGGACCTGACGATCGCCACCGAGGACCACAACACCCCGACGCTGGACATCGACAAGCCGATCGCGGACCCCACCAGCCGCAAGCAGATCGAGACGCTGCGCGCCAACTGCGCCGAGTTCGGGGTGCGCCTGCACTCCCTGGGCGACAAGGAGCAGGGCATCGTCCACGTGGTGGGTCCGCAGCTCGGGCTCACCCAGCCGGGCATGACCGTGGTCTGCGGCGACTCGCACACCTCCACGCACGGGGCCTTCGGTGCCCTGGCGATGGGCATCGGCACCTCCGAGGTCGAGCACGTCCTGGCCACCCAGACGCTGTCGCTGAAGCCCTTCAAGACCATGGCCATCAACGTCGAGGGCACCCTGAAGCCGGGCGTGAGCGCCAAGGACATCATCCTCGCCGTGATCGCCAAGATCGGCACCGGCGGCGGGCAGGGCTACGTCCTGGAGTACCGCGGCTCCGCGATCCGCGCGCTGTCCATGGAGGCGCGCATGACCATCTGCAACATGTCGATCGAGGCCGGCGCCCGCGCCGGCCTGGTCGCCCCGGACCAGACCACCTTCGACTACCTCCAGGGCCGTCCGCACGCCCCGGCCGGGGCCGACTGGGACGCCGCCGTCGCCTACTGGAAGACCCTGCACACCGACGACGACGCCGTGTTCGACGCCGAGGTCTCCATCGACGCCGACACCCTGGAGCCGTTCGTCACCTGGGGCACCAACCCCGGCCAGGGCGTGTCGCTGTCCTCGGCCGTGCCGGCCCCGGAGGACTTCGCCGACGAGAACGAGCGGGCCGCCTGCGAGCGGGCCCTCGAGTACATGGGCCTGCAGGCCCGCACCCCGATGAAGGACATCCGGGTGGACACCGTCTTCCTGGGCTCGTGCACCAACAGCCGCATGGAGGACCTGCGGGCCGCCGCGGAGATCGTCAAGGGCCGCCAAAAGGACCCCAACGTGCGCATGATCGTGGTCCCCGGCTCGGCCCGCGTCCGCCTGGAAGCCGAGGCCGAGGGCCTGGATAAGGTCTTCACCGACTTCGGCGCCGAATGGCGCTTCGCCGGCTGCTCGATGTGCCTGGGCATGAACCCGGACCAGCTCGCCGAGGGCGAGCGCTGCGCCTCCACCTCGAACCGCAACTTCGAGGGCCGGCAGGGCAAGGGCGGGCGCACCCACCTGGTCTCGCCGGTGGTCGCCGCGGCCACCGCCGTGCGCGGCACGCTCAGCTCCCCGTCCGACCTGCCCGTCCCCGTCAGCGCCTAAGGAGGCCCCGCCATGGAGAAGTTCACCCGCCACACCGGCACCGGCGTCCCGCTGCGCCAGTCCAACGTGGACACCGACCAGATCATCCCCGCCGTCTACCTCAAGCGCATCACGCGCACCGGGTTCGAGGACGCCCTTTTCGCCGCCTGGCGCAAGGACCCCTCCTTCATCCTGAACCAGGAGCCGTACGCGGCCGGCTCGGTGCTGGTCGCCGGCCCCGACTTCGGCACCGGCTCCTCCCGCGAGCACGCGGTGTGGGCGCTGAAGGACTACGGCTTCAAGGCCGTGCTCTCCTCCCGCTTCGCCGACATCTTCCGCGGCAACTCCGGCAAGCAGGGCCTGGTCGCGGCCCAGCTGGACCAGTCCGACATCGAGCTGATCTGGAAGGAACTCGAGAACCACCCGGGTGCCCAGGTCACGGTCGACCTCCAGTCCCGCACCGTCACCTGCGGCGCCATCCACGCCCCGTTCGAGATCGACGACTACACCCGCTGGCGCCTGCTCGAAGGCCTGGACGACATTGGCCTGACGCTGCAGCACGCCGACGAAATCGCCGCCTACGAGGCGGCCCGCCCCAGCTGGAAACCGGCCACGCTGCCCGCCAGGCCATAGCCCCCGGAACCGGCCCCACAGCCCCCGGCCATGCCGGGGGCTGTATGCTTACTAGGAATCCCCGGCGCTTTGGGGACCAGTCAATCGTGAGGTTTTTTATCCATGGGCAAAGTCCTGACTATCCACGGCGGCGTGCCGCTCAAGGGAACAGTGACAGTCAGGGGCGCCAAGAATCTGGTGCCGAAAGCCATGGTCGCGGCACTGCTCGGCGACGGGCCGTCCCTGTTGCGCAACGTCCCCGAAATCAGGGACGTTGAGATTGTCACCAGCCTGCTGACCCTCCACGGCGTGAAGGTGGACAAGGACCCCGCCACCGGCGACCTGACGCTGGATCCGCAGGGCGCCAAGACCGCTCCCTCCAACGCGATCGACGCGCATGCGGGTGACTCCCGGATCCCGATCCTCTTTTGCGGACCGCTCATCCACGCCATCGGGGAGGCTTTCATCCCCGACCTGGGCGGCTGCCGCATCGGCGACCGTCCGATCGACTACCACCTGAACGTGCTGCGCAGCTTCGGGGCCGTGGTGGACAAGCGCCCCGGCGGCATCGCGATCTCCGCGCCCGGCGGGCTCAAGGGAGCCAAGCTGGAGCTGCCGTACCCGTCGGTGGGGGCCACCGAGCAGGTGCTGCTGACCGCGGTCAGGGCCGAGGGCATCACCGAGCTCAAGGGCGCCGCCGTCGAGCCCGAGATCATGGACCTGATCGCGCTGCTGCAGAAGATGGGCGCCATCATCACCGTCCAGACCGACCGCGTCATCCGCATCGAGGGCGTGAGCGCACTCTCCGGCTACAACCACAAGGCGCTGCCGGACCGCAACGAGTCCGCCTCCTGGGCCTCCGCTGCCCTGGTCACCCGCGGGGACATCTACGTCGAGGGCGCGGACCAGCAGGACCTGACCGCGTTCCTGAACACCTACCGCAAGATTGGCGGGGCGTTCGAGGTCGACGACGCCGGCATCCGCTTCTTCCACCCGGGCGGCCCGCTCAAGCCGCTGGTGCTGGAGACCGACGTCCACCCCGGCTTCATGACCGACTGGCAGCAGCCGCTCGTGGTCGCGCTGACCCAGGCCGAGGGCGTGTCGATCGTGCACGAGACCGTGTACGAGAACCGCTTCGGCTTCACCGAGGCCCTGGTCCGCATGGGCGCCACCATCCAGCTGCACCGCGAGTGCCTCGGCGCCGTCCCGTGCCGCTTCGGCCAGCGCAACTTCCTGCATTCGGCCGTGGTCACCGGACCGGCCCGGCTGAACGGGGCCGACATCGACATCCCGGACCTGCGCGGGGGCTTCTCCCACCTGATCGCCGCCCTCGCGGCCGAGGGCAGCAGCCGGGTCACCGGCATCGAACTGATCAACCGCGGCTACGAGCGTTTCCTCGACAAGCTCCAGGGGCTCGGGGCGCGCGTCGAGCTGACCGCGTAGGGAGCGGCCGTGAGTGAATCGCTGGGCTCCCGCCTGACCTGGGGGATCGTGGGGGGCATCGCCCGCCCCCTGCTGAACCTGCTGATCGGCAAGCGCCACGAAGGCTTCGAGAAGCTGCCCCGGGGCGGCTTCATCGCCTGCCCCAACCATGTGACCGAGTTCGACCCGCTCGTGGTCGGCCACGCGCTGTTCAACCACGGGACCATGCCGCGCTTCATGGCCAAGGAATCGCTCTTCCGCATCCCCGTGGTCGGCCACGTGCTGCGCGCGACCGGGCAGGTGCCGGTGGAGCGCTCCTCGGCCGGGGCCAACCGGTCCCTGGAGGCGGCCCGGAACCTGCTCGAATCCGGCGGGGCGGTCATCGTCTACCCGGAGGGCACGCTGACCCGGGACCCGGACCTGTGGCCCATGCGGGGGCGCACCGGCGCCGCGCGGCTGGCCCTGCGGACCGGCGCGCCGGTGGTGCCGATCGCCCACTGGGGAGCCCAGGAACTCCTGCCGCGCTACGCCAAGGGCCTCAAGCTGTTCCCGCGCAAGCAGGTGCGCGTGGTGGCCGGGGACCCGGTGGACCTCTCCGACCTCGCCGGCGGCCCCATGACCCGCACCGTCCTGGAGGAGGCCACCAACCGCATCATGGCCGCGCTGGCGGCCCAGCTGGCCGAGATCCGCGGCGAGGAGCCGCCGCGGGTCCTGTGGGACCCGGCCGCGCACGGCCAGAGCAGCACCGGACGCGACTTCGAGGCCAAGCCCGACGCCGGCACCGCCTCCGCGGCGGACCCGGCCGACGGGCAGGCCGCCCGGTGAGGACGGCCCCGCGCAAGATCGCGGTCATGGGTGCCGGCAGTTGGGGCACCACGTTCGCCAAAGTCCTCGCCGACTCCGGCGCGGACCGCGGCACCAGGGTCCAGCTGTGGGCCCGGCGCCCTGAGGCCGCGGCCGAAATCAACGAGCGGCACACCAACGCCCGCTACCTGGGCGGGACCGTGCTGCCCGGGAACATCTCCGCCTCCACCGACTTCGCGGCCGTGCTGGCCGGGTCGGAGGTGGTGGTGCTGGCCGTTCCGGCGCAGACCGTGCGCGGGCAGCTGCGCTCCTTCAAGGCGGCAATGCCGGCCGGCGCCGTCGTCGTCTCCCTCATGAAGGGCCTCGAACGCGGCACGGACGCGCGCATGAGCGAGATCATCCGGGAGGAGCTGGACTGGCCGCAGGAGGCGATCGCCGTCGTCTCCGGGCCCAACCTGGCCCTGGAGATCGCCCGCGAGGAGCCCACCGCCTCCGTGGTCGCCTGCACAGACCAGGAGACCGCCACCTGGATCGCCGAGGCCTGCACCCCCGAATACTTCCGCCCCTACACGAACACCGACCTGGTGGGCGTCGAAATCGGCGGGATCGTCAAGAACGTGATCGCGCTGGCCGTGGGCATCTGCGACGGCCGCGGCATGGGCGACAACACCAAGGCTTCCGTGATCACCCGCGGACTGGCCGAGACCACGCGCCTCGCGGTCGCCCTCGGCGGCCGCCTCGAAACCATGGCCGGACTTGCCGGCCTCGGGGACCTGGTGGCGACCTGCTCGTCCTCCCTGTCCCGCAACAACACCGCCGGCCGGCTGCTCGGGCAGGGCCTGAGCCTGGCCGAAGTCAACGAACGCATGACGCAGACCGCCGAGGGCATCAAGTCGGGACAGGCCGTCCTGGACCTGGCCCGCGGCCTGGGCGTGGAGATGCCCATCACCGAGGCCGTCGTGATGGTCCTCGAGGGCACGCTCAGCGTCGACGCGATGGCGGCCCGGCTGCTGGGCCGGCAGCTGAAATCCGAAGGGGAACTCGCATGACCGACATCCTGGCCCGCAAACCGCGGATCGCGCTGCTGTTTGGGGGACGCTCCTCGGAGCACTCCGTCAGCTGCGTCACCGCGGCCGGCGTGCTCCACGCAATCGACCGCGCCAAGTACGAGGTGGTCCCGGTGGGGATCAGCCGCGAGGGCGAGTGGTCGCTGGTGGATGCGGACCACGAGCACTGGTCGCTGGCTTCCGGCACCGTGCCCGAGGTTCCCTCCGGGACCGGGACGCTGCGGCTGGAGGCCACCCGCGGCTCGCGCGAGCTGGTTTCCAGCGACGCCGGCCGCAGCCCGGGTCCGATCGACCTGGTCTTCCCGCTGCTGCACGGCCCGTTCGGCGAGGACGGCACCCTGCAGGGCCTGCTCGAGCTCGCCGACGTGCCCTACGTGGGATCCGGCGTCTCCGCCAGCGCCATCGGCATGGACAAGCACTACATGAAGGTGGTCTTCGAGGCCGCAGGCTTCGAAGTCGGGCCCTACGTGGTGATTACCGACAAGCAGTGGAACCGCGACCCGGAGGCCGCCCTGGCCACCGCCGCCCCGCTGGCCTATCCGCTGTTCGTCAAGCCCGCCCGCGCCGGCTCCTCCGTGGGCATCAGCCGCGTCGACGACCCCTCGGGGCTGCGCGCCGCCGTCGAGGCCGCCCGCGAACACGACCCCAAGGTGGTCATCGAGGCCGGGATTGCCGGGCGCGAGATCGAGTGCGGCGTGCTCGAGGGACGCGGCTCCGACGCCCCGCGCACCTCGCTGCCGGGCGAGATCGCCGTGGCTCCGGGCGCGCACAGCTTCTACGACTTCGAGGCCAAGTACGTCGACGGCGCCGCCGCAGCGCTCAGCTGCCCGGCGGAGTTGCCGGACGCGGCCGTCGAGGAGGTCCGCCGGCTCGCCGCCCGGGCGTTCGACGCCGTCGGGGCCGAGGGCCTCTCCCGCGTGGACTTCTTCTACACCCCGGACGGACGCTGGGTGATCAACGAGATCAACACCATGCCCGGCTTCACGCCGGTGAGCATGTATCCGCAGATGTGGGCCAAGAGCGGCCTGGCCTACCCGGACCTGATCGACGAACTGATCTGGCTGGCGCTGCACCGCCGCACCGGCCTGCGCTAAAGGCTTCCGGTGTCGGGGCCCCGCCGGGGCCAAATCAGGTCAGGGCAGGTCCACGGACGTATCGACCGAGGTGCAGCCGCCCTGGGCGGGGATCTTCGCCGCGGCCGGGGCCAGTTCGGCCAGCACGGTGCTGGAAGGGACCCGGTTCGGGTCGAAGAGCACCTCGGTGGCGGGGGTCCGCCCATAGGTGGTCAGCGTCCAGCCCGGAGTTCCTTCCCGGGCCACCCAGTCCACGCCGTTCACGCTCACGCACGGGTCGGTGGAGGGCCCGGGCACGGTGACCCCGCAGCGCAGCACCACCTGTGCGGGATCGCCCCACGCCGCCGTGCCCTGGCTGTTCGTCTCCCGCCGCTCCAGGTCCGCCAGCACGTCCGGCAGGACCACCATCATGGAGGCGCAGGCCGGGTTGGCGGCGTCGTCGGCGGACTGGACGGCCGCGATGGACGAGCATCCGGACAGGACGGCCGCCGCGGTGCCTGCGGCGAGTGCCGCCAGCGCGGCACGGACGGGGTGAAACAGGGGTTGGGAAGGCACCACAACACCTTACCGCCTGCGGGGCCCGGCTAGGATGGGACCGGACATCTCCAGAGGAAGGGCCATGATGGCGCAGCACGAATTCGACGACTGGCCCGGGCACAATGCCCCCGCCAGGCGTCGGCGGCCCGTGCGCGCAGCCCTGGCCGCCGTGCTGGTCTTCGCGCTCCTGGCGGCGCTGGCGGCCGGAGGATACCTGTTCGCGCTGGCCCGCAGCTTCGAGTCCAAGGCCGCCACCATTTCCCCGGCGTTTCCGGAGGAGGGGCTGCGTCCGGTGACGAACGCCACCGGGGCCACCAACATCCTGCTGCTCGGTTCGGATTCGCGCGGCACCGGCGGGGCCGCCTCCGCTGCCGGCCTGCCCCATACGGGCCGTTCGGACACCATCATGCTGGTGCACTTCCCGGGCGATGGCTCCGGGGCGTATGTGGCCTCGATCCTGCGCGACACCTGGGTGGAGATCCCCGGCCACGGCAGCAACAAGATCAATGCGGCCTTCGCCTACGGCGGGGTGCCGCTGGCCGTGCTGAGCCTCGAGGCGCTGCTGCAGACCCGCATCGACCATGTCGCCGCACTCGACATGGAGGGCTTCAAGGGCCTCACCGACGCGCTCGGGGGAGTGGAGGTCGACGTGCCGGTGCCCTTTGCGGCCAGCCAGCTCAAGGGCCACCACTTCGCCGGGGGCAGGCAGGCCATGGACGGCGCGCAGGCCCTGGCGTTCGTGCGCGAACGCAAGGCGTTCGCCGACGGGGACTACCAGCGCGTGCGCAACCAGCAGGCCTTCCTCAAGGCCCTCCTGGGGGAGCTGGCCTCCCCGCAGACCCTGGCCAACCCCGCCACGGTCTGGAAATCGGTGGGCCAAATCTCCCCGTACCTGGCGGTTGACGACTCCCTGGACGCGGCCGCGGCGGGACGGTTGGGACTGTCGATGCTCCGGAGCCGCTCCGGGGACATGCACTTCTTCACCCTGCCCACCCTGGGCACCGGCCGCTCGGCCGACGGGCAGTCGGTCGTGCTGCCGGACACCGCGGCCATCGCCGCGCTGGCCGGCGCGCTGGCGGACGATGACGTCGCCGGGTTCGTCCGGGACCACGGGCTGTAGGCCGCAACGAAAGGGGCACACCCGCAGATGACGGCAAAAATCTCCACCGGAGCGTCGGCCGTGCTGGCATGGCTGGACGGCACCGTCAGGCTCCTGGGCAACCACAGCGACCGGCTGGACGCCATCAACATCTTCCCGGTAGCCGACGGCGACACCGGCAGCAACCTCTACCTCACCGCGCGCACCGCGCACGACGCCGTCTCCATGCTCGACGTCGAGGACCTGGGCGAACTGTTGGGGCTGGCCGGGCGCGCCGGCATGGAGTCCGCGCGCGGGAACTCGGGCACCCTGCTGGCAGTGGTGTTCGCCGGCTTCGCCGAACCCCTGCTGGGACACCGGCGCCTGACCGGCCCGCTCATCGCCGCCGGGCTGGACCGGGCCCGCGTGCGGTCCTGGTCCGCACTGAGCGAACCGGTCCCGGGCACCATGCTCTCCGTCATCGCCGCAGCCGCCGACGCGGCCGCCGACACGGTGATGCATTCCACGACCGAGCCCACCAGCCGCGCCGCCGCCGTGGAGGTCCTCGAGGCGGTATGCGCCGCCGCGCTCCAGGCAGTGGTGGCCACGGAGGCCCAACTGGGCCCGCTGGCCACGGCCCACGTGGTCGATGCCGGCGCCGTGGGGCTGCTGCTGGTCCTGGACGCGCTGCGCGCGGCGGTGACGGGGGAAGCCTTCGACGAGGACCGCTACGCCCCCCTGCACGGCTACGGCATCCAGGACCCCCACCTGGCCGCGAGCGCGCTGCCCGAGGCCGGCGTCGAGGTCATGTGCACGATTGCGCTCTCGCCCCTCCAGGCCGCCACGCTGCGCGCCGAGCTGGACGCGGTGGGGGAGTCGGTCATCATGACCCCCGTGAACGAGACCGGGGACGGCTACCGCTGGCGCGTGCACGTGCACGTGCCGCGCGAGGAGGACGCCCTCGAGGCGATCGGCCGGGCAGGCGAACCGGTCAACGTGTCCGTCACCGACCTGTGCACCCATGAAGGCTGAGGACGCCGACCGCACCGCCTTCGGGCCCGGCACCCCGCTGGGCGCGGTCATCGGCCGGGACGCGTACGCCAAGCTGCGCAAGGGGTTCGGCTACGAACTGGTCGGCGACCTGCTGGACCACTTCCCCAACCGCTACCTGGAGGTCGGCGAGCTCACCGCGATCGCCACGCTGCCGCTGGGGGAGGACGTCACGATCGTTGCCGAGGTGGACACCATCACCCAGCGCCGCATGCACACCCGGCGCGGGATGCTGGTGGAGGTCGTGGTCAAGGACGCCTTCGGCCCGGAGCAGGCGCACCTGCGCATGACGTTCTTCAACGGGTACCAGGCCCTCAAGGACCTGCACGCCGGGACCGTGGCGATGTTCAGCGGCCGGGTGACCCGCTACCGGGAGCACCTGGAGCTGACCCACCCGCAGTACGCCGTGCTCGAATCCGCCGCCGACGCCGAGCCGCGGCCCATTCCCGTCTACCCCTCCACCGGCAAGCTTGCCAACGACGCCATCCGCAAGTCCGTCCTGCTGGCCCTCTCCGGCGTCGACGAGGCCGGCTGGCCGGACCCGGTGCCCCCCGAGCTGCTGCGCCGCCGGCGCCTGCTGGGCCGGGCCGCGGCCTACCGGGCCATCCACCATCCGCACCAGCTGCGCGACGCCCACCGGGCGTTGCGCCGCTTCCGCTATGACGAGGCCCTGCTGCTGCAGCTGGCCATCGCCCAGCGCCGGGCCCACCGGCGCGGACAGCCGGCGGTGCCGCGCCCGGCCGCCTCAGGGGGATTGCTGGAGCGCTTCGACGCCGCCCTGCCGTTCCGCCTCACCCCGGGCCAGCGCGCCACCGGGGAGGAGATCGCCGCCGACCTGGCCGGCACCCACCCGATGAACCGGCTGCTCCAGGGCGACGTCGGCTCCGGAAAGACGCTGGTGGCGCTGCGCGCCATGCTCCAGGTGATCGACGCCGGCGGGCAGGCCGCCCTGCTGGCCCCCACCGAGGTCCTCGCCGCCCAGCACCACCAGTCCATCACCCGCGCGCTGGGCCCGCTGGCCGCCGCCGGGATGCTCGGCGGCGACGAGGGCGGGACCCGGGTGGACCTGCTCACCGGGTCGATGAGCGCAGCCCGGCGCAGGGAGGTGCTGCTGCGCGTGGCCTCGGGGGAGACCGGGATCGTGGTGGGCACGCACGCGCTGCTCTCCGAGCACCTCCAGTTCGCGGAGCTGGGGCTGGTGGTGGTGGACGAACAGCACCGCTTCGGCGTCGAACAGCGCGACGCCCTGCGCGCGAAGGCGGGCGCCACCCCCCACATGCTGGTGATGACGGCCACCCCCATTCCGCGCACCGTGGCCATGACCGTCTTCGGGGACCTGGAGGTCAGCATCCTCGAGGGACTCCCGGCCGGCCGCGCCCCGATCAACACGCATGTGGTCCCGCTGGCCAAGCCCAAGTACCGCACGCGGCTGTTCGAGCTGATGCGGGAGGAAGTCGCCCGGGGCCACCAGGTCTACGTGGTGGTTCCGCGGATCACCGAGGCGTCCGGGGAGGACGACGGCGGCTCCGCCGCCGGGGCGGCTTCCGCGGCGGGCACGGGCGGGGCCGAGGCCGCCGGATCCGGCGCGGCCGCGGCGAAGGTCCCGCGCGACACCGTCGAGGCGATGATGGCCCGGCTGCGCGCGATGCCGCTGATGGAGGGCGTGCGCGTGGGGGAACTGCACGGGCGCCTGGCCACGGAGGACAAGGCCCGCACCATGGCCGACTTTGAGGCCGGACGGATCGACATCCTCGTCTCCACCACCGTGATCGAGGTCGGCGTGGACGTGCACAATGCCACGCTGATGGCCGTGGTTGATGCCGACGCGTTCGGCATCTCCCAGCTGCACCAGTTGCGCGGCCGGGTGGGCCGCGGCGGGCTGCACGGCACCTGCCTGCTGGCCACCTGGCTGGAGGAGGGGCACCCGTCCCGGGCGCGCCTGGACGCCGTCGCCGCCACGCGCGACGGTTTCGCGCTGGCCGAGGAGGACCTGAAGCAGCGCCGCGAGGGCGACATCCTGGGCTCCAGCCAGTCGGGCCGCAAATCCACGCTCAAGGTGCTGCGCGTGATCCAGGACGCGGACCTGATCGCGGCCGCCCGCGAGGACGCCGAGGCGATCGTGGACGGGCCGGGCGGGCTGGAAGCGCATCCGGCGCTGGCCCGCGCCGTACGCGACTGGGTCGATGAAGACATGCAGGCCTTCCTGGAAAGGGGATAGCAACATATGGGACGCATCATCGCGGGGGCGGCCGGGGGACTGGCCCTGGCCTCAGTGCCCGGGGACGCCACCCGGCCCACCACCGACCGGGTCAAGGAGGCGCTGTTCTCCCGGCTGGAAAGCTACGGCGTGCTTTCCGGAGCCCGCGTGCTGGACCTGTTCGCCGGTTCCGGCGCGCTGGGAGTGGAGGCCGCCAGCCGCGGAGCCCGCGCCGTGGTGCTGGTGGAACAGGCACCCAAGGCGGTCGCCGTGTGCCAGGCCAACGCAGGGACCGTGAACCGCGCCCTGGGGCGGACGGCCGTCTCGGTGCGCCGGGGCGGGGTCGACGGGTTCCTTGAGGCGGAGGCCGAGGCCGGCCGCGGCTGGGACATCGCCTTCCTGGACCCGCCCTACCCGCTGAGCGAGGACGGCCTGGCCGCCACTCTGGGCCGCCTGGCCCCGCTGCTGGAGCCGGAGGCGGTGGTGGTGGTGGAGCGCTCCAGGCGCTCGCCCGAACCACGCTGGCCCGCGGGCCTGCGCCGCTTCGCGGAGCGCAAGTACGGGGAGACCACCCTCTGGTTCGCCGAACCGGACACCCCCGAAGACCAGTCCCAGGACCAGCCCCAGGACCAGCCTGGGACCGCCGGGTCCTGAGTCCCAAGTCCCGGGTCGCGGGCTGCTAGGTCCGGCGGAAGGGGTCCAGGTCGGGGCCGGACAGCACCGCTCCCGGGTGCGGGCCGGCCGCCCGCAGGGCCTCCAGCCGTGCGGCATCCCAGCGCTCCGCGGCTCCCATGAGGATCAGGTTGCCGGGGTAGCGGCAGCTGAGCATCTCCGCCGGCGCTGCCAGGGTCACGAATCCGAACACCTCCTCCATGGCGGCCAGTTGGGACCTGGCGAAACGCAGCGGGGGGTCATCGCCCACGTTGATCAGCGCCACGCCCCCGGGGGCGAGCCGTGCGGCCACCGCCGCATAGAAGTCCGGGCCGGTCAGCCGCGCCGGGGCATCGGCGCCGGAGAACACATCCAGCACCACCGCGTCGAAGCGCTCGCCGGGAAGCCCCGACTCCACCACGGCGCGGGCGTCGTCCACCACCAGGCGCACCTCCGCCCCCGCGGGCAGCGGCAGCGCCTCCAGCACGAACGCCATCAGCTCCCGTTCCAGGTCGACGGCCACCTGGGGGCTCCCCGGGCGGGTGGCCGCCACGTAGCGGGCCAGCGTCAGGGCGCCGGCCCCCAAATGCAGCACCCGCAGCGGGGCTCCCGGGGCGCCCAGCAGATCCAGGTGGTTGGCCATCCGGCGCAGGTACTCGTAGAAGATCTCCTGCGGCGCGGCAAGGTTCACGTGGGACTGCTCCCGCCCGCCGATGGAGAGCACCCAGGCCCCGGGAACCCAGGCGTCCGGTTCCAGTACCGCGTGCTCGCCGATCCCCGAGAGCCAGCGCCGGCGCGCCGGGCTCACGGGTTCCCTCCGGGGCGCAGTTCCGGCAGGGCCGCCAGCCGGGCGGACGCCTCGCGCAGGACGTCCTCGCGCTTGCAGAACGCGAAGCGCAGCAGCGACCGCGTGCGCCCGGCCCCTTCGGGGTGGCAGAAGACGGAGACGGGGATGCCGGCCACACCGACGGCGGCAGGCATGGCGCGGGCCAGCGCCGCGGCGTCGGCGAAGCCCAGGGGGGAGGTGTCGGCGACGGCGAAATACGTGCCGGAGGGGCGGAACACCTCCAGGCCGGCGGCCTCCAGCCCGGCACAGAGCAGGTCCCGCTTGGCCTCCAGTGCCGCCGCGAAGCCCGCGTAGAACCCGTCCGGCAGCGCCAGGGCGGCGGCAACCGCCGGCTGGAACGCCGGGCCGGAGCTGTAGCTGAGGAACTGCTTGACGGTGCGCAGCGCGGTGACCAGCGGTGCGGGGCCCGACGCCCAGCCGACCTTCCAGCCGGTATAGGAGAACGTCTTCCCGGCCGAGGAGATGGTCAGGGTGCGCTCCCACGCGCCATCGAGTGTGGCGACCGGCAGGTGGCGGACCCCGAACGTGAGGTGCTCGTACACCTCGTCGGAGACGACCGTGCAATCGTGCCGGTGCGCCAGCCGGACAATCTCCTCCAGCACCTCGCGGCCGAACACCGCACCGGTGGGATTGTGCGGATTGTTCAGCAGGATCAGCCGGGTGCGGTCGGTCACGGCGGCCCGCAGCTCGGCCAGGTCCGGCTGGAAGTCCGGGGCGCGCAGCGGCACGGTGCGGTGAATCCCTCCGGCCAGCGCCACCATGGCCCCATAGGAGTCGTAGAACGGCTCGAAGGTGAGCACCTCGTCGCCGGGTTCGACGAAAGCCAGCACCGCGGCGGCAATGGCCTCGGTGGCTCCCGTGGTGACGACGACGCCGGTGTCCGGGTCGGGGGCGAGCGCATAGAACCGGCGCTGGTGCTCCGCGACGGCGCGGCGCAGTTCAGACAGGCCGCTGCCGGGCGCGTACTGGTTGCGGCCCGCGGCGATCCCCTCGCGGGCGAGCGCGGCCATCATGGCCGGACCGTCCTCGTCGGGGAAGCCCTGTCCGAGGTTGATCGCTCCGGTGCGGGCGGCCAGGGCGGTGATTTCCTCGAAGATGGTGGCGGCCGGCGAGCCGTCGGGACCGAGCAGGTTGGCGCCGGCGGCGGCCCGGAGCCAGGGCCCGCCGGGGGCGGCTCCGCTCCGGGGGGATGCGGGCATTGGGGAGCTGTGGGACATGGGCCCATTATCCCTAGTCGCACCGGCAGCAACGGATCCGGCGTGCCGGGGCGCCCATCCGCTGTGCCGGGGCGGCACCTTGGTAGATTGCTGGGTATGCGCCGAGCCGTCTGCCCCGGGTCCTTTGACCCCATCCACAAGGGCCACCTGGAGATCATCGCCCGTGCCACCAACCTCTTCGACGAGGTGGTGGTGGCGGTGTCCACCAACTACGCCAAGAAATACATGTTCAGCGAGGCGGACCGCCTGGACATGGTCCGGGAGTCCGTGTCGGGACTCGCCGGGATCCGTGTCCAGGCCATGGGCGAGGGGCTGCTGGCCGGGTTCTGCCGCGAGGTGGGGGCGGAGGCGATCGTCAAGGGGCTGCGCTCCAGCCTCGACTACCAGTACGAGGTCCCGATGGCGGCGATGAACCGGCACCTGACCGGGGTGGAAACAGTTTTCCTGACGGCGGACTCGCGGTACACGCACCTGTCCTCCACCCTGGTCAAGGAGGTCCAGTCGCTCGGCGGCGACGTGTCCGACTTCCTGCCTAAGGCGGCCCTGCGCCGCCTCGGCACGGCCCGGTAGGTCCGGGCTTCCCGCCGGGCCGGACACCGGGTCGAGTAAAGTTGGCCCCATGAGCCATCCGAACCCCGTCACCAAGGCGGTCATCCCAGCGGCGGGCCTGGGGACCCGTTTCCTTCCGGCCACCAAGGCCATGCCGAAGGAAATGCTGCCCGTCGTCGACCAGCCCGCCATCCAATACGTTGTGGCGGAGGCTGCGCGGGCCGGCCTGAACGACGTGCTGATGGTCACGGGGCGTTCCAAGCGCGCCCTGGAGGACCACTTTGACCGCGTGCCCAGCCTGGAGGCGACCCTCCAGGGCAAGGGCGACGAGGAGAAGCTGCGCCGCATCCAGGAGGCCACCGCGCTCGGAGACATCCATTACATCCGCCAGGGCGACCCGCTGGGCCTGGGGCACGCCGTGCTGTGCGCGCGCCACCACGTGGGCCGCGAACCGTTCGCGGTCCTGCTGGGCGATGACCTCATCGACGAACGGGACGACCTGCTCGGCCCGATGATCGCGGTCCAGCAGCAAACCGGCGGGTCCGTGATTGCCCTCATGGAGGTGGACCCGGAGCAGATCGGCGCCTACGGCTGCGCCGACGTGGAGACGGTCGAGGGCCAGAACTACGTCAGGGTCAGGGGCCTCGTGGAGAAGCCGGCCCCCGGGGAGGCTCCCTCCAACTACGCGGTGATCGGGCGCTATGTGCTGCACCCGGCCGTCTTCGACGTCCTGGAGCACACGACTCCCGGACGGGGTGGCGAAATCCAGCTCACCGACGCCCTCCAGGAGCTGGCGGCCTCCGACGGGGAAGGCGGCGGCGTGTACGCGGTCGTGTTCCGCGGCCGCCGCTACGACACCGGCGACAAGCTCAGCTACATCCAGGCCGTGGTGCAGCTGGCCTCCGAGCGCGAGGACCTGGGGCCCAAGCTGGTGCCCTGGCTGAAGGATTTCGTCGCCGGCCTCTAGCCGCGCGGCCGGGCCCCGTCACAGGGCCCGCTCAGACATTGCCCCTACGCTGGCGTAAGCGGGACCCGGAACCGACAGGTCCGGGTCCTGACCAATGCCGCCCGCGGGGGCCCTAGAAACTGGAGTACTTGGTTGACACGTGGTAGGAGCCCGGTGGGCACATATGTCCCGCGCCGCATGGCGCGGAGGCGGCGCCGTCCCCTGCGCATCGTCCTGTTCAGCGCGCTGGGGATCGTGCTGGTAGCCGGCCTGGTCGCCGGCACGTACCTGACCACCCTGGCCAACCTGTTCAACGGCAAGACGCAGCAGATCGCACAGGCCTTCCCCGCAGAGCAGACACGCCCGGTGAAGGACCCCGCCGACGGGTCCCTGAACATCCTGCTGCTCGGCGCCGACTCCGCCAAGCCCGCCGAGGAATCCCCGCAGGGGCAGGCGGCCGGTGCCACCACGCAGCGGGCGGACACCATGATGCTGCTCCACATCCCCGAGGACCGCTCCGGGCTCTACGTGATGTCCATCATGCGCGACACCTGGACCGACGTCCCCGGATACGGCGAGCACAAGATCAACTCCGCCATGACTTTGGGCGGCCCCCCTCTGGTGGTGCAGACCCTGGAGGCGCTGTTCGGCACCAAGATCGACCATGTGGCAATGATCGACTTCGAGGGCTTCCGCGACCTGACCACCGCCCTGGGCGGCGTCCGGGTGAAGAACGACTTCCCCTTCACGGCCCACGACACCGACTACTTCTACCCCGTGGGCAAGCTCACCCTCGAAGGGGACCGCGCCCTGCGCTTCGTGCGCGAGCGCAAGTCCTTCATCGACGGCGACTACCAGCGGGTGCGCAACCAGCAGAAGTTCATGAAGGCCCTCATGGCCAAGATCCTCACCGCCGAGACGCTGTCCAACCCGGCCACCGTCTACCAGGTCATCGACAAGGTCTCCCCCTACCTGTCCTTCGACGAGTCGTTCGACGCCGCCACGGCCGCCGGGCTGGGGCTGCAGCTGAAGGGCCTGCGCACCTCCGACGTCGAACTGTTCACGCTGCCCACCAGCGGCGTGGGCACCTCCAGCGACGGGCAGTCGATCGTGCTCAGGGACGAGGCCGCCATCGCCGGGATCGGGGCCGCGCTCCGGGCGGACACGATGGACGACTGGTTGGAGGCGCAGGAGGAGTTGACCGCGTCCTCCAGCCGGTAGGCGGGCGTCCGCGGCTGCGGATCGCCTAGAATTGAAGGGCTCCTGCCGCCGGCAGCCGGCCCCCGCACGCGAATGATGAGGTTTTCCAAGGCATGACTGCAGCCGACTTCGCCGCCCGCAACCACCTGAAACGGGTGGGAGCCAGGCCGGCGTTGCCTTCCTACCTGAAGCAGGCGTGGGCGCGGCGGGACTTCGTGTTCGAGCTGGCCAAGAGCCGCATCCAGGCCAGCAACAACAGCAACCGGCTGGGCATGCTGTGGGTGGTGATCAAGCCCACCCTGAACGCGCTCATGTACGGGGCCATCTTCGGGATCCTGCAGGGCGCCAACAAGCCGGAGGACTTCCCGGTCTTCGTGGTCATCGGCGTGTTCCTCTTCGAGTTCTTCTCCACCTCGATGACCCAGGGCGCCAAGTCGATCACGGGCAACGCGGCGCTGGTGCAGTCGCTGTCCTTCCCGCGCATTTCGCTGCCCGTCTCCACCGTGGTGCAGAACCTGCTGCAGCTGGCGCCGATGCTCGGGGTCATGTTCGTCTACTGCCTGGTGCTGGGCACGGCGCCGCAGTGGTCCTGGCTGCTGGTGCTGCCGCTGGTGGCGCTCTTCACCCTCTTCAACACCGGGGTGGCGCTGATCTGCGCCCGCCTCACGGTGCACCTGCGCGACATCACGCAGATCCTGCCGCTGGTCACCCGGGTCCTCTTCTACACCTCCGGCGTGCTGTTCAGTGTGGAGAAGATCTTCACCGCCTACCCTGCGCTGGTGGCCGTCTACGACTTCCATCCGCTCTACCAGGTGCTCAGCATCGCCCGCGGCTGCATTATGGAGGGGCATTCCTTCCCGGCCGCCTACTGGCTCTTCTTCTCGATCTGGTCCGTCGTGCTTTTCGTGGCCGGCGTTGTTTTCTTCTGGGTAGCTGAGGAGCGCTATGGCCGAGGTAACTAATTTCGACGACATGCTCCGCCGCGAGCCCGGCCGCGGCGGGGACGGCCCCGCCCCGCGGCACATGTCCGGCCAGGCGCCGGGTGCGGGCGGGGACGCCCCGGACCGCCCGGCCGATTCGGCCCCGGCCGGTTCCGCCCCGGCCCAGTCCGGGCCCTCCGCCCGCCGCCCCGTCGTCGTGGTCGATGACCTGCACGTGAAGTACAAGGTCTACTCCAGCGGCAAGGCCGCCGGAGCCGCGGCGAACCGCAAGCTCTTCACCCGGACCCGCGGCCTGCGGGAGGTGCACGCGGTGAGGGGCGTCTCCTTCACCGCCTACGAGAACGAGTCCATCGGGATCATCGGGTCCAACGGCTCGGGCAAGTCGACCCTGATGCGCACCATCGTGGGCCTGACCCCGCCGGCCTCCGGGGCGGTCTACGCCTCCTCCCGGCCCAACCTGCTGGGTGTCGGGGCGGCGCTGATCCCGGACCTGTCCGGGGACAAGAACATCACCCTCGGCGGCCTGGCCCTCGGCTACACCCGCAAGGAAGTCGAGGCGCTGCGCGAGGAGATCGTGAGCTTCGCCGAACTGGAGGACTTCATCGACCTGCCGATGAAGACGTATTCCTCCGGCATGTCCGCGCGGCTGAAGTTCGCCATCGCGGCGTCCAAGCAGCACGAGATCCTCATCGTCGACGAAGCCCTGGCGGTGGGAGACGCACGCTTCCGCCAGCGCAGCGAGGCGAGGATCCGCGAGATCCGCGAGAACGCCGGCACCGTGTTCCTGGTCTCCCACTCGATGAAGTCCATCCTGGACACCTGCAACCGGGTGATCTGGATCAACAAGGGCGTGCTGGAAATGGACGGGGACCCCGCCACCGTCGTACGCGCCTACAAGGAATCGAAGAAGTGACCCCGCAGACCACCGCGGAAGCGCAGCAGCCCGGCGTTTCCTACATCATGCCCGTGCTCAACGAGGCCGGCTACATCCGCGAGGCCGTGGCAAGCATCCTGGCCCAGGACTACGGCGGCGACAAGGAGATCGTGCTGGCGCTCGGGCCCAGCACGGACAGCACCAACGCCATCGTCGAGCAGCTCCATGCCGAGGACCCGCGCGTGCGCTTCGTGCACAACCCGCGCGGGCGCACCCCGATCGCCCTGAACCTGGCCATCAAGGCCTCCCGCTACCCGGTGGTCATCCGGGTGGACGCGCACTCCACGCTGGCCCCCGGCTACACCCGGCGCGGCGTCGAGACGCTGTTCCGCACCGGTGCCTCCGACGTGGGCGGGCTGATGGACGCGCGGGGCCGGACCCCGCTGCAGCGCGCCGTTGCTGCGGCCTACCATTCCCCGGCGGGGCTGGGCGGGGCCGCCTACCACTCCGGCGCCCCCGAGGGCCCGGCCGAGTCCGCCTACCTGGGCATCTTCCGCCGCGAGGTCTTCGAGGAGGTCGGCTATTACGACGAATCGCTCTGGCGCGCCCAGGACTGGGAGCTGTGCCTGCGCATCCGCAACGCCGGCCGCACCGTCTGGTTCGATCCGGAGCTGAGCACCGTCTACTACCCGCGCGAGCGCCTGCGTGACCTGGGCCGCCAGTCCTACGCCTCCGGCGTCTGGCGCGGCGAGATCGCCCGCCGCCACCGCGAGGGCAAGTCGCGCCGCCACGACCTGCCCCCGGCAATGGTCGCCGGGGTCGCCGCCGGCGTCCTGTCCTGGTTCGTGCGCCCGGCTGCCCCCTCCAGGGGCGCGGCGGCGGCCCTGGCCCTGCTGCGCCTGGCGCCGGCGGCCTACCTCGGCGGCGTTGCCGCCGCCGCGGCCACGGCCAAGTCCACGCTGAGTCCGCGCGAGCGCCTGCTGATGCTCGCGGTACTGCCCACTATCCACTTCCCGTGGGCCGTCGGGTTCGTGCGCGGGCGCACCGCCGGCGCCGGATCCACACTGGACAAGGGCCGGGTGCGGGCATGACCGGCACGGGTACCGGAGCAGCCGGGGTGCGCATGGGCCGCGACGGCAGGCCGCGCCCCGCCCGCCCCACGCTGGAGCAGCTGCGGGCCGTCTGCCAGCCCCCGGAGGTGCGCGCGCGCCGCAATGCCGAGCACTGGACGGCCGAACTGTACCTGCGCCACATCTCCATCTACCTGACCGCGGTGCTGCTGCGCACCCGCATCACCGCCAACGGCGTGACCGGGCTGATGATCCTCTCCGGCTGGGCGATGTCCGCGGCCCTGCTGGTCCCCGGCATCTGGGGGCCGCTGCTGGCCGTGGCGCTCTCCCAGCTGCAGCTGTACTTCGACTGCAGCGACGGCGAGGTGGCGCGCTGGCGCGAATCGCAGAGCCCCAAGGGCATCTTCATCGACATGGTCGGCCATCACACCACCGAGGCGCTGCTCCCGATCGCGCTCGGCTGCCGGGTGGCGCTGGAGCTGGCCGGGGGCGCGCCCTTCGGCACGGACTCCTGGGCGATCCTGTTCACGGGCGCCGCCGTGGCGGTCCTGCTGGTGCTCAACCGATCCCAGTCCCTGATGGTGCACGCGGCCCGCGGCATGGCCGGACTGGGCAAGCTGCCGGATACCGCCGCCGCACGCGCCGTTCCCGCCACTACCCTGGTGGGCAGGCTGCGCCGGCTGGCCCGCTTCCTGCCGTTCCACCGGCTGCTGCACGCCGTCGAGCTGAGCCTGCTGATCCTGGCCGCCTCGATCGCCTCGGCGCTGCTGGGGACCCCGGGCCTGGGAGAACAGTGGATGCTGTGGATCCTGCTGCCGGCATGCGTGTTCGTGAACCTGGGACATTTCCTGTCCAACATGGCCTCCACCCGGCTGGTCGCATGAGCGCCGGAACGGCGGCCCGGCCCAGCTTCGGCGTCGTCATCCTCACCATGGGCAACCGGCCGGCCGAGCTGCAGCGGGCGTTCGACTCGCTCCTGGCCCAGCGCGGCGTGGACCTGGACGTTGCGGTGGTCGGGAACGGCTGGAAGCCCACCGGGTTGCCGGAGGGCTTCAAGGCCGTGTACCTGCCGGAGAACCTGGGCATCCCCGCCGGGCGCAACGCCGGGGTCCCGCACGTGCACGGGCAGTACCTGTTCTTCCTGGACGACGACTCCTGGCTGCTGGATGAGGGCTTCCTGCTGGAGGCCGCGCGCCGCTTCGAGCGCCACCCGGACATGGGCCTGCTGCAGCCGCGCATCGAGGACCCCGAGCGCGCGGACTCCCCGCGGCGCTGGATCCCGCGGCTGAACAAGCGCACCGCCGCCGTCCCCAGCAACGTCTTCCACGTGGGGGAGACGTGCCTGGTCATGCCGCGGCACATCTTCGCCCAAACCGGCGGATGGGCGGGCGGCTTCTGGTACGCCCACGAGGGCATCGAACTGGCCTGGCGCGTGTGGGACACCGGACACCGCGTCTGGTACGCCGGGGACATGCGCGTGGGCCACCCGGTGGTGGACCCGCGCCGGCACGAGGAGTTCTTCCGGCTCAACGCCCGCAACCGGGTCTGGCTGGCCCGGCGCAATTTGCACTGGCCTTTCAGCTGGGCCTACGTGTGCAGCTGGGCACTGGTCGAGGGGATCCGCCTGCGCAAGGACCGGCGCGGGCTGCGCCAGTACGCCGCAGGCTGGCGCTCGGGCTGGCGGACCAGCCCCTGGTACGCGCACCCGCGGCCCAAGCTGAAGTGGCGCACCCACCTGCGCATGGCCCTCGCGGGCCGCCCGCCCGTCATCTGAGCTCCCGGCCCTGCCTGCGCCGGGACCGCTGGGCCCAGCCCCTGCCTCGTTGGGCGGACCGCAGCCGGGGGAGGGGGGGCTATGGGATAAAGTGGGGCCGAATCTTAACGCTTCGCCGACAACGGGAGTCCATGTGGCCAAGACCGTGTTAACCTACGGCACCTTTGACCTGTTCCACATCGGGCACCTGAACGTCCTCAAGCGGCTGCGCGCCCTGGGGGACCGGCTGATTGTGGGGGTCTCCACCGATGAATTCAACGCGGTCAAGGGCAAGAAACCCGTAGTGCCTTTCGACCAGCGCATCGAGATCGTCCGGTCCATCAAGTACGTCGACCAGGCCATTCCCGAGGAGAACTGGGAGCAGAAGCGCCTCGACATCCAGCGGTACGGCGTCGACATCTTCGGCATCGGCGACGACTGGCGCGGCAAGTTCGACGACCTGGGCGACAGCGTCGAGGTGGTGTACCTGCCCCGCACCGAGGGCATCTCCACGACCGAGATGAAACGCGTCCTCAGCGCCTTCGACGAGCGCCACGTCGAGCAGCTCAAGCGCACTTTGGACAGCATCAGCCAGATCGTGAAGGAACTCAGCTAGTTCCCGGCCGAAATCAGCCGGCGATCAGGTCCCGGGCCGCCGCCAGGAACCGGCCGCAGGGGTCCCCGCCGTCGTCCCCGAAGACGTGGCGGCGGAACGATTCCTGGGCGGCGGGGACGGGCGCGGCCGCCAGCGCGGCGACCGCGGAGCGCAGGTCCTCCGGCTCGTGCCGGTACCACGCGGGAAGGGCGCCCTCAAGCGTGAGCGCGTCCGGGGCCTGCCCGGGGCGGTCCCCGTTCACGCACAGTGCGGTGGGCCTGCCCAGGCCCACCGCGTCCATGGCCATGGCCGAGATGTCGGCCAGCACGACGTCGGCCGCCGCCAGCGAGGCCAGTGGCTCAGTTCCGGTGTCGTAGGCGTGGGCGGCTGCCGCCCCCCGCCCGGCGTTGGCCCGCCGCAGCGACGAGCGCAGGCCGGCAAGCGTCCGGTGGAAGGAGGGGTCCACCGATCCCGTCTTGGGGTGCGGGCGCAGCACCACCCGCACGCCGGGATCGGCGAGCAGGTCTTCGAGGCGCGCTCCGTGCGTCTTCAGGGAGCTGTAGGCCATGGCGGGGGAGTCGCCCTCCCACGTGGGGGCGTAGAGCACGGTCGTGATCCCCGGGGCCGGAGGGAAGCCGGGGGTCCCGGGGAAGCCGAGCTGGGGCCGGCCGATGTGGACCAGGTGGCGCTCCTCGAACCGGGGCACAGCGGCCATGATGCGCTCATGCGAGGCCTGCCCCGCAACGAACGCGAAGTCGTAGGCCTTCAGCTGGTTGGAAACCATCGACGACTTCTCGCTCTCGCCGTGGCTCAGGTGCACGTGGGCGGGGCCGTTCACGCGCAGGGCGGTGAAATTGGCCTGGTTGTTGTTCACGTAGAACACCACGCGCACCCCGTGGCCGGCCAGGAAGTGCTCGAAGGACGCCGAGCCGGGGACCAGCGCCACCGGCAGGGTGGTCCGGGCGGCGATGTCCCGTGCCGTCCGGGGATCGGTGAGCAGCAGGGTGAGCGGTGCGACCTCGGCGGCCAACCGCTCCCAGGGGCCCAGCCACTGCTGCAGCTGGTACAGGCCCGCCGGGCCGTCGCCGAAGTACACGGTAAAGGGCGAGTCCGCCGGCGGCTGCTGCGGCCTGGAGGCCAGCATCCGCCGGGCCGGCCGGGCGGCGGCCACGGAGCCGGCCTTTCCGGCCACCACGCGCAGCCCGCGGCGGATCACTTGGAGTTCGTGCACGGGAAGATCCTATTGCAAGGACCGGCAGCCCCATGCCGGCAGCCGTGCCGGGGCGGTGCCGGGGCGGTGTGACGGCCGTGTGGGACCCGTGTCCCGGGCCCCGGCGACCGCGGGGCCCGGGACCGTTGGTAGGATTGGCAGGAAATTTGGCGGAAGTTTTGGGTAAGGAAACCCGAAACACAACGGAGCTTTAAAGGGGAAACGAGTGGCGGCTTGGCGAGGCAAGGTGGGTTCATTGCTTCCCCCGCACATCCTGCGGATGCTGGCCAACAACACTTTTGGCGGTGCCGCCGTGCGTACGGGGCTTCCGTCCGACTGGACGCCGGAGCGGATCCGTTCCCGCCACCGCGAGGAATTCCTGTGGGCCGCCACCACGGCCGGGGTGGCCGCGCATTTCCGTGCCCTCGACGCCGGCACGCTCCTGGCGGAATCCCCCCTGCCGGCCCCGGACCTGCGCCGGCTCAGGCACGCCCTGGCGATCAAGGGACTGATGGTCCAGGCCGCCACCCCCACGGACCTGCCCGAAGGGGCGGCCCGCGGGTGGCGGGTCGCCGACGCCGGGTTCGCGCGGCACCGGCGGGAACTGGCGGACGCGCTCGGGGTCCTGGTGCTGGAGTGGGCCGGAGCGGAGGCTCCGGGGCCCATCCCGGCCCCGGAGCCCATCGACGTCGTCTACACCTGGGTGGACGGGTCGGACCCGGAATGGAGGGCCGAGCGTGCCGCGGCCCGGGCCGAGGCCACCGGAACGCCCCTGGCCACCTCCGACGATGAGGCCCGCTACGCCTCCCGGGACGAGCTCCGCTACTCGCTGCGTTCCCTCGAGTACTTCGCGCCCTGGATCAACCACATCTACATCGTGACCGCGGACCAGGTTCCGGCCTGGCTGGACACGGGGAACGGGCGGGTCAGCGTGGTCCCGCACCGGGACATCTTCGCGGATCCGGGCAACCTGCCCACGTTCAATTCCCACGCCATCGAGTCCCAACTGCACCGCATCGAGGGACTCTCCGAGCGTTTCATCTACCTCAACGACGACGTCTTCTTCGGCCGGCCGGTCGATCCCGGCCTCTTCTACACGGCGGACGGCGCCAGCCGGTACTTCCTGTCCAAGCAGCGGATCGGGGAGGAGAAGCCGGGGGACCTTCCCGTGAACGTGGCGGCACGCAACAACCGCGCGGTGCTCCAGCGCCGTTTCGGCAGGTCGTCGATCTTCAAGTTCCTCCACGCGGCCCACCCCCAGCTCCGGTCCACGCTCGAGGCCATCGAGGCGAACGAGCGCGAGGAGGTCCAGCGGACGGCTGCAGCCCGGTTCCGCAGCGACACCGACCTGTCCATCCCCTCCTCGCTGGCCCACTACTACGGCTCGGCCCTGGGGCGGGCAGTGCCCGGGGAGGTCGGCTACAACTACATCGACCTCTCCGACGCCACCGCCCGGCTGCGCCTGCTGCGCCTGATGTGGACCGAGCGGCCCCAGATGTTCTGCCTCAACGAGGTGGCCGCCGGAGGGCGCCGCGAACAGGAGACGCTGAAGATGATGCAGCACTTCCTGCAGGAGTACTTCCCGTTCCCTTCCGCGTTCGAGAGGCCGGAGGTTCCGCGCGGCACGGCCGCCGCGCGGCCGGCCGCCGCCCTAAACTGACGGCGGGACCGGGGCGCCCCGGGGCCGGTTTGGCTTCCTCCGCTCCCCGGGCTAAGATGTAACGTCGGTCTATGTTCTATTAGGAGTTCTCATTAGCGGTAAGCGTTCGGATCGCCCGTCCTCGCACGGAATCGACCGGAGTTCACCCCTGACCTTCTCGGTCAAGGACCTCGGGCGCAGCCCGGGGAGCATGCGGACCTTGGAAGAACGGGTCGCGGCCCCGGCCGAGCTGGGTGTCGCACTGATCGGAGTTCAGGAAGGATCGCCCGTCGATCTGGACCTGAGGCTCGAGGCCGTGCACGAGGGGATCCTGGTGTCCGGAACCGCAAGCGTCCACGTGGTGGGCGAGTGCGGCCGGTGTCTGGACCCCATCGCGTATGACCTTGACGCCGACATTCAGGAGCTTTTCTACTTCGAGGACAGGGTACTGTTCGAGGAGGACGAAGAGGCCGACCAGTACCGGGTCGAGGACGAAATGATCGACCTCGAGCCAGTGCTGCGGGACGCGGTGGTGACCACCCTGCCGTTCCAGCCGGTGTGCCGGGAGGACTGTGCAGGCCTCTGCCCCGAATGCGGGGCACGCCTCGAAGGGGATCCGGACCACCACCATGGGGTCCTTGATCCTCGTTGGGCGGCCCTTGCCGGGCTGACCGACACCGCCGCCGACGAGGCGGCACCAAGTACAGAATCAGTCGAGAGAGAAGAGAGTTAGCCGTGGCTGTTCCCAAGCGGAAGATGTCCCGCTCGAATACCCGCGCCCGCCGGTCCCAGTGGAAGGCAACTGCGCCGAACCTGGTCAAGACCGTGGAGAACGGCCGCGTGACCTACAGCCTGCCGCACCAGGCGAAGGT
The DNA here is from genome assembly GCF_008580665.1 of Zafaria cholistanensis. Taxonomy (GTDB): domain Bacteria; phylum Actinomycetota; class Actinomycetes; order Actinomycetales; family Micrococcaceae; genus Zafaria; species Zafaria cholistanensis. Next base: position 452,079 of record NZ_BKDJ01000001.1, read on the forward strand.
CGTTACCGACTCCGCCGGCACCGCGCTGTTCCTTGAGTACAAGGGGCGCAAGGTCGCAGACGCCTAAGCACGTCTGATGCCTTCAACCGAAGAGCTTTTGAAGCGTCTCGGGGTCGTCATCGACCCCGAGACGCTTCGTCTTGCGCTCACCCACCGCTCCTACGCCTACGAGCAGGGCGGCATCCCCACCAACGAACGCCTTGAGTTCCTGGGGGACTCCGTCCTCGGCTTTTCGGTGACGGACCACCTTTACCGCCAGTACCCCGACCTGCCCGAGGGCGACCTCGCCAAGCGGCGCTCCGCCGTCGTGAGCACCCGGGCCCTGGCGGGCATCGCCCGCGGACTCGGCATCGGCGAATTCATCCTCCTGGGCCAGGGGGAGAAGCTGACCAACGGGTCCAACAAGTCCTCCATCCTGGCGGACACCATGGAAGCCCTGATTGGCGCAACCTATCTCACCCACGGGATCGAGGCCGCCCGGGCCCTGGTCATGCGGCTCGTCGAGCCGCTGCTGACCGACGTGGAGGCGCTCGGCGCCGGCACCGACTGGAAGACGGCCATCCAAGAGATCGCCGCGGCACGCAAGCTCGGCGCCATCGAATACCTGATCCGCGGCTCCGGCCCGGACCACGCACGCACCTTCGAGGCAACCCTGTCCATCGGCGGCACGCTGTACGGCTCCGGGACCGGTCCCTCCAAGAAGGAAGCCGAGCAGGAGGCCGCCGCCTCCTCCTGGAAGCTGCTGCGCCTGCCCGCCGCGGAAACCCTCTAGCCGTGCCCGAACTGCCGGAGGTCGAGGTGGTGCGCCGCGGCCTCGACGCGTGGGTCGTCGGACGCACCGTCCGGGACCTCGAGGTCCACGATCCGCGCTCGGTGCGCCGCCACGCCGGCGGCCCGGCCGACTTCGCCGACAGCCTGCGCGGCACCACCATCCGCCATGCCGTGCGGCGCGGCAAGTTCCTGTGGATGCCGCTGGACGGCCTCCCCGAACCGGCCGCGCTGGTTGCCCACCTGGGCATGAGCGGCCAGCTCCTGGTGGAGGAGCCCGACGCCCCCCGCGAGAAGCACCTCAAGGTGCGCCTGGAACTGTCGCCCGCGGCGGGCAAGCCCGCCGAACTGCGCTTCGTGGACCAGCGCATCTTTGGCGGCCTGTTCCTCTCCCGGCTGCGCCCGACGCCGGACGGCGGGCCGGGCGGGCACGGGGCCGACCTGCCGCTGGTTCCCGAGGCTGCCGCGCATATTGCCCGCGACGTGCTGGACCCCGCCTTCGGCACCGACCTCCTGCATGCGGCGCTGCGCCGGCGCCGCACCGGCCTCAAACGCGCGCTGCTGGACCAGGGCGTGGTCTCCGGGGTCGGCAACATCTACGCCGACGAATCCCTCTGGGCCGCCCGCCTGCACTATGCCCGGCCCACGGACACGCTGCGCCGGCCGGAGACCGAGCGCGTGGCCGAGGCGCTCAAGGACGTCATGGCCCGGGCCCTGGCTGCCGGCGGTACCAGCTTCGATTCCCTGTACGTGAACGTCAACGGCGCCTCCGGGTACTTCGACCGGTCCCTGAACGCCTACGGGCGGGCGGGCCGGGAATGCCCCCGCTGCACCCAGGCCGGACTCGTCTCGCTGATCCGGCGCGACCCGTTCATGGGCCGGTCCTCCTACACCTGCCCGGCCTGCCAGCGCACGCCGCGCAATGCCCGGTACTGATCCGCCCGGTACTACTGATCCGCCCGGTACTACTGATCCGCGGCGCGTCCCTGTCCGGCGCGGGCGGGCCTACGATCATCGCATGAGTGAAGACAGGCGGGCCCGCTGATGCTGCGCGCCCTGGCCCATCCGGCCTACCGGAGGCTGTTCCTGGCGCAGGTGGCCTCGCTGGCCGGCACCGGCCTGCTCACCGTCGCGCTCGGGCTGCTGGCCTTCGACCTCGCGGGGGCCAACGCCGGCCAGGTGCTCGGCACCGTGTTCGCCGTCAAGATGCTCGCCTACGTCCTGGTGGCGCCGCTTGCCGGCGCGTGGTTGGCGAACCTGCCCCGCCGCGCGGTGATGGTCGGCGCGGATGCGGTCCGCATCGCCGCGGTGCTGTTCCTGCCGTTCGTGGCTGAGGCGTGGCACGTTTACGCGCTGGTTTTCCTGCTCCAGTCGGCCTCGGCGACCTTCACCCCCACGTTCCAGTCGGTGATCCCGCAGGTGCTCGAGGACGAGGAGGACTTTACCGCCGCGCTTTCGCTCTCGCGCCTGGCTTATGACCTGGAATCGGTGCTCTCCCCGGCCCTGGCGGGGCTGTTGCTGCTGTTCATGGCCAACAGTTCGCTGTTCTTCTGGACCGCGTTTGGTTTCGCCGGGTCGGCCCTGCTGGTGCTTTCCGTGGCCGTGCCCCCCGTCCCGGCGCATCCGGGGCAGCGCGGAGCCCCGTTCCTGCGGCGGGTCCGGCACGGTCTCCTGCTCTTCGTCCGCACCGCGGCCCTGCGGCCCGTGCTGGCGCTGAACCTCGCCGTCGCGGCAGCGGGGGCGTTCGTCCTTGTCCAGACCGTCGTCATCGCCAAGTCCGTCTTCGGACTGGGCGACGGTGCCGTGGCCCTGTTCCTGGCGCTCAATGGCCTGGGGTCGATGGCGGCGGCCCTCATCCTTCCCCGGCTCCTCGCGCGCGCCGGGAACCGGCAGGTCATGGCCGCCGGAGCGCTCCTGCTCACGGGCGCCACCGCGGCCATCCCGCTGGCACTGGCCGCACCGGGACCGGCCGGGCCGGCCGCGGTCGCCGCCCTCTGGGTGGCGGTCGGCTGGTCCTGGGCCTCGGTGGAAACCCCGGTGGGGCGCGTGGTCCGTGCCAGCGTGGCACCCTCCGACCTGCCGGCCGCCTTCGCCGCCCAGTTTTCCCTCTCCCACGCCTGCTGGCTCCTCACCTACCCCCTGGCGGGGTGGCTCGGCTCGGCAAGCCTTCCGGCGGCGGCCCTCGTCCTGGCGGTCGTGGCGGGCGCCGCCACCGTCACGGCCCTGGTCCTGTGGCCCGCGGGGGACGAAGGCCCGGGCTAGGGGAGCAATTCGTCCAGCACGGCGTCCGTGAACGCCGGCCAGGCCTCCGCGGCCCACGGACCGAAGTCGCGGTCGGTCAGGGCGACGCAGGCCACCGCCGCCTCCGGGTCCACCCACAGGAACGTGCCGGACTGGCCGAAGTGCCCGAACGTCCGCGGCGAGCTTTTGGATCCGGTCCAGTGCGGGGACTTGCGGTCCCGGAGTTCGAACCCCAAGCCCCAGTCGTTCTCCTGCTGGCGGCCGAACCCGGGCAGCACCCCGGCCAGGCCGGGGAAGGCCACGGTGGTGGCCGCGGCGAGCAGTTGGGGCGAGAGCAGGCGTGGCCGCTGGAGTTCGGCCGCGAAAAGCACGAGGTCGTCCACCGTCGAAACGCCGCCGGCGGCGGGGGACCCGTCCAGGCGGGTCGACCCCATGCCCAGCGGCTGCAGCACCGCTTCGGCCAGGTAGTCGGCAAAACCGAAGCCCGTGGCCTCCTCAAGGGTCTCGCCCAGCACGTCGAATCCCGTGTTCGAATACAACCGCCGCCCGCCCGGGGGGAAGCGGACGGTGCGGTCTCCGAAGTCGAAGCCTGCGGTGTGGGCCAGCAGGTGGCGCACCGTGGAACCCTCAGGGCCGGCCGGCTGGTCCAGTTCGAGGGCGCCCTCCTCGCAGGCGATCAGGACCGCATAGGCCGAAAGCAGCTTGGTCACCGACGCCAGCCGGAACGGTCGTCCCGTCGGTCCGTGCCGGCCCAGCACCCGCCCGTCGGCCGCCACAACGGCCGCCGCCGCGTTCTCCACGGGCCAGCGCTCAATGGTCTTCAGGGCATTCATCGGGCTCCTTGGTAGTGTTCCGCCAGGCGGCGGAGTCCGTCGTCGATCCCCAGTGCGGGGGTCCAGTCCAGCAGTTCGCGGGTCCTGCGCTGGTCGAACCAGTGGGCGGTCGACAGCTGCTCGGCGAGGAAACGGGTCATCGGCGGCTCGTCGTGGACCCAGCCGCGCCGGCCCGCTGCGGTCCACGCATGCTCGATCGCCGTCCCCGCGCCGCGCGCCAGCCAGCCGGGCACGCTCCAGGCGGGCGGGCGGACCCCAGCGGCGGTGCAGATGCCCGCCAGCAGCTCACCCACCGGCCGCGGTTCCCCGTTGGTCACCACCACTGCCTGCCCGCGGGTGTGTTCCATCCGCTCCAGGGTGCGCACCACCGCCTCGGCGGCGTTGTCGAGGTAGGTTGTGTCGATCAGCGCGGCCCCGCGGTCCAGCAGCGGCAGCCGGCCCGCGCGGGCCCTGCTGAGGACGCGTTCGACCAGTTGGGTGTCGCCCGGTCCCCACACGATGTGCGGGCGGACCGCGGCCACGCGGAACCCGGGGCCGTCCTCGGCCAGGGCCAGCAGTTCGGCGGCCGCTTTCGAGCGCGCGTAGTGCCCGCGGGCGCGGGCCGGGTCGGCCCGTCCGGCGGGGGCACCGGCGATCGCGGAGCCGAAGTGCGCCACGGACGGCGAGGAGACCTGGACGAAGTCCCGCACACCGGCGGCGCGGGCGGCCTTGAGGAGCCCGGCGGTGCCGTGGATGTTCGTTGCCGCGAAGTCGTTCCAGTCCCCGGTGAAGGACACTTTGGCAGCGAGGTGGACGACGGCGTCGCTTCCCTGCACCGCGCGGGCCACGGCCTGCGGGTCGGTCAGCGACCCGGGGACGTGCGTGGTCCCCGGGGCCGGGGAGGGGCGGCGCTGGAAGGTGCGGACCACGTGGCCGCGGCCCGCCAGCAGCGCGGCGACCGCTGAGCCCAGCAGGCCACTGGCGCCGGTGACCAGCACGGTGCGGGGGGCGCTCACGGGGAGCCCGCCCGTTCGCCCGCCAGCACCCGCGAGGCCCAGCCGGCCAGCGCCGTGCGGTCCACCTTGGAGTTGTGCCGGATGTCGGTGGGCAGACCGGGGACCACCAGCACGGCGGCCAGCCGGATGCCGGTGCCTGCGGCCACGGCGGCGCGCACCCGCGCGGCGAGTCCGGGTTCCGCGGGCCCCGCGCGGCGCACCGGCGGGACCGCTTCGACGACGGCGACCGCGGCCTGGGTACCGGCCGGGCCCACCCCCACCACGGCGGCGCGGCCGGCGCCCGGGGCGGAGGCGGCCGCGTGTTCGGCGGCGACCGGGGTGCGGATCCCCTCGGGGGTGGTCAGCAGGTGCCCGAGCCGTCCCTCCACCCACAGCCGCCCTTCGGCGTCGAAGTGGCCCACGTCGCCGGTCCGGTGCCACCCGGGCAGGGACGCGCTCTCCTGCTGGGTAATCCAGAGCCGGTCGTAGCGCTCCTTGACGTGCGGCGCGGCCACCACGATCTCGCCGGTGATATCCGCCCCGGCGGTGGGGACGGACCCGGGCACGCCGGCGGCGGACAGCGGCAGGACGCGGACGCGGGCCCCGGCCACGGGGGTTCCGACGCAGACGCCATTGCCCGTGCCGGCCTCCCGGATGCCGGGCAGGTCGATGTCCGTGACCGGAAGGGCCTCGGTCATCCCGTAGGGGGTGTGCAGCGACGCCCGCGGAACCAGTTCCTGCACGCGCGCCAGCAGCGGCTCCGGAATGGGGGCGCCGGCGGAGAGCAGCAGGGACACGCGTCCCAGGGCGGCGCGGCCCGCGCTGTCCAGGTCGCCGGCGGTGGCCAGGACATTGGCCAGGGCGGCGGGGGAGGCGAAGACCGCCGTCGCGTCCACGGCCGCCACCGCCCGGGCCAGGGCGGTGGCAGTGAGCGTCCTGGGTGCGGTGACGTCCATGTCCGGGGTGACGGACGTCGCTCCCAGTGCCGGTCCCAGCAGCGCGAAGGGGGCGAAGCCGGCGACGAGCGCCGACCCGGCCTGCAGCCCGTAGGTGGCCTTCAGGGTGTCCCGCATCGCGGCCAGGCGCCGGTGCGTGTAGGACACGCCCTTGGCCGGGCCCGTGGAGCCGGAGGTGAAGAGCACCGCCGCCTCCGCGTCCGGTTCCGGCGCCGGCAACGGGTCCGGGTCGCGGCCCGCGGTGAGCCGGCGGCCGGCGGAAAGGAGTTCGGGCACCGTGTGCCGGACGCCCAGGGCACGCCGCCTGGCTCCGGAGACGGGCCCGACGGAAATGCGGGCGCCAGGCCATCCAAGGAGGCGCGCGCCGGCCAGGGCCCGGTCGATGCCGACCAGCCAGGCCGGGCCCGCCCCGATGATGGCCCGGCCCAGGCCCGCGCGGCCCAGGCCCGCGTCCGCAAGGACGGCGACCGCGCCGAGCCGGAGGCAGGCATAGATCAGCGTCGTCAGTTCGATCCCGGGAGGCACCAGCAGGCTGACGCGGTCTCCGGGGCGCACCCCGGCCGAGGCCAGGCCCCGGGCCAGGGCGCCGACGTCGGCGGCCAGTTCGGCCCAGGACAGCGTTCGCGGGTCCGGGCCGCGGGAGGTGCCCCGCCGGGCCAGGCCGAGGGGAGCCATGTCCACGATGGCCGGGGTGCGGTCCGCGCGGCGTTCCTCCAGTTCGGCGGTCAGGGCCCGGTACGGCGCCGCCTCGGCCTCGGTGCCGGCCCCGGGAGCACCGGCGGCCTCGGGGGTCCCTGCGGGCACCGGAAGTTCGGCGGGGGGTGCGGATTCGGCGGGGGGTGCGGATCCGGCCGTGGAGCCGAGCCAGCGCAGCACGGGGGACGCGATGTCGCGGTCCTCCGGCAACAGGTGTCCGGCGCCCTCGAAGCGGTGCACGTCCGCGTGCGGCAGCCGGTCCAGAAGATCGCGCAGGTAGCGGTCGGAGAAGACCGGGTCCTGGGGGCCCCACAGGAGAAGCGCCGGGACGTCCAGGGTGCGCACGCCCGAGGAGATCTCCTCCAGGGCCGGCCAGCTGGGATGGCCGGGACCGGCCGGAATGTCGGCGACGAAGTTTCCGACCCCGGCGCGGCGGGCGGGGGTCAGGTAGGGGGCCATGAAGGCGGCGCGCACCGCCGGGGCCAGGGCCGGCCGGGCCAGCGCGTGAGTGACGCGCAGGAAGGCGGGCGTCGTCGTCGTGCCCCATCCGTGCACCGCCGGGTGCAGGGCAAGCCGCAGCGCGGGGGGAAGGGAGAAGCCCGCGGGGTGGACGGCCGTGTTGGCGAGCACGACGCCGGCCAGCGGCTCGCGGTGCCGCAGTGCCCAACCCAGCGAGATGATGCCGCCCCAGTCGTGGCCGACGGTGACCACCGGCCGGGGATCCCCGCGGCGGGCCAGGCCCAGCGCGGCCGTCAGGTCCCCCAGGTCGCCCACGCGGTCGGCAAGGCGGCGGAAGGTCCCGGTCCGGGCGGAAAAGCCCATGTCGAGCTGGTCGACGGCGACCACCCGCCACGGCGCCGCATCGTGGGACGCCGCATCGTGGGACGCCGAATCGTGGGACGCCGGCGCGTCGGTGGCGGCTGCGAGCAGGCTCCGCCACAGGTAGGACCAGGTCGGGTTGCCGTGGACGCAGAGCAGGGTGCCGGCCGGTTCGACGCCGCGGGCCTGCAGTTCGGGGCCGTTGTCCAGCACATGCCACCTGTGGACCGTGCCGGGCCGGTCGCAGGCGGCGGTGGAGGGAACCTCGACCGTGCGCGACCAGCCGGGCCGGACACCGGGCCAGGGCTGGACGCCGGGCCACAGCTGGACGCCGGGCAAGGTCCGGGCGGAACGGCCGGCGGCCGCCCCGCCGGCTACCACGCGAGCTCCAGCATGGAGGTGTTCAGTCCCGAGCCCACGCCCATGCACAGGACGCGGTCCCCGGACTTCAGCGTGGGTGCCTCCTGGGCGAGGGTCATGGGCAGCGAGGCCGGGCCCACGTTGCCCCACTTGGGAAAGGTGATGGGCACCCGCTCGCGGACCAGGTCCACGGCCTTGATGATCGCGTTGGTGTAGGAGGCGGACACCTGGTGGGTCACGTAGCGGTCCATGGACCGCCAGTCCCAGCCGTCGGCGTGGGCCTCGTTCCACGCGTCGACGACGAGTTTGAGGCCGTTATCCAGCAGCCCCTTGGTGTCGGTGAACATGCCGTCCGGGCCGCCCACGCACAGCTGGTGGTGTTCGGTGCCGGCCCGGGAGACCCCGCCGACGATCCGGTGCGAGGCGGGATGGGCGTCGGCCGGGCCGATGACCGCGGCGGCCGCACCCGAGCCCAGCGTCAGGGTGGCGAATTCGCGCAGGTAGTCCTCGCGGGTCGAATCCTCCCGGTTCAGGCGCCGGAACGTGGTCTCCTGCGTGGGCTGGGCGTCCTCTCCGGCGACGATGACCGCGTAGCGGATCTGGCCCGAATCGATCATGTTGGAGGCCAGCATGATGCCGTTGACGAAGCCCAGGCAGGCGTTGGCCACGTCGAAGTTGATCGCCGAGGAGGGCAGCCCCAGCCCGTGGTGGATCTTCACCGCCACCGAGGGTTCCAGGCTGCGCCGGGTGACCGAGGTGTTGATCAGCAGGCCCACTTCCTCGGGACCGATGCCGGCTTGGGCCAGGGCCTTGGAGCCTGCCTCGATGGCGGCGTCGTCGAACCCGGTGCCCGCCGGCCACCAGCGGCGCTCCCGCACCCCGGCAACGCGTTCAAGCAGCCGCTTGGACAGGTGCAGCCGCTTCAGGCTTGGGGCCAGCCGCTCGTCGAATTCGGCGGAACTGACGACCCTTGGCGCTTCCACACTCGTGACGGCCAGGATGGCCGAATTGTGGTGCCGAAACGTTGCGTTGCCGTTCAATATCCAGCCTTTGTCCTGATTGCGGTGGGCGTTTCCGGGCCAGGGGCACGAAGCCCCTGCCCGGCAAGGTTAACTATGCCCGTCCGGAGCCGGTTCCGGCACATTCCCGGCCGCAAATGAGGATGTGCCTTCCCCTGCCGACCAGGTCCCCGCCTCCTCCCGGCGGGCACAGTGGGCCGCCCGGCCCCCGCGGCCGCCCGGAAGCGGGCTCCGCCTGTCGCCGGGACGGCGCCCGCCCCCGCCGTGGATCCGGTGCCGGCCGCTGCCTCAGCGGTCCTTTTCGAAGACCGAGGGGACGGGCAGGAAGCGGGCGAGCGTCGCCTTGATGAACTGGGAGGTGGCCTGCCGCTCTTCCGGGGATTCCTTGGTCGAGCCGTCGTTGACGACAATCGTGTCCTGGTTGTGGCGCGCGGCCACCGAGGTGAACCGGCGCCGGCCGTCGGCCGTGGCCGGATCGATGTAGTCGTAAGCGATGCGCGACGGCACGGCCGCGCCCCGGGAAAAGGCGTACTGGAAGTAGAAGGAGCCGGCCGCCGCGATGTCCGACTGCTGCCGGAACCGGGCGGCACGGGTCTGGCCAAAGGCTTCCGGGAACGACTCTTCAGCCTCCAGCAGCACGGACTTCCGCAGCGGGGAGGGGGTGTGGAAGAACTTCCGGCTGAAGACGTGCCCCCCGGCGGCCTGGAGCAGGCCCCGGGCGTTCTTCGCCGCGATGGTGGAGACGTTGTCTTCGGGCGAGACGTCCATCAGGTCCACGTGGGCCCGGGAGTAGAAGAACTTCCCGACGCCGTTGCCGAAGAAGAAATGCTCGGGGTTGACGGGGCGGGCCAGCAGGAAGTCGTCGTTGAAGTAGAGGAAGTGCTCCGCCAGTCCGGGGATGCGGTGCAGGTTCGCCTCGATGGCGTGCGAGTTGAAGGAGGGCAGGTCGGAGGGGTCGGGCCAGATCTGCCGGTGGTCCACGATTTCCACCCGGGGGTTGTCCATGTCCAGCCAGGCCGGGGTCTGGCCCGCCGTGACGATCCAGATCTTGCGCACCCACGGGGCGTACTGCTCCAGCGAGCGCAGGCTGTAGCGCAGCTCGTCGTTGTCCGCGAACCGGGCCTCGTCCACGGCGTCCTGGATGAAGGCTTCCGCGTCCGCGGTATGGAGCGCCTCGGCCTTGGCACGCTGCCAGTCCGGATCGGCACCGTCAACCCACGTGTAGACGACGTCGATGGGGAAGTCGACCTGTTCCGAGGTCGGCCGCGCCGCGCGGCGGATTACCTCCTCGAAGGCGTCCGGATGAAGGCTGGGGTCCGGAGCGGAGGTGAACCGGTCGTTCCACACCCGCGATTCCAGGAGCCCGGTCTCGGGGGACACGGACCAGAAGTGGAGTTCGACACCCTGGGCGGCTCCGGCCAGGAAACTCGAGCCCGCGGCGGGGGCAACCCGTTCGTAGATCCGCACGCCGGCCCACGTGGACTGGCCGGACAGGTCCGAGGCCGAATGCAGGGCAGGGTGCCCGGTCCCGCGCGGAACGAGTTCCCGGGCGTTCCAGTGCCCGTAGGCGGGGTCGGTCGCCAGGGCCTTCAGGACCAGGGCGCGGTCGGCCTCAAGCACCCCGAACTTGGTGCAGCGGTTGTTGGAGGCGGGGATCCTCCAGTACCGCACCCCCAAGCGGTCCAGGGTCGCCTCGACCAGCCGGGCCGAGGAAGCCTTCAGCTCCGGCAGGCGCAGGTTCGGTTCCAGGCGGATCATGCTCGGGGTGAGCCGCCCGCCGCCGCGGACAAAGACCCCGCCTGACACGTTGCGCCGGTGGCGGCGGTAGGTGGCGTTGGAGGTGACAATTTGGCGGGCGCGGTCACGGGCCTGGACGAGGGTGCGCTTGACGGACACGAAGGATCCCTTCTGGGCGGTTTGGAACTCCGCCATCCTATCCGGGCCGCCGCGCGGGGCCGCTGCCCGGGCCCGCGGCGGTGGGCGTCCGGCCGGTGCACCGGGCATTTCTCGCTAGAATGGGGTGGTTCCCCGCGCAGCAACCCCCGAGGATGACCATGCACCCAGATGACCATGAATTCGTGTACGAAGGGCTTTCCGTCATATACAAACACCGGCGCTCCCTGCAGGACCGGCGGCATCTTCTGGTGGTCTTCTCGGGCGGCTTCGGCCCGAAGAGGGGCTATGACCTCAACGGGTCGGTGGTCGACGGCATCCGCACTGACATCCTGTGGATCCGGGACCTGTTCGATGGCGACTTCTCCTATTACATCCGCACCCACAAGCACGGGACCCGGGTCGCCGAGGCCGTGGCGGCCCTGATTGAGAAGATCCGGCTCGAACGCGGCCTGGAAAAGCACCACTGCACCCTTTTCGGCATCTCGAAGGGTGCGACCGGCGCCCTTTACCACGGGCTGGCCAACGACTACCCCAACATCGTCGCGGTATCGCCGCGCATGACGATCGGCAGCGGGAACCGGCAGCTCAGGCCGGACATCCTCCGACAGCTGATCGGGGAAGACACCGACGAAGGCGTCGCCGAAATCGACGCGGTCATGCCCGACCTCCTGGCGAACGACACCAACACCGCCCGCAACATCTACCTGTTTTCCTCGCCGGCCGACGGGCAGTACAAGACGGAAATCGCCCCCTTCCTCGCCGACTTCGAGCGCTATGACAACTTCAACTTCGTCCTGACCGACTCGCCCCTGGTGAAGCGGCACCGGGACGTGGCCTCCTACAACGTCCCGCTGCTGCTGGCGACCGTCGCGGCCCTGGGCGAAGGCGCCCCGCCGCGCTACGGCCATGTCCGCAACGGGATCGGGTCCTTCGTTTCGGCGCTGCCCCAGCCTTCGCTGGAAACCGTCCGCCAGCGCCGGGAGACGGTGGGCCGGCTGACCGCGCTGACGCTGCGGAAGGGGCGCCTTTACCCCGAAGGGATCCTGTTCACCAAGGGCATGGACACCCGGAAATCCGGACCCCTTTCCCGGAAACTGACGCTGGCCTCGGACGTGGACCGCAAGGGCTACACCCTGGACACCCTGCCCGACGACAAGCTCAGCCGCACCTATTTCGAGAACGAGTTCTGCGACTATTCGCACGGCCGGTTTTCCTCGCGGAAGCGCGAAGGCATCAACCTTGCGGGGCTTCCCGACGGGCAGTACCGCCTCGGGCTCGAACTCGCACAGCACGGCGTGACGACCGTGGTCGACGCCGTGCCCGCCGATCCCCACGACGCCGCGATGGTCATGGGCGGCAAACTGGTCCGCCTCCACTCCACGGGCGGGTCCGTTTCGCTGCACAAGGGCCCCGTGCTGGGCGCACCGATGCCGGGCAGCCACTTCGAGGTTTCCGGCTCCTGGGCCCGGGGCAACCGCGTACACGTCGAAGGCCGCTACGTGCTCCCCGGGCAGCGGGCCCCCAAGCACGGGGACATCCAGTACCACCTGGTCTTCGTGAAGCCCGGGACGGCCTCCCCGGTGACGTCGCGGGCGCTCGGGACCAGCAAGCGCAGCTTCCCGGGGAACAGGGTGGGGGATCCGCTGGGTGATTATGGGCACACGTACTTCGCGTCCCGTGCCTACGAAGGCGTCAAGGCCGACGGCCTCGCCCCCGGGGAGTACGACGTGTACGTCACGGCGCTGGCCGGCACGATCCTTTCCTCGCACCCCGCCGGGCTGCGGCTTTCGGTGGGTGGAGCGGAAGGGGCCCTCGAGTGCCGGCTGGAGCCCGCCCAGCCCCTGGCCGGGGGCCGGGCCGCCCTGGCCTGGGCCACGCGGAACAGGCCCCGCCTGGTCCGCCGGCTCGGACGGGACCTGCGCCGCATCAAGCGGCGGGTCCTCGCCGCCAAGCGGTAGCCGGGAACGGCCGGGCCTATCCGGCTTTCCCTTATGCTGCGCTGATTCCGCCGCTACGCTGGGGCCCAACGCGTCCGGCCTCCCGGGGAAGGGGGCCGGACCAGGACCCCGGCCGCACTGCCGCGGCCGGGGCCCCCGGCAAGTGACGTGTCCGGGTGCCGGATGCCGGCCCTGGTCGATTGGGGGTGGCTTGGGGTGTCCCACCGGGTTGTTGCGGCCTGCGCGGCGTCCATCGCGCTGGCCTTGGGGGTTGTCCTTGGCGGCGCGGGCCTGGACCGCGCCTCGCCGGCACCGGACCGGATGCCCGTACCGGCGCCGGCCCACCGGTCCTCCGCCGTGGACCCGGGGCCTTCCAGTTCCCCCGGTGCCCGCATCAGGGCGATGAGCTTCAACATCCTGACGGCCGAGAACCATGCCGAAGACAGGCCGTGGGCCGTGCGCCGCTCCACGGTGGCCCACACGGTCGTATCCGAGGGCGTGGACGTCCTCGGCGCCCAGGAGGCCTCGGTCACCCGCGACTGGGAAGGGAACGACGACGGCGTCCCGCAGTGGGAAAGCCTGCGCCGGGTCCTTGCCCCCCAGGGGTACGACCGGGCCCTGACCGGTTCCGACGGCAGGTTCGAGGACTGCGGCCGCAGGCGGTGCTCGGCCGACGAGGAGGCCCAGTTCGGCGTCCACATCTACTACAACACGGCAACCCTGGAGCCCGTCGGCTCCGGCGGAACCGTCAACGTGGACAACGACTGGTGTGAGTGGGACGACCGCGCGATGGTCTGGCAGGTGTTCAGGACGCGCGCCACGCCGTCCACGGCGTTCGTGGCGGTGAACACCCACCTGTACTACGAGGGCATCGAGGAACGCGGGGACCTGGAGAAATGCCGCACCGGGCAGGTGAAAAACATCCTCAAGGCGCTGCGCACCTCCGTGAAACCGGTGGGCCTGCCGGTGGTCCTCATGGGAGACCTGAATTCGTACGCTCACCAGGACCCGGTGCGGACGCTGATCGAGAACGGGTTCGTGGACACCGTGGAGGCGGACGCGCCGCGCAGGAACACCACCTTCAACAGCTTCCACGGATTCAGGAACCCGCCGCCGCGGGTACCGGGCAAGCGGATCGACTACATCATGGTCTCCGGCGGCATCGACGTCCGACGCTGGGAACTGGTGGCAAGGACCAACCCCCGGACGGGCAGGTTCGTGGGCGAAATCCCCTCCGACCACCACCCCATCCTGGCGGTCCTCACGCTTCCCCCACCCCCGCCGGCGGTCACCCCCTGGCGGTGCCTCAGCGCCCGGCCGTTCCCCCTGCGCTGGACCTGCTTCCAGCCGGCCCTGCCAGCCGTCCTTCCAGCCGCCCGGCACCGTCCCGGCGGAACGGCACGGTAGATTGGATGGGCGGAATCGAGAAGGGTTCCGTTTCCCGCCCAGCGAAAGCCCGCCGCCTTGCACCTGAAGTCCCTCACTGTCCGCGGATTCAAGTCCTTCGCCTCCGCGACGGTCTTCGACTTCGAACCCGGGGTGACGGCCGTCGTGGGACCCAACGGCTCCGGCAAGTCCAACGTCGTGGACGCGCTGGCCTGGGTGATGGGGGAGCAGGGGGCCAAGACCCTGCGCGGGGGGAAGATGGAGGACGTCATCTTCGCCGGGACCACCGGCCGTCCGCCGCTGGGCCGCGCGCACGTCTCACTGACCATCGACAACACTGACGGGGCGTTGCCGATCGAGTACGCGGAGGTCACCATTTCCCGCACGCTCTTCCGCGCCGGAGGGTCGGAGTATGCGATCAACGGGGAACCGGCCCGCCTGCTGGACATCCAGGAGCTGCTGTCCGACTCCGGCCTCGGCCGGGAGATGCACGTGATCGTGGGGCAGGGGCAGCTGGACCGGATCCTGCACGCCACCGCCGACGACCGGCGCGGCTTCATCGAGGAGGCCGCCGGCATCCTCAAGCACCGCCGCCGCAGGGAAAAGACGGTCCGCAAGCTGGATGCCATGCAGGCCAACCTGGCGCGCCTGCAGGACCTCACCGGGGAACTGCGCCGCCAGCTCACCCCGCTGGGCAAGCAGGCCGAGGTGGCCCGCCGGGCCCAGGCCGTCCAGTTCGAGGTCCGCGACGCCCGCGCCCGCCTGCTCGCCGACGACCTCGCCACCCTGGCCGGGAACCTCGCCCGGGACAGCGCGGACGAGGCGGCCCTGAGGTCCAGGCAGGACGGGGTCCAGGCGCGGCTGGAGACCGTCCGTGCCGAACTGGCTTCCCTCGAGGCCGGCGCCGCGCGGGCAACCCCCGCCGTCAACGCCGCCCGGGACACCTGGTACCGGCTCGGCGCGGTCCGCGAACGTTTCCGCTCGCTCTCCGCGCTCGCCGCCGAGCGCGCCCGCCTGCTGGGCGCCGGCGGGGCGCAGCCGGACCCTAGCCGGGACCCGGACCGCCTGGAGCACCAGGCAGCCCGCCTGCGCGGGGAACTGGCCGAGGTGGAGGAACAGCTCGAGGCCCGCCGCGAGCTGCTGGAGGAAGCCATTGAGGCCCGCGCGGCGTCCGAGGAGGCCTTTGCGGAGGAAGAACGCCGGCTGGCCGCGCTGCTGCGCGCCGCCGCGGACCGCCGGGAGGGCCTGGCCCGGCTGTCCGGCAAGGTCGGCGCCCACCGCTCCCGGGTGGAGGCCGCCGAGGGCGAACGCGGCCGCCTGCTCGCCGCCGCCGCCGACGCCGAGTCCCGCCGGGCCGCGGCCCAGGCCGAGCTGGCCGCCGCGCAGGAGCAGCCCGCGGCCCCCGGCCCAGGCGGCGAGGACCCGGAGGCGGCGCTCGCCGCGGCCCGTGAGCGCGCCGACGCCCTTCAGGGCCGGGTGCGGGAGGTGCGCGCCCGGGAGGCTGGCCGCGACCGCGACCGCGCCGCACTGGCCGCCCGCCTGGAAGTCCTGCGCCAGGGGCTGGCCCGCAGGGACGCGACCGAGGACGTCCTGGCCGCCGCGCCCTCCGGGATCGGCGGGCGCGTCTTTCTCCAGCTGGAGGTCGCCGCCGGCCACGAGGCCGCCATTGCCGCCGCGCTCGGGCCCGCCGCCGAAGCGCTGGCCGCCGACGGGCTGGACGCAGCCCGGACGGTGCTGGAGGGACTCAGGGCCGGGAACTCCGGCCGGGTCCACCTGCTGCTGGCCGACGCACCGGCCGCCCCGGCCGAACCCGAACCGCCGGCCCCCGCCGTCCCGGCCCGAACCCTGGTGCGGGCCCCCGCCGAACTGGCCGGCGCCGTCGGGCACCTGCTGGCCCGCACCGCCGTAGTCGCCGATGCCGGGGAAGCGGCCGCCGTGCTCGCCGCTGACCCGGCCTGGCGGCTGGTCACCCGCGACGGCGATGTGTTCACCGCGGCCTCCGCCGCCGGTGGCACCGCCGCCGCTCCCTCGCTGCTGGAGACCCAAGCGGCCGTGGAGGAGACCGCCCGCAGGCTGGCCGAGGCGGAGGAATCCCTGGCCCTGGCACGCGTCCAGGCCGGAGCGCTGGCGGGCCAGGCGGCAGGCGCCCGCGCGGAAGCCGACGCCGCCCTGGCCCGGGTGCGTGCCGCCGAAACGCGCAACGCAGCGCAGGCAGCCGGGGTGGCCCGGCTGGAGGCGGCGGTGCGCCAGAGCGAGGCCGAACGCGACCGGCTCGCCGCCGGGGCGGAGGCGGCCCGGGTCCAGATCGAGGCCGGACAGGAGGCGCTCGCCGAAGCGGTTGAACGCCTCGACGCGGCGCAGGAATCCGCCGACGGAGACGACGAGCCGGCCACGGGGACCCGGGATGCGCTTGCCACCGCAGCCACCCGCGCCCGGCAGCGCGAACTGGAGGCCCGGCTGGCCCTGCGCGGGACCGAGGAGCAGGCCGGCTCCCTGCGCGGGCGCGTCCAATCACTCTCCCGGGCCGCCGAAACCGAGCGCCGGGCCCGCGCCCAGGCCGAGGCCCGTGCCCGGGTCCGGCGCCGGCAGGCGGCCGCCGCCCGCGCGGTCGCCGCGGCCGCGGACACCGCCGGGCGGCACGCCGAGGCATCCCTGGAACTGGCCGCGGCTGCCCGAGACCGCGCCGAAGCCGTGCGCACGGACCTGGAGGCGCGGCTGGTGGGGGTCCGCGCCGAGGCCGAGGAGCTGGGCCGGGAGCTGGCCTCCCTGACCGATGCCGCACACCGCGAGGAACTGGCCCGGGCACAGCAGCGGCTGCGGCTGGAGGCGCTGGAAAACCGGGCCATCGAGGAACTCGGGATGACCCCGGAGCACCTGCTGGAGCACTACGGGCCGCACCTGCCGGTGCCGTCCGCGGAGGCCGGTGGCGCGGGGGGAACGGACAAATGGGCGGCGCTGCACCAGGAGGTCGACGCCGACGGGAACCCGGTGCCCACCGAGGTCCCCTACGACCGCGCGCAGCAGCAGAAGCGGCTCAAGAGGGCCGAGCGCGACCTCGCGGCGCTGGGGAAGGTCAACCCGCTGGCCCTGGAGGAGTTCGCCGCGCTGGAGGAACGGCACCGCTTCCTGGCCACCCAGCTGGAGGACCTCAAGGCCAGCCGCAAGGACCTGCTGGACATCATCCGGGACGTGGACGGGCACGTGCAGCGGGTGTTCGCTGAGGCCTTCGCGGATACCGCGGCCCAGTTCGGGAGGGTCTTCGCCCGGCTGTTCCCCGGGGGCGAGGGGCGGCTGGTGCTCACCGACCCCTCGGACATGCTCGCCACCGGCATCGAGGTGGAGGCCCGGCCGGCCGGCAAAAAGATCAAGCGGCTGTCCCTGCTCTCCGGCGGCGAGCGCTCGCTGACCGCGGTGGCGCTGCTGGTGGCGATCTTCAAGGCGCGCCCCTCGCCCTTCTATGTGATGGACGAGGTCGAGGCCGCGCTGGATGACACCAACCTTGGCCGGCTCATCACGATCTTCGAGGAGCTGCGCGAATCCAGCCAGCTGATCGTCATCACGCACCAGAAACGCACCATGGAGATCGCCGACGCGCTCTACGGTGTGACGATGCGCGGGGATGGGGTGTCGGCGGTCATCAGCCAGCGGATCGAGCGGCAGGGCTAGTCCGGCACGGTGTGCCAGAATGTGAGCATTCCCACCGCCAACCCGAAGGGTGCTCCATGGAATTTGCGCGCCGCGTCCGCATTGTTCGCCGCCAAGCGCTGGACCGGTACCGCAGCCTGGCCCGCCGGCCCCACCCGGCGGGGGACTCGGGGGAGAGTTCCAGCGCGGACACGGCGCTGGTCAGCGTGGTGGTTCCGGTCCACAACGCGATGCCGTACCTGGCTGAACTGCTGGAATCCCTGGAGAACCAGGACATGGACCGGCAGCTTTTCGAGGTCATCGCCGTGGACGACGGCTCCACCGACGCCGGCGGCAGGGTCCTGGAGGACTTCGCCGCGCGCAACCCGAACGCCCGGGTGATCCACCAGCCCAACAGCGGCTGGCCGGGGAAGCCGCGCAACGTGGGGGTGGCCGCGAGCCGGGCCGAATTCGTCTTCTTCTGCGATGCGGACGACGTCCTGGGGCCCGAGGCGCTGCGGCGGATGGTGGACTACGCCCGGCAACACGGCGTCGATGTCCTGCTGCCGAAGCTGGTGGGGCTGGGGGGCCGCGGCGTACGCGAGGCGCTCTTCGAGAAGACCCTGCTCGACGCGCCCCTGCGCACGGCGGCGGTGTCCCTGGCGCCGCAGAAGCTGATCCGGCGCCGGCTGCTGGTGGACAACGGCATCCGCTTCCCCGAGGGCAAGGTGCGGCTCGAGGACGGAATCGTGGTCTCGCAGTGCTACCTGCGGTCGCGGCGGACCTCCGTGCTGGCCGACTACGACTACTACCAGCTGCGCCGGCGCGACGACGGCGGCAACATCAGCAGCAGGCCGGTTGTCCCCGAGGACTACGTGCGTTCGGTCACCCGGATCGCGGAGATCTTCGCCCAGGGGGCCCCGGACCCGCGGACGGCGGGGCTGCTGGTGCTGGACCTGTACCGGCGCAAATGCCTGCGGTTCTACGAGCCCCGGCGCTTCGCCCGCTTCCGGCGGCCCGTACAGCGCCGCTGGGTCCTGGCCCACGCGGCCTTCGTGGAACGCTTCATCACCCCGGACCTGCAGCGCCAGCTCGGCGAGGCGAACCGGCGCAAGACCGAGCTCATCCTGGCCCGCGACGCTGCGGGCATGGCCGCCTACTGCGCCAGCGAGGCGCGGGGCCGGTAGGCGCCCGCCCGGGGCATCAGGCCGGGCGCCTGGCCCGCACCGGCAGCCAGGCGGCCGCGCCGAGCAGCCCGATCGCCGCCGTCATCCCGAACGCGAAGCCGAAGCCGAGCCGGTCCGCGATCAGCCCCGCGAGCACCGGGCCCAGGATCGCGCCCAGGTCGACGGACATCTGGAACGTGGCCAGGACCTTCCCGCCCGTGCGGTCCGCCCCGATCACGTCGGCCACCGCGGCCTGCTGGGCCGGGTTCATGAAACCCGTGCCCGCGCCGGAGACGACCGCCAGGACCAGGAACAGGGGCACGGAGGAGGTGAAGCCGATGCCCGCCATGGCCAGCGAGGCCACCGCAAGGCCGGACATCAGCGGGACCCTGCGCCCGTAGAGGTCGCTCACCCTGCCGGCGAACGGCTGGGACACCGCGTTGCCGGCGGCGAACAGGGCCAGCGCCACCCCGGCGTAGGCATCCCCATGGATGAAGGTCTGCGCGGCGAAGAGCGGCACCAGCGCCGTGCGCACCCCGAACGTGGACCACCCGTTGGCGAAGCCCGAGCACAGGGCGGCCCGGTAGGTGGACACCCCCAGGGCTTCGCGCACGGACATGGGGGGTTTGGCGGCGGCGTTGCCGCGGCTGCCGGTGCCGGCATGGCGCAGCAGGACAAAGACCAGCCCGGCCGCGACCACAAGGGTTCCGCCGTAGATGAAGAACGGCAGCCGGTAGCCGAGCCCGGCAAGCAGGCCGCCGACGATCGGTCCGGCGATGTTGCCGGTCAGGAACGCGGTCGCGTACATCCCGGAGATCCGCCCGCGCATCGAGGGCGGCGACAGGCGGGCGATCATGGTCATCGCCGAAACGGTGAACATCGTGGACCCGATGCCGCCCAGGGCACGGAAAAACATCAGTTGCGCGTAGTCCCCGGCCAGGCCGCACAGCAGGGTGGACACCGCCACGGTCAGCACGCCACCGACATAGACGGCCGGTTCCCCCAGCCGGTCCGTGAGCCGGCCGCTGACCGGGGCAAAGAGCAGCCGGGTCAGGGCGAACACGCTCACGATCATGCCCGCGGCCGCGACTCCGACGTCGAAACTGCGCGCGAACTGCGGCAGGATCGGGGCGATCAGCCCGAACCCGATCGCAATCAGGAACGCCGCCGCGATCAGCACCCGGATCTCGCGCGGCACCGGTTCTCGCGGGGCCGGTTCCTGCGGGGCCGGTTCCTGCGGGGCCGGTTCCTGCGGGGCCGGTTTCTGCGGCGCCGGTTTCTGCGGCGCCGCCCCGGATCCGCCTTCCCGCGCGCCGCCGGCGGCAGGCGTGCCGCGCGGGCCAACCGGCCGGGGATCCGGGGTGGAGCGGTGCCCTGGGGACGGGTCGGGGCCAGAGGGAGGAGGGGGAGTGTCCATGACGGGACGAGTCTAGCCGCACGCCCCGCCCGGCGCGCGGGGCGTGCGGTCCTTTCCTGCGCGGCGGCACGGCGGTGGGATGGCGGCTGTGAGAAGCTTGTTTCGTGCCTACCCAAGACCTCTTTCTGATCATCGCTGTCGCCGCCGTCGTCCTGATCCTCGGCGTCGGCACCGCCTTCCTGCTGCGCGGACGCAAGACGCCTCCGGGCACCTACACCAGCACCCGGGACGCGAACGACCAGCCCGCGGGCTCGGGCGGCACCGCCGTGGCCGAACCCGAGGCCCCGGCCGCGCCGGCCCCCGCCGTCGAACCCGCCCAGGCCCCGCCCGTCGGCCCCGACCTGGGGGTGGAGCAGCTTCCGGAGGCTGCGGTCCTGGAGGTTCCCGCCCCGGTCCGCGGCCGCCTGGCCCGCCTGCGCGCCCGCCTGGTCCGGTCCAACAATGCCCTGGGCAAGGGCCTGCTGGCCCTGCTGTCCCGGGACACGATCGATGAGGATGTCTGGGACGAGATCGAGGAGACGCTGCTGCTGGCGGACCTCGGCACCGAACCGACGCAGGAACTGGTCGGGGCGCTGCGGGAACGCGTCAAGGTCGAAGGCAGCCGCGACCCCCAGCACGTCCATGACATGCTGCGCGAGGAGCTGGTCAGGCTCGTTGACCCGTCGATGGACCGGGAACTCGCCTCCCAGCGCCACCCGGACCGGCCGGCCATCGTGATGGTCGTCGGCGTCAACGGCGTGGGCAAGACCACCACCATCGGCAAGCTGGCCCGCGTCCTGGTGGCCCAGGACAAGGACGTCCTGCTCGGTGCGGCGGACACGTTCCGGGCCGCCGCGGCCGAACAGCTGGCCACGTGGGGCGACCGCGTCGGGGTGCCGACCGTCAAGGCAGACGTCGACGGCGCGGACCCGGCGTCCGTCGCCTTCGAGGCGGTGCGCGCCGGGATCGAGCAGGAGGTCGACGTCGTGATGATCGACACCGCCGGCCGCCTGCAAAACAAGGTCGGCCTGATGGACGAGCTCGGCAAGATCAAGCGCGTGGTCGAGAAGCAGGCCACGGTGGACGAGGTGCTGCTGGTCCTGGACGCGACCACCGGGCAGAACGGGCTGAACCAGGCCAAGGTGTTCTCCGAGGTCGTCAACGTCACCGGCATCGTCCTGACCAAGCTCGACGGCACCGCCAAGGGCGGGATCGTGGTCGCGATCCAGCGCCAGCTCGGGGTCCCGGTGAAGCTGGTCGGCCTGGGCGAGGGCCCGGACGACCTGGCCCCGTTCGACGCCGAAGCGTTCGTGGACGCGCTCCTGGACTGACGCCCTCCGGGACGGTTAGGGACTAGCCCGGGGCGCCCTCCGCGTCCGGGGCCTCCCGGGCTGCCCGCGCGTACGACGCGGAGACCCGGCGGTAGACCGGGGCCAGGAAGGCCAGGAGCGCGGCCGCGACCAGGGTGGTCCCGGCCAGCAGGAATATCAGGGCGATGCCCCGGGAGGTGCCCTCGCCCAGCAGCGGGGCGAGCCGGGCGGCGCCCTCGGCCGAGCGGGCGTACGGAATGACCCAGACCTGCGCCACCGGCGCGATGAGGAACGCGGTGAGCGGCGCCGCTGCGGACTCGAAGGCCAGCGCGAACCCGAATACCCGGCCCTGCCGCGGCAGGGGCACCACCCGTTGGATGACCGTCTGCTCGGCGGCCTCCACGAAAGGCACCAGGGCCATATACAGCCAGATGCCGGCGATGTACAGCCATGCCCACTCGCGCAGCGTGAACACCGCGCCGATAATCCCCATCAAAACGACCGCCATGAGCAGGGTGCGCAGCGGATTGGACCCGAGCCCGAACTTTCCGATCAGCGCGCCGCCAACGATGAATCCGCTGGCGCCGAGGGCCAGGTAGGTCCCCCACAGCTCCACGGGGAACATCTCCAGGCCGTAGGGATCCATCAAGGCCATGTAGACGCCGCCGATGAAGTTGTTGAACGTGGAGAACAGGATCAGCGCGAAGAGCCCGGCAATGGCGAGCACGGCGGCGAGGGAGCCGCGCAGGTCGAATCCGCCCTGCGCGTCCGTGGGGGCCGCGCGGACCTCCTCGGGCATGCGCAGGGTGAGCAGGTGCGCGAACGCCACCGCCGTGAGCGCCAGGGCGACGAGGATCGTCCGGCCCATGCCCAGCACCCCGACCGAGAGCCCGGAAAGCACTGAGGTGAGGATGAACATCAGTCCCTGCACCATCCCCACCAGCCCGTTGGCGTTGGCCCGCCGGTCCGGTTCGATGAGGATGGTGACCGTGGTGGAGAGGGCGATGTTGCGCATGTTTTCTACCACAGACCCGGCCAGGATGAGCAGGGAGAAGACCCAGAACCACGGCTGTGCCAGGTCCAGCAGCCGGGCGGCGGGAGTGAGCAGGAACAGGGCCCCGGACGCCATGAACATCAGCAGGGTGAAGGCGGCGGCGAAGCGCATCACGGCCAGCTTGCGGTAGCGGTCCACGAAGGTGCCGAAACCGATGCTGGAAAAGGCGACCAGCAGCATGTAGGCGCCTCCGACCACCCCGGTGGCGATCACGTTGCGCGTCTGCAGGTACACCCAGAACGTCAGGGCGAACCACAGGTAGCTGGTGGTGACGTTGGCCAATGCGGTGTTCGCGAGGATCCAGGCAAAGGTGCGGTGCCGCTGGGCCGGAGGGCGCAGGGAGGTGTCGATGGCCTCGGGACCGGCCCGGCGCGGGACCGGGCCGCCCCCGGCCTGCGCGGACCCGGATGCCGTGCCGGCCGGGAGGCCCGCGCCGCCGCCGGGAGCCGCGTCCGCTCCCGGGGGGACCCGTTCCTGCTCGGTCATGGGTCCCAGTGTAGTGATGCCCCCCCGGGACGGACATGCCCCGGCGCCGTCCCCGGGTGGCGTAATACGCACGCAACATTCGGGCCACAACTTCTTTACACGGCGCCGCATCCTGTAACTGCCGCGAAACAACCGCCTCCGCTGGCCGAAACACGAGTCCGTGACGCTTGTAGCAAGCGGAAATCGCACCAATCACAGGAGGACGGAATGGATCTGACCGCAGGTCACGTCTGGATGATGGTCTGCGCGGCACTGGTGCTGCTCATGACCCCAGCACTGGCATTCTTCTACGGAGGCATGACCCGCGCCAAGGGCGTGCTGAACATGATGATGATGAGCTTCGTCGCCGTCGGCATGGCCGGGGTCGTATGGGTTCTGTGGGGCCACTCGATGGCCGGCGGCGGCGACAACGTCGGCGGACTCTTCGGAAGCCCCTTCACCCAGTTCGGCATGGAAGCGATCCTCAACAGCGAGGACCTGATCGGCGCAGGGTACGGAGCGACCTTCGCGATTATCACGGTCGCCCTGATTTCCGGTTCCATTGCTGACCGCGCCAAGTTCGGGGCCTGGGCGCTGTTCACCCCGATCTGGGTCACCCTGGTCTACGCGCCGCTGGCCTTCTGGGTCTGGGGCGGCGGCCTGCTGGGGGCCGAGGGGGCCATCGGCAGCTGGGCCGGAGAGGCGATCGACTTCGCCGGCGGCACCGTGGTGCACATCAACGCCGGCGTCGCAGGCCTGGTCCTGGCCCTGATCCTGGGTGTCCGCAAGGGCTTCGGCAAGGACCCGAGCCAGCGCCCGCACAACATCCCGTTCGTCATGCTCGGCGCCGCCCTCCTGTGGTTCGGCTGGTTCGGCTTCAACGGCGGTGCCGCCGGCACGGCCGAGGAAGCCGGCCTGATCTGGATCAACACCATGGTCGCCCCGGCGGCCGCGATGCTCGCCTGGATCCTGACCGAGCGCATCCGCGACGGCCACCCGACCTCCCTGGGCGCCGCCTCCGGCATCGTGGCCGGCCTGGTGGCCATCACCCCGGCCTGCGCCAGCGTGTCCCCGCTGGCCG
Source organism: Zafaria cholistanensis (assembly GCF_008580665.1). GTDB lineage: Bacteria > Actinomycetota > Actinomycetes > Actinomycetales > Micrococcaceae > Zafaria > Zafaria cholistanensis. The sequence goes on from NZ_BKDJ01000001.1 coordinate 476,060, forward strand.
CGATCGGCCTCGGCATCATCTCCGGCGCCGCCTCCGCCCTCGCGGTCGGCCTCAAGTACCGCTTCGGCTATGACGACTCCCTGGACGTCGTCGGCGTGCACCTGGTCTCCGGCCTGATCGGCACCCTGGCCCTGGGCTTCGTCGCCCTGCCGGCCGAGGGCGCCGGCGGCGGCCTCTTCTACGGCGGCGGCCTGGCCCAGCTGGGCGCCCAGACCGTGGCGGCGGTCGTGGCGATCGTCTTCTCCGGTGTGATGACCGCTATCATCGGTCTTGCCATCCACAAGACCATCGGCTTCCGGATCACGGCCGAGGAAGAGATCTCCGGCGTCGACCTGACGCAGCATGCGGAAACCGCCTACGAGTTCGGCGGCCTGGGCACCGGCGGCAGCTTCGTTCCGCACCCGGCAACCTCCGGTCACCTGAAGAGCCACAAGAAGGAAGAGGCAAAGGCATGAAACTGGTCACGGCAATTGTCCGGCCGGACAAGATCGAGTCGATCCGAGGCGCCCTGGAGAGCTACGGGGTCCAGGGCCTGACGGTCAGCCAGGCCAGCGGTTACGGCCGCCAGCGCGGACACACCGAGGTCTACCGCGGCGCGGAGTACACCGTCGACCTGCTGCCCAAGGTGCGCGTCGAGGTCCTGGTCAGCGACGAATGGGCCGGGGACATCGTCGATGTCCTGGTCGCCACCGCCAACACCGGCCGGGCCGGCGACGGCAAGGTGTGGGTGGTCCCGGTCGAGGAAGCGGTGCGCGTGCGCACCGGCGAGCGCGGCGACGCCGCACTGTAGACCAAACGCAACACGCCGCGCAGCCACGACGGCGCGCAGCCACTCGGGGGCCGCCCCGGCGCCGTACACCACGTACGGCGCCGGGGCGGCCCCTTTCCGCGTTGTCTGCCCGGTCCTGCTCCCGGTGCCGCTGCCGGAGGTCAGGACTGGGGCGGGGGAGGGGACGCCCAGCCTGCCGGTCCGCCGCTGCCGGCCGGATACTCCTCCAGTGGAACCTCCCCGGCCGCCCAGGCTGCCAACACCGGTTCGACGATCCGCCAGCAGTCCTCGGCCGTGTCCGCGCGCACCGACAGCGTCGGGTCCCCGGACAGGACCCCCAGCAGCACCTCGCCGTACGGCAGCAGGTTGGGGGAGTTGAGGTCCGCGCGCAGGTCGACCCGGTCCAGCGTGTAGGGGTCCCCGGGCCCGTTGATGTCGAGTTCCAGGGCCAGGGTGTCCGGGCCGAAGCCGATGCGCAGGCGCGTCGGCGAATCGTGCCCCCGGAAGCCTTCCGGCAGGTGGTCCACCGGCCGGAAGGTGATTACGGCCTCCTTGCGCCGGCGCCCCAGCGCCTTCCCGGAGCGCAGGATGAACGGGACCCCGGCCCACCGCCCGTTCCCGACGCGGACCTCGATTTCGGCCAGCGTCTCGGTGCCCCGGAATCCGTCCACCCCCGCCTCGGCCGCATAGTCCGGCACCGGCCGGCCCTGGCTGCGCCCTGCCGTGTAGCGGGCCCGGCGGGTGGTGCGGGCGAAGTCCCCCGGCACGGAGGCCGCCCGCAGCGCCTCGGCGATCCGGTCGCGCAGGTCCCTTTCCCCCAGGGAAGCCGGGGCGTCCATTGCCAGCAGGGCCAGGACATGCAGCAGGTGGGACTGGATCATGTCCCGCAGCGTCCCGGAGCGGTCGTAGTAGCCGGCCCGGCCTTCCAGGGCCAGGTCCTCGTCGTAGACGATCTCCACCTGGGCCACGTGCTCGCGGCCCAGCAGCGGCTCCAGGAGCCGGTTGGCAAAGCGCAGGCCCAGGATGTTGAGCACCGTGGCCTTGCCCAGGAAGTGGTCGATGCGCTGGATGTTCGGCTCCGGCACCAGGCGGGCCAGCGTGCGGTTCAGCTCCCGCGCCGACTCCGCGCTGGAACCGAAGGGCTTTTCCAGGACCAGCGTCGTCCCCTCCGGCACCTCCTCCGGTGCCAGCACCGCGCAGGCCGCCTCCGTGACGGCGGGAGGCAGCGCGAAGTACACGGCCGTCGGGCCCTCCAGCTCCGCCAGCATATTCGCCAGCACCCCGGGCCGCGTCACGTCCCCGGCGCGGTACCGCGTGGCGGCGGCGACCGCGGCTAAGTGGCCCCTGCCGGCGTCGTCCGCCGCCTGCCCCGCCTCGGCGAACACCCGCTCCACGCGGTCCCGCCAGGCCCCTTCGCCGGAGCCGGCGGCATCGGCCCCGACCAGCACCAGCCCGGGCACGCGCCCGGTGCCGACCAGCCCGGCCAGGCCGGGCAGCAGCAGGCGCCCCGTCAGGTCCCCCGAGGCACCGAGGATGAGCAGGGTCTTCACGCGACGGTTCTGGGCTGCGGCCACGATCTCCACACTGCCACCATTGCGTCCCGTTGTCTGCCCGTCCTTGCTAGGCTTGGATGTTGAGTCCAGCGGGCGGCGCCCGCACGCAGACACGCCTAGCGAAAGAAGTGCACTGCACGTGTTCAATTCCCTCTCCGACCGCCTGACAGCGACCTTCAAGAACCTCCGCGGCAAGGGCCGCCTGACCGAGGCCGACGTCGACGGCACCGTCCGCGAGATCCGCCGCGCGCTGCTGGATGCCGACGTCGCCGTGCCCGTGGTGCGCGAATTCACTGCCCACGTCAAGGAACGCGCCCTGGGCGAGGAGGTCAGCCAGGCGCTGAACCCCGGCCAGCAGGTCGTCAAGATCGTCAACGACGAACTGGTGCGCATCCTCGGCGGGGAGACCCGCCGCATCAACCTGGCCAAGAACCCGCCGACGGTGATCATGCTCGCCGGCCTGCAGGGCGCCGGCAAGACCACGCTCGCGGGCAAGCTGGCCAAGTGGCTCAAGGGCCAGGGCCACACCCCGCTGCTGGTCGCCTGCGACCTCCAGCGTCCCAACGCCGTCAAGCAGCTCCAGGTCAACGGCGAACGCGCCGGCGTGCCCGTGTACGCGCCGCACCCGGGGGTCTCCTCCGAGTTCGAGGCCTCCACGGGCGATCCCGTGGTGGTGGCCCGCAACGGCGTTTCCGAGGCCCGCCAGAAGCAGCACGACATCGTCATCGTCGACACCGCCGGGCGCCTCGGCGTGGACGCGGAGATGATGCAGCAGGCCGCGGACATCCGTGCCGCCATCAACCCGCACGAGGTCCTTTTCGTCATCGACGCGATGATCGGCCAGGACGCGGTCAACACCGCCCAGGCGTTCAACGACGGAGTGAACTTCACCGGCGTCGTGCTCTCCAAGCTCGACGGCGACGCCCGCGGCGGCGCCGCGCTCTCGGTGGCTTCGGTCACCGGCAAGCCGGTCATGTTCGCCTCGACCGGCGAAGGCCTGGACGACTTCGAGGTCTTCCACCCGGACCGCATGGCCTCCCGCATCCTCGACATGGGCGACATCCTGACCCTGATCGAGCAGGCCGAGAAGTCCTGGGACAAGGACGAAGCCGAGCGGATGGCGAAGAAGTTCGTCGACCAGGAGGACTTCACCCTTGAGGACTTCCTGGCCCAAATGCAGCAGATCCGCAAGATGGGATCGCTGAAGAAGATGCTCACGATGATGCCCGGCGCCCAGGTGTCCCGCCAGCAGCTGGAGCAGTTCGACGAGCGCCAGATCGACCGCATCGAGGCGATCGTGCGTTCGATGACCCCGCACGAGCGCCGCGTCCCCAAGATCATCAACGGCTCCCGCCGGGCCCGCATCGCCAAGGGCTCGGGCGTGCACGTGTCCGAGGTCAACGCGATGCTGGAGCGCTTCACCGAGGCGCAGAAAATGATGAAGCGCATGGCCGCCGGTGGCGGCATGCCGGGCATGCCGGGCGGCCGCGCCAAGAAGGCCCCGGCCAAGGGCGGCGCCAAGAAGAAGCAGAAGTACGGCAACCCGGCCAAGGCCGCCCAGGCGGCGGCCGAGGCTGCCAACCGCAAGCCCTCGCTGCCGGCGGGCGCCGCGTTCGGCAACGCCGCGAAGGACTTCAAGCCCGAGGACCTGAACCTGCCCAAGGGCTTCGAGAAGTTCCTGGGCAAGTAGGCCCCGGCGGGCGGGCCCGGGCACGATGACCACCACCGGCCTGGACGGCTTCCTGAGCGGGCGCTGGCGCCACCGCGTGGTCGCCACGGTGCTGCTGCGCCGCCCGGACGGGCGCGTCCTGCTGGTCCGCGGCGCGGACCGGATATGGAAGCTGCCCGGCGGGGCGGTCCGCCCGGAATCCTCCCCGCGCGCCACCGCCGAGCGGGCGCTGCGCCGCCTGGGTCTGGACGGCGGCCTGGGCCGACTGCTGGTCCAGGACTTCGCCACCGGGACCGACGGCGGCTCGCTCTCCCTGGTCTTCGACGGCGGCACCTGGGACACGTCCGGGACGGTCTTCACCGCCCCGGACGGCGTGGAGGCCGCGTTCTCCCACCCCGAAGCGGTATCCCGGCTCCTGGAACCGGCCGACGGCGAACGGGCCGCCGCCGCGCTGTGGGCGCTTGAGCTGGGCGGGACGGCCGAACTCGAGGACGGCCGCGATGCCACGCCGCGGCAGCGCCCGGGCAGCACCGGCCCGGGCCGCCGGCTCATGCCGGAGCTGCCGCCGGTGCCGGGGATCCTGCGCCGGGACTGAGCCCCGCGCCGCCACGCCGCGCCGCCACGCCGGTGCGGTTAGCGGAGAAGGGAACCCTCTGGCATAATGGCAAGGTACTCGATGGCACGTGGCCCCTCTCTCCGCGCGCCGTCTTGTCCTTTGAACCCGCGAAGTACGGCCCGCCCCACGGGAGCAGAAACCCGGGTTCGACCTTTTCACCAGAAATAGGAGTGACCACAAAAGTGGCCGTTAAGATTCGCCTGAAGCGCTTCGGCAAGATGCGCGCCCCGTACTACCGCATCGTTGTCGCGGATTCCCGCACCAAGCGCGATGGCCGTGCCATCGAGGAGATCGGCAAGTACCACCCGACCGAGGAGCCCTCGTTCATCGAGGTCAACTCCGAGCGTGCCCAGCACTGGCTGTCCGTCGGCGCCCAGCCGACCGAGCAGGTTGCCGCGATCCTGAAGATCACCGGTGACTGGCAGAAGTTCAAGGGCCTGCCGGGCCAGGAAGGCACCCTGAAGAGCAAGGCTCCGAAGGAGGCCTTCGTTGTGCCGCAGAAGGGCTCGGTCATCCTGCCCGAGGCCATCACCAAGAAGGCCGCCAAGGTCGAGGAGACCGAAGCCGCCGAGGCTGAAGCCACCGAGGCCGAGTAGCAGTGCTGGCCGAGGCGCTCGACCACCTGGTGCGCGGAATCGTCGATTCTCCGGACGACGTGACCGTTGAGCTCAAGAGCAACCGCCGCGGGGAGACCCTTGAGGTGCGCGTCCACCCGGACGACCTGGGCCGGGTCATCGGCCGCCAGGGACGCACCGCGAAGGCCCTCCGCACCGTGGTCGCGGCCTTGGCCGACGGCGAGCCGATCCGCGTCGACGTTGTCGACACGGACCGCCGCCGGTAGCCGCGCAAGCGGCATCACCCACGCGCACCGGCCCCGCACCGAACACGGTGCGGGGCCGGTGCCGTTAAAAGCCCCATCCAGGGCCCCGAAGTACCCGCCCCCGCCCTGTCCCACCGCCACGGGCCCGCGGGTCCAGGGGCCGGCCGGGCACCCCGCCAGAGACACCCCAAGAAGGAGCAAGCATGCGCCTCCAGGTCGCACGCATCGGCAAGCCGCACGGAATCCGCGGCGAGGTCACCGTCCAGGTCATGACCGACGCCCCCGAGGAACGCTTCCTCCCCGGCACCGAACTGATTGTCGAGCCGGCCAAGCTGGGCACGCTCACGGTCGCCGGCGCCCGCTGGAACAAGGACATCCTGCTGCTGGCCTTCAAGGAGGTCCGCGACCGCAACACGGCCGAAACGCTGCGCGGGGCCCAGCTGTTCGTAGACGCCGAAGACGACGAGGACGACGAGGACGCCTGGTATGAGCACGAGCTCGAGGGCCTGGACGTGCGCGTGGATGGCGCCTCCGTGGGCAAGGTCACCGGCCTGCGCACACACGCCGCGCAGGACCTGCTGATCGTCGAGGCCGCCGACGGCGCCGAGGTGCTGGTGCCCTTCGTCGAGGAAATCGTTCCCGAGGTGGACCTCGAGGGCGGGTTCGTGGTTGTCACCCCGCCGCCGGGGCTCTTCGAACTCAACCGGGACGACGCGGAGGGGCGGGACTAGGGTGCGCATCGACGTCGTCAGCATCTTCCCCGAATACCTGGCCGCGCTGGACCTGTCCCTGATCGGCAAGGCCCGCCGCGAGGGCCTGCTGGACCTGCGGGTCCAGGACCTGCGCGAGCGCACCACCGACCGGCACCACACCGTGGACGACACCCCCTACGGCGGCGGCGCGGGCATGGTCATGAAGCCGGAGCCGTGGGCGGCCGCCCTCGCGGAAATCGCTGAGACGTCTCCGGTGCCGCCGGGCCGGAAGCCGCTGCTGATCGTCCCGTCCCCGGCCGGGGCCGTGTTCACCCAGGCGATGGCCCACGAGCTCGCCGCGGAGCCTCACCTGGCGTTTGCCTGCGGCCGCTACGAGGGCATCGACGAGCGGGTGCTCGAATGGGCCGCCGAACGCTTCGAGGTCCGCCCCGTTTCCTTGGGCGACTACGTCCTCAACGGCGGCGAGGTCGCGGTGCTGGCCATGGTGGAGGCGATCGGGCGGCTGGTCCCGGGAGTGGTCGGCAACCCCGAATCCCTCGTCGAGGAGTCCCACTCCGACGGCCTGCTCGAGTACCCCGTCTACACCAAGCCCGCGGTGTGGGAGGGGCGCGCGGTGCCCGAGGTCCTGCTCGGAGGCAACCACGGCAAGATCGCCCGTCACCGCCGCAACGAACAGCTCCGGCGCACCGCGGCCCGCCGCCCGGACCTGATCCTTGCGCTGGACCCGGCGACCCTGAACGCGAAGGACCGCGACACGCTCTGGCATGCGGGCTTCATGCTGGACCAGGGGCGGATCGTCCGGCGCCCCGACGCCGGCGGGGACCCGGAAGCGCCCGCACACCCCGCCTGACCGCGACCGGCGGAGAACCGCCCTGCGGGGGATTCACCTGGTGGGGGATTCGCCTGGCCGCCGATGCTGTGGCAAAATGGGTGTTTGTGCCTGCTGGGCCAGCTCCTGCCACGGGGGGAGCGGGCCAACAGCCGGGCCGCCCGGCATCCGAATCCGGATCCGCCGGTGAACCAGCTTCGGCGAGACGGCCCTGTCCCCTCGGGGACGGGACCTCCGTCGCGTTCATGGTGGAGGACCCGTGGCGGCCACCTAGGAGGAATATCCATGCATATTCTCGATTCCCTCGACGCAGCAAGCCTGCGCAACGACGTTCCCGAGTTCCGCGCCGGCGACACCGTCAAGGTGCACGTGAACATCATTGAAGGCAAGAACTCCCGCGTCCAGGTCTTCCAGGGCTTCGTCCTGGGCCGCCAGGGCGACGGCGTGCGCGAGACCTTCACGGTCCGCAAGGTCTCCTTCGGCGTCGGCGTGGAGCGTACCTTCCCGGTGCACTCCCCGATCATCGACAAGATTGAGGTCGTCGCCCGCGGCGACGTGCGTCGCGCCAAGCTGTACTACATGCGCGACCGCCACGGCAAGGCCGCCAAGATCAAGGAAAAGCGCGACTTCGGCACCGCCAAGTAGCCTGATCCGAACCGCGGACGCCTCCGGGCGCCCCAGCCGATCTTGCAGATAGAACCCAGCCCCCGCGATCCGTCGCCGGGGCGCGCGAGGCGCCGGTCCCGTTTTCGGGGCTGGCGCCTTGTCGTGGGCGCACTCGTGGCCGCCGCCGTTGTCGCCGTGATCGTGCGTGCCACCCTTGTGGATTTCCACCGCATCGGCAGCGAATCGATGCAGCCGCTGCTCGCCCCGGGTGACGGCATCATGGTGGACCGCACGGCCTACCGCGGCGGCGAGGTGCGCCGCGGCGACGTCGTGGTCTTCGACGGCCGCGGTTCCTTCCTGCCCTACCAGCGTCCGGATGCCGTTGATGCGCTGTTGCGCGCCCTGCACCTTTCCGGCGGCGGAACCTCCTATGTGAAGCGGGTTATCGCGGTGGGCGGGGACACCCTAGAGTGTTGTGATGCGGACGGAATGCTCCTGCTCAATGGCGAACCGCTGGAGGAGCCCTATGTTTACGATGGGGACGCGGCCAGCGACATCCGCTTTGTGGCGACCGTTCCGGAGGGGCGGGTGTGGGTGATGGGCGACCACCGCGCGGCCTCCGCCGACTCGCGTGCCCTGCTGGGGGCGCCCGGCGGCGGGATGATCGCGGTCGAGCGCATCCTTGGACGTGTCACCTCCGTGGTCTGGCCCCTCGACCGTGCCGCCGCGCTGCCGCGGGAGGGCGAATGAACGGCGGCGGCGCACCCGGCGGGCACGGGCACGGCGTCGGGAACCGGCACGGCGTTGAGAACCAGCACGGCGTTGAGAACCAGCAGAGGAAGGACGGGCCCATGTCAAAGCCGGACGGCACGGAGGATCCTGCCGCCGCGCACGGGCACCGGCAGGGACGCATGCCGGGACGCAGGCGCGGACGCCGGGCCGACCGTGGAACCGGGGCCGGTCGCGGTGCCCGGGCCGCCCAGGGAGCCTGGGGGTGGCTGAAGGAAATCCTGATGATCGCCGGCATCGCGCTGGTGCTCTCCTTTGTCATCAAGACCTTCTTCTTCCGGGCCTTCTACATCCCTTCCGGCTCCATGGAGCCAACCCTGGAGGTCAACGACCGCATCTTCGTGAACCTGCTGGTGCCCGGCCCGTTCGGATTGGAACGCGGTGACGTGGTGGTCTTCAAGGACACCAAGGGATGGCTCGGCGAGACGGCCGCGGCGGAGGTGAACCCGGTGTCCGGGTTCCTCGCCTTCGTCGGGCTCGTTCCGGACTCGTCCCAGCAGCACCTGGTCAAGCGCGTGATCGGGCTGCCGGGGGACACCGTCGAGTGCTGCGACGCGGACGGGAGGATCCTGGTCAACGGGGAACCGATCAGCGAACCCTATGTTTGGCCGGGGGCTTCGCCCTCCGACGAGGAGTTCTCCGTGACGGTGCCGCAGGACAAGCTCTGGGTGCTGGGCGACCACCGCGACGCCTCCGCCGACTCCCGGTACCACGAGGACATCGACGGCGGGTTTGTCGACATTGGGGACGTCGAGGGCAAAACCACCGTGATCGCCTGGCCGCTGGGGCGCATCGGCATCGTCGCCGACTACCATGACGTCTTTGCGGCCGTGCCCGCCGACGGGGCCGGCTAGGCCGTGGCCGCCACCGGCCCGGGCCCGCGCCGCGGGGCCCCCGCACCGACGGCGCCGCCGGCCAAGACACTGCCCGCGACACCGGCCCTGACACCGGCTCTGACACCGGCCACGGCACCAGCCAAGGCGCGGACCCCCAGGGCACTGAGGCCTAAGGCGCCGGCCACCAAGGTGCCGGCCTCCAAGACGGCGGTCCAGGACCCCACCCTGGAGACCGAGCGCGCCCTCGCCGCGCAGGGCTTCCGCCTGGTGGGAGGATGCGACGAGGTTGGCCGCGGCGCCCTGGCCGGACCCGTCACCGTGGGACTGGTGGTCGTCGACCCGCTCCGGGCGGGACCGCTGCAGGGCGTCCGCGACAGCAAGCTCCTGGCCCCGGCCGACCGCCTGGCCCTGGTGCCGCTGATTCGCGCCTGGGCGGCGGCATGGGGCGTGGGGCACTCCTCGGCCGAGGAGATCGACGCGCTCGGGCTGGTGCCGGCGCTGCGGCTGGCCGGCACGCGCGCCTGGGCCGCCGCGGCCGCCGCGCGGCCCGACGTCGTGCTCCTGGACGGGAACCTCGACTGGCTCGGCCGGCGCGAACAGCCGGCCCTCTTCGAGGGACTGGACGGCGGCGCCGGGGCCGGCGGGGACGACGGCGTCGACGTGGCCGTGCGGCTGAAAGTCAAGGCCGACCTGCAATGCCTCTCCGTCGCCGCCGCCAGCGTGCTGGCCAAGGTCGAGCGCGACGCCCTCATGACCGACTACGACGCCGAACTTCCCGGCTACGGGTGGGCGGTGAACAAGGGATACGGGACACAGGCGCACCGCGCCGCGATCGCCGCGCTGGGCGCCAGCGCCCAGCACCGCCACAGCTGGCGGCTGACCATTGCCGATCAGGCACAATAGTCTTCGAGACCAGGAGGAAACAATGAGTGCCGAAGACCTCGAAAACTACGAGACCGACATGGAACTGCAGCTTTACCGCGAATACAAGGACGTGGTGAACCTGTTCAGCTACGTGGTCGAAACGGAGCGGCGCTTCTACCTCGCTAACCACGTCGACCTCAAGGCGCGTTCCGCGGACGGTGAGGTTTACTTTGACGTCACGCTGCAGGACGCCTGGGTGTGGGACGTGTACCGCACCGCGCGGTTTGTCAAGAATGTCCGGATCATCACCTTCAAGGACGTCAACATCGAGGAACTGAGCAAAAGCGAAGACCTCACCATCCCCAAGGATGCGGGAATGGGCCACTAGCTCCCCGGCCGGCCCGGCAGGACCTGCCGCGCCGGCCCTCCACAGCCGCACCCGCGCGGGCGGGCATCCACAACGGCCCCGGGCATCGCCCCGGGGCCGTTGGCATGGGACGACGCTGGTGGCGGAGGTGCAGGCAATGGGAGCAAACCAAGCATTGGGGGCGGCGGGGGAGGACCTCGCCGCCGCCTTCCTGGAACAGCACGGCATGGCCGTGCTGGAGCGGAACTGGCGCTGCGCGCGCGGGGAACTGGACATCGTCGCCGAGGACGCGGGGCAGGTCGTGGGCGTGGAGGTGAAGACCCGGGCAGGGCTGGGGTACGGGCACCCCGCCGAGGCTGTGGGCCCCCGGAAGCTGGTCCGGCTGTGTGTGCTCACCCGGATCTGGTGCCGGGAAAAGGGGCGGGACGGGGAGCGGGCGCGGATCGATGTGGTGGCCATCGTGCTCCCACCCCGCGGGCGTCCGCTGATCGAGCACTATCGGGCGGTGCAGCCATGAGCCTCGGCCGGGCCGCCGCGGTGGCCCTGGTGGGCCTGAACGGGCACCTGGTGGAGGTGGAGGCGGATCTGGGGGGCGGCCTGCCCGGCTTCGTCCTGCTGGGCCTGCCGGATGCGTCCCTGGCCGAATCGCGGGACCGGATCCGGGCCGCCGCCCGCAACTCGGGCATGCCCCTGAGCGCGCGGCGGATCACGGTGAACCTGGTGCCGGCCTCCCTGCCCAAACGGGGCTCGGCGTTCGACCTGGCCATCGTCGTGGCCTCCCTGGCCGCCGCCGGGGACATCGCCGCCCCGCCCGGCGTGGTCTACCTCGCCGAACTCGGACTGGACGGGTACCTGCGCCCGGTCGCCGGCATCCTGCCCGCCGTCATGGCCGCAGTGGCCTCGGGCCGGCCGCGGGTGGTGGTCGCCGAGGGAAACGCGGCGGAGGCGCGGCTGGTGCCGGGGGCCAAAGTCACCGCCTTCGGCCACCTGGCCGACGTCCTGGCCGAGTTCGGGGCGGACCCGGCGAAGCTGGAGCGCCCCGCCCCCGCCCCGGCCTGGGCAGAACGCTCCGACGACGGGAACCTGCGGAACCGCGCATCGGCCGGAACGCCGGACAAGGCGCCCCGGGCGCCCGGGGCGCCCCGGGCGCCCGGGGCGCCCGGAGCCGCCGGCGCCCCCGACCTGGCGGACATCGCCGGGCAGGAGCAGGCCCGCTACGCCTTGGAGGTTGCCGCCGCGGGCGGACACCACCTGCTGATGGTCGGCCCGCCCGGGGCCGGCAAGACGATGCTCGCCGAAAGGCTGCCGGGACTGCTGCCGGACCTCACCGACCGGGAGGCTATGGAGACGACGGCGATACATTCCCTGGCCGGCGGAGGAGGCCCGGTGGACCGGCTGATTCGCCGCCCGCCCTTCGAAAACCCGCACCACAGCGCGAGCACCCCGGCCCTGATTGGCGGAGGCTCAGGGCTTCCCCGCCCCGGCGCCGCCTCCCGGGCCCACCGTGGCGTCCTGTTCCTGGACGAGGCACCGGAGTTCTCCGCCAAGGCGCTGGACAGCCTGCGCCAGCCGCTGGAGTCCGGGCAACTGACCCTCCACCGCGCCGCAGGGGCTGCAACGTATCCCGCGCGGTTCCAGCTGGTGCTGGCCGCCAACCCCTGCCCCTGCGGGCTCTCCTCCGGCAAGGGCAGGGACTGCCGGTGCTCCCCGATGCAGCGGATCCGCTACTTCCAGCGGCTCTCGGGCCCCCTGCTGGACCGCATAGACCTCCAGATCACCGTCGCACGCGTGACCGCCGGCCACCTGCGCTCCGCCTCGCCCGGGGAGGGCAGCGCCGCGGTGGCCCGGCGGGTGGCCACGGCCCGGCAGCAGCAGGTGGAGCGGCTCGCCGCCGTGGGGCTGGCGCGCAACGCCGAACTGGGCGGCTCCCTCCTGCGCGGGCCGCTGCGGCTGCCCGCGGACGCGACCGCGTCCCTGGACCGGGCGATGGACCACGGGACACTCACGGCCCGCGGCTATGACCGGGTCCTGCGCATCGCCTGGACCGTCAGCGACCTGGCCGGACGAAGCCGTCCGCAGGCCGCGGACGTGGACGTGGCGTTCCAGCTGCGCCACCCGGCCCAGGGGGAGGCGGCATGAACGTCCCCGATGCCGTCCGGGTGGCCCGCGCCGGCCTGGCCCGGCTGATGGAGCCCTCAGACCTGACCGGACTCGCCCTCGTGGCGGTGGCGGGCCCCGAGGAGGCCTTCCGCCTCATTGGCGCCCGCGACGGAAAGGCCCCCGCGCGGGAACAGCAGGCCGTGGCCGAACTGCTGGAAGGGTTCACCGCGACGCGCGCCGAGCACCGGTTGGGTGCCGGACTGGAGCGCTGGCGCCCGCGGCTGCCCGACGCCGCCCCGGAACGCGACCTGGACACCATGCGCCGCCTCGGCGGCGGACTTCTGGTGCCGGAGGACCCCGGCTGGCCGGACCAGTTCGACGCGCTGGGCCTGGCCGCGCCGCTGTGCCTGTGGTGGCGGGGCACAGTGGAGGCTCCGGCGCTGCCGCCGGTGGGAGATCTGGTGGCCGTGGTGGGCAGCCGCGACGCGACCGCCTACGGCCGGCAGGTGACCGCCGAGCTGGCCTCGGCCCTGGTGCGGGAGGCGGTGACGGTCGTCTCCGGGGGCGCCTACGGCATCGATGCCAGGGCCCATGAGGCCGCGCTTGCCGCGGGCCAGTGCGCGGGCCAGTGCGCAGGCCATAGCGCAAGCGCGGCGGCTGCGCGGCCCGTGCCGCCAGGGGGTCTTCCGCCGACGGTGGCAGTGATGGCCGGAGGGCTGGACCGGTTCTACCCCGCGGGCAACGAGGACCTGCTGCGCCGCGTCGCCGCGGCAGGGGTGCTGCTGGCCGAGGTGTCCCCCGGCACGGCACCCACGCGGTGGCGCTTCCTCCAGCGCAACCGGCTGATCGCGGCCCTTTGCGCCGCCACCGTGGTGGTGGAGGCCCGGTGGCGTTCGGGGGCGCTCACGACCGCCCACCGGGCCGCGGAGATGGGGCGGGAGGTGGGGGCCGTGCCCGGCTCGGTGTACTCGGCCAATTCCGCGGGATGCCACCGGCTGCTCAGGGAAGGGGCTGCCCTGGCCGTGACCGACGCCGCCGAGGTTCTGGAGTTGTTGGGCAGGCGCCAAAGGCCCCCGTTCCCGCGCTCCGACGTCGGCTCCGGCAGGGAAGGGGAGGCGGGCCCCCGCGCCGCAGGCGGCCCGGCCACGCCAGAGACCCCGGCGGCCCCGGCCGGCCGGGGGGTGCCGGAGGACCGCGCGGGCCAGGGCAGCGGGGAGGCCGCACGCAGCCGGGAGGCTGCCCGGCCCCACGACGGGCTCGACATCCAGGACCTTCTCCTGCTGGATGCGCTGCCGGTACGTGCCACGAGCACCCCGGACAAGCTGGGGGTGGTCGCGGGGTTGGGCATCGGGGCCGTGCTCGGCGGGCTTTCCCGCCTCCAGGCACGCGGACTGGCCCGGCGGCTCGGCGACGGATGGCAGCGTGCCCGCCCCGACTGAGTCCGCCCCCTCACGGAGGGACCGGAATCTGCCCCGGAGGCCGTGCTGCCCCCCGGAGGCGGCGCCACCCGGCCCGGTGGTGGGATCGCCGGGCGGGGGGCACCGCATGGCCTGCGCCGGCACAGTTCTGCCGGCGCAGTTCTACCGGCGCAGTTCTACCGGCGCAGCTTTATCGGCGTGTTTGCTTGGTCCGGTGCCGGCGGCGGGGCAAAGTGGAGAAATGTCCGACCCCGCCGCATCGCGCTCCCGATCCTCCCGTTTTGGCGCCCTCCAGGAGGGTGGGGGAAAGGCCGGGGCCGCCGCGCCGCTTCCAGTGGAGTTCGCGGCCGCGCTTGAGGGATTTTCGCGCCACCTGGAGTTCGAGAAGGCCCGCAGCGCCCACACCGTACGTGCCTATACCGGCGACGCCGCCTCCCTGCTGGCCTACTGCGCGGGCCACGGCGCCACCCGGCTCGCCGACATCGACCTGTCCCTGTTGCGGCTGTGGCTCGGGGGCCAACAGGCTGCCGGAAAGTCCCGCTCCACCCTCTCCCGGCACGCGGCCTCAGCCCGGACCTTCCTGGCCTGGGCCAAGCGCGAGGAACTGGTCCCGCAGGACCCCTCCCTTCGCCTGCAGTCCCCGCGCCCGGAAAAGTCCCTGCCGCACGTGCTGCAGCAGGGCCAGATGCAGCGGCTGCTCGACGGCGCCTCCGCGGGACGGGACACGGGCCGCGCCACCGGCCCTGCAGCCTCCCGCGGCGGGGGGACCGGCGCTGCGTCCCCCGTCCCTGAGCCCACCGGCGCGTCCGCCCCAGCCCGTGAGGCCGACCCCCGCGAAGCTGCGCTCGCCGACCGGGACCTTGCCCTGCTGGAGTTGCTGTACGCCTCCGGCATCCGGGTGGGGGAACTGGTGGCCCTGGACATTGACGACGTGGACCACGACCGGCGCACGCTGCGGGTGGTGGGCAAGGGCAACAAGGAACGTACCGTTCCGTTCGGCCAGCCGGCGCTGAACGCCCTCAACGACTGGCTGCGTCGGGGGCGGCCCCTGCTGGCGGCCCGAGGCAGCGGCCCGGCACTGTTCCTCGGGGTGCGCGGGGGCCGGCTGGGGCAGCGCCAGGCGCGCGAGGTGGTTTCCCGTGCGCTTGAGGGGCTGGGAGACACCGCCGCCCGCGGCCCCCACGCCCTGCGGCACACAGCCGCGACCCACCTGCTGGACGCGGGCGCGGACCTGCGCGCGGTGCAGGAACTGCTGGGTCACAGTTCCCTGGCGACCACCCAGCTCTACACCCACGTGTCGGTCGAGCGCCTGCGGGCCAGCTACCAGCAGGCCCACCCGCGCGCCTGAATCCACCCGTTCCGGCCCCTCCGGATCCCGTCCCGGGACCCGCACCCGCGGCCGGGGGTCCGCCGGGGCCGTGGCCTTCGCCGCGCCTCTCCCTGCCGGCGTGAGCGCCCGGAGCGGGCGTGCTTTTCCGGCTCACGCAATTGATGGACCCAACTTGGGGAGCAGGAAGGGCCGGACCGGCGTGTGGAATGTGGCACGTTCGGTCACCGTCGCCGGAAGTTTGAAGCCTGACATGGAACAACAGAGAGCGTCACAATATTTACAGCTGGCGGGGGATGCTCTCTTCGGGCAGAATGAATTCCGTCGGACAGTCGGAAACCCGGGTGGCTGTGGTCGTTGGGGAAGACGTACCAAAGCAACTGGAGGATGGCATGTCTGAGGCAATGACCAGGGGCGTACTTTTTGTGCATTCGGCCCCTACTGCGTTGTGCCCCCATATCGAGTGGGCCATCGGGTCCGTCGTCGACCAGCGGACGGACCTGAAGTGGACGCTCCAACCTGCCGCGCCCGGAATGTACCGGGCGGAGATCGGGTGGGCCGGCGCGCCGGGCACCGGCGCCAAACTGGCCTCGGCGCTGCGGGGCTGGGCGCACCTGCGCTATGAGGTTACCGAGGAGGCCAGCCGGGGCGTGGACGGCAGCCGCTGGTCGCATACTCCCGAGCTGGGCATTTTCCATGCGACCACGGACAGCGCCGGGAACATCGTCGTGACCGAGGACCGCATCCGCTACGCCTACGAGCAGGGCGCCGGGAACCCGGCCGTGCTCTACCACGAACTGTCGCTGGCGCTGGGGGAGGCGTGGGACGAGGAACTCGAGCCGTTCCGCTACGCCGCCGACGGGGCACCGGTCCGCTGGCTGCACCAGGTTGGATAGATCACCAGGTTGGATAGATACAGGGCCGGATAGGTCAAGGGCCCCATAAATACCGGGTCGAACAGACCCGCCGGGCCGGCGCAGGGCCGTCCCGGCACCGCATCCTCCAGCGCCGCATCCTCCAGCGCCGCATCCTCCAGTCACAGGGCCGCCCACTTTGCCCGGGGGCCCCGGGCCCGGACCCCGTCCTCCAGCGGGGCCACCGGCCCGGGGAACACCGGTGCGGGGAACACCGGTGCCGCGGGGAACGCCACCGCGGGACCGTGCGGCCTTAAGCGCCAAACGGCCGTTGCGGCGCCCCCGGGCCGGGGGTGCCGCAACGGCCGTAAAGGTCCTGTGTGCCTGCCGCGGCTAGATGCTGCGGACTGCGACGACGGCGTTGTGGCCGCCGAAGCCGAAGGAGTTGTTCAGCGCCACGATCGGGCCCTGGGGGAGATCGCGCGGGGAGCCGGTGACAACGTCCAGCGGGATGTCCGGGTCCTGGTTCTCCAGGTTGATGGTGACGGGGGCGCGGCGCTCGTATACAGCCATCACGGTCAGCACCGACTCCACGGCGCCGGAGGCACCCAGGAGGTGGCCCATCTGGGACTTGGTGGCGGAGACCGCGAGGTTGTCCACGTGCTTGCCGAAGGCGGCGCGCAGGGCGGTGTACTCGGGCTTGTCGCCCACCGGGGTGGAGGTGGCGTGGGCGTTGATGTGGACGACGTCCTCCGGCTGGATGCGCCCGTCGAACATGGCCCCCTTCAGCGCGCGGGTGGCGCCCAGGCCCTCCGGGTCCGGGGCGGTGATGTGGTAGGCGTCCGCGGTGACGGAGGTGCCGGCCAGCTCGGCGTAGATGCGCGCCCCACGGGCCAGCGCGTGCTCTTCGGCCTCAAGCACCAGGGCCCCGGCGCCTTCACCCATGACGAAGCCGTCGCGGGCGGTGTCGTAGGGGCGGGAAGCGCGCTCGGGCTCGTCGTTGCGGCGGGAGAGGGCCTGCATGGCGGCGAACGCGGCGATCGGCATGGGGTGGATGGCGGCTTCGGCGCCACCGCACATCACCACATCGGCCTTGCCGCTGCGGATCAGCTCCAGGCCCACGTTGAGGGCCTCGGTGCCGGAGGCGCAGGCGGACACGGGGGTGTGGGCGCCGGCGCGGGCACCCAGGTCCATGCTGACCGCGGCGGCCGGGCCGTTGGGCATGAGCATCGGCACGGTCATCGGCAGGACGCGGCGCGGGCCCTTCTCCCGGAGGGTGTCCCAGGCGTCCAGCAGCGTCCAGACACCGCCGATGCCGGTCGCGAAGGCCACAGCGAGGCGGTCGTGGTCCATCTCCTCGATGCCGGAGTCCTTCCAGGCCTCGCGCGAGGCGACCACGGCGAACTGGGTGGAGGGGTCCATGCGCTTCATCTCGACGCGGGAGAGGACCTCGGAGGCCGGGGTGGAGGCCTGGGCGGCGAAGGTGACGGGCAGGTTGAACTCCTCCACCCAGTCTTCGGTCAGCGTGCGGGCGCCGGAAACGCCCTTGAGCGCATTGCCCCACAGCGTGGGCACGTCCCCGCCGATCGGCGTGGTGGCGCCAAGGCCGGTGATTACAACTTTGCGGGCCA
Source organism: Zafaria cholistanensis (assembly GCF_008580665.1). Lineage (GTDB taxonomy): Bacteria > Actinomycetota > Actinomycetes > Actinomycetales > Micrococcaceae > Zafaria > Zafaria cholistanensis. Next base: position 493,821 of record NZ_BKDJ01000001.1, read on the forward strand.
TAGGAAACTCTCTGTGCTGAGTCGGAGGAGGTCCTCCGGACGCGTGGGGCGGGTGCGGGCGGGGCGACCCTGCTGCTGCGGGGCCGCCCCGGTGGATCCAGCGGATCCTGCGCGTCCTTCACGGACGCACGGGCCTGTGGCCGAGGACTAGGCCTGGGCTGCGGCGATGAAGTTGACGGCGTCGCCGACGGTCTTGAGGTTCTTGATCTCCTCGTCCGGGATCTTGACGTCGAACTTCTCTTCGGCGTTGACGACGATCGTCATCATGGAGATGGAGTCGATGTCCAGGTCGTCGGTGAAGGACTTGTCCATCTCGACGGCCTCCGGGGCAAGGCCGGTCTCTTCGTTGACGATCTCGGCCAGGCCGGACAGGATCTCTTCGTTGCTAGCCATGGTGGCTCCTTTTCGTTTGGGCCGGGCAGGGCCCGACGTTTTTTCACACCGCCGCGGCGGTCTGGTTTGTGGTGGTGTTTTTCCCCGTCCAAGCCTAGGGCAGGACGACAACCTGTGCGCCGAAGACGAGGCCCGCGCCGAAGCCGATCTGCAGGGCCAGGCCGCCGGAAAGCTCCGGCTGCTCCTTGAGCAGGCGGTGCATCGCCAGCGGGACGGACGCGGAGGAGGTGTTGCCGGCGTCGGCGATGTCGCGGCCGATCGCCACGGACTCGGGAAGCTTCAGCTGCTTGGCCAGTTCGTCGATGATGCGCATGTTCGCCTGGTGCGGGATAAACGCGGACAGGTCGTCGGCGGTGATGCCGGCGGCGTCCAGGGTGCGCTTGGCGACCTTGGCCATCTCCCAGACGGCCCAGCGGAACACGGTCTGCCCGTCCTGGCGCAGGGTCGGCCACAGCTTGGCCTCGGTGCCGGCCACGAGCGCCTCGCCCGTGGGCTCCTCCTCTGCCTGCAGGGCGACGTCGCGCAGGTCCAGCAGCGAGTGCGTCATGCCGATGGCGCTGGACTTGGTGCCGTCGGAGCCCCAGATGGACGGGCCGATGCCTGCGGTCTCGGAGGGGCCGATCACCACGGCGCCGGCGCCGTCGCCGAGCAGGAAGGAGATGGTGCGTTCGTGGTTGTCGATGAAGTCGGAGAGCTTCTCCGAGCCGACGACCAGGACGTAGTCGGCCATGCCGGAACGGACCAGTGCATCACCCTGGGCCACGCCGTAGCAGTAGCCCGCGCACGCGGCGGAGAGGTCGAACGCCGGCGCCGGAGTGGCTCCAAGGCGCCCGGCCAGCTCGGCGGCCGCGGACGGGGTGGCGTAGGGGGAGCTGACGGTGGCCACGATGACCGCGCCCAGCTGGGAGGGCTCGATGCCGGCCTGGGCCAGCGCCTCGCGGGCGGCTCCCTCGGCCATGTCCACGACGGAGGTGGAGGCGTCGGCGCGGTGGCGGGTGACGATGCCGGTGCGCTGGCGGATCCACTCGTCGGAGGAGTCGATCCACTGGCAGACGTCCTCGTTGGTGACGATCACGTCCGGGCGGAAGGCTCCGACGCCGAGAATGCGGGTGTGTTCGCGCAGGGGGCTCTGCGCCAGGGCGGCAGTCACGTTAGTTCTGTTCCTCTCGAAGGGCGGTGTGGTCGGCGACGAAGGCGCGCGCGGCGTCCAGGTCCTCCGGGGACTTCAGGGCCAGCGTCGCGACGCCCTTGAGGCCGCGCTTGGCCAGGCCCACCAGGGTTCCGGCCGGGGGAAGCTCCAGGATGCCGGTGACGCCGAGGTCGGCCAGGCGCTGCATGCACAGGTCCCAGCGCACCGGGCGGGAAACCTGCGCGACCAGGCTGGCGAGGTTCGCCTCGCCGGAGGCAACGGGGGCGCCGTCGTGGTTGCTCAGCAGCGTGACGGCGGGATCGGCCGGATGCAGCGACGGCACCAGGGCTTCGAGCACGCCCACCGCCGGAGCCATGTGGTGGGTATGGAAGGCGCCGGCGACCTTCAGCGGCACGACGCGGGCCTTGGCCGGCGGTGCGGCGGCGAACGCGGCAATCTCCTCCAGGGTGCCGGCGGCGACGGTCTGCCCGGCCCCGTTGGCGTTGGCCGCGGTCAGGCCGGCAGCGGAGATGGCGGCCAGGACCTCCTCCGGGTCTCCGCCCAGGACGGCAGCCATGCCGGTGGGAACCTCCGCGGCGGCCGCGGCCATCGCGTTGGCGCGTTCGCGGACAAACACCATCGCCTCGCCCTCGGGCAGGGCGCCGGCCAGGGCGCTGGCGGTGACCTCGCCGACGGAGTGCCCGGCGAGCACGGCGCCGGAGGGCAGGCTGGAGCCAAAGAGGGCGCGGGCGGCCACCAGGCCGGCCGCGACGATCAGCGGCTGGGCGACGGCGGTGTCCTTGATGGTCTCCTCGTCGGAAACGGTCCCGTGTTCCACGAGGTCGCGTGCGGTCAGTTCGGAGAGGGAGGCCAAGTGCCCGGCGACGCCGGGGACCTCAAGCCAGGGGGACAGGAAGCCGGGGGTCTGGGATCCCTGGCCTGGGCACACGATTGCTAGCACTATTCCACCTTTTCAAACGAGGCAGGCCCTCCCCGGTGTCCGGGGGCACCAACCTCCACTCGCGTCGTTGTAGGAATCCTACAACTCTTTGCCGGAATCGAGACGCCCCACCACGAGGGCTGTCTGCAGCACGAACGCCTCGCGCGGGATCAGCGGATCCCACCCGGTGACGTCACACACCCGCTTGAGCCGGTAGCGCACGGTGTTGGCGTGGACGAACAGTTCGCGCGCCGTCCCCTCCAGCGAATGCCCCAGCGTCAGGTAGCTGGCCAGGGTTTCCACCAGGCCGTTGCCGGCCTTCTCGAGGGGCCGGTAGATGTTGTTCACCAGCGAGGAGCGGGCGGCGTCGTCGCCGTCCATCACGCGCTCGGGCCACAGGTCGTCGGCGGCGACCGGGCGCGGGGCCTGCGGCCAGGCGCGGGCGGCGGCGATGCCGGCGAAGGCGGCGTGCGCGGAGGCGGCGGCGTCGCGCAGGGTGGGCGCCGGGGGCCCGTACACCACCGGGCCCGGGCCAAAGAACTCGCTGAGCCGGGTGTAGACCTGCTCCGACTCGGATTCCTCCATGCCTCCGAGCATCAGGATCAACCGGTCGCCCTGGATCCCGACCAGGCAGTCCTTGGTGTGGCGCACCGCGGCCCGGCGCAGGTCTCCCACGAAGCCGGCGCCGGCGACCTCCGGCGTGGTGCCCACCATGACGCGGATGTCCGTCTGGGACTTCCAGCCGACGGCGGCAATGCGCGAGCGCAGCGCGTCCGGGCTCTCCCCGCGCAGCACCGCGTCCACCACCAGCGCCTCCAGCCGGCTGTCCCACGCGCCGCGGGACTCGGCGGCGCGCGCGTAGACGTCGGCCGCGGCGAACGCGACCTCGCGGGAGTAGCGCAGCACCGCCTCGCGCAGCTGCGGGTGCTCGGCCTCCGGGGCGATGTCCGGCACCTGGCTCTCCACCACCTCCACGATCGTGCGGATCAGCTGCAGGGCCTTCTGCAGGCTGATGGAGCGGGTCAGTTCGCTGGGCGCGGCGCCAAAGACGTCGTTGAGCACCCACTGCGGGGACTGGGGGCGCTCATACCAGGAGACGAAGGAGGAGATGCCCTTCTGCGCCACCAGCCCCAGCGCCGCGCGTTCTTCCGGGCGCAGGCCGCGGTACCAGGGCAGCGACTGGTCCAGGTGCTTGAGGGCGACGGTGGAGAGCACCCCCAGGTGGTTCTTCAGCCGGGCGAGCGTTTCCGGGCTGGCCTTGGGCTGCCGGGCCGGCCGGATGCGCGGCGCCTGCGTGCCGGGTCGATCTTCGCTCATGGAAAGAGGATACGCGCCCCGGTTGAATGGTCGCATTTTGTGAGAAGGCTACAAAACGACGGCGGCGGGACCCTTCCAGGGGAAGGGTCCCGCCGCCGTCGTGGCGCGGTCCGCCGCAGGCCCGCAGGGCGCCGCTACTCCGCGGGGCCGCCCGTGTTGCCGGAGGTGCCGGCGTTCACGTTGTCAAGCTGGTACTTCTCGAACGCCCGTGCCGGGGCGGCGGCGTCGACCTCGCCGCGGCGGGCGAGCATCTGCAGCGCGCGCACCACGATCGAGTGCGAGTCGATCTTGAAGTACCGGCGGGCGGCGGCGCGGGTGTCGGAGAAGCCGAACCCGTCGGCGCCGAGGGTGGCGAACTCGTTCGGGACGAACTGGCGGATCTGGTCCGGCACGGCCTTCATGAAGTCGCTGACGGCCACCACCGGGCCGGTGGCGCCGGCCAGCTGGCGGGTGACGAACGGCGCGCGCGCCTCGGCGCCCGGGTTCAGGAACGCCTCCTCCTCCGCGGCCAGGCCCTCGCGGCGCAGCTCGTTCCAGCTGGTCACGGACCAGACGTCGGCGGAGACGCCCCACTCGTCGGCGAGGATCTGCTGGGCCTCGAGCGCCCACGGCACCGCCACACCGGAGGCGAGCAGCTGGGTGCGCGGGCCGTCCACCTTGGCCGGGGCCAGCAGGTAGATGCCGCCAAGCAGGCCCTCGACGTCCAGCTCCTCCGGCTCGGCCGGCTGCACGATCGGCTCGTTGTACACCGTGAGGTAGTACATCACGTTCGGGTCCTCGTGCCTGCCGCCGTACATGCGCTCCAGGCCGGCCTTCATGATGTGGCCGATCTCGTAGCCGAAGGCCGGGTCGTAGGTCACCACGGCCGGGTTGGTGGAGGCCAGCAGCGGGGAATGCCCGTCCGCGTGCTGCAGGCCCTCGCCGGTGAGCGTGGTGCGGCCCGCGGTGGCGCCGATGATGAAGCCGCGCGTCATCTGGTCGCCGGCGGCCCAGAAGGAATCGCCCGTGCGCTGGAAGCCGAACATCGAGTAGAAGATGTAGATCGGGATCAGCGGCTCGCCGTGGGTGGCGTAGGCGGTGCCGGCCGCGGTGAACGCGGAGGTCGAGCCGGCTTCGTTGATGCCCGCGTGCAGGATCTGCCCGGCGGGGGACTCCTTGTACGCGAGGACCAGGTCCCGGTCCACGGACAGGTAGTTCTGGCCCTTGGGGTTGTAGATCTTCGCCGTCGGGAAGAACGAGTCCATGCCGAAGGTGCGCGCCTCGTCCGGGATGACCGGAACGATGCGCTTGCCGAACTCCTTGTCCCGCATCAGGTCCTTGAGCAGGCGCACGAACGCCATGGTGGTGGCCGCCTGCTGCTTGCCGGAGCCGCGCTTGGCGACCTCGTAGGCCTTCTCGCCGGGCAGTTCCAGGGGCGCGTGCTTCTCGCGGCGCTCCGGAACGAATCCGCCCAGCGCGGCGCGGCGCTCCATCATGTACTTGATCTCCGGCGCGTCGGAGCCCGGGTGGTAGTACGGCGGACGGTACGGGTTGGCCTCGAGCTGCTCGTCCGTGATCGGGATGCGCAGGTGGTCGCGGAAGGCCTTGAGGTCCTCCAGCGTGAGCTTCTTCATCTGGTGGGTCGCGTTGCGGCCCTCGAAGTGGGGGCCCAAGCCGTAGCCCTTGACGGTGTGCGCCAGGATGACGGTCGGCTTGCCCGAGAACTCCATGGCGGACTTATAGGCGGCGTACACCTTGTGGTAGTCGTGCCCGCCGCGCTTGAGGTTCCAGATCTCCTGGTCCGTCAGGTCGGCGACCATTTCCTTGGTCTCGGGGGTCTTGCCGAAGAAGTGCTCGCGCACGAATCCGCCGGACTCCGCCTTGTAGGTCTGGTAGTCCCCGTCCGGGGTCTGGTTCATGATGTCCACGAGCATTCCGTGGGTGTCCTTCTTGAGCAGGGCATCCCACTCGCGGCCCCACACGACCTTGATGACGTTCCAGCCGGCGCCGCGGAAGAAGGCCTCGAGTTCCTGCATGATCTTGCCGTTGCCGCGCACCGGGCCGTCAAGGCGCTGCAGGTTGCAGTTGACCACGAAGGTCAGGTTGTCCAGCTTCTCGTTGGCAGCCAGCTGGAGCAGGCCGCGCGATTCGGGCTCGTCCATTTCGCCGTCGCCGAGGAAGGCCCAGGTGTGCTGCTGGGAGGTGTCCTTGATGCCGCGGTTGTGCAGGTAGCGGTCCGACTGCGCCTGGTAGATGGCGTTCATCGGCCCCAGGCCCATGGAGACGGTCGGGTGCTCCCAGAAGTCCGGCATCGAACGCGGGTGCGGGTAGGAGGGCAGCGCGTGGCCTTCCTTGGACTTCTCCTGGCGGAAGCCGTCCAGGTCCTCGGCGGAGAGGCGGCCCTCCAGGAAGGCGCGGGCGTACATTCCCGGGGAGGCGTGGCCCTGGAAGAAGACGTGGTCCCCGCCGCCCGGGTGGTCCTTGCCGCGGAAGAAGTGGTTCTGGCCGACCTCGTAGAGGGTGGCTGCGCCGGCGAAGGTGGAGATGTGCCCGCCGACGCCGATGGACGGGTCCTGGGCGCGGTGCACCATGACCGCGGCGTTCCAGCGCATGTAGGCGCGGTAGCGGCGCTCAAATTCCTCGTTGCCCGGGAACTGCGGCTCCTGGTCGACGGGAATGGTGTTTACGTAGTCGGTGGTGGTCACCATCGGCACGCCGACACTCTTCGCCCCGGCGCGCTGGAGCAGCGAACGGACAATGAACTGGGCTCGTTCTGTTCCCTGGGTTTCCACCAGGTCATCGAAGGACTCAAGCCATTCGGCGGTCTCTTCGGGGTCGCGGTCCGGCAATTGGCTGGTCAAGCCGCTCCGGATGTGGGAAATGTGTTCCTCTTCAGCCACGTCCAACTTCTCCTCGTTACGGGTACAGCGGGGGTTCGCGTCACGTCCGTGCTCGGCCGGACGAAGCGTGCGGCAGCGGCCGCTTGGATTGCCGGCTCCGTCGGGTAGACGGTCCGGACCTTCGGACCCACTGTAGTGCTCCGGCCTGCGGGATGCGTATTTACTAAGCGCTGCCCTGCCGCGCGGAGGCGCTGCGCGCGTGATACAGCCACCCCGCCAAAAGCGCCCTGCGGCGTGTCATGCGGGGTCTCGCTTGATGGAGCGGGCAAAAGGGTGTTGGCTTGGACCCAAATGAATACACCAGCAGGAGGAGTGACGTGAGTGACGCCGGAGCGGCAACCACCGGGGCCGCGGCCAAGATGGGTTTTAAGGACGGGAACCTTGTGCAGGAACTCGGATACGACGACGACGTCGATTTCGATCTGCGGGAGGAACTCGAGGATGCCATCGGCGGCGAACTGCTGACGGAGGAGGACCACGACGTCGTCGACTCGGTCCTGCTGTGGTGGCGGGACGGCGACGGCGACCTTGTGGACGGACTGGTCGACGCCCTCACCAGCCTGCAGGAGGGGGGCGTGGTGTGGCTGCTGACCCCCAAGTCGGGCCGGGACGGCTACGTGCCGCCCATGGACATCCAGGAGGCCGCGCCGACCGCCGGCCTGCACGTCACCAAGACCGAGGGCGTGTCCCGCGACTGGGCGGCCTCCCGGCTGGTGGCCCGCCGCAAGAACTAGAAGTGGTCCCAGCGCCGCAGGCCAAAGTGCCAGCGCCGCAGGCCCGAGTGCCCGTGCCCGGGCCACGGTACGACGCCGGTCCCGCCGAGGGCGCGGCCGTGGCAGCCGGTGCGCGCCCGCAGCCGGGTGATGCGGTGCCGGAGTTCCTGCTGGAGAACCAGTACGGCGAGCGCCTCGGCCCGGGGCGGGAAGGCGGGCTGGGGGAGGGGGACTACTTTGTGGTTTTCTTTCCGTTCGCCTTCTCCCGGGTCTGCACCGGGGAGCTGGAGGCGCTTGAGGCGCTGCGTCCCGAATTGCAGTCCCGGGGAGTGCGGATCCTGGCGGTGTCCGTGGACCACAAGTACGCCCTGCGCGCCTACGCGCAGGAACTGGGCCTGGGGTTCGACCTGCTCGCTGACTTCTGGCCGCACGGGGCCACCGCTACCGCGTTCGGGTGTTTCGACGCGGTGCGCGGCATGGCCACCCGCTCCACGTTCCTGGTCTCGGGAGGTCGCGTGGCCGCCCGCTTCGCCACCCCCGTGGGGCAGGGGCGGGACCCGGAGGACTACCGGAGGGCCGTGGAGCGGCTGCGGGCAGGGGACCGGCCCGGCGCGCCGGATTAGGCGTGTGGCCTGCGGCGCGGTAGGCTGGGACGCCGCAGGGGCCTTTAGCTCAGCTGGTAGAGCGCCACGTTTACACCGTGGATGTCATCGGTTCGATCCCGGTAGGGCCCACCAGTGCAGTACCAGGCAGCGCCGTACCAGGCAATGCAAGACCAAGAGATGCAGCACCAAGCAACGCAGCACCACCCGCGGCGGCACCACGCCGCAGTAACGAAAAGGATCCCCGCTGTCTGCGGGCCGTGACGGCCCGCAGACAGCGGGGATCCTTTGTTTTTGGTGCTGTTGGCGCCGGGGTTGCCAGCGCCGCAGGCGGAATCCCGTGCCTGAACCGGATACAGCCAGGCAGCCGGATACAGCTAGGCGGCGGGACGGACCATCACGATCGCGACCTCGGGGGTCTTGCCCTTGGTGTGCTCGGTCCGCAGGTGGAACCCGCTGGGCAGCACGGTGGGGATGCGCCGGCGCTCGGCGGCACGCACCGCCACCGCCAGGCCCTCCAAGTCCGTACCGGCGGCCGCAGCCACCTGCAGCAGCCCGTCCGGGCGCGCCGTGAAGGCGCTCATCAGGGCCGTGCCCACGGAGATCAGCACCGAGAGCAGGGCCACCGCGGCGCCGGCGAGCAGGATCCGCTCCACCACCAGGGGCAGCTCGGGGAGCAGCAGTCCGGCGCACACCGCGCCTACGGCGAGCAGGGCCAGCGTTGCGTTGCGGAACCGCCGGGACGTCTCCGGGTCGTTGTAAACCAGCCACTGGTAGGCCGTTCCCGTGATGCGGAAGCGGCGCTCGGGGGCGCCGGAGGCGGCGCGGGGGCGGGGGAAGTGGGGGGTCATGGGTTCCTCCAGGAAGCGTGGAAGCGAGGGGGCCTATATACAAGGGTAAGTTCCGGCGCGCCACTTTACCGAATCTTTATATATTCGTTACCAAAATTACTTCCGCCTGCCTCCTTGAAGGAAGGCTCTGTGGGTGGAGGCGTCGGGGGCGGAGGCGTCGGGGGCACCCGGCAGCCGGTGTGGCACGCCCGGGTGCGGCCGGGGCCGGCGCAGCCGACACGGAAGGGCACGCTCCGCGCGCTAGGCTAGAGGGGACTTCCCACCCCCCACCGAAAACCGGAGGAAAGACCAGCATGCCCGCACAGATCGGCGTCACCGGCCTGGCCGTCATGGGCGCGAACCTCGCCCGCAACTTCGCCCGCAACGGCTACACCGTCGCCCTGCACAACCGCTCGGTCGCCAAGACCGACGCGTTGCTCGCCGCCCACGGCGACGAGGGCAACTTCATCCGCACGGAGTCCCTGGCCGAACTGGTGGAGAACCTGGAGGTTCCGCGCCGGGTGCTGATCATGGTCAAGGCCGGAGCCCCGGTCGACGCCGTCATCGATCAGCTGGTGCCGCTGCTGGAGCCCGGGGACATCGTCATCGACGCCGGCAACTCCCACTACGAGGACACCCGCCGCCGCGAGGCCGCGCTGGCGGAAAAGGGCCTGCACTTCGTGGGGGTCGGGGTCTCCGGCGGCGAAGAGGGGGCGCTGCTGGGCCCCTCGATCATGCCGGGCGGTTCGCGGGAGTCCTACGACGCCCTGGGGCCGATGCTGGAGAAAATCGCCGCCAAGGTTGACGGCGAACCGTGCTGCGCCTGGGTCGGCACCGACGGGGCCGGGCACTTCGTGAAGATGGTGCACAACGGCATTGAATACGCCGACATGCAGGTCATTGGCGAGGCCTACGACCTGCTGCGCTCCGCGGCCGGGATCGAGCCCGCCGAGCAGGCCGCGATCTTCTCCGAGTGGAACAGGGGAGAGCTGGCCTCCTTCCTGATCGAAATCACCGCCGAGGTGCTCGGCCATGTGGATGCCAGGACAGGCAAGCCGTTCGTGGACGTCGTCGTCGACTCCGCGGGGCAGAAGGGCACCGGCCGCTGGACGGTCGTCTCCGGCCTGGACCTGGGCTCCCCGGTCTCCGCCATTGCGGAGTCGGTCTTCGCGCGGGCGCTGTCCTCTCAGCGGGACCAGCGCGCGGAGGCGCAGGCCGTGCTGGAAGGCGCCCCCACCGGCGTCGGGCTTCCGGAAAACTTCGTGGAGGACGTCCGCCAGGCGCTCTACGCCTCCAAGCTGGTCTCCTACGCGCAGGGCCTGGACATGCTTACCTCCGCCGCGGGCGAGTACGGATGGGACCTGAAGCTGGACGAGATCGCTTCGCTGTGGCGGGCCGGCTGCATTATCCGCGCCGAACTGCTCAAGGACATCGCCAAGGCCTACGCCGGCGGTGCCCGGCCAGCCAACTTGCTCTTCGCGCCGGCGTTCCGGGACGCGATCGCCGCGGCCCTCCCGGCCTGGCGCCGCGTCGTGGCCACCGCCGTCCAGCTGGGCATCCCGGTGCCGGTGTTCTCCTCCGCGCTGGCCTACTACGACGGCCTGCGCCGGGACCGCCTGCCGGCCGCGCTGACCCAGGGCCTGCGCGACCTTTTCGGCGCGCACACCTACGGACGCGTCGACGCTGAAGGCACCTTCCACACCCTGTGGGGCGGGGACAAGTCCGAGGTGGCGGCGGTGGACACCCACTAGCGCCAAGGCGCGCAGCCTCAGCAGGGCGGCGCAGCCCCGCAAGGGCGGCGCAGCCGTCGGGCGGCAGGCTTCCCCGCGGGGAAGCCTGCCGCCCGACGTCGTTTCCCGGGCCGGGAGGCGGCCCTTGGCGCCTCCCGGCCAGCGGGACAGTCCGGCACCGCCCGGAAACGCGCGCGAGGCGCCCGCCCCGGAAGGGGCAGGCGCCTCGGCGGCGTGGTCCCGGCGTCGTATCCGGGCCTGGATCCAAGCCTGGATCCAAACCTAGATCCACATGGCGGGATCGATGTATTCGGCCGGGTCCACCGCCGGCGTGCGCTCTTCGGGCCGGCGCGGGCGGTTGCTGGCCGGGATGCCGGTGACGATCGAGCCCTCCGGAGCGTCCTTGACCACCACGGCGTTGGCGCCGATGGCGGAGTCGGCGCCGATGGTGATGGGCCCCAGGACCTTGGCCCCGGCGCCGATCACCACCCGGTCGCCGATCGTCGGATGCCGCTTCACCTTCGCGAGCGAACGTCCGCCAAGGGTGACGCCGTGATAGATCATGACGTCGTCGCCGATCTCCGCCGTCTCGCCGATCACCACGCCCATACCGTGGTCGATGAAGAAGCGGCGCCCGATCGTTGCCCCGGGGTGGATTTCGATGCCTGTCAGGAAGCGCGCGAACTGGGAGAGCAGGCGCGCCGGAAGGCGCAGCCGGGGGTTCCGCCACAACCTGTGGGTCAGCCGGTGCATCCAGATCGCGTGCAGCCCGGAGTAGGCCAGGAAGTTCTCCACGTTGCCGCGGGCCGCGGGATCGTGGGCGCGGGCGCCGTTGAGGTCCTCCATGAGTCGTGACAGGAAATTCACACCTAATGCCTTTACTGGTTGCCGGCGGGATCGAGCCGTCCCGGTCCGGGCGGCGGCTGCGCCCGGGGACTAGCCGCGGATGTCGTCGTAGAGGAGCGTGGAGATGTAGCGTTCCCCGAAGTCGGGGACCACTGCGACGATCAGTTTACCGGCGTTCTCCGGACGGGCGGCCAACTGCAGGGCGCCCCACACCGCGGCCCCGGAGGAGATGCCGCCCAGGATGCCCTCCTCGGTGCCCAGCGCGCGGGCGGTGGCCACCGAGTCTTCGACGGAGGCGTCCAGGACCTCGTCGTAGACCTCGGTGTCCAGGACCTCGGGGATGAAGTTGGCGCCCAGGCCCTGGATCTTGTGCGGTCCGGGGCTGCCGCCGTTGAGGATGGGGGAGTCCTTCGGCTCCACGGCCACCACCTGCAGGCCCGGCTTGAGCTCCTTGAGCAGGCGGCCCGCGCCGGTGATGGTGCCGCCGGTGCCGACCCCGGCGACAAAGATGTCGACCTCGCCGTCGGTGTCCTCCCAGACCTCACGCCCGGTGGTCTCGCGGTGGACCGCGGGGTTGGCCGCGTTGGCGAACTGCTGGGCCCAGATGGAGTTGTCCGTGGTGGCCACGATCTCCTTGGCCTTTTCCACCGCCCCGCGCATGCCCTCGGAGCCCGGGGTCAGCACGATCTCCGCACCGTAGGCGCGCAGCATGACCCGCCGCTCGGTGGACATGGTCTCCGGCATGGTCAGGATGACCTTGTAGCCGCGGGCCGCGCCCACCATGGCCAGCGCGATGCCGGTGTTGCCGGAGGTGCCCTCGACGATGGTGCCGCCCGGCTTCAGGGCGCCGGACTTCTCCGCCGCGTCAATGATGGCCACGCCGATGCGGTCCTTGACGGAGTTGGCCGGGTTGTAGAACTCCAGCTTGACGGCGATTTTGGCCGGGAGGCCGTCAGAGAGCCGGTTCAGGCGCACCAGCGGGGTGCGGCCGACGAGTTCGGTGACATTGTTGTAGATCTTGCCCATGCGCGGTAAGGCCTCCAGGTTGCTGCGGAACGGATTGCTGCGGTCCAGACCGGGCTGGCACAGTTGCGCCCCAGCCTAGTCATGGGGGAACTTGAAGCTTACGGCTCCAGCCATTGGGAGTAATATTTCCGGGCCTTGGACAGCTTGGGATTGATGATGACCTGGCAGTACCCCTCCCAGGGGTGCTTGGCGTAGTAGTCCTGGTGGTAGTCCTCGGCGGCGTGGAAGCGCGGGGCCCGGACCACCTCGGTGACGATCGGGTTGCTCCAGTCCGCCTGGTGGCGCGCGATCGCGGCCCGGAAAAGGGCCTCCTGCCCCGGGTCCAGGTAGAACATCGCGGACCGGTACTGGGTGCCGACGTCGTACCCCTGGCGGTTGAGCGTGGTCGGATCGTGGGTCGCGAAAAAGATGTCGAGGATGACTTGGGGCGGTACCGTGTCCGGGTCGAAGGTGACCGCCACCGCCTCGGCGTGCCCGGTGGTCCCGCTGCACACTTCATGGTAGGTGGGGTTGGCCGTGTGCCCGCCGATGTATCCGGACACGACGGAGGAAACTCCGCGGGTCTTGCGGTACACCGCATCGAGGCACCAAAAACAGCCTCCGGCAAGGATGTATGTCTGCGGAGGGGCGGGCGTTGAGGGGGGCTGCGCCCCGGTTGATTCGGTCACGAAGTATTAAAGGCGCCCGGAGGCCGAAAGATTCCCGCAGGCCGGCTCCGCGTCAAGTTGGCCCCAGGGTTCCCGCCGTAGCCGGGGCGCCCACTACGGTAGAGGCATGCAGAACGACGCAGAGCACGCCGGGCCGAAGGCCCCGGCCGCCGGGGGCCCCGAGGAGGCAGCCGCCGGCACCGTAAACACCGGCACCGTGGACACCGGAGGTGCGGAGGTGGGCGGCGCGGACCTGTCCGGCGCCGGCGCGACCGACACAGCCGCCGCCGATACGGCCGCCACCGACGCTGGCGCCACGGAAACCGGCGAACCGGAAGCGGCGGAGACCGCGCCCGCGGCCCATCCGACGCTGGGGGAGGTGCTGCTGGCCATCGAGGAACTCTGGCCCGCGTCACTCGCCGAGGAGTGGGACGCGGTCGGTCCGGTGGTGGGGCGCCCGGAGCGCGAGGTCAAGCGCATCGTCTTCGCTGTTGACCCCACCCTTGAGGTCATTGCCGACGCCGTCGCCCGCGGCACGGACCTGCTGATCACCCACCACCCGCTGCTGCTGCGCCCGGTGAGCAGCGTCGCCGCCGGAACGTTCAAGGGCGAGGCGATCCACCACCTCATCGAATCCAACTGCGCCCTGGTCACCGTGCACACCAACGGGGACGCCGCCGTCGGGGGCGTCTCCGACGTGATGGCGGATATCTTTGGCCTGAGCGAAGCCGTTCCGCTGTCCGCGTCCCCGGCCGGACTGCCCGAGGAAGGCATCGGCCGGGTCGGCTACCTGGCCGAACCGACCACCCTGGGCGATTTTGCCGCCCGCGTCTTCGGGGCCCTGCCCGCGGTCGCCGGCGGGGTCCGGGTGGCCGGCGACCGCCAGGGCCTGGTGCGCAAGATCGCTGTCTGCGGTGGCTCCGGCGACAGCCTGCTGCCGCAGGTCCGCGCCGCCGAGGCCGATGTCTACGTCACCGCCGACCTGCGCCACCACCCGGCGTCGGAGGCGCGCGAGGGCGCCGTCAACGGGCGCCCCTACCTGATCGACATCTCCCACTTCGCCAGCGAATGGCTCTGGCTGCCCGCCGCCGCCGAGGCGCTGGGCAACGTCCTGCGCGACCAGGACTTCGCCGTCGAGATCGCCGTCAGCGGGATCAACACCGATCCCTGGGACTTCGTCCTGACCCCCGGCGCCTGACCCCCGGCGCCTGACCGATCCGCGCAGGCCCCCATCCACGCAGGCCCCATCCCCGCAGGCGGCGTTTACGCCCGCCGCACCCGACCCTGGAGGAGACACCATGGCCAAGGCACCACAAAGCGAACAGCACCGCCTGCTTGACCTGCAGGCACTGGATTCGCGGCTGGTCAAGCTGGGCCGGCGGGCCGCGGCGCTCGCCGCGGACCCCGAGGTGGCCGCGGCCAGGGCAGCCCATGCCGAGGCCGCCGCCGCGCAGGCCGCGGTGGAGGCCGAGCTTGCCGTGGTGCGCAAGGACCTGGCCGCCCAGGAACAGGAGGTCGAAGGGGTGCAGGCACGCATCGACAGGGACCAGAAGCGCCTGGACGCCGGCACGGGGACGTCCAAGGACCTGATGGGACTGCAGCACGAGCTGCAGACGCTGGGCAAGCGCAAGGCCGACCTCGAGGACGCCGAGCTGGAGCTCATGGAAACCCTCGAAGAGGTGGCGGGCCGGCTGGAGGCCGCAGCCGCGGCCGCCGGGGAGGCCGCGGCGCAACTGTCCAGGCTGGAGGCTGGACGGGATGCCGAGCTGTCGGCGGTCGAGGCCGAACGCGCCGAAGTTTCCGGCCAGCGGGGCGCCCTGGCGGGGACGTTCGAGCCCACGCTGCTGGCCCTGTATGAGAAGACGCTGGCCCAGCGCGGCATTGGCGCCGCCCGCCTCTTCCACGGGGTCTCCGAGGGCTCGGGGATCGCCCTCAGCCCGGGAGACCTGGCCGAGATCAAGGCGGCGGCCGAGGACGCGGTGGTGTTCTGCCCGGATTCGGGCTGCATCCTGGTCCGTTCCGCGGAGTGGGGTTCCTGAGCTCCGCAAGCTGGCAGCAGCCCGCCCCGCAGCACCCCGCCCGGCAGCAGCCTGCCCCGCAGCGCCGCCCGGCAGGGCATTCCGGGTTCGGCGGTTCCTAGGAGGGTTGCCGCGGGGACGGCCACCGGGGGGACGGCCACCGCGGAAGGGCGGTGGCGCGCAGCGGTGGCTGCGCCGCTCTGAACCACCCCAGTTCGGCCAGCCGGTGTTCGACGGCGATCCGCACGGCCCGGCGTCCGGCCCGGCTCAGGTGGGCGCGGTCGTGGGACAGGCCCGGGGGCTTGTTGCCCAGTTTCTGTTCCCGGCGGTCCTCGGCGGTGGGATGCACGCCGGCCAGTTCCCAGATCTCGTCCCCCGCCACGAGCCCGTGCAGGTCCAGGTAGCGGCTGCCATAGCGTGCCTGCAGCTCCTCGTTGACCTGCAGGATGCCCTTGCGGACGGGGGAGGACCGGGGCGTGCCGGTGTTGGGGAAGTGGCCCCACACCAGCACGCGGGTCCCGGACGAGGCCAGCCAGTCGTGGGCCTCGCCGGTCCACTCCACGATCCGGGCCGGGTCGTGGGTGCCCGGGTGGCCCCGGGTGAGGTTGTTTTTGCCGATGTTCAGGTGCCCGATGCCGATACGCGCCGCCGTCTCGGTGGCCGGGATGAAGGGCGTGCCGTCCGGAACTTCCCGGGCCGGGCCGGGCAGCGTGCGCAGGAAAAGGTATCCCGGCTGGCGGCCGGGGTCCTTGGCCAGGCGGCCGGGAATCCCGGCCAGGGTGCCCCAGGCATCGAAGGCGGCGGGGGCGCGGGCGCTCATGGACCCGGTGGTCAGGAGAACGGCGCCGCGGGACGGCACCAGGCCGGCATCCATGCGGGCGGGCCGGGAGCCCAGCCGGGCCAGGATCTGCTCGGCCGTCTGTCCGCCGGCCCCGCCGTCGAGGTAGGCCCACCCGTGGCCGGCCGCCAGGGACTCCAGTTCCGCGGCCATGGCGGCCATCGTCGAGGATCCCCAGCCGGCCATCGCGGTGGGGATGGTGGGGCCACCGTCCACGACGGGGTGCGCTCCCGGAGGTCCTCCGGCAGCGCCCGGGGAACGGGCCCGCAGCGCGGCAAGGGTGGCCGGGGAATCGGCCGCCAGCAGCGGTGCGGCTGCCAGCAGCCGCAACGCGTCCCGGCGGCGCAGCGGAAGACCCGGCACGGGTCGCTGCCGTGAAAACGCCACTGTCCCTCCTCACCCCCAAGCGCCGAACACGGGCCGGGCCCATGGCGAACCAGGGCCGGCGTGCCGCAGGGGAACGGTGCCGCGCGGGGCCGGACGGATGGTCCCGCAGGACCACTGTATTCCCGCAGCGATCCCGCACAGAAGGGTTCGCCTCAGCGCCGGTACAACCTCCCCAGCCGGCGCCTGACCCTGCGCGCCAGGCCCGGCCGCAGCCGCCGCAGGGGCACGCGGCGCAGGCGGCCCAGGAAGGAGGGGTCCAGGGGGCCGCCGGAGGCGCCCAGCGCCGTCGTCGTCCCCCCGCGGCCGTCGACCCCGACCACCAGGACCTTGCCGGCGGGCAGGGTGAAGATGCCGCCCGCGCAGCTCAGGGTCACCGCGACCTCGTACCGGCCCGGCGGCAGGCCTGAGACATCCACGCCTTGGCGCTTCCAGGTCCCGAAGCGCGCGCACGCGTAGTTTCCCAGTCCATCCCCGAAACTGTCCGCGGGGCCGTTGGTGCCGCTGCACACTAGGGGCCGTGCATGCAGTTCCCCGTTTCCGCGCAGCACCAGGTAATACGTGCCGGTGTTCCGTTCCGGCATCTGCACCCCGCGCACCGCGAAGTCCCCGTCCATGTGCACCAGCGGGCCGCGGGCCCAGCTCTTGCGCAGCCGGAATATGGCCTCCTTGGGTGCGGGACCGGCCACGGAGCGGATGTCCAGCGTGGCACGGCCGCCGTCGGCCCGGAAGCGGATAAGCCGTCCGCCGTGCTGGGACTCGCTGTGGAGCGCAAGGTCGGACCGCAGCGGCACCTCCACCGGTTCCCCGGGACTCCCGGGACCCGCGGCCGGCTCTCCGTGGCCGGGAAGGGCCAGGCGCAGCAGGACCTCGTAGGTGCCGCCGGGCAGGCCGGACAGGTCCAGGCCCGCCTTCCGGGGGGAGGTGAATCCGCCCTTGCGGTAGTTGCACGCCGCGTCCCGGTAGTGCCGGAAGGTGATTGCGGTGTCCCCGGCGGTCTCCAGCGCGAACTCCCGCCGCCCGCCGCTGCCGGCCAGGACCAGGCGGGCGTCCAGGTCCGCCGGGCGGTCCACCTCATGGCCGCGCAGGAAGCCGGTCCCGGCGGGGAAGAACAGCGGCCCCGCGAGCCGGGCCGAGGACAGGGCCGCCACGGCTTCGCGGGAGCTCCGCTGCCGGTGCAGGATCTCCTCGCGCAGCCGCGGATCCTGCGGGTTGCCGTTGCGGACCCGGCCGAAGCGGGGGGCGATGTTGTCCGCCACGGCGTACAGGACGGACAGGACCAGCGGCAGGTTGTACCGGATGGTGCTGGCGTGGTCACGGACCAGGTCCGAGTCCGTCTCCACGTAGTTGAAGTTCGGGTACTTGCCGAACATCTCCAGGGCCGGGGCGACCTGGACCTCGTGGAACTGGTCCTGGGGGGAGCTGAACAGGTAGATGTTCTTGTCCGTGCCGGTGTCCGCGGCCACCGCATCGGGGATCAGCGCGTCCAGCGCCCGCTGCTCGCGGTCCCCGCCGTTGCCGCTGAGCCGGCCGAAGATCTTGGGCCGGATGGTTCGGGTGTGCGTGCCCAGGTAGATCTGCGGGGCGCTGGCGACGATGTTGCGGAAGTTGTACTTGATGCCGAAGTACAGCGCGGCGAACCCGCCCTTGGAAATCCCGGCCAGGGTGCACTGGTCGCGGGTCAGTCCCAGCCGTTCCAGTTCGGCGTCGATCAGCCCGATCACCGCGTGCTCGATGGACGGATCCATACCCCGGCGCACGTAGTACGCGTAGTGGCCCCCAAACTTGTCCTTCATCCACAGCCAGTGGGCCTGGCTGTCCGCGGAGGAGCGGCCGTCGAAATCGTAGGAGTCGATCGGCTTCAGGCCGGTGAACATCACAATCAGGTGGCGGCGGTCCAGCTTTCCGGCCCGCCGCTTGTATTCGACCCTCACTCCGTCGCGGACGTACTCCAGATCCTGCCCGGGCATCTTCGCCTCCTTGATTGGTTGGTGCTCGGCTGGTTGGTTCCCGGCTGGTTGGTGCCCGGCGGGTTGGTGCCCGGCCCGTGGGGGCCGGGCGCGGGGCTAGCCGTCCAGCACGATGTTGAGCCGGTGCGCCGTGCGGGCCGTCCCCGGAACCAGCTCCGCGGTCCACTTCTCCTGCGCCGCGGCCAGCAGCTCCCCGGGCGTGCCCGGTTCCCCGCCCCCGCGCACCAGCAGGTGGCGGGCCAGCTCGCCGCGGGTGTGCTTGGCGAAGTGGGACACCACCTTGCGCACCCCGCCGCGGACCTGGAAGACGTTCACCGAGACCGTGCGGGCAGGGTCCGGGGCAAAGGCCGCCGCATACGTGCTGGAGCGGCAGTCGACCACCAGGTGCCCGGCTGCGCGCTCGCCGAGCGGAGCCGCCAGGCGCGGCTTCCACCACGACGCCAGCTTGCCCAGCCCCGGCAGCGCCACCGACATCGACAGCCGGTAGGCCGGGATCCGGTCGGCGAAGCCGACGGCGCCCCACAGCGCCGACACGACGACGATGGAGGCCCGGGCCCTCTGCTGCTGGGCGGCGGCCAGACCGTGGTAACCGAGGGCCTCGTAGAGGACCCCGGTGTAGACGTCGTGGGCGGGCGCGGACGGCTCGGCGCGCAGGGTGCGGTTGTGTGCCACCTCCGCCGCCAGGGATTGCCCCACCCCCAGCACGACGTGCGCGTCCGGGCCGGCGGAGGCTTCGGCCAGGGCCGCCAGCACCAGGGAGCGGTCCGCGGCGAGGTCGGGGAAGGAGAGCCCGTGGTACTCGAACGGCTCGCCGGCGGCCGCGGCACGTTTGCCCTCTGAGGGCGGAAGCAGAATCAGCACGCCCAAGATCCTATCGGCGCGCGGGCCCCCGCGGCGTCCCATCCGCGGCCCGGCGGCGTGCCGGTGAACGGCATGCGAAATCCGGGCGACGGGCCGCCGTCCGGCCACGGAACGGACCGTGTACCGGGTCCTTGGGCGGGTGCGGCGGCAGGTAGACTTGAAGGCGGATGGGTCGGCTGGACGGCCGCGTGCCGCTTCGGCGGCCCGAGGAACGTCCGGGCTCCACAGAACAGGGTGGTGGGTAACGCCCACTCGGGGTAACCCGCAGGACAGTGCCACAGAAAACAGACCGCCTGCCGCATGCGGCAGGTAAGGGTGAAACGGCGGTGTAAGAGACCACCAGCGGCCCAGGCGACTGGGCCGGCTAGGTAAACCCCACCCGGAGCAAGGTCAGACAGGCCGCGCCACGAGGGCTGTTCGCCCCAGCGGCCGGGTAGACCGCTTGAGGCCAGCGGCAACGCTGGTCCTAGATGGATGGCCGTCACCCGCGTCCGGGAAACCGGGCCCGGGAACAAAACCCGGCGTACAGGCCGGCCCATCCCACGCACCGAGCCCCTCAGTGACGCTCACGCCCCTTAGTGACGCAGATCATGGTCGGGTGTGACCCGGAAGTCGCGGCGCCCCCTAGAATGGAACGAGGGTTCCGCCCCGGGGCGACGATTTGCATGCCCCGACAAACCGTCTCTAGCAATGGTGCTTTCGCGGTGCCAACCGGCCTGAGGATCTGGGCCGGGTGAATTGGAAGGATACTAAGTGACCCAGCAGTCTGCCGCCGCTCTTGAGAAATGGAGCGAGCGCGAAGCACTCGCCGAGGCCATGATTCCGCTGATCGGGCGGCTCTACCGCAACAACAATGTGGTGACCTCCATCTATGGGCGGAAGCTGATCAACCAGTCGGCAATCGACATCCTCAAGGCCCACCGCATTGCCCGCCGCATTGACGAGGCCGAGCTGCCGCTTGAGGAGAGCTACCCGCTCCTCGTGGCCCTTGACGAACTGAACCTGGGCGCCGTCTCGGTGGACCTGGCCCGCCTGGCCAAGAAGTTCCGCGAGTCCGGTTCCGGTTCCCTGAAGGACTTCCTGACCGCCGAGTTCGGCGACAAGGTGGGCGCCGCCGGCGCCGCCGACGCCGAGCCTGCCGACGTCGTCCTCTACGGCTTCGGCCGCATCGGCCGCCTGCTGGCCCGCATCCTCATCGAGCGCGGCGGCTACGGCCTGCGCCTGCGCGCCATCGTCGTCCGCAAGGGTGCCGAGAACGACCTGGTCAAGCGTGCTTCGCTGCTGCGCCGCGACTCCGTGCACGGCCCGTTCGAGGGCACCATCACGGTCGACGAGGAGAACAACACCATCCTCGCCAACGGCACCCTGATCCAGGTCATCTACTCGAACGACCCGGCCAGCATCGACTACACCGCCTACGGCATCGACAAGGCGATCGTCGTGGATAACACCGGCCGCTGGCGCGACCGCGAGGGCCTGTCCCAGCACCTGCAGTCCAAGGGCGTCTCCCGCGTCCTGCTGACCGCACCGGGCAAGGGCGACCTGAAGAACATTGTCCACGGCGTCAACGACAAGGACATCACGGCCGAGGACGCCATTGTCTCCGCCGCCTCCTGCACCACCAACGCCATTACCCCGGTGCTGAAGGCGCTGAACGACAAGTTCGGCGTCGAGCACGGGCACGTCGAGACGGTCCACTCGTTCACCAACGACCAGAACCTGATCGACAACTTCCACAAGGGCGACCGCCGCGGCCGCTCCGCCGTGCTGAACATGGTCATCACCGAGACCGGCGCCGCCAAGGCCGTCGCCAAGGCCCTGCCGGAGTTCGCGGGCAAGCTCACGGGCAACGCCATCCGCGTCCCCACCCCGGACGTCTCCATGGCCATCCTGAACCTGAACCTGTCCACGGAAGCCACCAAGGACGAGATCAACGAGTACCTGCGCGAGGCGTCCCTGACGTCGGACCTGCACAAGCAGATCGACTACACCGCCTCCCCGGAGGTCGTCTCCACGGACTTCGTCGGTTCCCGCCGCGCGGGCATCGTCGACGGCCTGGCGACCATCGCCAGCGGCAAGCACGCCGTCGTCTACGTCTGGTACGACAACGAGTTCGGCTACTCCTGCCAGGTGGTCCGGGTCATCGAGACCATGGCCGGCACCCACGCGAAGGCCTTCCCCGCGGTCGCCGCGGCCGAAAAGGCCACCGCGAACGCCTGAGGCACCCCGCAGCAGCACGACGGCGGCGCCGGACCTTCCGCAGCGAAGGTCCGGCGCCGCCGTCGTGCTGTCCCCGGAGCGCGTGCTGTCCCCGGGGCGGGCGCTAGTGGCCGAAGGGGTCCGGATCCACGCCCGGCATCCAGCTGTTCCCCGGAACGCCCCATTCCAGCGACTTCTTGGCCTTCTTCCAGCGCCGGGCCCACTTGTCATTGAGCTTGTCGACGTAGAGGAGTCCGTCCAGGTGGTCGTACTCGTGCTGCATGACGCGGGCAAACCAGCCGGTGGCCTCGAAGTCCACCGGGTTCCCGTCCGCGTCGAAGCCCTGCACGCGCGCGTACTCGGCGCGCTTGAGCGGGAAGGACAGGCCCGGGGCGGAGAGGCAGCCCTCCACCTCGTCGTCCGGATCCGGGTTGGCCTGGGAGACCTTGGACAGGGTCAGCTTCGGGTTCACCAGGACCCCGCGCGGGGGAGCGCCGTCCTCGTTGGCGAACTCGTAGGTGAAGATCCGCAGCCCAACCCCGATCTGCGGGGCGGCCAGGCCCACGCCGTTGGCCCTGTCCATGGTCTCGTACATGTCCTTGACGAGGTCGCGCAGTTCGTCATTGAACTCGGTGACCTCCAGGGCGCGGCGGTGCAGCGCCTCCTCGCCGTAGATCACGATGGGACGGACGGCCATGGGTTCCTCCTGGGTGCCGTGGCGGACGGGACAGGCGCTTCGGCCCGCGCGGGGCCGGAAACTGAAAAGCCGCCCCGGACGAGTCCGGGGCGGCTTGCTTCGGGGTGAGTAACGGGGATTGAACCCGCGACCTTCTGGACCACAACCAGACGCTCTGCCGACTGAGCTATACCCACCATTGCACCTTGCGGTGCGGTGTCCCCTGGGCCGGTTTTCCAACCGCCCCGTCCGGGCAACGGATACAAGCTTACACGCATTTTCCGGCGCCCGCGCCACTTTGGCCCCTTTTGTCCAAAGTGTGTCCTGAATCACTGGTTCCGGGTTGCGGGCGCCGGGAATTGAGCGGTGCCGCGTGCGGGGGAGGCGTGCCCGCCGGTGCGGCCTTTCGCCCCCGGGACGCCGGGTGCTAGGCCTGGCGGGCCGCGGTGATGGTCCGGGAGATCGCCTGCGCCTGCTTGCTGTCCGGACCGGGGGCCGGCACCATCACGGCGCTGCGGTAGTAGCGCAGCTCATCGATGGAGTCGCGGATGTCGCCGAGCGCGCGGTGGCCGCCGGTCTTTGCCGGAGCCTGGTAGTACGCCTTCTGGTACCACCGGCGGGAGAGTTCCTTGATGGTGGAGACGTCGATGATCCGGTAGTGCAGGTGGTCAATCACCCCGGGCATGTCGCGGGCCAGGAAGTTGCGGTCGGTGCCCACGGAATTGCCCGCCAGCGGCGCCCTGCCCGGCTCCGGGACCCAGGTGCGGATGTATTCGAGGACTTTCTCGGTGGCGGTGTCCAGGTCGACGCCGGCGTCGAGCTCGGCCAGCAGCCCCGAATCGGTGTGCATCTGGCGGACGAAGTCGTCCATTTGCTCCAGCGCGGCAGGGTCGGGCTTGATGACGACGTCGACTCCGTCGCCGAGGATGTTCAGTTCCTGGTCGGTGACCAGCACGGCGACTTCGATCAGGGCATCGGCCGTGAGGCTCAACCCGGTCATTTCGCAGTCGATCCAGACGATGTTGTCAGCAGAATTAGGCACCGGCCCAATCTACCGGACGCGGCTGCGCCGGAGCGGCTCGTCCGGGACCGGCCGTGCCGGACCGGGGTCCCTGCCGCTGAGTGCCCAGAGCAGGCCGAAGACGACGACGGCGGTGGCGGCCACCGCGACGGCGGCAACCGGGCGTACCCCCAGCCGCGGGGCGGACAGTCCCACCAGCAGCGCGATGAACAAACCCCAGCCGAGCATGCCTCCCTGGCGCTGGACGGCCCTGCGGCGGCGTGCTGCCCGTCGTCCCACTGCGGTGTTCCCCTTTCCCATCCGTGCCGCCCGGCGCGGCACTTTCGCCCTCCACCCTAGGGGGGCTGTGCGGTGTGGGCCGCAAAAATGCCGGATGCTACGATCGGGTGAGGTTTTTTGCGCCCCGCCGCGGCCGGAAGCGGCGGCACGGGCGCGCCCCAATCACAGCAAACGCAAGGAACAGGGCCGGACAGGATGAAGGTGGCGGAGGCGGGAACGGGTGCCGTGCGCGCACGGGTGGCGGGAACGCCGGCGCTGGTGCAGGGGTTCATCGGATCCGTTCTGGTCCTGCTGGGTTCCTTCGGCGTGGGCTGGCTGGCGCTGGTGTCACCGCTCAACCGCGCCGACCCGCTGATCCTGCTGCGCACCGAGACCTGGGGCGTCGTCGCCTCGACCGTGGTGCTCACGGTCGGCTGCTGGGTGATGTTCCGCGCCTGGCTGCGCCTGGGGCAGCTGCTTTCCGGCTGGCCGGAGGGCTCGCTGGCCGTGGTCCGCCGGGCCTGCTGGCTGTGGGGGGCCCCGCTGCTGGTGTCCCTGCCGATCTTCAGCCGCGACGTGTTCGCCTATATCGGCCAGGGCCGGCTGGTCGCGGCCGGGCAGGACCCGTACGTCTCCGGGATCTCCACGCTGTCCAACTGGTTCCAGCTGGGGACCGACGTGACCTGGGCCGAATCAGAAACCCCCTACGGCCCGCTCTACCTGAGCATCGAATTCCTGGTCAGCCACCTGGTGGGCACCTCGGCGGATTTGGCGATCTTCGCGTTCCGGCTGGTCTCCGCGGGCGGCGTCGTGCTCTGCGCCGTCTACATCCCCAAGCTCGCCGGGCTGCACGGGATCTCCGGGGCCAAGGCCACCTGGATCACCGTCGCCAACCCGCTGTTCCTGATCAGCTTCATCGCCAGCGCGCACAACGACGCCGTGATGGTCGGCCTGGCCCTGGCCGGCACCTACTACGCGGCCACCCGCCGCGGCATCCTGGGCGTCGTGCTGGTCACGGCCTCGGTGGGCGTGAAACCGATCACCCTGGTGCTGCTGCCGTTCATCGGTCTGCTCTGGGCCGGGCCCGGAGCGGCCTGGGGGCGCAAGGTCCTGTACTGGGCCTACACGGCCGGCCTGTGCCTGGGCATAATGGCGCTGATCGGGTGGATGAACGGCTACGGGTTCGGCTGGCTGTCCGTGATGCTCGGCACCGGTTCGGGCACCGTGTTCTTCGCCCCGCTCGGCATGCTCACCACCTTCTTCCAGGGCGCCCTGGGGGCGCTGGGGCTGTCCACCGACTGGATCCTCCCGACGCTGAAGACTGTCGGGCGGCTCGCCTCGGTGGCCGTGGCCGCCATCCTGATCTTCAAGGGCGGCCACAGCCACCTGGTCCAGCGCATGGCGCTGGCGTTCTCCGCCCTGGTGGTGCTCTCGCCCATCATCCAGCCCTGGTACATCCTGTGGATGCTGCCCTTCTTCGCCGCCACGGGCATCCGCGACGACTGGCAGATTGTCTGGGTGTACTTCACGGTCGCGTTCTTCATTGCCTTCGGCGCCGCGGACCAGATCTTCATCTGGCAGTTCCTCGACGCCCTGGACCCCTGGGTAAAGCACCTCTCCACCGGCATCTCCTGGACGGCCATGGCCTATCTGGCCTTCCTGGACCCCAAAACAAAGCACCTTTTCCGGGGGTTCCTCCCGGCCCGGCGCCGCGCGGTGGAGGCGGGCCGCTAGATGGCGGCCACCCTCCGCCGGACCTTCGCTTCCCTGGGCCAGCGGCTCGAGTCGCTGCCGGCGCTGCGGCGCCTGGCCGGCGGGGACGAACCCCAAACCGGCCTCGTCCTGGCGCAGGGGCTGGCCGCCTCCGTGATGATCCTCGTCGGCTCCTGGGGGGTGGGCTGGCTGGCTTCCTCCCAGCAGTCCATCTTCGCCCGGACCGTGTTCCTGAACCCGCTGCGGGTGGAGCCGGCGGGCGTCATCGCCTGCACGCTGCTGCTGGCCTTCGGGTCCATGCTGCTCTGCCGCTCCTGGCTCAGGCTGGGCCGGCGCGGCAGCTGGGGGCCGGGCGCCCTGCCCACCGTGCGGCGGGCGGTGCTGCTGTGGGGTGCGCCGCTGCTGTTCGGCTTCCCGATCTTCAGCCGCGACGTCTACTCCTACATCGGCCAGGGCCGGCTGCTCCATGCCGGTCTGAGCCCGTACGAGAACTGGATCTCGCAGCTGCCGGGATGGTTCGCGGAAGGCTCGGACAGCCTGTGGGCCGAGTCCCCGTCCCCGTACGGGCCGCTGTTCCTGCTCGGCGCCCGGGCCGTGTACTTCGTCACCGGCGGAGTGCCGGAGGCCGGGGTGCTGCTGTTCCGGCTGTTCGCCGCCGCCGGGGTGCTGCTGTGCCTGCGGGTGGTGCCGCAGCTGGCCGCCCGGCTCGGATCGGAGCCCGCCTGGGCGCTGTGGATCTCGGTGGCGAACCCGCTGTTCCTGCTGAGCATGGTGGCCGGAGTCCACAACGACGCCGTGATGCTCGGGGTCCTGCTCTGGGCGTTCCTGCTGGTGTTCCGCGGCCGCCGGCTGGCCGGCGTGCTGGCCGCCTCGGTGGCGATCGCCGTCAAGCCGATCGTGGTGCTGGCGCTGCCGTTCCTGGCGCTGGCGATGCTCCCGCGCGAGGCGGGGCTGGGCCGGCGCCTCAAGGCCTGGACGTTCACCGCGGTGGTCGCGGGCGGGGCGCTGGGGCTCTTCGGCTGGGCCTCCGGACTGTGGTTCGGCTGGATCAAGGCGATGGCCACCGCCGGATCCGCGGCCTTCCCCTACGCCCCGGTAGGGCTGCTCGGCCTGGGTATCGGCTGGGTCGGATCGCTGGGCGGGGGAGACCTGTTCGACATCGCCGAGGTCGTGTATGCCCTGTTCAAGGCTGCGGCGCTGGGGCTGACCGCCTGGCTGGCGCTGCGCCGCCGGCCGGGTCCTCCGGTACTGGCCTGTGCCTACGCGCTGACCGCCGCCGTTGTGCTGGCCCCGATCATCCAGCCGTGGTACCTGCTGTGGCTGGCGCCGCTGTATGCGGCCAGCCGCGTGTACGACGGCGCCTGGGCGCGTTTCTGGTACCTCCTCACCCTGGGGCTGGTCCTGGTGGGCGTGGTGGACCAGCTCAGCGTCGCCCAGTGGATCGACCTGACCGTGGTGCGCCTGATCGCCGCCGCCGCCGGCCTGGCCTACCTTGCGTACATCGTGTTCGTTGACCCCGAGACGGCAACCATGTTCGGCTCCGGCCGCTTCGCCCGGCGTTTTGCCGGGCTAACCGACGGACAGGACCCGGGCCCCGAGGGCCCCCCTCCCCAGACCCCACCCCCCAGAAACAAGAGAAACAGGACCCCTGCGTGACCGGACCCTTGAAGACCCTGCTGACCGCCCGGGAACCGAACCGGAAGGTGGTGCTGCTGCTCCTGGCCGCCACCGCCGCCGCGGCCGTGGCCGCCGTGCTGACCAAGCAGTGGTGCCGCATCAACGGCTGGGCGGACGCCACCGGGGTGCACACCCACATGTGCTATTCCGACTTCTCCCAGCTGTTCGGCACCCGGGGCCTGGCGGACCGGCTCTTCCCGTTCTATACCGGGCTGCCGGCCGAGCAGGCCCTCGAATACCCCGCGCTGCTGGCCGTCGTCGCCGGCGTTACCGCCTTCCTGGTCCCCGGGATCGGGTTCAGCCCCGAACGCCAGCTCCTCTACTTCGACCTGAATTCCCTGGGGTCCTTCCTCTGCTGGGCGGTGGTCGTGGTGGCCGTGGCCTGCGCGGCGCGGCGCCGCAGCCGCGACGCGCTCATGGTGGCCGTGGCCCCGGGCATCATCCTTACCAGCACGCTGAACTGGGACCTTTGGGCGGTCATGTTCGCCACGCTGGGCCTGCTGGCCTTCTCCCGGAAGCAGGTGGTGCCCGCCGGGGTGCTGCTGGGCCTGGGGGCCGCGGCCAAGCTGTACCCGTTCTTCCTCTTCGGCGCCCTGCTGGTGCTGTGCTGGCGCGCCGGCCGCATGCGCGAGTTCTGGAAGGCGCTGGCTGCCGCGGCGGCGGCGTGGCTGGTGGTGAACGTCCCGTTCATGCTCACCGCGTTCGAGGAGTGGTCCCGCTTCTACACCTTCTCCTCTGAGCGGGAGGTCAGCTTCTCCTCGATGTGGCTGGCCTTCACCTGGACGGGCCTGGACGGCAAGGACTTCTCGATGCTCGCCAACGGGCTGTTCGGGCTGCTGTGCCTGGGCATCGCCTACCTGGGGCTGAGCGCCGAGCGGCGCCCGCGCCTGGGGCAGCTGGCATTCCTGGTTGTGGCCGCCTTCATTTTGACCAACAAGGTGTACTCCCCGCAGTTCGTGATGTGGCTGATCCCGCTGTACGTGCTGGCCAGGCCGCGCTGGCGCGAATTCCTGCTGTGGCAGGCGGTGGAGGCCTACCACTGGGCCGCGGTGTGGCTGATGAGCGCGAAGATCGTCAGCGGCGGCGGCTTCGGTGGCGGCTCGGTGCTGGTCGAGGTCCTCTACGGCACCGGCATTGCCGCCCACATGGCGATGGTCGTATGGATTTGCGTGCGGATCATCGGGGACATCCGCCACCCCGGGCGCGACGTCGTGCGCGCCGACGGAACCGACGATCCGCTGGCCGGCCCGCTGGAGGACCTGCCGGACCGGTTCGTGCTCAAGGCCGGCGCGCGCTAGCTATCCCCGGCCGGCGCCCGGGGCGGGCCCTCCAGGGTCCGTCCCGCGGACCGGCCTGGCCCCGCCGCCCCCAGGCGCCTGCTCCCGGAGGGCGGCCCCGGAACGCTCAGTCGTAGGGCAGGTAGTCCGCGCACACCGGGCTGACGGGGATGTCGCGGCGCAGGACCCAGATGCCGTGGTCGTCCTCGGTGACCACCCGGAAGCCCAGCGCCCGGGCACGGTCCAGGGCCTGCTGCGGGGTCAGCGGATCCCAGCCGCCCAGTTCGGCGGCATTGAAGTCGATGACCATCCAGGAGGAGAGTTCGTCGCCGATGTCCCCGTGCAGGCCCACGTAGGTCCGCGACACCAGGTGCGGCACGGCGGTGTCGGCCGCCTCCACGCAGACCCCGTTCGGGACCAGGGCCACGGCCCGCTGCTGCGCCGCCGCGACCTCCGGCATGGCCCAGTTCTGCCCGGTCAGGGTCCGTCCCAGCGGGAAGACCGCATGGATGGACAGGGTGCACACCAGGGTCAGCGCCAGCAGGTAAACCGGGAACCCGGCGGCCAGCCGCGTCCGACCCGTGCGCCGGATGATCCGGGCG
Organism: Zafaria cholistanensis; assembly: GCF_008580665.1. Lineage (GTDB taxonomy): Bacteria > Actinomycetota > Actinomycetes > Actinomycetales > Micrococcaceae > Zafaria > Zafaria cholistanensis. Next base: position 522,367 of record NZ_BKDJ01000001.1, read on the forward strand.
AGCACCGCCACGGCGGACATCATCAGGATCGGCGCCAGGATGCCGTCGTACTGGTAGACCGGCGCCCACACGTTGAGGCGGTCGTTGAACAGGCGGCTGAGCAGGATCGGGGCGGCCATAATGACGTACGGCGAGCCCAGGGGCAGCAGGGCCAGCGGCACGAAGCTCATCAGCCACAGCAGCAGCTTCAACTCGTGGTTGAACAGCAGGCTTACGGTCCGCAGCGGGTGGGCCAGCATGTACTTGATGGCCGAGGGGGCGTCCGGGCCCAGCGCCGTGAACTGCCAGTAGGACATCGCCTCGGCGGGAGCGAAGTATGGGACAACAAAGGAGGTCACCACCACGTATCCGGCCAGGCCGGCGGCGGCGAGCCCCCCCGCCTTGGCCCACTGCCGGTGGATGGCCATCACGATGGCGATCGCCACGATCGTGATGCCCATGTCCTCGCGCACCAGCAGCAGGACCAGGGACAGCCCCGAGGCAAGCCAGTAGCGGCCGCGGTCCATGGCCCAGATCACCCACGCGATGACCGGAACCCCGAAGGCGATCTCGTGGAAGTCCCAGTTGACGAAGTTCTGGAACGGCCACCAGAACAGCAGTGCCGCGCTGAAGAGCAGGGCCGGACGGTGGCCGAGGCGCCGGAGGGTGAACAGGTACATCGGGATGGCCGAAGACACCAGCAGCGCGATCAGCGCGACGTTGAGCATGCGCGGGTCCGGCCAGATCCAGTACAGCGGCGCCAGGACCGCCAGGATCGGGTGGAAGTGGTCCCCGAGCAGGTGGAAGTCCACCCCCTTGACCGGCACGATCGGGGCCTTGAACAGCGCGTACTGCCGCACCGCCTGGTCGAAGATGCCCAGGTCATAGCCCTTGGCCTCGAAGTTGCGGAACCGCAGCAGCGAATGGGCCAGGTACAGCACGGCGGCGGCGGCCATCACTGCGGCCAGCTGCAGCCTGTGGGCGCGCCGCGGCGTGTGGGCGCGGGGCATCGGGGCGTCGGTGGTGGGGCGGGGCATGGTGACCAGCTTAGTGGGATCGCGGCGCGGCTGCCGGGGCGGGCACCGCCCCGGCACGGGGCCGGAAATCACGCGGCGCCGGCACCCGCCGCCCGAATCTGGGGGACGGGTGCCGGCGCCGCGTGCCGGTGGGACTGTTTGCCGGCGGGCCTGTCTGCCGGGGGAACTGTCTGCCGGGGGATGCGGGGACAGGGATCCCTCACCGGCCGCTCCCCGCGCAGGGTCCTACTTGACGGCGGTGAGCCCGGTGCGCGCCATGGCGTCGGCGTAGGCGCGGTACATCTCCTCCAGGTTCGCCTGCTGGCGCTCGGGAGCTCCGGCGAAGGCGCGGCCGTCCAGGGACTTGACCTTGTAGGTCTTGAAGCCGCGGCGCCACAACAGGGGGTTCTCGGTCTTGAGCATCTGCTCGGACAGGCGGTGCGCCTCGGTACCGTGCGCAATCAGCACGGAGGCACGCGGGACCACCTTGAGCATGCGCAGCAGCGGCTTCAGCCCGGCGGTGATCGCCGACGGCTCAAACTTGCCGTTGGCCTCCCCGGGGGTGTGCCAGGGGTGTACGTTCCACGGCATGATGTACTCCGGGCGCAGCCCCAGCTGCCACTGCATGCCCAGCATGCGGGTTGCGGCCTCGGCGTTGCCGGGAGTGATGAACCCGGACTCGTCAGCGGTGCCGATGTTGGAGAACAGGCAGATGATGCGGGCCTCGTCGACATTGTGGATCGGATCCACGTAGGAGACGCGCTTGCCGGGGCGGAGCATTGCGGTCTCGTCCAGAAGGCGGTTCACGGGGGCGATTCGGTCGGCGTAGCGCAGATCCTCGGCCTGCGCGGCTCCGGTGTTGTCGGCGGTTTCTTCGTGGACGTCGTGTTCCGGGGCAAGCGCGGTCATGAAGGCGTGGGTCTCCTGGTGCTGCTGTGGGCGCGCGGCGGCGGCCTGGCGGATCTGGGGAGCACCGTGGACCGTTCCTGATCCGCACGATGCTCATTGATATTACCGGTCCGTTTCCCTCAAGTTTCACACGAAGTTCACTTTTCCGGCGGTGATTATGTTCACCGTTTCTTCTACCCGGCGTGTCCTGCGGCGTGTCCCGCTTCAAGGCCCCTCGGGGCCCGGGGCGCCCCCGCCGAATTCCCCGCCGGAACGGGGCAGGCCATAGGCTCGGTGGATGACCCGTTCCGCCCCCGCATCCTCCGCCCGCCGGCCGGAGGGCCCGCCCGCCGCCCTGCTCGCCGTCCTGGCCTGCGCCATGGGTGTCGGCCCCCTGCTCAACTACGGCATATCCGCCGCCGGGGCCCTGCTGGTATCCCATCTCGGCATTGCCGACGCGCAACTGGGCCTGGCGGCGGCCGTCGTGTTCGCCGCCGCGGCCGTGTCCTCCCGGGCGCTGGGACGGCTCAGCGACCGGGTGTCGGTGCGGGCGCAACTGGTGCTGATTTTCGGCGGGACGGCGGTGGCGCTGGCCGTGGCCTCCTTCGCCGACGCGTTCTGGGTGCTCCTGCTGGCTGCGGCGCTTGCTGGCCTGGCCCAGGCGGTCTCCAACCCGACCACCAACAAGGTGATCACCCAAGTCGTTCCGTCCGCGAGGCGGGCCGGCTGGGTGGGAGTGAAACAGTCCGGCGTGCAGGCGAGCCAACTGTTCGCGGGCCTGTACTTCCCGGCGGTGTCGCTGTGGCTGGGCTGGCGCGGGGCCGCGCTCGGAGCCGCCGCCCTGGCGCTGGTCCTGCTCGCGTTCAGCCTCCAGCAGCTCCCGCCAGAACTGCGTGTTCCACCCGGCCCCGCAGCCAGCCCCGACGCCGGCCCCCACCCGGCCCCTGCGGGGGCAGAGGATGCGCCGGAGCCCGCGGCCGATGCCGCCCCCGCACGGGGACGCCAGGCGGTGTGGCTCCTGACGGCCGTCATGTTCCTGGTGGGCCTGGGCACCCAGGCGACCAACGTGTACCTGCCGCTCTACGCGGTGCGCGAGCTCGGGTTCCCGCTGCTGCTCGGCGGCGTGGCGGCAGGCCTGGCCGGCGTCATCGGCGTGGCCAGCCGCATCGCCTGGGGCCGCCGGATGGCGGCCGGAGCCACGGCCTCCGCACTGCTGGTGGCCATCACGCTCGGCTCCCTGTTGGCCGTGGCCTGCCTGTTCACCGCCGGAGAATTTGCAGCCGCCGGGCTGTTGTGGGCCGGCGTCGCACTGCACGGGGCCACCACTTTGGGTGCCAGCGTGGTGTCCTACGCGGCGGTGATGGCGCTGGTGCCGCACGGGCGCATGGGGGCCGCCACCGGCACCGTGTCCATGGGGATGTACGCGGGCTACGCCGGCGGTCCGTTGGCCATGGGCCTGCTGGTGGGGGCGACCGGGACCTTTGCCGCCGGCTGGATCGCCGTCGCCGCCGCCTACGTGGTGGCTGCCGGCGCGGCGCTGCTGCTGGGCCGGACGGCGCGCGCGGGGAACCGCGCGGCGTCCCGGTCCTCCGGCCGCGCGGCGGCCGGCCGCTAGCTGCGGGCCGTCCCCCCGGGAAAAGCCCGGGAGGAGCCGCCGCCGGGCTGAGGCCGGGGCCGAAGCCGGCGGCGCGCGGAAGCGGACCGGCCGGACCGGGTCGCTGTTCCGGGATTGGTAATGTGGCAGGGTCCGCACCACCCGCCGTCGTACGCATGAGGAGTTCCGCCGTGGGCACACACTGGGACAGGCTGGACGAAAGCCTCCGCGCCGGGGTGGATGCCAGCGTCGCCGAGTACGCGCGTGTCCGCCCTGCCCTCGAAACGGTTACGGCCGAGCTGCAGGAGCGGATCGCCGAGGTGTTCTCCGGCACCGAGGTGTCTCCGCTGTTCGTGGTCTCCCGCACCAAGACCGTGGACTCCTTCCGCGAGAAGGCCTCCCGCCTGCTCCGCACGGACGGGCCGGACGCGGAGCCGGCACTCGAGTTCCCCCACCCGCTGCGCGACCTGCACGACCTGGTGGGCGTCCGCGTAATCGTGGCCCTGCCGCACGAGATCCGCGAGGCCGCGAACCTGATCAAGCGCCGCCGCGGCGAGTTCGACTGCCGCGAGGACCGCGAGAAGGACATCGGCTCGGTCGAATCGGGAACCTACGGCTACTCCAGCCGCCACCTGATCCTGCGCACCCGCGGCAACGAGGTGGTGCGCGGCTACCAGGCGCACCTGGGCTCCGGCGTGAAGGCCACCGGCAACTACCTCTTCGAAGTGCAGATCCGCACCATCCTGGCGCACGCCTGGAGCGAGATCGAGCACGACATCCGTTTCAAGAACGTCGATCCGCGCGCCTGGAGCCCGTACATCGACCGCCAGTTCACCGCCACGGCAGCCATGCTCGAGGCCGTCGAATCGACCTTCTCCGACCTCTTCGACCGGTACCGGGCCGTCACCGGCTACTGGGACCCGGAGGGTGGGGGAAAGGTCCCCCTGACACCGGAGCGGATCAGCGAGGTCTGGCAGATGCTCCTGCCGCACGTGGACCGGAAGTCCGATGACGACTGGGGTTGGGCCTCCGAACTGCTGGCCGCCCACGGGCTGTCCACCACCACCGACCTGGCCGGGCTGCTGGAGGCGGGCGTGATCACGCAGGTGCGCCAGGCCCTGGCCCACCGGTACTCCCCGGGCCCGGACCGGCTGCTCGATGACGTGCTGCTGTGGCGCTTTGGTCCCCGGCACATCGAACTGACCGCGGGAGGGGACCGCCAACGCCGCGAGAGCCTCCAGCGCCGGTTACGGCAGATGGACGCCTACCGGGGGCAGCAAGCGTAGGAGGGGCCGCTCCCGCGGGGAGCGCGGCTACCGGACGGTGGAGGACGCCGCGGCGGTGGCCCGGAGGGCTCCTCCCCAGCGCTGGGCGTAGGCCTCGGCCGTGCCGTCCCCGGTGTAGGTGGAATCCAGCTGGTAAAGGCCCGGCGCCGGGGTGGTGGCGCCGAGTTCGACGAGCACCGGCTTGAGGAAGGTGTCCGGAGCCAGGGCGTGGGCCGGCCCGGCCCCGAGCATCAGCGGCACCGCGGTCACCCCGCGCAGGCCCTCGCCGCCGGCAAACTGGTCCAGGAACAGCTTGAGCAGCCCGGTGTAAGTGGCCTTGAAGGTCGGGGAAGCGAAGACCGCCAGGTCCGCGCCGGCGACCAGGCCGACGGCCGCCTTCACGGCCTCGTCGCCCCAGCCGAGCAGGCCCGGGCCCAAGGTGGCCACGTCCACGACCCGGGGCGCTTCGGCGCCGGGATCCGCGGCGAGCAGCCCTGCCAGCCGCAGGCCTGCGTCCAGGGTGCGCGAGTTCGGCTTCGGGTTTCCGGCGACAACTACGGTCTTCATGATGCTCCTCGGTGGGATGGTCCTGTTGCTGGCTGCGGTGGCGCGGGCCGGGAAGGCCTGCCCGGGATGGAGTCCGGAGCGGAACTTGGGAGCACCGGCCCGGACATGCCCCCATGGTGCCGCAGCGGTGTTGCGGTCCGGTTACGCCACGCGCGGTGCGGGGATGCGGGGCGGCACGCCAGTGCTTTCCCGGCGGCCGCGCGGGCCCGTGGCGTAATGCGCCGGGCGGATGCGGCCGGGTAGATGCAGCGAGGCGGATGCAGCTAGGCGGATGCAGCTAGGCGGCGTCCGCCTCCAGGGTGCGGAATCGGGAACCGTGGAACACCAGGGGTTCGATGGCCCGGTCGGCGTGCAGGGCGGTGACCTCGAACAGGACCACGGTGTGGTCCCCGGCAGGGTACTCGGCGTGGATCCTGCATTCGAGGGAGACGGAGGAGTCGGCGATCAGCACGGCTCCGGCCCCGGTGGTGTGGGTGGCAACATCCGTAAAGCGGTTGGCCTTGTCCTTGGAGGCGAGCTGGCGGCACAGGCCCCCGTGCTCCTCGGCCAGGACGGAGATGCCGATGCTGCCGGCCCGGCGCAGGGCGGGCCACGTGGTGGAGGAGTTCTGGACGGCGAACATGACCAGGGGCGGCTCCATGGAGACGCCGACGGTGAAGGAGGAGGCCACCAGGACCTCCTTTATGCCGTCCACCTCGGCGGAGAGTGCGGCCACGCCGCAGGGGAAGTGCCCGAAGGTCTCGCGCAGCAGTTGCGGGTTGGGCTCGTAGGTGGTGAGGGTCGTCATGGAAGGTCCTTTCTGGCGGCGGCTGGGCCGGATGCGGGCCGGTCCTGCGGTGGCCTGTCCGCGGCGGCCATGGCGCCATCCTGCCGCCGCCACGTTGCGCCGCGATTACGCCTGTGGGGGTCCACATGTAAATCGTGCGTTGCGCCACCCGGCAAGCCGCGGCGGCCTGCTGCCACCCGGCATTGCGCCGGTGGGGAGGCGGCCCCTTCCGCGCCGGCGGAGCATAAGGGGGCACGCGGTCCGGAACCGTCCCCGCCCGGAAACCCCGCCCGGAAAACGGCCCGCCGGGGACGCGCCTGCCGCCGCGCTCCAGTAGGCTGGAGGGCCGTTCCCCGGCGCGATCCAGCCGGCGGGACCCACCCGCGCCGGACCCCGGCCCTCCCGGAAGGACCCCCATGCCCACGATCCCCGCACCCGCCGGGCGCTACGCCACCTTGCCCAAGGCCGAGCTCCACCTGCACATCGAGGGCACGCTCGAGCCGGAGGCGGCTTTCCGGATGGCCGCCCGCAACGGGGTCCGGCTGCCGTACGCGGACGTGGAGGAGCTGCGCGCCCGCTACGCGTTCACGGACCTGGTGTCCTTTTTGGACGTCTACTACGAGTGCATGGCCGCGCTGCGCACCGAAGAGGATTTCGCGGAGCTGTGCGAGACCTACCTGCGCACCGCCGTCGGGCAGGGCGTGCGGCACGTGGAGATGTTCTTCGACCCGCAGGCCCACACCTCCCGCGGGGTGCCCGTGGACACCGTGATCGACGGGTTGCTCGCCGGGTTCGCCCGCGTGGCCGCCCGGGAGGACCTGACCGGCGGACTGATCCTCTGTTTCCTGCGCGACCGCCCGGTCGCGGAGGCGGCCGAGACGCTGGAGTCGGTGCGGCACCGCGCCAGCGACCTCATCGGGGTGGGGCTGGATTCGGCGGAAGTGGGCTTCCCGCCCTCGCTTTTCGAGGGCGTTTTCGCCGCGGCCCGCGCCCTGGGGTTGCACGTGGTGGCGCATGCCGGGGAGGAAGGCCCCGTCAAGTACATCGAGCAGGCCCTTGACCTGCTGCATGTCGAACGGATCGACCACGGGGTGCGGTGCATGGAAAGCCCCGCCATGGTGGCGCGGCTGCGCGCCGAGCGGATCCCCCTCACCGTCTGCCCGCTTTCCAACCTGCGCCTGGGCGTCGTGTCCGACCTCGCCGACCACCCGCTTCCGGCCATGCTGGGCGAGGACCTGCTGGTCACCATCAACTCCGACGACCCGGCCTACTTCGGCGGCTACGTCGCGGACAACTTCGCCGCCGTCGCCGGCGCGCTGGGCCTGGACGAGGAACAGTTGGAGCTGGTGGCGCGGAACTCGATCAACGCCTCCTTCGCCCCGGCCGGGCGGAAGGCGCAGCTGCTGGCCGGGATCGACGCCTGGGCCGCCGCCCGTTCCTGACGCGGCCTGGGCGGGCCCTGCCAGGCGCCCCCGTCAGCCGGCCTGGACCACCTCGTCGACCACGCCCACCAGACGGGTGCCGATCTGCTCGTATTCGCACCGCACCCGGCCCTGGGCCACCGGTGGCAGGTCGGCGGCGGGGTGGTGGGCGCAATGGACGAAGTCGAACTCCGGCCACCACTTCTTCGGCCGGGCCGCCTCGGAGAAGCCGCAGACGGTGCAGGTCAGGTGGACCCACACCGGGCGCCTGCCCTCGCGGTTGGCCCGGGACTGAATCAGCCACGCCGGGGGATCGGCCTGCAGCGCCGCCAGCTCCGCCTCGCTCATACGGGCGGGGAGGCCGTGGCGCTTGGCCATCTCCAGCGGGATATCCAAGGCGATGGCCGCGTCGCGTCTGTTCATCATCCGATTAACACTAGGCCATGCTTCGCCCCGTTCCCGCCCCTGGGGACGGCTCAGGCGTCCACGCGCAGGACCGCAAACCGCGCATCCAGGGCGTCCGCGACGTCGTCGTGCACGGCCCCCGCGACCAGGTCCATCACCTCCGCGCTCGCCGGCAGCAGGTTGACCCTCGAGAAGAACCCGTGCATCTGCCCTGGCCAGCGGTGGAACTCGACCTCGTTTCCGGCCCGGCGCAGGCGTTCGGCGTAGTCCTCGCCCTCGTCGCGCAGCACGTCGTGTTCGGCAGTGACCACGAACGCCGGCGCCAGGCCCGCCAGGTCCGCGGCGCGCAGCGGCGAGGCCTCCGGGGCAGTGCGGTGCTGCGCGTCCGGAAGATAGTGGTCCCAGAACCACTGCATCAACTCGGCGGTCAGGAGCGTCTGGTTCTGCGGTTCCGCATAGCTGGCGCGGCTGAAATCCGCGTCGGTGACCGGGTAGATCAGGAACTGGCGGGCCAGTGCGGGGCCGCCGCGTTCCCTGCTCCGCAGCGCCATGACGGCGGCCAGGTTCCCGCCCGCGCTGTCCCCGCCGACGAACAGCGGGGCATCGGCACCCGCCAGGCGCGTGGCGTGGGCGGCCGCCCACTGGAGCGCGGTCCAGGCATCCTCCACTGCGGCCGGGAAGGGGTGCTCCGGCGCCTTGCGGTATTCGACCAGCACGACGGCGGCTCCCGACTTGTCCGCCAGTTGGCGTGCGAGGGTGTCGTAGCCCTCCAGGTCCCCGAGCACCCAGCCGCCGCCGTGCAGGTAGATGAAGACCGAATGCGGCGCGGGGAGGGGAACGTGGACGCGGATGCGGAACGTCCCGCCGTCCCACCCGGTGAGGGTGTGCTCCTCGGTGGAGCCCATCGCCGGTCCGCTGCCAAAGGCGGTGTTCATAGCGGCGGCCGCGGTGCGCGCCTCGGCGGGGGACATCCGCCACATCGGAAGGGCATCGGGGCCGGCGGCTTCGGCGCCGGCCTGAAGGAAAGCGAGGGTTGCCTGGTCAAGTGCCAATTCATTCTCCTCGTGCGTGAGAGAACTGTTGAGTGAGCTGGTGAGCGAACCGCTGTGGAGCCTGTGGTGCTTCCAGAGCCTGTAGTGCCTGCGGAGCCGGTAGTGCTTGCTGAGCCTGATAGTCCAGCAGGGCCGCGTGCACCCCTTTGTGACGCGATCCACAGGAAACATACAATTTTGATGGCAATGTGACTAGCCCTGTACATCGCCGTATTTGTCCTCTGGGCGCCCTTGCCGCGGGAACGCCCAAGAAAACACTGCGCCCGGGGCGGTGCTCCTGGCCCGGCCCGGCGGGCGGTGCAGTCCTGCAGGAGAGAGGCGCGCGGGTGGAGGAGTGATCCCCCACGGGGCCGTGGTGCCGGACCGGGCGCATGGTTCTGGCGGTCTCCGGGCTGGCCCGATGACCCGGCTCGGCTCCGGCCCCAGCTCTGGCCCCGGCTACCGGAGCATTCGGCGCAGCCGGGCGACGATGCCGCGGTCCACGTGCCCGGCCAGTTCGCCCGCGGCCAGCCAGGCCCGGATCTCTGCCACCGGCCCGTCCGCCAAGCCCGTGCGCGTCCCGGAAAGGACCTCCCTGCCGGGCGTAAACTCCACGGTTCCTGAGGCCTCCGGCCACACCGCAACCTCCAGTCGCAGGTCCTGGCCCAGCCTGGCCAGGACCCGGTTCCCGGAAAGGTCGGCACTGCGGGCCGGCCGGGCCGGCGGATGGTTGGCCGGTTCCCGTCCCGTCCCCCCGGGGGCGCCGCGGCCGTCCTCCTGCGGCCTGGCCGCCGTCCCGACCAGGACCAGCCGCGCGCCGTTAAGCACCGCGTGGTCCACGTGGATGGCCGGCGCGCCGGGGATGCGCAGCCCGTGGAAGATCCGGGTTCCCGGGAGGGACACCAGCGATTCCAGCGCGGCGGCCGTGTCCGCCGCCCCGGGGCCATCCGCTGCCGGTGCCCCGGACCGGGGATCGTGGCGGTGTCCGTGGACGGGGCACAACGCCATCCGTCGCGAGACGGAGCGGACGGGAAGGGCCAGGGCCGCACCCGCTGCGAGCAGTCCGGTGGCCAGCGCCACCCCCAAGGGTGCCAGCCAGGGCTGCGCCCGCCCCGGCAGGCCCTGTTCCGAGCGGAAATCCAGCCACGCCGGCGGGCCTGGCTGGGCCCCGTCCCACGGGGCGGGCATCAGGCCTGCCAGGGCGAATCCGGCAAGCGCCAGCAGGGCTGCGGAGGCCCCGGCCACGAACCGCAGCCACCGCGGGTCCGGGCCCAGGCTTTCCACGAGCCCGCCGGGCACGGCCGCCTCCTCGCGCGTCAGCGACGGCCGCCACAAGGCATGACGGGCCGCCTGGTCGATGTTCTCGGTGCGGGCATCAGGTTGCACCCCGACATGAGGCTGCACCCCGAGCAGGGCATAGTGGTCCATCAGAATTCCCCCAGTAATTGTCCCCAAACAATTGTTGGGAATGTACACCCTGGAGTGCTGTCCGCAACAGGTTTGTTGGCGCCGGGATTGCGCCGCGGGCCCCGCTGCGGACGGAATCGACCGCTGCGGGGCCCGCGGGCGCCGGTGTTGTGGGACCTGCCGGGGATGGTTGGACAGCCCTTGCCGGCGGAGCCGGCTGATCGGGTGCGCCGGCCGGGGGGAGGCTGCCGGGGTCAGGCTCCGCTGCCGGCAGCCCGGGCGTGCGCGAGGGCCTGCGTGCGCGAGCGCGCCTGCGGGATCATCACCACTGCGAGGGCGCCGAGCACGGCGACGGCGGAGAAGAAGTAGAAGCCCCAGGGGTAGGCAATACCGGCGCTGACCAGCGCGCCCGTGGCCATCGGGCCCACGATGGCTCCCAGCCGGCCGACGCCGGCAACCAGGCCCATGCCGGTGCCCACCACGTTGCTCGGGTAGAGGTAGCCGACGAAGCCGTAGACCAGCACCTGGGCGCTGAATACGAAGATGCCCGTGAACAGGACGGCCAGGTTCAGGACCAGTTGGCTCTCCATGCGGATGCTCAGCGTCGCGAGCATAACGGCAGCGACCAGGAACCAGATGGTGGCGATCTTCTTCACGCCCACGCGGTCGGCGATGCGGCCCCCCACCAGCAGGCCCGCAATGGCGCCCACGTTCAGGACCAGCAGCATGACCAGCGAGTCGGAGACGTTGTAGCCGGCTTCGCCCATGAGCTTGGGCAGCCACGTGTTCAGGCCGTAGACCAGCAGCAGGCCCATGAATGCGGCCGTCCACAGCCCCAGGGTGATGGGGAGGTAGGGCGCGCGCAGCAGGTCGCGGCCGCGGACCGCCGGAGCGGCGGACGGGGTGGCGCCGGCGGGCTGGGCGGAGAGGGTGCGGTGCGTCTCCGGCAGTTTGGCCCACATGACCGGAATCATGGCCAGGCCCAGGATGCCGCCGCCGTAGAAGAGCCATTCCCAGTGGGCGCCGGCCAGCAGCGCCACCAGGGCGGCGGCGACCGCACCGGTGTGGTAGCCGGTCATGGTCATCGTGCTGGAGTGGGCCTTGCCGCCGGAGGGGGCGGCCTCCTGCATCATCGTCAGCGAGACGGGCATGCACGCGCCCAGGCCCAGGCCGGCCACGAAGCGCACCAGCGCCAGCAGCGCGACGGTGGGCATGAGCGGGAACAGGAACGTGAAGACGGAGAAGACCAGCACGCAGGCCATCAGCGGCACGCGCCGGCCGAAACGGTCGGAGATCGGACCGATCACGGCAGCTCCGAGGCCCACGCCGACCAGCGAGAGGGTGGCAATGAACGTCGCGTCGAGGGCGGTCATCCCCGCGTGGGAGGTGTTGAGCAGGGTGGGGATGGAGGCGCCGAGGGCGACGATATCGAAGCCCTCGAAGACGACCGTGAGCCAGCACAGGGCGACGATCCAAGCGCGGTTGGGTTGCATGGGTAAAGCGGTCCTAGCGTGTGGCAGGTGCGACGTGGGGAAGTGTCACGCATCACCGGCGTGGCGGGTATTACCCGATAGTGTGCGGCGGATCACCCGGCGCGTCCAATAGATGGAAGGGTGCCGGACCATAGACTGGATCTATGTATGGGGCGGAAAGTCAACGATGGACCGGTGAAGGATGGACCGGTGAAGACGGGGCAGCGGGGGACCGGCCCGCCGGGAGCGGCCCTGCTGGGGGGTCCCTGGATCCGGGATTCGACCTCAACCTGGTCCGCGCTTTTGTGCTGCTCCACGAAACCCTCAGCGTCACCCGCACCGCGGAGTATCTGGGGGTCAGGCAGCCGACGGTGAGCCACTCGCTGGCCCGGCTCCGGCGCCTGTTCGACGATCCGCTTTTCATCCGCGAGGGCCGCACCCTGGTCCCCACCCGTGCCGCGCGGCGCCTCTACGCGCCCCTGCGCGACGCGCTCCAAAACGTGGACCAGGCCCTGTCCCGCACCCGCCACTTCGATCCCGAAACCTCCGACGCGAACTTCACGGTCGCGATGTCCCCCCTCGGCGAGATCCGCTTCCTGCCCAGCATCCTTGAGCTGTTGGCCGTCGAGGCGCCCGGCGTGCGCGTGAAATCCGTGGGCCTTGACCGGGAAACGGCGCCGGAGCAACTGCTCTCCGGCAGCGTTGACGCCGCCTTCGGATCGGTCGAGCTGCCGCCGGCGGGCGTGTCCCGCACGCCGCTGTTCCGCATCGGGTACGCGCTGCTGGCTGATGCGGCGAACCCGATCCTCCGCGGGCCCAGCGTGGCCGCGTTCGAGGCCGCCCGGCACGTGGTGGTCGAGGGAACCCCGGGGCACGCGGTGCCGGAGGCGGTCATCGAACGTCTCGGCATCCGGCGCCGGGTCCTGGTGCGCGTCGGGCACCTGGCCGTGCTGCCGGCGCTGGTGCGCGGGTCGGACCTGGTGGCCGTGCTGGCCGAGGACATAGCGCGGATTTTCGGGGCGGACTTCGGTTTGGGCACCGCGGCCCTGCCGTTCGAGGTGCCGCCGGTGGAGGTGGCGCTGTACTGCCGCCCCGACCACATGGCCACCGAGGAGCAGTGCTGGTTCGCCGACCTCATCCGCCGCGCCGTCGTCCTGGAAGGCACGCCCGGCCGCGGCGCCGGCGGGGTCCGGCCCGGAAGCCTGGACCCAGGGCCGGCCCGGGAACCCCGGGCCCGGGAACCCTAGGCGGGGCCGCGCACCAGCCCTTCCAGGAGGCTGCCGAGCCACGGCAGCTGTTCGGACAGCAGTACCGCGCCCAGGCAGACCATGATGATCCCGCTGGCCAGGGTGATGGCCCGTGCTGCCGCCGGCCGCGAGCGCAGCAGCCGCCGCGCGCCCGCGGCAACGCCCGAATACACCACGGCGGACAGGGCCAGGTGGCCCAGGCCGTAGGCCGCGGTTTGCGCCACCGGCGGGACCGCCGCCACGGGGGAGACGAACTGCGGAATCAGGGCCAGGTACAGCAGCAGCGCCTTCGGGTTGGTGCCGCTGGTGCCCAGTCCGCGCAGGAAGGCGCGCCGGTCCACACCCCTGTCCCCGTCTGTGTCCTTGTCCCGGACCGTGGACGGCGCGTCCGCCGCCGCCGCCGCCGGCGCCAGCGGGGCGGGGGCCAGCAGCATGGTGGCGCCGCCCAGGGGCACGACGGCGTCCCCGGCGTCCCCGGCGCCCGCGGTCGCCGCCGGGAGGGCGGGGGCCCCCGCGGCCGGCCCCTCTGCGGAGGGCCCTGCGGAGGGGGCCGCGGAGGGGCCGGCCGTGAAGCCGGCCTGCCGCCAGCCGCGCGCGGTGGACAGGCCGAGCCAGAGCAGGTACCCGGCGCCACAGACGGTCATCCAGGCCAACAGCCCGGGCAGGCTGGCCACCAGGGCGGCCATGCCGGCCACGAGCAGCAGCGTATGGATCCCGTAGCCGGCGATCAGGCCCGCGACTGCGGGAAGGATCCGAGCGCGGCCCAATCCGGCGGCGATGCAGTAGGCCCAGTCCGCGCCGGGCGTGAAGGCGAGGGCGATTGAGACGGCGGCGAAGCCGGCGACGTCCTGCGGATCCATGGGTTCTCCTGGTGATGCCCGGTGCTGCGCGGATGATGCAGCCAGCGTACGGAAACGCGCTTGAGAAGTGCTGACCCAATATGGTTCATAAATGGGGGCTTAGCGTATGTTTTTTGCGTGATTGATGCGATTGATCGGGAAATATTGCGCCGCCTCCAGATGGATGGGCGAACTACTGCCACCGCCCTGGCCGCTGAGGTGGGGCTGACCGTTGCTCCCTGCCACCGCCGGCTCAAGGAGCTGGAATCCTCCGGCGTGATCCAGGGTTACCGCGCGGTGTTGGACGCCGCGAAGGTGGGACTGGCGTTCGAGGCCCTGGTGTTCGTGACGCTGCGGGACCGCCAGCACATGCTGCGGTTCGAGGCGGAGGTCGCCGGGATCCCCCAAGTGGTGGAGGCGTTGCGCCTGTTCGGCGAACCGGACTTCCTGCTGCGTGTGCGGGCCGTGGACCTGGCCGCATACCAGCGTTTCTACGACGAGGTGCTGGTGGGCCTGCCCGGGGTGGAGAAGCTGACCTCCACCATCGTCATGAAAAACGTCAAGGACGGGGGCCAGTTGCCGGTGTGAGCGGAAGGGTGCACCCCGGGTGAATCGCGGGGCCCCTGCCGGCGGACAGCGTCAGCGGACAGCGCGTGGCCGGAGGCGGCGCCGTCTCCACGGGTTCTGAAGGACCAGGTGTGCAGCGGGGCGCCACCGCGTAGCATGACCGCATGTCAGCCAAAACAGTGCAGGTTCCTGTCAAGCAGCTCGCCAACGGCGCCACCCTTCCCGCGGTCGGACTCGGCACCTGGCCGATGGATGACGCGGAGGCCGGCGCCGCCGTCGTCCACGCCCTCCAGGCCGGCTACCGACTGATCGACACCGCGGAGAGTTACCAGAACGAGGAGGGCGTGGGGGAAGGGATCCGCCGCGCGGGCATTCCCCGGGCCGAGGTGTTCGTGACCACCAAGTTCAATAAGGAATGGCATTCGGTCGAAGGGGTGCGCACCACGTGGGAGCACAGCGCCACCCGGTTGGGCCTGGAATACATTGACATGATGCTCATCCACTGGCCCAACCCCGGGCAGGACCGCTATGTGGAGGCCTGGCGGGGACTGGTGAAGCTGCTGGAGGCCGGCAAGGTGCGCGCCATTGGCACTTCCAACTTCACCGCGGAGCAGCTCCAGCGCATCATCGAGGCGACCGGGGTGGTGCCGGACGTGAACCAGATCCAGCACAGCCCCTTCTGGCTCCGCGGGGACCTGCTGGCCTTCCACGCCGAGCACGGGATCGTCACCGAATCCTGGGCGCCGCTGGGCAGCGGACGCGGGATGCTGGGTGCCGCCCCGGTGGTGGACGCGGCCCGGGCGCACGGAGTCACTCCGGCACAGGCGGTGCTGCGGTGGCACGTCCAGCGCGGAACCGTGCCCATCCCCAAATCGGTGGACCCGGAACGGATGGCGCAGAACCTGGACGTGTTCGGCTTCGAGCTGACCCCGGAGGAGGTCCGGGCAATCGACACGCTGGACGGCACCGGGCCGGAACTGGTGTCGCCGTTGGAGTTCGGACACTAGGGGCTGCGCCGGCGGTTCCGCCGCCGGCGCAGTTCACCGCGCCCCTGCCGGGGTCCCACAGGTCAGGCCCGCCCCTGCGGCGTGGGACTGTTGCCGGCACCGCGGCGGCCGCCATCGGCGGCCTGGCCGCGGATGGCGGCCGGGGTGACGGCCAGCGCCACGGCCAGGACGGCGACCACAATGTACAGCGCGCTCAACAGCCCCCACCAGTCCCCGAGCATGCCCAGCAGCGGAGGGCCGACCAGGAAGGCCGAGTACCCGAAGATGGAAACCATGCTGACCCGGCGGGCGGCGAACTGCGGATCGGGGTGCTCGGCTGCCGCGGAGATGCCCACCGGGAAGCCCAGCGACCCACCCAACCCCCAAAGCGCCGCGGCCGCGTAGGCGACCCACGGGGTGTCGGTGATGATGAACAGGAGCAGGCCGGCCAGCCCCAGCCCCATCATGGAGATCAGCACCGGTTGCCGGCCGTAGCGGTCCAGCAGCGGACCGCCGGCCACCCGCCCCGCGGTCATGGCCGTGACGAAGGCGCCGTAGACCAGCGCGCCCGCCGCCTCCTTGAATCCGTGCCCGTCCACGGCCGCCAGCGTGATCCAGTCGTTGGCGGACCCTTCCGCGAAGGCCATCGCGGCCACCAGCACACCCAGGAGGACCAGGCGGAGATCGCGTGCGGGCCGCAGTGTCTGAACCAGCCACTCGTACAGGCGCGGTCCCGCACTGCCCCGGGCCCGCCGCCGGACCGGCCGGGAGGCCGCGGCGGGCAGGAAGCGGACGGTGCAGGCCCCGATCCCGGCGACCAGCAGCCCCGCGAGTAAGAAGTGCCAGCCCACCGGCGCTCCGCCGTAGGCGGCCGCTGAGCCGAGCACCGCACCGACGATGGTTCCGGCGCTGAAGAACGCATGCATCAGCGGCAGCAGCGTCCGGTCCGCCCGCTTTTCCACCTCCGCCCCGGCCACGTTCATCAGCACATCCAGGGCGCTGAAGACGAACCCGAAGAGGACCAGGACGGCAAGGGTGAGGGGGATCGAGGCGACGACGCCGGCGGCGGCGCCCAGCGCGGCAGCGCCGGCGCCGGTGCCCAGCAGGGCACCCAGCAGGGCGCGCCGCGAACCCAGTCGCGAGAGCAGGGCGGGGGCCCCTGCCAGGCCGGCGATGGACCCGGAGGCCAGCCCGAACAGCAGGATCCCCACCGTCGAGGTGGACAGGCCCAAGTCGTCGCGGACGGCCGGGATCCGCGAGACCCAGGTGGCGAAGATGAAGCCGGACAGGGCAAACACGCCGAACACGGCGTTGCGCCCGGCGGCGGAACCGGGCGGAGCCGGGACCGACTGGGGGGATGCTGCCTGCATGGTGGGTCCTCCTCGATCGGGTTCCGGTTCGCCGGGTCCGGTGCGTTCGTGCCGTGTTGCCTTCCGTGCCCCGTTGCGTTCCCTTTATCCGTGTCCTCCGCGCCCGGGGGCGCCGAGAGGGCCGGCTAGAGGCGGCCGAGCAGGTCCTTCCAGACCGCCCGCCAGTGGATGACCGCTTCCGGGGATCCGAGCTGCCTGTGGTGGAGGCCCAGGCCGCTCTTTCCCGCAGGCTTGGCATGCACGCTGAGGCCGACCCGGCTCCCGTCTGCCAGCGGCACCCGCCAATACCGCCAGTTTTCCGTGGCGCTGCGCTCCGGCTCGCGCTCGGGGGGAATTCCGCCGAAGGAGCCGGCGCCGGCGACCAGCGCGCACCACGCGTCCATCGCCTCGTCCATGGTTCCGGGCAGGGTCCTGGAGACCCCGACCTGGAAGCTGCCGTCGCAGGCCTGCCCGGGCCGTCGGCGGCCAATGTGCTGTTCGTAGGCCACCGCGACGCCCTGGGCCCACCAGCCGATGTTGGCGTCCAGGGCAGCCAGCCGCTCGGCGGCCCGGGCCGCCAGGTCGCGGTGGGGCGCGGCGCGCCCCCCGGAGCCGTCGAGGTAGGCCACCCATTCCTCCCACCGGAGGCCGGTGGCCCGTTCGATGGCCTGCGTGTTGGACGCCTTGGTCATGCTTTCCTCCCGGTGCCGGTGCCTTACGGCAGCTTGGCCGTGGCCGTGACCATGGTGTGGTCGGAGCCGTGCTTCGAGACCACCGTGCCGTCCTTGACCGTGATCACGTTCCTGTAGGAGACGGTGCCGGCAATGTTCTTGGTGAACAGGTAGTCGATGCGTCCATAGGTCTGCTCCAGCTTCCTGCCGGTGCCGTAGTGGGTGGTCGGGTACAGGTAGTTGGTCCGGTTCGCGCTGGAGGCGGTGTCGGTCCACCCGTCGGCGATGAATGCGGAGTGCGGGGCGTTGGGCTGCTGGTAGAAGCTGGAGTTCATGTCACCGCCCAGCACCATCGGCAGGTCCTGCCCGTTGATGCCGGCCATCCGCCTCACCACCAGCTCGGCCGAAGACTCTTTGGACGTTGCCCCGGTCTGCGGCAGGTTCACCGAGACGTGGGTGGAGACCGCGTAGAACTCCTTGCCGGTCCTGCGCGATTTCAGCAGCACCCAGGCGGCGGTGCGCTGGTTCTCTCCCCGCGCGGTGGGGAGCTTGAACCACCCCTTATCCACCAGCGCGTACTTGGCGCTTTTGTACGCCACCCGATTGGGCACGTCCCTTTGGCCGGCCTTCTCCAGCCTGCTGTCCAGCGCGTAGCCCTGCTTTTTCAGGCCTGCCACAAACCCGTCCATGGAGCGGACCTTTTTGGTGCCGGGGAGGGGCTGGTTCGCGGCCTCGTTGAGGATCAGCACGTCGGGGTTCTGGGCTTTGATGGTCGCCAGGTGGGTTTTCACCCGGGTAGCCCACGGCGCGAACGTCTTGCCCGGCACCTTGCAGGTGGAGCACAGCAGGTTCTGCGCGGCGAACCGCAGCGTTTCGGTGCCGGCGACCTCCGGTGCGGCGGCATAGGCGGTGAGCCGCCGGGAGGTGCGCGTCAGATAGGTCTTATTGTGTGCCGAAACCTTCACGAATGTCGGCATGCCCGTTCGCGAGCCCTGGGAGAGGTCCCGGACGGTCAGGGAGGTGCCCGTAACGTTTTCGAAGGTCCGCTTGTTGCGGGTCATCTTATGGTCATCGGCCACCACGACCGTGTAGTGCGTGGTGTAGGCCGTCTCATTCCACCGGACCGTAATCGAATCCAGCCCGCCGGTGGCCTCCAGGGTGGTGAAGGCTCCCGGGAACCGGGCCTCGGTGGTGACCGTCAGGGTATCGGACCAGCCGGTGGGCACGTACGTGCCGTACGGGGCGCCCGGAGGCCGCGTCAGGGCCCGGTACTGGATGTGGTACGTGGTGGCGTTGGCCAGGCCGTCGACATACCGGCTGTTGTATTTCTCCTCGACGACGGCGTCGGTGAACGCCGGGGAAGTCGAGTGCCGTACCTCGTAGTGGTGCGCCCCTGCGTGGTCCGGCCAGGCCAGCCCCACGCCGGCGGTGGTCACCGCGGTAACGGTGGGCGCCGCGAGCGCGCTGGACTGGGCCGTCGCGGTGCCGGCGACGGCGGGGAGGGCCGGCAGCGTGGCGGCAAGGCCCAACGCCGCGGCCACGCCCGCGCCCGCGGCACGGCGCAGCAGGGAAATCCTCCGGGAGGGGGCCGCCCTTCGGGGGCTGGACTGGCGGGGTGGGGGACCGGCCGGACGGTTCGATTTTGCACGGCCTGTAATGCACTTATCCCACAATGTAAATTCCCCCGGCGGCACTGTTGAAAGCTTTTGCTTGTCGAAGATTACCGGACTTGCCCCTCAAACGGGAGGAGGCGCGGGATGGGAACATCCATGGGGCCACGCCGCCCCGAGCGGCGAAGCCAAGCAGTGCCCCCGGCGGGACTCGAACCCACAACCAACGGATTAGAAGGCCGTTGCTCTATCCATTGAGCTACGGAGGCTGGCGCCCCATGGGCGTCCTGCCCAGTCTATAGGGTGCCCCGCCGCCCGGCGCGCAGGCCGGACCGGGCGTCCTTCCCCCACATGGCGCTTTGCGGAGGCCGGGGCCGCCGCTTGTCCACTTCCGGGCCGGGCGCACACCCGGGGTGCTCCCGGTTTTTTCAGACTGGGACCGGGAGCAGGGAGCTTCCGCCCAACCAATGGAGGACACCATGGCCGAACACCTCACCGTTCGCGGCTTCGTCGCGAGCGAGCTGACCTTTTTCGAGACCGCCGACAAGCTCCACATTGTCAGCTTCCGCTTGGGGGCGCCGGACAGGCGCCTCGACCGCGCCACCGGGGAGTGGGGAGATGCGGACATGAACTGGTTCACGGTCAAGGTGTTCCGTGAACTGGCCCGCAATGTGATGGCCTCACTCCGCAAGGGCGAGCGCGTGGTGGCCACGGGGCGGCTGAAAATCAGCCAGTACCGCCGCAGCGACGGAACCTACGGGACCAGCGCGGAAATCCTGGCGGACACCGTGGGCCACGACCTGCTTTTTGGCGTCAGCCGGTACCTGCGCACCCCCTCCCAGCGCCAGGAAGCCACCGAGGCATCGCACTCCGTTCCGGCCGATGCCGGGTCCGTGCCTTCCGAGGTGGATGCGGACACCGGGGAAGTGCTCTCCGGCGCGTACGGGGGACCCGGCTTCGAGGGCGAGTATGCGGGAGGGGAACTGGACGGCGGCGGGGGCAGCGGGGAAGGAGAAGGGGAAGGAGGGGAAGCGGAAGCGGAAGCGGAAGGAGGCGGACGCGGGATGGATGCGGGTGCCGCCTGACCCCTGCCGGATGCGTGCTTCCCGCAGCCCCGCCCCGGGGGTTTCCTGCAGGCGGGGCGCAGGGCCGGATCCGGCTCTGCATCCGGTCCTGCATCCGGTCCTGCATCCGGTCCTGGATCCGGCCCCGGATCCAGCCCCGGAGCGGCGGCCGATCGGGGCGGCTGTGGCCGAACGGGCCCAAGACAGGACCGAATGTGAGGAATGGGGGCGCACCCACTAGCCTTGAAGGCATGGCGGAATTCATTTACACCATGACCAAGGCCCGCAAGGCCGTTGGCGACAAGGTCATCCTCGACGATGTCAGCATGTCCTTCTTCCCCGGCGCCAAGATCGGCGTCGTCGGCCCGAATGGTGCGGGCAAATCCACGATCCTGAAGATCATGGCCGGTTTGGACACCCCGTCCAATGGCGAGGCGCGCCTCAGCCCCGGCTACTCGGTCGGCATCCTGCTCCAGGAGCCGCCGCTGAACGAAGAGAAGACGGTCCTGGGCAACGTCCAGGAGGGCGTCGGCGAGATCTACGAAAAGATCACGCGCTACAACCAGATCTCCGAGGAGATGTCCCAGCCCGACGCCGACTTCGACGCGCTGCTGGAGGAGATGGGCAAGCTCCAGGAGGCCATCGACGCCGCCGACGCCTGGGATATCGACTCCCAGCTGGAGCAGGCCATGGACGCGCTGCGCTGCCCGCCGGGAGACTCTGACGTCTCCGTGCTCTCCGGGGGCGAGCGCCGCCGCGTCGCGCTCTGCAAGCTGCTGCTGCAGAAGCCGGACCTGCTGCTCCTCGACGAGCCCACCAACCACCTCGACGCCGAGTCGGTGCTGTGGCTCGAGCAGCACCTGCAGGCCTACCCCGGCGCCGTGCTGGCCGTGACCCACGACCGCTACTTCCTGGACCACGTGGCCCAGTGGATCGCCGAGGTCGACCGCGGCAAGCTGCACCCGTACGAGGGCAACTACTCCACCTACCTGGAAAAGAAGCGCGAGCGCCTCGAAGTCCAGGGCAAGAAGGACGCCAAGCTGGCCAAGCGCCTGTCCGAGGAACTGGACTGGGTCCGCTCCAACGCCAAGGGCCGCCAGACCAAGTCCAAGGCCCGCCTGGCCCGCTACGAGGAGATGGCGGCCGAGGCCGAGCGCACGCGCAAGCTGGACTTCGAGGAGATCCAGATCCCGCCGGGGCCGCGCCTGGGCAGCGTGGTCATCGAGGCCAAGGACCTGGTCAAGGGCTTCGATGACCGCACCCTGATCGAGGGCCTGTCCTTCTCGCTGCCACGCAACGGCATCGTCGGGGTGATCGGCCCCAACGGCGTCGGCAAGTCGACCCTGTTCAAGACCATCGTCGGCATGGAGCCGCTCGACGGGGGCGAACTGAAGGTCGGCGAAACCGTCAAGATCTCCTACGTCGACCAGAACCGTGCCGGCATCGACCCCAACAAGTCGCTGTGGGAGGTCGTCTCCGACGGGCTTGACTACATCCAGGTGGGTAACGTGGAGATGCCCTCCCGCGCCTACGTTTCCGCGTTCGGGTTCAAGGGCCCGGACCAGCAGAAGAAGGCCGGGGTGCTCTCCGGCGGCGAGCGCAACCGCCTGAACCTGGCGCTGACCCTCAAGCAGGGAGGCAACCTGCTGCTCCTTGACGAGCCCACCAACGACCTCGACGTCGAGACGCTGTCCTCGCTGGAGAACGCCCTGCTCGAGTTCCCCGGCTGCGCCGTGGTGATCTCCCACGACCGCTGGTTCCTGGACCGGGTCGCCACGCACATCCTCTCCTACGAGGGCACCGAGGAGGACCCGGCGAACTGGTACTGGTTCGAAGGCAACTTCGAGTCCTACGAGGAGAACAAGGTCCAGCGGCTGGGCCCGGACGCGGCGAAGCCGCACCGTGTCACCCACCGCAAGCTCACGCGGGACTAGCGGCAGGGGCCCGGGGACGCCGGGCCCCTGAAACGCCGGCCCCTGAGACTCCACCCCGCCACGACGCCGGGGCGCCACCAACCGGTGGCGCCCCGGCGTCGTGGCGCTTCCGCACCCCCCGGCCGACCCGCCTAGGCAGGGGGGTGCGGAAGCCGCACCATGCCCTCCTGGGCCACGGAGGCCACCAGGTCCCCGGCGCGGTTGTAGATGCGGCCCGTTCCCAGGCCGCGCGCGCCGGAGGCGCTGGGGCTGGTCTGCACGTAGAGCAGCCACTCGTCGACGCGCACCGGGCGGTGCCACCACATGGCGTGGTCCAGGCTGGCCACGCTCAGCCCCGGCGTGGTCCACGGCAGGCCATGGCGGCGCAGGGTGGACTCAAGGATCGTGTAGTCGCTCGCGTAGGCCAGGGCCGCCCGGTGCAGGGCCTGGTCGTCGGGCATCGGCCCGGTGGTCTTGAGCCACACCGTGTTTCGGGCGGTGTGCTGCCTGGCCAGCTCGGGGGTCGGGAAGTAGATGGGCGGCTCCACGTAGCGCACGTCGAAGGGCCGGTTGTACGCCCAGTCCTGCGCCAGCGGGTCGTCCACCCGTCCCAGGATGTCGGCCGAACTGGGCAGGGTCTCGGGGTCCGGGATGCCCGGGGGCATGGGCTCCTGGTGCTCGATCCCCTCCGCCGGGGCCTGGAAGGAGGCGATGAGGGACATGATCGGCTCCCCGTTTTGGTAGGCGTGGACGCGGCGCGCGGAGAAGGACCGGCCGTCGCGGAGCCGCTGCACGCCGAAGGTGATGGGCTTGAGCGCATCGCCCGGGCGCAGGAAGTATCCGTGCAGCGAGTGGATGGGGCGGTCCCCGGAGACGGTGCGGCTGGCGGCCACCACCGACTGCCCCAGCACCTGGCCGCCAAACACCCGCTGGCGGGGCTGGATGGGGGAGCGGCCCGTGAAGATGTCCTCTTCGGTGCGCGCCTCCGGCTCCCCGTCCAGGTCCAGCAGGTCCAGCAGCATCTCCGTCGTGTCGCGCTCGCTCAATTATTACTCCTCGGTAAGGGCCGTCCGCTCGAGGTTATCCGCCGCGCGCCTTGGCCATCAAGCGCGCCGGAACGCACGCGCAGCGCGCCGCGTGGCGCGGGCGTGCCCGCGGATGAAAGCATGGAGGGATGCACTCCGACCACTTGGCCCTCGCCGATGCCGAATCCGTAGCCGACCTGCACACCTTCCTGACCCGCGCGCGGGCGATCGAGGACGGTTCCGCACGGCTGGAGGCCGCCGGCACCGCGCTGGGGGTGTACGTGCCGGTCCTTTACCCCGAGGCGCTCGGCGCCACGGTGCCCACCATCCTGGGTCTGCGGGTGGCGCGGCTGGCGGAGCCGGCGGACCTGGCCGCCGTCTATGGGCTGGGCGCGCTCACCGACCGGCTGGCCCGGATGGGTGGGGCCTCCACCGAACTGTCCCTGCCGCCGGTGGAGGCCTTTGCCCCCTGGGCCGGGGTGGCTCCGCCGAGGCGCGGCTGGGAACGGATCGCCGAATATGACGATGCCCTGCTGAGGTCCGTGGCGGAGGAGGGCATGCGTGCCGTCGCCGGCGCGCTGCCGGAAAACGCGGGCAAGCCGGTGCTGGCCACCGTGCGCTCGCGCATCTGGTCCACCCCGGCGGCCCGGGCATCCGTGCCGGGGGATCCCGCCGGCCCCGCCCCCGCCGCGGAACTGCCCGCCGGGGCCGCGTTCGCGGCGCATGCCCTCGGCTTCCTGGCGCCGGGGGGCGCCTCCGCCCTCTTCTCGGCAGGGCGCTGGCTGCGGCTGAGTTCGGCGCACGGCCATGTGCTGGTCCGGCTGGCCTCCTCCACGGGTTCAAAGTAGCGGGAGCCGGTGCTAGCTTTCAGCTAGGCGCGGGCCCGGTCCCGGGCCGGATCCTCCCGTGGCGCGCTCCGCCGTCCGGGAATCCCGCGGTGACGAAGGAGCACGCCATGCCCATCCGTAACGAACCCTGGCCTACGGGAACCCCCTGCTGGGTGGACCTCCAGTCCGACGACGTCCCGGCCGCATGCGCCTTCTATGCGAGGCTGTTCGGCTGGACCTTCGAGCAGGCCCCGGAGGGGGCCGGCGGCTACACGTTCGCGCTGCTGGACGGGCGCAAGGCCGCCGGCATCGGGCCCCGGCCGGAGGATCCGGAGGGGCCGCCGGCCTGGATTACCCACCTGGCCGCGGACAACGCGGACCAGGTGGCGGCGTGGATCGCGGCCGCCGGGGGCATCATCATGGTGCCCGCCTTCGACGTCATGGAGGCCGGGCGGATGCTGGTTGCCGCGGACAGCGCCGGCGCGGTCTTCGGGGTCTGGCAGGCGCGGGATTCCTTTGGGGCGGAGGTCCATGGCGAACGCGGCGCCCTGTGCTGGAACGAGCTGCACACCCGCGACTTTGACGGGTCCAAGGACTTCTACGCGCGGGTCTTCGGCTACACCTATGACACGGTGTCGGACACCGAAGAATTCCGGTACGCGCAGTTCCGCCCGGTGGGCGCCAAGGAGGCCTTCGGGGCGGTCTTCGAGGACGCCCGCTCCCTGTCCGGGGCCCCGAACTACTGGCTGCCGTGGTTCGCCGTCGGGGACGTGGACGGGGTCTCGGACACCGCGGCGGAGCTGGGCGCGCGGGCCCTGATGCCGCCCGCGGACAGCGACTACGGGCGCATGGCGGTCCTGGCCGGGCCGGAGGGCGAACTGTTTGGCATCATCGATCCGGTCATGCCGGCGGGGACCGCGTAGCCGGGCCGCAGCCGGCCTCAGCCGGGGCGGTTTTGCAGGGAATGGGCGGCCCGGTCGAAGTAGTCCCACAGGGTTTCGGCCTGCAGCGGCGGCAGGTCCAGCGCCTCCACGGCGGCGCGCATGTGGCGCAGCCAGGCGTCGCGGGCGGCCGAGTCCACGGGGAAGGGCATGTGGCGCATGCGCAGGCGCGGATGGCCGCGCCGCTGGCTGTAGGTGCCCGGCCCTCCCCAGTACTGCTCCAGGAACATCTGCAGGCGCATCTGGGCCGGATAGAGGTCCTCTTCCGGGTACATCGCCCGGAAGCCGGGATCGGCGGCGACGCCTTCGTAGAACTTTTCGGCCAGCCTGCGGAACGTCTCGCGTCCGCCCACCTGGTGGTAGAAGGTTCCCTCGAACGCGGACTGGTCCTCGTCGTACCCGTCGCCCACCCAGCCCGGGACCGGGCTCAGCGGCTGCCCGGTGCCGTCGGGCGAGGTGCCCCCGGGCGAGGGGGCGCCGTGCGCGGGCGCGCCGGCCTGCGGCATGCCCAGGTTCGTGCGCGGGGGAAGCGGGGCCGCGGCGGAATCAAAGAGGGGTCCGGACGGGGAAGTCATGCGTTAAAGCGTACCGCCGGGCGGTGCCGCCCCGGCCCGGGATGGTGCTCCTGTCCGGGACGGTGCTCCTGTCCGGGATGGTGCTCCTGTCCCGAGGCGGTGCCTCAGTCCGGAACGGCGGGGGAGTGGCGCACCGGGAAGTTGACGCTGCGGGCGATGAAGCAGACATCGTGCGCCGCCTGGTGCAGCGAGTCGGCCAGGGCGCGCTGGGACTCGTCCGCGAGCTCCACCCGCGGGCGCAGCATGGCCTCGGTGAACTCCCCGCTGCCGTCCCGGTTCAGCCGCAGCGTGCCCTCGGCGGCGTCCGAGTAGCCGGCCACCACCACCCCGTGCTTCACCGCCACGTGCAGGTAGGAGAGCATGTGGCACTGGGACAGCGCGGCCAGCAGCAGCTGCTCCGGGTTCCAGCGGTCGCGGTCGCCGTGGAAGGTGGGGTCGGCGGTGCCGGGCAGGTCGGGCAGGCCGGCAGCGGAGACCACGTGGTCGCGCCCGTAGGAGCGGTGGGTGGAGGTGCCGGAACCGCGGTTGCCCGTCCAGCGCAGGGCCACCGCGTAGCGGTGCAGATCCAGGTTCATGGCTCCAGCCTAGGCCGCGGCCGGCACCCGCGGACGGCCGGCGTCCGAGGAAGCCGGCCGTCCGGGTCCTACTTGTCCGCGTCCTGTGCCCGAAGGGCGCGGACAATCCCGTCCCGGCTTTCCACCACCAGCCGCTGCAGCGCCGGGATGTCGGTTCCGAGCTCTTCCAGGAACCTGTCCGTCAGCTCCAGCGTCGCCTGGCTGGTCTGGCGGGACGGGTAGAGCCCCACCACGATCTGCTGGGCGATCTCATGGCTCTTCGTCTCCCACACCCGGCGCGCCACGGCGAAGTAGTCCTGCGCGAAGGGGGCGATCAGGTCCGCGTCGTGCACGCGGTTGAACCCGGCAATCGCGCTGCGCTGCTGCAGGTTGGACAGGGTGCCCTCCACCACGATCGCGTGCCAGGCGGCCTTCTTGGCCTCCAGCGTGGGGATGGCGGCCTTGGCCGCCTCGGCTGCCAGGCGGCCGTTGGCGGTGTTGTCCCGGCGCAGTTCGGCATCGATCTCCGGCTGGCCGGCGCGGGCGCCGGTGACCAGCGAGGTGAGCAGCTCCCAGCGCAGGTCCGTGTCCACGGCCAGGCCCTCAAGCACGCGCGAGCCGTCGTAAAGCCCGGTGACGATGTCCAACTGCTCCGGCGACTGCGCGCGGGAGGCGAACGCCTTGACCAGCTGCAGCTGTGCGTCGGAAGCCGGCGCCGCGGCCGCGGCCAGTTCCCAGAGGCTGTCTGCGGCCGCGACGGCGATCGCCCGGCGGTCCCCGGCGGACACGTAGTAGTCCAGCGTGGTGGCCAACTGGCGCAGCAGCACCTGGACCACCGAGGAGTCGGTCTCGTACGCGATGTTGCGCAGCACCAGTTCCACATAGTCCCGCGCGGCCGTCTCGCCGTCGCGCGCCGCGTCCCATGCCGCACCCCAGACCAGGGTGCGCGGCAGTGACTGCGCAAAGTCCTTCAGGTGCGTCCGGGCGGCCTTCAGGGAGGCCGGGTCCAGCCGGATCTTCGCGTAGGCCAGGTCGTCGTCGTTCAGCAGCACCAGGGCCGGGCGCCGGCGCCCGGCAAGGGCGGGCACCTCGGTGCGCTCCCCGGCCACGTCCAGTTCCTCGCGGTGCGTGCGGACCAGCCGGCCGGCGTCGTCCAGGTCATAGAAGCCGACGGCGAGGCGGTGCGGGCGGATGGTCGGGTGCTCCTGCGGCGCTGACTGCAGGATCGCGAAGGAGGTGATGGTCCCCTCCCCGTCCACGCCGATCTCCGGCTCCAGCTTGTTCACCCCCGCAGTCTCCAGCCACAGCCGGCCCCATTCGGAGAGGTCGCGTCCGCTGGAGGCCTCCAGTTCGGCCATCAGGTCCGGCAGTTCGGTGTTTGACCAGGCGTGCTTGCCGAAGTAGGAGCGCACCCCGGCCATGAACTGTTCCTGGCCCACCCAGGCGACCAGCTGGCGCAGCACCGAGGCGCCCTTGGCGTAGGTGATGCCGTCGAAGTTGACCTGGACGTCCTCGAGGTCGTTGATCTCGGCGATGATCGGGTGCGTGGAGGGCAGCTGGTCCTGGCGGTAGGCCCAGGACTTTTCCATGGAGGAGAAGGTGGTCCAGGCGTTGGCGAACTCAGTGTTTTCCGCCGCGGCCAGGGTGGACATGAACTCCGCGAAGGACTCGTTCAGCCACAGGTCGTTCCACCAGCGCATGGTCACCAGGTCGCCAAACCACATGTGGGCCAGCTCGTGCAGCACGGTGATGGCGCGGCGCTCGATGGTGGCCTCGGGAACCTTGGAGCGGAAGATGTAGGTCTCCAGGAACGTCACGGCCCCGGCGTTCTCCATGGCGCCGGCGTTGAACTCGGGCACGAAGAGCTGGTCGTACTTCGGGAACGGGTAGGGGGTGCCGAACTGCTTCTCGAAGAACTCGAAGCCCTGGCGGGTGAGGCGGAAGATGTTCTCCGCGTCCAGGTGCTCCATCAGGGACCTGCGGGCAAACACCCCCAGCGGAATGGTGCGCCCGTCGGAGCTGGTGAGCTCGCTGTGCACCGCCTGGTAGGGACCGGCAACCAGCGCGGTCACGTAGGAGGACATCGGCAGGGTCGGCTCGAACGCCCAGGTGGCGGAGCCGTCCGCGCCCGGCTGCGGCGCCGGGGTGGGGGAGTTGGAGATGACGTCCCAGTGCGCAGGGGCGGTAACGGTGAAGCGGAAGGCCGCCTTCAGGTCCGGCTGCTCAAAAACGGCGAACATGCGCCGGGAGTCCGGGACCTCGAACTGGGTGTAGAGGTAGACCTCGTTGTCGACCGGGTCCACGAAGCGGTGCAGGCCCTCGCCGGTGTTCATGTAGAGGGCATCGGCGACGACGGTCAGTTCATTGGCTGCGGCCAGGTCCGGCAGCTGGATGCGCACCCCGTCGGAGACCTCCGCCGGGTCGAGGCTGCGGCCATTGAGGACCACCGAGTGGACGGTGTCGGTGACGGCGTCGATGAAGGTGGAGGCGCCGGCCTCCGCCCGGAAGCGGACGGTGGTGGTGGAGCCGAAGACGCGGTCGCCGCGGGTCAGGTCAAGGACGACCTCGTAGGATTCGACGTCCAGCAGGGCTGCGCGGGCGCGTGCCTCGTCGCGGGTGAGATTCAAGCCTGGCAACTTCGGGGCCTCCTCCGGGGCGCGGCGCCCCGAAAGGGGCCGCACATGATGTGAAACAGCTATTGAACAATGGAACGGATTCTCTCACCCCGGCGGCTCCGGCAACACCCCGCCATGCCGGGGAATGCCAGTAGGCTGGTCAGCGACATTCAGCCACCCATCCCAAGGATCACTCCATGCGCGTCCACATCGCCACCGACCACGCCGGGCTCGAGCTCAGCGCCCACCTTGCCGAGCACCTGGCCGCCAACGGACACGAGGTCATCGACCACGGCCCCGCCGCCTACGACCCCGAAGACGACTACCCGGCGTTCTGCATCCGCGCCGCGCTCGCCGTCGTCGCCGACCAGGAGGCGGGCGTCCAGGCGCTCGGCATCGTGCTGGGCGGTTCGGGCAACGGCGAGCAGATCGCCGCCAACAAGGTCAGGGGAGTCCGCGCCGCGCTGGCCTGGAACCTGGACACCGCACGCCTGGCGCGCGGGCACAACGACGCGAACGTCGTCGCCCTGGGCGGGCGCCAGCACACCCTCGAGGAGGCCACCGCGCTGGTGGACGCCTTCCTGGCCGAGCCGTTCAGCGGCGCAGAGCGCCACGTGCGCCGGATCGGCAAGATCGCCACCTACGAAACCACCGGGGAGATTGTCGACTAGATGCCGGAAGGACACTCGGTCCACCGCCTGGCCCGGCAGTTCGCCGACGTCTTCGGGGGCCAGGCGCTGGCCGTCTCCAGCCCGCAGGGCCGTTTCGCGGCCGGCGCGGCCCGGATCGACGGCGCCCGCCTGGCCTCCGCCGAGGCCCACGGCAAGCAGCTCTTCCTCGGCTTCGACAACGGGCTGCTGCTGCGGGTCCACCTGGGCCTGTATGGCGCGTGGGACTTCGGCGGCGACGACACGTTCCGCGGGGCCTCCAGCATCGGCGCGCCGCGGCGGATCGGCGAACGCGAGGCGTACGACGGCGCCGCGCCGGCCCCGTACGCCGGCCCGCCGGCCCCCACGGGCCAGGTGCGGGCCCGGCTGGTGTCCCCACACGGCTGGGCCGACCTGCGCGGGCCTGCCGCCTGCGAGGTCCTCACCCCCGCCGAGGCGGCCGCGGTACGCGCCAGGCTGGGGCCGGACCCGCTGCGCCGCCCGGATTCGGGGTGGGAGGACGGCGGGCCGGAGGAGTTTGTCCGGCGCCTGCGGAAGCGGTCGGTCATCGTCGGCACCCTGCTGATGGACCAGTCGGTGGTGGCCGGGATTGGCAACATCTACCGCGCCGAGGCGCTGTTCCGCCAGGGGCTGGACCCGTGGAGGCGCGGGCGGGACGTGGGGCCCGGGCAGGCCCTGGCGCTGTGGGAGGACATTGCCTCCACCATGGCCGACGGCGTGCGCCAGGGGCGGATCGTCACCACCCGGCCCGCGGATCGCACCGATGCGGCGGCCCCGCTGTGGCCGGACAACGCCCACTACGTCTACCAGCGCCAGGGCCGTCCCTGCCGGATCTGCGCCGGCCCGGTGGCCGTCACCGACCTGGCCGCCCGCAAGCTCTACTGGTGCCCCCGCTGCCAGGGGGCCGGCCCGCGCTGAGGCCCGGGCGGGGCGCCCGGGGCGGGCGCCGCCGTCGTGCCCGGCCCGCAACGCGCGAAGGGCCCCGATCCGGGTGGATCGGGGCCCTTCGCTGCGGAGGGGATGACGGGAATCGAACCCGCGTAATCAGTTTGGAAGACTGAGGCTCTACCATTGAGCTACATCCCCGCGGCCGTTCGGGGAACCCCCGCGGCGACGTTGAAGACTCTAGCAGCCGCGCCGGAGCGCGGGCAAATTCCGGCACGTCCGGCAGGGTTTAGCGGCGCCGGAAGGGCGCGCGGGGCGGAAATTGCGCGGATGATTAGTCGTTGGGGCCGGGTTTTGCATACACTGGCACCTGCACTAATTCGGGGTGTAGCTCAGCTTGGCTAGAGCGCGCGCTTTGGGAGCGTGAGGTCGCAGGTTCAAATCCTGTCACCCCGACTCTGAATGAAAACCCTTGCCACAGGTCGTTTCGGTTTTGGCGGGGTGCCGTCCAGACTGTCAACGATTCAGACAATTCAGGAGAACTACGCCGTGAAGAGCGCCGTCGAAAACCTCACCCCGACCCGGGTCAAGCTCACTGTCGAGGTTCCCTTCGAGGAACTGAAGCCGGGTATCGACGCGGCCTACAAGACCATCGCCGGCCAGATCCAGGTCCCGGGCTTCCGCAAGGGCAAGGTTCCCAACCGCCTGATCGACCAGCGCGTTGGCCGCGGCTACGTTCTGGAGACCGCCATCAACGAGGGCCTGAACGGCTTCTACCAAAAGGCCGTCGCCGAAGCGGACATCATCCCGCTGTCCCGCCCCGAGGTGGAGATCACCGAGGTCCCCGCCGCCGAGGCCGCCGAGGGCGAGGGCCAGCTGGCCTTCCAGGTCGAGGTCGACATCCGTCCGTCCATCGAGCTGCCGGACTACGCCGGCCTCGAGGTTACCGTTGACGCCGTGGAAGCCTCCGACGAGGACGTCGAGAAGGCCCTTGAGGACCTGCGCGGCCGCTTCGGCACGCTGAAGTCCGTCGAGCGCCCGGCTGCCGAGGGCGACTTCATCACCCTGGACCTGACGGCCTCCATCGACGGCGAGGAGATCGACGCCGCCCAGGGCCTGTCCTACCAGGTCGGCTCCGGCACCATGCTTGAGGGCCTGGACGAGGCCGTCGCCGGGCTGTCCGCCGGCGAGGACGCCACGTTCGAGACCAAGCTGGCCGGCGGCGAGCACGCCGGCCAGGACGCCCAGGTCAAGGTCGTCGTCACCGCCGTCAAGGAGCGCGAGCTGCCCGAGGCCAACGACGACTTCGCCCAGCTGGCTTCCGAGTTCGACACCATCGCCGAGCTGCGCGAGGACCTGGCCAGGCAGGCCGCCGCCGACAAGCTGACGGAGCAGGGCGTCCAGGCCCGCGACAAGGTGCTGGAGAAGCTCGTCGGACTGGTCGAGGTTCCGGTTCCGGAATCGATCGTCACCGAGCAGGTCGAGCAGCACTTCGAGCAGGGCGGCCACGGCGAGGGCGAGCACGACACCGAGGAGCACCGCGCCGAGGTCAAGGAAAACACCGAGAACGCCTTCCGCAACGAGGTCATCCTCGACGCCGTTGCCGAGAAGGAGGAGATCGGCGTCGCCCAGTCCGAGCTCATCGACTACATCGTCCAGACCGCCGGCCAGTACGGCATGGACCCCAACCAGTTCGCGCAGATGCTCGACGGCGCCGGCCAGGTTCCGATGATCGTCGGCGAGGTGCGCCGCCGCAAGGCGCTGGCCAAGGTCCTGGAGCTGGCCAAGGTCACCGACACCGAGGGCAAGGAAGTCGACCTGAGCACCTTCGTGCGCCCGGCCGGCGAGTCCGCCTCTTCGGTGTCCTCCGCCTCCTCCGCTTCTTCGGCCTCCTCCGCTTCGGCGGCGTCGGCCGAGTAGCCACCCGGCGCGGCGCCGCACAGGCCGCGTCCGCTGCGGGGCCGTCCTTCGGGGCGGCCCCGCAGCCGTTTAAGCGCCCGGTGACAGGGGGCGCGGGGTATGCGCCGTCAGCGAACAGCCGAACGTCGCGCCCCCGGCGGCGCGTGTCAGGCAGTAGTCTCATCTGCAGAAAGAGCGCTTGAAAGCCGCAGGCCGACGGTCCGCGGAACAAGGCACCACGGAGAGGTATTCGAAGCATGTCCCATGAATCCCGCACCCCCACGATGGCGTCGGTCGACCCGGCCAGCCGCGAGGACTACATCTACAACCGGCTCCTGAAGGAGCGCATCATTTGGTTGGGTTCCGAGGTTGCCGATTCGAACGCCAACGCGATCTGCTCCCAGTTGCTCCTGCTTTCCGCGGAGGACCCGGAGAAGGACATCTACCTCTACATCAACTCCCCGGGCGGATCCATCACCGCCGGCATGGCCATCTACGACACGATGCAGTACATCCCGAACGACGTCGTGACCGTCGCCACCGGCCTGGCCGCCTCGATGGGCCAGTTCCTGCTCTCCTCGGGCACCAAGGGCAAGCGCTACGCGACCCCCAACGCCCGCATCCTGATGCACCAGCCCTCCGGCGGCATCGGCGGCACCGCCTCCGACATCCGCATCCAGGCGGAACTGATCCTGCACATGAAGAAGGTCATGTCCGAGTTGACGGCCGAGCAGACGGGCCAGACCGTGGACACCATCCTGCGCGATAACGAGCGCGACAAGTGGTTCACCGCCACCGAGGGCCTGGAGTACGGCTTCTTCGACCACATCGCCCAGAACTCGGGCACCGTGTCCGGCGGCGGCGGCGTCGCCGCCAAGTAGCC
Source organism: Zafaria cholistanensis (assembly GCF_008580665.1). Taxonomy (GTDB): domain Bacteria; phylum Actinomycetota; class Actinomycetes; order Actinomycetales; family Micrococcaceae; genus Zafaria; species Zafaria cholistanensis. The sequence continues at coordinate 555,296 of NZ_BKDJ01000001.1, forward strand.
CACGGTCCAGAGCACAGATTCCCAGGAGACACGATGAACTTCACCCCCTCCGGCACCGCCGGCCAGATGCCCAGCTCCCGCTACGTGCTGCCGCAGTTCGAGGAGCGCACCCCCTACGGCTTCAAGCGCCAGGACCCGTACGCCAAGCTCTTCGAGGACCGCATCGTTTTCCTCGGCGCCCAGGTGGACGACGCCTCCGCCGACGACGTCATGGCGCAGCTGCTGGTCCTGGAGTCGATGGACCCGGAGCGCGACATCACGCTCTACATCAACTCCCCGGGCGGCTCCTTCACGGCCATGACGGCCATCTACGACACCATGCAGTTCATCCGCCCGGAGGTGCAGACGGTGTGCCTGGGCCAGGCCGCCAGCGCCGCCGCGGTGCTGCTCTCCGCCGGCGCGCCGGGCAAGCGCCTGGCGCTGCCGAACGCGCGCGTGCTGATCCACCAGCCGGCCATGGGCGGCGGAGAGCGCGGCACGGCCACCGACCTGCAGATCCAGGCCGAGGAAGTCATGCGCATGCGCACCTGGCTGGAGACCACGCTCGCGGGCCACAGCAACCGCAGCCCGGAGCAGGTCGGCCAGGACATTGAGCGGGACCTGTACATGACGGCCGAGGACGCCAAGTCCTACGGGCTCATCGACGAGGTCCTCGTGCCGCGCAAGATGAAGCCGCAGGCCATTTCCAGCTAGCCCGGCCCGTACCGGGCCCGCGACGGGTGGCCGGCCGGCACCGAACGTGCCGCCGGCCCTCCGTCTCGGGAAACTGTCAGCCATCTGGCCTACAGTGGGAAGAAAGTCATGTGGCCCGGGCCGGTACCGGGCCACGCACCAAGCACCAGATAAAGGGGTCGGACACGATGGCACGCATGGGTGAAAGCTCGGATCTGCTCAAGTGTTCCTTTTGCGGCAAGAGCCAGAAGCAGGTTCGCAAGCTGATCGCCGGCCCCGGGGTCTACATCTGCACGGAATGCATCGAACTGTGCAACGAGATCATCGACGAGGAGCTCGCCGAGGTCGAGGAGGGCGCGGAGTTCGAGCTGCCCAAGCCCCGCGAGATCTTCGATTTCCTGCAGGAGTACGTGATCGGGCAGGAGGGCGCCAAGCGTTCGCTCGCGGTGGCCGTGTACAACCACTACAAGCGCATCCAGGCCGGCCACGGGCCGAAGACCGGCAGCCTCGGCGACTCCCACCCGCTGGACGAGGTCGAGGTCGCCAAGTCCAACATCCTGCTGATCGGACCCACGGGCTGCGGTAAGACCTACCTCGCCCAGACCCTGGCCCGCCGCCTCAACGTCCCGTTTGCCGTGGCCGACGCCACCGCGCTGACCGAGGCCGGATACGTCGGCGAGGACGTGGAGAACATCCTCCTCAAGCTCATCCAGGCCGCCGACTACGACGTCAAGAAGGCCGAGCAGGGCATCATCTACATTGACGAGATCGACAAGATCTCACGCAAGAGCGAGAACCCCTCGATCACCCGCGATGTTTCCGGCGAGGGCGTCCAGCAGGCGCTGCTGAAGATCCTGGAGGGCACGGTCGCCTCCGTTCCGCCGCAGGGCGGGCGCAAGCATCCGCACCAGGAGTTCATCCAGATCGACACCACCAACGTGCTGTTCATTGTGGCCGGCGCGTTTGCGGGCCTGGAAGAGATCATCGGATCCCGGGCGGGCCGCAAGGGCATCGGGTTCGGCGCGCCCCTCACCGCGCTGCGCAGCGACGCGGTCTCCTACGGCGACGTGCGCCCGGAGGACCTGCTCAAGTTCGGCCTGATCCCCGAGTTCATCGGCCGCCTGCCGGTGATCACCACCGTCGAGAACCTTGACCGCCCGGCCCTGATCCAGATCCTGACCGAGCCCCGGAACGCCCTGGTGAAGCAGTACCAGAAGATGTTCCGCATCGACGGGGTGGACCTGGCCTTCGAGCCCGACGCCCTGGAAGCCATCGCCGACCTCGCGCTCGACCGGGGCACCGGGGCCCGCGGCCTGCGGGCCATTCTCGAAGAGGTCCTGGGCCCGGTGATGTTCGAACTCCCCGGCCGCGACGACGTCGCCGAGGTGGTCATCACCTCCGAGGTGGTCACCGGCGGCGCTCCGCCCACCCTGATTTCCCACGAGGTCCGTGACAAGCGCCGGACCAAGTCGGCCTAGAACCCCTTCCGCCCGGCACCTCCAGTCTTTCCCGATACGCCCCGTGCGGGAAGCCGCGTCCCCCGCGCCCTGCACGGTTCCACCCCTACCAGCCCAGGAGGCCCCGTGTCCGAATCCACCCGCGTCGATTTCTGGTTCGACCCCATCTGCCCGTTTGCCTGGGTGACGTCGCGTTGGATCCTCGAGGTGGAAAAAGTCCGCCCCATCGACATCAAGTGGCATGTGATGAGCCTGTCCGTGCTGAACGAGGGCCGGGACCTGCCGGAGGAGTACCGCGAGATGATGGACCAGAGCTGGGGGCCGGTGCGCGTGGTCACCGCGGCCGCCGCGGAGCACGGCGACGGGGTCATCGGGCAGCTCTACACGGCGATGGGCACACTCCTGCACCAGGACGGGGTCGCCGACCGCAGCGAGGTCATCGCCCGCGCCCTTGAGGCCGTTGGCCTGCCCGCCGGCCTGGCGGCCGCGGCGGAGACGGACGCCCACGACGGCGCACTGCGCGCCAGCCACGAAAAAGGCATCTCCCAGGTGGGCGAGGACGTGGGCACGCCGATCGTCTCCCTCAACGGCACCGCCTTCTTCGGCCCGGTCATCACGCGGGTCCCCACCGGCGAGGACGCCGGAAGGATCTTCGACGGCGCCGTCGCGCTGGCCCAGTACCCGCACTTCTTCGAGATCAAGCGCACCCGCACGGAGCGTCCGGTCTTCGACCTGGGCTGATCCTGCCCCGGCTTCCGGGAACGCGTGCCCGGAAGCCATGCCTCAGGCGGTCAAGAGGGCCCTCCCACAAGGGGAGCGCCCCTGCGCTGGCCTGGGGCACAGCATTCGCCAAGGGGCTTGTGCGGCCCGTGGCGGAGGCGCACACTATCAGTACGCATCCCCACAAGATGCGGGGACGAAAGCCAAATCTTCAGTGACGGAAACGGGACTTCCTCCCCGGACCGGCCGCCAGCAACGAGGCGGTAAGACCTGACTGAAATGGATTTCGTTCGGTTGGTAGTCATCGTTGCCAACTAGCCAAGATGAGTCGAAGCCCCTCCGACGGCAAAACGCCGAAGGGGCTTCCCCTCTTTAACGCACCCTTCTTTTAACGCCTTTCCCGCGAGGGCCCGCCTCCGGGGACAGACGGCGGAGGCCGCCACACCCGACGGGGTGTGGCGGCCTTCCTGTGGGGCGGCCTCGCAGTGTGCCCGCCTCCCTGCGAGGGGACGCGCGGCAGCGCTAGGCCTGGGGCGCAGGCTCCTCGGCCGGGGCCAGCTCGACCTCGGCCACCGCCAGCTCGCCCTCCCCGGCCACCAGGACCAGGTCGCGGGCGTTGCCGGCGGCGAGCAGGTCGCCGAGGCCCTCGCGGAGCCGGGCCAGCTGCGCCTCGGGCGCGGTCACCACCCCGGTGAGCACCTCGGTGCGCTGCTTCACCTTCGCCTCGGACTTTGCCTTGCGGATGCCGCCCAGGGCCAGTCCGACCGTCGGAAGCACCTCGGTGTCGGCACCCTCGACGGCGCCGGCCAGGTTTTCCGCCGTCGGCCAGGCGGCGCGGTGCACGGACCCGGAACGCCACCAGCCCCAGACCTCTTCGGTGGCGAAAGGCAGGAACGGGGCGAACAGGCGCAGCACCGAGTCCAGCGTGGTGGCCAGGGCCGCGAGCACGGAGGCCTGCTCGGCCTCGCCGCGGGCACCGTAGGCGCGGTCCTTGACCAGCTCCACGTAGTCGTCCGTGAAGGACCAGAAGAACGATTCCGCGATGGACAGGGCGCGGGCGTAGTCATAGGCCTCGAAGGCGCGCGTCGCCTCCCCGACCACCTGCTCCAGGCGGGCCAGCAGCGACTTGTCCAGCCCGTTGGTGACCACGGACGCGTCCCCGGCCAGCACGTTGGCCTCGGTGGCGCCGAGGTTGAGCACGAACTTGGAGGCGTTGAGCAGCTTGATCGCCAGGCGGCGGCCAATCTTCATCTGGGCGATCTCGTAGGCGGTGTCCGCCCCCAGCTTGGCCGAGGCGGCCCAGTAGCGCACCGCGTCCGCGCCGAACTCGTTGAGCACGTCGGTGGGCACCACCACGTTGCCCTTGGACTTGGACATCTTCTTGCGGTCCGGGTCCAGGATCCAGCCGGAGATCGCCGCGTGCTTCCACGGGGCGGTGCCGTGCAGGGCATCGGCGCGCACGGCGGTGGAGAAGAGCCAGGTGCGGATGATGTCGTGGCCCTGCGGGCGCAGGTCGAAGGGGAACACCTTCGCGTAGAAGTCCTCGTCGCGGCTCCAGCGGCCCACGATCTGCGGGGTCAGCGAGGAGGTCGCCCAGGTGTCCAGCACGTCCGCGTCGCCGATGAAGCCGCCGGGCACGCCGCGCTGGGACTCGTCGTAGCCGGCCGGAGCGTCGGCGGCCGGGTCCACGGGCAGCTGCCCGTCGGAGGGCAGCAGCGGGTTGTCGTAGTCCGGCTCCCCGGAGGCATCCAGCGGGTACCAGACCGGGACCGGCACGCCGAAGAAGCGCTGGCGGGACACCAGCCAGTCGCCGTTGAGGCCGGAAATCCAGTTCTCGTAGCGGCTGCGCATGAACGCCGGGTGGAAGTCGATCTCCTGGCCGCGGCGGATCAGGCGGGCGCGGCGCTCCTCGTCGCGGCCGCCGTTGCGGATGTACCACTGGCGGGAGGTGACCACTTCAAGGGGCTTGTCGCCCTTCTCGAAGAAGTTGACCGGGTGGGTGATCTTCTTCGGCTCTCCATCGAGCAGGCCCGCCTCGGCGAGCATCTTCGCCACGGCCTCCTTGGCGGAGAACGCGGTCTTGCCCGCCACCTCGGCGTATGCGGCGGCGCCCTCGGCGGTGTCGATCCACTCCGGGGTCTCCCCAAGCAGGCGGCCGTCGCGGCCGATGATCGCGCGGGTGGGCAGCTGCAGCTCGCGCCACCACGTGACGTCGGTCAGGTCCCCGAAGGTGCAGACCATCGCGATGCCCGAGCCCTTGTCCGGCTTGGCCAGCGGGTGCGGGTGCACCTGGACCTCGACGCCGAACAGCGGGGAGGTCACCTTCTTGCCGAACAGCGGCTTGTAGCGCTCGTCGTCCGGGTTCGCCACCAGGCCCGCGCACGCGGGCAGCAGCTCCGGCCGGGTGGTCTCGATGAAGACCTTCGTGCCGTCCTCGGCGAAGAACGGGTAGCGGTAGTAGGCGCCGGGCATTTCCCGGTCCTCCAGCTCGGCCTGGGCCACCGCGGTGCGGAACGTGACGTCCCACAGCGTGGGGGCCTCGGCCATGTAGGCGTCGCCGGAGGCCAGGTTGGCCAGGAAGGCGCGCTGGGAGACCGCGCGGGAGGTGTCGTCGATGGTCCGGTAGGTCATGTCCCAGTCCACGGACAGGCCCAGGGTGCTGAACAGGTGCTCGAAGACCTTCTCGTCCTCGACGGCGAGCTGCTCGCAGAGCTCGATGAAGTTGCGCCGGGAAACCACGTCCCAGTCCCGCTGGTTCTTCGCCGGGGCGGCCGGGGGCCGGTAGCCGGGATCGTAGGCGACCTTCGGATCGCAGCGCACGCCGTAGAAGTTCTGCACGCGGCGCTCGGTCGGCAGGCCGTTGTCGTCCCACCCCATCGGGTAGAAGACGTTCTTGCCCGTCATCCGCTGGTAGCGGGCCAGCACGTCGGTCTGCGTGTAGGAGAACATGTGTCCCACGTGCAGGGAGCCGGACGCCGTCGGCGGGGGAGTGTCGATGGAGTAGACCTGCTCGCGCGTGGTGTCCGCGTTGAACTTGTAGGTCCCCTCGGTGCGCCAGCGGGCGCTGAGGGTCTCCTCCAGACCCTCCAGCGCCGGCTTGTCGGGAACGTTGACGGTTGCGGGCGTGTCTGTGCCCGGGATCTGTTCAGCCATGGGCTCCATTCTTCCACGGGGCAGGCCCGCCAGGGGCCGTTGGGGACAACACGGCCCCGGCGCGCCCGCGGAATGCCCGGTGGCGGGTGCCGCCGGGTCCCGGACGGCCGGACTAGGGTTGACCCATGACTTCCGCGACTTCCGCCCTCTCCGCCTCCGCCCATTCCGCCGTCGTCACCGGGGCCTCCACCGGCATCGGCGAGGCCACCGTCCGGGCCCTGCGGGCCCGCGGCTGGACCGTCTACGCCGTCGCCCGCCGCGCCGCCCGCCTGGAGGCGCTGGCCGCGGAGACCGGGGCGGTTGCGGTCGCCGCCGACATCACCGAGGACGGCGACGTCGAGCGCCTGCTCGCGCACGTCACCGCGGGCGGGGGGATCGACACGCTGGTGAACATCGCCGGCGGGGCCCGCGGAGCGGACCCCGTGGGCGAGGCCAGGACCGAGGACTGGGAATGGATGTACCGGGTCAACGTGATCGGGACCATGAAGGTCACCCGCGCCTTCCTGCCGATGCTGCGCGCGCACGGGGAGGGCACGGTGCTGAACCTGACCTCGACCGCGGCGATCGTCAGCTACGAGGGCGGCGGCGGCTACAACGCGGCCAAGTTCGCCGAGCGCGGCATGACCCAGGCGCTGCGCCTGGAGGAGGTGGGCCACAACCTGCGCGTCATTGAGGTCCTGCCCGGACTGGTGCAGACCGAGGAGTTCGCCCTGAACCGGCTCGGGGACCCCGACGCGGCGGAGAAGGTATACGCCGGCGTCGCCAAGCCGCTCACCGCAGGGGACGTGGCCGACGTCGTTGCCTATGCGGTGACCCTGCCGCACCACGTGAACCTGGACGAGATCGTGATGCGCCCGGTGGCGCAGGCCGCCGCCCACAAGGTCATCCGGAACGCCTGACCGCCCCTGGCCGGGACACCCGATGCCCGTCCGGGTCGGTTAGACTTGGGGGCAACGGCGTCGACCCGGCCATCACCGGCGAGCCTCCGGAAGAAAAGCCCATGGGGCGGCGCGCGGAAACCCCGCGCCACCGCGCGGCACTGCCGCACGGACCGCCGTCCCGCGGGCCCAGTAGAACCGGACGGGTATGCCCGTCACAGCAGACAACGAGCGGCATGGCCGCCCGACCACGGACCTGCCGGGACACCGGCGGGGCCGGCGCAGCCCGGGTCCACGACACGGCGCAGCGGTCCGGACGGGCCCATGCAAACGGGGTGGTACCGCGGTGCCCGGCGACAGAGAGCCGGGATCTCCGTCCCCGTGCCAGGACCAGGCGTTCCCCGCGGACGCCGACCACGCCAGGACTGTGCCGCCGATGACCACCTACCCCAAGGCCTCCACCGACCCGCAGGGCGCCACGCCCGCCTCCCCCCGCTTCCCCGAGATCGAGGAACGCGTCCTGAAGTACTGGGACGCCGACGGCACCTTCCAGGCCTCCATCGACGGCCGCGACGCCGAGGGCGGTGCCAACGAGTTCGTCTTCTACGACGGCCCGCCCTTCGCCAACGGCCTGCCGCACTACGGACACCTGCTCACCGGCTACGTCAAGGACCTCGTCGCCCGCTACCAGACCCAGCGCGGCCACAAGGTGGAACGCCGCTTCGGCTGGGACACCCACGGCCTGCCCGCCGAGCTTGAGGCCATGAAGCAGCTGGGCATGACGGACAAGAACCAGATCATGGCCATGGGCATCGACAAGTTCAACGACGCCTGCCGCGAGTCCGTGCTCAAGTACACCCACGAATGGCAGGCCTACGTCACCCGCCAGGCCCGCTGGGTGGACTTCGAGAACGACTACAAGACGCTCAACGTCGAGTACATGGAATCGGTCATCTGGGCCTTCAAGCAGCTGCACGAGAAGGGCCTGACCTACCAGGGCTTCCGCGTGCTTCCGTACTGCTGGAAGGACGAGACCCCGCTGTCCAACCACGAGCTGCGCATGGACGACGACGTCTACAAGAACCGCCAGGACCAGACCGTCACGGTCACCTTCCCGCTGCTGGCCGGGGAAACCGAAATCTCCCGGGCGCTCGCCGGCGTGCAGGCGCTGGCCTGGACCACCACCCCCTGGACCCTGCCGACCAACGCCGCCCTCGCCGTCGGGCCCGAGGTGGCCTACGTCGTCGTCCCGGCCGGCCCCCACGGGGTCAAGGCCTCCGCGGCCTCCGGGCGCTTCCTGCTCGCCTCGGACCTGCTGGCCCCCTACGCGAAGGACCTCGGGTACGACGACGCCGCCGCGGCGGCCGCAGCGGTCGAGGCCACCTTCCGGGGCTCCGAGCTGGAGGGCATCTCCTACGAGCCGCTCTGGGACACGTTCGCCGACGCCGAGAAGTGGGGCATGCAGAACGCCTGGCGGATCGTGGTGGCCGATTACGTCACCACCACCGACGGCACCGGCATCGTCCACCAGGCCCCGGCCTACGGCGAGGACGACCAGAAGGTCTGCGAGGCCAACGGCATCCCCGTGATCCTCTCCGTCGACGAGGGCGCCAGGTTCCTGCCGCTGTTCGCCGACGGGCCGCTGGCGGAGATCGCCGGCGTGCAGGTCTTCGAGGCGAACAGGACCATCACCAACCTCCTCAAGGCCGACGCCCGGCTGGTCCGCACGGCCAGCTACGAGCACTCCTACCCGCACTGCTGGCGCTGCCGCACCCCGCTGATCTACCGCGCCGTCTCCTCCTGGTACGTCGAGGTCACCCGGATCAAGGACCGCATGCTGGAGCTGAACCAGGAGATCAACTGGATCCCGGGCAACGTCAAGGACGGCCAGTTCGGCAAGTGGCTGGAGAACGCGCGCGACTGGTCCATCAGCCGCAACCGCTTCTGGGGCTCCCCGATCCCGGTCTGGGAATCGGATAACCCGGAGTATCCGCGCCGGGAGGTCTACGGCTCCCTGGCGGAGATCGAGGCCGCCTTCGGCACGCTGCCGCGCAACCACGCCGGCGAGGTGGACCTGCACCGTCCGTTCATCGACGAACTGGTCCGTCCCAACCCGGACGACCCCACCGGACAGTCCATGATGCGCCGCGTCGAGGACGTGCTGGACGTCTGGTTCGACTCCGGGTCGATGCCCTACGCCCAGGTGCACTACCCGATGGAGAACAAGGACTGGTTCGACGGGCACAACCCGGCGGACTTCATCGTCGAGTACATCGGCCAGACCCGCGGCTGGTTCTACACCATGCACATCCTGGCCACCGCGCTCTTCGACCGGCCGGCATTCCGCAACGTCATCAGCCACGGCATCGTGCTCGGCTCCGACGGGCAGAAGATGTCCAAGTCGCTGCGCAACTACCCGGACGTCAACGAGGTCCTGGACCGCGACGGCTCCGACGCCATGCGCTGGTTCCTGATGGCCTCCCCGATCCTGCGCGGCGGCAACCTGGTGGTTACCGAGCAGGGCATCCGCGAGGGCGTGCGGCAGGTGCTGCTGCCCATGTGGAACGTGTGGCACTTCTTCAGCCTCTACACCAACGCGGCCAACGGCGGCGCCGGCTACGACGCGAAGCTGTGCCACGACGCCGCCGACCCGCTGGACCGCTACATGCTCGCCGCCACCGGCGACCTGGTCCGCGAGGCCACCGCCGCGTTCGACGCGTATGAGATCTCCGACGCCTGCGAGGCCGTGCGCCAGTACATGGACACGCTGACCAACTGGTACGTCCGCCGTTCCCGCCAGCGTTTCTTCGACGAGAACACCGAGGCCTTCGACGTCCTCTACACCTGCCTCGAAGCCCTGTGCCGCGTGGCCGCCCCGCTGCTGCCACTGGCCACCGAGGAGATCTGGCGCGGACTGACCGGCGGGCGCTCCGTGCACCTGGCCGACTGGCCGGACGCCGGGCTCTTCCCGCGCGACGCGGACCTGGTGGCCCGCATGGAGGCCACCCGCCGCATCTGCTCGGTCGGCTCCTCCCTGCGCAAGGGCGCCAACCTGCGCGTGCGCCTGCCGCTGAACGGGCTGACCGTGGTGGCCGGGGGCGCCCGGGACCTGGAAGGCACCTACGCGGCGATCATCGCCGAGGAGCTGAACCTGCGCGGGGTGACCCTGCTGGATGCTTCCGAGGCGGACGCCGGCGAGTTCGGCATCAGCCAGAAGCTGGTGGTCAACGCCCGCGCCGCCGGCCCGCGCCTGGGCAAGGGCGTGCAGCAGGCCATCAAGGGCTCCAAGTCCGGGGACTGGTCGGTGGAGGCCGACGGGACCGTCGTCTCCGGAGGGCTGCCGCTGGAGCCGCACGAGTACACGCTGGAAACCGTCGTCGAGGAGCACGGCGAAGGCGCCTCCATGGCTGCGGCCGTCCTGCCCGGCGGCGGGTTCGTCGTGCTGGACACCGAGGTCACCGCCGAGCTCGAGGCCGAGGGTACCGCCCGGGACATGGTCCGCGCCGTGCAGCAGGCCCGCAAGGACGCCAACCTCACCGTGGGGGACCGCATCCGCACCGTGATCGCGGCCGACGAAGCCACCGTGGAGGCCCTGCGGGCCAACGCCGAACTGCTCAAGGGCGAAACCCTCACCGTGGACCTGGTGCTCGAGGTGGTTCCGGACGCCGCCGAACCGGTGGTTACCGTGGCCGCCGCGGCCGTGACGGAGGCCCAGGCATGAGCGGCTTCGACGAGTTCTCCGTGGAGAGCGTTTACGCCGAGCTGCTGGGCCGCGCTCCCGAAAACAAGATCGAGCCCCGCATGGAGCCGATGCGCCGGGCGATGGAGGTGCTCGGAGAGCCGAACAAGGCGTACCCGATCATCCACATCACCGGAACCAACGGGAAGACCTCCACGGCGCGGATGATCGAGTCGCTGCTGGGCGCCCACGGGCTGCGGACCGGCCGCTACACCAGCCCGCACCTGGCCAGGGTCACCGAGCGCATCAGCATCGACGGCGAGCCCTGCCCGGACGAGACGTTCGTGCGGATCTGGGACGAGATCCGCCCGTACCTGCAGATCGTGGACGGCGAGCTGGAGGCCCGCGGGGAGAACCGGCTGACCTACTTCGAGGCCGTCACCGTCCTCGCCTTCGCGGTCTTCGCCGACGAGCCGGTGGACGTGGCCATCATGGAGGTGGGTTTGGGCGGGATCACCGATGCCACCAACGTCGGCGACGGCACCGTCAGCGTGGTCACCCCGATTTCGCTGGACCACACCGACCTGCTGGGCGACACGGTCGAGGACATCGCCTGGGAGAAGGCCGGGATCATCAAGCCCGGCGGCTTCCTGGTCAGCGCCGCGCAGCCGGCCGGGGCGGCGGATGTGCTGCTGGAGAGGGCCCGCGAGGTCGGGGTCCCGTTCCGTTTCCAGGGCGTGGAGTTCGGCGTCGAGGCCCGCACGCTGGCCGTGGGAGGCCAGCAGCTGGTCCTCAACGGCCTCGCCGGCCGCTACACGGACATCGCGCTGCCGTTGCACGGGGCCCACCAGGCCCAGAACGCCGCCGTCGCGCTGGCTGCGGTCGAGGCGTTCATCGGCGGCGGGGAGAAGCAGCTGGACGCCGACGTGGTGCGCGAGGGCTTCGCCAGCGCCTCCAGCCCCGGCCGCCTCGAGGTGGTGCGCACCTCGCCGACCGTGGTCGTCGACGCCGGGCACAACCCGGACGGGATCCGCGTCAGCGCCGAGGCGCTGAAGGAGACGTTCGGTTTCAGCAAGCTGGTCCTGGTGGTGGGCATCCTGGGGGAGAAGGACGCCCCGGCGATGCTCGCCGAACTGCGCACCCAATACAGGGACCTGGTCGAGGACATCTGCCTGACCCAGTCCACCTCGCCGCGGGCGATCCCGGCCGGCGAGCTGGCGGAACTGGCGCTGGAGGCCGGCTTCCCGGAGGCGGACATGTATGTGACGGAAAAGCTCGACGACGCCCTGGACTGGGCCGCCGGCCGGGCCGACGCGACCGACGACTTCGGCGGGGGCATCCTCGTCACCGGCTCCATCACCTTGGTGGCCGAGGCCCGCACGCTGCTCGGAAAGTAGGGACACCGATGGCACGACTGACCAGGGCCCAGCGCGAATGGCGCCCGGGCATGAAGAAGAAGCGGCGCTCGATCCGCACCATGTTCGCCTCGACGGTGCTGACGCTGGAGGCATTCCTGGTGTTCTTCGCGGCGCTGACCGTCTACGGGCTGCGCAAGGACATCCCGGGGCCGCTGACCCTGGGCGTCGGGATTGGGCTCGCCGTGGTGTGCATCCTGGCCTGCGCCCTGCTGACCAAGCCGCTGGGCTACTGGATCGGCTGGGGCATCCAGGGGGCACTGTTCCTGATCGGCTTCATCGAGCCGACCATGTTCCTCATCGCGGCCCTGTTCACCGCCACCTGGTGGTACGCGGTCACCAAGGGCCGCGCGATGGACCGGGAGAACGCCGAACGCGACCGGCTGCAGGCCGAATGGGAAGTAGCCCACCCGGAGCAGGGCGCCTGACGCCCCCGGCCGCGCCGGCCCTCCAGCCCCCGCCGGTCCCCGCCGCTCGCTTCGTTCGCGGCGGGGACCGTGGCGGCTAGACTCGGAACCAGAAAACGACCCCCATGAAGGAGGCATCCCCGTGTCCATCGAACGGACCCTTGTCCTGGTCAAGCCGGACGGCGTGCAGCGCGGACTCACCGGCACCATCCTGTCCCGCATCGAGGCCAAGGGCTACCGGCTGGCCGAGTTGAAGCAGGTGGAGGCCAGCCGCGAGCTGCTGGAGAAGCACTATGAGGAGCACGTCGGCAAGCCGTTCTACGAGCCCCTGGTCGAGTTCATGCTCTCCGGCCCCGTCGTGGCCGCCGTATTCGAGGGCCACCGGGTCATCGAGGGCTTCCGCTCCCTGGCCGGCACCACCGACCCGACCATCGCCGCCCCGGGCACCATCCGCGGGGACTTCGGCCGCGACTGGGGAGTGAAGGTCCAGCAGAACCTGGTCCACGGCTCCGACTCGGCCGAGTCCGCCGAACGCGAGATCGGCATTTGGTTCGCCTAGCCTGCCCTGAGGCCAGCGGCGCGGTGGCACCTTCGAAGGAAGGCGCCGCCGCGCCGCCGGCCTTTTTGGCCAAATTCTCTTGGCCAAATTCTCTTGCCCGGATTCTTTTGGGCGGATTTTGGGCCCGGGCCCGGCCGGGTGCACCCGGAAGCGGCGTGCCGGCAGCGCGGACTGGTGAGAGGTGCCGCCTGTTGAAAGGTGCCGCCTCTGGAAGGGCGCTAGTCGTTGAAGACGGCCTCGGTGATGTCCGTCGGCTTTTGGAACTCCCGGTCCGGCAGCCCGCGCAGGGCCTCAAGGGAGACGTCGTCGGCTCCGGATTCTTCCGCCTTCTTGACGATGTCTTCCCTGCTGGCCGGGAAGTCCAGTCCGCCCAGATGCTTCTGCAGTTCAATGGGGTTCGGCTTGTCTGCCATGTCCTTACTCCTGCGCTCGACGTTCCCTGAGAGTTCGCCCGCCGCCGCCGGCGCCGGCCGCACCCGGCCAGTGTGGCACGGCGGATACGGGGCAGCAACAGGAACGCCTCCCGGCGGGGGCCCGCGCCGGGGCCCGCGCCGAACCGGTGGCGGGCGGCGTCAGCCCAGGAAGGCGTTCATGAACCGCAGGAATACGGAACCGGCGGCCAGCACCAGCAGCAGGGCCGCCGCCACCCACGCCCATTCGGCGGCGAAGGCGCGCACGCGTGGACCGGCCGGAATCACCCCGGCGCGCAGGTTCCGCACCGTCGTGTAGACGAAGAGGGGAATGACCATCGCCCACACCACCATGCAGTAGATGCACAGCGCACCGATCTGGTACAGCGCCTGGGACCAGAGCCAGACGCAAAAGGCGAACGCCAGCGTGATGCCGGCCTGGAAGCCGATCCAGTACCAGCGGGCGAAGCGCGCCCCGGCCAGCAGCGCCATCCCCACGGTGACGACGATCCCGAAGCCGACGATCCCGATAAGCGGGTTCGGGAAGCCGAAGAGCGAGGCCTGCCAGGACTTCATGACGGTTCCGCAGGAGACCCAGGGATTGATGTCGCAGCTGGTGGTGTGCCCGGCATCCCGGTAAAGGGCCAGGCGCTCAAGGACCAGGATGGCGGAGGCAAGCCAGGACACCACGCCCGTCACCACGACCAGCCAGGCGAAAGCCCGGTCCCGCTGCTCCATGCCCTGCCCCGAGGTGCTGGGGGAGTGCTCTGTCACGGTCACGGGACCTCCTTGAAAGGAACGGGCTTGGAAGGATCGGGCTTGGAAGGATCGGGGACGGATCTTTGCCTTCGAGTCTAGGTGGCGCGGAACCGGGTCCGCGCGCGCCGGGACCGGGGCGAGCCGTCGGCGCCGGCCTTCGCCGCCGGGCGCGTCCGCCGGATCATGCCGCCGTTTTGGGGGTGGGACACGCGGGGACCGCCCGGGGCGAATTGCCGCCGTGTGAGACAATGGTCATGGCCGCTAGTGGATCCACAGTCCGCTTCCGGTCCAGTGACAGGCTTCCGGGCCCGTCGGCGATGCATTGGTCGGGGACAGACGAGAACGGCCCCCGCCGAAAACCGCCGTCGGCCGCCGCAACAGAAAGCGGCATGCCGGGAAGAGCGCCGCTGGTTCCCTCGGGAGTTCCGCACCGCACGACGACGGTGCACCCCTGGGGAATAGCACAACGACTTCCGGGGACCGGGAGGCCGCAAGGCCCCGTTTCCCGACTGACGCACCGGCAGGGCCCGCTGTGGAGGGTCCCTCCCGGGTAGGAGTATGGCTATCCATGGACCCCATTAACGAAGAACAGGGCCTTACCGAAGACCAGTCCGCCACGGAGGCGGCCGCTGAGGCAGTCAACACCGAGGCTGTGGGCACCGAGGCAGTCAACACCGAGGCTGTGGGCACCGAGGCGGTCAACACCGAGGCTGTGGGCACCGAAGAGGCTCCGGAGCCTCCCGCCAAGGCCACGCGCCGCCGCGCCGCCGCGTCCGGGACCCGCACGACGGCGACCCGTACCCGCAAGACTGCCGCGCAGAAGGCCGCCGAGGCGGCAGCCGCCGAATCCGCCGCCGGGGGAGATGTCCCCGAGGTTGTGGGGGAGGGGCCCGTCGTGGCCGCCGAGCTGGCCGCCGCCGTGGAGGCCGCTGCCGCCGCACCGGTTTCCACCGAAGCCGGCGGGTCCGAGGCCGTGGAGGCTCCGGCCAAGGCCACGCGCCGCCGTGCCGCCACGTCGGCCGCCACCACCACCCGCGCGCCCCGCACCCGCAAGACTGCCGCGCAGAAGGCCGCCGAGGCTGCCGAAGCCGCTGCGGTTGCTGCCGCCGGGCCCATGGACGAGACTGCGGTGGAGGACGCCGCTGCGTCCGGTTCCGTGGAGTCCGTGGAAGTTCCCGCCAAGGCCACGCGCCGCCGTGCCGCCACGTCCCCGGCCACCACGACCTCCCCCACCGCCTCCGCGACCATCGCTCCTGAGCCGGTTGCGGCCGAGGCCGTCGCTGCCGATTCCGTGGAGGCCGTGGCGGCTCCGGTGAAGGCCACGCGCCGCCGCGCCGCCACATCCCCTGCCACCACCCGCACCCGCAAGACTGCCGCGCAGAAGGCTGCCGAGGCGGCTGTCGCTGCCGAATCCCCCGCTGCCGAATCCCCCGCCGGCTCCGCCGCTGGCGGGACGGTTGAGGCCGCCCCGGTGGAGGCCGTCGCAGTTGATGCCGCCGCGGTTGAGGTCTCCGCGGTTGAGGTCTCTGGGGCGGCGCCGGTGGGCGAAATCCCTGAGGCTGCTCCGGCCGAGGCCGCGGCCCCTGCCGCTTCCGAGCCCGCCGGCCCGGCCGGCAACCCGTTCGCGCTGCCGGTGGACCCGCTGTCCGTGCTCTTCCACGCCCCCGACCTCAGCGCCATCCCCGCCCGTGCCGCGGAGCCGGAAGAGGAGGAGGACGAGGCCGGTGAGGAGGCCGAAGGCCGCTCCCGTTCCCGGCGGGCCCGCCGCTCCCGCGGCCGCGTCCGTGGCGAAGGCGCCGAAACGGAAACCGAGGGCGCGGCGGAGCCTGCCGAAGCCCCCCTGGTCGGGGAGGACGGCGTCGTTTCCCGCCGCCGCCGCCGCCGTCGCCGCGGGGATGCGGACCTGGAACTGACCGGCGGCCACGATGACGATCCGCCCAACACGATCACCCGCGTGCGCGCCCCGCGGCCCAACGGCCCCGAGGTTGTCCCCTCCAACAAGGTTGCCTCCGTCAAGGGTTCCACCCGCCTCGAGGCCAAGCGGCAGCGCCGCCGCGAGTCCCGCGAGTCCGGCCGCCGCCGCCAGGTCATCACCGAGGCGGAGTTCCTGGCGCGCCGCGAGTCGGTGGACCGGCAGATGATCGTGCGCCAGCGCGAGGACCGCATCCAGATCGCCGTCCTCGAAGACGGAATCCTGGCCGAGCACTTCGTTTCGAAGACCCAGCAGGACTCGCTGATCGGCAACGTCTACGTCGGCAAGGTCCAGAACGTGCTGCCGTCCATGGAGGCCGCGTTCGTCGACATCGGCCGCGGCCGCAACGCCGTCCTCTACGCCGGCGAAGTCAACTGGGACGTTGCGGGCCTGGACGGGCAGCCGCGTCGCATCGAGCACGCGCTGAAGTCCGGGGACTCGGTCCTGGTGCAGGTTACCAAGGACCCGGTCGGGCACAAGGGCGCCCGCCTGACCAGCCAGATCTCGCTGCCGGGCCGCTACCTGGTCTACGTGCCGGGCGGTTCCATGACCGGCATCAGCCGCAAGCTGCCCGACGTCGAGCGCAACCGCCTCAAGAAGATCCTCAAGGACCACCTCCCGGAGAACGCGGGCGTGATCGTGCGCACTGCGGCCGAGGGTGCCTCCGAAGAGGAGCTGATGAACGACATCAACCGCCTGCGCGCCCAGTGGGAGGAGATCGAACGCAAGTCGACCTCCACCAAGACCCTGCCGCCGGAGCTGCTCTACGGCGAGCCGGACCTGACCATCAAGGTCGTCCGCGACGTCTTCAATGAGGACTTCTCCAAGCTGATCGTCTCCGGCGACGAGGCCTGGGACACCATCGAGGCCTACGTCACCTACGTGGCCCCGGACCTGGTCTCCCGTCTCGAAAAGTGGGAGGGCGAGGAGGACATCTTCGCGGCCAACCGCATCGACGAGCAGATCCACAAGGCCCTGGAGCGCAAGGTGTTCCTGCCCTCGGGCGGATCGCTGGTGATCGACCGCACCGAGGCGATGACCGTCGTGGACGTCAACACCGGAAAGTTCACCGGCAGCGGCGGCAACCTCGAGGAAACCGTCACCAAGAACAACCTCGAGGCTGCCGAGGAGATTGTCCGCCAGCTGCGCCTGCGCGACATCGGCGGCATCATCGTGATCGACTTCATCGACATGGTGCTCGAGTCCAACCGCGACCTGGTCCTCCGCCGCCTGGTGGAGTGCCTGGGCCGCGACCGGACCAAGCACCAGGTCGCCGAGGTCACCTCGCTGGGCCTGGTCCAGATGACGCGCAAGCGCATGGGCACCGGCCTGCTCGAGGTCTTCAGCGAAAACTGCGAGGCCTGCAACGGCCGCGGCCTCATCACCCACGACGAGCCCGTCGAGCACCGCCGCTCTTTCACCTCCCACGGCGAGCCGCACGCTGCCCCGCGCACCGACCGCATCGACCGCACCGCCTCCCGAAGCGAGCGCCGCAAGCGCGGCCGCGGCCCGGAGAAGGAGCAGGAGTCCGTGGTCGCGCAGCTGCCCGAGCCGCCGGAGGCGGCCAAGGCCAGCGCCGCCCGTGCCGCGTTCGCGACGATCGCGGCCGCCGCCCACGCCGCCCACGAGCACGAGCACGAGCGCGGGGACAGCGTCCATGCGGCAGCCGACGCCGCCCTAGCGGCGATCGTCCACGGCGCGGCCGCGGCCGGCCATCCGGTGGAAGCTGGGGCCGAAGAGCGCGGGGCCCTGGAAGACGGCGCCGTGGAGGACGGAGCCCTGGAAGAGGGCACCGTGGACGGTGCCGGGCAGGTCCTCACCCTTGCCGGCGAGGAAGTGCCCCTGCCGCGTTCGCGCCGCCGCCGCCGCGCGTCCGCGCCGGCGCAGACCCCGGACCTGACGCTGGAGAGCCTGACCGCGGCGTTTGCCGAGGTCCCCTCCCCGTCACCCGTCCAGTCCGTGGCGGCCCCGGCTGCAGCCAGGGCCCCGGAAGCTGCGGAAGCCCCGGAAGCTGCGGAAGCCCCGGAGGCTTCCGCGGTGGAAGCCGCCTTGCCGGAGGCGCCGCAGGGCGCGGCCGGGGAGGGGCCATCCGGCGAGGGGCGCTCGCGCCGCCGCCGCCGCGGACGCGCTTCCGCCCCGGCGATGGCTCCGGCCCCCGCGCGGGGAGCGGAGGCTGCCGTCCCCGCGCCGGCCGAATCTGCGCCGGTGGAAACCGCGCCGGTGGAAGCTGCACCGCTGGACGCCGTGGCGGAAGTCCCGGTGGCCGGTCCCGCCCCGGCCGTTGCGGCCACGGAGCCTCCGGCCGGGCCGGCGGGGTCCGGCGGGGGC
>NZ_BKDJ01000002.1:0-195089 GCF_008580665.1 Zafaria cholistanensis
GAGACGCGCCCGTCGACGCCGCCGGTGGCGGCCGCGACCGGGGCGAACAGGTCGCAGGCGGCCGCGACGTCCTCGGTGGTGATCTCGAAAACGGCGTGCTCGACGTCGGCGCCGGCCGCGGCCAGCTCCGCCACCTGGCCCTCGTACGCGTGCCCGTTCTTCAGCGCGGCGGCGAAAATCGAGGGATTGGTGGTCACGCCGACCACGTTCCGCCCGGTGATCAGGGCCGCCAGGGAACCGGACTCAAGGCGTTCGCGCGAGAGGTCGTCGAGCCAGATGGAGACTCCGGCATCGGAGAGGGCCTGGGTGTTGGGGTTGCTCACGGGGTCGTGTCCTTCCGTTGTACGTCAGGTGGGGAGGGGACGGGCGGGCGCCGGGTCGGGCCGCCCGCCCGCCGGAGCTAGCGGGTTGCGGCCAGGCTCTCGCGGGCGGCGGCGGCCACGGCCTCGGCGGTCAGGCCGAATTCGCGGTAGAGCGTCTTGTAGTCGGCGCTGGCGCCAAAGTGCTCCAGGGAGACGATGCGGCCGGCGTCGCCCACCAGGTCGCGCCAGCCCTGGCCGACCCCGGCCTCGACCGAGACGCGGGCGCGGACCGCTGCCGGCAGGACCGACTCCCGGTAGGCGGAGTCCTGCTTGGCGAACCATTCCAGGCACGGGATGGAGACCACGCGGGTGGCGATGCCCTCCGCCTGGAGGGCCTCGCGTGCCTCGACGGCGAGCTGGACCTCGGAGCCGGTGGCCAGCAGCAGCACCTCCGGCGCGGCGGCGGCCCCGTCCACGGTGGCCTCCGCCAGCACGTACGCGCCGCGCGCGACGCCGGAGGCGTCGCCAAAGCCGCCCTCGGCGGAACGGTCGTACACCGGCAGGTTCTGCCGGGTGAGGACGATTCCGGCCGGATTGGAGGTGTTCTCCATGATGGTCTTCCAGGCCCACGCAACCTCGTTGGCGTCCGCGGGGCGCACGACGTCGAGGTTGGGGATCGCGCGCAGGGAAGCCAGCTGCTCCACCGGCTGGTGCGTCGGACCGTCCTCGCCCAGGCCGATCGAGTCGTGGGTCCACACGTAGATGGACGGCACCCCCATCAGCGCGGAGAGCCGGATGGCCGGGCGCTGGTAGTCGGAGAAGATCAGGAAGGTGCCGGAGAACGCGCGGGTGCCGGAGGAGAGCACGATGCCGTTCACGATGGCCGCCGCGGCGTGCTCGCGGATGCCGAAGTGCAGCACCCGGCCGTAGGGTCCGCCCTTCCAGGCCTGGGTCTGGCGGGAGGCGGGGATGAAGGAGGGGCTGCCCTCAATGGTGGTGTTGTTCGACTCGGCGAGGTCGGCCGAGCCGCCCCACAGTTCCGGCAGCTCCGGGCCGATCGCGTTCAGGACCTTGCCGGAGGCGGCGCGGGTGGAGACGTCGCGGCCGGCCGGGAACACCGGGAGGGCGTCTTCCCAGCCCTCGGGCAGGGCGCCGGCGGTGACGCGCTCCAGCAGGGCGGCGCGTTCCGGGTGGGCGGCTGCCCAGGCGTCGAAGGACTCATCCCAGGCGGCACGGGCCTCGGCGCCGCGGGCGGCGACCCCGCGGGCGTGCTCCAGCACGTCGGCGTCGATCACGAAGTTCGCCGCCGGGTCGAAGCCCAAGGCCTCCTTGAGGCCGGCGAGTTCAGCCGCGCCCAGGGCGGAACCGTGGATCTTGCCGGTGTTCTGCTTGGTGGGGGCCGGCCAGCCGATGACGGTGCGCAGCGAAATGATGGACGGGCGCCCCGTTTCCGCCTTGGCGGCGACCAGCGCGTTGTGCAGGGCCGCCATGTCCTCCACGTACTCGCCGGTCTCGGTCCAGTCCACGCGCTGGGTGTGCCAGCCGTAGGCCTGGTAGCGGGCGAGGACGTCCTCGGTGAAGGCGATGTCGGTGTCGTCCTCGATGGAGATGTGGTTCTCGTCGTACACCACCACCAGGTTGCCCAGTTCCTGGTGTCCGGCCAGCGAGGAGGCCTCGGAGGTCACGCCCTCCTGGAGGTCGCCGTCGGAGGCGATGACCCACACGGTGTGGTCGAACGGGCTGGTGCCCGCCGGGGCCTCCGGATCCAGCAGGCCGCGCATGCGGCGCTGGGCGTAGGCGAAGCCGACGGCGGAGGCCAGGCCCTGGCCCAGCGGGCCGGTGGTGATCTCGACTCCGGCGGTGTGGCCGTACTCCGGGTGTCCCGGGGTCTTGGCGCCCCAAGTGCGCAGGGACTCCAGGTCCTCCAGCTCCAGGCCGTAGCCGGAGAGGAACAGCTGCAGGTAGAGGGTCAGGGAGGTGTGGCCGGGGGAGAGGATGAAGCGGTCCCGGCCCAGCCAGGACGGGTCGGACGGGTCGTGGCGCATGTGCTGCTGGAAGAGCAGGTAGGCCGCCGGGGCAAGGCTCATCGCGGTGCCGGGGTGGCCGTTACCGACCTTCTCAACGGCATCCGCGGCCAGAACGCGCGCGGTGTTGACCGCCCGCTGGTCCAGCTCGGTCCATGTCAATTCCCGAACGTCTGACTGTGGCGCCACGGTGTGGTCCCTCTCTGTGTGATTCAGCACGATGCACTCCCCGGGCCCAGTGCCGGGACATGCGACTGCGCCGCCTGGTGGCCGCCCCACCGGGGGGAGGGGAGGCTGGGCACCGGCGCATCCGATCCCACCTTATCCCGGCAGGGCTGGGCATTTCCGTTTTTTGCGGGCTCTGGAATCGGTGTTCCGCGCGTGCCGGGAGCCGGGGCCGTCCCCCCTCACCGTTTTCTACCGCGCGTAAAAGGGTATGATTACCCAGTCTGTCCAAATACCCCAGAGAACTGAGTGGCATGTCAGTGAACACCGTTCGCGCTGCCGCGGCTCCGAGCCGCGCGGCGCGCCAGCCCGGAGAAGCCCTGGGCGGTTTCGTGGGACGCAAGGCGAAGGCCTACCTGGCCCTGACCAAGCCGCGCGTCGTGGAACTGCTGCTTGTCACCACCCTGCCCACGATGATCTTTGCCCAGCGGGGCTTCCCGGACGTGGTGACGATGGTTGCGACGCTGGTCGGCGGGGCCATGGCCGCGGGCAGCTCCGGTGCCTTCAACTGCTACTTCGACCGGGACATCGACAAGGTCATGCACCGCACCGAGGGTCGCCCGCTGGTCACCGGCGAGGTTACCCCGCGCGAGGCGCTGCTGTTCTCCTGGGTCCTTGGCGTGGCCTCGATCGCCGTTCTCTGGGCCGGCACCAACGTGCTGACCGCCGCCCTGGGCCTGGCCGCAATCCTGTTCTACGTGGTGCTGTACACGCTGATCCTCAAGCGCCGCACCGCACAGAACATCGTTTGGGGCGGGATCGCCGGCTGCATGCCGGTGCTGATCGCCTGGGCCGCGGTGACCAACACGATTGAGTGGCCGGCGATCATTCTGTTCCTGATCATCTTCCTGTGGACTCCGCCGCACTACTGGCCGCTGTCCATGAAGTACGCGGAGGACTACTCCGCTGCCCGGGTTCCGATGCTCGGCGCCATCGCCAATGCGCGGACCGTGTCCGTGCAGGTTGTGCTCTACGCCTGGGCCACGGTGGTCTGTTCGCTGCTGCTGGCCCCCATGGGCTACGCCGGCATCGTCTACACCGTTATCGCGGCGGTGTCCGGCGGCTGGTTCATCTACGAATCCCACATCCTCTACCGCGAGGCCCGCCGCGAGCACACTCCCCAGGAAATGAACAAAAAGGCGATGAAGGTCTTCCACATCTCCATCACCTACCTGACGCTGGTCTTCGTCGCCCTGGCGGTGGACCCCTTCGTCGGCTCGCCGCTCTTCCAGCGGTAGGCTCCCGCCCTTCCCCGGCAGCGCAGGCCGCGTCCCCGCGGCAGGCTCCGGCCTCTGCAGCGCCCCGCAGGCACCTTGCTTGCGGGGCGCTTTGGCGTTCTTCGGGCGGCGGCAACACGGGTGGCGGCAGCACGGGTGGCGGCAGCGCTGGTGGCTTGTGGTGAGGGCCCCGGAGCATGGACAGGGACCGCGGAGACAGGGACCGCGGAGACAGGGACCGCCTGCAGGGACGGGGACTGCGGGAACGCCTGCAGGGACGGGGACTACGGGGACAGGAGAGGGGACCGGCCCGGGCAGGGAAACGGTGGCAGCGCCGGACGGGAAAGTACGCGCGGGCCGGCCTTGGCCCAGGCTGGAGCCCAGGCCCGAGCCCAGGCCGGAGCCCCGGCTAAAGCCGGGAGGTCAGAGCGGGAAGCGGCCCGTGGAGCGGTCCCAGGCGTTGGTGGCCGCGGCTGCCAGCAGCGCCGCGCCGAGCATGTGGGCCAGCACCAGCACCACGGGCAGCCCTGTGAAGTGCTGCCAGTAGCCGATGCCGGCCTGGAGGACCAGGACGGCGGCCAGCAGCAGCAGGGCCCGCCGCAGCCCGGCCGGGGCTGGAGCGCGGAAGGCGAGGAACAGCGCCAGGGCCGTGGCCGCCACCAGCAGGTAGACCGGCATCGCGTGCAGTCGGGTGACCAGCAGGGCATCGAAGCCGTGGCGCGGCGCGGCGGCATCGCCGGCGTGCGGGCCGGTGCCGGTGACGATGGTGCCCAGGCAGATTGCGGCGGCGGAGGCCACCAGGACCGCCCAGCCGAGGCTCCGCTGGGAGCCGGCCAGGTGGGGAGCAGCCAGGGGCCCCTCCCCGCGCACCACCCGGCCGGTGCGGTTCACCATGAGGGTTGCCGCACAGACCATCAGCGACGAGGCCAGGAAGTGCAGGCTCACCACCCAGGGGTTCAGGTCGGTCCAGACCGTGATGCCGCCGATGACGGCCTGCAGGGGGATTCCGGCCAGCAGGGCCGCGGCCAGGGCGAACACGGTGCGGTGCTCCTTGCGGCCCCTCCACACGGACGCGAGCATGGCCACGGCGACAGCTGCCAGCACGAAGGTCAGCATGCGGTTGCCGAACTCGATCAGCCCGTGGATGCCCATTTCGGCAGTCGGGGTCATGGTCCCGGGCATGCAGTTGGGCCACTCGGCGCAGCCAAGGCCCGACTTGGTCAGGCGGACCGCTCCTCCGGTGATGATGATGGCGACCTCGGAAACCAGCGAGGCGACGGCCAGGCGATGGACCGCGGGGGTGATCCGGGCCGGCAGGCGGGCGGCAAGGCGGGCCAGGGGTGCAGGGGCGGTGGTCATGCGTTCAGCTCCAATTGGGCTAGTTCCACTTGAACCAGCGGGTGGCGGCGAAACCGGCGAGGAGGGACCACACCAGCAGGATGGCAAGGGCGGCCCCGTCCAGGCGCCCCTCGATGAGGGCGGCACGGAGCCCGTCGCCCAAGGCCCCGGAGGGCAGCAGCTCCACGGCCGGCTGCATGGGGGCGGGCAGCCGCGTGCCCGGAATCAGGATGCCGCCGACGGCCGCCAGCAGCACCCAAACCAGGTTCGTGATGGCGAGCGTGGCCTCCGGGCGGACGGTGCCGGCGACCCACAGGCCCAACGCGGTGAAGGCGGCGGCGCCCAGCAGCAGCAGGAACAGCCCCAGCAGGATGCCGGACGGCTGGGGCTGCCAGCCCAGGGCCAGGGCGGTCCCCCCGACCACGACCAGCTGCACCGCCAGCACGGCCACCACCGCGATCGCCTTGCCGAAGACCAGCCCGGCGCGCCCCAGGGGGGTGGTGGACAGGAACCGGAGCACGCCATAGCGGCGGTCGAAACCGGTCGCGATGCCCTGCCCCGTGAACGCGGTGGACATCACGCACAGCGCCAGCACGCCCGGAACGGCCGCGTCGATGCGACGGTCCGCCACGCCGTCGAGCAGGCCGGTGAAGGCCAGCCCGAACAGGGCCATGACCGGCAGGACGACGGCGAGCACCAGCTGTTCGCCGTTGCGCAGCATGGCGCGGGTCTCGTACCCCCCGTGGCGCAGGATGCGCGCCACTTGCGGGGCGGCGTTGCCCTCAGGCACGGGTGCCTCCTTCGGCGATTTCCAGGAAGACGTCCTCGAGCGTGCGCGGCTGCATGGAGACGGCGTCGGGGAAGACGCCCAGCTGCTGCCACCAGCCGGCGAGGTCGGCGAGGTCGGCGGGCGTGCGCAGCCCGTGAGCCAGGTACCGGCCCGCGGACACCTCGACCACGGAACGCCCGTCCGTCCACAGTGGCGGCTGAAGGCCCGGGCGCGCGGAGAACTCCAGGGTGCGCGCATCGGCGTCGGACGACGTGCGGGCGGTGAGTTCCGAGACGGTGCCCTCGGCGACGTTCACGCCGCGGTCGATGATGTAGACGTAGTCGGAGAGGCGCTGGGCGTCCTCCATCAGGTGCGTCGTGAGCACGATGCACAGGCCCCGGTCGCGCAGTTCGACGATCAGGTCGAAGACCGTCTGGCGCGATTGGGGGTCCAGTCCCGCGCTGGGCTCGTCGAGGAACACGACCTCGGGGTTTCCGGCAAGGGCCGCGGCAAGGGCCACGCGCTGGCGCTGGCCCCCGGAGAGGCGCCGGATGGTGGTGTGGGAAAAATCGCTGATGCCCAGCCGCTCGGCCAGCGCCGCAATGTCGGCCGGGTTCCGGTACATCCCGGCCACGTGGCGCAGCAGCTCCATCGGCTTGGCCGAGGGCGGCAGGCCGCCGTCCTGCAGCATGACCCCCACGCGCGAGCGCAGCCGGCTGCCGGCGGAGGCGGGGTCCTCGCCGAGCAGGCGCACGGTCCCGCCGTCGGCCTTCAGGAGTCCCTGCGCGCAGGCAAGGGTGGTGGACTTGCCCGCCCCGTTGGAGCCCAGGAGCGTGGTGACGCGGCCCGGGGAGGCGCTGAGGCTGATGCCGTCCAGGACGCGGACCATGCGCCCGTTGAGGGCGGCGACGGGACCGAAGTCCTTGCGGAGGCGGTCGACGACGAGGCTGGGTTCGGCTGCGGGCACCGGACCATTCTACGGGACCCGCACCGGGCGTCCGGTGTGTGACCGGCTCCACTAAGCCCGTCCTTACTAGCGGTTGGGGGTCCATTAGCGCATGATTGTGTTGTGTATTCTTCCCAGCAAACCGTGCCCGGGCCGGACCCTGCGGTCCGTGCGCCGTCCGGGCCCTTGGAAAACGAGGAGCGCACCCGCGACCGCGTACTCCACGCGGTGTTGGAAGAGGGGCCGGTCAGCGCCGCCGAGCTGGGCGAACTGCTCGGCTTCACGCCCGCCGCGGTCCGCCGCCACCTTGATGCCCTGAGCCGCCAGGGCCTGGTCGAGGTGAAGCTTGTCGCCAACCAGGCCGCCGGCGCCGGGCGGCCCGCCCGCCGCTACGTGCTGAGCCACCGCGGCCAGGCCAAGCTGGGCAACGACTATCTGGACATCGCCACCGAAGCCCTCGCCGAGCTCGGCCGTGCCGCCGGCCCCGAGGCGGTCGACGCCTTCGCCGCACGCCGCTTCGAGGCCATGGAACGGCGCTACCGACCCGCCGTGGAAGCCGCGGGAGAGTCCTTGAGCGCCCGTGCCGACGCCCTGGCGGCGGCCCTGAGCGCCGACGGCTTTGTCGCCTCCACCCGCTCCGTGGGAACCAACCTGCCCAGCGCCACCATGCTCAGCGTCCAACTGTGCCAGGGGCACTGCCCCATCCAGGACCTGGCCCGGGAGTTCCCGGTTTTCTGCGAAAAGGAGGCCCAGGCCTTTTCCCGCCTCCTCGGAGTCGACGTGCGGCGCCTGTCCACGTTGGCCCGGGGCGGCCACGTCTGTACGACCCACATTCCCGTGGGCCGCAACCATGCTCCTCAGCGCGCTGAGAAGAGAACTCGAGTCAAGATCACGAAGCAGGAGAGGCCGCGATGACGGATCAGATTGCACAGGAGTCCGCCGACCCCGGCGTGATTGCCGGGATCCTGGAGAAGAACCCAGAACTCCAGGGCATCGGCAACTACGAATACGGATGGTCCGACAAGAACGACGCCGGTGCCAACGCCAAGCGCGGCATCGACGAGGACGTCGTGCGGGACATTTCCGCGAAGAAGAGCGAGCCCAAATGGATGCTCGACCTGCGCCTGAAGGGCCTGAAGTACTTCGAGCGCAAGCCGATGCCGACCTGGGGCCCGGACCTCAGCGGCATCGACTTCGACAACATCAAGTACTTCGTGCGCTCCACGGAGAAGCAGGCCGCCACCTGGGAGGACCTGCCGGAGGACATCCGCAACACCTACGAGAAGCTGGGCATCCCGGAGGCCGAGCGCTCCCGCCTGGTCTCGGGCGTGGCGGCACAGTATGAGTCCGAGGTTGTCTACCACCAGATCCGCGAGGACCTTGAGGCCCAGGGCGTTATCTTCCTGGACACGGACACGGCGCTGAAGGAGCACCCGGAGATCTTCCAGGAGTACTTCGGGACGGTCATTCCGGTGGGCGACAACAAGTTCGCCTCGCTGAACACCGCCGTGTGGTCCGGCGGCTCCTTCGTGTACGTGCCCAAGGGCGTGCACGTGGAGATCCCGCTGCAGGCCTACTTCCGCATCAACACGGAAAACATGGGCCAGTTTGAGCGCACGCTGATCATCGCGGACGAGGACTCCTACGTCCACTACATCGAGGGCTGCACCGCCCCGATCTACCAGTCCGACTCGCTGCACTCGGCCGTGGTGGAGATCATCGTGAAGAAGGGCGCCCGCGTCCGCTACACGACCATCCAGAACTGGTCCACCAACGTCTACAACCTGGTCACCAAGCGCGCCGTCTGCGAGGCCGGCGCCACCATGGAGTGGGTGGACGGCAACATCGGCTCCAAGGTCACCATGAAGTACCCGGCCGTCTACCTGGTCGGCGAGCACGCCAAGGGAGAGACCCTCTCCATCGCCTTCGCCGGCGAGGGCCAGCACCAGGACACCGGCTCCAAGATGGTCCACATTGCGCCCAACACGTCCTCCTCGATCGTGGCCAAGTCCGTGGCCCGCAACGGTGGCCGTTCGGCCTACCGCGGCCTGGTCCAGGTCCGCGAGGGCGCCAAGGGGTCGAAGAACTCGGTGGTCTGCGACGCGCTGCTGGTGGACACGATCTCCCGCTCGGACACCTACCCGTACATCGACGTCCGCGAGGACGACGTCACGATGGGCCACGAGGCGACCGTCTCCCGGGTCAGCGAGGAGCAGCTGTTCTACCTGATGTCCCGCGGCCTGGCCGAGGACGAGGCCATGGCCATGATCGTCCGCGGCTTCGTGGAGCCCATCGCCCGCGAGCTGCCGATGGAGTACGCCCTGGAACTGAACCGCCTCATTGAACTGCAGATGGAAGGATCCGTCGGTTAGCCATGACTGAAACCGCAACCGCAATCACGGGCGAGAAGGCGCGCATTGGCGCCCCGTCCATTGCCGGCTTCACCGAGGAGGGCGAAAACCTCTCCCCGCTGAACGACCCCGCAGGCAGCACGGGCCGCCCGACCGTGCGGATCCCGGACTCCTCCCGCGCCGGCCGTCCGACCAGCTACAAGGTCGAGGACTTCGCGCCGCTGACCGGCCGCGAGGAGGATTGGCGCTTCACCCCGCTCAAGCGCCTCGGCGGCCTGCACAAGGAAGCCCTCACCGGCGCCGCCCCGACCGTGGAGGTCCAGGCCACCGCGGGCGTGACCGTGGAAACCGTGGGCATGGACGACGCCCGCGTCGGTTCCGCCGGCATCCCGGAGGACCGCGTTTCCGCCAACGGCTGGAACTCCGCCGCCGCCGCCACGGTGGTCACCGTCCCGGCCGACGCCGAAGACGTCCGCGTCACCGTCACGGTGACCGGAACCGGCCTGGAGGCCTCCGCCCAGCACCTGGTCGTCGTGGCCGGGCCCAACTCGCGTGCCGTCGTCGTGCTGGACCACGTCGGCTCCGCCGTCGTTGCCGAAAACGTCGAGATCGACGTCCGCGACGGCGCCGCGCTGACCTTCGTCACGCTCCAGGGATGGGCCTCCGACGCGATCCACGCCAGCTCGCAGCAGGCGCGCATCGGCCAGGACGCGCACCTGAAGCACATCGCCGTCTCCTTCGGCGGGGACCTGGTCCGCGTCACGCCCTCCGCCCGCTTCGCCGCCCCGGGCGGTGAGGCCGAGCTGTACGGGCTCTACTTCGCCGATGCCGGCCAGCACCTTGAGCACCGTCTCTTCGTGGACCACTCGCAGCCGCGCTGCAAGTCCAACGTCCTCTACAAGGGGGCCCTGCAGGGCCAGGGCGCGCACACGGTGTGGGTCGGCGACGTGCTGATCCGCAAGGATGCCGTCGGCACCGACTCCTACGAGGCCAACCGCAACCTGGTCCTCACCGACGGCACCCGCGCCGACTCGGTCCCGAACCTGGAGATCGAGACGGGCCTGATCGACGGCGCCGGCCACGCGAGCACCACGGGCCGCTTCGACGACAACCAGCTCTTCTACCTGATGGCCCGCGGCATCCCGGAGAAGGCGGCCCGCCGCCTTGTTGTGCGTGGCTTCCTCAACGAGGTCATCCAGCAGATCGGCATTCCCGAGCTTGAGGAACGGCTCAACGAGACGGTCGAGGCCGAGCTCGCCGCCACGGACAGCTAGTTCCGCGGCCCTCACCCACACCAGACCCACCATGCCGGCCAGCCCGGCACACAGGAGAGAACCGACACGATGTCTACTCTGGAAATCAAGGACCTGCACGTCAGCATCGAGACCGAGCAGGGAACCAAGGAAATCCTCAAGGGCGTTTCGCTGACCATCAACACCGGCGAGACCCACGCGATCATGGGCCCCAACGGCTCCGGCAAGTCCACGCTGGCCTCCACCATCGCCGGACACCCGCGCTACACCGTCACCTCCGGCTCCATCACGCTCGACGGCGAGGACGTGCTGGAGATGTCCGTCGATGAGCGTGCCCGCGCCGGGCTGTTCCTGGCCATGCAGTACCCGGTCGAGGTCCCGGGCGTGACCATGACCAACTTCCTGCGCACCGCGAAGACGGCCATCGACGGGGAAGCCCCGAGCCTGCGCCACTGGACCAAGGACGTCAAGACGGCCATGGCCGACCTGAAGATCGACCCGGCGTTCGCCAACCGCAACGTCAACGAGGGCTTCTCCGGCGGCGAGAAGAAGCGCGTCGAGATCCTGCAGCTGGAGCTGTTCAAGCCGAAGTTCGCCATCCTGGACGAGACCGACTCCGGCCTGGACGTCGATGCCCTGAAGGTCGTCTCCGAGGGCGTCAACCGCGCCCAGGAAAAGAACAGCATGGGCACTCTCCTGATCACCCACTACACCCGCATCCTGCGCTACATCAAGCCGGACTTCGTGCACGTGTTCGTGGACGGCAAGATTGCCGAGCAGGGCGGCCCGGAGCTTGCCGACCGCCTCGAGGAAGAGGGCTACGACCGCTTCCTGAAAGTCCAGGCGTAGCCATGACCGCGGAAAAGCCGGAGGCCGGAGCCGCGCAGGCCTCCCTCGAGGACGTCGAGGAGGCCCTGAGGGACGTGATCGACCCCGAACTGGGCGTGAACATCGTGGACCTGGGCCTGCTGTACGGGCTCAAGTACGCCGAGGACGGTGCGCTGCTGATCGACATGACGCTGACCACGGCGGCCTGCCCGCTGACGGACATCCTTGAGGACCAGGTGGCCAGCGCCCTGGAGAACATCGTGGACTCGCACCGCCTCAACTGGGTCTGGATGCCCCCGTGGGGCCCGGAGCGGATCACCGACGACGGCCGCGACCAGATGCGCGCCCTGGGCTTCAACATTTAGGACCCCCGCGCGGCAGGACGCGGCAGCGGTCTAAAGGCAGCGGTCTAGGGGCAGCGCTCCCTAAGAGCAGCGGTCGATGACCGCGGCGGTCCAGAACGGCGGCGGCCCCCACCCTCGGGTGGGGGCCGCCGCCGTTTGCGCTGCCGGTACCGTCCTAGGGGTTGTCCAGGTCCTCGGCGGCGAGCGTGTTGCAGCGGTTGATGTCGCCGTAGCGGTACCCCTCCAGGAACCAGGCCTGGCGCTGCGCCGCCGAACCGTGGGTCCAGCCCTCGGGGTGGACCCGGCCGGTGGCGGCCTCCTGGATCCGGTCATCGCCCACCGCGGCCGCGGCGGACAGGGCCGAACGCAGGTCCGCCTCGGTGAACGGCTCCAGGAACATCTCCCCGGAGGAATCCATGGTCCTGGCGGCATGGGCGGCCCACAGGCCCGCGAAGCAGTCCGCCTGCAGCTCCACCCGCACCGAGCCGGAGGTGGGCCCGGTGGCGCCCTGGCGGGAGTGCTGGAGGGTTCCAATGGTGTTCTGGATGTGGTGCCCGTATTCGTGGGCCACCACGTACTCCTCGGCCAGCGCGCCGCCGTCGGCCCCGAAGTCCTCCCGCAGGTCGGTGAAGAAGCCGGTGTCGAAGTAGGCGGTCGTGTCACCGGGGCAGTAAAAGGGGCCCACCTCGCTGGAGGCGGTCCCGCACGCGGTGTCCACCGTGTCGCGGAAGATCTCGACGCCCGGCAGCTCCAGGGTGCGTCCGTAGCCCTCAAGGTAGGGGACCCAGAAGGCGTCCAGGCTCTGCACGGTCGCCAGGATCCGGCAGTCCGCGCGTTCGTTGGCGTCCGCGCCGGTGGCACATTCACTGATGGCCGGGGTGTCGGCAGCCCTTCCGGACGGGGCGGGCGCCGGGGCGCCCAGGCCCAGTCCCTCCAGCAGCCCCGGGTTGATCCCCAGGAGGCTGGCGACGACCAGGAGCAGGATGCTGCCTCCTCCGACGGCGATTTTTGTCCCGCGCCTGCCGCCCCGGGAGTCGCGGACCCGGGATGGATCCAGCCGGGCGTCGTCGTTGAAGCTCATGCCGCTACGATAGCTGGCGCCCTGCCAATCGTCTCCCCGGGACACCGCGGACCGGTGCCGTCAGGGGGCCTCCGGATCCCGGTCCAGGATGCCGCGCGCTGCCAGGGCATCGCCGGTCTGGTGGGCGAAGGCGACCGTGGAGACGACTACGGGCGCGGCCAGCGCAACCGGGTTCCGGCCCAGCCCGCGGGCCCGGGCGGCATCTCCGACGTCCTGCATTGCCCCGGCCACCGCCGGGATGCTGCGCAGCATCAACCCCACGGCCAGGGCGAAGGCCTCCGGGTCCGCCCCGACGAAGCGCAGCGGGCGCGCGGCGCGGGCCAGCCCGTCCACCAGGTCAGCCTGCGCGGTGGTGAGCAGCAGCAGCCGGGCCAGCTGCAGGCCGGCCACCATGGTGCCGACCACGGCCAGGGCTCCGGCCGGGCCATTCAGCCACCACTGGTGCACGGCCAGCAGGGCGAACAGCCACCACAGCGAACGCAGCGGTCCGGTCCAGGCGGCCAGCACGCGCCGGCCCGCGAGGGCGTACAGGAGCAGGGACAGGCCCAGCGCCGCCGCGGCCGTCCACGGGCCGCGCCAGAGCACCATGGCCGTTCCGCCTGCCGCCAGCACCGCGTACTTGGCCCACAGCGGGGCGCGGTGGACCGGGGAGCGGCCCGGGATGCGCAGCCCCAGCAGCATGGCGTTGCCGCGCATCAGCGGGGCCCGGAGCCGGCGCCGGCATTGCCCAGAGCCAGCTCCCGGTAAGCCTGGACGCCGGCCGGGGCCGCGCCGTCGTACACCACGGTCCCGTTGTCCACCACCAGCAGCCGGTCCGCGCGGGCCGCGAAGTCCAGGTCGTGCGTGGCGTAGACCACCTGGTCCACCTGCCCTCCCAGCGTCCCGAACAGGGTCCGCTGCAACAGGGCGTTGTTGCGCAGGTCCAGCAGCGTGGTGGGCTCGTCCGCCACCAGCACGCGCTGTCCTGCCGCCAGGACGCTGGCCAGCGCCACCAGCTGCCGCTCGCCACCGGAGAGGTCGTAAACACTGCGCTCGGCCAGGTGCTCCAGTCCGACGGCGGCCAGCGCGGCCAGCGCGGCGGCGCGCCGGGCGTGGCGGTCCCTGATGGTGGCCTTCAGGGAGAGTTCGACGTCCTCGACGACCACCGGCATGACCAGCTGGGAGAGCGGGTCGGTGAAGAGGAATCCGACGTGGCGGCGCAACCGGCGCACGTCCCGGACGCTGTCCAGACCGTCGACGGACACCGCGCCGGAGGTGGGCCGGACCAGGCCGTTGATCAGGCGCAGGAGCGTCGACTTGCCGGAGCCGTTGCAGCCCACCACGGCGATGCGCCGCTCGGCCAGCTCAAGGGTGGCCGGCCGCAGCAGGACCGGATCCGGGTCCCCGGGCAGGGCGGGGGGTACGGCCACGGACGCGGCGCGGAAACTGATCATCGGGGCAAGGTTAGCCGCGGAAGTCCCGGCGCGCCAAGCGGGGGAAGGCCTTGAAAACGGCGACGGCGATGGCGGCAGCCAGCAGGTTCTTCACCAGGTCTCCGGGCCAGTAGGCGAGGTCGTAGACGGCCGCCTGGGCCAGCGGCAGCTGCGCGTTGATGCTCATGCCCAGGATGCCCAGCGGGTGCAGGACCAGGATGGAGCCGGCGCTGGCGGAAAGGAAAAGCCAGAGCATCCGGAAGCGGCGGGCGCGGCGCAGGGCGACGGTGGCCAGCGCGCCGGCCAGCAGCGCGGCCAGCGGGAAGGCCAGCAGGTAGCCGGCGCTCGGTCCGGCCAGGACGCCGAGGCCGCCACTGAACTTCGCGAACACCGGAACCCCCGCCAGTCCCACCAGGAGGTAGAGCGCCACGGCACAGAAGCCGCGCAGGCTGCCCAGGACCAGGGCGGCGACGGCGACGCCGAGGGTCTGCAGCGTAATGGGCACGCCCAGCGGCCCCACCGGAATGGCCGGCACCAGCGTCAGTGCGGCGATCAGGGCGGCGAATACGGCGATCAGCGCGAGGTCGCGCGGGCCGGGCCCGGTGCGGGGGTGGGCCGCTCGGGAGGAGGCGCCGCGTTCGGCGGCCGGGATGGTGCGGGTCATGGGTCGTCCTCGGGTCGGTGCCGCCAGGCGGCAGGGGGCCTGCCGGGTCCGCCCGGCGCCCGCGCCCGCGGGTGGGGGCCAGTGGCGCTGCGGGCAACGCGGCGTCGGGGCCGGAGGTGGGGCCGGCCGTAAGCGAGCATACTTGATCGGCGTTCAATTGTCCTGATCAGCGTTCAGGCCGGGGGACTTCCCCCGCCGCCGGGCGCCGGACCCGGCCGCGGGGCCGCGGGGGCGCCGGCGTGACGGTGCCTACTTCGGGCCCCACGCCGGGGCCAAACCCGGTAAACTGGAAAGGTTGGGTTTTGCGCATCGCGCCCACGGCCCGTATCCCCCCGCCCGAAAGAGGCCCTTTACGTGATTTCCGTTTCCGATCTTGAACTCCGCGCCGGGGCCCGCCTCCTGATGGAGAACGTGTCCTTCCGCATCGACAAGGGGGACAAGATCGGGCTCGTTGGCCGGAACGGCGCCGGCAAGACCACCATGACCCGCGTCCTGGCGGGGGAGGGGCTGCCCGCCGGCGGCACCGTCACCCGTACCGGCACCGTCGGCTACCTGCCGCAGGACCCGCGCACCCCGGACATGGGACAGCTGGCCCGCGACCGCATCCTCTCCGCGCGCGGCCTGGACGTCGTCGTCGGGCGCCTGCGCAAGGCCCAGGAGGACATGGCAAGCGAAGACGAGGCCGTGCGCACCAAGGCGATGCGCAAGTACGACCGCATCGAGGCGGAGTTCATCGCCGGCGGGGGCTACGCGGCCGAGTCCGAGGCCGCGGCCATCTGCAACAACCTCGCCCTGCCCGACCGCCTGCTGAACCAGCCGCTGGAGACCCTCTCCGGCGGCCAGCGCCGCCGCGTCGAGCTGGCCCGGATCCTGTACTCCGACGCCGAGACCCTGCTGTTGGACGAACCGACCAACCACCTTGACGCAGACTCCATCACCTGGCTGCGCGAGTTCCTGAAAAACCACCAGGGCGGGCTGCTGGTGATCTCCCACGACACCGCGCTGCTGGAGGCCACGGTCAACAAGGTCATCCACCTGGATGCCAACAGGGCCACCATGGACCTCTACAACCTGGGCTGGAAGCGGTACCTGCAGCAGCGCGAAACCGACGAACGCGCCCGAAAGCGCGAGCGGGCGAACACGGAGAAGAAGGCCGGTGCGCTCCTGGCCCAGGCCAACAAGATGAAGGCCCGGGCCTCGGGGGCCTCGGCCGCGCAGTCGATGCTCAAGCGCGTGGACCGCCTCATGGGCGGGCTGGAGGAGGTCCGCCAGAGCGACCGCGTCGCCGCGCTGCGCTTCCCGGAGCCGGCCCCCTGCGGGAAGACCCCCCTGATGGCCGAACGCCTCAGCAAGACCTACGGGTCCCTGGAGATCTTCACCGACGTCAATCTGGCCATCGACCGCGGCTCGAAGGTGGTCATCCTGGGCCTGAACGGCGCGGGCAAGACCACCCTGCTGCGAATGCTGGCCGGGGTGACAGAGTCGGACACCGGCAGGATCATCCCTGGCCACGGCCTTAAGATCGGCTACTACGCCCAGGAGCACGACACCCTGGACACCGGGCGCACCGTGCTGGAGAACATGCGCTCGGCGGCCCCCGCGCACCTCGGCGACGCTGACGTGCGCGGGATCCTTGGTTCATTCATGTTCAGCGGGGACGACGTCAACAAGCCCGCCGGCGTCCTTTCCGGCGGGGAGAAGACCCGCCTGGCGCTGGCCACGATCGTTGCCTCCAGCGCCAACGTGCTGCTGCTCGACGAGCCCACCAACAACCTGGACCCTGCCAGCCGCGCGGAGATCCTCAACGCGCTGAGCAACTACCCGGGGGCCGTGGTGATGGTCAGCCACGACGAGGGCGCGGTGGCCGCGCTGAACCCCGAGCGCGTGGTGCTGCTGCCCGACGGCGACGAGGACCTGTTCAACGACGACTACCTGGAACTGGTCACGCTGGCCTAGCGGGCGGCGGTGCTGAGGTCCAGGCCCGCCGGGTCCGCTGTGCGGTGCCGGGCGGGCCTGGCCTGCGTCAAGGCCACGAAGCCGGCCGCGCCCATGGCGGCGACGGTCAGGACCAGGGCGTCCTGCGCCTCGCGTGCCTGTCCGCCCGCTCCATCCAGGGCCGCCAGCAGTGCCGGAGGGGCGGCGGCCGCGGCGCCGGCCGCCAGCGCGGCCCAGGGTACGGGCCGCCGGGCCCGCAGCAGCAGCCAGGCCGGCGCCGCCGCCAGGGCCCCGCAGAGGAGGCCGACCGTGAAGCCGAGCACCGACCCGAACCCGGTGATGCCGGCGACCACCTCGGGAGGGGCGCCCTCCGCGTCGAAGAGGAGGTAGGTCAGCGGGCCAAGCACCGCGCCGGCGAGGGCGGCCGCGGGAACCAGCCACACGACGCGGTCCGCCGCGGAGGGGACGGTGGGTGCGTTCATGAAGCCCCGTTCGTTGCGTGCCCGGTCCGTTGCATGAGCACCGTTCACCGCGGCCACTTTGACAGATTCAGTAACACGCTAGCACGCGGTGCCAGTCGGCGGCGTCAGTTCCCCGCCGCCGGTCCCTGCGGAGGGCGGCCGGCCGCTTCGAGGGCGTCCAGATAGGCGTCCTCGGCGTCCTCGTCCGTGGGCTTGCCGCCCCGGCGCGCGGGACGGCGGGGGGCCCGGTAGGCCGAATGCAGGACCGCGGTCCCCGAGGCGGCGGCCTCGGCGGTCGCCTCGCGGTCCTCGCGGTTGATCCGGGCCTGCAGGCGGGCCGCGTAGCCCAGGCCCACGAAGGCCAGCACGCCGAAGGCGAACCACTGGAAGGCGTAGGAGAGGTGGTTGCCCTCCTCCAGCTCCGGCCTTTCCAGCGGGGTCGGGGCCACGTCCGGGGCCGGGTCCTCGGCGGACATGATCCCGTAGGCGCCGGTCGCGATCGGGTAGGGCAGCTTCGCGGCGTACGTTTCCAGGTTGATGGTGGCCAGCTGGCCCTCCGGAGCGCTGCGCTCAAGGTTGGGTTCGCCGGGCTTGAGGCGGACGAGGACATCGACCGTCCCGGACGGCGGGGAGGGGATGGCGTCGGGGCGGCCGGCGGATTCGTTGCCGATCGGCAGCCAGCCGCGGTTGACCACCACCGTCTCCCCGGACACGGTGCGGAACGGCACCAGTACTTCATACCCCGGGGCGCCCCCAACGGGGCGGTTGCGCACGACGACGGTATCGCGGGCGAGGTACTCCCCGCGCAGGGCCACCCGGGCCCATTTCCTGTCCTCGGGCAGCGCGCTGAACAGGGGCCGGGCCTCCCCGAAGGCCAGCGGCGCGGCATCGTAGTTGGTGGCCACGCGGTGGTTTTCGGCCCGTGCCGAATCCAGCCGGCTCATCTGCCAGTTCCCCAGCCCGTAGCAGGCTGCCGCAAACACGCAGGCCAGGAGGAACCATCCGAGCCACCGGGTACTGGCGAGGAAGCGGTACACGGTCAGGACTCCTTGGTGTTGGCGGCGGCGCCGGAGGCGGGTTCCAGCGGAAGCGTTTCCTTCCACAGCCCGCGCTGGACCAGATAGTCCTGCAGCCAGTCGCGGTGGGCGGGGCAGGCAAGCCACGTCTTGCGCCGGTCGGGGGCGTGCAGCCGCGGGTTGTTCCACAGCAGCCGCCAGGCGGCAGGGGCCCGGCACCCCCTGCGGGAGCAGGTGGGCACCTCCGGGCCGGCAGCCCCGGCCAGCTGGTCGAACAGGCTCACGGGCGGTCCTGCCCGGCACTGGGCGGGCCGGAGGGACCGCCCCGCCCCTCCTCGTGCGGTCCGTCATCCTGCCGCCCGTGATCCTGCGGCCCGTCATCCACCAGCTCACCCTCCAGCAGCACCGCGCCGTCGGCGCCGCCGGCGGGACCACCGCCGGCAGGGGCGGCGTCGGGATCCGCCGTCGTGCCGGCATCCGCCGGAGACGCTTCCAGCGCCCAGGCGGGCGGGGTGTCGATCAATGCCTCACTGTGGACCTTCTTGGTCCGGTCGGCCCCGCCGTTGGCGACGATCACCGCGAAATAGGGCAACACCACGGCACCGGCCAGCAGTGCCCACTGCAGCGGTCCGGAGGTGAAGAAGGCTCCAATGAAGCAGGCAAGGCGCACGGACATAGACACGGCGTACTTGACGATGCGCGAATGCTGCTCGGCCGAACGCGCCTCGTCGGCGTCGGTGATGCTGTGCACGGGCTGGCCGTGGGTTCCGCGGTGGCGGTGGGAGTGTGCGGGCTGCGTCATGTCACTTCCATGATTCGGTGCTTCCATTCTCTCACCCGGCGGCGGTGGGGACGAATCCGCCCCGGACATGCGGGCCGGAACGTCCGGGCTAGGATGTTGGCGGACCCCACACCCC
Organism: Zafaria cholistanensis; assembly: GCF_008580665.1. Taxonomy (GTDB): domain Bacteria; phylum Actinomycetota; class Actinomycetes; order Actinomycetales; family Micrococcaceae; genus Zafaria; species Zafaria cholistanensis. Next base: position 19,084 of record NZ_BKDJ01000002.1, read on the forward strand.
AATTCTTGGAGGAAGCATGACCGAAACCCCGTCCCCGGCCCGCAGCGTCCTGGTCACCGGCGGCAACCGAGGCATCGGGCTGGCCATTGCCCGGGCCTTCGAGGCCAACGGCGACAGGGTCGCCATCACCTACCGCAGCGGCGAGGTGCCCGAGGGCCTGTTCGGGGTGAAGGCCGACGTGACCGACGCGGCGTCCATCGACGCCGCGTTCACCGCCGTCGAAGCCGAGCACGGGCCGGTCGAGGTCGTGGTGGCCAATGCGGGCGTGACCAAGGACATGCTGCTGCTGCGCATGGGCGAGGACGATTTCACCTCGGTCATCAACACCAACCTCACCGGGGCGTTCCGCGTCGTCAAGCGCGCGGCCAAGGGCATGATCAAGCTGCGCACCGGCCGCGTGGTGCTGATCTCCTCCGTCGTGGGCCTGTACGGATCCCCGGGCCAGGTCAACTACGCGGCCTCCAAGTCCGGGCTGGTCGGCATGGCCCGCTCGCTGACCCGCGAACTCGGTTCCCGCGGCATCACCGCCAACGTGGTGGCCCCGGGCTTCATCGACACGGACATGACCGCGGCGCTGCCCGAGGACACCCGCAAGGGCTACCTGGCCTCCATCCCGGCCGGCCGGTTCGCCGCGCCGGAGGAGGTCGCCGGGGTGGTCCGCTGGATCGCCAGCCCGGAGGCCGGCTACATCTCCGGTGCGGTGATCCCCGTCGACGGCGGCCTCGGGATGGGCCACTAGGCCCCGGGGATTCCTGTAACTTAGAGGATTCCTACAAACGGGCGGGCACCCGGGACTGGCAAGATGGTTCCGGGCGCCCGCCTTGCGGCCTGTCGGCCCACCACCCCTTCGACCCCCCACAAGGAGCCTCCATGTCCGAGCTCACCGGCAAATCCGCGATCGTCACCGGGTCCTCCCGCGGCATCGGCGCCGAGGTTGCCAAGATCCTCGCCGCCCAAGGTGCCGGCGTCGTCATCAACTTCCGCCAAAAGGCGCCGCGCGCCAACAAGGTGGTGGCGGACATCGAGGCCGCCGGAGGACGCGCCGTGGCCGTGGGGGCGGACCTGACCTCCACCGAAGGGGCGCAGGCCCTTGTCGGCGCCGCAGTGGAAAACTTCGGCGGCCTGGACCTGCTGGTGCTCAACGCCTCCGGCGGCATGGAGTCCGGCCTGGGCGAGGACTACGCGCTGCGCCTGAACCGCGATGCCCAGGTCAACATGCTGGAGGCCGCTGCGGAGGCGATGCCGGCCGGGTCCCGCGTGGTCTTCGTGACCAGCCACCAGGCCCATTTCATCGACACCGTGCCCACCATGGACGCCTACGAGCCGGTGGCCCGCTCCAAGCGCGCCGGCGAACTTGCGCTGCGCGAGCGCATTCCGGCGCTGGAGGCCAAGGGCATCTCGCTGGTGGTCGTCTCCGGCGACATGATCGAAGGCACCGTGACCGCGACGCTGCTGGACCGCGCGCAGCCGGGCGCCATTGAGGCCCGCCGCGAGGCCGCCGGCAAGCTCTACACCGTCGAGGAGTTCGGCGCCGAGGTCGCACGCATGGCCACGGCCGACGTCCCCACCGGCCACACCGAGTATGTCGGCGGCGCCGGGCACTTCCTCTCCGCCTGAGCCGCCCCGCGGGCGCCCACAAAGGGGGGTGGGGAGCAGCCGCGGCTGCTCCCCACCCCCCTTTGTCAGTTCCCGGCCGTGAGGCGCCTGTCTTGAGGCGCCTGTCTTGAGGCGGCGCATCCGGCGGCTTCGGGGTCCGGCACCGTTACGCAGTTTCGTTCCGCAGTCTCATTGCGCCGTTTCATTGCGCCGTTTTCATTGCGCAGCACCGTTGCCGGACCGGTGGTGCCGCGGTCAGCCGTCCTTGGGCTCCGGGCCGCAGACCACCTTGTTCCACGGGCGGTAGGTCCAGCGCAGCGTTTCCGCCGGCAGCGTCTGCGCGGCCGAGCTGCGTGAGCGCGTGACCGTGACGGTGAACCCTTTCTGGCCGCCGGACTCGGGGACGCAGTCCTCAGCCGTGTTATAGACCGTGGTGGGGTTGGTCAGGTTGTAGTGCTCCGAGGTCGTGGTCTTGACGTCCCACACCTTGGTGCCCCACAGCCGCGAGTGCACGCGTCCCTCAGCCACCCAGGCCTGGATCATGACGGCGTAGTCGGTGTTGTTCTTCCACTTCATGTCGATCTGCCCCTCCCACAGGGTGGCCTCGCGCCCGGCCGGGTAGCGGTCGAACCAGCGGCTGTGCGGCTGGTGCTCGATGTCGTCCATGCCGGCCAGGAAGCCGATGTTGAACATCTGCGTGGAGATCTGTGAGAGGCCCCCGCCCACGGCGTTGGAGGAGAACCCGTCCACCACCACGCCGGACTCGTGGAAGCCGTTCGCCGTGGTGACCGGGCCCAAGGCCTGCTGCAACGAGAACGTTTGGCCGGGCATCACGACGAGGCCGTTGAGCTTCCGGGCGCCGGCGACCAGGTTCTTGGTGCGCACCGTGTCGTAGGTGGGGTAGGGGGTGGAGAACTCCACGACGACCTCATCCACCCCCAGTGCCTCGGCCTCCCCGGTGGTGAGATCCGGTTCGGTGGCGACACGCCGGAGGGAGACCGTGCGCCGCTCGGTGCTGGAGGCCTCCAGCACCTTGGCCGCGAGGTCCGCGGTGTCGGTCCCGGTGCCGTTTTCGGAGGCAACGACCGTTGGCCTGCCGCCGCTGAGCACGATCCGGGCGTCCTTCGCTGTGGAGCCCATGGCGGGATTGGCCTCCACAAGCGCCGCCGCAAGGCCCTTGTTGTCCAGGACCATCGACACCTTGCCCCCGGCCGCCTTGAAGGAGGCGTTCGCGGCCAGGACGGCCGGGGACAGCTCGGCGGACAGGCTGTCCGCGGTCACGGTGATGCCGCCGGCGACCAGCGGCTCGGCCTGACCGGAGGCGGCGTCCTCGAACGCCGCAGCCGGCACCAGGGGGGCCGTTTCCCCGACCGGCAGCGCCACCGGCCCGGTGGCGCCAAACCAGCCGGCGGCAATCGCGTCCGCCGCGGCCTCCGGGTCGATGTCCACCCCGGGCACCGGCGCGGTGAGCACCGGCTCGGTGCCGCGGAACTCCAGCGACCCTTCCGCCGGGTCCTTCTCCAGCTTGGGCACCACCGCCGCCACGGCGGCATCCAGCTTCGCCCGATCCACGGTGAGCACCGGAGGGGCTTCGCCGCCTCCGGCCAGCCGCGTCCACAGCATGGCAGGGTCCAGCGTGTATCCGGCCAACCCCTCCACGGTGGCCGGGACGTCCAGGCCCAGTCCCGCCGCGGCGGGATCGACCGTCCTGGCCTTCCCCCCGGCCTGGACCTTGAAGGCCGCCGAGGCAACCGGGCCCAGGCCCTCGGCCAGGCGCGCTCCGGCCTCGTCCGCTCCCAGGCCCCCAATGTCCACGCCGTGCACGGTGGTGCCTTCCGCGACCGAGCCGGAGAGCAGGGCCGCGCCTCCGGCGTATGCGCCGGCCGCCACCGCGGCGCCGGCGATCAGCCCCGCCGCCATCCGCCGCCTGCGCGGCTTTCCTGCTCCAACCGTTTCAGGCTTTTCGACCACTTGTTCGTTCCGTTTCCGTTGTTCCTGCACGGTTTGTCACGGCACTGCGCGTGCGCGGGTGACGTGCGCGAATGAAAGGCTGCCTGCGCCTGGGCACGCTGCCTGTGTGCCTGTGTGCCTGTGTGCCTCTGGGCACGGGGCGCGCCGCGCAGGCTGCCGGCGCAAGTGGAAAGCCCGGCCCCCGCCCCTGGCAGCGGGCAGGGGACCGCCGGCGGTCCGCCGGCTGTTGCCCGGACGTGAGGCTTCTACAGGCCCAACAGGTCCCCGATAATGTCCAGCCGCGGCATGTCGATCGCGGCGTCGGCCTGCGTGCGCAGCGCCGGCTTCGCGTTGAACGCCACGCCCAGGCCGGCGGCCCGGACCATGTCCAGGTCGTTTGCGCCGTCTCCGGCGGCGATGGTGTGTTCCAGGGGGATGCCCAGCCCGGCGGCCCACTGGCGCAGGAAGTCCTCCTTGGCTGCGCGGTCCACGACCGCCCCGTTGACCCGCCCGGTCAACACCCCGTCCTCGATGCCCAGGTCGTTGGCGCGGGCGAAGTCCAGGCCCAGCTCCGCGGCAAGCGGGTCAAGCACCTGGCGGAACCCTCCCGAGACGACGCCCACGTGGTGGCCCGCCGCGTGGAAGGCCGCAACCAGTTCGCGGGCACCCTCGGAGAGTTCGACGGCGGCGCGCACCTGGTCGATCACTCCCGCGTGCAGGCCGGCCAGGGTGGCCACGCGGGCGTGGAGCGACTGGGCGAAATCCAGTTCCCCGCGCATCGCGGCCTCGGTGACGGCGGCGACCTCCTCCTCCTTGCCCGCGTGGGCGGCCAGCAGTTCGATCACCTCCTGCTTGATGAGCGTGGAGTCGACGTCCATGACCAGCAGCAGCTTCGGGGCGGCGGCGAGGGCCGCGGGCACGACGGCGGCGCCGGCGCCGGAGCCGCCCTCGATGCCTTCCACGGCGTCGGAGACCGCCGCGCGCAGGGCCGCCACGTCGTCCCCGGCCACGGCCACGCGCGCACCAACCCGGCCGGGCCGGCTGAATTCTTCGGTGCCGAGGACCGTGAAGCCGGCGGCGGCGATTGCATCATCCAACCCCTCGGGCGCGGCGGGGTCGGCGGCAGGGCGGTAGTGGACGACGTAGGCGGAGGTCTGCATGCCTGCAATTCTCCCCGTTGGGGGCACCGCCGCGCCAATCCGTGCCCGGCGGCGTCCCGGCGCGGCGGCGCTCCGGGGCGTCCCGGTTCGCCGTTGGAGGGGACGCTGACCTAGTGTTCTCCGTATGAATGAAGTGCTGGATTTCGCCGGCGTCAACGTGGTCCGCGGGCGCAAACGGCTCCTGAAGGACATCGACTGGCAGGTCAGGGAGGGGGAGCGCTGGGTGGTGCTCGGCCCCAACGGCGCGGGCAAGACCACCTTGCTGCAGATCGCCGCGTCCCGGATGCACCCCACCTCCGGCCGCGCCGGGATCCTCGGGGAGCTCATGGGCGCCGTGGACGTGTTCGAGCTGCGCCCGCGGATTGGCCTGTCCTCCGCGGCCCTGGCCACCCACATTCCGGAGCATGAGACGGTGCTCGACGTCGTTGTCACCGCCTCCTACGGGACTACCGGCCGCTGGCGCGAGCAGTACGAGCGCATGGACCAGCGCCGCGCCTTCGGCCTGCTCCACGAATGGGGCATGTCCACCATGATCAACCGCCCGTTCGCCTCGCTGAGCGAGGGGGAGCGCAAGCGCGTGCAGATCGCCCGCGCCCTGATGACCGACCCGGAGCTGCTGCTGCTGGACGAGCCGGGTGCCGGGCTGGACCTGGCCGGGCGCGAGGACCTGGTCCGGCGCCTGTCCGAACTCGCCGCCGATCCCGAGGCCCCCGCCGTCGTGCTGGTCACCCACCACCTGGAGGAGGTCCCGCCGGGCTTCACCCACGCACTGCTGCTGCGCGAGGGCGCCGTGGTTGCCGCCGGACCGATCGGCTCGACGCTCACCGAGGCCAACCTCGGGGCGACCTTCGGCACCCCGCTGGAGGTCACCGAGCGCGAGGGGCGCTACACCGCCGTCGCCCGCCGCACCGCCTAGCCGCGGATCTTCGGCGCGTGGACTTCTGGCGCGAAGCGCTCATCCTGCTCGGCGGCCTGTGGGCCGGAACGATCAACACCATCGTCGGTTCCGGCACGCTGGTGACGTTCCCGATCCTGGTCGCACTGGGCTACAACCCGGTCAATGCGGTGATCTCCAACGCGATGGGCCTGGTGGCGGGGGGATTCTCCGGCGCCTGGGGCTACCGCCGCGAGATCGCCACCATGAAGCGCACGCTGCTGCGCCTGCTGCCGCTGTCCCTGCTGGGCGGGCTGGCGGGCGCGTGGCTGCTGCTGCACCTGCCCGAATCGGTCTTCGCCGTCGTTGCGCCGGTGCTGATTGCCCTGGCGGTGCTGCTGGTGATCTTCCAGCCGCGGCTGTCCGCATGGGTGAAACGGCGCCAGGAGGCCGGACACGTCTCCCCGGAGACCGTGGACTCCCGTCCGATCAGCCCGGTGCTCTACGTCCTGGTGTTCCTCACCGGGGTGTACGGCGGCTACTTCACGGCCGCGCAGGGCGTGATCCTGATGGCGGTCTTCGGGGTCTTCCTGCACGGGACGCTGCAGCAGTCGAACGCGATCAAGGTGATCCTCACCCTGGCCGTGAACCTGGTGGCCGCCGTGTCCTACCTGCTGTTCGCCTTCGAACGCATCGACTGGGCCGTGGTGGTGCTCATCGCCGCCGGTTCGCTGGTGGGCGGGTTCGTTGGCGCGAAGGTGGGGCGCAGGCTCTCTCCGGGCTGGCTGCGCGCCGTCATCGTGGGGTTGGGCCTGGTGGCGCTGGTGAACATGGCCGGGCGACTGGTGGCCGGCTGATGCCCGTTATCCGCCTGGAAAGCTCCGCCGACCCGCGCGTCGCCGACTACGTCGCCCTTTCCGACGCGGCCCTGCGCCAGCGCACCGACCCTGTCCGCGGCCTCTACATCGCCGAAAGCTCCAAGGTGCTGCGCCGGGCACTGGCCGCCGGGCACGTCCCGCGCTCCTTCTTCCTGGCCGAAAAGTGGCTGGACGGGCTGGCCGACGTCCTGGACGCCCACCCGGACGTGCCCGCGTTCGTGGGCAGCCCCGGCGTGCTGGAGGAGATCACCGGGTTCCACCTGCACCGCGGGGCGCTGGCCGCCATGAACCGGCCCGAGCCCCGCGACCCGGCCGCGCTGCTGGCCGGTGCCCGGCGCGTCGCGATACTGGAGGACATCGTCGACCACACCAACCTGGGTGCGATCTTCCGCTCCGCCGCCGGGCTGGGGTTCGACGCCGTGCTGGTAACCCCGCGCAGCGCCGACCCTCTCTACCGGCGCTCCATCCGGGTGAGCATGGGCACCGTGTTCCAGGTCCCCTGGGCGCGGCTGGACGCCTGGCCGGAGGGCCTGGGACTGCTGCGCGGGCACGGGTTCGTGGTCGCCGCCATGGAACTGACCGAGGACGCGGTCCCCATCGACGTGCTGGCCGCCGAAAACCCGCCCCGGCTTGCACTGGTGCTCGGGACCGAGGGGGCCGGGGTCTCGCCCGCGGCCCTGGCCGGGGCGGACCGGACGGTGCTGGTGCCGATGCGGCCCGGCGTCGATTCGCTCAACGTCGCGGCCGCCTCCGCGGTCGCCTTCTGGGAGTTGCGCGCCCGCTAGCCCCTGCCGAGCCCCCCGCGCCCGGTCCGCGGGCTTGCCCGGGCCCGGGCAGCGGCGGGGGAAGGCGTGTACGGGTTGGCGTGTCCGGGTTGGGCCGGCAGGGCCCGTGGGATATAGTGGATAGTCGGCCCGGACTGGGCCGATCATCCATTGGCCCCTGGCAAAATCCAGGGGCGCGAACAAAGGTTTTACGCATGAAGGCTGACATCCACCCGCAGTACGCCCCGATCGTTTTCAACGACCTGGCTTCCGGCGAGAAGTTCCTGACCCGCTCCACCGCGACCTCCAACAAGACCATCGAGTGGGAGGACGGCAACACCTACCCGGTCATCGACGTCGAAATCTCCGCCGCTTCCCACCCGTTCTACACGGGCAAGCAGCGCATCATGGACTCCGCCGGCCGCGTGGAGCGCTTCAACGCCCGCTTCAAGAACTTCGGCAAGAAGTAAGTCTTCACGCCCACGCAGCGAAGGGACCCCCTTGGGGGTCCCTTCCTCGTTTCCGGGACAGCGGCCCACCGGGTCCCGGAAACGTAAAACTGATCCCTAAAATGGTTGGCATGCCGAACAACCTGCCTCCCTCCGGCCCCGGCCTCCACGGCGAATACAAGGTCCCCGGCGGAAAGCTTGTGGTCGCGGACCTGGTGGCCCGGGAGGGGCGGATCCTGTCGGCCAGCATCAACGGGGATTTCTTCCTCGAACCCGACGAAGTCCTGGCCGACATCAATGCGGCCCTGGCGGGGCTGCCCGCCGACACCTCACACGCGGCCCTGCGCGACGCCGTCGCCGCCGCCGTGCCCGCCGGCGCGGTGATGTTCGGGTTCGACGCCGCGGCGGTGGCCCTCGCGGTCCGCCGCGCGCTGGGATACGCCACCACCTGGACCGACCACGACTGGGAGATCCTGCCCCCGGAACCGCTGCCCATCGCCGAGCAGGTGGCCCTCGACGAGGTCCTGACCCGCGAGGTCGCCGCCGGCAGCCGCAACCCGACGCTGCGGCTGTGGGAATGGCGGGAGCGTTCCGTGGTCATCGGCAGCTTCCAGTCGCTGCGCAACGAGGTGGACCCGTTCGGGGCCGACCGGCACGGCGTCACGGTGGTGCGCCGCATCAGTGGGGGCGGGGCCATGTTCATGGAGCCGGGCAACGCCATTACCTACTCCCTGTACCTGCCGGCCTCGCTGGTGGACGGGATGGGCTTCGCCGACTCGTACCCGTTCCTGGACGACTGGGTCATCGAGGCCCTGGCGGGGGTCGGCGTCGAGGCTTTCTACAAGCCGCTGAACGACATCGCCACCCCGGCAGGGAAGATCGGCGGCGCCGCCCAAAAGCGCCTGGCCGGCGGCCTGCTGCACCACGTCACCATGAGCTACGACATTGACGCGGACAAGATGGCCGAGGTCCTGCGCATCAGCCGCGAAAAGCTCTCCGACAAGGGAGTATCAAGTGCCCGGAAGCGGGTGGACCCGCTCCGGCGGCAGACGGGCCTGGGCCGCACCCAAATCATCGAGCACATGATGTCCACGTTCGCCGCCCGCTACGGGGCCCGCCGGACCCGGCTGGGCGAAGGGTCCCTTGCCGCCGCCCGGGAACTGGCCCAAGCCAAGTTCCGCAGCCGGGAGTGGACCGCCCGGGTCCCCTAGGCCCGGGTGCCCCAGCCGCGGGTGCCCCAGCCGCGGCTCTCCCCGGCGCGTGACCAGCGCCCGCTGCCGGGGGCAGGCCAGGGCCGAAAATCGGCGGGGACGCGGGGTCCTAGCCTTCAGTCCAAGCCTTCAGCCCTGGCCTTCAATCCTGGGTTTCCGAAGCCGCCTGGGCCCGCAGGGACCGGGAGAGGTGGTCGCGCTGCTCGAGGACGATCCGGCGCAGCGCAGGCGGGGCCTCCGCGTTCTCCCTCAGCCACGCGTCGGCCGCCGCCAGCACCGGGTGCGCCTCGGGGCCCTCCGGCCCCAGGTCCTGGCGGCGCGGGAAAAGCCCCTCCACCACGCGGGTGGCCTGGCCGATGCTCATGCGGGACCAGATTCCCGACAACTCCGGCCAGTATCCGGCCGTGAAGCCGTCCAGCAGCTCGTGGCTTCCGATCCCAAATCCCCTGACCGCCGCGGAGAGCAGGTCATTGGAGAGCGCCCGGCCGTCGGGCCCGGCTCCGGACAGCGCCGCATCCCAGGCCTCCCGCTTGGCCTGGAGGCTCGGGCGGGCGGCCACGGCCACGGCGTGGCCCACCATAGCGACTGCGGAGGGCACGGCGGCGAGCTCCTCGTCCAGCCTGTCCACGTCCACCAGGGCCCGCGCGGCCGCCGCCTGCAGCAGCGCCCAACGCAGCTGCTCGTCCACGACCAGCCCGGGGATCGCCGCGTTCCCGGCCAGCAGGTCCACCACCGTCTCGTCGGCTCCGCCCGCCCGGGCCAGCGCGGCGAGGCTGCGTGCGAACGCCAGCTGGTGGTCCGAGCCCGGCTCCGCCGCGGCCAGGTGCCCGTGCACGGCCTCGACCAGCAGCTGGTGCTCGCCGGAGCGCAGCGCGGGGGAGCAGTAGGCCTCCACCGCCGTGGCGGCCTGCTCCAGCAGCTGCTGCAGCACCGAGACCTCGCGCGCCGAGGCCGCCATCCGCCGCACCGCGCCCAAAAAGCGCGGCGCCGGCAGGATCGCGTCGCGCACCATGTTCCACAGGGAGGCCCACGCGGTGGCCCGCGCGAGCGGCTCGTCCAGCGTGTCCAGATGACCCAGGAGGGTCTCCGCGGAGACCGGGTCCAGGCGCACCTTCGCGTAGGTCAGGTCCCCGTCGTTGGGCAGCACCAGCGCCGGGCGCGGCCGGCCCGCCAGCGCCCCCAGCTCCGTGGCGGCGCCGGTGGCCTCCACGTCCAGCGATCCGGTGCGTTCCAGCGCGCCCCCGCGCAGTTCGAACAGGCCCAGGCGCAGCAGGTGCGGGCGCAGGACCCGGGTGCCGGCCTGCGGGTCCCGGCCTTCCTGGCGCAGCGTCGCGGAGGTGAGCACCGCGCCCGGCCGGCCGCCGCCATCGTCCCCGAGCTCCACGCCCAACACGGGCACGCCGGCGGTGCGCAGCCAGGCGTCCGCCCAGGCGCCCATGTCCCGCCCCGAGGCGTCCTCCAGCGCGTCCAGGAAGTCGCGCAGCGTGGTGTTCCCGTAGGCGTGGCGGCGGAAGTAGCCGCGGGCCGCGGCAGTAAACGCGTCCCGGCCCACGTACGCCGCCAGCTGCTTGAGCACGGAGGCGCCCTTGGCGTAGGTGATGCCGTCGAAGTTTTGCCGGGCCGCCTCCAAATCCGGGATGTCGGCCACGATCGGGTGCGTGGTGGGCAGCTGGTCCTGCACGTAGGCCCAGGCCTTGCGCCGGCTGGCGAAGGTCACCCAGGCGGCCGGCCGGCCGGCGGCCTCGGCCGCGGCCAGGGTGCCCATGTAGTCCGCGAAGGACTCCTTGAGCCACAGGTCATCCCACCAGCGCATGGTGACCAGGTCCCCGAACCACATGTGGGCCATCTCGTGCAGCAGCGTGGTGTCCCGGGCCTCGTACTGCGCCTCCGTGGCGCGGGAGGTGAAGACGTAGGACTCGGTGAACGTGACCAGGCCCGGGTTTTCCATGGCGCCCAGGTTGTACTCGGGGACGAACGCCTGGTCGTACTTGCCCCACGGATAGGGGTAGCCAAAGAGGTCGTGGAAGAAGTCCAGGCCGCGCTTGGTGGTCTCGAAGATGGCGCCGGCATCGAAGTGCGGTGCGAGCGAGGCGCGGCAGGCCGCCCCGAGGGCCACCTCCAGGACGGTGCCGTCGGGGCCTTCCCGCCGCCAGCTGTCCGTGGCCCGGTGGTAGGGCCCGGCCAGCACGGCGGTGATGTAGGTGGGGATGCGGCGGGTGGGTTCGAAGAAGTGCGTCGTGGTGCCGTCGGGGTTTTCCTCGCGGCCGCGGGCGGCGCCGTTGGAGGCCACGTGCCAGCCGGCCGGAGCGGTGACGGTGAAGTCGAACTCGGCCTTCAGGTCCGGCTGCTCGAAGTTTGCGAAGACCCGCCGGGCATCGGCGGGCTCAAACTGGGTGTACAGGTAGGTTTCCCCGTCGGCGGGGTCCGTGTAGCGGTGCAGCCCCTCGCCGCTGGTGCTGTACAGGGCGGTTCCCTCGACGATGGCGGTGTTGCGTGCGGCCAGGCCCGGCAGCAGGATGCGGTCCCCGACGACGCAGCTGCCGGGGTCCAGCCGGTGACCGTTGAGCGTGACGGCGGAGACCCCGCCGTGGATGAAGTCCAGGAACGTGCCGGCACCCGGCTCCGAGCAGGAGAAAGTGACCCGGGTCCGCGACGGATACCCGGCGCGCTCCGGGTCGCGGGCTCCGGAGAGGTCCAAATGGACCTGGTAGGAGTCCACGGCCAGGATACGGGCCCGTTCGGCGGCCTCGGCGCGGGCAATGTTGCCGGCAGGCGGGTTTTCTGCGTCGTCCACGAGCCCATTCAACCAGCAAGCGCCGCGATTCCCGTGTGCTGGGCCCGGCCCGGCCCGGGCCGGAAAATGTGACGCGTCCCGTACCGGTGCAACACAGCGGCCCCCGGCGGCGGCGAATGTGCGCGTTGGCGCGCCGGCGTGAAAAGGTTGCACCTATGCCAGATCTATTTGAGGACTACGCCGCAGCACAGGGCCGGTCCGCCGCGTTCGACGAGATGTTCGGCAGGGACCACTCGGTCCGGGCCGAATATGTGCAGGTGGCCGCCGCGCTCGGCGAACTGACCCTTGACGACGTGACCGCCCGCGCCGACTCCATGGCCCGGACCTTCCTGGACCGGGGCGTCACGTTCGACTTCGCCGGCGAGGAACGTCCCTTTCCGCTGGACATCGTTCCCCGGGTGATCTCCAGCTCCGACTGGGACATCCTCGAGCGCGGCGTCGCCCAGCGGGTGAAGGCCCTGGAGGCGTTCCTCGACGATGTCTACGACAGGATGAACGTCGTGGCCGACGGGGTCGTCCCGCGCCGGCTGATCACCTCCAGCGCCCACTTCCACCGCCAGGTCCACGGCTTCCGCCCGGCCGGGGGCGTGCGGGTGCACATCTCCGGCATTGACATCGTGCGGGACCAGGAAGGCACCTTCCGGGTGCTTGAGGACAACGTCAGGGTCCCCTCCGGGGTCTCCTACGTGCTGGAGAACCGCCGGGCCATGGCCAAGGGCCTTCCGGAGGCGTTCGGCCAGCAGAACGTCCGGCACGTCGAGGAGTATCCGCGCCGCCTGCTGTCCGCGCTGCGCAAGACCGCGCCGGGCGGCATCGAGGACCCCACTGTCGTGGTGCTGACCCCCGGCGTGTTCAACAGCGCCTACTTCGAGCACACCCTGCTGGCCGGCCTCATGGGCGTCGAGCTGGTCGAGGGCCGCGACCTGGTCTGCCGCGGCAACCGGGTCTACATGCGCACCACCGCGGGCGAGCGCCGGGTGGACGTGATCTACAAGCGCATCGACGACGAGTTCCTGGACCCGCAGCAGTTCCGCTCCGACTCCGTCCTGGGCTGCCCGGGCATCGTCAACGCGGCCCGGGCGGGCGGGGTGACCATCGCGAACGCGGTGGGCAACGGCGTGGCCGACGACAAGCTCGTCTACACCTACGTGCCGGACCTGATCCGCTACTACCTCAGCGAGGAGCCGGTTATCCCGAACGTGGACACCTTCCGCCTCGAGGATGAGGCCGCGCGCGAGGAAGTCCTGGACCGCCTCGACGAACTGGTCGTCAAGCCCGTGGACGGATCCGGCGGCAAGGGCCTGGTGGTCGGCCCGGACGCCAGCCGCGAACAGCTCGATGCGCTGCGGGCCCGGGTGCTCAAGGATCCGCGCGGCTGGATCGCGCAGCCGGTCCTTCAGCTCTCCACCGTCCCGACCATGTCCGGCGGCCGCTTCAGCCCCCGCCACGTGGACCTGCGCCCCTTCGCCGTCAATGACGGCGAAGACGTCTGGGTGCTCCCGGGCGGGCTGACCCGCGTGGCGCTGAAGGAGGGATCGCTGATTGTGAACTCCTCCCAGGGCGGCGGCTCCAAGGACACCTGGGTCCTGGCCGACACCCCGCAGGAGCCGGAGGTACCGCTTCCCGCACCCCCGGAGGCCCCCCGGGAACGCACCCACCTGTGGCCGATCGACGTCGGCGTTGCCGATGACGGCGGCGCCGAAGAGCAGCCGGAGCAGCAGCAGTGAGCGCCGCCCGCCCCAATCACGCCGGCGTGCGCGCCGGGGAAGGACCCGCAGCATGCTGAGCCGCATCGCCGAATCGCTTTTTTGGATCGGCCGCTACATCGAGCGCGCCGACGGCACCGCCCGCATCCTCGATGTCCACCTGGAGCGCCTGAACCAGATGCCGCTGCGCCAGCAGCGGCAGGCCTCGCGTGAACTGCTGGCCATCATGGGCGCGCGCCCGGACACCGAGGACTTCGGGCTGCCCCAGCTGCTGCACCGGATGGCGTACGACACCACCAATGCCACCTCCATCTCAGGATCCCTCGGCGCGGCCAGGGAAAACGCCCGCCGGGCCCGGGAGACGGTTTCCGCCGCCGTGTGGGAGACCCTGAACACCACCTGGTACGGGCTGAGCCAGCACCGCAAGGACGTGGTGGGGACCTTTCATTTCTGCCAGTGGGCGCTGGAGCGCACGGCGATGGTGCGCGGCTCCGCTGAAAGCACCATGAGCCATGACGAGTCCTGGCATTTCCTGATGCTGGGGCGCAGCCTCGAGCAGGCAGACATGACGGCCCGGATGCTCTCCACCGCGGAGACGCAGGGCGGAGGCCTCTCGTGGGTCACCATGCTGCGCTGCGCCGGAGCCTACGAGTCTTTCCTGCGGACCCGTGGGGCCGCGTTCGACGAGCGCTACGCCGCCGAGTTCCTGCTGCTGGACCGGCTGTTCCCGCGCTCGATCGTGCACTCGCTCAGCGTCGCCGAACGCACGCTGCAGGAGCTGGACCCCAGCACCCAGCGCGTGGGGTTCCAGTCGGACGCCCGCCGCATCGTGGGGCAGGTGCGTTCCTTCCTGGAGTTCCATGAACCCGAAGACCTGATTCACGTGCTGCCCGAGCACACGGACCGCGTCCAGAAGGCCGTGGCGCAGGCCTCCAACTCCATCAGCCGCAAATACTTCTCGCCGGCCGCCGAGGCCGCGTGGGTAGGAGAGAATTCGTGACCCGCCTGAAGATCCGCCACATCACCCGCTACAGCTACGCCTCCCGGGTCGGGCTGAGCTACAACGAGGCGCGGATGTCCCCGCTGACGGACGCCCAGCAGGTGGTCCTGGAGTCCACCCTGGAGGTCTCGCCCAACCTGGCTGTCATCAGCGTCTACCGCGACTACTGGGGCACCCGGGTCACGGCCTTTGACATGACGGTCCCGCACGACTACCTCGAGGTGGACGCGCGGGCCACCGTGGAAGTCCACCGCCTGGAGCGCCCTGCGGAAGACGTGGCCGCCTGGGAGCTGCTGGGGACCGAAGCGGTGCTCAACGACTTCTCCGACTGGCTTCCCCAGTCCCAGCTGAGCGATCCGGGACCGGAGGTGCGCGACGCCGTCGCGGGCTTCCGCGGCCTGGGGAACCCGAACGACGCCGCACACGCGGTCTTCGGGTGGCTGCGCAACACGATGGAGTACGTTCCGGGGGTAACCGCGGTGCACTTCAACGCCGAGGACGCCTGGCGCGAACGCCGCGGCGTCTGCCAGGACTTGGCCCACGTGGGCATCGGGGCGCTGCGGAGCCTGGGCATTCCGGCCCGCTATGTGTCGGGGTACATCCACCCGCGCCCGGATGCCGCGGTGGGGGAAACCGTTGCCGGGCAGTCCCACGCCTGGCTCGAATGGTGGGACGGCGAGTGGCATTCCTGGGACCCCACCAACCATAAGCCGGCTGGCGACTTCCACGTCTCCGTGGCCCGGGGGCGCGACTACCGGGACGTGACCCCGCTCAAGGGCATCCAGACCGGCGGCGGGGCCTCGACCCTGGCGGTCTCCGTGGAGATCACCCGCCTCGCCTGAGGCGACCCCGGCGCGCCGGCCGTCTCCGTCACCAGGGGGACGGCCGGTAGTCCTTGAGGAAGCAGCCGTACAGGTCAATCCCGCGTTCGCCGTCGACGATGGGCTGGTAGACCCGGGCCGCGCCGTCGACCAGGTCCAGCGGCGCGTGCCATCCCTCGGCGGCCTTGCGCAGCTTGGCCTCGTGCGGGCGCTCGTCCGTGATCCACCCGGTATCCACCGCGGTCATCAGGATCCGGTCCGTCTCGAACAGCTCCTCGGCGGAGGTGCGCGTCATCATGTTCAGGGAGGCCTTGGCCATGTTCGTATGCGGGTGCCCGGCGCCCTTGTAGCGCCGGGAGAACTGGCCCTCCATGGCCGAGACGTTCACGACGTACTTGCGCCGGGCCGCGGAGGCGGCCAGCGCCGGGCGCAGCCTGCTGGCCAGCAGGAACGGCGCGGTCACGTTGCACAGCTGCACCTCCAGCAGTTCCAGCGCCTCCACCGACCCGAGGACTTGGGTCCAGCTGTTCTCGGTGACCAGGTCCGGAACCAGCCCGCCGGCGTCGATGGCGGTCCCCGCGGCGATGCGCTCCAGGGAGGCCGAGCCGGCCGTCATGGCCAGGGCCGCCAGCTTTTCCGGGGCGACCGTGCGGGTTTGTTCCAGGGCGCCGGTGGCCAGGTCGAAGGCCGCGGCCAGGGTTCGCGGGTGGGCCTCCGGGGCGTGCCCGGCTCCCCAGACCTCGGGACCGCCGTTGCCAGGTCCGAGTTCGGGGGGCAGCGGCACGGACTCGGCCCCGATCAGGTGGCGGTAGGCGTTGCCGGTGCGGCGCACGGTCTGCGCGGCGTTGTTGATCAGGATGTCCAGTGGACCTTCGGCCGCGGTGCGGTCGGCCAGGGCCACCACCTGCGCGGGGTCGCGCAGGTCGATGCCGACGATGCGCAGCCGGTGGAGCCAGTCCGCGCTGTCCGGCAGTGCCGCGAAGCGGCGGGCGGCGTCGCGCGGGAAACGGGTGGTGATGGTGGTGTGCGCGCCGTCGCGCAGCAGGCGCAGGGCGATGTGCATGCCGATCTTCGCCCGCCCGCCGGTGAGCAGGGCGCGGCGGCCGGTCAGGTCGGCCCGCGCGTCGCGGCGGTCGCGCCCCGCGCGGGCGCAGTCGGGGCACAGGTGGTGGTAGAAGGCGTCGACGGTGGTGTAGTCGGTCTTGCAGACGTAGCACCCGCGCGGGCGAAGGTACTCTCCCGCAGTGGCCCCCGCTGCCGAGGACACCAGCGGCAGGCCCTCGGTCTCGTCGTCCAGGCGGTCGGCGGCGCCGGTGGCGGTCAGTTCCATGGTGCGCCGGTCGGCATCGCGCACCTCCTGGCGGGCCATCGCGCGGCGGTACTTCTTCACTTCCTTGAACATCCTGCTGGTGGCGTGGCGCACGGCGATGTAGCTGTCGTCATCGTCGGGCAGGGTGTGGACGGCGCCGAGGACCCGCAGGCAGGTCTGCAGGTCCTCGGCGGTGAAGGCGGTTTCGGGGGAGAGCTGTTCAGTCATGACGGAAGGACTCTACCGTGCCCGGCGCCCGGGGTCCCATTGCGCGGTCCCGCGCAGGCGCCGCGGGACTGTCCTACACGGGGACCACCTGGCCCTTGCTGAGCACGGTCAGGCCGGAGTCGGTGACCGTAAACCCGCGGGCCCGGTCCTCGTCGGGGTCCACCCCGATCCGGGCCCCGGACGGGACCACGACGTTCTTGTCCAGGATCGCGTGCAGCACCCGGGCGCCTTCGCCCACGGTGACGTTGTCCATCAGCACCGACCCGGTCACGTGGGCGCCCTGGAGGACGGTGACATCGGTGCCGAGCACGGAGCGCTGCACCCGGGCACCGGAGATCACGACGCCGTTGCCCAGGATCGAGTCGTGGGCCTCGCCCTGGGTGCCGTCCGCCCCGCGGACCAGCTTGGCCGGAGGGGAGATCGTCTGCCGGGTGTACAGCGGCCAGTCATGGTTGTAGAGGTCGAACTGCGGGATGGGGGAGATGAGGTCCATGTGGGCGTCGTAGTAGGAATCCAGGGTGCCCACGTCGCGCCAGTAGTGGTGCCCGTCGGGGGAGGCGCCGGGGATGACGTTGGTGTCGAAGTCGTAGACCCCGCAGTCGTCCCGGGAGACGAACCAGGGCACGATGTCCCCGCCCATGTCGTGCTTGGTGTGCTCGTTCTTGGCGTCCCGCTCGAGGGCTTCGACCAGAGCGTCCGTGTTGAAGACGTAGTTGCCCATGGAGGCCAGGAAGGAGGACGGGTCGTCCTCCAGCCCGGCGGTGGTCTCGGGCTTCTCGACGAACGCGGCGATGCGTCCGGGGCGGGCGGGGTCGGTCTCGATCACGCCAAACTGGTTGGCCAGCGCGAGCGGCTGGCGCACGGCCGCCACGGTGGCGGAGAGCCCCGAGGCGATGTGAGCCTCGACCATGGCGGAAAAGTCCATGCGGTAGACGTGGTCCGCACCGACGACCACCACGTAGTCGGGCTGGTCGTCGTGGATCAGGTTCATCGACTGGTAGATGGCGTTGGCCGAGCCGAGGAACCAGTCCTTGCCCATGCGCTGCTGCGCCGGAACGGAGGCAACATAGTTGCCCAGCTGCGTGGACATGCGCCACGTCTCCGAAATGTGACGGTCAAGGCTGTGCGACTTGTACTGGGTCAGGACGACGATTCGCCGGTAGCCGGAGTTCACGACGTTGGAGAGTGCAAAGTCGATCAGCCGGTAGCTGCCCCCAAACGGAACCGCGGGCTTGGCCCGGTCCGCCGTCAGCGGCATCAGGCGCTTGCCCTCGCCTCCCGCCAGCACAACGGCGAGTACCTTCCTTGGTGCCATGGTCAATCCCCCGTGGATCTTCTGGTCCGGTCCTTCTGACCGTGTTGGACACTACGGCTTCACACTATGGGAAGGGCCACATTTCGACTACGTTGTAAACGTGCGCGTAGACATTGTTACCAAAGAATTCCCGCCCGCGATCTATGGCGGCGCCGGGGTCCATGTGGCCGAACTCGGGCGGGTCCTGGCCCCGCTGCTGGACCTGAGGGTCCGGGCCTTCGGCGATCCCCGCCCCGAGGACTACCACGGCGCGCACGTGAGCAGCTATGGGGTGCCGGCCGAGTTGGCCACGGCCAATCCCGCGGTGCAAACCCTGGGCACCGACCTGGCGATCCTTTCCGACCTCCAGGGCGCCGACCTGGTCCATTCCCACACCTGGTACGCGAACATGGCCGGGCACCTCGGTTCCCTGCTGCACGGAATCCCGCACGTGGTCAGTGCCCACTCCCTGGAGCCGCTGCGGCCCTGGAAGGCCGAGCAGCTCGGCGGCGGCTATGCCCTGAGCTCCTGGGCCGAGTCCACGGCCTACCATGGGGCCGCCGCCGTCATCGCCGTCTCGGCGGGCATGCGGGCGGACATCCTGCGCGCCTACCCGGGCATCGACCCGGCCAGGGTCCACGTGGTGCATAACGGCATCGACGTCGGCACCTGGCGCCCGGATCCCCGGACCGACGCCCTGGTCCGGCTCGGAATCGATCCGGACCGGCGCTCCGTCGCCTTCGTGGGGCGCATCACCCGCCAGAAGGGCGTCCCCTACCTGCTGCGCGCCGCCGCCCTGCTGCCCCCGGACGTGCAGCTGGTGCTCTGCGCCGGCGCGGCGGACACCCCCGAACTGGCGGAGGAGGTCAACGGCCTCATCGAGGGCCTGCGCGCGACCCGTGACGGGGTGGTGGTGATCGAGGGGATGCTGCCGCGCGCCGACGTCGTACAGATCCTCTCCCACGCGACCGTCTTCGCCTGCCCCTCGGTCTACGAGCCGCTGGGCATCGTGAACCTCGAGGCCATGGCCTGCGGCACCGCCGTCGTTGCCAGCGCCGTCGGAGGCATTCCCGAGGTCGTGGCCGACGGGGAAACCGGCTACCTGGTTCCGCTCGAGCAGCTCCAGGACGGCACCGGCACGCCGCTGGACGCCGAGGGGTTCGTGGCGGACTTCGGGGCCGCGCTCAACCGGGCCCTGGAGGATCCGGAGCGGGCCGCGGCGATGGGCCGGGCCGGCCGCGAACGTGCGGCCGCCAACTTCAGCTGGGAGTCCATCGCCGAGAAGACCCTGGAGGTCTACCGCACCGCCCTCGCCGGATAGAGTCCTCGCCGGATAGAAGCCGGCCCTCCGCGAGCCGCGTTCCCGGACCCGCCCCCGAACCCGCCGTCCGGGCACACCTGCGCATGGCCGGGCCCGGCTGGCGCCGGCGGCGGGGAGCCGCCGCTAGCCGGCGCAGTCGTATTCGCGCAGCTGCGTGCCGGCAAACTCCGTCCAGGAGCGCACCAGCGTGCACCCGGCGTCCTCGAACGCCTCCAGCTCCGGGGTCTTCCGGCGGGTATCGGAGATCCACCAGACCTGGCCGCGCCCCGCCAGCTGCTCCGCGGTGACCTTGCGGTAGCTGCCCCACAGGGTGCCGGCGGCCACCCTGTCCCGGCTCTGGGTGAGGTCCTCCACGGCGGCGTACAGTGCGGGGTAGGCGACAAAGCGGTAGCGGTCGTGCGCCCGGTTGGGGACGATCGCGGCGCCCGGCCCGCTGAACGCCGCCACAGTCTGCGCAACTTCCCGCGTGGGCACCGAGGCGCCGCCGTTGTGCAGCCGCACCCACGGCTGGAAGAGCATGCCCAGCCCGATCACCGCGCACAGTGCGGCCGCCCCGGCCACCCGGGCCGCCCCCGCGGCCCGGGCCATCCTGTCCGCCGGCACCCGTGGCCGCCGCGCCAGCAGGACGGCCAGCCCGGAGCCGACCAGCAGCGCCAGGAAAGGGGCCGTGTAGGTCAAATACCGGTTCCGGTAAGCCGGCTCCCCGAACACCTGCAGCGCCAGGACGCCCAGGAACGGCAGCACCAGTCCGCACAGGCCCACCCCGGCCAGCAGGCGGGTGGCCGGGCCCGGGGGCTGTGCCGAGCGGGTGCGCGCGGCGGCCACCAGGCCCACGACCACCAGGAGCAGGGAGAGCAGGGCCAGCGCCGCCATCCACGGGCCGATCCACCCGGTGGCCCGGGTGGTCCCCGAGTAAAACTGGTTCACGCCGAGTTCGAACAATCCGTTCTCAAGGGGGCGGATCCAGGAAACCTGCCCCTGCTGCTGGATGCAGCGGTAGATGAACGGCAGGCAGATGGCCCCGGCCGCGGCGGAGGCCGCCAGGGTGGCCACCGGACGCCGGCGCAGCAGCAGGGCGGCACCGGCCAAGGCGGCCACGCCGAAGGCGAAGAACATGAACATGACCACCCCCGCCACGGCCACCGCCACGTACGCGGCCCAGTCGCGGAAGCGTCCGGTCCGCCAGGCCCGCAGCAGGACCAGCGCCAGCAGGGCGGAGAGGGCCGCGGTCAGGGCGTACTGGCGGATCTCGGTGCCGGCCCACATCATCCTCGGCATCACCGCCAGCACCGTGCCGGCCAGCACCCCGGTGGCGCGGGTGCCCATCCGCTGGCCCAGCACCACCGTCAACCCGCAGGCCGCCGCCGCCGCCAGCGCCGACGGCACGCGCAGGGACGCCTCGGAGACGCCGAACCAGCCGGTCCAGAAGTGCATCAGTCCGTAGTAGGCAGCGTGGACCAGGTCAACGTGCGAGGCCAGCCGCCACAGCTCCGCCAGCGGCCGGGTTGCGCCGGTGACCGTCGCCGCCTCGTCGTACCACATGCTGCGGACCCAGCTGCCCGCGAACACGACCAAAAAGGCCGCGGCGGCCACGAGCCAGGCATCGCCCGGATAGACCCGTCCGTTGCCCGGGGCGGGCGTGGCGGGCCGTGCGGGCCCGGGGGCGGGCGGGAACTGCGTTTGCGTTGTCACCATATTGCCAGCGTCCGATGCTCGGGACCGGTTTCCGCGGCCCAGCGTAGCGCGGACGCCGCGCGATGGGGAGGGCAGCCGGGGGGCCGGTTCCGCGTGCCTCCCGCCCGCTCAGGTGGACGGGGGAGGCGCGCTGAGCTACTGGGCAGGATCGGGCTCCTGGGCGGGGCCGGGCTCCTGGGCAGGGCCGGGCTCCTGGGCGGGGCCGGGCTCCGGGACCGCCGGACGCGGGCGCTCGGGCGGCACCTCCTCCGCGGGCGCGTCAGCCGCGGCCCGCCGCCGGCGTGCGTGCTCCAGGGCTTCGGTCTGGCGCCCGGCCTCGGCGCCGGTGGCGATCGGGGCGCGCAGGTGCTCTGGGCCGTAGCCGAACGCATCAACCAGGTCCTGCGCATGCGGCCGCAGGCGCTCCAGCAGGCGGTTGACGTAGGGGCCCACGGTGCGGGCGCGCTGCGCGGAGAGGCGGCCGCGCACCAGGTACCAGGCCAGGTGCTTCTCCACCAGACACAGGCCAAACACGTTGCGCAGCCACGTCAGGACTGTCCTGGTGCCCGGATCCGCGACGCGCTCCAGGCCCCGCGTGAAGGCCTCCCACTGCAGGAGTTCGGCATGGGCGGCGGCGGCGGCAATGATCTCCTCCTGGTGCCGGTTGAACAGTTGCGCGGACTGGGCCCGCGGCAGCTGGGAGGCCCCGCGCAGCACTCCGGCGACCTCGGCGACCATGGTCCGGGCCCGGTCGGTGAGCAGGTCCCGCTGGGTGGCCGCGTCCTTGAGGACCACGGCGGCGCGGGCGCCGGAGCCGGTGTCGGTGACGGTCTGCGCCAGGCGGCGCAGGCCGGTGCGGCTGAGCGCGGCGCTGCCGGCCTGGCGGACGACGTACCGGGCCAGCACGCCGGCGTTGAGATGGCGGAACTCCTCGGCGTAGTCGGCCAGCAGGCGCTTGGCGACCAGCTGCAGGAGCACGTTGTTGTCGCCCTCGAAGGTTGCGTAGACGTCCAGGTCGGCGCGCAGGCCCACGAGGCGGTTCTCGGCCAGGAACCCCGCGCCGCCGCAGGCTTCGCGGCACTCCTGCAGGGTGTCCAGCGCGTGCCAGGTGGAGGCCGGCTTCAGCGCCGCGGCCAGGGTTTCCAGGTCCTGCCGGTCGGCGTCGGTGTCCAGGGCTCCGGAGAAGACGTCGTCGAACTTTTCCAGCAGTTCCTCGTGCGCGAACGCTGCGGCATAGGTGGTGGCCAGGCGTGGGATCAACCGTCGCTGGTGGCGCTGGTAGTCCAGCAGCACCTCCTCGGCGGTGCTGGAGGAGGCATGGAACTGGCGGCGCTGGTTGGCGTAGGTGACCGCGATCTGCAGCGCCGCCTTGCTCGCGGCGACAGCCGCGCCGTCCAGGGAGACCCGGCCCTGGACCAGGGTGCCCAGCATGGTGAAGAAGCGCCGGCCCGGGCTGGCGATGGGGGAGGAGTAGGTGCCGTCCGGGGCGACGTCGCCGTAGCGGTTCAGCAGGTTGGTCCGCGGGATGCGCACCCGGCTGAAATGCAGGCGGCCGTTGTCGACGCCGTTCAGGCCGCCCTTGAGGCCGTCGTCCTCGCCGCCAATGCCGGGCAGGAAGCCGTTGCCGTCCCGGATCGGCACGTAGAACGCGTGCACTCCGTGGTTGACCCCGCGGGTGATGAGTTGGGCAAAGACGACGGCGGCCCGCCCGTGCAGCGCCGCGTTGCCCAGGTAGTCCTTCCACGCCCCGCGGAACGGGGTGTCGATGACGAACTCGCCGCTTTCGGCATCGTAGGTGGCCGTGGTGGCGATGCTGGCGACGTCGGACCCGTGCCCGGTTTCCGTCATCGCGAAGGCGCCGGGCACTTCCAGCGACATGATGCCGGGAAGCCACTTCTCGTGGTGTTCGGCGGTGCCCAGGTGCAGCACCGCCGAGCCGAACAGCCCCCACTGCACGCCGGCCTTGATCTGCAGGGAGGGGTCGGCGAGCACCAGCTCCTCGAAGGCGGCGATGTTCCCGCCATGGTTGTCCGCGCCGCCGAAGCGGGCCGGGAAGGCCCGCTGGATGGCCCCGTTCTCCACCAGGTAGGACAGCTGGGACAGGACGCGCGCCCGGTGCTCCTCCATGCCCAGTCCGGGAACGCCCCGGACCTCGGGGCGGCCGGCCAGGTCGCGGGAGGCCCGCCGCTCCTCCGCCCACCGGCCCAGCAGCTGCGCGCCGAGGGCCTGGACGTCGACGCTGGCCCGGACTTCGGGGGCGGTGGAGGCCTGAACAGCGGGGTCGGCCCGACCGGGGTTGGCCTGTCCGTCGGGAGAGCGGGCGCCGGCGGGGGAGCGGGCGCCGGCGGGGGAGCGGGCGCCGGCGGGGGAGCGGGCGCCGGCGGGGGAGCGGGCGCCGGGCGCCGGGGTCATTCCGGAGGCATGGGCCACGTCGGGTGCCTTTCTGCGGTTTCCTGCCGGGTGCTCCCGGCGATGCCGTGCGCAAGCCACCCGGTGAGGGTGTGCGCGAGTTCCGCGGCAGAAGGACGTTCCGGTCCGGGGGCCTGGCGCAGCCAGGCCTCGCCGGCGGTGCGGACCATGCCCAGCGCCGCGCGCGGCCAGAAGGCGAGCGCGGCCGCGGTCCCCCCGGGGCCCTCCGGACTGTTGTCCACCGGACCGCTTTCCTCCACACCGCAGCGCTCCGGGCCGGTGCCGCGGGAGGCCAGGTAGGCGTGCATCCCCTCCCGCATCATCGCGAGGACCTCGTCGAAGAAGGCGTCGAGCTCCCGGCCGTGGGCCCGGGCCGCCGGGCCGGAGCCGGCCTCGCGGTCGGTGGTCACGAAGAAGTACACGTTGGGGGAGGTCTCGGCCATGCGCAGGTATGCCGACACCATGGCGCGCAGGCCCTCCTCGGCCGAGGCGGCCCCGCGTCCGGCGGCAAGCACCTCCGCCCGCGTCCGTCCGATGACCACCTCGCCCACGGCCTGGCGCAGGCCGTCCTTGTCCCCGAAGTAGCGGTAGAAGACGGATTTGCTGGTGCCCGCGGCCGCGGCGATGTCCTCCATGGGGGCGCCCGGGCCGAGCCTGTGCACGGCGCCCCGGGCCGCCTTGACCAGGTCGAGGCGCCGCTGGCGCCGGTGGCCGTCCCAGCGCGCCGACCGTCCGTCGGCGGCCGGCCGACCCTCCGTGGCCGGCTGATCCGTCCCCGTGATCTGCTTCACGCTACGCAGCGTATCAGGTACGCTCGGTATCGGTAACCTTTCCGCCGGTTTGCATGCTTCCAAAGGAGCTCCGCCCATGGCCGCGTCCCCCGAGAACACCGTCCCGCAGGCCTCCCGGAATGCGGCAGGCGGGGTGCGTCCCGCCGTCGTCATCGGGGGCAACCGCATCCCGTTCGCCCGGGCCCACGGCCACTACGCCCACGCCTCCAACCAGGACATGCTCACTGCGGCGATTGACGGGCTCGTGGCCCGCTTCGGTCTGCAGGGCCAGCGCCTCGGCGCGGTCGCCGGCGGCGCGGTGCTGAAGCATCCGCGCAATTTCAACCTGGTTCGGGAGGCGGTGCTGGCCACGGCCCTGGCCCCGGACACCCCCGCCTACGACGTGCAGATGGCCTGCGCCACCGGGATGGAGGCGATCGGTTCGCTGGCCAATAAGATCAGGCTGGGACAGCTCGAATCGGGCATCGGCGGCGGGGTCGACTCCACCTCCGACGCCCCCATCGCGGTCAGCGAGGGCCTGCGCAGGATGCTGCTGGAACTCCACCGCGCCAAGACCGCCAGGCAGAAGCTGGCCGCCGTGGCCCGGCTGCGCCCCCGGGACCTGGCCCCCGATGCCCCGGGTACCGCGGAGCCGCGCACCGGGCTGTCCATGGGGGAGCACCAGGCCCTGACCACCGCGGCATGGGGAATTACCCGCGAGGCGCAGGACCAGCTCGCGCTGGCCAGCCACCGCAACCTCGCGGCGGCCTACGAGCGGAACTTCTTCGACGACCTGATCACCCCCTACCGCGGGCTGGCGCGGGACGCGAACCTGCGCGCTGACACCAGTGCGGAAAAGCTGGCCTCGCTCCAGCCCGTTTTCGGCAAGGACCTGGGAACCACGGCGACGATGACCGCCGGCAACTCCACCCCCCTCACCGATGGGGCCGCCACCGTGCTGCTGGGCTCCGAGGATTTCGCCCGGCAGCACAACCTGCCGATGCTGGCGAACTTCCTGGACTTCGAGGCCGCCTCCGTGGACTTCGTGCGGGGCCGCGAGGGCCTGTTAATGGCCCCGGCCTACGCCGTGCCCCGCCTGCTGGAACGCAACGGCCTGTCCCTCCAGGACTTCGACTTTTACGAAATCCACGAGGCGTTCGCCGGCACCGTCCTGAGCACCCTCGCCGCCTGGGAGGATGCCGGCTTCTGCCGCAACAAGCTGGGCCTGGACGCCCCGCTGGGACCCGTGGACCGCAGCCGGCTCAACGTCAACGGTTCCTCCCTCGCGGCCGGCCACCCGTTCGCCGCCACCGGAGGGCGAATCGTGGCCACCCTGGCGAAGCTGCTCCACGAGAAGGGCTCGGGCCGCGGCCTGGTCTCCGTCTGCGCCGCAGGCGGGCAGGGCGTCGCCGCGATCCTGGAGGCACGCTGAGCAGGGGGGCCGGGAACACCGGCGCCACGCACGCCCGGGGGGCCTACCCTGCCCTCGTGAATTCCGCCCTGGCGCGGGGCATGGCCCGGAAGGCGGGCCTGCCCTGGCCGGCGCCCCTGCGCCGCCACCGTCCCGGGGACCCGCTGGTGCCCGGGACGGTGCTCGTCCTCGGCGGAGGCGCCGCGGCCGGGGCAGCTGAGGAGATCCTGCGCGGGTGGGGGGTGGAGGTGCGCCGGAACAGTGGCGGGGCCGGGCCCCTGGGGGCAATCGTGCTTGCCCTGGACGCGCTGCGGGCGCCCGCGGACCTCTCCGCCCCCGCGCTGGCCACAGGACAGGCGCTGCGCCAGCTGGTGCCCGGCGGGCGGGTCGTCGCCTACCTGCGCGGCGAGGCCGGGGACGCCGGCGATCCGGTTCGCGCCGCCGCCCGCCGGGGAGCCGAGGGGTTCCTCCGTTCGCTGGCGCGCGAGCTGCGCGGGGGCGCCACCGCCAACGGGATCGTGCTCGGCGGCGAAACGCTCTGCGCCGATGCGCCCTCCGCGGTCGCCGCCCTGCGTTTCCTGCTCTCCGGCCGCAGCGCCTACGTCGACGGGCAGTTGGTGCGCGTGGACACCACCGCCGGTACCCTGCCCGTGGACTGGGAACTCCCGCTCCAGGGCAAGGTCGCGGTCGTCACCGGGGCCGCGCGGGGCATCGGCGCTGCCATCGCCCGCACCCTGCGCCGGGACGGGGCCAGCGTGGTCGGGGTGGACGTGCCCGCCGCGGGCGAGGCCCTGGCCGCCGTGGCCAGCCAGGTGGGCGGAACCGCCCTGCAACTGGACATCGTGCGGCCCGACGCCGGCCAGGCGATCCTGGCGCACGCCCGGGAGCGGCACGGGCGGCTGGACATCGTGGTGCACAACGCCGGCATCACCCGCGACAGGCTGCTGGCCAACATGGACAGGTCCCGCTGGGAGTCCGTGGTAGCCGTGAACCTCGAATCCCAGCTGCGCATGAACGCCACTTTTTTCGATGCGGGGTTGCAGGGGCTGCGGATCGTCTCGCTGGCCTCCACCAGTGGCATTGCCGGCAACCGGGGCCAGACCAACTACGCCGCCTCAAAGGCGGGGGTGATGGGGATGGTCGGGGCCAGCGCCGCGGCCGCGGCGGCACTCGGCGGCGGCATCAACGCCGTGGCCCCGGGTTTCATCGAGACGGACATGACGGCCGCGGTCCCGCTGGCGACCCGCGCCGCCGCGCGCCTGCTGATGCCCTCGCTGATGCAGGGAGGGCTGCCGGTGGACGTGGCCGAGGCTGTCGGATTCCTCGCCTGGGACGCGGCAGCGGGCATCAACGGGCAGACGCTGCGGGTGTGCGGGCAGAGCCTGGTGGGCGCGTGAGCGCGCCGGAACGCGCCGACGTCGTGCTCGGTTCCGTTCCCAAACTTGGGCCCCTCTATGCCGCAGCCGCGGGTAAGCAGGCTGCCGGGTGGCGGCGCCGGCGGGCCGTGCGGGGACGCGGCCCCGGCGCTCCGGAGGAGGTGCTGCGGCTGCCCGCGGTCCGCCACGTGGTGCGCGGGGTGGCTGCCGATCCCGGACGCCTGGCCGCCTACCAGCGGCTGGTGGGGGATGCCCTCCGGGACACACTGCCCAGCGTCTACGTCCACGGACTGGCCTTCCCGGTGGCGGTCGGCGTCATGGTCCGCGCCGACTTTCCGCTGCCGCTGTTGGGGATGGTGCACTTGGGCAACGTGGTGGAGCACAGCCGGCCCATTGGCGTGGGGGAGGAACTGGAGATCGCCGCCTGGCCGGAGAACCTGCGCGCGCACCGGGCCGGAACGCGGGTGGACATGGTGGTGGAGGCCTCCGCCGGAGGGGTGCCCGTCTGGCGGGGCGTCTCCACCTACCTCGCCAAAGGCATCGGTGCCGCGCCCGAACTGGCCCCCGGAGAACCACGGGCCTGCCTTCCGCCGGCGCCCACGGCGCGGTGGCAGCTGGACGCGGCCACCGGCAGGGCCTATGCCGCAGTGCTGGGGGACTATAACCCCATCCACCTGGGGGTCCTGCCCGCGAAGGCGCTGGGCCTGAAGAGGCCGA
Organism: Zafaria cholistanensis; assembly: GCF_008580665.1. Lineage (GTDB taxonomy): Bacteria > Actinomycetota > Actinomycetes > Actinomycetales > Micrococcaceae > Zafaria > Zafaria cholistanensis. The sequence continues at coordinate 46,796 of NZ_BKDJ01000002.1, forward strand.
TCGCCCACGGCATGTACCTGGCCGGGCGGGTGCTGGCCACTGCCGCCCCCAACGACTGCGGCTACCGCTGGAGCATCCGCTTCGAGGCCCCGGTGTTCCTGCCCGGCACGGTGGAGGTCGCGCTGGGTCCGCACAACGGCACGGTGGATTTTGAGGGCTGGAATGCGGCGTCCGGGCGGCGGCACTTCGCGGGCCGCGTCGGGGCCCTGCCGCCGGCGGAAACCTAGGCGCGCATCCGTTCGGCCCCGCCCGTCCCGGACAGGGCGAACTCGTAGGCGGTTTCGGCATGTTCGGCCACATCGATGCCGGCAAGTTCGTCCTCGCGGCTGATCCGGAAGCCGATGGTGGCGTGGATAGCCGCCGCGAGGACCAGCGTGACGGCCCCGGAAAGCAGGATGGTGACCAGGACCGCCACCAGCTGGGCCACCAGCTGCCCCAGCCCGCCGCCATAGAAGAGCCCGCCATCGGCGCCGTCGGCCGGAAGCGCAACCAGGCCCAGGGCCAGGGTGCCGACCACGCCGGCCACCAGGTGGACGCCCACCACGTCGAGCGAGTCGTCATAGCCAAACCGGTACTTCAGCCCCACCGCCAGGGCGGACACCACGCCGGCGGCCAGGCCCAGGGCCACCGCCGCCAGGGGGCTGACGTTGGCGCAGGCAGGAGTGATCGCCACCAGGCCGGCCACGACGCCCGAGGCGGCACCCAGCGAGGTGGGGTGGCCGTCGCGGACCTTTTCCGTCGCGATCCAGCCGAGCAGCGCGGCCACCGGCGCGGCCAGGGTATTGACCCAAATCAGTCCGGCCTGTTCGGCCGTGGTGGCCGCTCCAGCGTTGAAGCCGAACCAGCCGAACCACAGCAGGCCCGCGCCGATCATGACAAAGGGGATGTTGTGCGGGCGGTGGGCCGGATCCTTTCCGAACCCGAGGCGCGGGCCCAGGACCAGGGCCAGGACCAGGGCCGCGGTGCCGGAACTGATCTCGACGACCGTTCCGCCGGCGAAGTCGATCACCGGGCCGAACACGGAGCCCAGGGCCCCGTCCGGGCCCAGCAGCCCCCCGCCCCAGACCATGAACGCCAGCGGTGCGTAGACCAGGGTGACCCAGGCCGGGACGAAGGCGGCCCAGGCGCTGAACTTGGCGCGGTCGGCGATGGCGCCACTGATCAGGGCCACCGTGACCATGGCGAACGTTGCGCTGTACCCGGCCTTGACCAGGTCGGAAGTGCCCAGCAGGTCCTGCAGGCCAAAGCTGGCGAAGGGGTTTCCGAACAGCCCCCCGACACCCTGGCCCACGGTCATGGAGTAACCCCACAGGACCCACACGACGCCCACGATGCCCGCCGAGGCGAAGCTCATCATCATCATGTTCAGGACGGCCTTCGCGCGCGTCATCCCACCGTAGAAAAGCCCCAAGGCCGGTGTCATCAGCAGCACCATCGCCGCCGAAACCATCATCCACACGTCCTGCGCGGTGAGCTGCACCTGCGTTCCTTCCCGTCACGAATCCGCCATCCCGGTCCGCTGCTGCCGTCCGGGGTTACCTGGCCTTAATATTTGCGGCGCGGTGTTTCGGCCCCCCGCCGTCCCGGTTACGGGAGCATTGCGGGCCGGGCGGCTGCGTGAATACCGCGTGAAGGCGGTGTTACGGGCATGTTTACGGCCCGGTCAGGGCGCGTGTTGCGCCGTGAGTGGGAGAGGCACGGTAGACTGGGCCGCAGGTGAGCCGGGAAGACTGGTCGGCATGTTCGTTGTCGACCCCTCCCGCAAAGGAAACCCATGACCTTACCGAAGAACCGCCCCTTCCGCCCACTGATCGGACACGGCAGCTACGCCGAGGCCCTGCGCGTGGGCGAGATCCTCCGCAAGGAGACCGTTGGCGGCGCGCTGCTGGTCGCTGCGGCGGCGATTGCCATCATTTGGGCCAATTCCCCGGCCGCGGAGAGCTACTTCGCCCTGCGGGACTTCAAGGTTGGATACGAGCCCTGGCACCTGCAGCTGAGCCTGGGCGCCTGGGCCGCGGATGGGCTCCTGGCCGTGTTCTTCTTCCTGGTCGGACTCGAACTCAAGCGCGAATTCGTCGCCGGCGACCTGCGCCAGCCGAGCAAGGCGGCGGTCCCCGTTGCGGCGGCCGTCGGCGGCGTGGTGGTCCCGGCGGCCATCTTCGCGGCGCTCAACTGGGGCAGCGCCGAGGCCGTGCGCGGCTGGGCGGTGCCCACCGCCACGGACATTGCGTTCGCCGTCGCAGTGCTGGCCGTCATCGGCTCGCACCTGCCCACCGCCCTGCGCCTGTTCCTGCTGACCCTCGCCGTGGTCGACGACCTCATCGCCATCGCCATCATCGCGATCTTCTACACCAGCGAGATCCATGCCGTCCCGCTGCTGCTGACCCTTGTCCCCGTGGCCGTCTACGCCTTCCTGGCCCAGCGGTACCGCCGCTTCTTCGGGCTCAACCCGGCCGCCGCCTGGCTGATCCTGCTGCCCATCGGCGTCGTTGCCTGGGCCCTGCTGCACGCCTCCGGCATCCACGCCACCATGGCCGGCGTCGTGCTGGGCTTCACCATCCCGGTCCTGCACGGCAAGGCCAACGCCGAACCCGAAGCCGGTCCCGGGCTGGCCGAGGTCTTTGAGCACCGGTTCCGCCCCTTCTCCGCCGGGGTGGCAGTGCCGCTGTTTGCCTTCTTCTCCGCCGGGGTGGCGATTGGAGGCCTGGAGGGCCTGGCGGCGGTGGCCTCCGATCCGGTGGCGCTGGGCATCGTGGCCGGACTGGTGCTGGGCAAGCCGGTCGGCATCGTGGCCACCACCTGGCTCATGGCACGGTTCACCCGACTCCGGCTGGACCCCTCCCTCAAATGGGTCGACCTGTTCGGCATGGGTCTCCTGGCCGGCATCGGCTTCACCGTCTCGCTGCTGGTGGCCGAGCTTGCGTTCGGCGCCGACAGTGCGTACAACGACCATGCCAAGGTCGCGATCCTGGCCGCTTCCCTGGCCGCCGCCCTGCTGGCCGCGCTGGTGCTGACGGGCCGGAACCGGCACTACCGGACCGTTGAGGCCGAGGAGCGGGTGGACGCGAACCTGGATGGCATCCCGGACGTTTACCAGCGGGAGGGCTAGCCCGGCTACAGCGGCAGCGCGACCCGCCCCAAGGCGTGCGCGTAGGAGGCCGACGCCGCCTCCGCGGTCCGTGCCCAGCTGAAGCCGGCGGCAAACTCCGCGGCCCCGCTGCCCAGTTGGGCGGTGGCCAGCGGGGCATCGGCCAGGCGGGCCAGCGCCGCGGCCCAGCTGTCCGGGCGCAGGTCCGGCACCAGGACCCCGGTGCGTCCGTGCACGACCGTGTGGCGCAGCCCGCCGACGTCGTGGGCCGCGACGGGAGTTCCGCAGGCCTGGGCTTCCATCGCCACCAGCCCGAAGGATTCGCTGTAGGAGGGCACCGCGACGACGTCGGCGGCCCGGAACCAGGAGGCCAGCTCCTCGGGCGGCAGCGGGTCCAGGTGCCGCACCTGGGCGCCGAGGCCCTCCTCGGCCACGAGGCGGTGCAGGTTCAGTTCAGGCGTGCCACTCAGCGCGCCGATGATGGTCAGGCCCACGTCGAGGTCCGGGCGGGTCCGGGCCAGCACGCCCAGCGCCCGGACCAGGATGTGCGGGCCTTTGAGCTTTTGGATCCTTCCGGCAAACAGCACCCGCAGGTGCCGCCGGGCGCCCGCGCCGTCCGCCTCGCCCCAGGGCCAGTCGGCCCGGCCGCGGGAGGGGCGGAACACGGTCAGGTCCACGCCCGGGGGCACGATGTCCACGCGCGCCGGATCTGCGCCGTAGTGCTCGCGCAGTTCGGTGATCTCCGCCGGGGTGTTGGCCGTGAGCCGGGAGGCGGAGGCCGCCAGCCTGGCCTCGGCCCGCAGCCGGTTGCCCGGCTCGTTCGCGTCGGCCTGGTGGTGCTTCTTGACCTTGCCCATGGTGTGCATGGTGTGCACCAGCGGAATGCCCCATCGCCCGGCCAGCCGCAGCCCGGCCAGGCCCGACATCCAGTAGTGGCTGTGGATGACGTCGTACCGCAGCGGCCCGCGCGCCGCGTCGATGCCGTCCACCAGTTCGGGGACCAGCCCGGGGATGCGTTCCTTTGGAACCGGTCCGGCCGGACCGGCCGGGACGTGGTGCACGGTGACCCCGGGGGCGATTCGCACGTGTCCGGCCGCGCCCCGGGTGAAGATGTCTACCTCGGACCCTTCCGCGGCCAGCGCCAGCGCCAGCTGGCGGACGTAGACATTCAGCCCCCCGGCATCGCCCGATCCCGGCTGGGCAAGTGGCGACGTATGCAGCGAAAGCATGGCTACGCGAAGCCCGGGGCGGGGAAAGGGGGTCATGGGGTTCCTTGCTGCGGGCCGGTCGGGGACCGGCGGACCTTCCCCACGAGGGTATCCTCCGCACCGGTTCGGCCGCCACTTGGGGGAGGGCCGGCCCGAACCGGGCCCCTGCGGTGGCCGCCCTCCCCGGCCTACTCCTTAATGGACTCCAAAGCCGCCGGGTTTTCCCCGACGCAGGGTTTCCCGGGTGCCGCCTGCGGTTCCGGGGCCGCCTGCGGGTCCGCGGGCTTCGGGCAAGCGGTAGCGCCCTCGTCCGCCCCCGCAGGGGGAGCCTGCCCGGCCGGCGGCTGCGGGGCAGCAGGAGCCGGCGGCGGGAGTGGCGACGGCTCGGGGGCGGGTGCCGGCTTGGGGTCGGGCGACGGCTCGGGGGCGGGCGCCGGCTCGGGGTCGGGCGACGGCTCGGGGGCGGGCGCCGGCTTGGGGTCGGGCGCCGGCACCGGATCGGGTGTCGGGACCGGACCGGGTGTCGGGACCGGACCGGGCACGGCGGGGGGGCTGGAGACCGGGTTCGGGGCGGGGGCCTTCGTGTCAGGCTTCCCCGCGGGCGGGTCCTGGGGGCCGGCCGGTTTCGCGGGTTGCGCCGGCTTTTCGGAGCCTTTCGGCTTCGTCGCCGAGCCGTCCTTCCCCGCCCCGTCCTTCCCGGAGCCGTCCTTGTCCGAACTGTTCGTAGCGGAACCGGTTTTGCCGGTGGTGGTCTTCGGGATGGCCGCCACCCCCACCCCGGATCCTCCGGCACGTCCCAGCGCGGACCCGGCAGCCAGCGAATCGCGCACCGCGAGCTGTTCGCGGGGCGTCAGCGGGGCGGGCTGCCCCGGAACACGCGGCAGGTAGAGGGCGGGGTCCACCCACTGACCGTCCAGGTAAACCTCGAAGTGGACATGGCAGCCGGTTGAATTGCCGGTCGTGCCGGACAGAGCGATCAACTGGCCGCGCTTGACCTTTTCCCCCACGCGGGCCAGTAGCAGGGAATTGTGGCTGTAGGCCGTGCGGACGCCGCTGCCGTGTTCGATTGCCACGCGCTGGCCGGAGTGTCCCGCCCACTGCGACTGGACCACGGTGCCGTCCTCGGAGGCCCGCACCGGGGAGCCGCAGGGCATCGCGTAGTCCTGCCCGATGTGCAGGTGGGAGCCGGGACCGGTCGGGTTCAGGCGCCAGCCGAAGGGGCTGGTGATTGTCACGGACGCAACGGGATGCGCCAGCGCCAACCGGCCGGGCAGTTGCGCCGGGGCGCCGATGAGCAGGGCCTGCCCCAGGGAGGCGTGGTCCTGCGGCGCATTCTCCGCGACAGCACCCCCGCCGCCCTGCGCTGCCGGGGAGGCCGTCCGCGGGGCGCGCGCCAGGCCTTCTCCCGCCGGGACCCATCCGGCGGCCGCCACGGCGGGCACGACGACGGCGCGTGGCGCGGAACGGCCGGCCGGCCCGTCCGACGCCGCGGTGCGTACCTCCATCGAGGCAGAACCGGTAAAGGCTATCGATCCGGCCGCCAGTAGCATTCCCAGCGCGGCCATCGGCCGGCCCGGGAATCCCGCCAGCACAGCGGCGGCCACCCGGTGCCCCGCCGAATGCGTGGTGGAATGCTTCCCGGGGCGGCGGTGCTCCGTCTTCCCGCCCGCAGTTGCCCCGTCCAGCGCGGGTCCGCCGAGCGTCCCCCCGGCCGGTATCTCCCCGTTTGGCATCTCCCCGTTCAGGGGGGCCCCGTTCGAGGGTGCTCCCTGTATCCCGGCCCCTTCGCCGGCCTTCCGGGGCGTCCCCTCCGGAAGGCCGCCCTTTTGGTGCGCGGCATGGCGGGGCGATGCTTGCGGACGAGTGTTGCGTTTCATATTGGTCCCCCTGGTATTTGGCTCCCCAGCCAAAACATGCGCCACCCTCAGGGCCTGGGCGGATGCCCGGTGTCGGACTCCGCGGACAGGCCCCGTGGTGCATGTCAGGGCCCACGCTAACCGGTAGGGCGCGGCAGGGTCCACGTACCGGGGAAAATTGGGAGGCGTTCCCGGCAAACTCACAGGATGCCTCATCCCCCTTGCCGGGCCGCTGCGGCGGGGGCTCTGCGGCAGGCATCAAAGAAAAGACCCCGGCCGGGAAACCCGGCCGGGGTCTTCGCTGTGCGCGGAGGGGGACTTGAACCCCCACCCACTATACGTGGACTAGCACCTCAAGCTAGCGCGTCTGCCTATTCCGCCACCCGCGCAGGTGTCAACGATCCCCGTTCCCAGTTCCGCAAGGAACTTCGTCTCCGGCGATCGCGGCGAGAAAGACTCTAGCACCCTTTGCGCGCAGACACAAAACCGGGCTCCCGCAGGCCGTTCCGCCTGCTTCGGGCAGCTGACTAGGCTGTAGCCATCATGCGCAATGGAAGGCGGCACACCATGACCCATCCCCGGCCCGTTCCCCCGCAACCCCGGCACGCAGGGCCCGCCCCCGAGCCCGCCGTGTCCCAGCCCGCGCCTTCGGCGGCCGACGAGGTCGTGGAGATCTGCCGCAACCTCATCCGCTTCGACACCTCCAACTTCGGCGGCAACCAGGGCCCCGGCGAGCGCGCGGCGGCCGAGTACGTTGCCGGACTCTTGGCCGGGGCCGGTTTGGAACCGGAACTGTACGAGGCGGCACCGGGGCGCACGAGCGTGGTGGCCCGCATGGAGGGCCGCGATCCGTCCCTGCCTGCACTGGTGGTCCATGGACACCTGGATGTGGTGCCGGCCGCCAAGGAAGACTGGAGCGTGGACCCGTTCGCGGCCGAGGTGCGCGAGGGAATGGTCTGGGGCCGGGGGGCCGTGGACATGAAGGACATGGACGCGATGATCCTGGCCGTCCTGCGCCAGATGGGCCGTGACGGCACCCGCCCGCGCCGGGACCTGGTGTTCGCGTTTTTCGCGGATGAGGAGGCCGGAGGCGGGTATGGGGCCCGGTGGATGGTGGAGAGGCATCCTGAGGCCTTCGCCGGAGCTACCGAGGCGATCAGCGAGGTGGGCGGATTTTCCGCCACCATCGGCGGCCGCCGGACCTACCTGCTGCAGACGGCGGAAAAGGGCATTGCCTGGTTGGACCTGAAGGCCACCGGGCGGGCAGGGCACGGTTCGCAGATCAATGATGAGAATGCCGTCACGCTGCTGGCCGGTGCGGTCTCGCGCATCGGCACGCACAGGTGGCCGCTGGAGTACACGGACACCACGCGGGCGTTCATGGAAGGCGTTGCCGAATTGACCGGGATTGAGTTTACTCCCGACGACCCGTCCCGTCTTTTGGAGGAGTTGGGGACCGTGGCGCGGTTCGTGGGGGCGACGCTGCAGAACACCTCCAATCCGACCCTCCTGCGGGCCGGGTACAAGCACAATGTGATTCCGGGCGCGGCGGAGGCAGCAATCGACTGCCGCACCCTGCCGGGGCAGGATGAACTGGTGCTGGATGCGGTGCGCCGGCTGGCGGGACCGGGCATCGATATCACCTCCGCCCACAGCGACATCTCCCTTGAGGTGCCCTTTGCCGGGAACCTGGTCGATTCGATGGTGGACAGCCTCAAGGCCGAGGATCCGGAGGCGGTGGTGCTTCCGTACATGCTCTCCGGGGGGACGGACAACAAGTCCCTGGCCCGGCTGGGTATCACCGGCTACGGCTTCGCCCCGCTGCGCCTGCCGGCGGACCTGGACTTCACCGGCATGTTCCATGGCGTCGACGAGCGCGTGCCCGTCGATTCGCTCAAGTTCGGGACGCGCGTGCTGCACCGCCTGCTCACCAGCTACTGAGGGCCCGGGGACACGTTCCCGGGGACACGGACCCGTGTCCTCAGGCACGGGCTCCCCGCCGCGACCGCAACCCGCCCTGCCCACATCCCACCGTCCACATCCCATCGTCCATGCCCGCCATCCACGCCCGGCCGTCCACCCCGCCTGCGGGTCCGGCACCCGAGCCCAGGAGAAAACCCCGTGGAGATTTCCCAGATTCTTACCCCCGGCCTGCTTGAAGGCTTCCGTTCGCGTGCGGCCGGCTACGATGCCGCGAACGCCTTCTGCACGGAGGACTTCGAGGACCTGCGGGAGGCCGGGTACCTCAAGGCCATGCTCCCGGCAGACCGTGGAGGCCTGGACTGGGGGATGGAGCGGATGGCGGCTGCCCAGCGCCTGCTGGCCGCGTACGCCCCGGCTACGGCGCTGGCCGTGAACATGCACCTGGTCTGGACCGGGGTTGCCCGGCTGCTGGGCGCGCGCGGGGACCACCGGCTGGACCGGGTGTTTGGCTGGGTTGGCGCGGGGGAGGTCATGGCATTCGGGGTTTCCGAGGCCGGCAACGACCAGGTGCTCTTCGATTCGACCACCCGCGCCGAGCGCCAGCCCGACGGCGGCTACCGGTTCACCGGGACGAAAATCTTTACTTCGCTGTCGCCGGTGTGGACGAAGCTGGGCGTGTTCGGACGGTCGGAGGAGGAGGGCGGGCCGCGGCTGGTCCACGGATTCCTGGATCGCGGGGACGGCGGCGTGCAGTCCCGTGGGGACTGGGACACGCTGGGGATGCGTGCAACCCAGTCGCACAGCACCCGGCTCGAGGGCGCCCTGGTCCCGGCGGACCGGATGCACAGTTCGCTGCCGGTGGGGCCCAATGCCGATCCGCTGGTGTTCGCGATCTTCGCCGCGTTCCTGACACTGACGGCATCGGTCTACGCCGGGCTGGCCGATCGGGGCATGGAGTTGGCGGCGGCGCTGCCGGCCGGGCGCACCTCGCTGAAGGCGGCGGGGCGTTCCTACGCGCAGGATCCGGATATCCGCTGGCAGGTGGCCGAGGCCGGCCTGGCGGTGCTGGGGCTGGATCCGCAGCTGCGCCTGACCGCCCGGGACCTGGACGGGCGCGTCGACCACGGGCCGTCCTGGTTCCCGCGCCTGGTGGCGCTGCGCACTCATGCGGGGGACACCGCCCGCCGCACCATCCAGCTGGCTCTGCAGGTCTCCGGCGGCAGCCAGTACTCCCGCGGCAGCGAGCTGGAGCGGCTTTACCGCGACGTGCTGGCGAGCCTGTACCACCCCTCCGACGCGGAGTCGGCGCACTCAACGGTCGCCAACTGGCTGTTGGGGGCGCCGCGGGACCGGTTCAGCGGAAACCATCCTGCCGAAGACTGACCCGGCGGCAAGGGGGCCGGTTCGGCGGGGGCGGCCCGCTAGGGGATGGTGCTTTCGACGCGCATCACGCGCCGCCTCAGCCAGTAGCGGCGCAGGCCGCCGATGTACATCCGGCTGCGGTGCAGTTCCCATTTGCCGTATTCGGCGTGCTCGGCGAGGGCGCGCCGGGCTTCCGCGAGGCTCTGGTCGGGCCGGACCGTCAGTACCAGGTACTCGAAGGGCCGGGACGGGTCGCGGTAGCGCTCTGCTGCGGTGAATGCTTTTTCCATCATGTCCTGTCCATTGTCCGCATCCTGCGGGTAACGTCTAGCCCATGAGCACAGATCCGCGTGTTGCCCTGCAGGCTCTCGTGTCCTCGCTGGAGGAGCATCTGTCCGCCGTGGCCTCGCGCCGCGGCGCGCAGGACCCTTCCGTGGAAGCGGCGTTCTTCGCCATTGCCGATGCGTTCGAAGAGTACGAGGATGCCCTCTACGAGGCCTACGGCGAGGTGACCCCGCTGGAGCTCTACGAGGACAACGAGGAGGAACTGGAGGACGACGCAGAGGACGACGCCGGGTCCGGGGCCGGGTTCGGCGCGGAGGCGGACGGGGGACCCGCCGGTTCCTCCGTCGGGGACGGCGGGGACGGCGCGCGCAGGTCAGCGCTGGGACTCGTGGAGGTCGACGAAAACTGATCGGGCCCCGCGGTGAAGTAGTCTCTCACGTGTGAATTGGTTCGAAGCCGCTTTCCTGGGCCTGATACAGGGTCTGACCGAGTTCCTCCCGATCTCCTCCAGCGCGCACCTGCGCATCGTGGGAGAGATGCTGCCCAACGCGGCCGATCCCGGCGCGGCCTTCACCGCCATCACGCAGCTGGGGACGGAAACCGCGGTGATGGTGTTCTTTTGGCGCGACATCGTGCGCATCGTCCAGCGCTGGTTTGGGTCGCTGAGTGGCAAGGTGGACCGCAAGGACCCCGACGCGCGGATGGGCTGGTACATCATCCTCGGCTCGCTGCCGATCGTGGTGCTGGGACTGCTGTTCCAGGAGCAGATCGAGGGCGTGTTCCGCAGCCTGTGGCTGGTGGCCACCACACTGATCGCCTTTGGCCTGGTGCTGGCCGTTGCCGACGTGTACGGGCGCCAGCAGCGGGACCTGGCCGGCCTGGACGCCAAGCGCGGCATCATCTTCGGCTTTGCCCAGGCACTGGCGCTGATCCCTGGCGTGTCCCGCTCCGGCGGCACCATCACAGCGGGCCTGTTTATGGGGTTCACCCGCGAGGCCGCGGCCCGCTACTCCTTCCTGCTGGCGATCCCGGCTGTCTTCGGGTCCGGGCTGTACCAGCTGGCGAAGAGCTTCAACGAACCCGGCCCCTACAGCCTGGCCGAGACGGCGCTGGCCACGGTGATCGCGTTCGTGGTGGGGTACGTGATCGTGGGCTGGTTCCTCAAGTATGTCTCCAATAACGGCTACCGCCTGTTCGTGTGGTACCGGGTCCTGCTGGGCCTGGCCCTGTACCTGCTCCTCGGCTTCGGAGTCATCCAGCCCTAGCGCCGGCGTCCCCGCGCCGCCCGCAGCACCCTTCCCTTCCGGCACTCGCCCCCGTAACGAAAGGACCCCCATGCACGCCTGGTCCGCCCCCCGCGTCCCGACCCTTGACGGAACCCCTCCCGCGCTGCGGATCCACGATTCCGCCCGGCGCGGCCCCGCAGTGCCCGCCGCGGAAGGACCGGTGGGGCTCTACGTCTGCGGGATCACCCCCTACGACGCCACGCACATGGGGCACGCGGCGACCTACGTGGCGTTCGACCTGCTGCACCGGCAGTGGCTGGATGCCGGACGCGAGGTCACCTACGTGCAGAACGTCACCGACATCGACGACCCTCTCCTGGAGCGGGCCCGTGCCACCGGCGTGGACTGGCGGGCCCTGGCCACGGAGCAGACGGACCTGTTCCGCGCCGACATGGCCGCCCTGAACGTCCTCCCCCCGACCTTCTACGTCGGCGCCGTCGAATCGATCGAGTGGATCGTGCCGATCGTGGAGGACCTGCTGGCCCGCAACCTCGCCTACCGCGTCCCGGGCCGGCCCGGCGCTCCGGGTGAGGCGGCGGAACCGGATGGGGACGTCTACTTCGACGCGGCCGCGGCCGCCTCCGCGGCCTGGACCTTAGGGGACGTGAGCGGCTACGGCCGCGAGGCCATGCTCGAGTTCTTCGCCGAGCGCGGAGGGGACCCCGAGCGCCCGGGCAAGCGCGACGCGCTGGATCCGCTGCTGTGGCGGGTCGCCCGGGACGGCGAGCCCAATTGGGAAGGCGATTCCCTCGGTCCCGGCCGGCCCGGCTGGCACATCGAATGCTCCGTGATCGCGCGCCGCTTCCTGCCCGCCCCCTTCACCGTCCAGGGCGGGGGATCGGACCTGGTGTTCCCGCACCACGAGTTCTCCGCCGGCCACGCCGCCGCCTGCGACGGGCACCGCCTCGCCGAGCACTTCATGCACACCGGCATGGTGGGCCTGGACGGGGAAAAGATGAGCAAGTCCCGCGGCAACCTGGTGCTGGTCTCCCGGCTGCGCCATGCCGGGGAGGATCCCATGGCGGTGCGCACGGTCCTGCTGGGCCAGCACTACCGCACCGACTGGTTCTGGACGGCCGAGCTGCTGGACCAGGCACGACGCCGGCTGGCCTCCTGGCGGGCCCGCCTCGCCACCGCGACCCTGTCCGAAGGCGCGGGCCTGGTCGCTTCCCTGCGCGAACGCCTCGCGGACGACCTCGATGCCCCCGGAGCCCTCGCGGCGCTGGATGACTGGGCGGCCGGCGCGCCGGACCGGGACGGGGATGCGCCCGGGTCCGGGGCGCAGCTGGTCACCGCGGCGGCCGACGCCCTGCTGGGCCTGCGCCTGGCCTGAACCCCGGACCGGGCGGGCAGTCCAAACTGCGCGGGTAGACCAAACTGAGCGGGCAGCCCGGACTGCGCAGGCAACCGGGACTGCGCAGGCAACCGGGACTGCGCGGGGCCGGCCTAGGGCTCCCCGGGGCCCCGCTCGTGCCGGTTGCGGCGCTTGAGGTAGCGTTCGAATTCGCGGGCAATCGATTCCCCGCTGGCCTCCGGGAGCTCGGCCGCATCCTGGGCCTCCTCCAGCTGGTGCACGTAGGAGGCGACCTCGGGGTCCTCGGCGGCCAGTTCATTGACGCCGCGCTCCCACGCGTCGGCGTCCTCGGTGAGCTCGTGCACGTCCAGGTGCATGTTCAGCACTTCTTCGAGGCGCCTGACGATCGCGAGCATCGCCTTGGGCGAGGGCGGCTGGGCCACGTAGTGGGGAACCGCGCCCCAGATGGACGCCGTGGGCAGGCCCGCGGTCGTGGCGGCATCGGCCAGCACCCCCAGGATCCCGGTGGGCCCCTCATAGGTGGACGCCTCGGCGCCCAGCTCCCTGCGCAGCCGCTCGTTGTCGCTGGTCAGGGAGGCCGGCAGCGGCCGGGTGTGGGGGACATCCACCAGCAGCGCCCCCACCAGCAGCACCGCCACCACGTTTTCCCCGGCGGCGCGCGCGAGCAGTTCGGCCGTGAACGCCTTCCAGCGGTAGGTCGGTTCCACCCCGCGCACCAGCAGCACGTCGATGCCGGTGCCGGGGATCTCGGCCCGGGACAGGCGCGCCGAGGGCCAGCTGATGGAGCTGCGGCCCGTGGGGGTGCGCCGTACCGTCGGCCGGGAGAACTGGTAGTCGTAGTAGTCGTCCTCGCTCAGCCGGCCCACCTTGCGCGCACCCCAGGCTTTGGCCAGCATCCGCACAGCGCCGCTGGCGGCCTCGCCGGCGTCGTTCCAGCCCTCGAAGGCAGCCACCATGATGGCCGGGCGGACCCCCTCGGCGTCCGCGGCCTGCCCGGAGACGATCCCGGTCAGCGAATTGCGTTCCTTGTTTTCCTCTGCCACGTTGCCACCCTAGCGCCATCGCGGGCGGTTGGCTGGTCCGGGCCCCCGTAGAATTGCCACATGCCTTCCTCCCTGCCGCCCGCGAACGCCTTCGATGCCGTGGAGGGGCTGCAGGCTGTCCTCTGGGACATGGACGGCACCCTGGTGGACACCGAACCGTACTGGATCGCCGCCGAACGGGCCCTGGTCGAAGAGCACGGCGGACGCTGGACCGAGGCGGACGGCCTCCGCCTCGTCGGACAGGCCCTGCCCGCCAGCGCCCGCCTGCTGCAGGAAGCCGGCGTCCGGCTGGGGATACGGGAGATCATTGACACGCTCATCGCCGAGGTGCTGCGCGGGGTCGAACGCCACGTGCCGTGGCGCCCCGGGGCCCGGGAGCTGCTGGTTGATTTGGACCGCCACGGCGTCCCCTGCGCCATGGTGACCATGTCCGAGGGCCCGCTGGCCGGGCTCGTTGCGGCCGGGCTGCCTGCGGGCACCTTCCGCTTCTTGGTTACCGGGGACATGGTAAACGCCGGCAAGCCCGACCCCGAACCCTATCTGCTGGCGCTGTCCACCCTGCAGGACAGCATCGAATCGCTCTCCCCGCACCGCGTCGTCGCCCTCGAGGACTCCCTGCCCGGGGCCACCTCCGCCGCCGCGAGCGGCGCCGCGACCATCGCCGTCCCGCACCGCGGCCACGTCCCGCCGGCGGCGGGCTGGGAACTGTGGGACACCCTGGACGGCGTGGGCGCCCCCCACCTGGACGCCTTCGTCCGCCACCGCTCACCGGTGGCCGGAGGGTTGCGGTGAGCGCCGGACGCGGGCGCGCGGAAACCCGCGGGGAGGAACGCCGCGAGGGCATCCCGCTGGGCAGCGTCTTCGGCGTCCCCGTCTCGCTGGCCTGGTCCTGGTTCGTCGTCGCGGCGTTCATCGTCGCCGTCTTCTCCCCGGACGTCGCCGCCGCCCTGCCCGGCATCGGCATCCTGGGCGCCTGCCTGGTGGCGCTGGCCTACGCCGTCCTGCTGGCCCTTTCCGTCCTGGTCCACGAGCTCGCCCACGCGCTCAGCGCCAAGGCCTTCGGCTGGCCCGGAGCCCGGATCGTGCTGACCCTGTGGGGCGGGCACACCCAGTTCGGCAGCTTCAACGCCACCCCGGGCCGATCGCTGCTGGTGGCCATGGCCGGTCCGGCGGCGAACTTCATCCTGGCCGGAATCGGCTTCGCCGCGGACCTCATCTGGGCGCCCTCCGGCGTTGCCGGGCTGCTGCTGGGCATCCTGGTCTGGGCAAACTTCCTGGTTGCGCTGTTCAACGTGCTCCCGGGCCTTCCGCTGGACGGCGGCCGCCTGGTCGAATCCGCGGTGTGGCGCGGCACCGGATCCCAGGAGCGCGGCACCCTCGCCGCCGGCTGGGCCGGGCGGGCCATCGCGGTCGGCATCGCCGGCTACTTCCTGCTGCTGCCGGCCCTGCGCGGCCAGGAGCCGGACCTGCAGCTGATCGTCGTGGCGGTGCTGATCGCGGGGTTCCTGTGGTCCGGCGCCAGCGCCTCGATCGCCAATGCCCGCCTGCGCCTGCGCGTGCCCCACGTGGCCGTGCGGGACCTGATGCAGCCCGCCTCCGCCCTGCCCTCCGATGTGCACGTGGCGGACATCGACCGGCACCTGATGCGCCGCCCGCCCGGCCATGTGGTGCTGGTCTCCGCTGAGGGCGTGCCCGAGGCCGTGGTCGATGCCGGATCGCTGGGCGCAGTGCCGGCGCACCTGCGCGGCACCACCCCGGCCAGCACCGTCGCCCGGGCCCTGGCCCCGGGTGCCGTGGTGTCCGTGGACGAGGTCGGCAAGGAACTGATCGACCGCCTCGCGGGCATCGCCGGCAGCGAATACGCGGTCCTGGACGGCGGAACCGTCGTCGGACTGCTTTTCCAGGGGACGGTCGTCGACGCCGTCACCAAGCGCCGCTGACGCCCCCCGCACCGCCCCCACTTCCACCTTTCGCAGAACCACCGACCGGAATGAGCCCCAGCATGACACAGAGCCCGAACCCCTCCACCGCCCCGCACGGAGCCGACGTCCGCCGCGGTCCGTTCCGCGCCGGCGACCGGGTCCAGCTCACCGACCAGAAGCGCCGCATCAACACGATTACCCTCACCCCCGGCGGGTCCTTCCACACGCACAAGGGCGTACTGGCGCACGATTCCCTGATCGGGCAGCCCGAGGGCGTGGTGGTGGAGAACACCACGGGACACCGCTACCAGGCGCTGCGCCCGCTGCTGAAGGACTTTGTGCTCTCCATGCCCCGCGGTGCCGCCGTCGTCTATCCCAAGGACGCCGCGCAGATCGTCACCATGGGCGACATCTACCCCGGGGCCCGCGTGGTCGAGGCCGGCGTCGGCTCCGGGGCCCTCTCCATCTCCCTGCTGCGCGCCGTGGGCGAGCACGGCTACCTGCACAGCTACGAGCGCCGCGAGGAGTTCGCGGACATCGCCCGCGGCAACGTCGAAACCATCTTCGGCGGCCCGCACCCGGCCTGGCAGATCAGCATCGGCGACTTCCAGGACGAGGTCCTCAAGAAGGAGGAGCCCGGCTCCGTGGACCGGGTGGTGCTGGACATGCTGGCCCCGTGGGAGTGCGTGGACGCCGTGGCGACGGTGCTGGCCCCCGGCGGCGTGTGGGTCAACTACGTCGCCACCGTCACCCAACTCTCCCGCACCGCCGAAGCCATCCGTGCCGACGGCCGCTTTACCGAGCCCGAGGCCTGGGAGTCCATGGTGCGCGGCTGGCACCTGGATGGCCTGGCCGTGCGCCCGGACCACCGGATGGTCGCCCACACCGGGTTCCTGATGACCTGCCGCCGCCTGGCCGACGGGGCCGTGGGGATCCCCGGGCAGAAGCGGGTGAAGAACACCGAGTTCGCGCAGGAGGACCTCGACGCCTGGACGCAGGGACATGACGAGGAGGCGTGGCACGCCGCCGGACTGGGCGAGCGCGGGGTCTCCGACCGCAAGCTGCGCCGCGCCGCCAAAGACGCCGCCTCCACCGCCCAGCGCGGGGCCTTCCGTTCCGCCGATGCCGGCCAGTCCGTCACCGGGCAGGCGGCGGAGGCCGGGGAAGCGGAGGCCGGGCAGGAGCAGTAGTCCCGGCCCTGCTTTTCCGCAGGGCGCACGCGGGCCGGGCCTGGATTCGCCGGTCCCTGCCGTTCCGTCCCGCCCGTTACCCGCCGCCCGCCGCCCGCCGCGCGGCAGCGGGGCAGCGGGGCAGAACGGGTCGGGAGGATGAGGTGCGGGCCCCGAGTGCAGGACGGGTGGTGACAGGTTCCGTCCCCCGGAACGGCCCCTGCCGCAGCCGCCGGCGGGGGAGAACCCGCCGCCCCTAGGGGTTGGTCCCGGCGCGCCGCTGACTAGGATGGAATGAAGACCGTCCGGTCGGGGCGGTGAGCGACGAAGGGACAGGGACATGCCGACGGAGCACGGAGCGGGCGGCCCAGGCGTTCCGGAAGGAACCCCCAGGCCGACCGAACGCGAGTCACAACTGGAAAGCCGGCTTGGCGCCGCCGAACGCCAGGTCGCCGTGCTGCGGGACAAGGCGCGGAACCTGGACCGGCAGCTGGCCACGGCCGCGCAGAACAACAGCCGGCTGGTGGGGGTCCTCGAGCGCACCCGCGAGGAGATCCTCGCGCTCAAGGCCGCCTTGGAGAAGGACGGGGAAACCCCGTTCAGCTTCGGCACCGTCGTGGCGCCCAACCCGCGCGGCCAGGCCGAGGCCGGCCGCTCGATCGCCGCCGCGGCCGTGCAGAGCGCGGACATTGTCCAGGGCGGGCGCAAGCTGCGCGTGGCGGTCAGCCCGCTGCTGGACTTCGACGCGCTGGAGCCGGGCCAGGAGGTGCTGCTGAACGAGTCCCTCACGATCGTGGCGATCCTTGGCTTCGAGCGTGCCGGCGAACTGGTGGCCGTCAAGGAGGTCCTCGACGACGGGCGGGTGCTGGCCGTGGGCCGCGCCGATGACCAGAAGGTCATCAAGCTGGGCGGGGCACTGCTGCGCGAGACGGTGCGCGTCGGGGATTCCCTGGCCGTGGAGCCGAAGTCGGGGCTGGCAATCGAGCGCGTGCACCTGAGCGACATGCAGTCGCTGGTCCTGGAGGAGATCCCGGACATTGCCTACACGGACATCGGGGGCCTGGGACCGCAGATCGAACAGATCCGCGACGCCGTGGAGCTGCCGTTCCTGCACGCGGACCTCTACCGCGAACACGGCCTCAAGGCACCCAAGGGCATCCTGCTCTACGGCCCCCCGGGTTGCGGCAAGACGCTTATCGCCAAGGCGGTGGCCCACTCGCTGGCCGAACGCACCGCGGAGCTGCGCGGGACGCCCACCGCGCGCAGCTACTTCCTGAACATCAAGGGCCCGGAGCTGCTGGACAAGTACGTGGGCGAAACCGAGCGCCACATCCGGCTGATCTTCGCCCGCGCCCGCGAAAAAGCCACCGGAGGCAACCCGGTGGTGGTGTTCTTCGACGAGATGGACTCGCTCTTCCGCACCCGCGGCACCGGCGTCTCCTCCGATGTCGAGACCACGATCGTGCCCCAGCTGCTCTCCGAGATCGACGGCGTGGAGCAGCTGGACAACGTGATCGTGATTGGCGCGTCCAACCGCGAGGACATGATCGACCCGGCGATCCTGCGCCCGGGCCGCCTGGACGTGAAGATCAAGGTCAGGCGTCCCGACGCCGAGGGCGCGGCGGAGATCTTCGCCAAGTACCTGACCACCGACCTGCCGCTGCACGCGGCCGACCTGGCCGAGCACGGAGGCGATGCCGCCGCCACCGTGGAGGACATGATCCGGCGCACCGTCGAATCCATGTACGCCACCGGCAAGGAAAACGAGTTCCTGGAAGTCACCTACGCCAACGGCGAGACCGAGGTGCTCTACTTCAAGGACTTCAACTCCGGGGCCGTGATCCGCAACGTCGTGGACCGGGCCAAGAAATCGGCGATTAAGGCGTTCCTGCGCTCCGGCGAGCGCGGCCTGCGCATGGAGCACCTGCTGGAGGCGGTGGCCGAGGAGTTCCGCGAGCACGAGGACATGCCCAACACCACGAATCCGGACGACTGGGCGCGCATCTCCGGCAAGAAGGGGGAGCGGATCACCTACATCCGCACGATCGTGCAGGACAAGGACGGCACCGACGCCGGACGCAGCCTGGAGGCCGAGAACCCCCGCCCCTACTCGACGGGACAGTACCTGTGAGCGTGCACCGGGTGATGGGGCTGGAGACGGAGTACGGCGTCCTGGCCCCGTCCCAGCCGGGTGCGAACTCGACCCTGCTCTCGGCCCAGGTGGTCAACGCCTACGCCGCCACCGTCCGGGCCGGCTACGGCCACCTGGCCGGGACCCGGTGGGACTATGCCGACGAGCATCCGCTCGACGACGCCCGCGGCTGGACGGTACCGCGCTCGGCTGCCGACCCCAGCCAGCTCACCGACGAGCCGGCGGAACTCACCGCGGAGGAGATCGCCCTGGCCGGCGGGGACGCGCGGGCCGGGTCGACCCTGTATTCGGAGCGGGAGGCCGGCGGGCACGTGCTCATGAACATGGTGCTGGGCAATGGGGCGCGCCTGTACGTGGACCACGCCCACCCCGAGTACTCCTCCCCGGAGACGACCAACCCCCTCGATGTGGTCCGCTGGGACCAGGCCGGGGACCTGGTGGTGCTGGCCGCGGCCCGGCGCATCGCCCAGACCCCCGGGTTCGCGGAGGTGCTGCTGTACAAGAACAACACCGACAACAAGGGCGTCAGCTATGGCGCCCACGAGAACTACCTCATGCCGCGCAAGACCAGCTTCGATGCGATTGTTGCCGGGCTGCTGCCGTTCTTTGCCACCCGGCAGGTCATCTGCGGGTCCGGGCGCGTGGGCCTGGGTTCGGCCGGGCACGGGCCCGGCTTCCAGGTCAGCCAGCGAGCCGACTTCTTCGAGACGGAGGTGGGCCTGGAGACCACGATCCGCCGGCCGATGGTGAACACCCGCGACGAGCCGCACGCGGTGTGGGACAAGTACCGGCGCCTGCACGTCATCATCGGGGACGCCAACCTTGGCCAGGTCTCGACGTATCTGCGGGTCGGGACCACCGCGCTGGTGCTGTCCCTGATCGAGGCGGGCGAGGCGCCGGCGCTGCGGCTGCGCCACCCGGTGGCTGCCCTGCGGCAGGTCAGCCACGACCCGACGCTGCGCACCGCCGTCGAACTGGCCGACGGAAGGCGGATGACCGCGCTGGACATCCAGGAGGCCTACCTGGTGGCGGCCCGCGCCCACTGCGAACGCTCGGGAGCCGGGGACGCCCAGACCCGCGACGTGCTGGAGCGCTGGCAGCGCACGATCGATACGCTGCGCACCGACGTCCTTGCGGCCGCCTCCACGGTGGACTGGGTGGCCAAGTACCGGTTGATGGAGCAGTACCGCGACCGGCACGGGCTGGGCTGGGACGATCCGCGCATCGCCCTGATGGACCTGCAGTGGGCGGACATCCGTCCGGAGAAGGGCCTCTACCACCGGCTGGCCGCGCGCGGGCTGGTGGAGACCCTGCTGCCGGCGGAGTCGGTCGCGGCGGCGGTGGCGGCCCCTCCGGAGGACACGCGCGCCTACTTCCGCGGGCGGTGCCTGACCGATTTCCCGGAGGACGTCGTGGGCGCCAGCTGGGACGCGGTGATTTTCAGCGTTCCGGGCCGGGCCGGGCTGGAACGCGTGCAGACGCTGGAGCCCCTGCGCGGGACCCGTGCGCTGGTGGGCCCGCTGTTCGAGGCGGGCCTGGGGATTGCCGAGTTCGTGGATCAGGTCAGGTCCTGACATTTCATGCCTGACAAGGGGCACCGCAGCGCCAAGACAGTGACAAGATAGAGGCGGGAGGGCCGCACGGCCCGCCCGAAGAGAGCAGGAGGACGCCATGGCCCAGGAACAGTTCAAAGCCCAGCCCGCCCAGGGCGCGCAGGAGGAGGAGACCGAAGCTGCCGTTTCCGCCGGTCCCTCCGCCGCGGCCCAGGAACAGGTCCAGGCAGTGGACGACCTGCTGGACGAGATCGACGGGGTGCTGGAGCGCAACGCCGAGGAGTTCGTTCGCGGCTTCGTCCAGAAGGGTGGCCAGTAACGGTGGTGGAGTTGCCCGCGGGGCCGTCCTTCCTCGAATACCTGGTGCGCGAGCGTCCGGACCTGCTGCCGTCCGGGGCCCTTCCCGAAGGGGTCCCCGCCGGGGTCCCGCACGCGACCACGATCGTGTCCCTGGCCTTCGAGGGCGGGGTGGTGGTGGCGGGTGACCGCCGCGCCACCATCGGCAACGTGATTGCCAGCCGCCACATCGAGAAGGTCTTCCCGACCGACCGCTACTCGGTGGTGGGGATCGCCGGTTCCGCAGGCATCGCCATGGACATCGCCCGCCTCTTCCAGGTGGAGCTTGAGCACTACGAGAAGATCGAGGGCACGCTGCTGAGCCTGGACGGCAAGGCCAACCGGCTGGCGTCCATGGTGCGGGGCAACCTGGGCATGGCCATGCAGGGCATGGCCGCGGTGCCGCTGTTCGCCGGCTACGACGAACTGCGCGGGACCGGGCGCCTGTTCTCCTTCGACGTCACCGGCGGGCGCTACGAGGAACGGGAGCACCACAGCATCGGCTCCGGCTCCATGTTCGCGCGCGGGGCGCTCAAGAAGCTCTGGAAACCGGGGCTGGCCCGCGAAGACGGCGTGAGGGTGGCCGTGGAGGCGCTCTTCGACGCGGCCGACGACGACTCCGCCACCGGCGGGCCCGACCCGCTGCGCCAGTTGTGGCCGGTCGTGTACGCGGTCGACGCCGGCGGGGCCACGCGGGTGGATGACGGCGTGCTGGCGGAGATCTCCGCCGCGATCATCCGCCAGCGCTCCATCGCGGGACGGGAGGCCTAGATGTCCGCACAGTTCTACGTTTCGCCCGAGCAGCTGATGAAGGACCGGGCGGACTTCGCCCGCAAGGGCATCAGCCGGGGCCGGTCCGTGGTGGTGCTCAGCTGCCGCGACGGCATTGCCCTGGTCGCCGAGAACCCGTCCGGTTCGCTGCGCAAGATAGGGGAGCTGTACGACCGGATCGCGTTCGCGGCGGTCGGCAAATACAACGAGTTCGAATCGCTGCGCCAGGCCGGGGTGCGCTACGCCGACACCCGAGGCTACTCCTACGCCCGCGAGGACGTCACCGGGCGCGGCCTGGCCAGCGTCTACGCCCAGAGCCTCGGCGGGGTCTTCACGGCCGAGAGCAAGCCCTTCGAGGTGGAACTGGCGGTCGTGGAGGTCGGCGAGAGCCGGGTCTCGGACCACCTGTTCCGCCTCACCTTTGACGGATCCATCGCCGACGAGCCCGGCATGATCATCATGGGCGGCGACGCCGAGACCATCTCCGCCAGCCTGGCCGAGGCCTGGGGCGGGGCCGCAGGGGTGGAGCAGGGCTTCGGCGAGGCCATCCGGGCCGCGGCCGCGGCGCTGCCGGGCGTTCCCGAGGGGCCCGAGGGCGCGGCGATGCTGGAGGTGGCGGTCCTGGACCGCGACCCGCAGGCGCTGCGCGGGCAGCGGCGGTGCTTCCGCCGGCTGGACAAGAGCGAACTCGCCGTCATCCTGGCGGCCTGACCAAGGGGGTAGGACGTGGACCGCAGGATCTTCGGCATTGAGACCGAGTACGGCGTCACCTACTCGGCTCCGGGCGGGCGCCCTGTTTCGCCCGAGGACGTGGCCCGGTACCTGTTCCGCAGGGTGGTCGCCTGGGGGCGCAGCTCCAACGTGTTCCTGACCAACGGATCGCGGCTGTACCTCGATGTCGGTTCCCACCCGGAGTACGCGACCGCCGAGTGCGACGACGTCGCCCAGCTGATCGCGCACGACCGGGCCGGCGAACTGATCCTGAACGACCTGGTGACCAACGCCGAGGCCCGCATGCGCGAGGACGGGTACAGCGGGTCCATCTACCTGTTCAAGAACAACACGGACTCGGCGGGCAACTCCTACGGCTGCCACGAGAACTACCTGATCCCGCGCCGGCTCGAGTTCTCCCGGCTGGCCGAGATCCTGATCCCCTTCCTGGTCAGCCGCCAGCTCTTCAGCGGCGCCGGCAAGGTGGTCCCGGTGGACGGCGAGCACCGCTTTTCGTTCTCCCAGCGCGCGGACCACGTCTGGGAGGGGGTATCCTCGGCCACCACCCGGTCCCGGCCGATCATCAACACCCGCGACGAGCCGCACGCCGACGCCGAGCACTACCGGCGCCTGCATGTGATCGTGGGGGATTCGAACATGTCGGAGACCACCCAGCTGGTCAAGGTCGGCTCCACCGACCTGATGCTGCGCATGATCGAGGCCGGCACGATCATGGACGACTTCCGCCTGGAGAACCCGATCCGCAGCATCCGCGAAATCTCCCACGACCTCACCGGCCGGGCCCCGGTGCGCCTGGCCAGCGGGCGGGAGACGAGCGCGCTGGAGCTGCAGCGGCACTTCCTGGACAAGGCCACCGCTTTCGTGGACCGCGAGGGGGCCCACACCCCGCACGTGCCGCGGGTCCTGGACCTGTGGGGCCGGGCCCTGGACGCGGTGGGCTCGGGGGACCACTCCGGGATCGACACCGAGATTGACTGGGCCATCAAGCACAAGCTGATCGAGGGCTACCGGCAGCGCAGCGGGATGCGCCTGGATGCCCCGCGCATCGCCCAGCTGGACCTGACCTACCATGACATCTCGCCCACCCGGGGCCTGTTCAACGTGCTCCGCGCCCGCGGGCTGGCCGCTACCGTGGTCGGGGACGCCGACGTCGAGGCGGCGCGCACCGTACCGCCGCAGACCACCCGGGCCAAGCTGCGGGGGGACTTCGTGCGCGCGGCCAAGGACGCCGGGCGGGACTTCACCGTCGATTGGGTCCACCTCAAGCTCAACGACCACGCCGGGCACACCATCCTGTGCAAGGACCCGTTCGCGAATACGGACCCGCGCGTGGAGGAACTGATCTCCCTGATCTGACGCCTTTTTTCCGCAAGGCTTGGCGATCTCACAGTCAGACCCCCTAGGCTGGGTGTGGTCCGGCGCCAGCGTGCCCGGACCACACCCGGCCGTCCGACGAAAGTGAACACGTGCGCAAGCTCTTGGCCCTACTCCTCGCCTCCGCGATGCTTCTGCTCGCCGGCTGCAGCGCCTCCGGCGGCAAATCGGTCGGGGACGCGGCCCCGCTGGCCTCTGTGAAGATCACCCCCGCCGACAACGACACCACCGCCCCCGCGGTCACCTTCGACACCCCCCTGACGGCAACGGCCCCCGGAGCGAAGGTGGTCATCGAGGGCGACGGCGCCGAGATCGCCGCCGGACAGAACGTCACCTACAAGCTCGCCGGCTACAAGGCCAGCGACGGCACCGTCCTGGGCGACACCTTCGGCGCCGGCGACCAGACGCTCTCGCTCGTGGACGAGCTGAAGGAAGCGGACCCGGAGATCTACGGGATCCTGGTCGGCTCCACCGTGGGCTCCTGGATCGCCTACGTGCGTCCCTCCACCGAGGGGGCCGCCACCGAAAGCGAAGCCCCCGAAGGCGGCTCCGCCGAAAGCGAATCCGCCGCTCCGGCTACCGCGAGCGAGATCCTGATCCTGAAAGTCACCGGCGCCCAGGACGCCCCCCGCCTGCTGGGCCAGGACGAGGTCAAGCAGCTCGACGAGGCCGGAGCCCTGCCCGCCGTCAAGTTCGGCAAGGACGGCACCCCCACCATCTCCATCCCGGAGGGCAAGGAGCCGCCGAACGGGCTGGCCGTGAAGGTCCTGAAGGAGGGCGACGGCAAGGTCCTCGCCGCCGACTCGACCGTGACCGTCGACTACGTCGGGGTGCAGTGGGCCGACGGCCCCAACCACAAGGCCGGGGAGGCCTTCGACTCCAGCTACGAGACCGGCCAGCCGGCCACGTTCGGGCTGGGCCAGGTCATCGCCGGCTGGACGAAGGGCCTCACCGGCCAGAAGGTCGGCTCCACCGTCCTGCTGACCATCCCCGCCTCCATGGCCTACGGCGATGACGGCTCCAGCGGCGGCCCCACCGGCACGCTAGTGTTTGTGGTCGACATCAAGTCGGCCGAATAACCACAGGAAAGGACCCCATGTCTTTCGGTAAGCGCGAATACGACCGCACCAAGCCCGAGATCGAGTTCCCCGGCGATACCCCGCCGAGCGAGCTCGTCGTCGAGGACCTGATTGTCGGCGACGGCGCCGAGGCCGTCCCCGGCAGCACCGTTTCCACCCACTACGTCGGCGTCGCCTGGTCCACCGGCGAGGAGTTCGACTCCTCGTGGGGCCGCGGCGCGCCGCTGGACTTCCGGGTGGGCGTCGGACAGGTCATCCAGGGCTGGGACCAGGGCCTGCTGGGCATGAAGGTCGGCGGCCGCCGCCGCCTCGAGATTCCCTCCCACCTGGCCTACGGCGACCGCGGGGCCGGCGCCCTGATCGGCCCGGGCGAGACCCTGATCTTCGTCGTGGACCTGGTCGGCGTCCGCTAGGACACCGGACAGGAAACCCGCCGGCCGGAGCACCTTGCGGCACGGCCAAGGCCCGGGCGGGCCGGATGCGCCAGCGCGCGTCCGGCCCGCCCGGCGCATGAAGCCTTTCCCCGCCGGCGGACCCGGCGCGTAGTAACGTTGCCCCCGTGCCAGCCAAACGAATCGACGACGCCCCGTCACGGACCGAAAAGCTCGTCAGCCTGACGTACGCCCTGCTGTACCGCAAGCGCGGCTACTCGCGGGCGGAGCTGCGCGAGATCGTCGACGACTACCGCGGGCTGGGCGACGAGGCCTTCGAGCGCAAGTTCGAGCGCGACAAGGAGGACCTGCGCCAGCTGGGGATCCCCGTGGAAACCCTCACCGAGGAAGGCTTCTTCGACGGGGACCGGCAGCTGACCCGCTACCGCATCCTGCCCGAGAAGTACCGCCTGCCCCCCGTCTCCTTCGACCCCGCCGAGGCCGCGGCACTGGCCCTGGCCTCCAAGGTCTGGAAGGACCCGGTCCTGGGCACGGCCGCTTCCCGCGCCGCCAGCCGGATGCTGCTGGCGGGCCTGCTCGACGCCGGCGCCGCCTTCCAGGGCCATGCGGCGCGGCTGCACGCCGGCGACGCGGTCTTCACCGATGTCCTGCGCGCCGCCTGGGAGGAGGCGCCGATCCGCTTCACCTACCGGGCCGTCGACGGCACCGAATCCCACCGCCGCGTTGAGCCCTGGGGTGTTGGCAGCCGGTTCGGCAACTGGTACCTGGTCGGACTGGACCGGGACCGCGGGGAGGAACGCATGTTCCGCCTTTCCCGCATCACCAGCGGCATCGCCCGCCTCGGCGGCACCATGAAGCGGCCCGAGGGGTTCCGCATCGCCGCGCACCTGGACCGGCTGGACCCGGCCTCCGCCATGACGCCCGCGGCCGTGGAGCTGCTCCCGGGCCGGGGCCTGGCCCTGCGCATCGCCGCCGCCGACGACGCCGGCCCTGACGGCAGCGGCCGGGAAGGCGGCGCCGGGTCCGGCACGGTCACCCCCGACGGCCGCGACCGCGTCGCCTTCCGCTACCACGACGCGGAGGCGGCCGCCGCCGAACTGGCCGAACTCGGCCCCGCGGCCCGGGTCGCCGGCCCGCCGGAGCTGCGCGACGCCGTCGTGCAGCGGCTGCGCGCGGCGCTGGCTGCCCAACGCGCGCCCCGGCCGTCCTACCAGCTCAAGCCCTCCCGCCCGAGCGGCCGCCCGGCCGCGACCAAGGTGGTGGCCCGGGCCCTGGACATCGTGGCCTACGTGGTCCGCCACGGCGCGCCCACGGTGGAGGAGACCGCCGCGCATTTTGGCCTGAGCAAGGCCGCGCTCCTGGAGGACCTGGCCATGATTCGCATGTGCGGGGTTCCCAACGGGCTGCCGGACGAGCTGATCGAGGTCGAATGGGAGACCGGGGTGGTCACCGTGGGCAACGCCGAGGGCCTGGCCGACCCGGTCCGGCTGAATCTGCTGGAGGCGTTCTCGCTGACCGTGGGCCTGCAGGCGATCCTGGATTTGCCGCACGCGGGCGAGCGCGCCGCCGTCGCCTCTGCGCTGGCCAAGCTCACCGAGGCGGCGGGGGAGTTCGGGCAGCTGGGCCGGATCGTCTCCACGCGCCTGGCCTCGGCCGAGGACGCGGACCGGACCGCGGTGCTGGCCCAGGCCGTCCACGCCCGCAGCGTGCTGCGCCTGGAGTACCACAATCGGGTGCGCGAGGAGATCACCGTGCGCGAGGTGGAGCCGGTGCGACTGCTTGAGGACGGCGGGCGCACCTACCTGCAGGCCTGGTGCCGCCACGCCGGCGCCCCGCGCAACTTCCGCGCCGACCGGATCCTGGACGCCACGCCCTCGGGAGAGACCTTCGAACCCGGCGCGCGCCACGCCGGCGTCGGGGAGGAGCTGTACACGGCGGCCGACACGGACGCGGTGGTTGTGCTGGGCTTCTCCGCACGCCTGGGCCGGCTCGTGGAGGACTACGCGCCCACCCGCACGGCCGCCCTGGCGGGGGGCGGGACGGCCGCCGAGGTGCGCATCGCGGCCCCCGGCCACCTGCCCGGGCTGGTGGCCCGCCACGGCGGCGAGGTCGCCGTGCTGGAGCCTGCCGGGCAGGCGGCCGCCGTGGCCGAATGGCTGGAATCGGCGCTGTCGCTTTACGGAAAGGAGGGCCTGTGATGCCCTGGTGGTCCTGGACCCTGCTGTGGATGTTCCTGGCCGTGGCCGCGGCCCTGTTCGTGGTGCTGTGCGGCATCCGGCTCTTCCGCGGCTTCATGCGGCTGCTCGACGACGCCGGGGAGGCGATGGACCGGCTGCGGCCCGGCGCCCCGCGGGAATCCGCCCGGGGCGACGCCGGCCGCGCACCCGCCGGCGTCCCCGTGGGGGTGGAGGCGCTCTTCCAGGATCCGGGCGAGGCGCGCCGGCACTACCGGGACGGCAGGCGGGACCGGCGCGAGGCCAGGCGGGAGCGCCGGATCGCGCGCAAGCGCAGTGCCGGACAGCCGCAGCGCTGGCGGGACCTTTACCCACTCTGACGTAGACTTGAATGGACGAAAGGAAGTTCCCATGTTTGCTGGCCTCCAGGGATGGCATCTGGTCATCATCATCGTGCTCGCCCTCCTGCTTTTTGGGGCCCCGAAGCTTCCGGGCCTTGCCCGCTCCATCGGCCAGTCGCTGCGCATCTTCAAGTCCGAGGTGCGCCAGATGAAGGACGAGGATCCAAAGGCCGGCGCCCCCGGCGAAACCGTCGAGGGCAAGGTCGTCGAACCCGACCAGCGTGACCGCAACGCCTAGCAGAACGTGACGACGAAGGCAGCGGGGCGCAAGTCCAACCCCGAAGGGCGGATGGCGCTCAAAGAGCATCTGATCGAGCTCCGCAACCGGCTTCTTGTGGCGCTCGTGGCGCTTTTCCTTGCCACCATCGGCGGGTTCTTCCTGTACTACCCCGCCCTTGAGCTGCTGATGCAGCCGCTGGTGGCCATCGGCGGCACGCCCAACTTCGGAACCGCCGTTTCGCCCTTCGACATGATGATCAAGGTCTCGGTGTTCCTGGGCCTGATCATCGCCAGCCCGGTGATCCTCTACGAACTGTGGGCGTTCATCGTCCCGGGCCTGAAAAAGAAGGAAAAGCGCACCGCGCTGGCCTTCATCGCCGCCGCCGTGCCGCTGTTCCTGGGCGGCATCTGGCTGGGCTACTGGGTCCTGCCGCACGCGCTGGGCTTCTTCATCTCGCTGACCCCGGCCAACGCCGAAAACTTCATCCTGGCCAACGAATACCTGGCCTTCGTCCTGCGCCTGCTGCTCGCCTTCGGCATCGCCATGCTCATCCCGGTGCTGATGGTGGGCCTGAACCTGGTCGGCATCCTCCCCGGGAAGCTGATTGTCAAAAACTGGCGCATCACCGTCTTCCTGATCGCCCTGGTCTCCGCCATGGCGGCTCCGGGCGGCGACGCGATGACCATGTTCGTGCTGGCCGGTCCGCTGCTGGTGCTGTTCGCCGCCGCGACGGTCGTGTGCCTGTCCAACGACAGGCGCCGCGCCAGGCGCCTGGCGGCGCTGGAGGCGGAGAACGCCGCGGCCGCCGGCGGAGCCACCGGCCCGCTCGGCGGGGCGGGCGGAATCGACGCCCCGAAGGACCTCGAAAACATCTAGGGCCGCCCGGGGATCGCCTCCCGGAGGCGCCGTCCCGGGGCCGGCCCACCGACCCCCGAAAGGCAGGCACCATGAGCTCCCCGGCCGAACGCTACGCGGCATCGCGCGAGAGGGCCGCCGAGGCCAAGACCCGGCTGTACGCCTTCCGGCAGACCCTTGACTTCGAACTGGACCCGTTCCAGGTGGACGCCTGCCGGGCGGTGGAGTCCGGCAAGGGCGTCCTGGTGGCGGCCCCGACCGGGGCCGGCAAGACCGTGGTGGGGGAGTTCGCCGTCTACATGGCCCTGCAGCGGGGGCTGAAGGCGTTCTACACCACCCCCATCAAGGCCCTGAGCAACCAGAAGTATGCCGACCTCGCCGACCGTTACGGGGCCGAGCGGGTGGGGCTGCTCACCGGGGACACCACTATCAACGGCGACGCCGACGTGGTGGTGATGACCACCGAGGTGCTGCGCAACATGCTCTACGCCGACTCGGACACCCTCTCCGGCCTGGCCTACGTGGTGATGGACGAGGTCCACTACCTCGCCGATAAGTTCCGGGGCGCCGTGTGGGAGGAAGTGATCATCCACCTTCCCGCCGAGGTGCAGGTGGTCTCCCTCAGCGCCACGGTCTCCAACGCCGAGGAGTTCGGCGGCTGGCTGGACACGGTGCGCGGGGATACCGAGATCGTGGTCACCGAACACCGCCCGATCCCGCTGTGGCAGCACGTCATGGTCGGCGGGCGGCTGGTGGACCTGTTTGCCGGGGAGGTCTCCTTCGACGAGGCGGCGGCGGAAGGAACCACCGGCGCCGAACAGCGCATCGCGGTGAACCCCGAACTGACCAAGCTCGCCCAGCGCGACATGCGCAGCGGCTTCCGCTCCGGCGGGGCCCGGGGCCGCGGCCCCGGGCGCGGACGGGGGCCTGCCCGGCCCCAGCAGGCCCCGGTGGACCGGTACAAGATCACCCGCCCGGAGATGGTCCTGTCCCTGGACCGGGCCGGACTGCTGCCGGCGATCGTGTTCATTTTCTCCCGCAAGGGCTGCGACGCGGCGGTCGCCCAGTGCGTGCGCTCGGGGCTGGCCCTGACCACGGAGGCCGAGGCGCAGCGGATTGAGCAGGCCATTGACCTGGCCGCCTACGAACTGCCCCCGGATGACCTGGAGGTGCTCGGCTTCTGGGCCTGGCGCGAGGGCCTGCTGCGCGGCTTCGCCGCCCACCACGCCGGCCTGCTCCCGATCTTCAAGGAGGTCGTGGAGAAGCTCTTTGCCCAAGGGCTGGTCAAGGCCGTCTTCGCCACCGAGACCCTGGCCCTGGGCGTGAACATGCCCGCCCGGTCCGTGATCCTGGAGAAGCTGGAGAAATTCAACGGGGAGCAGCACGTCTCCATCACCGCCGGCGAGTACACCCAGCTCACCGGCCGGGCCGGCCGCCGCGGCATCGACGTGGAGGGGCACGCGGCCGTGCTCTGGCAGCCGGGCACCGATCCGGCGGCCGTGGCCGGCCTCGCCTCCCGGCGCACCTACCCGCTGAACTCCAGCTTCCGGCCCACCTACAACATGAGCCTGAACCTGACCGCCCAGTTTGGGCGGGAGCGGGCCCGCAGGATCCTGGAGTCCTCCTTTGCCCAGTTCCAGGCGGACCGCTCCGTGGTGGGGTTGGCGCGCCAGGTGCGCAGCCGGGAGGATTCGCTGGCCGGCTATGCCCGGGCGATGACGTGCCATCTGGGCGACTTTTCCGAGTACGCCAAGCTGCGCCAGGAGCTGGAGGCTGCCGAGCAGGACGCCTCCCGCACGGCCCACCGGGCCCGCCGCAGCGCGGCCGCCGAGTCACTGGAACAGCTGGTGCCCGGGGACGTCATCGACATTCCAGGCCCCCGCCACCTGGGCCGGGCCGTGGTGATTGCGCTGTCCGATTCGCTGCGCGACCCGCGCCCCACCGTGCTCACCGAGGACCGGCAGATCCGGCGCATCGGCCCGCATGATTTGAACGGACCGCTGGAGGTGATTTCGCGTATCCGCATCCCCAAGGCGTTCACCGGCAAGTCGCCGAAGGAGCGCCGGGACCTGGCCGCCGCGATGCGCAACGCCCTGCACGAACACCGTCCCCCGCGCCGCGGGTCCGCCGGGTTCGATTTCGCCGGCAGCGACCGGCAGGAGGCGCGCATTGCCGACCTGCGCCGCCGGCTCAAGCGCCACCCCTGCCACGGCTGCTCCGAGCTGGAGGACCACCTGCGCTGGGCGGACCGGTGGGTGAAGCTTCGCCAGGAGACGGACCGCCTTGCCGCGCAGATCAGCGGCCGCACCAACACCATCGCCAAGACCTTTGACCGTGTCTGCGCGGTGCTGGCCCACTACGGCTACCTCCCGGCCGGGTCCGATCGGCAGGAGGACGGGGATGCCCCGGCTCCGGCGTTCCCGCCGGCCGGGAACCGGTTGCGCCGGATCTACGGGGAACGGGACCTGCTGACCTCGCTGGTGCTCGAATCCGGCGTGCTGGAGGGGATGAACGCCGCCGAACTGGCCGGATTCGTCAGCACGCTGGTCTACCAGGCCAAGCGCGAGGAGGGCGGCGTGGGCCCGAAGATGCCCACCGCGGCCATCGAAAAGGCGTGGGAAACGGCCGTGCGGGCGTGGTCGGAGCTGACCGACCTGGAGGAGGCCAACCGGCTGCCGCAGACCGCCGAACCCGAATCCGGGCTGGTCTGGCCCATGTACCTTTGGGCCCGCGGCAAGGACCTGAAGCAGTGCCTGCTCAGCACCGACCTGGCCGCCGGGGACTTCGTGCGCTGGGCCAAGCAGGTGATCGACACCCTGGACCAGCTGGCCAAGGTCCCGGACCTGCCGCGGCCGCTGGCCCGGCAGTGTGTTGCGGCAGTCGAGTCCATCCGCCGCGGCGTCGTCGCCTACTCGAGCGTCGCCGAATAGCCTCCGGGCGTTGCCCGGCACCCCCTTGGAAAGGAACACCCCCATGTCTTCGCTGGTCCTGTACCGCAACGGTTCCATCTACACCGCGGCGGACCCCTTCGCCACCGCCATGCTGGTGGAGGGCGGGACCGTCGCGTGGGTCGGGTCCGAATCCGCGGCATCGGCGCTGCTGGATTCGCGCATGGAGGTCGTGGACCTCGAGGGCGCCCTGGTGGCCCCGGCATTCTTCGACTCGCACGTGCACTTGACCGAAACCGGGCTGGCACTGACCGCCCTGGACCTGCGCGGGGCCGGTTCGCTGGCGCAGGCCCTCGATGCCGTCGCCGGACACGCCGCCGCCGGGCCCGGCCCGGTGCTCGGTTCCGGATGGGACGAGACCGCGTGGCCGGAAGGCCGCGGCCCTTCGGCCGAGGAGCTGGAGCGCGCCGCCGGCGGCCGCGACGTCTACCTGGCCCGGGTGGACCTGCACTCGGCGGCCGTCAGCACCGGCCTGGCCGTGCGCGCCGGGCTCGCCGCGCACGAGGGCTGGGACGGCGCGGGGGGAGTGCGCGGGCCGGCCCACGCGGCCATCCGTGCCGCCGTCCTGGACCTGGACGGCACCACCCGCGCCGGGCTCCAGCGCCGCGGGCTGGAACACCTTGCGTCCAACGGCTACGCCGCGGCCGCCGAAATGGCCGCCCCGCACATCGCCGGGCGCGCCGATTTGGAGGCCCTGTTCCACCTGCTGGACGCCGAGGGCGAGGCCCTGCCCCGCATCTACGCGTACTGGGGCGAAGCCGTGGGGACCGCGGAGCAGGCCCGTTCCCTGGCCGGATCCTTCGGCGGACCCCTGGCGGGGCTGGGCGGGGACCTGTGCGTGGACGGGTCGATCGGCTCGCGCACGGCCCGGCTGCGCGCCCCCTACACAGATGCCCCTGAAACCCGCGGCACCCTCCACCTCGACGCCGCCGCCATCGCGTCCCATGTCGCGGCCTGCTCGGCCGCCGGCATCCAGGCCGGCTTCCATGCGATCGGCGACGCCGCGATTGACGAAACCGTCGCCGGGCTCGGCCTGGCCGCCGAACGCGTGGGCCTGGCGGCGGTGCAGGCCGGGCGCCACCGGATCGAGCACGCGGAAATGGCGGACGACGCCGCGATCGAAGCGCTGCTCGGGTTCGGCGTGACGGCCTCTCTCCAGCCGCTGTTCGACGCCGCCTGGGGCGGGGCCGAGGGGCTCTATGCCAGGCGCCTGGGCGCCGGGCGGGCCGCAGGCATGAACGAGGTCGGCCGGTTCCTGGCCGCCGGAGTCCCGGTGGCCCTGGGCTCGGACAGCCCGGTGGTTCCGGCCAGCCCCTGGCTGGCGGTAAAGGCCTGCCTGGAACTGACCTCCGAGCGGGCCAGAATCTCGGCCCGTGCGGCATTCCTGGCCCACACCCGTGCCGGGTACCGGGCCGTGGGGGAGCCGTCACCGCTGGCCGGACAGCTGGGCCCGGGCACGGAGGCCACCTTCGCCGTGTGGCAGGCCTCCGAACTGGCCGTGCAGACCCCGGACCTTAGGGTGTCCTCCTGGAGCACCGATGCCCGCGCCGGCACTCCCATGCTGCCGGTACTGGACGAAGGGGCTCCGCGGTGCCTGCGCACGGTGCGCAACGGGCGCGTGATTTTCGACGCCACAAAGTAACCGGCACCCCCGTACGCCGGGGCTCCTACCCGCCGCTGACGTGGGGTGACGTTGGTCGTCACTGGTCAGGAATCGGTTGACAGGGGGCACCTTCCGGATACGCTGGAGCTGCAACGGCGAACCCCTCCCACGCGGCTTAGGTCCCACGCGGCTTAGGTCCCACGTGGCTTGGGCGGGTTCGGCGCGCCGGGAATCCGGCGGCGGCACAGGGCAAGGCCCCGGGAACAGTAGAAAACAGGCATCCCTGCCACAGTCGTCTTTTCGGGGGATCCTGGTCCGAAGTTCCCGGGGTCTTTTCGCGCCCTTCCCGCCCGCCCTTCCCGCCCGGCTTTCCCGCCCGGACTGCCCGCCGGCAGGGCGCCGGAACCACTGCGGGGGCGGGGATATACTGGCACTTTGGTTTCCCGGCGTGCGCCGCATGGAGCGTCCATGCGTGCGGCCGGGAAAGGGGCCCGCGGTGCCGCGGGCCGGTTCGTCGGGCCCGCGGGCCCGTCCACGTGTGCAGAAGGGTACAAACCGCGTGCGGGTAGTCACCATCATTCCCACCTACAACGAGCTCGAGTCGCTGCCGCTGACCGTCGGACGGCTGCGGGCAGCCGTCCCGGACTCCGACGTGCTGGTTGTCGATGACAACAGCCCCGACGGGACCGGGCGCCTGGCCGACGAGATGGCGGCGGCGGATTCCAGCATCCATGTGCTCCACCGGACGGGCAAGGGCGGCCTCGGCGCCGCTTACATTGCCGGGTTCCGCTGGGCGCTGGAGCGCGGCTACGACGTGCTCGTCGAACTCGACGCCGACGGCTCCCACCAGCCCGAGCAGCTGCCCAGCCTGCTGGCGGAGATCCCGCGCGGGGCGGACCTGGTCATCGGCTCGCGCTGGGTCAAGGGCGGAAGCGTCGTCAACTGGCCGCTGCGCCGCAAGCTGCTTTCCCGTGCCGGCAGCCTGTACTCACGTATCATGCTCGGCATCGGCGTGCGGGACATCACCGCGGGCTTCCGGGCCTTCCGCCGCGAAACCCTTGAGGCCCTGGACCTCTCCGCGGTCGAATCGGTGGGATACGGATTCCAGGTGGACATGACCTTCCGGGTGGCCAAGCTGGGCAAGCGCATCGTCGAGGTGCCCATCACCTTCGTCGAGCGCGAGCTGGGCGTTTCCAAGATGAGCGGAAATATCGTGGTCGAGGCCATGCTCAACGTGACCAAGTGGGGACTGGCAGCCCGCTGGCGCAAGCTCGCCGGCCGGCAGGCCTAGCAGGGCACGGCCCGGGAACCGTCCCGGTATATGGAAGGGGTCCACACCGTTCAACGGTGCGGACCCCTTCCATATACCGGCCCGGGACGGCGGATGGCCTGCCTTAGGCGTCGACCTTTTCGCCGCGGGCGGCGCGGAGCTTGTCCAGGCGGTCCTTGAGGATCTGCTCGAGCTCTTCGACGGAACGGCGCTCCAGCAGCATGTCCCAGTGGGTGCGGACGGGCTTCTCGTTGCTGTCCACCGGCTTTTCGCCGTTGACCAACGTCGCTTCCTTGCCGGTCTTGGAGATCCAGGTCGGCGGGATTTCGGCCTCGGAGGAGAAGGTCACGAAGACCTGCTCGCCATCCTCGCAGCGGTACTCGACCCGCTGGCGCGGGGCCGGCTCGACGCCCGCCTCGGTTTCCATGCTCTGTGCGCCCAAGCGCATGCCGCGCAAACTGCGATCGCTCATGATTACTCCCTACTGCGTTCGAGAAGACGAAGGCTACTTGGATTCAACGTCTCCGGCGGGAATCACATTCCCGCCGGGACGGAAGACTCGAAGAAACCAGTATATCGTGCGGACAAGGCCCCTTCCGCGCCCCGGTCCATGCCTTCCCGGGCTACGGCGCCGGGGGCCGGGGGGCTTCCCTGTCCTCCGGCACCAGGTTTCCCAGGGCGCCGCCGATGCCCTTGAGCGCCTCCCCAACCTCGCTGGGGATGATCCAGAGCTTGTTGGAGGAGCCCTCGGCCAGCTTGGGAAGGGTCTGCAGGTACTGGTAGGCGAGCAGCTTCTGGTCCGGATTGCCGGCGTGGATGGCGTCGAAGACCTTCTGGATGGCCTGGGCCTCGCCGTCGGCGCGCAGGATGGCGGCCTTCGCGTCGCCCTCTGCCTTGAGGATCGCCGCCTGGCGGTGCCCCTCGGCCGTGAGGATGTCCGCCTGCTTGGTGCCCTCGGCGGTGAGGATCGCGGCGCGGCGGTCGCGTTCGGCGCGCATCTGCTTCTCCATGGAGTCCTGGATGGACAGTGGCGGGTCGATCGCCTTGAGTTCGACCCGTGACACGCGGATGCCCCACTTGCCGGTCGCCTCGTCCAGGACCCCGCGCAGTTGGCCGTTGATCTGGTCGCGGCTGGTCAGCGCCTCCTCCAGGTTCAGCCCACCCACCACGTTGCGCAGGGTGGTGGTGGTCAACTGCTCGACGGCCTGGATGTAGTTGGCAATCTCGTAGGTTGCCGCGCGCGGCTCGGTGATCTGGTAGTAGACCACGGTGTCGATGGAGACCACCAGGTTGTCCTCGGTGATCACCGGCTGCGGCGGGAAGCTCACCACCTGTTCACGCAGGTCCAGCAGCGGCAGCAGCCGGTCCACGAAGGGAATGAGCAGCGTCAGGCCCGGGTTGAGGGTCCGGTTGTACTTGCCCAGCCGCTCCACGATGCCCGCCCGGGCCTGCGGGATGATCCGCACCGCCCGGACCACGACGATGATGACGAAGACCGCCAGCACCGCCAGGACGATTGCGACGCCTGTGCCTGGAGAATCGAACATGCTACCCCCTTGTGTGGTGCACCGTGCGGCGCACCGTGTCGTGTACCCCTGCATGCGCCCGGCCGAAGGTCCGGGCCTGAAAATCTGCCGTGGCGGACGCCGCACGCGGTCCGGCACGCAACGGCTCAGCTGCCGGCGGCCCCGGCGGTGGAGGTCCGCCCCCGAACGGTGATGTAGGCGGTGGCCCCCTCGATACGGATCACGGTTCCGTAGGTGCCCGGCTCCAGCGGGGCCTCGTCCTCGCTGCGGGCGCTCCAGGTCTCGCCGCCGATCTTGGCGCTGCCGGCGATGCGGCTGGTTGGCTCCAGCACCAGCGCGTCCTCGCCGATCAGGCGGTCCACGTTGGTGCGCAGTCCGGGCGGACCCTTATGCAGGTGCCTGAGGGCGAGCGGGCGCAGGAACAGGACCATGGCCAGGGCCAGGACGCAGAACACCAGCGCCTGGAGCCAGAACGGCCCGCCGGCGAGCGCGACGAACACGGCTCCCAGGGCGCCGCCGGCGAGCATGATGAAGTACAGGTCCAGGGACATCATTTCCACGATGGCCAGGATCAGGAACAGCGCCAGCCAGAAGACCCAGCCGTTGGTCACGATCCATTCGAGCATGTTGTCCTCGCCGACCTTCCCGGGAGGGCCCGGCAGGCCCTCGCTTCCCTCCATCTTGCCCGATGCCCGGGCCCTCCCTCATCAGCCTTCAGGCGTATCTGGGCCCGTCCGCCCCGCGGGCGGATCGGCCAACAAGCCAATCAGCTAGCGGCGGGTGAACGCCTGGACGCGGAACGCCGCGGTGATCACCGGGGGCACGCCCCCGCGCTGCAGGCGCGCACGCAGCGCGGCGGCGTCCAGGTGGTGTCCGGCCGGGCCCATGACGGCCAGCCGCACGGCGTCGTCCACGTCCAGGCGCAGTTCGGTGCGGACTTCGCGCACGGGCCCGGCCGCGAAGCCGGGCCCCAGCGCGGCAGCCACCGTGGCCTCCTTGTCCGGGGCGATGGAGAGCAGGCCCAGGGATTCGGCGGCCTCGCCCAGGTGCCCGGGCAGGGGAGTGGCCACCACGGCGGCGCCCCCGGGGACGAGCACCCGGGCGAATTCGTCACCGTTGCGCGGGGCAAACACGTTCAGCACCACGTCCACCGCGGCGTCCCCCAGCGGCAGCGGGCGCCACAGGTCCCACACCACGGCGGTGGTTGCGGGCACCTTGGCGGCCCGGCGCATCGCGTACCGGGAGATGTCCAGTGCGACGGCGGAGGCGGGGCCGCCGGTGGCGGCGCGGAAGCTGTCCATCACCGCACCAAGGTAGTACCCGGTGCCGGCGCCGGCGTCGAGCACGCGAAGGTCCGCCGCCGCACCCGGAAGCGAGTCCAGCACGGCGGCCGCGACGGCCTCGGCCAGCGGAGCGTAGTGGCCGGCCCCCAGGAACTCGGCACGGGCGGCGACCATGGCCGCGGTGTCCTCGCGGAACGGGGTCCCCCGGCCGGTGAGCAGGTTGAAATACCCCTGCCTGGCGGCGTCGAAGCGGTGCCCCGCGGCGCAGAGCAGGGTGCGGGGCAGCCGTTCGAGTTCCTCCCCGCACACGGGGCACAACAGGGTGACGGGGCGGGTGGGAAGCGGCACGGCTCTGGTTCCTTCAACATCTATTTCAGGTATGTGCCCGCTGCGGCGGCGGAGCCGCGGGGGTTTCGGACCACTGTATCCGCGCCCGGGGCCGCGGCGCCTCCCCGGGACCGGGCGCGGGACTAGAAGCCCAGTCCGGCGCGGGCGCCCTCGATGCCGGGGGACGCCCAGCGTTGCAGGTAGTTGGCGTTGGTGGTGAGGCTGCGGGTCAGGGCCCGGTCGATGTACACGATCCCGTCGAGGTGGTCGGTCTCGTGCTGGAAGATGCGCGCCTGCCACCCGGAGAAGGCCTCCTGCCTGACAGCTCCACCGGGCTCCTCCCAGCGTGCGTCGATGTCCGCGGGGCGGTCGACGACGCCCTGGAACCCCGCGAAGGACAGGCAGCCCTCGTAGAAGGCGGCCCGGCGCGTCCCGCGGGGCGCATATGTGGGGTTCAGCGCGGCGAAGAAGTCCAGCGGACGGCGTTCGCGCACGTCGGCGGTTTCCGGGGAGACCTGGAACTGGTCCTCCAGCACGGCCATCCGCAGGGGGACGCCCAGCTGCGGGGCGGCCAGTCCGACGCCGGGCGCGGCGTGCATTACGGCGCGCATCAGGCGCAGGAAGCCATCCAGCAGCCCGTCGTCGAGCTGTCCGTCCACCTCCGCCGCGCGCATCCGCAGCGCCGGATGCCCCAGCTGCACGATGGGCGGCAGTTCGCCGGTGGTGCCGTGGCGTTCCACCATGGACCCGACGGTTTCGCGCAGCCACGCCGCGGAGGCCATGGTGGCGGGGGACGGATCGCTGGGGGAGCCCGTGGGGTGGCGGTCAGGCATTGCGTGGTTCCTTCGGGACAGGCGGGGTGGGCAGCGGGCATGGCTCCGGGCGGCCCCGGCCGAACCTCGACGCCCCGTGCCGAACAGAGCATAGTGGACCCATGGCCGACGATGCTGAGGTGACGCTGTCCGCCGTGGTCCTCGGAACCCCCGAGCCTGGCGCGCTGGCGCGGTTCTATGCGGCCCTGCTGGGTTGGGAACTGCTGCTTGAGGAGCGCGGCTGGGTCTCGATCGGCCCACCGGACGGCGGCGTGGGGCTGTCCTTCCAGGAGGAGGCGGAGCATGTTCCCCCCACGTGGCCGGCGGCCGCGGGGGAGCCGCAGATGCAACTGCATCTCGATTTCAGGGTGCGGGACCTGGAGGCCGCCAGCGCGAGGGCGGCCCGCCTGGGCGCCAGGCCGTCGGGCCACCAGCCCGAGCCGGGCGTCAGGGTCTTCGTGGATCCGGCCGGGCACCCGTTTTGCCTGTTCGAGGGCTAGGTCCCTTCAGGGCCAGGTTCCCTCAGGGCCAGGTTCCCTCAAGCCAGGGCCAGGGCCGCGGCCTGTTTCGGCGCAGGATCAATTCCGGTGCAGCGTCGGTTCCGGTGCAGGATCAGTTCCGGTGCAGGATCAGTTCCGCCGAAGGGCTGCGAGCCGGCTGGCCAGCCGTGAGGCGTCCACCGGGTGGCCAAGGGCCCTGGCCGGTTCGATGTCCCCGGCCCCGATGAGGTCAAGCCGCACGTCCTGGTCGTAGAGGACGTCGACCAGGTTGGCAAACCGCCTCCAGCCGCTGGGAGAAGCGTCCTTTAGGGCGGGGATGGAGCCGAGGACCCAGTGCCGGTGGGCCGCGGCAAGGGCCAGGTAGTCGGAGGTCGCCGAGGGGGCCTCACACAGGTCGGCGAACCGGAACCAAAGCTGCCCGCCGGTGGCCCGCCGGGCGGTGAAGGCGTGTGTTGTGGGCTTGACGAGGGCCTCCTCAGAGGGCGCGGGTTCCTCCAGGCCCGCGGAGGCCAGCTGCCCGGCAGTGCCGGGGACCAACAGGTGGCCGGCGGCGTAACCGGCCACCGGGTTGGACGGCCGCAGCGTGCGGTAGTCCACGGGGCCGGCGAGTTCCAGGACGGACATGCGCTCGGTGATCAAGCCGATCGCCGGCTCGAAGAGGTGGTGGAACATCGGGTCCGGAAGCAGGTCCTGCGGGGCGTAGTTGGAGGTGACCACCAACAGGATCCCGCGGGCAAAGATCTCGCGCAGCGCACGGGTCACCAGCATACCGTCGCCGGGATCGTGCACGTGGAACTCGTCGAAGAAGAGGATGCGTGCTCCTCCCAGCATTCCGTCAAGGGCCTCGGCGATGGCTGCGCCCTGGGCGCCGGCCGCAGAACCCGACGCCGACGCCGGCGTCTGGGCCGCCGGCCCGGCCTGCCGCTGCGTTCTGGCGGACTCCGGCGCTCCGACGGCAGGTGGCACTCCGGTGGCGTGGGCAGCGGTGGCGTGCCGCCGGGCTGCGATGCGGTCCTGCGAGGCCCGATGGGTGCGTGCATGGAGTTCGCGGAAGAAGCCGTGGAAGTGCACCCTGCGCACGGGCGCCCCGGCCAG
Source organism: Zafaria cholistanensis (assembly GCF_008580665.1). Taxonomy (GTDB): domain Bacteria; phylum Actinomycetota; class Actinomycetes; order Actinomycetales; family Micrococcaceae; genus Zafaria; species Zafaria cholistanensis. The sequence continues at coordinate 86,656 of NZ_BKDJ01000002.1, forward strand.
GGAGTTGCACACGGAGTCCATGAGCCAGCTCTTGCCCCGCCCCGGCGGGCCCCAGACGTAGAGGTGCTCGCCCGGTGCCGCCGCTGGGGTGCGCCGGGCCAGCGCCCGCGCGGCGGAACCGGCCAGCGCGCCGGCGACGTGCAGCTGGCCGGCGTCGAGCACCAGGCCCTGGGCTGCCGCGGCCTCCTGCACCGCCTCCAGCAGCCGGGCCGGACGGTTCCTGCCCCTGCCGGTCCTCAGGGGGCCGATCCCGGCAGGGCCCTGCCGGGGGGCGGAAGCGAATGCGGGGGGCGGAGCGGAACTCATGGCTACGAGTGTGGCCCAGCGCACCGGTGCCAGGCAAAACGCGGCAGGCGGCTGCACGGGCCGTCGTTGGACGCTTGCACAACGGCGGGGCAGGGGGCGCATAGTTATGTCAACCAAGCGTTATCGGTCAACGAGCCGTGCGCTGGGGGCGCGGGGACCGGCCGCATTGGCCCGAGGCTCAGAGTGCACTCCGGCGATTTTGGAGTTTTTGGAGTTGGCGTCCACGCCGCGCGGGACGGAACCGGCGTGGACGGGTGCCGCCGACGCGGGATTCGGGCGGGCCGACTGAAGGGAAACGAGCGAAATTCAGGCCAAATTGGGGGATGTGGATCCAGGGGGAGAAAGGTCCGGATTTACGCCCGAACCCCTTCCGGAGACCCCCCAACAAAACGCCGATAATCTACATTATGTCAACTTATGCGCAGGAGGGCACCAGGGCGGCACCGGGAAGGCTCCCCCAACCGATTGTTGTCGGTCAAAAGGGCAGCCCGCCCCCATACTGCACCCCTTGGGCGTTGCGTCACCCGGTCCCGGCGGCCATCTCGCCATCCGAAGGTATCGCGGCGCCTTGGGCGGGACATTTTCGCATTGCATGACGCCGCGCTTGTGATCCCGGGGCCGAACACGTGCACCCATGTTGCGCGGGTAGCGCCCCTGGCCCGATACGGCGCCTCCCGGCCGGGGCGGAAGCCTGTCCAAAAGTGCCGGTCAGGCCCATGGCAGGAATGCCGCCCATGCGGAAGGGTGGAAACATGAAAGAAATCACCATGCGCGCCGTTCGCCAGGATGAGCTGGGCGGACCCGAGGTCCTGAAGATCGTTGATGTCCCCCGCCCCCAGGTTCGCGCCAATGAAATCCTTGTACGCGTCCACGCCGCTGGCCTTAACCCCACGGACTGGAAGCACCGCGCCACCGGCGGCTTCCTCGGGGAGCCACCCTTCACCCTGGGCTGGGACCTGTCCGGCGTGGTGGAGGAGACGGGAGTCGGGGTCGCCCGCTTCCGGGTCGGCGACGAGGTCATGGGCATGCTCTCGTACCCTTTCGGCCACGGTTCCCACGCGGAGTACGTCACCGCACCGGCCCGCTGGTTCGTGCGCAAGCCCCACAGCATCGACCACGTGGAGGCCGCGGCCCTGCCGCTTGTGTCGCTGACCGCCTGGCAGGCCCTCGTCGAGAATGCCGGCCTTCAGGCCGGCCAGCGCGTCCTCATCCATGCCGCCGCCGGCGGCGTGGGCCACGTCGCCGCGCAGATCGCCAAGGCCCGGGGAGCCCATGTCACCGGCACGGCGAGCAAGGGTAAACACGAATTCCTGCGCAGCATCGGTGTCGATGAAGCAATCGACTACCGCACCACCGACTTCGCCGAAGCTGTGGCGAACGCGGATGTCGTACTCGACACCCTTGGCGGGGATCACTCGATCCGGTCCTTGCATGTGGTCCGTCCCGGCGGGGCCGTGGTGTCCATCGTGCCTGTCGGGACGGAGGAGTTCTACGAGGAAGGGAAACGGCTGGGAGTTCGCGCGATCCGGATGCTGGTCGACTCTTCCCATGCCCACCTGGACGCGATCACCGAACTTGTCGAGGCTGGGCAGCTGCGCGCCACGATCGCCGCGGCCTTCCCGCTCGCTGAGGCCGCCGAAGCCCACCGGCTGGGCGAGACCAACCGAACGAGCGGCAAGATCGTCCTCACGATGCCCTAGCCGAAACGTCCCCCACGCACTGGCGGGCTGCCCTCGGTGCGGGGGCCTGCCCGCGGCCAACCCCGCACCGCGGGCAGGCCCGCGCACAAGCCATTCACACTTGGCCGTGCTCCGCGGCCGGACGGCGTGTCCCAGTGCGGCGGACCCATGTTTCGACCTGCAGATCACCACTACGCCTGTCACGCATCCCCGGAGCAGTCGGAGGGAACACTCACGGCGGGATGCGCCCGGGCGGCCGGGGGAAATCCGGGCACCCGGGCCATGCCCTTGAAGGGGTGGTAAACATCAACTTGATGACAAGGGCCCACTCCCCCGCGCTCCGCTGCCATGTATCCCGTCCTTCCCGGTCCGGCGGTCATTTCGCCCCTCAGAGGTGAGTATTTACCGAAGTCCCCGGGCGGATTCGGGGTCGGGACGCTGCGGCTATCGGGCTTCACGGCGTGGTGTGGATGGATGTCACCGCCATGCACTAAAGGCACATCATTCCCTGTACCCTCCGGGACCGCGACGCCATCCGTGCGAGTTGATGAGTGCTTCCCGGCACGGTCTTGCAACGGGAAGGATGTAAGACGAGTCGGCCAGGCAGGATGCCAGTCCCTGGGAAGGGCCATCCAGGGCGGCTGCCGATCTCTTGGCGGACGCCGATTTGAGCGATCCCTCGGTGGAGTGTGGACTGGACGGTGCCAGGTCCCGATCGAGGCAGGCGGGGGTGCGCCGGCGCCCATGGGGCCGTGGGTGGTGGTGATTTGGCTGGTGGCGACACGCTGCCGGAGGTCCGGCGTTTGGCCGTGCCGGAGGGATTAGGGTTCAGTGGCGGAGGCGAGGATTGCCTGGGGCGCAGCCCCTAGTCAGGTGCCGGGTTTCTTGGCCGTGTCACGTTTCGGTCCCCTGCGGTGTCCTATGTTCAAACGTTCGTCCAGCGATAGGAGTCTGCAGTGTCAGCACGTTGTCGGGTGGTTATCATCGGTGCCGGATATGCCGGGGTCATGGCCGCGAACAGGCTTGCCGGAAGCCGGCAGTTGTCTGATTCCATCAGCATTACTGTCCTCAACCCGGTTGCCGAGTTCGTGGAAAGAATCCGTCTTCACGAGGTCGCGGCCGGAAGCCGGGAATCAGCCTCAGTACCGATGAGCTCTCTTCTGCATGAGGGTGCGAAGGTGGTCGAAGGCACCGCTTCGCGTATCGATCCTGAACGCCGCAAAGTGTACTTATCAGACGCCAGTGCCCCGCTCGACTACGATGTCCTGCTGTACGCCGTGGGGAGCACCCAGGCATCGAGCAGGATCCCGGCCGGAGCGTACGGGCTGAAGGATGCCGGGGACGCACGCCGTGTGCAGGCGAGGCTGTCCCAGTTGGATCCGGGCGCGACCGTCAGCATCATCGGAGCCGGCCTGACCGGCATCGAGGTTACTGCCGAAATTGCGGAAAAATATCCGCAGCTGCAGGTGCGTCTCATTTCCCGCGGAGCCATCGCGGAGAACCTCTCCGGATCCGGCCGGCAGGCGATCATGACACGGCTTTCAGCCATTGGTGTCGACTTGGTGGAGAACACCGAAGTGCAACGCTGCGATGATTTTTCGGTCATGACTTCCGGCGGTGACACCCTGCAATCTGACTGCACGATCTGGACCGCCGGATTCACCGCACCGGACCTGGCACGGGACAGCGGGCTGCCAACGGACTCCTTGGGGCGCCTGATGGTCAACGAATCGCTTTCGTGTCCGCAATACCCCGACATTTTCGGTGCAGGCGATGCCATACGCGCCCCCCAGACGGTCGGCGGTCACCTGCGCATGAGCTGCGCGACGGCCCTGCCACTTGGTGCCCACGCGGCCGACAGCATCATCGCCCGCCTCGAAAAACGAACTCCAACCCCGCTTTCGGCCGGATACATGCTCAGGTGTATCAGCCTGGGCCGCCGCTCGGGGCTTGTTCAAACCGTGCGTGCCGACGACCGGCCGCGCCGTTTCGTTCTTCGGGGCCGCCTCGCTGGATTGGCGAAAGCGCAGATGTGCCAAATGACGCTTTCATGGATCAGGGGCGAGCGTCGCCGGAGTGGTTCGTACACCTGGCCCAAGGGCCCCCGGCCGGTGGAAGCCAGGTAAGGCTGTGGAAAGCGCCGGAGTGTTCGAGGAACACCGTTCCCTGCTTTTCACCATTGCCTACGAAATCACCGGGACCGCGACCGATGCCGAGGACGTCGTTCAGGACAGCTTTCTGAGATGGTCCCAGGTTGATGCGAAAACTGTCCAAAATCCGCGCGCCTATCTCGCCAAAACGGTCACGCGTCAAGCGCTGAATTCCCTCAGGGCAGCCCAACGACGCCGGGAAGACTACATCGGTCCGTGGCTCCCGGAGCCTGTGGTCACGGCCCCGGACGTCGCTGAGCATGCCGTACTGAGTGAAGCGCTGTCTTTTGCGATGCTCGTGGTGCTTGAGACACTCTCCCCCGATGAGCGCGCCGTTTTCGTCCTTCGCGAGGTTTTCGATTTTCCCTACGCGGAGATCGCCGAAGCCACGGACAAGTCGCTCGCGGCCGTCCGTCAGATGGCAAGCCGGGCAAAGGCGCACGTCCGCGCACGGCAACCGCGCTTCGAGGTGGATGCACAGCGGCAACGGGCGGTTGCCGACCGGTTCCTCGAGGCTCTGCTGGGAGGCGACATGCAGTCCCTGATGGATACCCTCGCCCCGGGCGCCGTCCTGCTCTCCGATGGCGGAGGAAAAGTCACAGCGGCCCGCAAACCCGTTATCGGCGCAGACAACATCACCCGCTTCCTTGCCGGAATCGCTAAAACCCCGGTGCCCCAGATGCGGGTGGAACTGTCATCCCTCAATGGAATGCCGGCCCTCGTCGTATACAGCGGAGACAGGGTCGACGTTGTGGCACTTGTTGAATCAAACAACGAGTACGTTACCGGCATCTACCTCGTACGGAATCCGGACAAACTCGGCGCGACCACCGAGGCCCGCGCCTTCCACTACGTCATCACCGCCGGAAAGTGAGTTTTGCAACGGCCCTTTGAAATCGCCGGAGGGATGCACGACGGTTGTGTCGAGACATAAGGTCCCCGGATTCAGGTTTCAGCCCCGGCCGGCCTTCCTCCCTATTCGGAGCCTTGCGCGGCAGGGGCTCCCCGTAACGATGTGCGGGGAGCCCCACCACGCCCGAGCCGGCGCGGTGCAGCAGGTCAGCGTCCGCCGATCACGCCCTTTTCGACCGCCTTGGTGACCGCGTCGGCCTCCTGCTGCGTCAGGGTTCCGTCCCCGACCGCCGTATCCAGCCTGGACTTGAGCTTGGCCGCACGCTCGCTCTGCCGCGCCTCACGAATCTCTTCCAGGGCCGCAGTGACCTTGTTTTCCTCAACGTCGAGCGATTCGGCCAGAGATACTGCCAGCGCCGAGTCCCTGGCCGAACGGTCCGGCTTGGTGGCGCCGCCGGCGTTCTCGACGGTCCGGTTCGCTTCCCTGAACGCTTCCAAGGCCTCGGCCACTTTGGCTTCCTCGACGCCGAGCCTGGTGGCCAGGTCCGCCGCCAGTTCTCCCCGGTCACCGTGGTGCCCGCCCCTGCCCTGCATGGAGTTGCTCTCCTCCCCGGCCGCGCTGGAGGTGGTCTCCGACGTGGAGGCCGGCAGCTCGGATGCCGACGCGGCCCCCGCAAGGCCCAGCCCTGCGGCCAGCGCCAGCGCAGCGGCGGAAGTTCCCAGCGTGATGGTTTTTCTCGTTGCCATATTCGTTTCCCTCCATGGGCCGCCACAGGCGGTGCCGTCGGTTGGCCGGCGGGGTTTCACCGGCCACCCTCCACCCTCCTCAAGCCGGTTGAAACGGACCTGTCATGGGGCTATCAACGGGCTGTGCGCTTCCGGCCCGCATGCCTGCCGAAGGGAAGCTGAAGGCCGATTGCTTTGCCCGGTGCACTCCGCTTGCCACGCAGCCCGCGGTCAACGCGCGTCACTTTCCAGCGGCGGACAGCCTGCCGCCTTATGCTCTGAATATGCCTACCATGCGCCTCATCCCCAAACTCCACGCCCAGCCTTCCGCCGGCAAACGGTTCAGGGGCAACCTGTGAGCGGCGGTCTCGTCGCGCTGCTGGACGACATCGCCGCCCTGGCCCGCATAGCGGCCGCTTCGGTGGACGACGTCGCTGCCGGGGCCACCAAGGCGGGGGCCAAGGCCGCCGGCGTGGTGATTGACGACGCCGCCGTCACCCCGCAGTACGTATCCGGGGCGGATCCGTCCCGCGAACTGCCGATGATCAAGCGCATCTTCTGGGGCTCGCTCCGGAACAAACTGCTGATCATCCTGCCGGCCCTGCTGCTCATCAGCGCCTTCATCCCGGGGGTCGTTCCCTTCATCCTCATGCTGGGTGGCACCTACCTCTGCTACGAGGGCGCCGAGAAGGTCTGGCATAAGCTGCGCGGCCACCACGCGGGGGAAACGGCGCCGGCGGTCCAACAGGGCCCGGAGGCGGAGGCCAAGGTCACAAAGGGGGCCATCACCACCGATTTCATCCTGTCCTGCGAGATCATGGTCATCTCAATGAACGAGGTGGCCGATGAGCCCCTGTGGGTCCGGGCGGTCATCCTGGTCGTCGTGGCGCTCGCGATCACCGTGATTGTGTACGGCGCCGTCGCACTCATCGTCAAGATGGACGACATGGGCCTGCACCTGGCCGGCAGGAAATCTCCGGGCTCCCGGCGCCTCGGTGAACTGCTTGTCAAGGGAATGCCCGCCGTACTGGCCGCGATCACCTTTATCGGGACGATCGCCATGCTCTGGGTTGGCGGTCACATCATGCTCCAGGGTGCCTATGACCTCGGCTGGCACGGGCCGTATGACCTGGTCCACGCCCTTGAGGGCCCTGTCGCCGGAATCCCGGTGGCCGGCAGCGCCCTGGCCTGGCTCGTGAACACCCTGTGCTCGGCCGTCCTGGGACTGGCCTGGGGCCTCGCCGTCATGGCCATCGTGCACCCGCTGCTCAAAGTGCTCCCGTTCGGCAGGAAGGGCGGGCACGAAGAGGGAGACCTCCGTGCCGCCGCCGCCGGCTACCGCCCGGGCGAACGCGACGCCACTCCCTAGCCCTGGCGCTTGGTTTAGCCGTGGCGCTTGGCGTAGTCGGCGTAGCCCTGCCAGTCCAGGACCACGCACGGCTCATTGCCGATGACCCATGCGTCGTGGCCCGCGGGGATGGACAGGTAGTCGCCGGCGGTGAACTCGTTTTCCTCGCCGTCGTCCATGACTACCTTGATCCGCCCGGACAGCACGTAGCCGACGTGGGGCGCCTGGCAGCTGTCCGTCTGGACAATCGGCTTGACGTGCTTGGACCACTGCCAGCCGGGCTCGAAAACGGCCCGGCCGACCACGCCCGCCTCCAGATTGACCAGGTCCACCCTGCCTTTGCCGTCCTCGAAGGGCCGGGTTTCCTCGGGTTCGTCCAGACTCTTGCGGATCATGCCTGCCATGGGGACCTCCTGTGAACCACGACTTTGGATCAGATCGCGACAGCTTCCAGTATGGAAACCTCCCGGGGAGCCGGTCAATGGATCGGCCGGTCGCCGTGGAGGCAGCCAGGTTGGCCCCAGGCTGGACACAGCCCGGACATGAAATCGCCAGGGTAGGTGTACCGTCTTCGCGACAGCACACCCGCCCTGGCGGGGACTTACTCGTCGTGACCCTGGTCAGCGCTCATCTGGTCCTCGGCCGGCGGAGTCTCTCCCGGGGGAACACCGCCGCCGGGTTCAAGCCCCGTGATCCTCTGGGCCAGCGGATCCGGGTTCGCCGAGGCTGCCTGGTCCGTGGAGGCGCGCTTCCCGCCTCCATCCTCAAAGGGTTCGTCCTGCCGGCTTCTATCCATTGCCACCACTCCCCTTGCTGGCCTTGGCCCCATAACTGGCCTTGGCCCGCCGGCTGTTACAGGCCGGCGGTTGGCCCGCCGGGCGCCGTTCCGCCCTCACCGGCCTGGTCCCCCTCGTCGGCCGAGGCGGGAACAGACAGGTCATTGGCTCCGGCTTGGGTGTCCCGATCCAGCCCGGTGTGGCCGCCGTACCCCTGGTCGATGTCTGCCGCGGATCCCTGGCTGGCCTCCGCCGCGGATCCCTGGCTGGCCTCCGCCTGCCCGCGGCGGGAGGGCTGGATCTTCTCTTTGACGGTGGAGGCGGCACCGGCCACTGCGTGCCCGACTTCGGGCGCCTTGGCCTTGACCGTTTCCTCCACATGGTGGACGGCTTCCTGGGTCTTGGGATTCCTCCAGAAATCCTGCGCACTGGCCACGATCCGGTCGTAGGTTTCCCGGCCGGACCGGGAGCCGAGCAGGAACCCCACGGAGGCTCCGACGATAAAAGTCAATGGCCGCATGTCTTCTCCTCAGGGCTGTGGGGCCGTCCAGGCGCTTGGCCGGCGCTACCGGCGGAACGCTTGGACAGCGGTGATGCTCAGCATCCTTGTGGGGATCCAGGGGCACGTCAAGACCTGGGACCGCGGCTGCCGTCGGAGGTGGAGATTCGCGGGGGTGCCGCAGGGGATCCCGTGCCACCCTCCGGCCGCCCCGCCTGGCCGGAAGCAGCCGGCGTGGCTCCGTCCGAACGGCTAGCGGAGCAGCATCCCGACGCCCGTGCAGGCGCAGGCCCACAGCACGCTGGCAAAGGTTCCCAGGATGAACCGCTCGGCCGCCCCGTCCTTGTCCAGTTCCGAGTACCGCCCCAGTCCCTTGACGGCAAGGACCACGGCGAGGCCTTCGGGCCACCCGGCCCACAAGGTCGCGGCGATCCCCGTCCGTTCGAGCAGGCCGATCCACGTTCCCCCCCGCAGCGCTGCGGCCCCTGAGGCGGCCGCCAGGGCGCCCGCGGCGGCGCCGGCACCCTCGGGGGTGCCCGCACCGGCTTCCGCCTCCTCCAGGTCGGCCCGCCGGGACAGCCGCAGGACCGCCACTGTGAGGGGCCCTCCACCCAGCGTGGCAGCCGCCACGGAAAAGGCCACCGCCACCGGCGCCGCCGGTCCCGCCGAACCGTCGGAGGCAAGGGCCACCACCGCGGAGGTACCCAGCAGCACCGACTGGACCACGGCGAACCCGTACAGCGCCCGGTATCCCCGGCCGCGGAAGCGGGCAAAGTACTGGGGCAGGCCCACGATTCCCGACATCACCAGCAACACCAGGGCCAGGGCGCTCATGCCACTCCCCCGCTGCGCTCGCCGGCCGCGTCGGCGGAGTCGGACAGCCGTCCCAAGGCGGCCCCGGCCTCGCGAAGCAGCGCACGCGTGGGCTGCCACAGGCCCGCGGCCAGCCGCGCCGACACCGCCTGCTGGGTGATGCCCAGCCGCTCCGCGGCTTCCCGCTGGGAGAACCCCTGTTCGATCAGCAGCCCCGCCTCGGCCGCAGCCGGGCTGCGGCGCGCCTCCAGTTCGGCCACCAATTGCAGTTCAGCCTCCAGCCGGGGTCCCTCCGGCTCCGGACCCACGACGGCCAGCGAGGCCGGAGAATGCTTGGCCCGTTCGACGGCGGCGCGTGCGTTCTCGAACGCGGGACCCGCTCCGGCGCGGGTCTGCGCGGGCAGCGGCAGGCGCACCGCTCCAACCCCCACCCCGATGCTCCAGGCCCGGGTTGCGGCCACCTCGAGGGCCAGGGCGGCGGCGGCAGGACCGTCGTCGAGCACGCCCTGCAGCTCGTCTCCGGCCGTGCGCTCGAAGGGACGCACCAAGGGATATCCGGTGTTCAGCCGGTCGATCAGCTGGTCCACAAGGTCGGCACGGCGGCGCGAGGCCCGCTGGTCAATGGTGGCGACAATCACTCCACAAGGCTATCGGCTTGTAGGTCAAACTACAAGGCTCAGGGCTTGTGGGCTCGGTGCTTGTGGGCTCAGCCCGGACTCCGGTCCTGCCCGGCAGCGCGCCTAATATTAAAGGTATGGACCGCCGCAGCCCCTGGATTCCTTTGTTCCTCCTGGACGCCCTGCTGGTGGTGCTTTTCGCCGCCCTGGGCCGCCAGTCCCACGAGCACGGGCTGACCCCACTGGGCATCCTGCAGACGGCGGCCCCGTTCCTGGCCGCGCTGGCCCTCTTCACCTGGGCCACACGGCCGCGTGCGACCATCTCCCGGACGTGGCCCGCCGGGGTCATCGTCTGGGCCGGCACCGTCGTGCTGGGCCTGGCGCTGCGCGTAGGCACCGGCGCCACCGCCGCCGTGCCCTTCGTCGTCGTCACCGCCGTGACCCTCGGGGTGTTCCTGCTGGGCCGCCGCGCCGCCGTCGGGCTGGCCGCCCGCCGCAAGGTGCGCGCCGGGCGCGCGGTGAACTAGGCTCGGAGGCAGTGCCGCCGGTCCGCCCGCGGCGACAGCAAAAAGTGGAGGCAAAGAGCGTGGTTACCGCATTTGTGATGATTCAGACCAAGTCAGACCGCATCCCGGAGTGCGCCCAGGAAATCTCGGAGATCGACGGCATCAGCGAGGTCTACTCCGTTGCCGGCGACTGGGACCTGATCGCCGTGGTCCGCGTCCGCCAGCACGAGCAGCTGGCGGAAGTCATCGCCAACCGGCTCTCCAAGGTGGAGGGCGTGCTGGAGACCTCCACCCACATCGCGTTCCGCGCCTACTCCCGGCACGACCTCGACGCCGCCTTCTCCCTCGGGCTCGAGTAGCGGCGGGTCCCGGGAAGCCGTGCCCGGGGCAGCCACTGCCGGGCACGGAAAAAAGGGGGGGCACCGGCCGGCGGCCGGTGCCCCCCCTTTTTTTCCGTGCGGCACCTTTTTCCGTGCGGCACCGCGTCGAGACTGTTGCCTTTCCGGGCCAGTGGCCGGCCGGAGGTCGGGTTCGAACTGTGCAGTTCTGGCGCAGTTCCGGCGCAGGCCGGGGCAGGCCGGGGGCATGCCGGGCGCCCGGCAGGCTCAGGCGGAGGAGGAGGCGGCCACCCACCGCTCCAGCGCGGCGGCCGCCCGGCCCGAGTCAATGGCCTCCTCCGCGCGGACCTTCGCCGCGGCGAGCCGCTCGTGCAGCGGGCCGTCCGCCGTTGCCGCGTAGGCCACCAGCGCGGCGGCGGCATTGAGCACGACGGCGTCGCGTACCGGGCCCCGCTCCCCGCCCAGGACGCGCCGGACCACAGCGGCATTTTCCGGAGCCAGCCCCCCACGCAGGTCCTCCAGCGTGGCCCGCGCAATGCCGAGGTCGCGCGCGTCGAGCGTACTCTCGGTGATCCTGCCCTCACGGACCTCCCACACGCGGTTGGACGAGGTCGTGGTCAACTCGTCAAGGCCGTCGTCGCCGCGGAACACCAGGGCGCGGCTGCCGCGGACCGCCAGCGCGCCGGCCATCAGCGGGGCCATTCGCGCATCCGCGCAGCCGATCGCCGAGGCACTGGGGTTGGCCGGGTTGATCAACGGTCCCAGGAAGTTGAACACAGTCGCCACGCCCAACTCACGGCGGGGCACGGCGGCGAAGCGCATGGACGGGTGGAAGACCTGCGCGAAGCAAAAGGTGATGCCCGCGGCGTCCAGCACGGATTCAAGACCCTCCGGCGGCACCTCAAGGCGGACACCCAGGGCTTCAAGCACGTCCGCCGACCCGGACGAGGAAGACGAGGCCCGGTTGCCGTGCTTGACGATCCGGGCACCGGCACCGGCGCACACCAGGGAGGCCATGGTGGAGATGTTGACGGTGTTCTGGCGGTCGCCTCCGGTTCCGACGATGTCCAGCTTCTCGCCCGGAATGTGCAGCGGCCGCGCATTGGCGACCATCGCATCGACGAATCCGGTGAGCTCCTCCACGGTTTCGCCCTTGGCGCGCAGTGCCACCAGGAAACCGGCGATCTGCACATCGCTGGCGTTTCCGGCCATGATCTCCCCCATGGACCATGCGGCGTCCCCGCGGGAAATGTCTTGGCCACCAATCAAAGTGGTCAACACCGAGGGCCAGTTAGGGAACTTCTTCGGGGCTGGAATCGTTGGCACCAGACAAGGTTATCTACGTTTTGTAGAAAGTGCGGAATTGTTAATCCCTTGTGATTCCGGGGATCCAGGGGCTGAGCAGCTCCCAGAGCCGCCACTCCGGGCCTGTTGCATTGGTGTGCCCGGCACTTTTATAGACATAATGGCTCTGTGACAACTGCGACTCATGCCATAAATGCCCCGGCGCACGCTGCGCCGAACCGTCCCAACATGGTGTCGGTGGGAACTGTCGTCTGGCTTTCCAGCGAGCTGATGTTCTTTGCCGCGCTCTTCGCCATGTACTTCACGCTGCGTGCCGCGGCCCCCGAGATGTGGGCTACGGAGAGCGCTAAGCTGAACGTGCCGTTCGCCCTGATCAACACGATCATCCTGGTGTCCAGCTCCTTCTCCTGCCAGATGGGCGTCTTCCGCGCCGAAGACCTGAAGCCCCGCCGCACCGGCGGCCTCTTCAACTTCAAGGAATGGGGCATGGTCGAATGGTTCATCCTGACCTTCATCCTCGGTGCCATCTTCGTCTCCGTCCAGGCGTACGAGTACACCGAGCTGGTCCACCACGGCGTCGCGCTTAACTCCAACGCCTACGGATCCGCCTTCTACATGACCACCGGGTTCCACGGCCTCCACGTGGCGGGCGGCCTGATCGCCTTCCTGCTAGTCATTGGACGCGCCTACATCGCGCGCAACTTCGGCCACTTCGAGGCGACCTCGGCCATCGTGACGTCGTACTACTGGCACTTCGTCGACGTCGTCTGGATCGCCCTGTTCGCGATCATCTACTTCCTGAAGTAGCACCGGCCAAACCCGGCCCCCGGCATTACAAGACCCAAGAAACTCTAGTGAGGAACCAGCAAGTGAAGGCTCTTTCGCAAAGGCGCCGCCATCCGCTCGCCGCCGCAGCCCTGCTCCTGATCGGACTGGTCGCCACCGGCGGCCTGTACACGGCTGCCGGCAGTGTCAACGAGGCCAAGGCCTCGACTGTCTACACCGCGAGCGATGTCGAAGAAGGCAACAAGCTCTTCGTCGCCAACTGCGCCACCTGCCATGGCCTCAATGCCGAGGGCACGCCGAACGGCCCCTCCCTGGTTGGCGTCGGAGCTGCCTCCGTCGACTTCCAGGTGGGTACCGGCCGCATGCCGATGCAGATGCAGGGCCCCCAGGCCCAGGCCAAGCCGGTGCAGTTCTCCGACGAGCAGATTGTCCAGCTCTCCGCATTCGTTGCCTCCCTCGGTGCCGGTCCCGCAGTGCCGCACGAGGAATGGCTCGACACCTCCCTGGGCAACTCGGCCAACGGTGGGGCGGTCTTCCGCACCAACTGCGCCATGTGCCACAACGCAGCCGCCGCAGGCGGTGCCCTGACCCGCGGAAAGTTCGCCCCGTCCCTGGACGGCGTGTCCGAGGCCCACATCTACGAGGCCATGGTCACCGGCCCGCAGAACATGCCGGTGTTCAACGACTCCAACATCTCCCCCGAGGAGAAGCGCGACGTCATCACCTTCCTGAAGGAAATCGAGTCGCAGGGTTCCCCGGGCGGTGCCGCCCTTGGTTCGCTGGGGCCGGTCTCCGAGGGCCTGTTCATCTGGACGGCGGGACTGGGAATCATCATCGCCTTCACTATCTGGCTGACCTCCCGCTCCTCCTAAAGGCCTGCCGGCGGCCCGCAACGGCCGGTTCACTACGTACCTAGATATTTGAGAGAAGGATGAGAGACAACATGGGCGACCATAGTCACGGCGGTCCGAACGACACGGGCACCGTTGCTAAGGCTGGCCCGGGGCCGCTGGACACGTTCCAGGACCCCGGCCTCCCGCCGCACCGGAAACGCCTCGCGGACACCGATCCGCGGGCAGAGAAGCGGGCAGAGCGTCAGGTGGCGTGGCTGTTCGTCATCTCGATCATCGGAACGCTGTCGTTCTTCATTGCCTACTTCGTCATAGGCAGGACCGACTCGATCAGCGCCCTTCGAACCCAGAACATGCTGCTGGGCCTGGGCACCGCCTTCGCGATGCTCGGCATCGGGGTGGGCATCGTCCACTGGGCCAAGACCCTGATGCCGGACCACGAGGTGTCCGAATCGCGCCACGAGATCCGCACCGAGGCCGACCGCCAGGACGCGGCGAAGATCATCGGTGACGTGATCGAGGAAACGGGCATCAAGCGCCGTCCCCTGATCCGCAACACCATCATCGGCGCCATTGCCCTGGCTCCGATCCCGGCGATCTTCATGTTCCGCGACCTGGACCGCACCGGCGCCACCGCCGGCCAGATTGTGGACCGCCTGCGCTACACCATGTGGGACAAGGGCGTGAAGCTGGTCCGCGACCCGTCCGGCACCCCGATCAAGGCGTCCGACGTTCAGATCGGCTCCACGTTCCACGTGATCCCGGAGGGCCTCAGCGAAACCGAGCACCCGCTGAACGAGAAGGCCAAGGCCGTCGTTCTGCTGATGCGCCTGGACCCGGGCAAGATGAACATCTCCCCCGGGCGCGAGGACTGGCACTACAACGGCATCGTTGCCTACTCCAAGATCTGCACGCACGTGGGTTGCCCGGTCGCGCTGTACGAGCAGCAGACGCACCACCTGCTGTGCCCGTGCCACCAGTCGACGTTCGACCTCACGCAGGAATGCAAGGTCATCTTCGGCCCGGCCGGCCACGCGCTTCCGCAGCTGCCGATCACCGTGGACTCCGAGGGCTTCCTGGTGGCGCAAAGCGACTTCACCGAACCCGTCGGTCCGAGCTACTGGGAGCGTGGCTAATCCATGAGCACTGCAACTGAGTTCCAGGCCAAGACCCGGACCGGACGCATCGCGGACTTCGTCGACCAGCGCGTCGGCGGCTCCACGATGGTCAAGGAGTTCGGGCGAAAGATCTTCCCGGACCACTGGTCCTTCATGTTCGGCGAAGTGGCCCTGTACACGTTCGTGATCCTGCTGATCTCCGGCACGTTCCTGACGTTCTTCTTCGACCCCTCGATGGCGGAGACCCACTACGCCGGCTCCTACAACCCGCTGCGCGGGGTGGAAATGTCGGTGGCCTACGCCTCCAGCCTGGACATCTCCTTCGATGTCCGCGGCGGCCTGTTCATGCGCCAGGTCCACCACTGGTCCGCGCTGCTGTTCGTGGCCTCCGTGTCCGTGCACATGCTGCGCGTGTTCTTCACCGGCGCGTTCCGCAAGCCGCGCGAGCTGAACTGGGTGGTCGGCGGCGTGCTGCTGATCCTGTCCCTGGCTGCCGGCTTCACCGGCTACTCGCTCCCCGACGACCTGCTCTCCGGCAACGGCCTGCGGATCATCGACGGCGTCGTCAAGGCCCTCCCGCTCGTGGGCACCTACATCTCCGCCTTCCTCTTCGGCGGCGAGTTCCCGGGCACCGCCATCATCGGCCGCCTGTACATGCTGCACATCATGCTGGTTCCGGCGCTTATCCTCCTGATGGTCGCCATGCACCTGTTCATGGTGGTCGTGCACAAGCACACCCAGTACCCCGGCCCGGGCCGCACCGAGGACAACGTCGTCGGCTTCCCGGTCGGACCGGTGTACGCCGCCAAGGCCGGTGGCTTCTTCTTCATCGTCTTCGGCGTCGTTGCCCTGATCTCCGGCTTCTTCACGATCAACCCGATCTGGAACTACGGCCCGTACGACCCCTCCCCCGTGTCCGCCGGCACCCAGCCGGACTGGTACATCGGCTGGGTCGACGGCGCGCTGCGCCTGATGCCGGGCATGCTGGGCAACTTCAGCTTCGAGTGGATCATCCCGTTCCCCTGGGGCGCCAACACCCTGGTGCTGAACGTGCTGCTCCCGGCGCTGGTTCCGGCCATCGTCCTCCTGGGCCTGATGTTCGCCTGGCCGTGGATCGAGCGCTGGGTCACCCGCGACGACCGCGAGCACCACATCCTCGACCGCCCGCGCAACGCTCCGTTCCGCACGGCCGTTGGTGTCGCCGGCGTGGTCTTCTACAGCGTGATGTGGGCCGCAGCCAGCTCCGACCTGGTGGCGACGCACTTCCTGGTGTCCCTGAACGACGTCACCTACTGGCTGCGCGCACTGTTCTTCCTGGGCCCGGTCATCGGCTTCATCGTCACCCGCCGCATCTGCCTGGCCCTGCAGCGCAAGGACCGCGACATCGTGCTCCACGGCCGTGAGGCCGGCATCATCGAGATGTCGCCCGAAGGCGGCTTCTCCGAGCGCCACGAGCCGCTCGACGAGTACAAGCGCTACCGCCTGGTGGCCTTCGACTCGCCGGACGTCGTCCCGGCCCAGCCGGACGCCGTCGGCCACATCTCCCGCGCGGAGAAGCGCCGTGGCGCCCTTTCGAGGCTCTTCTTCGAGGACCGGGTCGCCCCGGTTACCCCGGAGGAACTCGCCGAGGCGCACGCCCACCACGGCCACGCGGCCGTCGAGGGCGGCGAGAAGGCCCAGATCGGCCACTAGGTTCCGGCCTGGCCCGGCGGGCACATGAAAGGGGCCCCATCCATTTGGATGGGGCCCCTTTCATGTGCCCGGGAATCTCCCCACTCCCCCGCCGCGGCGGCCCCCTGGGATTAGAAGTCGTCCTCGTCGTAGGCGCGCGGGGGGCGGGCGCCCGGGCGCTGCAGCGGCACCCACAGCTTGTAGCGGTCGGCACGGTACAGCGAGATGGAGTAGTCCACCAGGTTTTGGCGGACGTAGGCGTGCCGCTGGATGCGCAGCAGGGGGCTTCCGGCGTCGACGCCCAGGTGCTGGGCGTCCGCCGGCGACGCCGCGGACGCCTCGATCTGGTCCTCGCCCCATTCCATGACCAGCCCGTAGCGTTCGTTCAGGCAGCTGTAGAGGGACGTGGGTGCGGGCTCGTCCAGGAACCCCGGCACCCGCGCCGAGGGCAGGTAGTTCTCGTCCAGGCTCATCGGCTGCCCGTCGGCGAGCAGCAGGCGGCGGAACCGGATCACGGGGGTCCCCTCATCCAGTTCCATTTCGCGGGCAACCGCTACGGTTGCCGGTACCTCCTCGAAGCGCAGGACGCGGGCGGCGGGAACCATGCCGCGGCGCTGCATCTCCTCCGTGTAGGAGGTCAGCTTTACCTGCAGGTCCATCTTGGGGCGGGCAATGAACGTGCCGACTCCCACGACGCGCTCCAGTACCCCCTCTTCGACCAGGGTGTCGATCGCGTGCCGCAGCGTCATCCGGGCCACCCCGAAGTGCGTGGTAAGGTCGCGTTCGGAGGGAATGGGCTGGCCGGGGCGTCCGTGGGAGTCAATCTCCTGCTTGAGGGCGGATTTGACCTGCAGGTACTTGGAACCGTTGGAAGACGGGTCAAGGGCGGCCCGGACGACGAGCGGACGGCTGTGGGGCATGCAGGGACTCCTGAGCTGGCGGAAGGGTGCTACCCCCATGGTATAGCCCCCGGTGCCGGGGCCCTCTCCGGCCGGAGACCAGAAACGCCGGTGGCGGCATCCCCTTCGTGGGGATGCCGCCACCGGCGTTTGCTGCTGCGGTTACCGCCCTAGTGGGCGTGGTCGCCGCGGCTGTACTCGTACACCCAGCCGATGATGCCGATCACGGCCAGGCCCACACCCAGGTACAGGATCCAGTACCCGATGGCCAGGCCCAGGAAGCCGACGGCTGCGGCGGAGGCCAGCATCAGCGGCCACCAGCTCCACGGGGCAAACTTGCCGATCACGCCGGCGTTCTCGTGGATCTCGCCGTCGAGACGGTCCTCGGGACGGGGACCGACGCGCTTGGCCGTGTAGTACAGGTAGAACCCGATCATGCCGGCCATGCCTGCCACCATGAACAGCGCCGGGAAGCCGACCCACTCGTTCCACTCGGTCATGACGCCGTAAACGATGCCTACCGGGATGAAGAAAAAGATTCCCCCGAGGAAGAGCCAGGACTCAATCTTCATGTTTACAGGTCCTTCTGGTCGGCGGGGCCAAAGATCTTGGCAACGGCGGTGTCCGGCGTGTGGCGCGCGCTCAGCTCCGGGTGGTGGAGGTCAAGGGCCGGGCGCTCCGAACGGATGCGGGGGATGGAGTGGAAGTTGTGGCGCGGGGGCGGGCAGGAGGTTGCCCACTCCAGGGAGCCGCCAAAGCCCCACGGGTCGTCCACGGCGACCTTCTTGCCGTGGCGGGCGGTGACCCACACGTTCCAGAAGAACGGGATCATCGACATGCCCAGCAGGAAGGCGAACACGGTGGAGAACTGGTTCATCCCGGTGAATCCGTCTTCCGGCATGTAGTCGGCGTAGCGGCGCGGCATGCCCATGACACCCAGCCAGTGCTGGATCAGGAAGGTGCCGTGGAAGCCGATGAACAGCATCCAGAAGTGGATCTGGCCCAGGCGCTCGTTGAGCATCTTGCCCGTCCACTTCGGCCACCAGTAGTAGAAGCCCGCGAACATCGCGAACACCACGGTGCCGAAGACGACGTAGTGGAAGTGGGCGACGACGAAGTAGGTGTCGGAGACGTGGAAGTCCAGCGGCGGGGCCGACAGGATGATGCCGGTGAGGCCACCGAAGAGGAAGGTGGCCATGAAGCCCAGGCTCCACAGCATCGGCGTCTCGAACGTAACCGATCCACGCCAGAGGGTGCCGATCCAGTTGAAGAACTTCACGCCGGTGGGGACCGCGATCAGCATCGTCATGAAGCCGAAGAACGGCAGCAGGACGGCGCCGGTGACATACATGTGGTGGGCCCACACGGCCACGGACAGAGCGGCGATGGCGATCGTGGCGAAGATCAGGCCCTTGTAGCCGAAGATCGGCTTGCGGCTGAAGACCGGGAAGATCTCCGAGACGATGCCGAAGAACGGCAGGGCGATGATGTACACCTCGGGGTGGCCGAAGAACCAGAAGAGGTGCTGCCACAGGATGGGGCCGCCGGCCTCCGGGTCGAAGATGTGCGCCCCGAAGCGGCGGTCCGCGCCGAGGGCGAACAGTGCGGCGGCCAGCGGCGGGAACGCCATCAGGACCAGGATCGAGGTGATCAGCGTGTTCCAGGAGAACACCGACATGCGCCACATGGTCATGCCGGGGGCGCGCAGGCAGATGATCGTGGTGATGAAGTTCACCGCACCCAGGATGGTGCCGAAGCCGGAGAGGGCCAGGCCGAAGACCCAGAGGTCACCGCCGGCTCCGGGGCTGAAGGTGCTGTTGGACAGCGGCGCGTAGGCGAACCAGCCGAAGGAGGCGGCACCCTGCGGGGTGATGTAGCCGGAGACCGCGATGGTGGATCCGAAGAGGAAGAACCAGAACGCCAGCGCGTTCAGGCGCGGGAAGGCCACGTCGGGGGCACCGATCTGCAGGGGCATCATGACGTTGGCGAAGCCGGCGAACAGCGGCGTGGCGAACATCAGCAGCATGATGGTCCCGTGCATGGTGAACAGCTGGTTGTACTGTTCCTTGGTCTGCAGGATCTGCATGCCCGGTTCGAACAGCTCGGCACGGATGAGCAGGGCCATCACGCCGCCAAGGCAGAAGAACAGGAAGGACGCGATCAGGTACATGTACCCGATGGTCTTGTGGTCGGTGGTGGTGATCCAGTTGACGACGATGCGTCCCTTGGAGACCGGCACGACGCGTGGGGCGATCGCCTTGGCGTCTTCGGTCGCGTATTCGTAGGTGGTCATTGCTGACTACTCTCCTTCGCCGTGGGACGTGTTGGCGGAAGAATTGACGGTCCCGGGGATGCGGTCGTACTCCGCGCCGAGGTGGCCGTCCTCGAGCGTGGCGAGGTGCGCCTCAAACTCGGCTTCGGAAACGACCTTCACGTTGAAGAGCATTTCGGAGTGGTATTCGCCGCAAAGCTCCGCGCACTTGCCGTCGAACGTGCCCTCGACCTGCGGGGTCAGGTAGATGTGGTTGGTCCGGCCCGGGAACATGTCCAGCTTCTGCAGGAATGCGGGAATCCAGAACGAGTGGATGACGTCGCGGCTGTTCAGCTCGAAGTGGACGGAGCGGTTGACAGGCAGGTACAGCGTCGGCAGGGTCTCCTCGACGCCCTCGGTGCCGTCAAGCTGCGCCTGGACGCCGGCAAAGTGCTTCTCCTGGCCCTCCCAGGTGTAGTTGAAGTCCCAGGACCACTGCTTGCCGCGCACGTCGACAGTCAGGTCGGAGTTCTCCACCGGGTTCGCGATGCTGCGCTCGGTGTCGTCCGAGAAGCCGAAAAGGGTCAGGACCAGCATCAGCGGAACGGCCGTGTAGAAGATCTCAAGCGGCAGGTTGTAGCTGAGCTGGCGCGGGTAGCCGGTGTCGCCCTTGCGGCGGCGGTAGGCCACCATGCACCAGATGATCAGCCCCCACGTGAGCAGGCCGATCAACAGCGCGGCGATCCAGGAATTGACCCAAAGGTCCTGGATCATACCGGTGTGGTTGGTGGTATCCCGGTTCTCGTTGGGGAGCCAGCCACGCTGGACCTGCTCCGAACAACCCGTCAACAACAGCGCGCCTGCGGCGGCGACGGCCAAGACCTTGGCCCCGCCCCCGCGCCTGCTGCTGGTTCGGTCTTGCGAACTCACAGACGGCCCTTCCTCTTTGATAGTGCTGAATGATGCTTCAGCCCACCGCCGACCGGCATCTTTTGCTGGGAAGCAGCCGTGGCATGGCTAAAGAAATCCATAGTTTTACTACTCATCGTAGAGCTTACCCCTTTGGGGCCCCCAAACGTGACAGAAACTCCGCCCCTCCCGCTGGTTTACCCACGGGTGCGGGCGGAGTTTCCGGCCATCGGCTCCTTAGTGGAAGGAGTCGCCGCAGGCGCACGAGCCGCCTGCGTTCGGGTTGTCGATGGTGAATCCCTGCTTCGAGATGGTGTCCTCGAAATCGATGGATGCGCCGTTGAGGTACGGCACGCTCATCTTGTCGACAACGACCTCGACGCCGTCGAAGTCGCGCACTGCGTCACCGTCGAGGAGCCGCTCGTCGAAGTAAAGCTGGTAGATCAGGCCCGAGCAGCCGCCCGGCTGGACGGCCACGCGCAGGCGCAGGTCGGTGCGGCCTTCCTGCTCAAGGAGGCTGCGGACCTTGCCGGCGGCGACCTCGGACAGCTGGACCTCGTGGGTCGGCAGTTCGGTCGAGTCGGCGGTGGTGTCGTTGGTGGCGGCTGTCATGGTTGTCCTCCGTTGCTGCTCATGGCGGGCCTCCGGGACCAGGCCGGTCCCGCCCTTGTATCAATGGTACGTCGGCTGGGATGCTTACGCCTCTTGCCCGTCCAGCTGCGCCAGAAGCAGGGCCTCGGCGAGGATGGCGTTGCGGAAGTCCCCCAGGTGCAGCGATTCGTTCGGCCCGTGCGCGCGCGAGTCCGGGTCCTCCACCCCGGTGACGAGGATGCGGGCCTGCGGGAAGATTTCGGCCAGGTCGGCGATGAACGGGATGGAACCGCCCACCCCGATCTCCACGGCGGGCACCCCCCAGGCCTGTTCCAGCGCCCACAGGCAGGCCCGGGCGGCCGGGGCCAAGGTGTCCGTGGTGAAGGCGTGTCCCGCCTCCACGGGCTCGAAGCGGACCTGCGCGCCAAACAGGTCCTGCGCCAGCACGTGCCGTTCCAGCGCCGCCAGCGCGGCCTGGGGGTCCTGGCCGGGGGCCAGGCGGAGGCTGACCTTGAACCGGGCTGCCGGGACCAGCGCGTTCGAGGACAGGGCCACGGACGGGGCATCGAAGCCGATCACGGACAGCGCGGGCTTGTTCCAGAGCCGGTCGGCGAGGCTGCCGCTGCCGGCCAGCCGGTAGCCCTCCACGACGGCGGCGTCGGCGCGGAACGCGTCCTCCGGGTAGTCCACCGCCGCCCCTTCCCGGGCGTGGAGCCCTTCGACGGCCACGTTCCCTTCGGCGTCATGGAAGCTGGCGATCAGCCGGGCGGCCAGGGTCGGGGCATCCAGCACCGGGCCGCCATACATGCCCGAGTGCACCGCGTGTTCCAGCACGCGCACCTCCACCACGGCCGCGGCCAGTCCGCGCAGGCTGGTGGTCAGCGCCGGGACGCCAACCTTCCAGTTCATGGAGTCGGCCACCACGATCACGTCGGCGGCCAGCAGGTCCCGGTGTTCCTCGAGGAAGCGGCGGAAGGTGGGCGAGCCGGCCTCCTCTTCCCCCTCGATGAACAGGACCACGCCGAGCCCGAAGTCCGCGGTGGTCTCCAGCACGGCGCGCAGCGCCGCGACGTGGACCATGATCCCGGCCTTGTCATCCGCCGCCCCGCGTCCGTACAGGCGGCCGTCGATTTCCGTGGCGGTGAACGGTGGCGTGTTCCACAGGGCCTCGTCGCCCGGGGGCTGCACGTCGTGGTGGGCGTAGAGGAGGATGGTGGGCTTGCCCGCGGCGGCGGGCCGGCGGACGACGACGGCGGGTCCGCCGGGCAGGCCTCCCGGGGCCTGCGTGCGCAGGATGCGCACCTCCCCGAGCCCGAGGCCGCCCACGAGGCCGGCTACGGCCTCGGCGCTGTGCTGGAGTTGCTCCGGGTCGAAGGAGTCCCAGGCGATGCCCGGGACCGCCACCAGATCCTTCAGCTCCGCGAGGGTTCGCGGCAGGGCGGCGTCCACCGCCGCCGCCAGAGCGGTGCCCGGCGCCGCGGCGTGACCGTGATATGCCGTGTCAGGGGTAGTCATGTGGCACAGCCTACCGCCGGTCCGGGCTAGACTTGGCGGGTGTTTGGACGCAAGAAGGACGAAGCCGCCGCCCAGCCGGCCGCCGCAGAGGAACTGACCGAGACCCCCACCCAGGGCAAGGGCGCCCCGACCCCGAAGCGCAGTGCCCAAGTGGCCAGCCGTAAGCGGCCGCTGGTGCACACTGACCGCAAGGCTGCGCGCAATGCCGCGCGCGCCGAGCGCCTGGCCGCCCAGGAGCGCCTGCGGATCGCCAACGAGACCGGCGACGACCGTTACATGATGGCCCGCGACAAGGGACCGCAGAAGCGTTTCGCACGCAACTTCGTCGATGCCCGCTTCATGGCGGGCGAGTTCCTGATGTTCGCCATCTTCGCCTTCCTGATCTTCTCGCTGGTGATGCCCTCCAGCGCCGAAATACAGGTCGGCATCACCTTCGCCCTGTGGGGGGTGCTGGGCATCACCGTCCTGGACGCCTTCATCATGACCCGCCAGCTCAAGAAGCGCCTGGCGGCGAAGTTCGGCCAGGTGGAACGGGGCGTGCTCTGGTACGCCGCCATGCGCGGGCTCCAGTTCCGCAAGCTGCGCGTGCCCAAGCCGCTGGTCAAGCGCGGCCAGGACGTCGGCTGACCGCACGGCCCTACACAGCCGGCAGAGACAGAAGCGGCCCTGCAGAGACAGAAGCGGCAGGGTGCAGTATCAGGGGCAGGGGCGCTACCGGCGCCCCTGCCCCTGCCGTTGGGGCCCGCCGCGCGCCAGTGGCGCCCGGACCCCCTCCCGGCCACACGTCATTGGAGCCGTTCCCTTGGCGCCCCCGTTTTTCGCCCGTACGCCCCCAAGACATCCGGGTGGACCCGGCGCGGGTCCCCTGCGCAGGCGCCGGTTTGACCCTACGGGCGGTCCGGGCGGGGCGCACGGGTGGAGGGGTACCCGATTCCGGCATGCGGCTACGTGGAACCGCCCGCCCCGGCTTCCCGGGCCCGCCCGGTGTTGCGCGGGAGCGCCGGCGGCCGGGCACGGGGAAAGGCTGTAAATACTACGCAGGGGAGGCTTCCGTGCTGGAAGCCTCCCCTGCGTTGTGCTGGAAGGAAAAGGTCAGCCGCGGGCCAGCGCCTTCCGCAAGCCGCGGTTGATGCGTGCGGCCCAGAAGGGACCCTCGTAGAGGAACGCGGTGTAGCCCTGGACCAGGTCTGCCCCCGCGTCCAGGCGCTCGAGCACGTCCTGGGCGGTTTCGACGCCGCCGACGGACACCACCGCGGTCTCCGGGCCCAGGCGCCCGCGCAGGCGCCGCAGCACCTCCAGCGAGCGGGCCTTGAGCGGGGCCCCGGAAAGCCCGCCCGCGCCGATCTCCTCGATGCGGGCCGCAGGCGTGGCCAGTCCCTGCCGGGCGATGGTGGTGTTGGTGGCGATCACCCCGTCCAGCCCCAGGTCCCTGGCGAGGTCGGCGACGTCGTCGATGTCCTCGTCAGCCAGGTCGGGGGCGATCTTCACCAGCAGCGGCACGTGGCGTCCGGCCACGCGGTCCGCTTCCGCCCCCACCGCGGAGAGCAGCGGGCGCAGCGACGCGATGTCCTGCAGCAGGCGCAGGCCCGGGGTGTTCGGGGAGCTGACATTCACTACCAGGTAGTCCGCGTGCGGGGCCAGCAGCCGGGTGCCGGCCAGGTAGTCCTCCACGGCGTCCTCGAGTTCGACCACCTTGGTCTTGCCGATGTTCACGCCCAGCACCGGACGGGCCGCGGGGAAGCGGCGGGCCAGCACCGGTCGGGCGGCCCGCACGCGCGGGGCCACCGAGGCGGCGCCGTCGTTGTTGAAGCCCATGCGGTTGATCACCGCGCGGTCCTCCACCAGGCGGAACAGGCGCGGCTTGGGATTGCCCGGCTGGGCTTGGCCGGTAATGGTCCCGACCTCCACGTGCCCGAAGCCGAGGTCGGCCAGCGCCGCGACGCCGTGGCCCTCCTTGTCGAAGCCGGCGGCCAGCCCGAACGGGGACGGGAAGTCGATGCCCATGACGGTCCGGCGCAGCGAGGGGTGCGGCCGGGTGATCCTGCGCAGCAGCGCCGACGCCTTGGTCTCCTCCGTAAGCCGGATCAGCCGGAAGCCGATGTGATGGGCCTTTTCCGGGTCCATGCCGGAGAAGACGAGGCGGAAGAAGGTCGGGTAAATGCGCATGGGTTCCAGTTTTCCGTGTGGGTGCACGGGCGGCAACTTGGGGGTGGTTATGCTCATCACATGGTGATGGACACGGAAGCGTGGGCAGCCGACACGCCGCCGGGGTACGCGACGGACACCCTGCCCGGCCAGTGGGTCCCCGACCTGCTGGGGCGGGGTTTCGAATACACCACGCTGCATGCCGGGGAGGACGAGGACGGGCCGTTGTGCGCCACGCTGGTGCGCTACGTGCCGGAAGGTCCCGCCAGCCCCGCCGAGCACGGCCCGCGCCTGCGCGGAAGGGTGGCGGGGCTGGTGGGGCGTGCCGGGGCGCGCCACCCCGGGCCCGGTGCGCCGGTGCCGGCGGTGCTGGCCCTGCACGGCTGGACCGACTACTTCTACAACGTGGAACTGGCCCGCTACTGGACCCGCCGGGGCTACCGCTTCTATGCCCTGGACCTGCGCCGCTACGGGCGCAGCCTCCGCGCGTGGTCCACGCCGGGTTTCACCACCGACCTGTCCGAGTACGACGCCGACCTCGAGGCCGCGTTCGCGGCGATAGCGGCGGATGTGGGCAGGCTGGGCGACGTGGTGTGCGTGGCCCACTCCACGGGCGGGCTGATCGCCAGCCTGTGGGCGGACCGGAACCCGGGACGGTTTTCCGCGCTGGTGCTCAACAGCCCGTGGCTGGAAACGCAGGGCAGCTGGCTGGTGCGCAACGCCGCCGCCGGCCTGCTGGACCCGGTGGCGCGGCGGCGGCCCAAGACCCGTTTGAAGCTGCCGGAGGTGGAGTCATACTGGCAGTCCATGAGCCGCGAGGGGCACGGGCACTGGGACCTGCATCCGCTGTGGCGCCCGCGACACGCCTTCCCGGTCACCGTGGGGTGGCTCACCGCGGTGATGGCCGGGCACGCGGCCGTGGCCCGGGGGCTGGACATCCACGAGCCGATCCTGGTCCTGACCGCCAGCCGGACCCGCTTTGGTACCGTCTACGACCCGGAAATGCTGCGGGCGGACAGCGTCATCGAGGTGGACACGGTGCGCCAGCGCGCCGTGGGCCTGGGGCGGGAGGTGTCGGTGGTGCGGGTCCACGGAGCCATGCACGACGTCTTCGCCTCGTCGCTTCCGGCGCGCCGCGCCGCCTACGCCGCGCTGTCGCGTTGGGCGGGGGGCTACCTTCCCGCCCCGGAGGAGCCCGGCCGGGCCTGACCGGACCTCACCTGACCGGACCTGCCCGGAGGGGGTGGAGCGGGCCGGGTGCGGCTAGGGCGCGGCCTTGTCCACGGCGCCGCCGTAGCGGCGGTCCCGGCGCGCGTAGATCTCCACGGCCTCCCACAGGGTGCGGCGGTCGACGTCGGGCCAGAGCACGTCCATGAAGACCATCTCGGCGTAGGCGGACTGCCACAGCATGAAGTTGGAGGTGCGCTGTTCGCCGGAGGTGCGCAGGAACAGGTCCACGTCCGGAAGGTCCGGCTCGTCCAGGTACCGCGCCACGGTCTTTTCGGAGACCGCGGAGGCCTTGAGCCTGCCGGCGGCGACATCGCGGGCGATCGCCGCGGCGGCGTCGGCGATCTCCGCCCGTCCGCCGTAGTTCACGCACATGGTGAGCCGGCACAGGCTGTTGTGTTTGGTCTCCTCCTCCGCGTCGCGCAGTTCGTTGACCACGGATTTCCACAGCCGCGGCTCGCGTCCGGACCAGCGGATGCGCACCCCCCACTCCCCCAGCTGGCGGCGCTGGCGGCGCAGCACGTTGCGGGAAAAGCCCATGAGGAAGCGCACCTCCTCGGGGCTTCGCTTCCAGTTTTCGGTGGAGAATGCGTATACGGTCACGAACTCGATCCCCAGCTCGATCGCGCCCGCCACGACGTCCACCAGCGCGGCCTCTCCGGCCCGGTGCCCCTCGGTGCGCGGCAGGCCGCGTTCGTTCGCCCAACGCCCGTTGCCGTCCATGACGATCGCGACGTGCCGCGGCACCAGCGCCTTGGGGATCGGCGGGGGCACCGCCCCGCTGGGGTGGGGTTCGGGGGCTTGGGGAGCACGGCCGGACGGTCCGCGCTTACTGCTCAGGGAATTCACGCTCTCTCCACATGTTTGAGTGACTTGACCACCCGTTCCAGATGCCACTGCAGGTATCCTGCCACGATGCCGGCCGCTTCCCGGCGGGCCCCGGGGGGGCTGCCGTTGGCGCGGGACCAGTCCCCGCTCAGCAGGGCCGCGAGCAGCCCGACGGTTTCCGGGGCCGGGGACTGCGAGCCGGCCGGGCGGCAGTCGTGGCAGACCACCCCGCCCAGCGGGATATTGACCGCGGTGTGCGGGCCCGGCGCCCCGCAGCGCACGCAGTCCGTGAAACTGGGCGCCCATCCGGCGGTCGCCAGGGCCCGCAGCAGGTACGAGTCCAGCAGCAGGCCGGGGTCGGTGTCCCCGCGGGCCAGCGCGGCCACCGCCCCGTGCAGGAGCCGGAACTGCGCCGCCCCGGACTCGCCGTCGGTCTCCGTGAGCCGCTCGGCGGTTTCCGCCATCGCATGCGCGGAGGTGTAGCGGGCGTAGTCGGCGGCCAGGGCCTGCCCGTAGGGCGCCCGCAGCTGCGCCTGGGTGACGACCTCCAGGGTCCGCCCGCGCACCAGCTGCACGTCCACGAACATGAAGGGCTCCAGCGTCGCGCCCAGCTTGGAACTGGTCCGCCGCACACCTTTGGCCACGGCGCGCACCTGACCGTGCTCCGGGGTCAGCAGGACCACGATCCGGTCCGCCTCCCCCAGTTTGTGCGTGCGCAGCACCAGGGCCGGGGTCCGGTAGGACTTGGCTGCGAAAAGGGAGGGGGACACGGGTTCCATTGTCCCAGAGAACCGCCGTGCCCGCGGCACGCCCTCCGGGGCCGGTACGACGCCGGAGCGGGCGGTGGGGGCGGAACGGGTTGTGGGGACGGACCGGGTTGTGGGGGCGGACAGCGGACAGGGCCGGGGCGCCGCCCCGGCCCTGTCCGTTGCGGACTGCTCCTAGCGGGCGTCGCGGATGGCGCGGTTGACCGCGGAGATGACGGCCTTGAGGGAGGCGACGCCGGTGTTCGTGTCGATGCCCACGCCCCAGAGCACCCGTTCGCCCACGGCGCATTCGACATAGGCGGCGGCCTGGGCGTTGCCGCCTTCGCTCAGCGCGTGCTCGGTGAAGTCCAGCACGCGGACGTCGACGCCGTCCTCTTCCAGGATCTTCAGCAGCGCGTTGATGGGCCCGTTGCCGCCGGCGGTGCGCCGCTGGGGCTGGCCCCCCACCAGCAGGGTGGCGGAGAGCTTGAAGGTGCCGTCCTCGGCGGTTTCCGCCGTGACGGACCCGAGCTCATAGTGGCCCCACTTGATGCCCTCCTCCGCCTTGACCGGGAGGTACTCGTCCTGGAACACCCGCCACAGCTCGCTGCCGGTGATTTCGCCGCCGGCCGCGTCGGTGTGGCGCTGGATGACGCCGGAGAATTCGATCTGCGCGCGGCGGGGCAGGTCCAGCTGGTGTTCGTTCTTGAGCAGGTAGGCCACACCGCCCTTGCCGGACTGCGAGTTCACGCGGATCACGGCCTCGTAGGTGCGGCCGATGTCCTTCGGGTCGATGGGCAGGTAGGGCACCGCCCAGACGATCTCGTCGACACTCTTGCCGGCTGCCGCGGCGTCCTTCTCCATGGCCTCGAAGCCCTTCTTGATGGCGTCCTGGTGGGAGCCGGAGAAGGCGGTGAAGACCAGGTCGCCGCCGTAGGGCGAACGCTCCGGGACCGGCAGCTGGTTGCAGTACTCGACGGTGCGGCGGATCTCGTCCATGTCGGAGAAGTCCAGCATGGGGTCGATGCCCTGGCCGAACAGGTTCATGCCCAGGGTGACCAGGTCGACGTTGCCGGTCCGCTCCCCGTTGCCGAACAGGCAGCCCTCGATGCGGTCCGCGCCGGCCAGGTAGCCCAGCTCGGCGGCGGCCACGCCGGTGCCCCGGTCGTTGTGGGGGTGCAGCGAGAGGATGATGGAGTCGCGGTTGGCCAGGTTGCGGTGCATCCACTCGATCGAGTCGGCGTAGACGTTGGGGGTGGCCATCTCGACGGTCGCCGGCAGGTTCAGGATCATCTTCTTCTCCGGCGAGGCCTCCAGCACCTCGGCGACGGCGTCGGAGATCCGTTTGGCGAACTCCAGCTCAGTGCCGGTGAAGGACTCCGGGGAGTACTCGTAGGTGATCTTGGTGCCGACCAGCTGCTCCTCGTACTTCTTGCACAGCCGGGCGCCGGTGAGGGCGATGTCGACGATGCCGTCCTGGTCCTGGTTGAATACGACGCGCCGCTGCAGGACCGAGGTGGAGTTGTACAGGTGGACGATCGCCTGCTTGCACCCCTCGAGGGCCTCATAGGTGCGTTCGATCAGGTGTTCCCGGGACTGGGTGAGGACCTGGATGGTGACGTCGTCCGGAATGCGGTCCTGCTCGATCAGCTGGCGGACAAAGTCGAAGTCGGTCTGCGAGGCCGAGGGGAAGCCGACCTCGATCTCCTTGAAGCCCATCTTCACGAGCAGGTCGAACATCTTGTGCTTGCGTTCGGGGCTCATCGGGTCGATCAGCGCCTGGTTGCCGTCGCGCAGGTCCACCGCGCACCAGCGGGGGGCCTGGGTGATGTACTTGTCCGGCCAGGTGCGGTCCGGCAGGGACACGGTGATCTGGTCCTGGAACGGGACGTACTTATGGATGGGCATTCCGGAGGGCTTTTGCATGTTCTGCATGGTTCAGGTGGCCTTTTCAGTGGGGATGAAATGGGTGGCCGGCAACATCGGAACTCCGCCGCGAGGGGTCGGCCCAGGACCGCTGGTCCTATCTGGCCTCGCAGCGGCGGCTAAGTAGCAGCATTCCCGAACTCACGCCCTTACAGTAGCACCCGCCCACTTCGTGCCGGGCATTGTTGCGCCGGCGGCAGGCGGCAGGCAGCAGGCGGGCGGGTGCGCCCGCCCGCCCGCGCCGGTCAGAAGCCCAGGCGTCCCAGCTGCTTGGGGTCGCGCTGCCAGTCCTTGGCGATCTTCACGTGCAGGTCCAGGTAGACGCGGGTGCCCAAGAGTGCCTCGATGCCCTTGCGGGCGCGGGTGCCGACCTCGCGCAGGCGGGCGCCGCCACGGCCGATGATGATGGCCTTCTGCGAGGAGCGCTCGACGTAGAGGTTCACGCGCACGTCCAGCAGCGGATTGTCCTCGGGGCGCCCTTCGCGCGGAACGATCTCCTCCACCACCACAGCGAGCGAATGGGGAAGCTCGTCCCGCACGCCCTCGAGGGCGGCCTCGCGGATCAGCTCGGCGACCATGACGGCCTCCGGCTCGTCAGTCAGTTCCCCGTCCGGGTAGAGCGGCGGGGAGACCGGCATCTGCTGGACCAGGATGTCGGCGACGGCCTGGACCTGGAAGTCCTTGGTGGCGGAGACCGGCACGACGGCGGCCCAGCCCCCCGCCCCGAGCGTTTCGGTGCCCAGGGCCTCCACGGCGACCAGCTGCCTGGCGAGGTCGGAGCGGTCGACGAGGTCGGCCTTGGTGACGATCGCGACGATGGGCTTGCGCTGCAGCTGCGCCAGCTGGGTGGCGATGAAGCGGTCGCCGGGGCCGATCTTCTCGTTGGCGGGGATGCAGAAGCCGATCGCGTCGACCTCGGAAAGGGTTTCCGCGACGAGGTCGTTCAGGCGCTGCCCCAGCAGGGTGCGCGGCCGGTGCAGGCCGGGGGTGTCCACGAGCACCAGCTGGGCGTCGTCGCGGTGCACGATGCCGCGGATGGTGTGCCGGGTGGTTTGGGGCTTGGCCGAGGTGATGGCCACTTTCTGC
The DNA here is from genome assembly GCF_008580665.1 of Zafaria cholistanensis. Lineage (GTDB taxonomy): Bacteria > Actinomycetota > Actinomycetes > Actinomycetales > Micrococcaceae > Zafaria > Zafaria cholistanensis. The sequence continues at coordinate 117,120 of NZ_BKDJ01000002.1, forward strand.
CCCACCAGCGCATTGGTCAGCGTGGACTTTCCCGCGTTGGGGCGGCCCACGAAGGACGTGAAGCCGGCACGGTAGCCTTCCGGCCACTGCGTCGGGAGCAGGCCCGGCACCTGGATGGGGGTGCCCTCCTGCCTGCGGTCCCCCCGGCCTTGATCCTTGGGGCCCGTGTTCCTGGAAGCCATCGGCTACTCCTCGTTCCGGTCGCCGCGCAGCGCGGCGTCCTTTTCCTTGCGGCCCTGCGGGCCGTCGTCGTCTGTGTCTTTGGGGGCCGGCTCGTCCTCGAGCCAAGCCAGCAGGGTGCCGAGGCGGTTGCGCCGGCCCTGGAGCCGTTCGGCCTGCAGGCGGATGCCGTGCACCGAGACTTCGGAGCCGACGATCGGCACGCGGCCCAGCGTCTTGGCCAGCAGTCCTCCGGCCGTGTCGACCTCGTCCTCCTCGATCTCCCGGCCGAACAGCTCGCCCAGGTCGTCGATGCCCAGCCGGGCGCTGATCCGGTACACGCCGCCGCCGAGGTCCTCGGTCTCCGGGCGGGACCGGTCGTACTCGTCGTCGATCTCCCCCACGATCTCTTCGATGAGGTCCTCCAGGGTGACCAGGCCCGCCGTGCCGCCGTATTCGTCTATCACGATGGCCACGTGGGTGGATTCGCGCTGGAGTTCGCGCAGCAGGTCCCCGACCAGCTTCGATTCGGGGACGTACCTCACCTCCCGGCTGACCGACTCCACGGTGCGGTGCTCGTCCGGGTGCGCATGGAGCCGGGCCGCGACGTCTTTGAGGTAGACGATGCCCGTGACCTGGTCGGCACTGTCGCGGATCACCGGAATGCGCGAACAGCCCGAGCGCAGGAACAGGCTCATCGCCGACTCCAGCGGGGTGCCCTGCTCCACGGTGACCATGTCGGTGCGCGGAACCATGACCGAGCGCACCCGGGTGTCGCTGAGGGCGAACACGGAGTGGATCAGGTCCGCCTCCGCGTCCTCGAGCACGTCGGCCTCGTTGGCCCGGTCCACCAGATCGCGCAGCTGCTCCTCGGTGAAGAACGCGTCCTCGGCGTCGGGGGCATTGGGGGCGACGGCTGTGCCGATGGCGACCAGCCAGCCCGGGACAGGCCCCAGGATGAGGCGCAGCAGCCGCACCAGCGGCGCGGTGAAGGCCACGACGCCGGCGGCATGGTTGCGGCCGTAGCGTCGGGGGGACACGCCCACCAGTACGAAGCCGATCGCGGCCATGGTGGCGGTGGCCAGCAGGCCGGCCACCCAGATGCTGCCGAACAGGTCGTGGTAGAGGATCGCGATCGCGACGGCGGAGGCGGTTTCGAACCAGATCCTCCAAAACCGCACGGCGTGCGTGTGCGCCGTCGGCTCGGCCAGGATCCGGCGCAGCCGGGGCCGGGGGCGTTCGGCCAGCATCTGTTCGGCGTCGTGGCGCGGGAGGTGGAGGAAGGCCGCCTCGGCGGCGGTCAGCAGTGCGGCGCAGAGGATGAAAAGGACGGCAAGCAAAGCCAGGACGCCCGGGATCACTGCATCGTCTCCCGCGGGGCCGGGCGGCCGAGGAAGGCCTCCAACAGACTGCGCTGCAGGCCGAACATCTCTTCCTTCTCGGCCGGGTCCTCATGGTCGTAGCCGAGCAGGTGCAGCATCCCGTGGGTGGCCAGCAGCAGGATCTCGTCCGCGGTGGAGTGCCCGCCGGCGCGGGCCTGCTGGGCGGCGACCTGCGGGCAGATCACGATGTCGCCGAGCATCCCGGCCGGGGTGGGGCTGCCCGGGCTGCCCGGGCGCAGTTCATCCATCGGGAAGGACATGACGTCGGTGGGCCCGGGCAGGTCCATCCATTCCAGGTGCAGGCGCTCCATCGCGTCCTCGTCCACGAGGATTACCGAGACCTCGGCCTCGGGGTGGACGTAGAGGCTGTCCAGGATGTGGCGGCCCAGCGCGGCGACGGCCTCGAGGTCGGCCTCCATGGAGGATTCGTTGTTGACTTCCACGGACACGGGCTAGTCCTCCTGGGCTCGGGCGGCCGGGGATGCGGCCTTGCCGCGCCGGGCCGGACGCGGACGGGGGGTGCGGGCACGGGCCTGCCAGGCCTCGTAGGCGTTGACGATGTCCCCGACCAACCGGTGGCGGACCACGTCGGTGGAGTCGAGCCGGCAGAAGGCGATGTCATCCACGCCCTGCAGGATCTCGGTAACCACCTTCAGCCCCGACTTGGTGGCCCCGGGCAGGTCCACCTGGGTGACGTCGCCGGTGACGACGATCCGGGAACCGAAGCCCAGCCGGGTGAGGAACATCTTCATCTGCTCCGGGGTGGTGTTTTGGGCCTCGTCGAGGATGATGAACGCGTCGTTGAGCGTGCGCCCGCGCATGTAGGCCAGCGGGGCAACCTCGATGGTGCCGGCGGCGATCAGGCGCGGGATCGATTCGGGATCGACCATGTCGTGCAGCGCGTCGTAGAGCGGGCGCAGGTAGGGGTCGATCTTGTCGGTGAGCGTCCCGGGCAGGAAACCGAGCTTCTCGCCGGCCTCCACCGCGGGGCGGGTCAGGATGATCCGGTTGACCTCCTTGGCCTGCAGGGCCTGGACGGCCTTGGCCATGGCCAGGTAGGTCTTGCCGGTGCCGGCGGGGCCGATACCGAAGATGACCGTGTGGGCGTCGATCGCATCCACGTAGGCCTTCTGGTTCACCGTCTTGGGCCGGATGCTGCGCCCGCGCCCGGTGAGGATGTTCAGGCCGAAGACGTCCTGGGGGCGCGATTCGCGGCTCCCGTCCAACATCCGCACCAGTTGCTCGACCACCTGCGGGGAGACGCGCGTGCCGCGGGCGGCCAGGGCGCGGGCCTCCTGCACCAGGCGCTGGGCCTTGGCGACCTCGGCCGGGTCGCCGCCGAAGCTGAGTTCGTTGCCGCGGACATGGAGTTGGGCCGCGGGGTAGACGCCCTGGATGATGCGCAGGACCTCGTCATGGGCGCCGAGCGTGGCGACCATCTCCTCCGTGCTGTCGAAGTGGATGCGGGTCCGGGCCTGTTCGGCCTGTTCGGCCTGCTCGGGCGCGGGGACGCGCGCCGCGTCCCCCGGGTTGCTGACGTCCTCGGTCATGCTGCTGGCGGACCTCCCCGTTGGTTCGCGCCGGCGGATCCGGCCGCGGGCTCTCCCGGGCCTTTCCGGCGCCCTTCCATCGTACTTGACCTTGTCGGCGCGTCCCCGGGCCGGCCCCTGCATAAGGGATGGAGCACGCCGGGCGCACGCACCGTGCATCCTGTTAGGGTGCGCTGTGAAGTTCCCTGCGTGGTGCCCTGTGAGGTGTTGGGACCAAAGGACACGGGCCAGTCACGGACGGAGGCTTTGGTATCGCTTGTGCAACGTTCCGGGCGGCAGGCCCTCGGGTGCCGCGCCTCCCCGGCGGGCTGTGCCAAGCTGGGTTAAGCGCCGCTTGGCTGTCCGTGTTTTCGCAGGAAGGAATGACCCTTGACCCGCCACACCCGCCTCAGGACCCGCGCCCGTATCGCCGCGCTGGGACTGGCGGCGTGCCTGGCGATGGTTTCGGCCTGCGCGGAGGGGCCCGGCGGGGCGTCCAGCACCATGCCGGTGCCCACCGAGGCCCTGCAGAAGGTGCCCGCGGCCGCCAGCGGCACGGCCCTTGAGCCGGTTGCCTCCCGCAGCCTCTCCCCCGTCTACTGGCTGGGAGAACGCGACTCCACCGTCTACCTCTACCGCGAGTACGTGCGGGCGGAGGACCAGGGCGATCCGGTAACCACCAGCATCAAGCACATGCTGGAGCAGTCACCGGAGGACCCCGACTTCTTCAACGTGTGGAGCCCCGCCAGCCGCATTGGCACCTCGATCTCGGCCGACAACGTGATCACGGTGGACCTCTCAGCCGACGCGTTCGCGCGCCGGCTGGACGCGGGGCTCGCCCAGCGCGCCATCCAGCAGCTGGTCTTCACCGCGACGTCGGCGGCGGCCAACGCCGGCCTGCTGGGGGGAGCCGCCGCGGAGGTGGTCCTGCTGGTGGACGGGCGTGCCGGCCACGAAGCCTTCGGCCACGTTCCCCTGGATCGTCCCCTGTCCCGGGACGCGACCTTTGGCGCCCCGATCTGGATCGTGGACCCGGTGCAGGGCGGGGTCGCCACGGGCAACCCCGTGCGCATCCACGGCTACGCCGCGGACTTTCCCGCCGGAACCCGCTGGGAGGTGCGGCAAACCGACGGCGGGAAGGCCGATCCGGTGGTCGCCTCCGGCACCGTCCGGACCGGGGAGGCGGACCTGGCCGCCAACGAGTTCGAGATTTCCCTGACGCTCCCCCGGGGCAGCTACCGGCTCGCGGTCTGGGGTGCGCCCCCCACCGGCACCGGGCGACTGGCCGAGGACACCAAGGACTTCACCGTCCAGGGGAACTAGTACTACAGTCGCGTTTATTTCCGCTCTTGGCGTGTCCGGTAGTGGTGTTTTCGGGCGTTGTGCTGGTGTTTTCGGCGCCAGCGTGAGCGGTCCAGGACGTGCTCGGGGTTGGGGATGTGGGCCCAGGCGAGGCGGGTGATCAGGTGCCGGATCTCGGGCAGGGAGAGTGCTACGAGGCCTGGCCGCCCGGGTCCGGTGCCCCCTTTTTGGCCTTGACGGCGGTCAGGAAGGCGTGGGCGATCATGGACAAGGTGATGTGCCGGTACCAGCCGGTGTATTGGCGGACCTGGTAGTGGTCCAGGCCGGTCTGGCCCTTGGCGGTCTGGAAGGTCTCCTCGATGGCCCACCGGATCCCGGCGATCCGGGCCATCTCGGCCAGCGCGACGCGCTTGGGGGTGTGGCAGATGAAGTACGCGGCCTCGGAAGGGTCGGCCAGGGACCGTCGGGCCAGCAGCCAGTGCTCGGCACGCCCGTCCTCGGCCCCGTTGATGCGCACCCTCGCCCAGGCGTAGTCGCGCACGCCCTTGGACCCGGACCCGGCCGAACGGGTCCGCCACGCGGTCGGGACCAGGTCCGCCACCGCCTGATCGGCGCGCTTTTCGGTGCCGAGCCAGGACCCGTCCTTGACCACGACGCGCTGGGAGACCGGGACCGCGAGCACGTAGAAGAGCCCGCGTTCCTCCAAGGTCCGGCGCAGCCGGTGGTACTGGCCGTAGACCGCGTCCCCGGCCACCCACCAGGCGGGTACCCCGGCGTCCACGGCGCGCTCGATCATCTGAATCGCCAGGTCGCCCTTGGTCTTGAACCCGCGCCCTTCCGGGATGCCGGCCGCCGCGCAGCGGTCCGGGTCCTCCGTCCATTCCTTGGGCAGGTAGAGCTCGCGGTCCAGGAACGTGCGGCCCTGATTGGTGGCGTAGGTCAGGAACACCCCGATCTGGCAGTTCTCCACCCGGCCCGCGGTGCCCGAGTACTGGCGGGCCACCCCGGCCGAGCGCTTCCCCTTCTTCAGGAACCCGGTCTCGTCCACGATCAGCACCCCCTCCGGGTCACCGAGCCGATCCACGACGTAACCGCGCAGGTCATCCCGCAGCCCGTCCGGGTCCCAGTCCGTGCTCGAGAGCAAACGCTGCATCCGATCCGGCACCCGATGCCCGGCCCGCTCCGAAAGGGTCCAGGAATTCTTCCGCTCCGCTTCCGAGAGCAGCCCCCGCACGTACTCCACCGCGTTCGCCCGCGGCTCCGAGCGGGCGAATCTGCCCCCGATCAGCTCCCCGACCTCGACAAGGCCCTCGGCCCACTCCCGCACTTCCGCCACGCAAACATCATCGCCCACCCGTAAGGATTAACACGATGACGGCGGGTGGACCCGGCAACACGCCGGGCCCACCCTAAGCAAACGCGACTGTAGTACTAGGCCGCAGCAGCCCCTCCGGTTTTCGGCCGTTCAGTCCAGCAGGCCCGCCAGGTGGCGCACCAGCACCAGCGCGGCGGGACCGGCCGTGGAGGCCCGCAGGACGTGGGAACCCAGGCGTGCCGGTACCGCGCCGGCAGCGGCGAGCCTTTCCACCTCCGTGTCAGAAATTCCGCCCTCCGGACCAACAATCAGCAGGATCTCCCCGGGAAGCGCCTCCGCGGGGGCCGGCGCCTCGGGGGCCTCGTAGCGGGCCCGTGCGGCCATCCACTCCGCCACCACCGCGCCCAGCGGCCGCTGCGCCTGCTCGTGCAGCACAATGGCGAGCCGTTCCGCGGCGGCGCTGCCTCCGCCCGTTGCGCAGCGCGCGGCGAGCTGCGCCGTCGTCAGTACGGGTTCCACGGCGGGCAGGCGCGAGCGGCGCGACTGCTTGAGCGCGGCGCGCACCGTCGATTCCCACTTGGCCTGTCCCTTGGCGGCGCGGTCGCCCTGCCAGCGCACCACGCAGCGCTCCGCCTGCCACGGCACCACCCGGTCGATGCCCAGTTCAACGGCGGACTCGACCGCCAGCAGGTCGCGGTCGCCTTTGGCGAGGGCCTGGACAAGGACCGTGGAGACCGCGGGTGCCGGGTCGGTGTGCAGCTCGTCGACGCGGGCGTCCAGCCCCGCCTTGGCGGTTGCGGTGACGGTGCACACGGCGCGGCGGCCGCGTCCGTCCACGAGGTCGATGGCCTCCCCGGCCCTGACCCGCTTGACCGCTACGGCATGGTGCCCCTCGGGGCCGTCGAGGGTAAGCGTGTCCCCGGCCCGAACCCCGTCGAGGGCTCCGGGCCCGGCCAGGAACGACTGGTTGCTCATCAGCCGCGCAGCTTGTCGCGCAGGCGGGAGAACACCCCGCGGTGCTCAAAGCGGCCCTCGGCCACGTGGTCGCCGCGCAGCTCGGCCAGCCGCTCCAGCAGCTCGCGCTGCTCGGCGTCCAGCCGGGTCGGGGTCTCCACCTCGATGGTGACGATCAGGTCGCCGCGGCCGGTGCCGCGCAGGCGCGGGACTCCCAGCTGGGCAAGGCGGACGCTTTCGCCGGACTGGGTACCCGGCTCCACGGTGACGGTCTGGCTGCCGTCGAAGGTGTCCAGGGAGATGTCGGTACCCAGTGCGGCGGCGGTCATGGGAACTTTCAGCGTGGCATGCAGGTCGTTGCCGTCGCGCTCGAAGACCGGGTGCCGGCGCACCTCGATCTCGACGTAGAGGTCCCCGGCCGGGCCCCCGCCGGGGCCGGCCTCGCCCTGGCCGGCCAGGTGGATGCGGGTGCCGGTGCCGACGCCGGCGGGCACCTTGAGCTGCTTGCTGACGCGCTGGCGCACGCGGCCCTGGCCCATGCACTCGTTGCAGGGGCTTGGCAGGGTGGTTCCGTAGCCGCGGCAGGCGCTGCAGGTCTCCACGGACATCATCTGGCCCAGGAAGGAGCGCACCGGGCGCTGCACCTGTCCACGCCCGTGGCAGATGGTGCATTCCACGGGGTGGGTGCCGGGCCGGCAGCAGCTGCCGTTGCAGGTGGGGCAGGTGACGGCGGTTTCCATCTCCAGCGGGTACACCACGCCCCGGACGGCGTCCTGCAGGTCGATGGTCGCGGTGATGAGCGCGTCGCGGCCCCGGCTGGTCCGGGACATGGGGCCCTGCTGGCCTCCGCCGGCGCCGAAGAACTGCTCGAAGATGTCGCTGAAGCCGAAGCCGGCCCCGGCTCCGCCCGCGCCAAATCCGCCGGTGCCGTTCTCGTTGCCCGTCGCGTCGTAGTTGCGCCGTTTCTCGGTGTCGGAGAGGACCTCATAGGCCCGCGTCACCAGCTTGAACTGCTCGGCCGCCTCCTCGCCGGGGTTCACGTCCGGGTGCAGCTTGCGGGCCAGCTTGCGGTAGGCCTTCTTGATTTCCTCGGTGCTCGCGTCCTGCGCGACGCCCAGGACGTCGTAGTGGGTGCTCACAGTCTTCGCTGTGTCCTTTCGTGAGGGTGAATTCTTGGCGCGGGGCCGGGTCAGCCGGCGAGGATCCGCGACAGGTACCGGGCGACGGCACGCACGGCCGCGATGCTGTTGGGGTAGTCCATGCGGGTCGGGCCCAGCACTCCGACCTTGGCGGTGGATCCGGGGACGTAGCCGGTGGCCACCACCGAGGTCTCCGCCAGGCTGCCGTGGGCGTGCTCGCTGCCGATGCTCACCGAGATCCCGTGCGCGTCCTGCTCCATCTCGGAGAACAGGCGCAGCAGCACCACCTGCTCCTCGAGGGCCTCCAGCACCGGGGTGATGGTGTGGGAGAAGTCTCCGGTGGCGCGGGCCAGGTTCGCGGTGCCGGCCATGATGATGCGCTCGGCGCCGCTGTTGCGGGCCAGCGCGCCGACCGCGGCGGCCAGCTGGGCGCCCGCCGGCGCGAGCCGGGGCGGCAGCTGGTCCGCGGCGCCCTGGCACAGGTCGCGGACGTCCTCCATGCGCCGGCCGGACAGGGCGGCCAGGAAGGCGGACTTAAGGTCGTGCAGGTCCTCGTCGGTGGTTTCCGGGGCCAGCGGAACGACCCGCTGCTCCACCTTGCCGGTGGTGGAAATGAGCACCACGAGCACCTGTCCGGCGCCGAGTCCGACGAGTTCGATGTGGCGGACCTTGGCGTCGCTGAACCGGGGCACCTGGATGACGGCGACCTGGTGGGTCAGCTGGGCGAGCAGGCGCACCGTGCGGTCCAGGACCACGTCCATGTCGTCCGAGCCCTCCAGCAGCGACTGGATGGCGCGGCGTTCGGCCGGCGAAAGCGGCTTGACGTCCTCGATGCGGTCCACGAAGCGGCGGTAGCCCTTCTCGGTGGGAATGCGCCCGGCCGAGGTGTGCGGGGCGACGATCAGCCCCTCCTCCTCGAGCGAGGCCATGTCGTTGCGGATGGTCGCCGCCGAGACCCCGAGGCGGTGGCGCTCCACGAGCGCCTTGGAGCCCACGGGCTCGCGCGAGTGTACGTAGTCCTCGACGATGGCCCTTAAGACCTCAAGCCGCCGCGGTTCGGACATGGTCCCACCCTCCGTGCTCTCTTTCGCCGAGGCCTTAGCACTCGACACGTTCAAGTGCTAAGTCTAATACCTTCCGCGCGTTGTTAGCATGGGGGCCGCGCGCACGCCGGTGGCGGGCGGGACGGCGGGCGGAGTGCCCCCGGCCAGGGATCGGAAGGCAAGGGCGGGACATGGGCACGTACGACTGGGGGGCGCAGGAGATCGGGGCACCCAAGCGGCGCGAGCTGCGCAAGGTTCCCGCCGCCGTCGGACTGCTGCTCGAGGACGTCCAGACCGGATGGGTGGGCGAAGTGGTCCGGGTGGAGAAGGCCGGCGGGATGCGCGTGGTCGCCCTGGAGGACCGCCACGGCAGGACCAAATCGTTCCGGACCGGCTTCGGCTTCCTGCTGGAAGGCGAGCCGGTCGAACTCGTGGACCCCGCCGTCGCCCAGGCGTCAGCCCCGCCCGCGCAGGCCGCCCCGGCCCGCAGCGCCTCCGGTTCGGTGGTGGTGCGGAACCTCAAGGCGCGCACCGCCCGGGCCAGCCGCATCTGGGTGGAGGGCAAGCACGACGCGGAACTGGTGGAGAAGGTCTGGGGCCACGACCTGCGCGTGGAGGGCATCGTCGTCGAGCCCCTGCATGGCGTCGACGACCTCGCCGCCGCCGTCCGCGACTTTTCCCCCGGCCCGGGCCGCCGGCTCGGCATCCTGGTGGACCACCTGGTCGCCGGGTCGAAGGAGGAGCGCATCGCCGCCGCCGCGATGGCCGTGCCCGGGGCCCGCGGCAACGTCCTGGTGGTGGGGCACCCCTACGTGGACGTGTGGCAGGCGATCCGCCCCTCCGTGCTCGGGATCCCGGCCTGGCCGGTGGTCCCGCGCGGCACGGACTGGAAGACCGGCATCCTGCGCGGGCTGGGATGGCCGTCGCAGACCCCGGCCGACGTGGCGCTGGGGTGGAAGCGGCTGCTGGGGAACGTGCGCACCTACGCGGACCTGGAGGCGTCGCTGCTGGGCCGCGTGGAGGAAGTCATCGATTTCCTGACGGCAGAGGAGAGCCGCCGGGACGGCAGCTAGCGCCTGCCAGGCTCCCCCAGGCTCCCCCAGGCTCCCGGCTCCCGCCGGCTCGCTGCGCTCGCCGCGGGTCCCTCGCCCGGTAGCGTCTACCCGGCTCCCGCCGGCTTGCTGCGCTCGCCGCGGGTCCCTCGCCCGGTAGCGTCTACCCGGCTCCCGCCGGCTTGCTGCGCTCGCCGCGGGTCCCTCGCCCGGTAGACTTGGCGGACAAGCAGGAAAACTAGTGGAGGATGCAAGCGTGACCAACGGGCACCCAGACAAGACCCGCGACGGGGCGGAGGCTGCCGGCCGGTTCGAGGGTTCCTCGCCGGCGCCGCTGCCGCTGACCCCCTCCGAGGACCGCCAGTGGGCCATGATTTCCCACTTCGGCTGCATCCTGGGCTTCCTCCCCGCGGCCATCATCTACTACGTCTACCGCGACCGCGGCCCGTTCACCGCGCAGGAGTCCAAGGAGGCGCTGAATTTCGCCCTCCCGCTGACGGTGCTGGCAATGCTGGCCAACCTGCTGGCACTGATCCCCTTCATCGGAGGATTCTTCGCGATCCTGGCCGTGGGAATCTGGCTGTACCTGACCGTCAGCGGCGTGGTGGCCGGCATCGAGACCAACAAGGGACGCCCCTACCGGTACCTGCTGAACTTCCGCATGGTCAAGTAGGCACTTCCGCCTGGCAAGGTAGGCGCAGTCAAGTAGGCACAGTCAAGCAGGCGGCCCCTCCGGAGGCCTAGAAGTCCAGCAGCCGGCGCACCACGGCGTCGGCGAGCAGGCGGCCCTGCAGGGTCAGCACCACCCGGCCGGCGAAGGCGGCCGCCGGTTCCACCAGTCCGTCGGCGATGAGCCCGGCGATGGCCCTGCGCCCTTCCGGGCGAAGGCGCGCCGCGGGAAGGCCCTCGACGATGCGGGTGAGCAGCATCGCCTCCTCCAGGTAGCGCGCTTCGGCGTCGGGCGTTTCGCGGCCCGCCGCCGGGGAGGCTCCGGAGTCGACGCGCTGCTGGTAGGCGGCCGGGTGCTTGACGTTCCACCAGCGCACTCCGCCCACGTGTGAATGCGCGCCCGGTCCGGCGCCCCACCAGTCGCCGCCGGACCAGTAGGCCAGGTTGTGGCGGCAGCGGGTTGCCTCGTCCCGGCTCCAGTTGGAGACCTCGTACCAGCCGAAGCCGGCAGCGGTGAGCAGCTCCTCCGCGAGGAGGTACTTGTCCGCATGGTCATCATCGTCGATGTCCGGGACCTCCCCCCGGCGGATGCGCGCGGCCAGCCGGGTTCCTTCCTCGATGATCAGCGCGTAGGCGCTGATGTGGTCCGGTCCGTAGGACAGCGCCTCCTCCAGGCTGCGCCGCCAGTCCTCCAGCGACTCCCCGGGAGTGCCGTAGATCAGGTCCACGCTCACCTCCAGGCCCGCCTCGCGGGCCCAGCTGACGGCCTGCCCCACGCGCTCGGGGCGGTGCGTCCGGTCCAGGACCTTGAGCACGTGCGGGACAGCCGACTGCATGCCGAAGGAGACGCGGGTGAACCCGGCCTCGGCCAGGGTGCGCAGCGATTCGGGCGTCACGGAATCCGGGTTGGCCTCGGTGGTGACCTCGGCGCCGGGCTCCAGGCCCCACGCGTCCCGGACGGCCCCCAGCACGGCCGCAAGGTCCGCGGCCGGCAGCAGAGTGGGCGTTCCGCCCCCGAAGAACACCGTCCCCGCGCGGCGCGCCGGAAGCCCCGAGGCCTCCAGCACGGCCGCGCCGAACCCGATTTCGCGGCAGACCGCCGCGGCGTAGGTGTCCTGGCTGGATCCGTGCCCGAGCTCCTGCGCGGTGTAGGTGTTGAAGTCGCAGTACCCGCAGCGCACCGCGCAGAACGGGATGTGGACATAGACGGAGAACGGCCGCTCCCCCGCACCGTCAAGCACGGTGGGGGGGAGCGTCCCGTCCGCCGGGGCGGGATCGCCCAGGGGCAGCGCGCCGGCCATGGTTCCTACTTCTTCTTGTCCTTGGAATCGTCGGATGACAGCGCGGCGATGAACGCCTCCTGGGGGACCTCGACGCGGCCCACCATCTTCATGCGCTTCTTGCCTTCCTTCTGCTTCTCCAGGAGCTTGCGCTTGCGGGAGATGTCGCCGCCATAGCACTTGGCCAGCACGTCCTTGCGGATGGCGCGGATGCTTTCGCGGGCGATGATGCGCGAGCCGATCGCGGCCTGGATGGGCACCTCGAACTGCTGGCGCGGGATAAGTTCGCGCAGCTTTTGGGTCATCATGACGCCGTAGGAGTACGCCTTGTCCTTGTGGGTGATGGCGCTGAACGCGTCCACCTGCTCGCCCTGGAGCAGGATGTCCACCTTCACCAGGTCGGAGACCTGCTCGCCGTCGGCCTTCCAGTCCAGCGAGGCGTAGCCGCGGGTCTTGGACTTGAGGACATCGAAGAAGTCAAAGACGATTTCCGCCAGCGGAAGCCAGTAGCGCAGCTCCACCCGGTCCTCGGAGAGGTAGTCCATGCCGCGCATGTGCCCCCGCCGGGACTGGCACAGCTCCATGATGGCGCCAACGAACTCGTTCGGGGCCAGGATCGTGGCGGCCACCATGGGCTCGTGGACCTCGAGGATCTTTCCGCCCGGGAACTCGCTGGGGTTGGTGACCGTGATCATCTTCTTGTCCTCGGTCTTGACCTCGTACACCACGTTCGGCGCGGTGGAGATCAGGTCCAGGTTGAACTCGCGCTCCAGGCGCTCGCGGACGATCTCCAGGTGCAGCAGCCCCAGGAAGCCCACGCGGAAGCCGAAGCCCAGCGCCACGGAGGTTTCCGGCTCGTAGACCAGGGCCGCGTCGTTCAGCTGCAGCTTGTCCAGCGCATCGCGCAGCGCCGGGTAGTCGGAGCCGTCGATCGGGTACAGGCCGGAGAACACCATGGGCTTGGGGTCCTGGTAGCCGCCCAGCGACTCCGCCGCGGGCTTGGCCAGGTTGGTGACGGTGTCGCCGACCTTGGACTGGCGCACGTCCTTCACGCCGGTGATCAGGTAGCCCACCTCGCCCACGCCCAGGCCCTGGGTCGGGGTCGGCTCCGGGGAGCTGACCCCGATCTCCAGCAGTTCGTGGCTGGCCTTGGTGGACATCATCTGGATGCGCTCGCGCGGGGACAGCTTGCCATCGACCACGCGGACGTAGGTGACCACGCCGCGGTAGGTGTCGTAGACGGAGTCGAAGATCATCGCGCGGGCCGGCGCGTCCGCGTTGCCCACCGGAGCGGGAAGGTCGCGCACAATCTTGTCCAGCAGCGCCTCGACGCCCTCGCCGGTCTTGCCGGAGACCCGCAGCACGTCCGCCGGGTCCCCGCCGATCAGGTTGGCCAGCTCCAGGGCGTACTTCTCCGGCTGGGCGGCCGGCAGGTCGATCTTGTTCAGCACGGGAATGATGGTGAGGTCGTTCTCCATCGCCAGGTACAGGTTGGCCAGCGTCTGGGCCTCGATGCCCTGGGCCGCATCGACCAGCAGGACCGCGCCCTCGCAGGCGGCCAGCGAACGGGAGACCTCGTAGGTGAAGTCGACGTGGCCCGGGGTGTCGATCATGTTCAGGGCGTAGGCGGTGCCCTCGACCTCCCACGGCATGCGCACGGCCTGGCTCTTGATGGTGATGCCGCGCTCGCGCTCGATGTCCATGCGGTCCAGGTACTGGGCCTTCATGTCCCGGGCGGCAACGACGCCGGTCTTTTGCAGCATCCGGTCGGCCAGGGTCGACTTTCCGTGGTCGATGTGGGCGATGATGCAGAAGTTCCTGATGATCGCCGGATCGGTGGCGGCGGGCACCGGTGCGGTGCGGGCCATGGGTGACACGTGGGTGACCTCACTCTTGCTGACGGACGGGGTAGGGACGAACGGCACAGACGAACGCGGATGAACCGCAAGCACTCATTGTCCCATGCCGGGGCGGGCCCCGTCTGCCGCGACCCGCTCGCTGGGGTTTCTCCGGGGAAGTAGCGGTAGCCTGTTGCGCATGAAATCCGGAGGCCCCCTCGTCCGCACGCTCCTCGATGCGCTCGCGCGCCTGTTTGGCGCCGGTCCGGCCCGGGGACCCGGGACAACGCAGGGAAGGGGCGCAGCTGCGGGAAGCGGCACGGCGCCCGCCGGCGGACCGCGCCCGGCCTCTGCCGCCGCCCGCGGTAAGGGCCGCGGCAACTCCCCCGCCGGCGACGGCAGGCCCGGTGGCGGCAGGCCCGGCCCGGTGCCCTCCCCCCGGCGGCCCGCCCGCGCCGCCGGCGCGAAGCCCGGGCCGCAGCCCGGCTCCGGGGCCGGGCTGGGTGGGTCCGCCAGCTGGGAGCAGGGAGGGTACCCGGGTGACTTCACCGGGAAGGTCCGTGCCCGCTACGCGCCGACCCCGGACGGGCGGCCCGATCCGGGCGAGGTCGTGTGGGCGTGGGTGCCCTACGAGGAGGACCATGGGCAGGGCAAGGACCGGCCGGTGCTGCTGGTCGGGCATGACGGGGACTACCTGCTGGCGCTGATGCTCACCTCCAGGGACCGCAACAACGGGACCCGCCGCGACGGGGACTACCTGGACGTGGGCTCCGGCCCGTGGGACCGGCAGGGCCGGCCGAGCGAGGTCAAGCTGGACCGTGTGGTGCGGCTGCTGCCCGGAGCCGTGCGCCGCGAAGGGGCGGTGCTGGACCGGGAACGGTTCGAGGCGGTCGCCCGGCGCCTCTAAGCCAGCGCCTCTAAGCCAGCGCCTCCAGGCCGGTGCGGCACCGGGCAGCGGACCCGGCGCGCCGGCTGCGCAAAGTCGCCTTCCCTCGGGACGACCTGCTAGTATCTAATGCTGTGTGCCCGCGCAGGTCGAACGGGCACCTTCTTCTAGGGTCGCCATAGGTATCCCCACGCCGCTCAGTCGATGGCCCGGAAGTAACCCTCTAGACCCATTCCGCGAAAAGCAAGAGAGTTTAACTAGTGGCTAACATCAAGTCCCAGAAGAAGCGCATTCTCACCAACGAGAAGGCCCGCCAGCGCAACGCTGCCATCAAGTCCGAGCTGAAGACGGTCATCCGCTCCGTCAACTCCGCTGTCGCCGCCGCCGACAAGGATGCCGCGGCCGCCGCGCTGTCCACCGCCGGCAAGAAGCTGGACAAGGCCGTCAGCAAGGGCGTCATCCACAAGAACCAGGCCGCCAACCGCAAGTCCGCGATCTCCAAGAAGGTCAGCGCGCTCTAAGCGTTGGATGCACGGCGAGGGCCGCTCCGGGGTTTCCCCGGGGCGGCCCTCGCTTTTGTGTCCGGCCTTGGTGTGCGGAGCGGCGTCAGCGACGGGCCGCGAGGGCTATTCCCGTCACGGCGCGCTCGACTGCGTATTCGGGGTCGCGGGAGGCACCCTTGACCATGGCGTCGGCCTCGGCGACCAGGCGCAGGCACTTCACCAGCTCGTCCTGGGTCCAGTACTGGGCCTGCTCCTGCGCCTGCTGGACCTGCCAGGGGGCCATGCCCAGTTCCTTCGCCAGCTGGCCGGAAGATTTGCGCTGGCCCGCAACCTTCGCCACCTGGCGAAGCTTCATGGCCAGGGCGGCAACGATCGGCACCGGGTCGGTGCCGGTGGCCAGTGCATGGCGCAGGGTGCTCAGCGCGGTTTCGGCACGGCCGGAAAGCGCGGCGTCGGCGACCTTGAACCCGGTGGCTTCCACACGTCCGCCGTAGTAGCGGTCGACGGTGTCCTGGTCGATCTCCCCGCTGGTGTCCGTGGCCAGCTGGGAGCACGCGGCGGCGAGCTCGGCGAGGTCGGATCCGACGGCGGCGACCAGCGCCCGGGCAGCCTCGGGAAGGATTTTGCGGCGGGAGGCGCGGAACTCCTGTGCGACGAAGTCGAGCTTTTCGGAATCCTTCTTCAGGGGCTGGCAGTCCACCAGGGTGGCTCCGGCCTCGCGCAGCCGCTCCAGCAGTTTCTTGCCGCGGTTGCCGCCGGAGTGGTGCAGCAGCACCACGACGTCCCCGGCCGGGGCGGCGGCGTACGCCAGGGCGTCCTCGAGGAAGTCCTCGTTCATGGCAGCCAGGGAGCGTACCTCAATGACCTTCGCCTCCCCGAACAGCGAGGGGCTGGCCGCCATCAGCAGTTCGCCGCGCTGGTAGGTGGCGGCGTCGAAGCGGGTGACCTCCACCGCGTCCTCGCGCTCCTTGACCTTGCCGCGAACGAGTTCGAACACGCGGCCGGCGACATACTCCTCGGGGCCCTGCAGAAGCACCAGCGGGGCCGGCTCGACGCTCCGCCAGCCAGTGGGGGAACCGGGCCTGCCCGCCGACGCCTTGCCCGTGCCGGACCTGCCTGCCGCCGTCCTGCCTGCCGCCATTGTCCTCCGCCTTTCACCAACATTGCTGCTCCTGAATCCTACCGCCACGTACCGGCACCGGGCCGAAGCGCCGCCGCTACCCTCCCGCGCCCTCCAGGCGGGCGGACACGAGGGTGCTCCCTTCCCGCCTGAGCAGCACGGCCCCTGCGGTGTCCGTGCGGAAGACCGCAGTCCCCGCAGCCTGGAGTGCGGCCAGGATTTCGGGGGCCGGGTGGCCGTAGCTGTTCCCGGCGCCAACGCCGACCAGGGCGGCCCGCGGGCCCGCGGCGCCGATGACCGCGGTGCCCCCGTTGCGGGCCCCGTGGTGGCTGACCTTGAGGATGTCCGCACGCAGGTCCACGCCGGTGCGCAGCAGCACATCCATTGCCTCCTCCTCGATGTCCCCGGTGGCCAGCAGTGTCAGGGTGCGTCCCGACGCCGTCCCGCCGGCGCCGATCCGGTACTTCACCACCAGCGAGGCGTCGTTCTCCGTCGCGGCCGGGGCGCCCGCCAGCGGCCACAGCACCTCCCACTCCACCGGCCCGGCGGATCCGCGCTCTCCCGCGAAGGCCCTGCGCGCCGGGGCTGTTGCGGGCAACCGCCCCGAAAGTCCCGCTGCTCCTGCGCCAGGCCGCTGCCCCGGCTCTCTGTCCTGCGCCCGGGCCGCCGTGGAGTAGAGCACCTCACGCACCTCACGCCCGGAGAAGACCCCCTCCAGTCCGCCAATGTGGTCGGCATGCAGGTGCGTAAGCACCAGGACGTCGACCACCTCCACGCCCAGGACGTCCAGGCAGGTCCGCACGGGTGCGGGGTCCGGGCCCGTGTCGATGACGACCGCGCGTTCCGGGCCGGTGCGCAGGGCCAGGGCATCTCCCTGCCCCACGTCGCAGAGGGCGATTTCCCAGGGCGGGGGATTGCGCCCCACCAGGGCGGTGGCCGGCAGCAGGATGCCTGCGGGGACGGCCACGGCGAAAGCTGCCAGCAGCGCTCCGGCGCGCCGTGCCGGCACCCCACCTGGGAGCCGGACCATCCACGCGGCGGCGACCAGCGCCGCGGCCACCAGGAGCGCTGCCACAGTACCGGCCGGACCCGGGACCCAGGACAGGTGTGCATGCGGCAGCGTGGCGAACCAGCGGCCCACCCCGCCCACCAGCGCCGCCGGCACTCCCGCCACCCACACCAGCGCCGCAACCAGGACTGAGGCACCGGGAAGGAAGGCGAGTCCCAGCGCGGCCGTCCCGGCGATGGTGGCCGGGGGCACCAGGGGCGCGACCGCCAGGTTCGCCGGCACGGCGTAGGCGGCCACGTCCGTAGTGAAGGTCAGCAGCACCGGCAGGCAAAACGCCTGGGCGGCCACCGTGATGGCCGTGCCGTTGGCCAGCCAGCCGGGGAGAACGCGATGCAGCACCACCGCCAGCGGGCGCCCCAGCAGGGCGATTCCTGCGGTCGCGGCGACGGAGAGCCGGAAGGCCGCCTCGCCCGCATACCAGGGATCCCACGCCAGCAGTCCCACCACGCAGGCGCATAAGGCGGCGAAGGCCTGCCGGCCGCGTCCGGCGTACACGGCGACGGCTGATACCGTCCCCATCGCCGCCGCCCGCACGACGCTCGGTTCCGGGCGTACCACCGCCACAAATCCGGCCAGCGCCGCCAGGCACAGCAGCAGCGTGGCGGTCCGGCCCAGCCGGCAGGCGCGGCCGGCCCCCAGAACGGTTCCCAGCACCAGCGCGCAGTTGGCCCCGCTTACCGCCGTCAGATGGGACAACCCGGCCGTGGCCATCGCGTCCCCCAGTCCGGCGTCCTGCCCGCGGCGGTCCCCCATGACCATGCCGGGCAGCAGCGCCGGCCCGTCCCCCGGCAGCGCCCGGGCCGCCTCCACGAAGTCCTCCCGTGCCCGGTCCACGGCTCCCGCCGCGGCGGGCACCACGGTCGGGGGGCTGCGCAAACCCACCCACGCCACCTCCCGGCGCCCGGGGGCCATCGGGGAGAGTCGACCCAGCGCCTCCAGCGTGTCCCCCTCCCCCACTGCATCCGCGCCCCAGGAGGCCGGCCAGGAGACCGCGACCCTGGAGGATGTGGACATCCAGGCCCCGGAGACGGCCACGGCCTGGAGGCGTGCCTCGGCGACCCATTCCCCGCCGCGGCTTTCCGCTGCCATGGCGCCGGAGGCTGGGGGGGCGGGGCGGGCCCGGGGTGCCATGGTCAGGACCACCCTGACCCGGGCCGTTTCGCGTGCCTCCACCAAGGCGGCCAACCGCGGTTCCGCCCCTGCGGCGCCCTGGCCGCCGGCCCCCTGCACGGCAGCGGCCGCAGCCACCACCGTCGCCCCGGCCGCCGCCAGCGCAACGGGCGCCCATCCGCGGTGGAACCAGGCCGCCAGGCCCCTGCCGCTGCGCAGGTTCCAGGCCATCAGTGCCAGCAGGAAGGACCCGGCCACGGCCACCAGCGCCGCCTGTGCGGGGGCAATGCGCACCACCGCCGCTGCGGAGCACCACGCCCCGGCCGCGGCCCACACCCCGCGCAGGTCCACGATGCCCGGCTCCGCCTCCACCCGGACCGGTTCCTGTTTCCGCCCCCTGCCGGGAACCTGCCTCATAAGAAGGACACCCTGCCCTCCAGCCGGGACAAAACGGCCGGCCCGATCCCACTGACCGCGTCCAGTTCGGCGAGGGATCCGAATGGCCCGTTGTCCTGCCGGAAGGCGATGATCCGCTCCGCCAGCGCCGGTCCGATTCCCGGCAGCCGCTGGAGTTCCCCGGAGGTGGCCGTGTTGAGGTTGACGGTGCCCGCCGCCTCCTGCCCTCCTGGCGGGGCGGTTCCTGCGCCGCTGCCGCCGCCAGGGCTGCTGCCGCCAGGCGGGACGGGTTCGCCCCGCTCCGGGATGTACAACTGCTGCCCGTCCGTGAGGGGCGCGGCCAGGTTCACCGCCCCGGCGTTCGCCTTGCCGGTCAGCCCGCCGGCGGCATCGGCCGCCTCGTGGGCGCGGGTTCCGGAGGGAAGCCTGTAGACCCCAGGCCGCTTGACCGCCCCGGCCACGTGGACGACCACGTCCACCGCCGATGTGCCGCCCTGCGGGTCCGGTCCATTCGGCGCTTGGCCGCCGTCCGGCCCGGCGATTCCGCCGTGGCCCAAAGTTCCGTCCTGGCGGGGGCTCCCGTGCTGCAGGGCCTGCCCGCCCGGGACGGCCCCTTCCGTGGGTGGGACTTCCCCTCCCGGCTGTGCCGGGCCATCCTGGGCGGCACGGGCTTGTCCCTGGACGGCGCCTTCGAGCTCGATCCGTCCCAGTTCTTCCCCCGCCCGGGCCGGGGGATGGAAAAGGAGGCTGGCGCTGATCCAGGCCAGCGCGGCGAACAGGACGCACAGAGTAGCGGCCCTGCCGGCGCCCAGGCGGACCCTGCTGCGGGGGGCGTCCAGAGCGGCGGCGCGGGTGCGAAGCTCCCATCGGTGGCGGACCATCCACCCACCGTAGGGTCGGGCGCGGGCCCGGCAGGGACGGTCGCAGCGGGAGGTGGAAAGGCTCCCCGTGCCCGGATCCTGTGGAGGGCCAATGGAGGGGTCGGGCGGGCAAGGGCCCGGAAGGAGAGGCGTCCGGGAGGATGCGTCCGGCCTGGCTCCCAGTCCTGGCGCCTAGTCCTGCCGCTCGGCCGGTGCCCCGCCCTGTGTCTTGCCCTGTGCCTTGCCCTGTGCCCCACCCTGTGCCTTGCCCGGCAGTGCCTCCGGCGCCGGGGTGCGCCCCGAAGAGGCGTCCATCCGGTCGGCACCCAGCGGGTTGGGGTGCAGCGGGGCGATGGCCACCGCCAGGATACCGGCCCCGGTATGGGCGGCCAGCACGGCCGGCAGCGCCTCGCACAGCACGGGGGTCGCCGAGGCCCCGGACAACTCGTGGACCAGTTCCCGGGCCTGGTCCTCGTTGCCGAAGTACTGCACCGCGATCCTCGCCCCGCCCGGGGCCGCGGCGGCAGCCTGCCGGCCCAGGACCACCAGCCGCGCCAGGGCCCGGGGCAGGGTCCGGACCTTTTCGGCGACCGAGATCTGCCCGCCCGCCACGGTCAGCAGGGGCTTCACGGCCAGCCAGGTGCCCAAAACGCTCGCCGTGGCCCCGATCCGGCCGCCCTTGCGCAACTGCTCCAGGCTGGGAACGGCGAAGAAAATGGTGTTTCCCCGGGCCCGGCCCGCGACCGCGGCAACCTCTTCCCCGGTGGCACCGGCCGCGGCGGCCGCAACCGCGTCCATCACGGCAAAACCCTGGGCAAGACCCACCGTGGAGGTGTCCACCACGCGCACCGGGACCGGACTTTCCGCGGCGGCCAGCCGGGCCGCTTCAACCGTCCCGGACAGCGCGGCGGAAAGGTGGATGGAGACGATCTCGCGCGCACCGGCCGCCGCCAGCTCCCGGTAGGAGCGCAGGAACAGCCCCGGGGCCGGACGGGACGTCTGCACGCGCCGGCCCAGGGCCAGGGCCAGGGCCAGCTCGGTCTCGACGTCGTCCAGGCCCTCAGTGTAGATCTGCCCGTCGATCATCACCGGCATGGCCACCACCCGCAGCGCCTCCGAGTGCTCCGCGCACCACTCGTGCGGGACCGCGGCAGCGGAGTCGGTAACCACCGCCACGCGGGGGGCCGGCGTGCGCTCGCCCCGGCGCGGCACCCTGGCCCCGGACTCGCGGAGGCGTCCCGCCAGGCGCTCCAGCCAGCCCGGCGGGCGGATCGCCTTGCCGGGCTGGCTGGGACCTTCGGGAAGCTCCACGGGCTTTTCCGCCTAGGCCGGGACGATGTTCACGAGCTTGGGCGCGCGCACAATCACCGTGCGCAGCCCCCGGCCGTCCAGGGCCCGCTGAACAGGCTCGGAGGCCAGCGCCAGCTCGCGCAGCGCCTCCTCGGTGATGTCCACCGGCACGTCGAGGCGGTCACGGACCTTGCCCTGGACCTGCACGACGGCGACGACCGTGTCCTGGACCAGCAGGGCCGGATCGACCGCGGGCCACCCGGCGTTGGCGACCGCGGGCTCGTGGCCGAGCAGGGACCACATGTCCTCGGCCGTATACGGGGCAAACAGGCTCAGGATCACCGCGGTGGCCTCCACGGCCTCGCGCACCGCCGGGTCGGCCGCGCCGGGGCCCGAGTCGATCGCCTTGCGGGTGGCGTTCACCAGTTCCATCAGCCTGGCGACCACCACGTTGAACTTGCCGGAATCCAGCAGCTCGGCACAATCGGCCACGGTGCGGTGGGTGACGGCACGCAGGGCCCTGTCCCCGGAGGCCGGATCGGCACCGGCCCCGCTGGAGACGTCCCCGGCCAGGCGCCAGGCGCGGGCCAGGAACTTGCCCGAACCCGACGGGGAAACATCCGCCCAGTCGACGTCGTCCTCCGGTGGCGAGGCGAAGACCATGGTCAGGCGCACGGCGTCGACGCCAAACTTGTCCAGCTGCTCGCCCAGGTCCACACCGTTGCCCAGCGACTTGCTCATCGCCTTGCCCCCGTTGAGCACCTGGCCCTGGTTCAGCAGCGCGCTGAACGGCTCGGTGAACGGCACCAGGCCCAGGTCGTGGACCACCTTGGTGAAGAACCGGGAGTACAGCAGGTGCAGGATGGCGTGCTCGACGCCGCCGACGTACTGGCCCACCGGCATCCACCGGGCCGCGGCCTCCGGATCGAACGGCCCCTCGGTGTACTGCGGGGACACGAAGCGCAGGAAGTACCAGGAGGAGTCCACGAAGGTGTCCATGGTGTCGGTGTCGCGCCGGGCCGGGCCTCCGCACCGCGGGCAGGGCACGTTGACCCATTCCTCGGCCGCAGCCAGCGGGGAGGTGCCCTTCGGGGCCAGCTGCTCGCCGCGCAGGTTATCCGGCAGGCGCACCGGCA
This sequence comes from Zafaria cholistanensis, assembly GCF_008580665.1. GTDB lineage: Bacteria > Actinomycetota > Actinomycetes > Actinomycetales > Micrococcaceae > Zafaria > Zafaria cholistanensis. Next base: position 139,152 of record NZ_BKDJ01000002.1, read on the forward strand.
GGTGCTCGTCCGGGACCGGAACCTCGCCGCATTCGGCACAGTGGATGATCGGGATCGGGGTGCCCCAGAAGCGCTGGCGGGAGAGCAGCCAGTCGCGCAGGCGGAAGTTCACCGTGCGCTCGCCGGTGCCGGCGGCCTCGACCATCTCAATGGCGCGGGCGATGCCCTCGGCCTTGCTCAGCCCATCCAACTCGCCCGAATTGACCAGGATTCCCTCCCCGGTGGTGGCAAGGCCGGTGACGGCGGGATCCTCCTCCCCGGTGTCCAGCACGGCACGCACCGGCAGGCCGAACTTCGTGGCGAAGTCCAGGTCGCGCTGGTCATGGGCGGGCACGGCCATGATGGCCCCGGTCCCGTAGTCGGCCAGCACGTAGTCCGCGGCCCAGACCGGCAGCTTCTCGCCGTTGAGCGGGTTGACCGCGTAGCGGCCCGTGAAGACTCCGGTCTTCTCCCGTTCGGTGGACTGGCGCTCGATCTCCGACAGCGCCTTCACCTGCTCCTGGTAGGCCTCCAGCTCGGCGCGGTGGGCCTCCGTGACCAGGTCGGAGGCCAGGTCCGCGTCGGCGGCGACCACGAAGAACGTGGCCCCGTGCAGGGTGTCCGGGCGGGTGGTGAACACCGTGACCTTGTGTTCCGGGCGCTCCCCGGCGGCCTCGATGACGAAGTCCACGTGGGCACCCTCGGAACGGCCAATCCAGTTCCGCTGCATGGCCAGCACGCGCTCGGGCCAGTGGCCCTTCAGCTGCTCCATGTCCTGAAGCAGGCGGTCCGCGTACTCGGTGATCTTGAAGTACCACTGGTTCAGCGACTTTTTGGTCACCGGGGTGCCGCAGCGTTCGCAGGCACCGTTGACGACCTGCTCGTTGGCCAGCACGGTCTGGTCCTTGGGGCACCAGTTCACCGGGTGGTCCTTGCGGTAGGCCAGGCCCTTTTCGTAGAAGCGGGTGAACAGCCACTGGGTCCAGCGGTAGTACTCCGGGTCGGAGGTGTGCAGCCGGCGGGACCAGTCCGCGCTGATCGCATAGCGCTTGAAGGACGCGGCCTGGGTGTCGATGTTCGCGTAGGTCCACTCGGCCGGGTGCGCGTTGCGCTTGATCGCGGCGTTCTCCGCGGGCAGCCCGAAGGAGTCCCAGCCGATCGGGTGCATCACGTCATAGCCACGCTGGCGCCAGTAGCGGGCCACCACGTCGCCCATGGCGAACGCCTCCGCGTGGCCCATGTGCAGGTCTCCGGAGGGGTACGGGAACATATCCAGCACGTAGCGGCGCTCGGCCGAGCCGTCGTCCTTCGGCGTGAAGACGCCAAGTTCCTCCCAGACGGGTCCCCACTTCGCCTCCAGGTCCTGGAAGCGGTACGTCGATCCGCCGGTTTCGGTGCCGGTTGGCTGGGTGCTCACTGTGTGCTTCGCCTTCTCCTTGTGCGGCCGTCCCGATCGGGGCGGCCGTTCCGTGTCCTGCCTGCCGTGCCCCGGGGACCTGTCCTGCCCGGAACATGCAAAAGCCCCTTGGCATGCAAGGGGCGGCCACGCGTTTCGAACGCGCGGCTAGCGTAGAAGCAGGGTCGTCTCCATGCGGCCAGTCTACAACAGCGCCCGCGCTCGCCGGGGAAGGCCCGGATACCCGGGGGCGGGTGACAGGGGGCGGGTATACGGGGCGGCGCCGCTACGCGTCGTCGAGCCAGCCGAAGGTGCGCCGCACGGCCGAATCCCACCGGCGCAGCAGCGCCGCGCGGCGGCCCGCGTCCAGGTCGGGAACGAACCGGCGCTCCTCGTGCCAGGTTCGTCCCAGCTCCTCCAGGGAGGACCAGTGCCCCACGGCGAGGCCGGCGGCGAAGGCCGCACCCAGCGCGGTGGTCTCCGTGACGGCCGGGCGCACGACGTCGATGCCGAGCAGGTCGGCCTGGAACTGCATCAGCGCATCGTTCACCGCCATGCCGCCGTCCACGCGCAGCTCGGTCAGCGGGCGGGAACAGTCCGCGGCGGCCGCGGCGACGACCTCGGCGACCTGGAAGGCGGTGGCCTCCAGCGCGGCCCGGGCCAGGTGCGCCCGGGTGGCGTAGCGGGTCAGCCCGAAGACGGCGCCGCGGGCCTCCGGGCGCCAGTGCGGAGCGAACAGTCCGGAGAAGGCGGGCACGAAGTACACCCCGGCATTGTCCTCCACCGACGCGGCCAGCTGCTCCACCTCGGCGGAGGTGGAGATGATGCCCAGGTTGTCCCGCAGCCACTGCACCAGCGACCCGGCCTCCGCAATCGATCCCTCCAGGGCGTACACCGGGTCCTGCCCGGCCAGCCGGTAGGCCACGGTGGTGAGCAGCCCGTTGGCGGAGAACACCGGTTCGGTTCCGGTGACCATGTCCATGAAGCAGCCCGTGCCGTAGGTGTTCTTGGCCGCACCGGGGGCGAACACGGTCTGCCCGAAGGTGGCCGCCTGCTGGTCGCCCAGGATCCCGGCCACCGGAACCCCGGCCAGCACCTCCCCCACCAGCGGCTCCGAGGCGGCGACCGTGCCGTAGACCTCCGCGGAGGCCGCGATGCGCGGCAGCATGGCCGCGGGGATGCCGAACGCCTCCAGCAGGGCCGGGGACCATTCCAGGGTGCGCAGGTCCATCAGCAGCGTGCGCGAGGCATTGGTGGCGTCGGTGGCGTGCACGCCCCCGGCCGGCCCGCCGGTGAGGTTCCACAGCATCCAGGAATCCGTGGTGCCAAAGGCCAGGTGGCCGGCCTCCGCGTCGGCCCGGGCGCCGGGCACGTGGTCCAGGATCCAGGCGATCTTGGTGGCGGAAAAGTAGGTCGCCAGCGGCAGCCCCGTCACTGCCTGGAAGCGGCCGGTGCCGCCGTCGGCCGCCAGCGCATCCACGGCCGCCCGGGTGCGGGTGTCCTGCCATACGATCGCCCGGTGCACGGGTTCGCCGGTGCGGCGGTCCCACACCACGGTGGTTTCGCGCTGGTTGGTGAGCCCGACGGCCGCGATGTCCGCGCCGCCCAGCCCCGCCGCGGCGAGGGCCTCGGCCACGACCAGGCGCACGTTGTCGCGGATTTCGACGACGTCGTGCTCCACCCAGCCCGGGTGCGGGAAATACTGGCGGTGCTCGCGCTGGGCCGTCGCCACGATCAGCCCGGAACCGTCGACGACGACGGCCCGGGAGGAGGTGGTCCCCTGGTCGATGGCGAGTACGTAGCGGCGCATCCCCCGAAGCTATCGGCCCCCCACCGGGCCGTCAACGCGGCCCCCCAATGCCCCTGTCCCGGTTCCCGCAGCCCGCCTCGGCCGCCGCGGGAGCCCCGCCCGCTAGGGTGGATGCATGAGCTTTGACCTGCCGCTGGCCGGCACCCGCCCCGCCACCGTCTCCGACCACGCGGTCGAGGGCGCGCGGGTGCGCTGCTGGACCTACCCGGCCGCGGGACGGCCGAAGTCCACGATCCTGATGGTCCACGGCTTCCGCGGGGACCGGCACGGCCTGGCCCGGATCGTGGATGCCCTGCCCGGGCACACCCTTGTGGTCCCGGACCTGCCCGGGTTCGGGGAGTCGTCCCCCTTCCCCGCGCTGCCCCACTCGACCGCCTCCTACGGACTGGTGCTCGGTGCGCTGCGCCGGGACCTGGACCTGCCCGGGGACACGGTGCTGCTGGGGCATTCCTTTGGCTCCATCGTGGCCTCCCACTACCTGGCCGCCCACCCCGGGGACTTCGCCCGGCTGGTGCTGGTGAACCCGATCAGCGAGCCCGCGCTGGAAGGACCCAAGGCGGTCCTGTCCAAGCTCGCCGCCGGTTACTACGCACTGGCCCGGGCCCTGCCCGAACGCCCCGGGCTGGCCGTGCTGCGCAGCAGGCTGGTGGCGGACGCGATGAGCGCGGTCATGTCCAAGACCAGGGATCCCGGCGTGCGTGCCTACGTCTTCGACCAGCACCGGCGCTACTTTGGCGGCTTCAGCAACCGCCGCATGCTCGCGGAGGCCTTCAACGCTTCGATCGGCGGCCACGTGGGCCAGGTCGCCCCGGCAATCGGCGCGCCGACGCTGCTGATCGCCGGGGAGCTGGACGAGATTGGTTCGGTGGCCTCGCAGGAATCCCTGGCGGCCCTGTTCCCGGATGCGACGCTGCGGGTCATCCCCGGCGTGGGGCACCTGGTCCACTATGAAACTCCCGCCGAGGCCGCGGCCCTGGTCGAGGATTTCCTGGCCTAGCCGGCCGTCCTTCGCCGGGCCGGGGCCGGTGGTCGGGAGCCAACGGTCGGCGGTCGGGCCTACAGGACGTCGTCGGGGTCGATCCGGACGTGGACCACCGGTTCGCGGGCCGCGCTGGAGACCGCCTTGCGCCGCCGCAGCTCGGCGGTGACGGAGGCCCCGTCCGCGTAGCCGAAGAACAGCAGCCAACGGTGCCCGTCCTCCTCAAGTACCGGCCCGTTCACGCGCACCCCCTCGGGCAGGGCGAGGCCCCCGACGAACCGGTCCGCGGCTTCAGCGGGTCCGGTAACGACGGCGGTGCGCACCGCGGGGGGAAGTCCGAGCTCGCGCCGCAGGGCCAGTTCCCGCTCCGCATACGCGGCCGGGTCCCACCGCACCAGGGCGCGCAGCGGGTCCGAGTCCTGCGCGGCGGCCACCACGGTGCCGCCCTCGCGCGAGGGCCGGGCCAGCGCCGCCGCCGACATCCACCGGTGCAGCACCTCCTCCCCCGTGCGCAGGCCATCGCGGGCCAGCATGCGGTCTCCGTCCAGCAGCAGCACGGCCGCGTATCCGCCCTCGGCCACCGGTTCGGCGCCGGGAGTAGCCACCACCAGGGCCGGGCGGGCGGGAACGCTGTCCCGGGGGCTGGCCCCGGTGGCGCTGACCACCGGAACCTGGGGGAAGGCCCGGCCGAGCTCCTCGGCGGTGCGGTCCGCCCCAATGGTGCTGGCACGCAACCGGGTGCCGCCGCAGGCCGGGCACGACCAACCCGGGGCGTGCCCGCCACACCACCGGCAGTCAGGGGCGGAGTGCGCGTCGCGGTATCCCAGCGGGCCGGTGCACCGGAGGCAGCGGGCAGGTTCGCCGCAGCGCTGGCAGCGCAGTGCCGGGACGAACCCGGTGCGCGCGACCTGGACCAGCACCGGGCCCCGCTCCAGGGCGTCCCGGGCGGCCTGCCACGCCACCCGCGGCAGCCGGGCCGCGTGCAGCAGCGGGTCGCGCTCCTGCTCGAAGGAGTCGGAACTGGCCACCACCCGCGGAGCAGCCGCGCGCAGCACGGACCGCGGCGGAGCCAGTTCGGAGGCCCACCCGGCCAGGACCAGCCGCTGGGCCTCGGCGCTGCGGCCATGGGCGAGCAGCAGCAGCCCGGCACCGGCCTGGCTGGCCCGCAGCAGCAGGGCCTCGCGGGCATGGTGGTAGGGGGCACGCGGTTCGGCGTGGCTGGAATCGTGGTCCTCCCAGACCACGAACAGGCCCGGGTCGTGCACGGGCGCGAACGCCGCGTTGCGGGTGCCCACGGCCAGGCGCACGGTGCCGCGGGAGACACGCAGGAAACTGCGGTAGCGCGGGGTGGCGCCGTCGTCGGCGGACAGCCGGGCGTAGCTGCCCTCGCCGAAGGCATCGTCCAGGACCGTGCACAGGCGGCTGAGGTCCCGGGCATCGGGAACCACCACGACGGCGCCGCGCCCCGAGCGCAGGCACGCCCCTACCGCCTCTGCCACCAGGGCGGGCCAGCCGCCGGGCTGGTTGGGCAGCACGGTGGCCACCGCCCGTGGGGATGCCCCGGCGGCGAGGGCCGCGGCAAAGGCTGCGCCGCCGTCGTATTCCGGCAGCAGCAGCGGCCCGGGGCCGGGCACCACCGGCACCGGGTCTCCGGGCGGTTCCCGCTCGACCCGGGCCATGCGCGGGGGAACGGCGCTGCGCAGGACATCGGAGACGGTGCCGGCGTAGCGGGCGGCCACCGCCTCGCACAGGGACAGCACGTCCGGACGCAGGACGCGTTCGGCCGAAACGATGGTGCGCAGCGGCTGCAGGCGCACCCCGGGCTCGGACCCGCTGCGGCGCTCCACGATGAAGCCGGGCAGTTCCTGCCCGCCGAACCTGACCTTGACCCGCACCCCGGGCAGGGCGGTGGCCGCCAGTTCCCGCGGGACGAGGTAGTCGAAGGGCCGGTCCAGGTGCGGGACCGGAGTCTCCAGCACGACGCGGGCCACCGGATCCACCTCCGCGGCATCAGCCGGGAACCCGGTGGACCCGGCCCCGCCCGCACCGGGCAGCTCCAGGCCGGGCAGCTCCAGGCCGGGCAGCTTTAGGTCTGGCAAGTCCGGCTCGGGCGGTTCCAGGCCGGGCAGGACAGGGCCCGACAGGACAGGGCCGGACAGGACAGGGCCGGGCTGTCCGTCCTGCCCCGGGATCAGGGCCTGCCGGTTGGAGTCCACTGCGTCCTCTCCCCTGCACCTGCCATGAAAACCGCGCCTGTCGTGGAAACCGCCCCCTGCCTCAAGCCCTCCCTAAGCCTTGCCCCAACAGCGTTTCTCCGGGAACCGGTTCTCGGGGGAAGCCGGCCCCGGGAAGCGGGCCCGAGGGAAACGGGCCCGAGGGAAGCGGGCCTCAGAAGTTGACGAAGCTGCGCAGCGCCTCGACGCGGTTGGTCAGCTCCCAGGTGAACTCGGGCTCCTCGCGGCCAAAGTGCCCGTGCGCGGCGGTGCGCTGGTAGATGGGGCGCTTGAGGTTCAGGTCCTCGATGATGCCCAGCGGGCGCAGGTCGAAGACCTCCTCGATGGCCCGGGAGATCAGCCGCGGGTCCACCGTCTCGGTGCCGAAGGTCTCCACGTACAGGCCCACGGGACGGGCCACGCCAATCGCGTAGGCGACCTGCACCTCGGCGCGGCGGGCCAGGCCCGCGGCGACGACGTTCTTGGCGACCCAGCGCATCGCGTACGCCGCGGAGCGGTCCACCTTCGAGGGATCCTTGCCGGAGAAGGCGCCGCCTCCGTGCCGGGCGAATCCGCCGTAGGTGTCGACGATGATCTTGCGGCCGGTCAGCCCGGCGTCGCCGACGGGACCGCCGATGACGAACGGGCCGGAGGGGTTGAGGATCACCCGGGTGGCGGAGGTGTCCAGGTCCGTGGTGGCCAGCACCGGCTTGACGACCTCCTCCCAGAGGGCGTCCTTCAGGTCGGCCAGGGAGAGCCCCTCGGCGTGCTGGGAGGACACCACGACGGTGTTCACGGACACCGGCTTGTCACCGTCGTATCCCACGGTCACCTGGGTCTTGCCGTCGGGGCGCAGCAGCGGCTCGATGCCGGTCTTGCGGGCTTCGGTCAGGCGCTCGGACAGGCGGTGGGCCAGGTGGATCGGCGTGGGCATGAACACGTCGGTCTCGTCGGAGGCGTAGCCGAACATCAGGCCCTGGTCGCCGGCGCCCTGCAGGTCGCGCGCGTCGGTTTGGATGCCCTCGCGGGCCTCCAGGGAGTTGAAGACGCCGTCGGCGATGTCCTGGGACTGCTGGCCGATGGAGATCGACACGCCGCAGCGGGCGCCGTCGAAGCCGTTGGCGGAGGAGTCGTAGCCGATGCCCAGGATGGTGTCGCGGACAATTTGCGGGATTTCGACGTACGCGTCGGTGGTGACTTCGCCGGCCACGTGCACCAGGCCGGTAGTGGTGAGGGTCTCCACCGCCACGCGCGAGTCGGGGTCCTTAGCCAACAGGGCGTCGAGGATGGCGTCGCTGATCTGGTCGCAGATCTTGTCCGGGTGGCCCTCGGTCACCGATTCGGAGGTGAACAGGCGCAGGGAAGAGTTCTCAGAAGTCACCGGGACAGTTTACCGGCTCAGCGCCTCGGCGATCACCGCGACGACACCCGAGGCAACCTCGTCCTTGGTGCCGGAAAACGTGCGCGGGGCCGAGCCGTCCGCGGCCAGCACGGTCACGTCGTTGCTGTCGGCGCCGAAGACCAGGTCTTCCCCCACCTGGTTGACCACCAGCAGTTCGCAGCCCTTGGAGGCCAGCTTGCGCGCCGCGTGTTCCAGCACGCCGGCGGTGGCGTCGCCGGTCTCCGCGGCGAAGCCGACGATCAGCCGCGGCATCCGGGTTCCGGGGCCCCCGGCGGTGCGCCGGGCGACGGCCTCGGCCAGGATGTCCGGATTGCGGACCAGCGTGATGACCGGGTCCTGGCCGTCCTCGCGCTTCTTGATCTTCGCGTCCGCATAGGTGGCGGGGCGGAAGTCGGCGACGGCCGCGGCCATTACCAGTGCGTCGGCGCCCTCGGCGGCGGCCAGTACGGCATCGCGCAGCTGGAGCGCGGTGGAGGCGGTGCTCACCTCGACGCCGGCGGGGACGGGGGTTTCCAGGTGGGCGGCCACGAAGCGCACGGCGGCTCCGGCGGCCAGGGCGGCCCGGGCGATCGCCGCGCCCTGCTTGCCGGAGGACCTGTTGCCCAGGTAGCGCACCGGGTCCAGCGGCTCGCGGGTGCCGCCGGCGCTGACCACGACGGTGCGTCCGGCCAGCGGGCGGGCCGTCATGGCCGGCGGGAAGTCCTCCCGGAGGAGCGGGGCCAGCGCGGCGAACAGGTCCGCGGGTTCGGGAAGGCGGCCGGGACCGGAGTCCTTCCCGGTGAGGCGGCCTACGGCCGGGTCGATCACCAGCGCGCCGCGGGCCCGCAGCGTGGCGACGTTGGCCTGCGTGGCGGGATGCTCCCACATCTCGGTGTGCATCGCCGGGGCGAAGGCCACCGGGGCGCGGGAGGCGAGCAGGGTGTTGGTGAGCAGGTCGTTGGCCAGCCCGGCGGCGGCGCGGGCGAGCACGTCGGCGGTCGCCGGCGCCACCACCACAAGGTCCGCCTCCTGGCCCAGGCGCACGTGGTTGACGGTGTCGACGGCGTCGAAGACATCGGCGGTGACGGGGCGCCCGGACAGGGCCTCCCATGTCGCCCTGCCGACGAAGTCCAGCGCCGCGCGCGTGGGCACGACGTCGACGTGGTGGCCCGCCTCCTTAAACAGCCGCAGCAGCGACGCGACCTTGAAGGCCGCGATGCCGCCGCCGACACCAAGGACAATGCGCCGCTGCTGCGCCATCAGGGGGTGCTACTCCGCGGGTTCGGTGATCGGGGTGACCTGGAGCAGGCCAGCGTTGATCTCGCGCAGGGCAATCGAAAGGGGCTTCTCGTTCAGCTTGGTGTCAACGAGCGGTCCCACGTACTCGAACAGGCCCTCGTGCAGCTGGGCGTAGTAGGCGTTGATCTGGCGCGCGCGCTTGGCGGAGTTGATCACCAGGGCGTACTTGGAGTCGGTGGTCTTCAGCAGATCGTCGATCGGCGGGTTGATGATGCCCTCAAGGTTCGTGGACACGAAGCCTCCAAAATATTCTGTGAGTGGGTCGATGGTGCCGGCCGGTCCCGGGCTCCGGCGCGCGGTTTCAGTGCGCGTGCGGCTCCAGGCCCATCAGGGAAACCAGTTCGTCCGCGGCACGCCGGATGTCGTCGTTCACGATGGTGACGTCGAATTCCGGTTCCGCGGCGAGTTCCAGTTTAGCGGTTTCCAGGCGCCGCTGTTGCTCCTCGGCGCTTTCGGTGCCGCGGCCGACCAGCCGGCGCACCAATTCGTCCCACGAGGGGGGCGCCAGGAACACGAATTTGGCCTCGGGCATGGACTTTTTCACCTGGCGGGCGCCCTGGAGGTCGATTTCGAGCAGGACGTGCTTTCCTGCGGCGGCGGCCTCCTCCACCTTGGAGCGGATGGTGCCGTAGCTGTTGCGCCCGTGGACGACGGCCCACTCCAGCATCTGGCCCTCCTCGACCAGTTGCGCGAAGGCCTCGGGGCCGACGAAGTAGTAGTGCACCCCGTCCTTCTCGCCGGGGCGGGGGTCGCGCGTGGTGGCCGAGACCGAGAGCCACACCTCCGGGTAGTTGTCCCGGATATAGGTTGAAATCGTTCCCTTGCCGACCGCGGTGGGGCCGGCAAGGACGGTCACGGTGGGGTGGCTCTTGGCCGTCATCTTGTCCTTCGGGTGGATCTTTCAGTGTTTCGCGGGCGGTGTGGCCGTGAAATGCTCCACCAGCGCCTGCTGCTGCTTGCGGCCGAGGCCGCGCAGCCTGCGGCTCGGGGAGATCCCAAGCCGTTCCATCAGTGCCGCGGCACGGATCTGCCCGACGCCGGGAACGGCCTCGAGCAGGTCCGCGACGCGGAGGCGGCCGACGGCATCGTCGTCCGGGACCAGCTCGAGCAGTTCCGTGATGCCGAGGCGTCCGGAACCGAACGCCTCCTTCACCTCGGCCCTGCGGGTGCGGGCCTGAAGGGCCTTGGCCCGGGCCTTGGCCCGGTCCTCGTCTGACAGCGACTTCAAAACCATCCTCGCACTCCCCGTTGACTAGCGCATCGATGTTCAGGCGGGTACGCCTGCACCGAACCTAGCGAACCGGGACCAGCCGCGCAATGGTGGCCTGCCCCCTGTTCCGGCCGCGGGCGGGCGGCCGGAACAGGGGCGGGTCAGAGGAGCGAGTCGCGGGTGCGCAGCGCGGCCTGGAGCAGGGCCGCGCGGTCCGGTCCCGTCCGCAGGATCTCGCGGCTGCTGGTGCCCAGGATCTGCGGCCAGCAGTCGGCGAATGCGGCCTTCATGTCCGCTCCGGTTGCGCCCTGCGCGCCCAGGCCGGGGGCGAGGATCGGGGCCCGGGTGGAGCCCAGTTCGATCCCCAGCCGCACCAGGTCCGGGCCGACAGTCGCCCCGATGACCAGGCCGGTGCTGCCCAGGGCTTCGACGGGGGCGTTCTCGCGGGCCACGGCGGCCACGATCCGGCGGGCGACCGAGTCGGTCCCGCCGACGTGCTGCACCGAGGCGCCCTCCGGGTTGGAGGTCAGTCCGAGCACGAACACACCGCGTCCGGTGGACGCGGCCAGGTCCAGGGCCGGACGCAGCGACTCGTAGCCCAGGTACGGGCTCAGGGTCACCGCGTCGGCGGCCAGCGCCGAGCCCTCCCCCAGCCAGGCATCGGCGTAGGCGGCCATGGTGGAGCCGATGTCTCCCCGCTTGGCGTCCGCGATGCTGAGCAGGTCCGCTTGGGCGCAGGCGGCCAGCGTCTCCTCAAGCACGGCGATGCCGCGCGAGCCGTGCCGCTCGTAGAGGGCAACCTGCGGCTTGACCGCGGCGACCTGCCTGGCAACGGCCTCGACGACGGTGAGCGAGAAGGCGCGCAGCCCCTCGGCGTCGTCGGCCAGGCCCCAGCCGGCCAGCAGGCCCGGGTGCGGGTCGATCCCCACGCACAGCGGGCCGCGGGCCGCCATGGCCGCGGCCAGGCGCTGCCCGAACGGACGCCGGGCGGCGGTGGCCGCCTGCCGCCCGGCGTCGCGGGCCTCGGCCGACTCAGGCATCCGCGGAGGCCTTCAGCCGCGCCTCGTGCTCCTGCAGCGAGGTGACGGACCATTCGAAGCTGCGCATGGCCGTGATCGCCTGGATGGCGGCACCGAATTCCGCGACCGTGGTGATCACCGGGGTGCCGACCGAGGTCGCCGCCGCGCGGATCTCGTAGCCGTCGCCGCGGGCGTCGCCGCCGGAGGGCGTGTTCAGGATCATGTCGATCTTGCCGTCGGTGATCAGGTCCACGATGTTGTCCTCGCCCTCGGCGCTGCCCTCGCGGACCTTGCGGACCACGGTGGCGGAGATGCCGTTGCGGCGCAGCACCTCGGCGGTACCGCCGGTGGAGACGATCTCGAACCCGAGGTCCGCCAGGTGCTTGACCGGGATGACGATCGAGCGCTTGTCGCGGTTGGCGACCGAAACGAAGACCTTGCCGGAGGTCGGCAGCGGGTTGTTCGCGGCGGCCTGGGACTTGGCGAAGGCGGTGTCGAAGTACTTGTCGATGCCCATTACCTCGCCGGTGGAGCGCATTTCCGGGCCCAGCAGGGAGTCCACGACGCGGCCTTCGGGGGTGCGGAAGCGGGCGAAGGGCAGCACGGCCTCCTTGACCGCAACCGGCGCGTCGGCGGGCAGCACGGACCCGTCCCCGGTGGCGGGCAGGAGCCCGTGCACGGAGCGCAGCTCGGCGATGCTCACCCCGGTGCCGATCAGCGCCGCGGCCTTGGCCAGCTGCACGCCGGTGGCCTTGGAGACGAACGGGACCGTGCGGGAGGCACGCGGGTTGGCCTCGATGACGTACAGGACGTCGGAGGCCAGCGCGAACTGGATGTTGATCAGGCCGCGCACCCCAACGCCTTCGGCGATGGCGCGGGTGGCCGCGGCCACGCGGGCGGTGACGTCGGCGCCGAGGGTGATCGGGGGCAGCACGCAGGCGGAGTCGCCGGAGTGGATGCCGGCCTCCTCGATGTGCTCCATGATGCCGCCGACGAAGATGTCGGTGCCGTCGAAGAGGGCGTCCACGTCGATCTCGATCGCGTCCTCGAGGAAGCGGTCCACCAGGACCGGGTGGTCCTCGGTGATCTCGGTGGCGTTGGTGATGTAGCGCAGCAGGTTGGGCTCGTCGTAGACGATTTCCATGCCGCGGCCGCCCAGCACGTAGGAGGGGCGCACCAGCACCGGGTAGCCGATCTCGTCGGCCACGCGCTTGGCGTCCTCGAAGGAGACGGCGGTGCCGTTCTTCGGGGAGATCAGCCCGGCGTTGTCCAGCACGCGCTGGAAGGCGCCGCGGTGCTCGGCCAGGTCGATGGCCTCCGGGGAGGTGCCCAGGATCGGGATGCCGGCGTCGGCCAGGCCCTGCGCGAGCTTCAGCGGGGTCTGCCCGCCCAGCTGCACGAACACGCCCAGCACGCCGCCGGTGGCCTGTTCGGCGTGGATGACCTCCAGCACGTCCTCAAGCGTCAGCGGCTCGAAGTACAGGCGGGTGGAGACGTCGTAGTCCGTGGAGACGGTCTCCGGGTTGCAGTTGACCATCACGGTCTCGTACCCGGCCTCGCGCAGGGCCATGGTGGCGTGCACGCAGGAGTAGTCGAACTCGATGCCCTGGCCGATGCGGTTGGGACCGGAGCCGAGGATGATCACCGAGGGCTTCGCGTGCTGGGCGACCTCCGTCTCCTCGTCGTAGGAGGAGTAGTGGTACGGGGTGAAGGCCTCGAACTCGGCGGCGCAGGTGTCCACGGTCTTGAAGACCGGCCGGATGCCCAGCGCGTGGCGCACTCCGCGCACCACGGCCTCGGAGTTGTGGGTGAGCGCGGCGATCTGCGCGTCGGAGAAGCCGTGGCGCTTGGCCAGGCGCAGGATGTCCGCGTTCAGCGACCCCGCGGCGCGGATCTGCTCGGCGGTCTCGTTGATCAGGCTCAGCTGGTCCAGGTACCAGGGGTCGATCCCGGTGGCCTCGAAGACCCGCTCGATGCCGGCCCCACCCAGCAGGGCGCGCTGGACGCGGTGGATGCGGTCGGTGCTGCCCTTGCGGGACCCGTCGATGAGCGCGTCGATCTCCGCCTCCCCGGGCACGGCGAAGGACAGCTCCGAGCCCTTCTGCTCCAGCGAACGCAGCGCCTTCTGCAGGGCCTCGGTGAAGTTGCGGCCGATCGCCATGGCCTCGCCCACGGACTTCATGGTGGTGGTCAGCGTCTTGTCCGCGGCCGGGAACTTCTCGAAGGCGAAGCGCGGAACCTTCACCACCACGTAGTCCAGGGTCGGCTCGAAGGACGCCGGGGTCTTGAGGGTGATGTCGTTGGGGATCTCGTCCAGGGTGTACCCCAGCGAGAGCTTGGTCGCGATCTTGGCGATGGCGAAGCCGGTGGCCTTGGACGCCAGCGCCGAGGAGCGGGAGACACGCGGGTTCATCTCGATGACCACGACGCGGCCGGTGTCCGGCTCGATCGCGAACTGGATGTTGCAGCCGCCGGTGTCGACGCCGACCTCGCGGATGACGGCGATCGCGATGTCGCGCAGCTTCTGGTACTCGCGGTCGGTCAGGGTCATGGCCGGGGCGACGGTGATGGAGTCGCCGGTGTGCACGCCGACCGGGTCGAAGTTCTCGATGGAGCACACGACGACGACGTTGTCGTTCCTGTCGCGCATCATCTCCAGCTCGTACTCCTTCCAGCCGAGGATGGACTCCTCCAGGAGCACCTCGGTGGTCGGGGAGTACTGCAGGCCGGCACCGGCGATGCGGCGCAGGTCCTCGGCGTTGTAGGCCATCCCGGAGCCCAGCCCGCCCATGGTGAACGAGGGGCGCACCACGACCGGGTAGTTGAGCTCCTCGACGGCCGCGAAGGCCTCGTCCATGGTGTGGACGATGACGGACTTGGCGGACTCGGCGCCGCAGCGCTCCACGACGCCCTTGAACTTCTCGCGGTCCTCGCCGAGCTCGATGGCCTCGATGTTGGCGCCGATGAGCTCGACGCCGTACTTCTCCAGCACGCCGTTCTTGTCCAGGGCGATCGCGGTGTTCAGCGCCGTCTGCCCGCCCAGGGTGGGCAGGACGGCGTCCGGGCGCTCCTTGGCGATGATCTTCTCGACGACCTCCGGGGTGATCGGCTCGACGTAGGTGGCGTCGGCGAACTCGGGGTCGGTCATGATGGTGGCCGGGTTGGAGTTGACGAGGATGACGCGCAGGCCCTCCTCCTTCAGGACCCGCAGGGCCTGGGTGCCGGAGTAGTCAAACTCCGCGGCCTGGCCGATGACGATCGGGCCGGACCCGATGACCAGTACGGACTTGAGGTCTTCGCGCTTGGGCATTACTTCTCTCCCTTGGGGTCGGCGGCGGCGCCGGTCTTGGCCTGGGCCATGACGTCGATGAAGCGGTCAAAGAGGTAGGCGGAGTCGTGCGGACCCGCGGCTGCCTCCGGGTGGTACTGGACGGAGAAGGCCGGGATGTCCAGGCAGCGCAGCCCCTCGACGACCTGGTCGTTGAGGCTCACGTGGGACACCTCGACGCGTCCGAAGCGGGCCTCCGGGGCGGTGGTCGCGCCCTCCAGCGGGGCGTCGACGGCGAAGCCGTGGTTCTGGCTGGTGATCTCCACCTTGCCGGTGGTGCGGTCCATGACGGGCTGGTTGATGCCGCGATGGCCGTAGCGCAGCTTGTAGGTCCCGAAGCCGAGGGCGCGGCCGAGGATCTGGTTGCCGAAGCAGATGCCGAAGAACGGCAGCCTGCGGTCCAGGACCTCGCGCAGCAGGCCCACCTGGGTGTCGGCGGTGGCCGGGTCGCCGGGGCCGTTGGAGACGAACACGCCGTCCGGGTTCACGGCCAGGATGTCCTCGAAGGTGGAGGTGGCGGGCAGCACGTGCACGCGCACGCCGCGCCCGGCGAAGTGCTTCGGGGTCATGGACTTGATGCCCAGGTCCAGTGCGGCGACGGTGTAGAGGGGCTCGCCCGTCCATCCGAAGTCCGCCGGCTCCACGGTGTAGGCCTCATCGATGCTGACCTCCTCGGCCAGGCGGGCTCCCTTCATGGGCGCCTGTGCCTTGACGGCCTCCAGCAGCTCGGCCTCGGGGCGGGCGGCGTCGGCGCCGGAGAAGATGCCGGCCTTCATGGCCCCGCGCTCGCGCAGGTGGCGGGTGATGGCGCGGGTGTCCACGCCCTGGATCCCGACGACGCCCTGCTCGGCAAGTTCCTCGTCGAGGGAGCGCTCGGAGCGCCAGTTGGAGGGGCGGCGGGCCGCGTCGCGGACAATGTAGCCGGCGACCCAGATGCGCCGGGACTCTGCGTCCTCGCGGTTCACGCCGGTGTTGCCGATGTGCGGGGCCGTCTGGACGACGAGCTGGCGGGCGTAGGAGGGGTCGGTGATCGTCTCCTGGTAGCCGGTCATGCCGGTGGCGAACACGGCCTCGCCCAGGGCGGTGCCGGTTGCCCCGTAGCCGCGGCCGCGGAAGACGCGTCCGTCCTCGAGCACCAGGACGGCTGGCTCGGTGGTGGTCTGTACGGTCACTGGTTTTCCTTCTTTGCTGCGGTGTGGTCTGCCGGGTGGTTCGTGGTTCCGGACGGTGCCGGGAGGATGCGGTTCAGGGCCGCGACCAGCGCGGGCCGGTCGCCGTGGCGCCTGGGCCGGAAGCCGGTGTCGACCCCTTGGCCGCCCAGCCTCCAACCGATGACCAGCAGGCCGTCCTTTTCGACGAACTTGCCGGCCATGCCGGATTCGAGGCGGACGCCGGTGAGGTCGGCCGCCGGGATGAACAGGTCGGGGGCGCCGGAGCGGCGCAGCACGGCGCCTTGTTCGACGATCTCCAGGACTGCGCCGGTGCGCAGCCCCAGCGAGTGGGTGGCGATGCGGTCAAGCCAGTCTCCCGCCGTCGTGGTGCAGATGTACTGGCCGTCGGCGACGGCCAGCGGTGCGCCCAGGGTGGCGGGGACTTCGGGCGGGGAGGCGACGCCGGCCTGGCGGCGCAGGCGGTTCCGCCATCCCAGCCCCATCAGGGCCAGGAGGAGGACGGTCACCGTCACGGTGGCCAGGAGTGCGGGAAGGTACTGCACGCCTACGCCCCGCCATCCAGCGGCAGCGGGGTGTTCAGGGCGCCGCCGAGCACGGTGGGGTGGCCGCGGAAGAACGTGGCGACCACCGCGCCGGGCAGTTCCAGGCCGCGGAACGGTGAGTTCCGGCCCTTGGTGGCCATCTTGGCCGGGTCCACCGTCCAGCGCGCTGCCGGGTCCACCAGCACCAGGTTGGCCGGCTCGCCGGCGGCCAGCGGGCGTCCCTGGTCCCCGAGCCGGCCGATGGCGGCCGGGACGGTGGAGGTGATGCGGGCGAAATCGGCCCAGGTGATCATGCCGGTTTCGATCATGGCGTGCTGGACCACCGAGAGCGCCGTTTCCAGCCCGGTCATGCCCATGGCGGCCTGCGCCCACTCGCATTCCTTGGATTCGCTCGGGTGCGGGGCGTGGTCGGTGCCGATGACGTCGATCGTGCCGTCGGCCAGCGCCGCGCGCAGCGCCATGACGTCCTCCTCGCGGCGCAAGGGGGGGTTGACCTTGTAGACCGGGTCGTAGCTGCGGACCAGTTCGTCGGTCAGCAGCAGGTGGTGGGGGGTGACCTCCGCGGTGACCTGGATCCCGCGCTCCTTGGCCCAGCGGATGATCTCGACGCTGCCCTTGGTGGAGACGTGGCACACGTGCAGGCGCGATCCCACGTGCTGGGCCAGCAGCACGTCGCGGGCAATGATGGACTCCTCCGCCACGGCGGGCCAGCCGGCCAGGCCGAGCACCGCGGAGACCTCGCCCTCGTTCATCTGGGCGCCCTCGGTGAGGCGGGGCTCCTGCGCATGCTGGGCGATGACGCCGTCGAACGCCTTGACGTACTCGAGCGCGCGGCGCATCAGCACCGGGTCGGACACGCAGATGCCGTCGTCGGAGAAGACGCGCACCCGGGCCCGGGAATCGGCCATGGCGCCGAGCTCGGACAGGCGTTCCCCGCCCAGGCCCACGGTCACGGCGCCGACCGGGCGCACGTCGACCCAGCCGCTGCGCCGGCCCAGGCTCCAGACCTGCTCGACGACGCCCGCGGTGTCGGCCACGGGGTTGGAGTTGGCCATGGCGTGCACGGCCGTGAAGCCGCCCAGGGCGGCGGCGCGGGTGCCGGTCTCCACCGTCTCGGCGTCCTCGCGTCCGGGTTCGCGCAGGTGGGTGTGCAGGTCGACCATGCCGGGCAGCGCGACCAGGCCGGCGGCCTCGATCACGGTGGCGGAGGCCGCGCGCGCGTCGGTGGCGGCGGCGGGTCCGACGGCGGCAATGCGGCCGTCGCTGACCAGGAGGTCGGCGGTGGTTTCCGCGAGCAGGGAGGCGCCGCGAATCAGGTAGTCGCCGGTGGCGTGGGTGGGGTTCATGGTCAGCCTTGGGTCTCGTTCGCGGTGCGCTGCTGGTCGCCGGACAGGAGGAGGTAGAGGACGGCCATGCGCACGGCAACGCCGTTGCTGACCTGATCGAGGACGGCCGAGCGGGACGAGTCCGCGGCGCCCGAGGAGATCTCCAGCCCCCGGTTCATCGGGCCCGGGTGCAGGATGAGCGTTTCGGCCAGCCCGTGGGCGTCCAGCGCGGCCAGCCGGGCGTCGTCGAAGCCCCAGCGGCGCGAGTATTCGCGGGCGTTGGGGAAGAACGCCGCGTTCATGCGCTCGGCCTGGACGCGGAGCATCATCACCGCGTCGGGCCCGGCGGCGAGGGCGTCGTCGAGGTCGTAGTTGATGGTGCAGGGCCAGCTGCCGGCCGCGACCGGGAGCAGGGTCGGCGGGGCCACCATGGTGACCTCGGCGCCGAGGGTGCGCAGCAGCCACAGGTTGGAGCGGGCCACGCGGGAGTGCAGGATGTCCCCGACGATCGCGACCTTCAGCCCGGCCAGGTCGGTGCCCAGCGAGCCGGTGCCCCTGGCCCTGGCCCAGTGGCGGCGCAGCGTGAACGCGTCCAGCAGGGCCTGCGTGGGGTGCTCGTGGGTGCCGTCGCCGGCGTTGACCACGGGGGCGTCGATCCAGTCGGTGGCGGCCAGCCGGGCCGGGGCGCCGGAGGCCCAGTGGCGGATGACGACGGCGTCGGCGCCGATGGCCTGCAGCGTCTGCGCCGTGTCCTTGAGGGATTCGCCCTTGGAGACGGAGGAGCCTTTGGCCGCGAAGTTGATGACGTCGGCGGAAAGCCGCTTGGCCGCTGCCTCGAAGGAGATGCGCGTGCGGGTGGAGTCCTCGAAGAAGAGGTTCACCACGGTGCGCCCGCGCAGCGCGGGAAGCTTTTTGACCTCGCGCGTGCCCACCGCCGCCATCTCCTCGGCGATGTCCAGGATGCGGATCGCGTCATCGCGGGACAGGTCGAGGGTGGAAAGTAGGTGCTTCATGCCTGCCCTTCAATGGCTACTTCGTTCAGCGGCAGGCCGTTGGCGGTGTCGACCTCGCCGAGCCGCACGCGGACCTTCTCGCTGGTCGCGGTGGGCAGGTTCTTGCCGACGTGGTCGGCGCGGATGGGCAGCTCGCGGTGGCCGCGGTCGACGAGGACGGCCAGGCGGACAATGCGCGGGCGGCCGAGGTCGGCGATGGCGTCCAGGGCCGCGCGGATGGTGCGCCCGGAGTAGAGGACGTCGTCCACCAGCACCACTACCTTGCCGTCGATGCCGCCGGCTGGCAGGTTCGTCGGGGAGGGGGTGCGGGCGGTGCTGTGGCGCAGGTCGTCGCGGTACATCGTGATGTCGAGCTGGCCGACAATCGCCGCGGGGTCGGTGCCCGGCTCGGCGGACGCGATGCGTTGGGCGATGCGCTGGGCCAGGGGGAAGCCGCGGCGCGGGATGCCCAGCAGGACCAGGTCCTGGACGCCCTTATTGGCTTCGATGATTTCGTGCGCGATGCGCGTCAGCGCGCGATCGATGTCGTCCCCGGACAAAACGGTCCGGGCGCTCTTGGGCTGTGATCCACTGGTCCGCTGCATCGCGTTGCCGGTGTCCATGGCCGCCTCCTTCCCCGCCTCACAGGACGGAATTTAAAGGTTGACTGCTCCCTCAAAACTACCACAGCGCCGCATGCCACCCGGCGGGGCCCGGTGAGCGTTACCTCACAGGCGCCCCGTCCGGGCGCGCCGAAGGCCCGGCCCCCGCAGCGGGGGCCGGGCCTTCGGCGGGCTCATCAGGCCAGCAGCGTGGGCTTCAGCTGCTGCAGGCGGCCCAGGAGCCCGTTGACGTACTCGGGCGAATCGTCCGTGGAGAGGACCTTCGCCAGCGCGACGGCCTCGGACACGGCCACGCCGTCGGGGACGTCGTCGTTGAAGAGCAGTTCCCAGGCGCCGATGCGCAGCACGGTGCGGTCCACCGACGGCATCCGCTCCAGGGTCCACCCCCGGGCGTAGGTGCCAAGGATCTCGTCGATCCGGTCCAGGTGGGACATCACGCCCTCGACCACGACCACCGTGTAGTCGTTGATGGTCTGGTCGGTCGCCTCGCGGCGCAGGCGCAGGACCTCAAGCGGGGAAACATCCCGCTGCTCGGCTTCGAACAGGATGTCCAGGGCCCGGCGGCGGGCCTTGGTGCGGGCACTGCTCACTAGTTGACACGACCCAGGTAGTCGCCGGTGCGGGTGTCGACCTTGACCTTGGTGTTCTGCTCGACGAACAGCGGCACCTGGATCTCGTAGCCGGTCTCCAGCGTGGCCGGCTTGGTGCCGGCGGAGGAGCGGTCGCCCTGCAGCCCGGGCTCGGTGTAGGTGATTTCCAGCACCACCGACGGCGGCAGTTCGATGTACAGCGGGGCACCTTCGTACATCGCGATGACGGCGGTCTGGTTCTCCAGCATGAAGTTCCTGGCGTCGCCGACGACCTCGGCCGGAACGGTGATCTGGTCGTAGTCGCTGGTGTCCATGAAGACGTAGTCGGCGCCGTCCTGGTACAGGTACTGGTAGTCGCGGCGGTCGACCGTTGCGGTCTCGATCTTCAGGCCGGCGTTGAACGTCTTGTCCACGACCTTGCCGGACATCACGTTGCGCATCTTGGTGCGGACGAAGGCGCCGCCCTTACCCGGCTTGACGTGCTGGAACTCGATGATGTTCCACAGCTGGCCCTCCAGCTTGAGGATCGTTCCGTTCTTGATGTCGTTGGTCGTCGCCACGTGCACTCTCCCTTTATTCGCCGCGCTCCGCCGGTGGGCGGAACCTTGCGCCGGGTGGGGCGCAGGCGTGTTTGCCAAAAATCCAGAGTCTATTCTACCCCACGGCCGGCGCGGGCCTCCGCGGCGGCCAGCGCCCGGCGGCTTGATTCGACCAGGGCCTCGGGATCCCCCGCCGCCTGGCGCAGCGCCAGCGCGGCCCGGAAGCGGGTTGCGGCGGCCAGGTAGTCGCCGGTCGCGAAGTACATGGTGCCCAGGTGCTGCTGGATCACGGCCTCGTGCCCGGTGCCGGCGTACTCGTCCAGCATGGCGCGCAGCCAGTGCAGCGCCCGCTCCGGGTTCCCGCTCACCCGCAGCACGTGCATGTCCAGGATCTTGAGCGCGAAGTTCTTCGGCTCGGCCACCCGGGCCTCGGCCAGCAGGTCCGCGGCGCCCACGGCGTCGCCACGGGCCAGCAGGACCACGATCCGGCCCTCGATGTCTTCCCCGGCCAGGGCGACGTCCGCCGCCGCCTCGTCCACGACCACCGGCAGCAGGGTCTGCGGGTCGATCGCGACGCCGGCGGCCGCGGACTCAATCCACTCGCCGGGGTCGCTCATTCGGCGATCTCCTGGTAAGCGGCGAAGAGCAGCGAGGTGTCGGGGACCTCGAGGATGCCCGGCTTGGCCAGGCCGTCCAGGACGACGAAGCGCAGCAGGTCGCCGCGGGACTTCTTGTCCCGGCGCATCCCGTCCAGCAGGGCCGCCCAGCGGTCGCGGCGGTAGCTGGTGGGCAGCCCCAGCAGGGACAGGATCTCCTTGTGCCGGTCGGCCACCCCGTCGGACAGGCGTCCGACCGAGCGGGCCAGCTCCGCGGCGAAGACCAAACCGATCGAAACCGCAGCCCCGTGCCGCATCTGGTAGCGCTCGGCCAGTTCGATTGCATGTCCCAGGGTGTGTCCGTAGTTGAGGAACTCGCGCCGTCCTGACTCGCGCAGGTCGGCGGAGACGATTTCGGCCTTCACCCGGATGGAGCGCTCGATGACCTCGCGCAGCTCGGCGGTGCCCGCGGTCGTGGAAGCGTCGGGGGCGCCCTCGATGATGGAGAGGATCTCCGGGTCGGCGATGAACCCGCACTTGACGGATTCGGCCAGGCCGGTGACCAGCTCGTTGCGCGGGAGCGTCTGCAGCGCGTCCAGGTCCACCAGGACGCCGGCGGGCGGGTGGAACGCGCCGACCAGGTTCTTACCCTCGGCGGTGTTGATGCCGGTCTTGCCGCCCACGGAGGCGTCGACCATGCCCAGGAGGCTGGTGGGGATGTGGACGACCTTCACCCCCCGCAGCCAGGTGGCGGCGACGAAGCCGGCAAGGTCGGTGACGGCGCCGCCGCCGACCGCGACGACGGCGTCGGAGCGGGTGAAGTCGTTCTGCCCCAGGACCTGCCAGCAGAACGCGGCCACCTGGATGTGCTTGCCTTCCTCGGCGTCGGGAATTTCGGCGGTGAAGGCCTGGATCCCGGCGGCATCGAGGTCGGCCTTGACGGCGTCCCCGGTGGTGCGCAGCGCGCGCGGGTGGATCACCAGGACCTTGCGCACGCGTTCGCCGAGCATGCCCGGGAGCAGCCCGAGCAGCCCGTGGCCCACGACGACGTCGTAGTTCTCCGTGGGCGCGGAGCCCGTGACGGAAATCGTGGTGGCCTGGGTGTTCATCTGGGGTCCCTCCGTGCGGGGTCGGTGCGGCGCCGGTACGCGTCGGCGATGGTCTCGGCTAGTTCCGCGGGGGTTGCCCCGCGGGTGTCGATGGTCAGCTGCGCGCAGTCGCGGTAGAGCGGCTCGCGCACGGCGAAGATTTCCGACCAGCGCTGGAGCGCGTCGTCGCCGGCGTCCAGCAGCGGCCGCCCGGTGGCGGTGCGCACGCGCGGGGCGACGGTTTCGGGGTCGGTGAGCAGGTAGACGGTGAAATGTCCGGACAGCAGCGCCCGGTTGGCGGGATCAAGCACCGCTCCCCCGCCGGTGGCCACCACGGTGGGGGTGGGGGCGGCTCCGGCCTGCTCGGCCGCGGCCGCCAGGGCCGCGGACTCGAGGCGCCGGAAGCCGGCCTCCCCGTGCTGGGCGAAGATTCCGGAGATTGGCCCCGCGCCCTGGATGACCAGCTCGTCGGTGTCCACGAACCGGGCCTCCAGCAGCCCCGCCACGGCGCGGCCGACCACGGTCTTGCCCGAGGCCATCGGACCGACCAGGAAAATTCCCGGCGGCATCAGGAGCGGACCGAGCCCAGCGCCGCAGGGATGCTCTCGAGGTAGGAGTTCAGGTTGCGCCGGACCTCGGCGACGGAGTCCCCGCCGAACTTCTCCAGCACGGCCTGGGCCAGCACGAGCGCCACCATGGCCTCGGCGACCACCCCGGCCGCCGGAACCGCGCAGACGTCCGAACGCTGGTGGTGGGCCTTGGCGTCCTCCCCGCTGGCCACGTCGATGGTGCGCAGGGCGCGCGGAACGGTGGCGATCGGCTTCATGGCCGCGCGGATGCGCAGCACGTCGCCGATGCTCATGCCGCCCTCGATGCCGCCGGCGCGGTTGGAGACGCGTTCGATCACGCCGTCCCCGGCGCGGACGATCTCGTCGTGGGCGGCCGAGCCGCGCCGGGTGGCGGTCAGGAAGCCGTCCCCGACCTCGACGCCCTTGATCGCCTGGATGCCCATCAGGGCGGCGGCCAGGCGCGCGTCGAGGCGGCGGTCCCAGTGCACGTAGGAGCCCAGCCCCGGCGGAAGGTTGTAGGCGAGGACCTCGACGACGCCGCCAAGGGTCTCGCCTTCCTTGTGGGCGGCGTCGACCTCGGCGACCATCGCCTGCGTGGTTTCGGCGTCGAAGCAGCGCAGCGGGTCGCTGTCGAGGGCAACGACGTCGGCCGGCCCGGGCAGCGCCGAGCCTTCCGGGGCGGCGACGGTCCCGACGGCAACGGTGTGGCTGACCAGGCGGATGCCCAAGGCTCCCAGGAACTTGGCGGCAACGGTGCCCAGGGCCACGCGGGCTGCCGTTTCGCGGGCGCTGGCGCGCTCCAGGACCGGGCGGGCGTCGTCGAAACCGTACTTCTGCATTCCGGTGAAGTCGGCGTGGCCGGGGCGCGGCCGGGTGAGCGGGGCGTTGCGGGCCAGGTCCGCAAGCAGCTCCGGGTCCACCGGGTCCGCGCTCATGACCTGCTCCCACTTGGGCCATTCCGTATTTCCGACCTCAATGGCGACGGGGCCGCCCTGGGTCAGGCCATGGCGGACGCCGCCGAGGAACCGCACCTCGTCCTGCTCGAACTTCATGCGGGCCCCGCGCCCGTAGCCCAGCCTGCGGCGGGCCAGCGCATCGCGCACGTCCTGCGAGCTCAGTTCGACGCCCGCGGGCATTCCCTCGACGATTCCAACCAGTGCGGGCCCATGTGATTCGCCCGCAGTCAACCAACGCAAC
This sequence comes from Zafaria cholistanensis, assembly GCF_008580665.1. Taxonomy (GTDB): domain Bacteria; phylum Actinomycetota; class Actinomycetes; order Actinomycetales; family Micrococcaceae; genus Zafaria; species Zafaria cholistanensis. The sequence goes on from NZ_BKDJ01000002.1 coordinate 162,999, forward strand.
ATGCCCTCCATACTGCCACGGACCGGCGCTAGGAGGCGGGACGGGACAGGTCCACTGCGTCACACATCACGTTTGTGACACGCTCCCAGTCAGCGTCCCCGGCGCCGCTGAACAGGCGCACCTGCTCCACGGCCTGGTGCACCAGCATGGACAGGCCGCTGACAACCCGCCCGCCGGCGGCCTCCCACGCGGCGGCCAGGACGCTGGGCCAGGGGTCGTAGGCGACGTCCAGCAGCGGGGTGCGCGCGGGTACGGTGTCCACGCGCAGGGCCCCGACCATGCCGTCCGCGGCGTGCGGGGGCAGCGTGGACACCACGGCCCCGTACTCCCCCAGCCGGGCCCCGGCCTCCTCCGCGGACACGGCCCGGGCCTCGAGGCCCAGGTCCGCCGCCAGGGCCAGGACCCCGGCCGCGCGGGCCGGGGTCCGCACCACATAGTCCAGCGACGCGGCGCCGAGTTGCGCCAGGGCCTCCGTGGCGGCCGCCGCCGTGCCGCCGGCACCGAGGACCGCGGCCCGGGAGAGGCGGGTGGTTCCGGCGTCACGCAGCGCGCGCACGATCCCGGCCACATCGGTGTTCTCCCCGTGCAGGCGCACCTGCCCGGTCCCGTCCCGCGAAACCACGACGGTGTTCAGCACGCCCAACCGGGCCACCCGGTCGGAGACGGTGTCCATGAGCGGGACCATCACGTGCTTGAGCGGCATGGTGAAGGAGCCCCCGCGCCAGCCCGGTTCGCTGCGCAGCATCGCCGCAATCCGCGGCGCCTCCTCCTCGCCGCCCTCGACGGCCGTGTAGCCAATGTCGAGGCCCAGCAGGGCGTAGGCGGCGCGGTGCAGGACGGGCGAGCGGCTGTGGCCGATCGGACGCCCGAAAACCGCCGCCCGTCCCTGCGCCGGTGCGGTCACTTGCAGACGTCCGTGTTGGCCGCGCACCACCGGCGGAACTGCTCCTGGTTGACCAGGTGTTCGGCGTAGGTGCGGGCGAACTTGGTTTCGCCGGTCGTCGAATCCACGGTGACCCAGTAGTAGTAGTCGTTCTCCTGCGGGGAGATGGCCGCCTCAATGGCGGTGTTTGCCGGAGAGCCGATGGGTGTCGGCGGCAGGCCCTTGTGCACGTAGGTGTTGTACGGGTTGCCGGCGTCGGCCTTCTCCTCGGCGGTCATCTGCAGCGAGTACCGGTCCAGCCCGTAGATCACCGTCGAGTCCACCTGGAGCAGGCCGTTGGTCTCCGTGTTGTCCGGGGACAGGCGGTTCTCCAGTGCGCCGGCGACGGTGGCGTAGTCGGCGGGCAGGGCCTCGGCCTGCAGGATGCTGGCAATCTTCAGGATGCGGTACTGCTCCTGCGGGTCGGTGACGCCCTGCCCGGTCAGCTCCTTCAGCGTGGCGTCGACCATCAGTTGCAGAATCCCCTGCGCGTCGGTCTCCAGCGGGAACCTGTATTCGCCCGGGTGCAGGTAGCCCTCAAGGGTGGGGATCGAGTCGTCCAGGCCGAACAGCTCGGGCTGGGTGTTGAGCTTCTCCAGTTCGGCGGCGGGGATGCCGGTGGCGGCACTGATCTCCGTGAACACGGCGCCGGTGCGCACGTTCTGCTTGATCGCCACGTAGTGGACCTTGGCGTTGTCGCCGCCGACCAGCACGGTGGCGGCGTCGATCGCGCGCATCTGGTGCTTGAGCTGGTACTCCCCGGGGTGGATTTCCCTGCTCTCGGCCTCCACCTGGCCCAAAGCCTCGAGGAAGAGGTCCTCGCTGGCGACGATGTCCTGTTCGGCCAGGCGCCGCCCGATCTGGATCGGCCCCCAGCCGCCCTCGACGGTGAAGGTGACCTCTCCGGTGCCCGGGCCCGGGTAGTCCACGGCCGGGGCGGGGATGATCTGCTTGATGAAGGTGGCCATGCCGACGACCCCGAGCACGAAGATGCCCAGGACCACCAGCATGACGATGTTGCGCCGGCGGCGCCGCTGGCGGCGCACGCTGGGGGCGCTGCGGTGGCCGGGGAGGAACACGTGCTCGCGGCCGTGGCCGTCGTCGTAGCCCTCGTCCAGGACGTGTCCGGGGGCGGGGCCGTCCCCGGCAGGCTGGCTGCGGCCCGCGTGGCCGAGCCGGACGGCGTGGTTCCGGTGCTCGTGGTTCCGGTGCTCGTGGTGGCCCGCGTCGTGAGGGCCGTCGAAGGACGGCCCGGCCGCGGGGTCGGGGGGGCCCTCCGGTTCGGAAGAGACGGCCACGGGCCCGGGGTGCCGTTCCAGCGTCTGCAGGGGGCCGGTCGCCGTCTCCTGCTCGCGGGCCTGCCGTGCCCGGCGGCGCGGCGAGGCCGCGGCGGCAGGCATGGCCGCGGTGGGGGCGGCCGGCACCGGGGCCAGGGAGACCCCGGCCGACGGCGGTGCGGGCGTCAGGCCCTGTCCGGAGACGTCAAGGTCCCTCCCCGCAGCCCCGTCCGGGGCGGCGCCATAGGGTGCGGCCTCATCGGGCGCGGCATCGTAAGGGGCGGTCGGCTCAAGCCGGCGCCGTCCGGTGGACAGCCTGCGGAAGGGCGGGCCCGACTGCTCGGATGCCGCACCGGCGCTGCTCAGGGGGTACCTCTCGGTCACGGGAGCCGTCCTTCAGTCATCGTCCGTCATGCGGGCGCAAGCCATCATCCACGGGAATTCCCACGTCCCGTTGAAGTGATTTTTGCATATCAAGGGCCTGCTGCAGGATATCGGCGGCCGCCACCTGGTCCACGACCTGGCGGTGCCTGCGCCCGTCCAGTCCCGCCTCGCGCAGCGCCCGGTGGGCGCTGACCGTGGTCAGCCGCTCGTCGATCAGGCGCACCGCGGCGCCGGATCCTGCCGTCCGCAGCTCCACGGCCAGCGCCTCGGCGTAGGCGCGGGCCATCCGGGTGGACTCGGTGTCCCCCCCGCCCAGGGACCGGGGAAGTCCCACGAACACCTGTACCGCGTCCCGCTCCGCGGCGAGGAAGGCCAGCGCCCGCAGGTCGCTGCCCTTCTTCTCGTCCCTGCGCAGGGTCTTCAGGGGGGTCGCCAGCATCCCGTCGGGGTCGCAGGCCGCGACCCCGACGCGGGCCAGGCCCACGTCGACGCCGAGCTTGACCCCCCGCGGGAAGCCCGCCTCCGCCGTCAGGACCGCTCCGCGATCTGGCGGACGACGGCGGCCAGCGCGTCGGCGATCTTCGCCGCGTCCTGCCCGCCGCCCTGGGCAACGTCGTCCTTGCCGCCGCCGCCGCCGCCGAGGATCCCGGCGGCAGTGCGCACCAGGGCACCCGCCTTGACGCCGGCGCCGCGGGCCGCCTCGTTGGTGGCGACCAGCACGAGCGGGCGTCCGTTGGCCACACCGGCGAGGGCCACCGTGGCGGCCTCCGACCCGAGGCGGCCGCGCAGGTCCAGCGCCAGGCCGCGCAGGTCGTCCGCGGAGGCAACCGCGCCGGCGTCGTGCGCCAGGACGCGCACCCCGGCGACGTCGAGGGACTGGGTCAGCAGGCGCCCTGCCTCGGCGGCCAGCTGCTCCTTGCGCAGCCTTTCGAGTTCCTTTTCGGCGGCCCTGAGCTTGGCCACGGTCGCGGAGACGCGCTCGGCCAGCTGGTTGGAGGGCACCCGGAACATCTCGGACAGCTCGGAGACCAGGGCGCGCTCGGCGGCCCCGTGGCGGAACGCCTCCATGCCGACCAGGGCCTCGACGCGGCGGTTGCCCGATCCGACCGACTGCTCGCCCAGGAGGGTCAGCTGGCCGATCTGGGCGGTGGAGGCCACGTGCGTGCCGCCGCAGAACTCGCGGGACCAGGCGCCGTCCATCTCGACCACCCGCACGGTGTTGCCGTACTTCTCGCCGAACAGGCTCGTTGCGCCCAGGGCCTTGGCCTCGGCCAGCGGCATGACGCGGGTGAGGACCTCGTGGTTGTTGCGGATCGCGAGGTTCGCGACCTCTTCGACCTCGCTGCGGGCTGCGGCGCTCATGCCTTCGCTCCAGGTGAAGTCGAAGCGCAGGTAGCCGGCCTTGTTGAAGGAACCGGACTGCAGCGCCTCCGGACCCAGGATCTGGTGCAGGGCGGCGTGGATGATGTGCGTGGCGGAGTGGGCCTGCTCCCCGGAGTGGCGCCGCTGCCGGTCCACCTCGGCCAGGACGCGAGCGTCGGAGGGCAGTTCGCCTTCACGCACGATCGCGCGGTGCACGTTCAGGCCCCTGATCGGCGCCTGCACGTCGAGGACCTCGACGACGAAGCCGTCGCCGGTGATCAGGCCGACGTCGCCGGCCTGGCCGCCCGCCTCCGCGTAGAAGGGGGTCTCGTTCAGGACCAGCTCGATCTCCTCGCCCTGGGTGGCGAAGGGAACCAGCTCGCCGCTGCGGACGATGCCGCGGACGGCGGACTCGGTGGAAAGTTCGTCGTACCCGGTGAAGACGACGTCGCCGGCCGAATGCAGCTGGGTGAAGACCGTCAGGTCGGCGTGGCCGGCCTTCTTCTGGCGGGCGTCCTTCTGGGCGCGTTCGCGCTGTTCGGTCATCAGCTTGCGGAAGGTCGGCTCGTCGACGGCCAGGCCGGCCTCGGCGGCCATCTCCAGGGTCAGGTCGATCGGGAAGCCGTAGGTGTCGTGCAGCGTGAACGCCTCCTCGCCCGAGAGCTGGGTGCCGGCCGCCTTGGAGGCCACGACGGCCTCCTCCAGGCGCGCGGTGCCGCTGGCGATGGTGCGCAGGAACGCCTTCTCCTCGGCGTAGGCGATGCGGGAAATGCGCGCGAAATCGGTCTCCACCTCCGGGTAGACACCCTTCATCGCGTCGCGGGAGGCCGGAAGCAGCTCGGGCAGCACGGCGGTCTCGACGCCCAGCAGGCGCATGGCGCGCACCGCGCGGCGGATCAGGCGGCGCAGCACGTAGCCGCGGCCCTCGTTGGAGGGCACCACGCCGTCGGAGATCAGCATCAGGGCGGAACGGACGTGGTCGGCGACCACGCGCATGCGCACGTCGTCGGCGTGGTGGGGATCGGCGGGGTCCTCGGTGGAGGTGTACTCCTTGCCGGAGAGCTCGGCGGCCTTGTCCAGCACCGGACGGACCTGGTCCGTCTCGTACATGTTCTCGACGCCCTGCAGGATCATCGCCAGGCGCTCGAGGCCCAGGCCGGTGTCGATGTTTTTCTTCGGCAGCTCGCCGAGGATCTCGAAGTCTTCCTTGCCGATCCCCTCGCCGCGCTGGTACTGCATGAAGACCAGGTTCCAGATCTCCACGTAGCGGGTGTCGTCGGCCTCGGGCCCGCCCTCGATGCCGTAGGCGGGGCCCCGGTCGTAGAAGATCTCGGAGCAGGGGCCGGCGGGACCGGGCTGGCCGGTGGACCAGTAGTTGTCCTTCTTGCCGAATTTCTGGATGCGCTCGGCGGGAACGCCGATCTTGTCGCGCCAGATCGCCAGGGCCTCGTCGTCCTCGTGGTAGACGGTGACCCACAGCCGCTCCTGCGGCAGGCCGAAGCCGCCCTGCTCCACGGGGGTGGTCAGCAGCTCCCACGCGTAGGAGATGGCCCCTTCCTTGAAGTAGTCACCGAAGGAGAAGTTGCCGCACATCTGGAAGAAGGTGCCGTGGCGGACGGTCTTGCCGACCTCGTCGATGTCGCCGGTGCGGATGCACTTCTGCACGCTGGTGGCACGGGTGTAGGGCGGCTCTTCGCGGGCGGTGAGGTACGGGATGAATGGAACCATGCCGGCCACCGTGAACAGCAGGGAGGGGTCGCTGGAGACCAGCGAGGCGCTCGGCACGGCGGTGTGTCCCTTGGCGACGAAGAAGTCGATCCACCGGCGGGCGATGTCCTGCGATTTCATTGTGTCCTTTGGTCCCTTCGTGGTTCGGGGTAGGTCGTGGGTCCGGGCCTAGCGGCGGCGGGTGCCCGGGGTGGCGTCGGCGTCGGCGATCCCGAGGGCGGAGCGCAGTTCGGTTTCCCGGCTGGCCATGCCCTCCCGGAACGCGCCGGCGACATCATGGAATCCGTCGGCCAGGCGGGCGACGGTGCGGTTGAGGCCCTCGGCCGAAGCGGCGTCCCGGACCCGGATGATTTTGCGTGCGGCCAGGGCACCGATGCCAACACCGATGCCCACCCAGAGGATGCGATTGAACATGTGGTTCTCCCTAGCGGCTGCGTCGGCCCTTGCCGGACGGCCGGACCGCCAGGGCGGAGCGGACGCCGTGCGAGAACGCGGCAACCTTGATCAGCGGCGAGCCCAGCGTGGCAGCGGCCAGCGAGGAGAGGGCAGTGACGTTGGCGGAGGCGTCGGAAACGTTGCTGGTGATCCCGTCGACCTTGCGCAGCTGCTCGTTGGTGGTGGACACGGTGGTGGTGACCTCCTCCAGGAGCGGGCTGGTGCCTTCCGAGATCTGGCGCACGGCAAGGCGGAGTTCGTCAAAGACCTTGCCCAGCTTCCAGACGGGAACGGCCAGCAATGCCACCAGCACCGCAAAGACGCCCGCGGCGATCAGCCCGGCGATATCGGACCCTGTCATATCAACTGCTCCTCCGGTTCGGCACTACCAACGGTAGACAACACTACCGTCCGGTGGCGGATGCCACTGAGCCCGCGGCGCGGGCCGCGGGCTCAGTGGTGTGCATGGCGCACTTCCGCTTACGCGAAGGTGGTGCGCTTAGCGTGCGTAGTACTCGACGACGAGGTTCTCTTCGCAGGTCACCGGAACCTCGGCGCGCTTCGGGCGGCGCACCAGGGTGGCCTGCAGCGAGTCCAGCTTGACGTCCAGGTAGCCCGGGACGGCCGGCAGGACGTCGCGGTGGGCGCCGGCTGCGGCGATCTGGAACGGACCCATCTTCTCGGAACGCTCGTGCACGTGGATCAGCTGGCCCGGGGTGACGCGGAAGGACGGGCGGTCCACGCGGGCACCGTTGACCAGGATGTGGCGGTGCACAACCAGCTGGCGGGCCTGGGCGATGGTGCGGGCAAAGCCGGCACGCAGGACCAGGGCGTCCAGGCGCATCTCCAGCAGCTCGACCAGGTTCTCACCGGTCAGGCCGGCGGTGCGGCGGGCTTCCTCGAAGACGCGGGTCATCTGCGCCTCGCGGATGCCGTACTGGGCGCGCAGGCGCTGCTTTTCGCGCAGACGCACCGCGTAGTCGGAGTCCTGCTTCTTACGGGCACGGCCGTGCTGGCCGGGGCCGTACGGGCGGCGCTCCATGTACTTCTCAGCCTTGGGAGTCAGGGCGATGCCGAGGGCACGCGAGATGCGGACCTTGCGGCGGGCACGGGTGTTGTTAGCCACGGGTGTCCTTTTCTGTACGGCGGCTTGAATTGCTCTGGCCTCCAGGAGGGAGAGTGAGGGGAAGCCGCTCCCCTGCTACTACAGCGCGTCCCCGGGCACCCGCGAGGGCGTTGCGCTTGCGCAGCAAAGGAGGACGGCTTGCCAGCCAAAGATCCATCCTAGCACCCGGGCAGGCCGCTAGCCGCCGCGAACGATCCGGCGCACCCGCTCCAGCCGTTCCGCGATGGCACGTTCGGCCCCGTTGGCCGTGGGCTCGTAGTAGTTCCGGCCCACCAGGTCGTCCGGGGGGTACTGCTGGCGGGCGATGCCGTGGGGCTGGTCGTGGGCGTAGACGTAGCCCTTGCCATGTCCCAACTGTCCGGCCCCCGGATAGTGGGCATCGCGCAGGTGGGCCGGGATGCCCTGTCCGCGGCCGGCGCGCACGTCGGCGATGGCGGCGTTGATCCCGTTGTAGGCGGCGTTGGACTTGGGGGCGGCCGCCAGGTGGACGACGGCCTGGCCCAGGATGATGCGGGCCTCGGGCATGCCGACCAGCTGGACCGCCTGGGCAGCAGCGACGGCCGTCTGCAGCGCAGTCGGATCGGCCATGCCGATGTCCTCGGAGGCGCTGATCATCAACCGCCGGGCGATGAAGCGCGGGTCCTCCCCCGCCTCGAGCATCCGGGCAAGGTAGTGGAGGGAAGCGTCCACGTCGGAGCCGCGGATGGACTTGATGAAGGCACTGGCCACGTCGTAGTGCTGGTCCCCGGCGCGGTCGTAGCGCTGCACCGCGGCATCCATGGCCCGCTCGGCGTGCACTGCCTCGATGCGGACGGTTTCGGCGCCGTGCTCGGCGGCCTCGCCCCAGGCGACGCCGGCCGCGGCCTCCAGCGCCGTCAGGGAACGCCGCGCATCCCCGCCGGACAGCCGCACCAGGTGCTCCAGCGCCTCGCCGGCCAGCTCCACGGTGCCGCCGAGGCCACGTTCGTCGGCAACGGCACGGAGCAGCAGTTGCCGGATGTCCCCCTCCTCCAACGGTTTGAGCGTGAGCATCAGCGAACGCGACAGCAGCGGGGAGACAACCGAGAAGGAGGGATTCTCGGTTGTGGCGGCCACCAGCACGACCCACCGGTTTTCGACGCCGGGCAGCAGCGCGTCCTGCTGGGCCTTGTTGAAGCGGTGGATCTCGTCCAGGAACAGCACCGTGGTGCGGCCATGGAGGTCTCGGTCCGTGAGCGCCTGGTCCATCACCCGGCGCACGTCCTTCACTCCCGCGGTGATCGCGCTGAGTTCAACGAACTTCCGTCCCGAGCCGCGGGCAATCACGTGCGCCAGCGTCGTCTTGCCCGTGCCCGGGGGGCCCCACAGAATGATGCTGGCCGGTCCCGCCGGCCCCGATCCGTCGGCTCCCGCCAGCTGCCGCAGCGGCGACCCGGGCTTGAGGAGGTGCGCCTGCCCGACCAGTTCGTCCAGCGTGCGGGGGCGCATGCGCACGGCCAGCGGCGCCCGGGGCCGCCCCGGCATGTCCCCGGTCGGCCCGGTCCCGAAGTCGTCCTCGTCCGCCGCGCTGAACAAATCATTCACGGCCCCAGTCTAGGAGCCGAGGGACCCGTGCCGAGCGAAGCGAGGTGCGGGAGGGTCCTGGACGCTAGGAGCCGCGGGACGGATTCTCCCCCGTTTCCGCCTGCCGCGGGCCTTACTGCTCGTGGGGCCGGGAAACGGTGGACTGGAAACTGTCCCAGAGCATGCGCAGGGTACGCAGCCGCTCGCGGCCGGAAGCGGTGAGTGCATAGACCTTCCGGCCCGGTGCGCCCCGGCCCTCCTTCCAGGCGCCGCGGATGTAGCCGGCCTCCTCGAGCTTGCCCAGCGCCGGATACAGGGTTGCCCCTTTCAGCGGAGAAAACCCCCGCTCTTCCAGCTTCTTCGCCAAGGCGTATCCGTGGTTCGATCCGTTTTCCAGTCCGGCCAGCAGGCACATGGGCAGCAGGGCGCGCTGCCAGGTGCCCGGATAGCGCGGGAATCCCCCGGTCTCAGCGGGCATGGCGGCCTCCCCGCCCCCCGGGTGTCTCTGGATTTGTTGAACCTTGCGTGATGTATGACTGGGACTGCATGCGGACCTCCCGGGTGGTAAGTCGGAAACCGATCTAGATTATTAACAGATCCTACGGCACGGCGGCCAAAAAATCACCGCTGCCGCACCCTGATCCCTGCCGCCTGATTCCTGCTGCCGCAAAAGTCCGGGCGCCCCGGGGCGGCGCTGCCCTCGGCCATCGCGCCGCCCCGGCTCCCCGTACCGGACCGGGAAGCGGGCCGGCCGGAGCCAACCCCCTCCCCCGGCACGCTTCCCCGCCCCCGGCGCACCTCCCCCACTGCACCCGCTTACCCGCTTACCTGCGCCTGCTGACCTGGACCCGCTTCATGACACTTCGCGGCGCCTTCCCTGCGGCACTTTTTCTTCAGGCTTTCTTTACAAGGCATCCCCCTTAGCCCTCCTCAGCGCGCCGCCACCTCCCGCCCCGGTCCCGCCCGACGGTCTTTTCCCGCCCGCGGCACAAGCCCCGCTCTTCTTTGCATTTTTGGAGGCTTGGCTTGCAGATGGGCTGCAACGGTTGGGGCGGCTAGTCCAAAATCCGATCTAGAATATATATAGGAATAAAGGGGAGTGGATTCCCAACTCCGCCGACCACCCCCTGTACCGTGCAGCCACCCCTTGCCCTCCCCTGGCCACGGCGGAGGGGCTGTTCCGCCAAAGCGCAGTCCTGGCCCGATGCGTGCCCCACTCCGCCCCCACAGTCCTGCCCTGCCCCATCCCGTTCTGTCCTGTCCCGTCCTGCCTCATTCACTGGCCGGCGCTGGCCGGCGCTGGCCGATTCTGTCCGGTTCGGGCCGCCGATCCGCCGCACCACTCCCCCCGGGAACGGTTCCGCGCGGCAGGTTCCGCCACAGTCCCTTCCAGCCGCAGTCCTCTCCCCTGCGCCGCTCCCCTGACGCTCTCCCCTGAGGGGGCATATCCCGCCGAAAGGAACGCCATGGCGGCTCGCCCGGCGCAGCCCTTCCCCGGTGGCCCCGTTCCTCGGGGCTGTTTTTTGGAAAGGTGGGGGTTTCCCTCAAGGCATGACCCGCTCTGGGGCACTATTCAAAAATCCGATCTAGCATATATAAATGGATAGAGGGAAGCGGATACCGGTCCCCACCAGCCACATCCTGACAGCAGTGCGGTACTGCCCCATCCCCAGCAGCCCCGTTCACAGCACACTGTCCACCCCGCGCCACCCGCCCAGCGCAACCCAGCCCGCGCTACTCCGGCCACGCGGCTCCACCCGCGCAGGCCGCGCAGGGCTGAGGGCCGAAAGGCTCCACGACGGACGCCGTTGGCGGAACACGGCAAAGGCGGGGCGGGTCCCACGCAACGTGTGCTGCGTAGGACCCGCCCCGCCGTCGTTCCGGACCGTAACGGTCCGTGCCGTGCGCCGCTGCCGGCGCCCGGCGCCGCCTGCCCGCCGGTGCTACTTGGCTTCGGCGGCTTCCTTCTTGGCCTCGGCCTTCTTCGGCTCAGGCTTGGCGTCCACCCCGGCCTCCTTGCGCTGCTGCGGGGTGATGGGAGCCGGAGCGGCGGTCAGCGGGTCGAAGCCGCCGCCGGTCTTGGGGAAGGCGATCACTTCGCGGATGGAATCCTCGCCGGCCAGCAGGGCCACCACGCGGTCCCAACCGAAGGCGATGCCGCCGTGCGGCGGGGCGCCGTACTTGAAGCCCTCCAACAGGAAGCCGAACTTCTCGTTCGCGGCCTCCTCGTCGATGCCCATCACCTTGAACACGCGCTCCTGGATGTCCGCGCGGTGGATGCGGATGGATCCGCCACCGATTTCGTTGCCGTTGCAGACGATGTCGTACGCGTAGGCGAGGGCGTTTTCCGGGTCGGTGTCGAACGTGTCGATGAACTCCGGCTTCGGGGAAGTGAAGGCGTGGTGCACGGCGGTCCACTTGCCGGCGCCGACGGCCACGTCCCCGGAAGCGACGGCAGCCTCGGCGGCCTCGAACAGCGGTGCGTCGACGATCCACACGAACGCCCAGTCGCCGTCCTTGATCAGGCCGGTGCGGTGGCCGATCTCCACGCGGGCCGCGCCGAGCAGCGCGCGAGCCTCATGCCGGGAGCCGGCGGCGAAGAAGATGCAGTCGCCGGGGTTGGCCCCAACCGTGGAGGCGAGGTTCTCACGCTCGAAGTCGGTCAGGTTCTTGGCCACCGGGCCGGTCAGCTCGCCGGACTCCTGGACCAACACGTAGGCCAGGCCCTTGGCCCCGCGCTGCTTGGCCCACTCCTGCCAGGCGTCGAGGGTGCGGCGGGCCTGCGAGGCTCCGCCGGGCATGACCACGGCGCCGACGTACGGGGCCTGGAACACGCGGAAGGTGGTGTCCTTGAAGAAGTCGGTAAGCTCGGTCAGTTCCAGGCCGAAGCGTAGGTCCGGCTTGTCGGAGCCGTACTTGTGCATGGCCTCGGCGTAGGTCATGCGGCGGATCGGGGTCGGGATCTCGACGTCGATCAGCTGCCACAGCGCCTTCACGATGGACTCGCCCAGGGCAATGACGTCGTCCTGTTCGACGAACGAGGCCTCGATGTCCAGCTGGGTGAACTCCGGCTGGCGGTCGGCACGGAAGTCCTCGTCGCGGTAGCAGCGGGCAATCTGGTAGTACTTCTCGAACCCGCCCACCTGCAGCAGCTGCTTGAACAGCTGCGGGGACTGGGGCAGCGCGTACCACGAGCCCGGGGCCAGGCGCGCCGGAACCAGGAAGTCGCGGGCACCTTCCGGGGTGGAGCGGGTCAGGGTCGGGGTTTCGATCTCAACGAACCCGTCCTTGTGCAGCAGCTCGCGGGCGACGCGGTTGGCTTCCGAGCGCAGGCGGATGTTGGCGTTGGGCGCCGGGCGGCGCAGGTCCAGGTACCGGTGGCGCAGGCGCGCCTCCTCGCCGACCTCGACGTGCTCGTCGATCTGGAACGGCAGCGGGGCGGCAGTGTTGAGCACGACGACGGCCTCGGCGATGACCTCCACCTCGCCGGTGGCCAGCGCCGGGTTTTCGTTGCCCTCCGGACGGCGTTCGACAGTGCCGGTCACCTGCAGGACGAACTCGTTGCGCAGGTGGTGGAAGTCGGCTTCGTCGCGGACCACGATCTGGGAAACGCCGGAAGCGTCGCGCAGGTCCACGAAGGCGACGCCTCCGTGGTCGCGGCGGCGGGCCACCCAGCCGGCCAGGGTCACGGTCTGTCCAATGTGCTCGGCCCTGAGGGATCCCAAGTCATGAGTGCGCAGCACTACGGTCCTTTCGGAGGGGAAACGCCCACGGCAACACAAGGCGGCAACGGGGCGGTGTGGTTTGATCAATCCCGATCGAGTTTACCGCCACCGGCGCCCGATGGTTGCCCGCCGGCCGCCGGAGCCGCCGCCTGATGCTTCCTCATGCGGGCCCCGCCACCACGCCGCCGCCACCGCACCCGGGACAGTCCATTCCGCCCAGAAAGCCGACGAGGCCCCGCATGCCCACACCTCCCGCCCGTCCCATGCCGCTGCGGCGCTCCCTGGGCGTCGTCGACGCCACCACCCTGGGGGTCGGCTCGATGGTCGGGGCCGGGGTTTTCGTGGTCTTCTCCCCCGTTGCCGCCCGCGCCGGGGGGCTGCTGTGGGCCGCCCTCCTGGCCGCCGGCGGCATCGCCGTGGCCAACGCACTGGCCGTCGCTGCCCTGGCCGCCGCGCATCCGCACAGCGGCGGAGCCTACCTGTATGGGCGACTGCGGCTGGGCAGGTGGCCCGGCTTCCTGGCCGGTTGGGGGTTCGTCACGGGCAAGACGGCCTCCTGTGCCGCCATGGCCCACGCCTTCGCCACCTACGCGGCCCCCGGGGCCGCCGTGCCGCTGGCCATCGGTGCGGTGGCAGCCGTGACGGCCGTGAACCTGCTCGGCATCACCCGCACCGCCGGGGCGGCCCGGCTGCTGGCCGCCCCGGTGGTGGGGCTCCTGGCGTTCGTCGTGGCGGCATCGTTCGCTTCCCCCGGGCATCCTGCGCCGCTGCCGGCCTCCGCGCAGCCAACGGCCTGGGCCGTGCTGCAGGCCGCCGGACTGCTGTTTTTCGCGTTCGCCGGCTATGCGCGCATCGCCACCCTGGGCGAGGAGGTCAAGGATCCCGAGCGCACCATCCCGGCGGCGATTGCCCTGGCGCTGGGGTTCACGCTGGTCCTCTATGGGCTGCTGGCTGCCGCGCTGGTCCATCTGCTGGGCGTGGACGGCCTGGCCGCGGCCACCGCCCCGGTGCGCGAGGCCGTGATCCTGCTGGGCGCCCCCGCCTGGCTGGCCGCCGCCGGGGCGGCCCTGGCCAGCCTGGGGGCCCTGATGGCGCTGCTGGCCGGCATCTCCCGCACGGCGCTCGCGATGGCCCGCGAAGGCGATCTCCCCGCCCGCTTCGCCGCCGTTTCGCCGAAGCGTTCGGTGCCGTGGCTGGCCGAGGTTTCCGTGGCCGCGGTGGTCGTGGTCCTGCTGCTGTCCACCGACCCGACCACGATCATCGGCTTCTCCAGCTTCGGCGTGCTGGTCTACTACGCGGTCGCCAACGCCGCCGCGCTCACCCTGCCGCGGCGGAACGGCAAACTCGGGACCGGCAAGCTCCCGGCCGGCGGCCGGCGGCCGGACATCCCGACGCCGGAACCTGCGCAGCCGGGACCTGCGCAGCCGGAGCCTTCCCGGCCTCCGCGGCCGTGGTACTGCCCGCGGTGGCTGAACGCCGCAGGCCTGGCCGGATGCCTGCTGCTGGCGTTCACGCTGCCCGGGGCCAGCGTGGCCACGATGCTGGCGGTGTTCGCCGCGGGAGTGGCCGTGCGCGCGGTGGCCCTCGCCGTGCGGCGGCGGGCCGGCTAGGCCGTGACGGCCGCCGGGGACGCGGCCGGGAGGATCCGCACGTGCAGGTCTTCGGCCGGCGGGGTCCAGGTCGCCGGATCCGCGGGGACCTGCTCGCCGGAGCGGATGTCCTTGACCTCGTGGGAGCCCTCGGCGGAGGTGAACCAGACGAAGGGGATGCCGCGGCGGTCCGCGTACTTGATCTGCTTGCCGAACTTCTCCGCCTTCGCGGCGACCTCGACGGCGATGCCGCGGGCGCGCAGGGCGGCGGCGATGTCCTGCGCCTCCGGCCAGGAGTCGTCGTGGGCCAGGGTGACCAGCACGGCAGTGGGGACGGAGCGGGTCGCGGCGGCGGTTTCCTCGGCCAGCATGCGGGACACCAGCCGGGTGACGCCGATGGAGAGGCCGACTCCGGGGAACGTGCGGCTGCCCTTGGAGGCGAGGGACTCGTAGCGGCCGCCCGAGCAGATCGATCCGAGCTGTTCGTGCCCGACCAGCACGGTCTCGTAGACGGTGCCGGTGTAGTAGTCCAGGCCACGGGCGATCGAGAGGTCCGCAACCACCTGTCCGGGGGCCCGCGTGGAGGCGGCCCCGATCACCTGGGCCAGTTCGTCCAGGCCCTGGTCCAGGAGCGGGTGCTCGACGCCGAGGGCGCGGACCTGCTCGACGAACGAGGTGTCGGTGGTGCGGATGCCGGCCAGCGCCAGTGCCGCGGCGGCCTGGCCGGCGGTGGCGCCAAGTTCGGTCCTGAGCAGCTCGGCGACCTTCTCCGGACCGATCTTCTCCAGCTTGTCGATGCTGCGCAGCACCCCGGCCGTGTCCTCCAGGCCCAGGCCCAGGTAGAAGCCCTCGGCCAGCTTGCGGTTGTTCACGCGCAGGCGGAACTCGCCGATCGGCAGCGCGGAGAGCGCCTCCGCGATGACCAGCGCCAGCTCGACGTCGTAGCGGAACGGCAATTCGCCGTCGCCCACGACGTCGATGTCCGCCTGCGTGAATTCGCGGAAGCGTCCGTCCTGGGGGCGTTCGCCGCGCCACACCTTCTGGATCTGGTAGCGGCGGAACGGGAACGCGAGGTGGCCCGAATTCTCCACCACGTAGCGGGCGAACGGGACGGTGAGGTCGAAGTGCAGGGCCAGCGCGTTCGGGTCCTGCCTGCCGGCCTCGCCCTCCTCGGCCTGCAGGCGGCTGAGCCCGTAAACCTCCTTGTCGATCTCGCCCTTGCGCAGCAGCTGGCCGACGGTCTCGACGGCCCGCGTTTCGATGTTGCTGAAGCCATGGAGCTCGAAGGTCTTCCGCAGGGTGTCCAGGACGTGCAGTTCCACGAGTCGTTCGGCGGGCAGCCACTCGGGGAAGCCGGACAGGGAGGCCTTGCGTGCCATGGGTCGAATACTCCTTAAACGGTTCGCGTGGGCCGCGGGACGGGCGGGCCCGCCTTTCCCGGCAGGTCCCGCCAGTGCGGCGCGCCTCCCAGTCTAGGGGCAGTACGGCAACGGCAGCGCAGGACAGCAACGAACGCAGTACAGCAAACGCAGTACAGCAACGGCAGCGCAGTACGGCCGCTCCGGAAACGGGGCGCCCGCCCCCAGTGCCCGTAGCCGCACGGAAGGGGCCGGGGCGCAGGGGCCGGCCAGGGCGCGGGGGCGCTTCGCCGCGGAGCAAACTACCTGCGGACCGGGCGACTCGGTAGAGTGGCCGGTGATACTTGCGTCCCGGAACGGTTCCGGGGCCGATCCGAGCGAAAGAGTTCCAGCGGTGACCACCAGTCAGCAATCCGACGACAACGTCCAGCCCGCCACCACCGACGAGGCCGCCCCGGCGGCCCCCACGGCGGTTCCTGCGCCGTCCCCAGCCCCAACCCCCGCGGCGCCCTCCCCCGCTGCAGTGGCCGGAGGTGCCCCGTCCCCGGCCGCCGTCGCCCGCCCGGCGAAGAAGGCTGCCGCCCCGGTGGCGGCTCCGCCGGCCTACAGCACGCCGCTGGAGGAGGCCGCGAAGTTCGGCCGCGTCACCGAGGATGGCCACGTGTTCGTCCTGGTCGGGGGCGAGGAGCACCCGGTGGGCCAGTACCCGGACGCGACCGCCGAGGAGGCGCTGGCGTACTTCGTGCGCAAGCACGACGACGTCGTCAGCCAGGTCATGCTGCTTGAACAGCGGGTCGCGGCCAAGGCGCCGAGCGCGGACATGGGCAAGACCGTGGACCACCTGGCCCAGGCCGTCGCCGAAAAGGGCATGGTCGGCGACCTTGCCGCCCTGCAGGCCCGCCTCGAGGCCCTGCGGGCCGGGGTCGCCGAGCTGCAGAAGGCCGAGCAGGCCGCCACCGAGACCCGCCGTGCCGAGGAGCTGGCCGCGCGCGAGGCGATCGTCGCCGAAGCCGAAGAACTTGCCGGCAGGGACCCCTCGACGGTCCAGTGGAAGCAGGGCAGCACCCGCATGAACGAGCTGTTCGAGCAGTGGAAGGCCGCGCAGAAGAACGGTCCGCGCCTGGGCCGGGCCACCGAGGATGCGCTGTGGAAGCGCTTCCGCGGCGCCCGCACCACCTTCGACCGTCACCGCCGTGCGTTCTTCTCCCAGCTGGATGCCGACAACGCCGAGGCCAAGGCCGCCAAGGAGGCCCTGATCGCGCGCGCCGAGGAACTCTCCCACTCCACCGACTGGGCCAACACGGCGGCCGAGTACCGGCGCCTGATGGACGAGTGGAAGGCTTCCAAGCGCGCCTCCCGCAAGGACGACGACGCCCTCTGGTCCCGCTTCCGCGCCGCCCAGGACGTCTTCTTCAACGCCCGCCAGAACGCCAATGCCGCTTTGGACCAGGAGTTCGAGGCGAACCTGGCCGTCAAGGAGCAGCTGCTCGCCGAGGCGCAGGCGCTGCTGCCGATCACCGACCTGGCCGCCGCCAAGAAGTCCCTGGACTCCATCCGCGACCGCTGGGAGGCGGCCGGCAAGGTCCCGCGGGCCGCCATGCAGCGCACCGAAGCCGGACTGCGCCAGGTCGAGGACGCCGTGCGCAACGCCGAGGACGAGCAGTGGCGCCGGTCCAACCCGGAGACCAAGGCCCGCACCAACAGCATGCTGACCCAGCTGGAGGAGACCATCGCGTCCCTGGAAGAGGACCTTGAGGTGGCCCGCGGCAAGGGCAACGAAGGCAAGATCCGGGCCGCCGAGGAGGCCCTGGAGGCCCGCCGCGCCTGGCTTGAGACGCTGCGCAAGTCCGCCGCGGACTTCCAGTAGCCGCACCGCGGGGCGGACCAGCCAACGGTCCGCCCCGCACCAGGGGGCGGCCGCCGATATCCACAATCGGCGGCCGCCCCCTGGCGCGTCCGGGTGCCCTTTGCGAGGGTGGACCCATGCCCGCAGCCAGCCCAGCCTTCCACCCGCTTCCCCACCCCGGCGACCCGTACTCCGGCGACCCGTGCTCCGGCGACCAGTGCCCGGGCATCCGGTGCCCCGGCCACCCGCCGGCGCTCTTCCTGCCCGGGCAGGTCTTCGCCGCCGCGGAGCTGGCGGCCATGGCGTTGGAGGGCATCGTGCGGGAGGTGCTGCCGCGGGCCTACGCCCCGACCCGGACGCCGGAGGGCCCACACCTGCGGGCCGCCGCCGCGGGGCTGCTGGCCGGTACGCGGCTGCGCAACGGCGCGGTGGGACGGCTGAGCGCCGCGTGGATCCACGGATGCGGTCCGGCCCCCGGGCGGCTGGAGGTGCTGGTTCCCCGTTTCCACCGCTTGCCCGCGCGCGCCGACCCGCTGCCGGTGCACCTGAGCGAGGCGAAGCTGGACGCGGAGGACATCGTGCGGATCGGCGGGGTACCGGTCACTTCGGCGCCGCGGACCGCGGTGGACGTCGCACTCTCGGCCGCCGAGCCGGAGGCGCTGGCGGTGCTCTCCCGCCTGCTGGGTTCGCCCCGGCTGGGCTGCACGGGCCCGGCCGTGCTGGACCTGCTGGAGCGCCAGGCCCGCCGGCCCGGCAAGGCACGGGCCCGCGAACGGATCGAGCGGGTGCTGGGCGCGGACGCCGGATCCGGCAGCACCCCGTCAGGCCGCGTCCCGTCAGACCGCACTGCGCCGGACCGTACTGCGCCGGACCGCACCCCGCCTGTCCGAATCCTGTCCGTCGGGACGGGGGCGGGCCGCTAGATGCGGCGCTGGCCCGCCGTCGTGCGGTACACGTCGTAGACGCCGTCAATGCGGCGCACGGCGTTCAGCACATGGTGCAGGTACTTCGTGTCGCCCATCTCAAAGGAGAACCTGGACATGGCCACCCGGTCGCGGGTGGTGTTCACGCTTGCCGAGAGGATGTTGACGTGGTTCTCGGACAGCACCCGGGTGACATCGGAGAGCAGGGACTTGCGGTCCAGGGCCTCCACCTGGATCTCCACCAGGAAGACGCTGGACTTGGTGGGCGCCCACTGGACGTCGACGATCCGGTCCGGCTCCGACAGCAGCTCCTGCAGGTTCACGCAGTCGGTGCGGTGCACGGAGACACCCGAGCCCCGGGTCACGAACCCCTTGATGGGGTCCGGCGGAACCGGGGTGCAGCAGCGGGCCAGCTTGGCCAGCACGTCGCCGGCGCCCTGGACGACGACGCCCGAATCGGAGGCCTTGTGCCGCTGCGGGACGTTCACGATCGAGGTCTCGTCGAACGCGGTGTCCTCGACGTGGGCCGGCCCCACCAGCGCGGTGAGGTGCTCGATGACGTTCTGCGCGGACGTGTGCCCGTCGCCGACCGCCGCGTAGAGCGCGGTGATGTCGGTGTGCCGCAGCTCGTGCGCGACCGCCGTGAGGGTGTCGTGCGTCATCAGCTTCTGCAGCGGCAGGTTGTTCTTCCGCAGCGCCTTGGTGAGCAGGTCCTTGCCCTTGTCGATCGCCTCCTCGCGGCGTTCACGGGTGAACCACTGGCGGATTTTGTTGCGGGCCCGGGCGCTCTTGACGAATCCCTGCCAGTCCTGGCTGGGGCCGGCGCCCTCGGCCTTGGAGGTGAAGATCTCCACCCAGTCGCCGTGGTTGAGCTCGCTGTTCAGCGGAACCAGCTTGCCGTTGACGCGGGCGCCGATGGTGCGGTGCCCCACCTCGGTGTGCACTGCGTAGGCGAAGTCCACCGGGGTGGACCCGGCCGGCAGGGCCATGACCTCGCCCTTGGGGGTGAACACGAACACCTCGGCCGCGTTGATCTCGAACCGCAGGGAGTCCAGGAACTCGCCCGGGTCGCGGGTCTCCTGCTGCCAGTCGAGCAGGCTGCGCAGCCAGCCCATGTCCGTCCCGTCGGGGGCGTCCTCGCCCTTGGCCGCGGGATTCTTGTACTTCCAGTGCGCGGCAACGCCATACTCGGCCCGGCGGTGCATGTCGTGGGTGCGGATCTGGATCTCCACGGGCTTGCCGCCGGGGCCGATGACCGTGGTGTGCAGGGACTGGTACATGTTGAACTTGGGCATCGCGATGTAGTCCTTGAACCGGCCCGGCAGCGGGTTCCAGCGCGCGTGCAGCGCTCCCAGGGTCGCGTAGCAGTCGCGGACGGAGTCCACGAGCACGCGCACTCCCATCAGGTCGTGGATGTCGTTGAACTCCTTCCCGCGCACGATCATCTTCTGGTAGATCGAGTAGTAGTGCTTGGGCCGGCCGGTGATGGTCGCCTTGATCCGCGCCTGGTGCAGGTCCTCGCCGATTTGGGACCGGACGGTGGAAAGGTACTTCTCGCGCTCGGGG
The DNA here is from genome assembly GCF_008580665.1 of Zafaria cholistanensis. GTDB lineage: Bacteria > Actinomycetota > Actinomycetes > Actinomycetales > Micrococcaceae > Zafaria > Zafaria cholistanensis. The sequence continues at coordinate 182,782 of NZ_BKDJ01000002.1, forward strand.
GTGCGGTCCCCCACCATGCGCACGATCTCCTCGTACACCTTCGGATGCAGCGCGGCGAAGGAAAGGTCCTCCAGTTCCCACTTGATGGTGTTCATGCCCAGCCGGTGGGCCAGCGGGGCGAAAATCTCCAGCGTTTCGCGGGCCTTCTTGGCGCTGGACTCCGGGGAGACGTAGCGCCAGGTGCGGGCGTTGTGCAGCCGGTCCGCGAGCTTGATCAGCAGCACCCTGATGTCCTTGGACATCGCCACGACCATCTTCCGCACGGTCTCCGCCTGGGCGGCCTCGCCGAACTGGACCTTGTCCAGCTTGGTGACCCCGTCCACCAGCATGGCGACCTCGGGGCCAAACTCGCGGCGCAGGTCCTCCAGGGAGTAGGAGGTGTCCTCGACGGTGTCGTGCAGCAGCGCGGCGGCCAGGGTGGTCCCGGTCATGCCCATTTCGGCCAGGATGGTGGCAACGGCCACCGGGTGGGTGATGTACGGGTCCCCGCTCTTGCGCTTCTGCCCCTCGTGGTAGCGCTCGGCCACCGCGTAGGCGCGGGTGATCAGCTCCAGGTCCTCGCGCGGGCTGTTGGCGCGCACGGTGCGCAGCAGGGGCTCGAGGATGGGAGGCTGCCCGGACGGGTTGCGCCCGGCCAGCCTGGCCAGGCGCGACATGGCACGCTCCCTGCGGCCGGGCACCGGACGGCCCGAAGGCTGCGGCCCCGGAGCGGCGTGGACGGGCTGTTCAGCCATGGCTGCTCCTTTCACTGCGGACCGTGTGGGCGGATCCTTCGGCCTGGCAACCGCCTGCGGGGACCCGGTGGGGACATCCCCGGCTGACAGGCGGTGAATCTAGGGTATAGCAACAGCGCCGCGACGACGGCGGGGGCGCCGGCGGGTCATCCGCCGGCGCCCCCGCTGCGGGCCCGGTGCGCTATGCGGCGGTCGGCGCCGGGGCTGCCTGCTGTTCGCGCACGCGCTGGGTGTGGCGCGCGATCTCGGGCTCCTGCTCGCGCAGCAGCGCGTACAGGGGAGCCTGGAAGAAGATCGTGGACAGGGTGCCGACGACGATGCCGACGAACAGCGCCAGCGACAGGTCGCGCAGGGTGCCGGCGCCCAGCAGGAACGCGCCGATGAACAGGATCGAGGCGACCGGAAGGACCGCCACCACGGAGGTGTTGATCGAGCGCACCAGGGTCTGGTTGATGGCCAGGTTCACCTGCTGTCCGAAGGTGCGCCGGGTCTGGCCGAACAGGTTCGCGGTGTTTTCGCGGATCTTGTCGAACACCACGACCGTGTCGTAGAGCGAGTAGCTCAGGATGGTCAGGAAGCCGATGATCGCCGAGGGCGTGACCTCGAACCCTGAGAGCGAGTAGATGCCGGCAGTGACGACGAGCACCGCCAGCAGGCCGGCGATCGCCGCCAGCGACATCTTCCAGGTCCGGAAGTACGCGGCCATCAGCAGCGCGACCAGCACGACGAACACGACCAGGCCGATCAGCGCCTGCTTGGAGACCTCCTGTCCCCACGTCGGGCCGATGAACGTGGAAGTGACCTCGTCCTTGGTGACCCCGTACGCCGTGGCCAGCGCCTCGGCGACCTGCAGCGTCTGGTCGTCGCTGAGCTTGTCGGTCTGCACGCGCATGGTGTTCGGCGCAATGTTGGTCACGCGCGGGTGGTGCTCCGGTGCCGCGGAGAGCACGGCCGCCTCACCGGGGCCGACGGAGGTGTCGGCCACGGAGGAGACGGTGAACTCGGAGCCGCCGCGGAACTCGATGCCGAGGTTGAAGCCGCCCTTGGCTACCGGGACGACCAGCGACAGGAGCACCAGCAGGCCCGTGATGGAGAACCAGAGCGTGCGCCGGTTGATGAACTGGTAGGAACGCTTGCCGGTGTAGAGCTCATTGCCCCAGGTGGCGAGATTAGGCATTGTCGGTCTCCTTCACGGACGCGGCGGCCTGTTCCGCCTTGCGGCGCTCGGCGATGGTCTGCCGGCGGACGGCCTCGCTGGTGGCCGCGGCGTTGCGCTTGGTGCGCGCCGCGCCGGCGTCCGCGCTGTAGCGGCGCACCTGGCCGGCGCCGCGGTAGAGCGGTTCCACGCCCATCAGCGAGGGGTCCAGGCCGGAAAGGCGGTGGCCTTCGCCGAAGAACCTGGTGCGGGCCAGCAGCTGCAGCACCGGGTGGGTGAACAGGAACACGACGATCAGGTCGGCCACCGCTGTCAGGCCCAGGGTGAACGCGAAGCCGCGGACGTTGCCGACGGCGGCGATGTACAGCACGACGGCGGCCAGCAGGTTCACGGCCTTCGAGGCCAGGATGGTGCGCTTGGCGCGCTTCCAGCCGGTCTCGACGGCGGAGGGCAGGCTGCGGCCGTCACGCAGTTCGTCGCGGACGCGCTCGAAGTAGACGATGAACGAGTCCGCGGTCAGGCCGATCGCCACGATCAGGCCCGCGACGCCGGCCAGCGAGAGCCGATAGTTTTGGGCCCAGCCGAGCAGGGCGATCGCCGCATAGGTGAGCACCCCGGCCACGACGAGCGAGGCCACGGTGACCAGGCCCAGCATGCGGTACTGGAAGAAGGAGTAGACCGCGACCAGCCCCAGGCCGATCAGGCCCGCGATGATGCCCATGCGCAGCTGGTCGGCGCCGAGGGTGGCGGAGATCTGCTGCTCGGACTGGATCTCGAAGCTGATCGGCAGGGCGCCGTACTTCAGCTGCTCGGCCAGCGCACGGGCGCTCTCCTCGGTGAAGGAGCCGGTAATCTGGGCGCGGCCGTCGGCGATGACGTTGTTCGTGGTCGGAGCGGAGACGACCTGGCCGTCCAGGACGATCGCGAACTGGTTCTGCGCGCCGGTCTGCTGGACCAGGCGGGTGGTGACGTCCGCGAAGCGCGCCGCGCCCTCGCCGTTGAAGACCAGGTTCACGGCCCACTGCCCGGTGGAGAAGCCCGTGGAGCCCTGCGTCATGCCGAAGGAGGCGTCCGCGATGTCGGTGCCGGGCACCTCGACCGGACCCAGGATGTACTTCGCCATGGTCCCCGGCTCGCAGGCAATCAGGGGCTTGGCCGGGTCGCCGGAGGTGGTTTCGCCGCTGAACAGCTCCGTGGAGCAGTCGTAGGCCTCGAAGGCCTGCCACAGGTCGGCGTCGATCCAGTTGGTGTCGGAGGCGTTTGCCGGCTCGGCGGTCGGTTTCGGGAGGTCCTTCTTCGGGGTGCGCTCCTCCTCCGGGGTGGCCTGCCAGGCGCCGGAGACGATCACCGGGCGGAACTCCATGTTGGCCGAGGCCTGGATGAGCTCGCGCGTCTTGGCGTCGGGGACGCCGGGCATCGACACCACGACCTTGCTGCCGGACTGGGTGCTGATCTCCGCCTCGGACACGCCGGAGCCGTCGACGCGCTGGCGGATGATCTCCACGGCTTGGTCCAGCTGCTCCTGCGTGGCCGCGTCCCCGCCCTGGACCTTGGGGGCCAGGATCATCTGGGTGCCGCCCTCAAGGTCGAGCGCAAGCTTCGGGGACCAGGTTGTCTTGCCGGTGGCCACACCGGTGGCGAGGATCGCACCGCAAAGGATGAAGATCACGCCGAGCCACAGCAGCGCACGCCGGGCGTGCCTGATCGGGCCAGTTGTTGACATCGTGGGACTTTCTTCTCGGGGCGTCCCATGCCGGGCATCGGGACGGTGGCAGGGGTCCGCGCGGCACCCCGCAGGGATGCCGCGCGGCGGGGCCTACTCCTTGGTGGTGTCGGTGCCGTCCAGGCGGCGGGTGTCCTCCGGGGCCTCCTGGGCGTACCCTTCCGCGGCCGGGGCCTGGCCGGATGCGGCGCTTTCCTGGGGAACGACCTTGGCGACGGCCTGCGAATGGACGGTGGCGGTGTTGCCCGGGGACAGCTCGAGAACGATCTTGTTGTTCTCGTCGTCGATGGATACGACCGTGCCGAACAGGCCGAACTGGGTCATCACCTCCGCGCCCGGGGCCAGCTCGGCCTTGAGCTGCTCCTGGGCCTTCTGGGCCTTCTTGCGCCCGCGGAACATCATGAAGATGAGGAACGCGAAGGCCGCGAGCAGGATGAGCGTCATCGGGTCGAACCCGGAGCTCGCCGCGGGGGTCGTCTGGGCCAGTACTGTCGTGGTCACTGAGGGCTACCTGTTTCCTGTGTGCGATGGATCGCCCGGCTTCGCATGCAGTCGCGGCCGGGCAGGCAAGTTCCCAGTGTATAGGCCGATGCTGAACACAGGCTTGGACCCGGCGACGTGGGCCTTAACGTTTCTCCCCGTCAGCGGCCCAGTCAGCGGGGCACACCCGGCCCGTTCGGCCCGGCCGGCAGACACGGCCCGTCCGCCCCGCGGACGCTAGTCCTGGTCGTCGCCGTCGTCCGGACCAAACCCCAGGGTGCCCTGGCCCGCAGCCAGCACGGCGTTGGCGGGCATGGCCAGCCCCATGTGGGCCCAGGCGGCTGCGGTGGCGATGCGGCCGCGCGGGGTGCGGCCCAGTAGGCCTTCGCGGACCAGGTAGGGCTCGGCGACGGTCTCCACCGTCTCGGTCTCCTCCCCGACCGCGATGGCCAGCGTGGACAGCCCCACCGGTCCGCCGCCGAACTTGGTGCACAGCGCATGCAGCACGTTGCGGTCCAGCCGGTCCAGGCCGCGCGCGTCGACCTCGTACATGTCCAGCGCCTCGGAGGCGCCGCGGGCGTCGATCTGCTCGATCCCGTGCACCAGGGCCCAGTCGCGCACCCGGCGCAGGAGCCGGTTGGCGATGCGCGGGGTGCCGCGGGAGCGTCCGGCGACCTCGGCGAAGCCGGCGGAGTTGACCTTCATGTCCATGAGCATGGCCGAGCGGCGCAGCACCAGTTCCAGTTCCGCGGTCGCGTAGAACTCCAGGTGGCCGGTGAACCCGAAGCGGTCGCGCAGCGGGCCCGGCAGCAGGCCGGCGCGGGTGGTCGCCCCGACCAGGGTGAAGGGGGGCAACTCCAGCGGGATCGCGGTGGCGCCGGCGCCCTTGCCGACGACGATGTCGACGCGGAAGTCCTCCATCGCCATGTAGAGCATCTCCTCGGCGGGGCGGCTCATCCGGTGGATCTCGTCCAGGAAGAGGACTTCGCCCTCGCTCAGCGAGGACAGGATGGCGGCGAGGTCGCCGGCGTGCTGGATGGCGGGCCCGGAGCTGATGCGCAGCGGGGCATTCATCTCGGCGGCGATGATCATGGCCAGGGTGGTCTTGCCCAGCCCGGGCGGGCCGGACAGCAGCACGTGGTCGGCGGTGCGTCCGCGGATCTTGGAGGCTTCCAGGACCAGGGAGAGCTGGCGGCGGACGCGCTGCTGACCCACGAAATCGTCGAGGTTCTTGGGACGCAGCGCCGCCTCGAGGGCGCGCTCCTCGGGTTCGCTGGCGGAGGCGGTCAGCGGCTGGCTCTCGGTCACGGCCTGCCCCTAGCGCCCGGCCCGCGCGGAGCCGCGGCCCAGCCCGCGCAGGACCGTGCGCAGGATCTGCCCGACGTCGCCGGCCTCCACGGCCTCGGGTTCGGCCTCCACGGTGGCGTCGATGGCCTTGCCGGCGTCCTTTTCGGTCCAGCCGAGGCCCACGAGCGCTTCGAGCACCTGCCCCTTCCAGGGCTGTTCGGCGGTGCCGCCGGCCGCCGCGGCCGGATCCCCCGTGGGAACCAGCTTTCCGGCCAGCTCCAGCACGATCCGCTGGGCGCCCTTCGGCCCGATGCCCGGGACGCGGGTGAACGCCTTGACGTCCCCCGCGGTGGCCGCGATGCGCACCTCCTCCGGGGTGTGCACCGCCAGGATCGACAGTCCCAGCCGGGGGCCGATTCCGGAGACTCCGGTGATGACCTCGAAAACCTCGCGTTCGGCGGCGTCGGAGAAGCCGAAGAGCGTCATGGAGTCCTCGCGGACCACCATGGAGGTCTCGACCGAGGCCTCGCGGCCCACATGGAGTCCGGAAAGGGTGCGCGGGGTCGCATGGACCAGCATGCCGAAGCCGCCGACGTCGATGACCGCGCTGTGCAGGCCCACGTGCCGGACCGTGCCCGTCAGGGAAGAAATCATGCCCTAGCCATCCTTCGGCGTCGTGCTGGCGGACCGGCGGCGGCCGCAATCCGAATATATCTACGAATAGCGTACCGGGTCAGCGCGCCCTGCGGGTACCGGCGCGCCGCGCCTTCGCCTCGGCCTCCGCCCAGGCCCGCTGCGCGCCGGTGAGTCCGGCGGAGCCGCCGTGGGAGGACGCGGAGGCCTGCGAACCGGGCGCGGCCCCGCGCCAGCCGTGCGTAATGGCCAGGGCGACGGCGTCGGCGGCGTCGGCCGGCCGGGGCGGGGAATCCAGGCGCAGGATCTTGGCGACCATCTTGCCCACGGCCGCCTTGTCCGCCTGGCCGCTGCCGGTCACCGCGGCCTTGACCTCGGTGGGGGTGTGCAGCGCCACGGGGATGCCGCGGCGCGCGGCGGCGGCAATCACGATCCCGGACGCCTGGGCCGTGCCCATCACGGTGCTGACGTTGAGCTGGCTGAACACCCGCTCGATCGCCACGACGTCGGGTCCGTGGCGGTCGAGCCAGGCGTCGATGCCGTGGGCGATGGCGAGCAGCCGCTGGTCCAGCGGGACATCCGGCGGCGTGCCGACCACCGTGACGCCCACGAGCGTCGCGCGCCGGTTGGTTTCGACGTCGACCGCGGCCAGTCCACATCGGGTCAGGCCGGGGTCGACCCCGACGACGCGCAACGCCATGGAGGGCTAGTCCTCCTCGAGCTCGGCGAGGACCTCGGCGCTGATGTCGGCGTTGGAGTAGACGTTCTGGACGTCGTCCAGGTCTTCCAGGGCGTCGACGAGCTTCAGGAACTTGCGGGCCGCGTCGGCGTCCAGGTCCACCTGCATCGAGGAGACGAACTCGATCTCGTCGGTCTCGTACTCGATGCCGGCCTCCTCGAGTGCGGCCACGACGGCGCGCAGGTCGCTGGGCTCGGAGTGGACCTCGAAGTTGTCCCCGGCCTCCTTGACCTCGTCGGCACCGGCCTCCAGGACGGCCATCAGGACGTCGTCCTCGGTGAGGTCCTTCTTCGGCAGCGCCACCACGCCCTTGCGGGAGAACATGTAGGCCACCGACCCCGGGTCGGCGATGCTGCCGCCGTTGCGCGTCACCGCCACGCGGACCTCCGAGGCGGCGCGGTTCTTGTTATCGGTCAGGCACTCGATCAGCACGGCGGATCCCTGCGGGCCGCGCGCTTCGTAGATGATCTCGGAGTAGTCCACGACCTCGCCGGTCAGGCCGGCGCCACGCTTGATGGCGCGGTCGATGTTGTCGTTGGGAACCGAGGTCTTCTTCGCCTTGGACACGGCCAGTTCGAGGGCCGGGTTGCCGGAGAGGTCGGCGCCGCCGGCGCGGGCCGCAACTTCGATGTTCTTGATCAGCTTCGCGAAGGACTTGGCGCGCCGGGCGTCAATGACGGCCTTCTTGTGCTTGGTGGTTGCCCATTTGGAGTGGCCGGACATGCTTACGCTTCTCCTCTGATCATCTGGATGAATAGTTCGTGGATGCGCCGCTCCCCCGTGACCTCGGGATGGAACGAGGTGGCGAGCAGTTTCCCCGAACGCACTGCGACAATTCTAGCCGCGCCCGGGGCCTGCGCCGCGGCGGAGGGTCCGGAAAGTCCCACGCTGGCAAGCACTTCGACGTCCGGACCGATGCTTTCCACCCAGGGCGCGCGGATGAACACCGCGTGCACGGGGGCCGCCCCGGCGTCCGGAGCGACGCCGGGCAGCTTCTCCAGCCCGGCGAACCGGAGGTCCGTTTCGAAGGAATCCACCTGGCGTCCGAACGCGTTGCGCCGAACCACCATGTCGATGCCGCCGAAGGTCTGCTGGCGGTTGCCGGCACGGTCGGTGGCCGGATCGGCGATGGTGTTGGCCAGCAGGATCATCCCGGCGCAGGAGCCGTAGACGGGCAGCCCCTCGCCGATCCGGCGCCTGAGCGGCTCGGCGACGCCAAAGGCGCGGGCGAGCTTGTCGATCGCGGTGGACTCGCCTCCGGGCAGCACCAGCCCGTCCAGGCCCTCGAGCTCCTCCGCACGGCGCACGGGCACCGGATCCGCTCCCCCGGCGGCCAATGCCGCCGCGTGTTCGCGGACATCGCCCTGCAGGGCCAAGACACCGATTTTCAGCACGAATCGTCGCTTCCTCCCGGCACGCGGCCGGGCGTCGCACCGCACGGGGGCGGTGCGTGGGGTTGATGGGGACCGCGCCCAGTTTATGCGCTGGGCCGCCCCGGCCGCGCACCGGCCCTGCCACCGGCACCGCGGGCAGGGCGAAACACTGGTTTTATGCCTGGCTCGCGTTCCTGCCGGTGCCGCTGGCCCGGGCGGAGAACCTGGCGGAGTCGGATACGTTTTGGCAGGTCCGCACCGGGCTGGCCACGCTCGCGCAGCAACGCATCCCGACGGCGGATCCGTTTTCGTGGACCGCCCACGGGGAATCCTGGACGCTGAACTCCTGGGGCTTCAACGTCGCCGTGGCCGCGGTTTACCAGGCGGGCGGGCTGCCGGGTGTTGCCCTTGCGTGCGCGGTCCTGGTGGCCGGCATCGGCGCCCTGGTCCTGGTGCTGGCCCGGTCGCTGGGCGCATCGCCCCTGGTGTCCGGATGGCTGCTGGTCCTGTGCTCGCCGCTGCTCATTGCATGGCTGTCCGCCCGGCCCCAACTGGTGGACTATGCCGCCGTGCTGGCGCTGGTACTGCTGCTGCGGCGGCTGGTTGGGGCCGGCCGTCCCGCGGGGCCGCTGGTGGGCCTGGCGGCCCTGGCCGTTGCGGTGCGGCGCGGGGATGCCGTGTTTGCTGCCGCCCTCGCGGTGGCCGCCTGCGGGTCCCTGGCCGCCGTCCGCATCCTTCCGGTCCTCCTGCTGCTGGCCCTGCCGGTCCTGGCGTCGTTCGCCTCCCGCCCGGCCGTCCTGGAGTACGCCACCAGCCGCCGCCTTCTGACCCAGGCTGCCGCGGGGGGCCTGGCGGCCGCGGTGGCGCTCACGGCCGTCCATCTTCCCTCCCTGGGCCGCCCGGATCCGGCGAAGTACCCCACCGCGGCCATCGACGCCATCCCTTCCGGTTGCAGGCTGTTCAATGACTACCTGCTGGGAGGACTGGTGCTCCTGGAGCAGCCGGATGTGCCCGTCTCCCTCGATTCGCGCAACGACCTCTACGGCGAAGACCATGTGAAGCGCTCCCTGCTGGTCCTGGACGGCCAGGGCGACCTGGAGGAGGGGCTGGCCGGCGCCGGCTGCGTCCTGGTGTTGCCGGCACGCGGACTGGCCCAGCGCCTGCGCGAAAGTGCCAACTGGGAACTCGTTTCGGCCGAAGCCGCCGCGCAACTGTTTGTGCGCCGCTGAGCCGGGCCGGACGGGTTCGGGCCGGACGGGTTCGGGCCGGACGGGTTCGGGCCGGACGGGTTCGGGCCTACCGCCCGGCCGGGGATTCAGGCACCCAGGCCGCCGCGCCGGCACGGTCGGCACCCCGGGCATTCACCGTGGCCGCCGTGCGCGCCAGCGAAGCGGCATCCCCGGCCCGGCCGGTGCAGGGGTCCGCCGCCGGCAGGGCGCACCAGCGCGCCGGTGAGCGGGACATGATGTGCGCGGCCCACTGCGGGTCCCCGGCCTTCCAGCGGCCGGGGGTGCGCGTGAAGCGCAGCTTCACCGTGAGCCCCTCGCGGTTGACCGCGAGGTCGGTTGCATGGGCGGCCACGCTGTTGCCGAGCCCGTACGCGATCCATACCCCGGCATGCTTCTCCAGCGGCAGGACCGAGTGCGTGTGGTGCCCGTAGATAAAGTCGAACGCACCGCTTTCGGCCAGCGCGCGGGACACTTCCACCTGCCGTGCGCCGGGTGTGGAAGCGTATTCGACGCCGTCGTGGAGGGCCGCCAGCACAATGTCGGCGCCCGCCGCGCGGGCCTGCCGTGCCCTGGCGACGAGCCGGCGCGTGTCGATCAGGTCGACCCTCCAGGCGGTGTCGGCGCGCAGCCCGTTGAGACCGTAGGTGGCCGCGATGATGCCAATCCGGGCGCCCCCGGCGTCCACGAGGAGCGGCCGGTCCGCCGCGGCTGCGCTGCGGTAGGAGCCGGTGTGGGCCAGCCCGGCGGCATCGAGGGCGTCCAGGGTGCGTTCCACGCCCGCGGTCCCGGCATCGACGGTGTGGTTGCTGGCGGTGGTGCAGGCGTCATAGCCGGTGGCCTTCAGGGCTGGAGCGATCTGCGGGGGCACGGCGAAGCTGGGATATCCGGAGTACGGTCCCCCGTCCGGGGCCAGCGGGGTTTCCAGGTTGCAAACGGCCAGCTCCGCCTCCGCAAGGAAGGGCCGCAGGCCGGACAGCAGGGGCCCGAAGTCGTAGGACCCGCCGCCGTCGCGCCTGGCCTGTTCCCACAGCGCCGGGTGCAGCAGGACATCGCCTGTCACCACGATGTCGACGCAGTCCGCGGGGGTGCAGGGCGCGCCGCCGGACGGGTCCTGGCCGGAGGCGGCGGGCGCGGCGGGGGTTTCGGGAGCCGGCTTTCCCGTGCCCGGGACCGCTGACTCCGATGCCGGGGTGCCCGGCGCCGCAGGCTCCGGCACGGGCGGCCGCTCTCCGGGCACGGCGCAGCCGCAAAGCAGGGCGGCGGCCAGCACCGCGGCCGCCACCCTGGCGCGGAACGCGTTCCGGGGCCCGGCGGTCCGGCCTCCGCCGGCCGGAGGCCGGCCACTCTTCCTGCCCATGCCACACCTTCCCATGCCCACCTGGGCCCTGCCCGGTTCTGGAATCCTGCCCGGTTCCGGAATCCTGCCCGGTTCCGGAATCCCGCCCAGTTCCGGAATCCTGCCCGGTCACTACCGGTCCGGTCCGGTCCGTCGGCTACCCTACGGAGCCACCTTACGCTGCCCCCCGGCCCGGGGAGGCGGCGCACCTGGCGCTGCAGTTTCCACCCGTTGCGGACCGGACCGCCGTCACGTGGCGGCGGTCCGGACGTCATCACGTGCCTGCGGCACGGCCATGTGACAGGCTTGGCCCATGACGCACGCCCCCCTGGCAACGAACCCGTCTCCGCGGCCCGATCCGCCGCAGGTTCCCGGTGCGCCTTCGAAGCCTGCGCCTCTGGCGGAGCCCCATCCGCTGCTGGACCTGGCCTGGCATTCCCTGGCTCCGGGGCAGAGGGTGGAAGATCCGCCGGCGTTCGAGGACAACGCGCTGCGCACGGCCGGGTTCGATCCGGACCTGGTACCGCCGCGCTACCGCACCGGCTGCTTCAAGCACCTCTTCGACAGCGGCTACGCGGCCGGTTACTACTCCTACATCGGGAGCGAGGTGCTGGACGCGGACACCGTGGAGTGGTTCGCCGCGTGCGGCGGGCCGGTGCGCCCGGCCGGAGCACCGGCGCCATGAGCACCATCGCCCGGGCCCAGCGGGCATTCGAGGCCTGGCTGGACGACCTCGCCGAAGCTACCGGAGGCAAGCATTTCACGACCTTCGGCTGCCGCTGGGTGTGGCTGCCGACCCGGCGCCGGCTGGTGCTGCTGTTCCCTGAGGCCCCCGAGGCCGGGGGCCTGCGGCCGGGGCTGGCCGAAGGCGCCCGGCTTGGCGCCGTCGAGGTGCATGCCTGGCTCAATGCCGGGGTGCGCGGCCACGCGCTCGAGGACCTCGGCTTCACCGAGCAGGCACCCCTCCTGTGGCACGCGGGCATCCCGACCACCACGCTCCCGGTCATCCGCCCCGGCCAGACGCTTCCCGCCCCACCACCCTTCCCGCCCTCCATCCCGGCCCCCCCGCGGACCGGGACACAGCCGCGGACCGGAACGCCTCCGCGCCAGGGCCCCGCCGCCCCCACCGCCCCCGGCGCCGCGGATGCCGCTCCGGACGGGCTCACCGTCCAGCTGGGCGGGCCGGTGGAGGAGGCCCGCGGGGCGGACGCCGCCGAGCTCGCGGTCGCCGACGGGCGCTGGCCGGTGCGCCACGCCACGGTGCGCAACGCCCGGGGCGAACCGGTGGGCCATGGTTTCGCGCGGATCGGCCCGGATGGCCTGGTTTCCCTGCACGGAGTCGCCGTCTCTCCCGCGTGGCGACACCAGGGGGCCGGCAAGGCACTGGTGCGGGCACTTACCTCCGGGGCCCCGGAGATCGTGGCCGCCGCGGGACCCGGCGCCACGCCATTCCTGGAGGCCTGCGGGTTGGGCCTGGTGGGCCGGGGACGGCACCTTATCCTGCGGTTCTGAGCCGGCCCGCAGTTCCAAGCCGGCCCGCAGTTCCGGGAATCCCCGCAACGGCCATGCAATGACGACGGCGGCGGCCGGCCACCCGGAAAGGGTGGCCCGGCCCCCC
>NZ_BKDJ01000002.1:195099-267966 GCF_008580665.1 Zafaria cholistanensis
GGGGCGCCCCCGCCGGCGGCCCCCCCCCCCCCCGCCGTTGCTGCCGCGCCAGGGAAGGAGCGAAGGGCTACCAGCCGCGCTCGGAGAGGCGGTGGGGCTGGGCGATCTCGTCGACGTTGATCCCGACCATGGCCTCGCCCAGGCCGCGGGAGACCTTGGCGATGACGTCCGGGTCGTCGTGGAAGGTGGTGGCCTTCACGATCGCGGCCGCACGCTCGGCGGGGTTGCCGGACTTGAAGATGCCCGAGCCCACGAACACTCCGTCCGCGCCCAGCTGCATCATCATGGCCGCGTCCGCGGGGGTGGCGATGCCGCCGGCGGTGAACAGCACCACCGGGAGCTTGCCGGTCGCGGCGATTTCCTTGACGAGTTCGTAGGGGGCCTGCAGCTCCTTGGCGGCCACGTAGAGCTCGTCCTCGGGCAGGGCCGCGAGCTTGGCGATCTCGGAACGGATCTTGCGCATGTGCCCGGTCGCGTTGGACACGTCCCCGGTGCCGGCCTCGCCCTTGGAGCGGATCATCGCCGCGCCCTCGTTGATCCGGCGCAGCGCCTCCCCGAGGTTGGTGGCCCCGCAGACGAAGGGCACCGTGAACTGCCACTTGTCGATGTGGTTCACGTAATCGGCCGGGGTCAGGACCTCGGACTCGTCGATGTAGTCCACGCCCAGGGACTGCAGCACCTGGGCCTCGACGAAGTGCCCGATGCGGGCCTTGGCCATGACCGGGATGGACACGGCCTCGATGATGCCATCGATCATGTCGGGATCGGACATGCGCGAGACCCCGCCCTGGGCGCGGATGTCGGCGGGAACGCGCTCAAGGGCCATGACGGCCACCGCACCGGCGTCTTCGGCGATGCGTGCCTGCTCCGGCGTGACAACGTCCATGATGACGCCGCCCTTGAGCATTTCGGCCATGCCGCGCTTCACGCGTGAGCTGCCGGTGGTTGTCGCCGTTGCCGGAGTTTGCTCATTGATGGACACTACTGGTTTCCCCTTGCATAAGTGGGAGGTGAACGGACTACACCATCTTATGCGCACACAAACCTACCGGAGGGTAACCAAGCGTTGGCGGCCACCCTCCGGCGTGCCACGCCGGGGGAATCCGCGCCCCCGCCAGCGGCTCCGGCCTGCCCGTTCTCGCCTACGCTGGGTGGACCGGAGGGGAAGGGACCCTGCTGGAACGGACCCTGCTGGAACGGACCGCGCTGGAACGGACCGCGCTGGAACGGTTCCTGCCGGGGTGGAGGGAAGGGAGCAAGCCCATGGCCGGCCGGTGGCTCCACCGCACGATGCCGGGGGTCGCGTCCGCGTTGTCCTACCGCCGCTCCTGGCTGGGCCCGGACCTGGCCGCCGGGGTTGCGCTCTCGACAGTGCTGGTTCCGGCCGGAATGGCCTATGCGGCGGCGGCGGGCCTGCCCCCGGAGACGGGGCTGTACGCCACGATCGTGCCGCTGCTGGCGTACGCGGTCTTCGGCCCTTCCCGCGTCCTGGTGCTGGGCCCGGACTCGTCACTGGCCCCGATGATCGCCGCGGCCGTGCTGCCGCTGGCACTGGGCTCTGACGAACGGGCTGTCGCGCTGGCCGGGCTGCTGGCGCTGCTGACCGGCTGTTTCCTGCTGTTGGGCCGGATGGCCGGGATGGGTTTCATCACCAGCCTGCTGTCCAAGCCCATCCGCGTGGGATACCTGAACGGGGTGGCCCTGGTGGTCCTGGTGGGTCAGGCGCCGAAGCTGCTGGGGATCGAGGGGACCGGGGGGAACATCATCGAACGCCTCGCCGGCACGGTGCGGGCGGTGGCCGAAGGGCAAACCAACCTGGCGGCGCTGGCGTTGGGAGGCGGGGCACTGCTGGTCATCGTGGCCTCCACCCTCCTGGGTTCCCGAATTCCCGGGCTGCTGCCGGCCGTCGCCGCCTCGATGGCCGCGACGGCGCTGCTGGGCTGGGAGGAAACCGTCCCCGTTGCCGGACCGCTGCCCTCGACGCTGCCCGCCCCGGCCCTGGGAGGGATCGGCCCCGCGGACGTGTGGCCCCTGCTGGGCCCGGCCGCCGGCATCGCGCTGATCACTTTTGCCGACACCACCGCGCTCTCCCGCGCACTGGCCGGGCGGAGCGGGGAGCGGGTGGATGGGGGCCAGGAAATGGCCGCACTGGGGGCCGCCGAGGTAGCCTCGGGGCTGTTGGGCGGCTTCCCCGTCTCGGGCAGCACCTCCCGCACCCCCGTGGCCGTGCAGTCCGGGGCCCGCACGCAGTTGGCGATGGTCGTGGCCGCCGTCCTGGTGGCGGCCTTCATGCTGCTCCTGCCCGGACTCACCCGCTACCTGCCGCAGAGCGTGCTCGCCGCCGTCGTGATGGCCGCCGCCCTCTGGATCCTGGATCTGGGCACGCTGCGCCGGCTGGCGCGCAGGAGCCCGGTGGAGGCGGCGCTGCTGCTGGCGGCGCTGTTGGGAGTGGCGTTCGTGGGCGTGCTGGAAGGCATCGCAGTTGCCGTCGCATTGTCCCTGGCGGTGTTCGTGTGGCAGGCGTGGAACCCGCACCGGACCGAACTGGTGCGGGTGGAGGGGATCCCGGGGTTCCACGACGCCTTCCGCCACCCCGAGGGGCGCCGGATCCCGGGCCTGGTGATTGCCCGTTTTGACGCACCCCTGTTCTTCGCCAATGGCAGCGTGTTCACCGACCACGTGCGGGCCCTGGTGGACCGGGCGCCGGGACCGGTGCGCTGGGCGGTGGTGGCCGCGGAACCGCTCACCGGCATCGACAGCACGGCCGCGGACGAGCTTGCCGCCCTGGACGAGGACCTCGCCCGGGACGGGGTGCGGCTGGCGTTCGCCGAGATGAAGGGGCCGGTGAAGGACCGGCTGGCACGGCTCGAGCCCGGCGGGAGGTTCGCCCCGGAACGCTTCTATCCCACCCTGCACAGCGCGGTCCGCGACTACCTGGACCGCCATCCGGAGGCGAACGGGTACTGAGGCGGGCCGGGGACTAGCCCTCCAGCGGCTGCAGGGCCTGCCGGCGCACGCGCATGATCCGCTGCACGGCCGTCACCGCGCTGGCCAGGGCCAGCAGCCCCAGGGCGGTGAACAGCACCCATTCATTCAGGCCCAATCCGGCCAGGCCCGTGAAGGTCAGGGCCACCACCAGCCGCTCGCCGCGCTCGGCCAGGCCGGTGTTGGCGTCGTAGCCCAGCGATTCGGCCTTGGCCCGGGCGTAGGAGACCAGGTTGCCCAGCACCAGGCACAGCCCGGCGGCGACGCCGATGGCGGGGTTGTCTCCGCCGGTGAAGAACCAGAACATCACCCCGGCAAAGATGGCGCTGTCGGCCACCCGGTCAAGGGTGGAGTCCAGGAAGCTGCCCCACCGCGCGTCGCCGCGCGGGCCGGCTTCGGGCAGCCGTGCCATCAGGCCGTCGACGACGTCGGAGAAGATGAACAGGACGATGAACACGGTGCCCCAGAACAGTTCCCCGACAGGGTAGAACACCAGCGCACCGGCTACGGCCCCCAGGGTCCCCACGACCGTGACGGCGTCCGGGGACACCCCGCGGGCCACGAGCCAGCGGGCCAGTGGGGTGAAGACCCTGGAGCAGATGCCGCGCGCGTACCTGTTAAGCATGGGTCAGCACGCCGCCCAAGCATCCGCGATGTCCTGGCGCACGTCGGCCAGGGTCGCGGAAATCGCCTTGGTGCGGGCAATGATCGGGAAGAAGTTCCCGTCCCCGTTCCACCGCGGCACGACGTGCTGGTGCAGGTGGGCCGCGATGCCGGCACCGCCGGCGGTGCCCTGGTTCATGCCCAGGTTGAACCCCGCCGCGCGGGACTGCGCGCGCAGCACGCGCATGGCCTTTTGGGTGAGGGCGGCGATCTCGGCCGTCTCCTCCGTGGTGATGTCCGTGTAGTCGGGCACATGCCGGTACGGGCACACCAGCAGGTGCCCGGGGTTGTAGGGGAAGAGGTTGAGCACCACGAAGGCCGTCTCGCCGCGGTGCACGATCAGCGACTCCTCGTCGCTGCGCGTGGGGCCGATGCAGAAGGGGCAGTCGTCGGTGCCGGTGACCTGGCCCTGCCCGCCCTTGACGTAGGCCATGCGGTAGGGGGTCCACAGGCGCTGGTAGGCGTCCGGGACACCGGCGAGCATGAAGTCGTCGGTCGCCTCGGCGTCACCGGGGTACGCCCCCGGGCCCGTGGACCCGCCCACCCTAGGCTTCCCTGTTCCGCACGGCGGAGACGATGCGCGCAACCGCCTCGTCCACGGGGATCCCGTTGTCCTGGCTGCCGTCGCGGTAGCGGAAGGAGACGGCGCCGGCCTCGGCGTCGTCCCCGCCGGCAATGAGCACGAACGGCACCTTTTCCTTGGACGCGTTGCGGATCTTCTTCGGGAACCGGTCCGAGCCCAGGTCGGCCTCGGCGCGGATGCCCTCGGCACGCAGGCGGTCCACGATCTGCCGCATGTAGTCGTTGAAGGCCTCGGCGACCGGGACCGCCAGCACCTGCACCGGGGCCAGCCAGGCCGGGAACGCGCCGGCGTAGTGCTCGATCAGCACGCCCATGAAGCGTTCCACGGACCCGAAGAGGGCGCGGTGGATCATGACCGGGCGCTGGCGGGTGCCGTCGGAGGCCTGGTACTCGAGTTCGAAGCGCTCGGGCAGGTTGAAGTCCAGCTGGATGGTGGACATCTGCCAGGTGCGGCCGATCGCGTCGCGGGCCTGCACGGAGATCTTCGGGCCATAGAACGCGGCTCCGCCCGGATCCGGCACCAGCTCCAGGCCCGAGGCCTCCGCGACCTCGGCGAGGGTGCGGGTGGCCTCCTCCCAGACCTCGTCGGAACCGACGAACTTCTCCGGGTCCTTGGTGGAGAGCTCCAGGTAGAAGTCGTCCAGCCCGTAGTCCTTGAGCAGGTCAAGCACGAAGGTCAGCGTGGTGGTCAGCTCGTCCTTCATCTGCTCGCGGGTGCAGTAGATGTGGGCGTCGTCCTGGGTCATGCCGCGCACGCGGGTCAGGCCGTGCACCACGCCGGACTTTTCGTAGCGGTACACCTGCCCGAACTCGAACAGGCGCAGCGGCAGCTCGCGGTAGGAGCGCCCGCGCCCGCGGAAGATCAGGTTGTGCATCGGGCAGTTCATCGGCTTCAGGTAGTAGTCCTGGCCGGGCTTGGTGACCTCGCCGGTTGCCGGGTCGCGGGTCTCGTCCACGTGCATGGCCGGGAACATGCCGTCCCGGTACCAGTCCAGGTGGCCCGAGACCTCGTACAGGTGGCCCTTGGTGATGTGCGGGGTGTAGACGAACTCGTAGCCGGCCTCTTCGTGGCGCTTGCGCGAGTAGTCCTCCATCGCCTTGCGGATGATGCCGCCCTTGGGGTGGAACACCGGCAGGCCCGAGCCCAGCTCGTCCGGGAAGGAGAACAGGTCCATCTCGGCGCCCAGCTTGCGGTGGTCCCGGCGCTCGGCCTCGGCGATGCGCTCCTGGTAGGCCTTCAGGTCCTCTTTCGTGGGCCAGGCGGTGCCGTAGATGCGCTGCAGCTGCTTGTTTTTCTCGCTGCCGAGCCAGTAGGCGGCCGCGGAGCGGGTGAGCGCGAACGCGTTGGAGATCAGCTTGGTGTTCGGCAGGTGCGGGCCGCGGCACAGGTCGCACCAGACCGCCTCGCCGCTCTTGCGGTCGATGTTGTCGTAGATGGTGATCTCGCCGGCGCCAACCTCCACCGAGACGCCTTCGCCGGCGGTGTCGGCCTCGCTGGACTTGCCGAGCAGCTCGAGCTTGTAGGGCTCGTTGGCCATGGCTTCGCGGGCCTGGTCCTCGGTGACGACGCGGCGGGCAAACTTCTGGTTCTGGTTGACGATCTTGAGCATCATCTTCTCGAGGGTCTTGAGGTCCTCGGGGGTGAAGGGCTCGGCGACGTCGAAGTCGAAGTAGAAACCGTCCGTGATGTAGGGACCGATGCCCAGCTTCGCGTCCGGACGCAGCTGCTGGACCGCCTGGGCCATGACGTGCGCGGTGGAGTGGCGCAGGACGTTCAGTCCGTCCGGAGAGCCGATCGTGACGGCCTCGACGGCGGTGCCCGCCTCGAGCGCACGGTCAAGGTCGCGCAGCACTCCGTCCACGCGCATCACCACAACGTCGCGGTTGTCGAAGAACAGCTCGGCACCGGTAGTGCCGGCAGCCACCTCCCGCTGTTCCCCGTCGACGGTAAGGGTGATCTGATCTGACACTTCG
Source organism: Zafaria cholistanensis (assembly GCF_008580665.1). Classification (GTDB taxonomy): domain Bacteria; phylum Actinomycetota; class Actinomycetes; order Actinomycetales; family Micrococcaceae; genus Zafaria; species Zafaria cholistanensis. The sequence goes on from NZ_BKDJ01000002.1 coordinate 201,304, forward strand.
GTCTCCTTGTTATCGCTCGGCGGCCCATGACTTGTGGCGTACGGTGACCACAGCCAGCCATCGATCAGCTTAACGGACCCGCGGGCCGGCCAACCAATCGGCGCGCGGGGCCGGACCACCCCTCCCCCGGGGACGGTCCGGCTACGGCCGCAGCTTCAGCGCGGCGGAGGTGCGGCCCAGCACCTCGGCGACCGCCCCGGCGTCCCAGTGGTCCCTGGCCAGCCCCGGGACGGCAGCGTGCATCCGTTCGCGCCAGCCCTGCTCCCATTGGGTGGGAAAGGCCCGCTGGAGCAGGTCCACCATGATGGGCACCGCCGTCGAGGCGCCCGGAGAGGCCCCCAACAGCCCGGCCATGCTCCCGTCTTCCGTCACGGTGAGCTTGGTGCCCCACAGCTGCAGCGCCCCCACCCTGCGCCGGTCGGGAACCACCAGCTGGGCCCGCTGCCCGGCGTGGATGACCTCCCAGTCCTTCCAGGAGGCGCCGGGGTACAGGCGCCGCAGCTGCGCGAGCTTGTCCTGGTCGCCGGCCAGGAGCTGCCTGATCAGGAAGCGGACCAGGCCGGGGTTTTGCGCCAGGGCCGCGGCGAGCACGTGCACGTTGTTCCACCTCAGGGTCCCGAAGAGGTCGCGCCGGCGCCCGTGCTTGAGCAGCCTGGTGCTGAACGTCGCGTACGGGCCGAACATCAGGTGCTCCTGCCCGCCCACGGAGCGCCGGTCAAGGTGGGGAACGGAGAGGGCCGGCGCCCCGTCCCGGGCCTGCCCGTACATCTTGGCGTCGTGGAGCTGGACCACTTCCGGCCTCGAGCAGCGCAGGAAGGCCGCACCGACCGGCAGCACGCCGTACCCGCGCACCTCCGGGACCCGGGCCTTTTGGAGCAGGCCCAGGGAGGAGCCTCCGGCGCCGACGAAGACGAAGCGGGCCCGGAGCGAAAAGCGGCGGGCGGCCGCGGCGTCGGTGCCGCTCACGTTCCATCTTCCGTCCCCGTCCCGCCTCAGGCCCCGGACCTCGTGCCGCAGGCGGACCATGCCGCCGGTTCCGGCCATGACCCGCAGCAGGGCCCGGCTCAACGCCCCGAAATCCACGTCCGTCCCGTCCGCGTGCCGGGAGGCCGCCACCGCTTCCGTGCCGGAGCGGCCCGCCATCGCCAGGGGGGCCCACCGCGCCACCGTCGCAGGGTGGTCGCTGAATTCGATGCCGGCAAACAGGGGGTTGTGGCGCAGCACCTCGCAGCGCCGCCGCAGGTACCCGACGTCGCGCGTGCCGAAAACGATGCTCAGGTGCGCGGTGGCGCGGATGAACTCCGCCGGGTCGATGTGCCCGGCCTCCGCCAGGTGGGACCACCACTGCCGGCTCAGCAGGAACTGGCGCGAGACCTCGGCGGCCTTGGTGGGATCCTCCGGGTCGGGCATGTAGTTCAGTTCGCAGTACCCGGCGTGCCCGGTGCCCGCATTGTTCCACGGGCTGGTGCTTTCGGCCGCGACCTGCCCGCCGCGCTCAAGCAGGACGATGCGCCAGTCCGGCTCCAGCAGGGCGAGCATCGCCCCCAGGGTCGCGGACATGATCCCCCCGCCGACCAGGACGACGTCCGCGTCCTCCCGCGCCGGCGTGCCCCGTGTCGGTGTGGTGGCCTGCTCCATGGCGGACCCCTTTCTCCTCGCTGGTGTCCCTTGGAGTCTCCCCTTCAGGAAACCAATCCGTCCAATGAGCTTTCATGTGTTTATCATCCACATATGGATGATTTTTTGGCCCGGCTGGCGCCCCAGCTGCGCGCGTTGGAGGCCCTGGCGGCCCAGGGAGGACACATGACGCGCGCCGCGGAGGCCCTGGGCATCCCCCAGTCCTCGATGAGCCGGCGGATCCAGGCCCTGGAGGACCACCTCGGTGTTCCCCTGCTGGTCCACGTGGGCCGGACGGTGGAGCTCACTCCCCTGGCCCTGTCCCTCTCCCGGCAGCTGCGCGGCCCCCTCCACGAGCTGCGCCACGCCCTGGATGCGGCAGCATCCACCGCCGATCCGGAGGGCGGCACGGTCCGTTTCGGGATCCCGCTCACAATGGGAACCGGAGTGCTGCCGGACATCATCGCCGGGTTCCACCGGCAGAACCCGCTGGTGTCGCTGCACCTCAAGCAGGCGCACGGGCAGCAGCTGGCACGCGACGTCGCGGCCGGCTCCCTGGACCTGGCAGTGCTCATCCCCCCGCCGGCCGGGGTGGAGCATACCGTCATCGGCCGCCAGGAGATCCGGGCCGTCCTGCCGCCGTCGCACCGGCTCGCGTCCCGGAAGGCGCTGCGCGTCTCCGAACTGCGGGGCGAGGCGTTCATCGCCAATCCCCCCGAATACACGCTGCGCGCCCTCGTGGACAGCATGTGCCTCAAGGCAGGCTTCGAGCCCTCCGTCGCGATCGAGGTGACGGAGTTTTCCCTGATCCGGCGGCTCGTCCAGATCGGGCTGGGGATTGCGCTCCTGCCCGCCGGAGAGGTCCCCCAGCCCGGCCTTGCCGAGATCCCCCTCCTCCCCCCGGCCTTCCGCGAGGTCGCCCTGGCTTGGGGCCCCACGGCGCGGACACCCCCGGCCCAGCGCCTCCTGGCCTTCGTACGCGCGGCGTTCCGCGACGCGGCGTAGGCGCGGCGCAACGCTCCGGCCTTTCCGTTCCCGTGCACGGGTGGAAGGCGGCCCGCGGTTCCGGGAATGTCCCCTTCCTGGCATGTCCCCTTCCTGGCATGTCCCGCTCCTGGGGTGTCCCTAGGTGCGGAGATGTCCCCAGGTGCGGAGATGTCCCTAGGTGCGGGGCCCCTCCGGGGACGGCGAGCGCGGCGGGTGGGTGGCGGGTGGGTGGGGCAGGGGCAGGGATGCGGTGTCCTGCAGGTCCCAGGCGTGGAGGGCCTGGAGGCTGATGCCGCGGGGGCCGGTGCGTCGTGTGGTGCCGCGGATGAGGAGCATGCGGGTTCCGAAGAGCAGGGGGCCGGCGGTTTCCTGTGCCTCGTGGAAGAAGGCACAGTCGATGCATCCCGTGCCGTCGTCGAGGCTGATGAACACCACGCGGCGTCCGCCGCGCATGGGTGGTGTTTGGGTGGCGATGCGGATTCCGGCGACCAGGACCTCGGTGCCGTTGCGCAGGTCGAGCAGGCGTGCGGCGGGGGTCGTGCCGAGTTGGCGCAGCAGTGGGGCGTGGCTGTCCATGAGGTGGGCGGTGGTGTCCATGGCGGTCAGGTCCAGTTCGGTGCGCACGATCTCCCCCGGGGTGGGGGCGGGTTCGGTGGAGTGGATGGTGGAGAGTTCCAGGTCGCCGATTCCGGCGTCGTGGAACGGGAGGGGCAGTTGTCCGGGCAGGGGCCGGTATTTGGCCGGGAGGTTCCGCGGCGGTATGGCGGCGAGGTGCTTGAGCAGGTCTGCCCGGTTGGGCCGGGGCGGGAGGGTGGTGGGGCCTTGGTGGCTTCCCGTCCCGGGAGTTCCTGTGGCGGCGTGTTGGAGTTCGTCGAAGGCGCCGAGGGCGGCGAGGTGCCGCAGGGAGGTGCGGGTGAGGCCGGAGCGGTCGCGGACGTCGGGGAGGGAGCCGTAGGGCTGGCCGGCGATGGTGCGGCGGATCTCGGTGGAGGAGAGTCCGGAGACCGCGGCCAGGCCGAGGCGGATGCCGAGTCGGGGGGTGGGGGGCCGTTGGGGGAGGTGGGGTCCTGTTCCCCCTGTGGCGGTTCTTCCTTCCGCTCTTCCCTCCGCTCTTCCCTCCCCTCTTCCCTCCGCGGTCCCCGTAGTGGTTCCGGTCCCGGGGCCTTCGGCGGGGGCGTGTTCGAGGCGGTGGGCCGCGTGGGAGCGGTTGATGTCCAGCGGGAGGATGGGGATGCCCAGGCGGCGGGCCTCGGCGACCAGGAGGCGTTTGGGGTACATGCCGGGGTCGTGTTCCCACAGTCCGGCGAGGAAGGCTTCCGGGTGGTGGGCCTTGAGCCAGGCGCTCTGGTAGGTGGGGACGGCGAAGGCGGCGGCGTGGGCCTTGCAGAAGCCGAAGCTGCCGAAGGCCTGCAGTGTCTCCCACACCTGGTCGATGACGCGGGGCGGGTAGCCGCGTTCGCGTGCCCGGGTGCGGAACAGTTCCTCCACGCGGGATTCGGCGGAGGGGTTGCCGAGCAGGCGCCGGTAGACGTCGGCCTTGGCCAGGCCGCAGCCGGTCATGGTGTGGAGGGTGCGCAGGACCTGTTCGTGGAAGACGGTCACTCCGTGGGTTTCGGCGAGCGCGGGGCGCAGGTCCGGGTGGGGGTAGGTTTCGGGCGCGAATCCGTGGCGGTGTTCGAGGTAGGGCTTGACCATGTTGGATTTCATGGGGCCGGGGCGGAAGAGGGAGATGTCGATGATGAGGTCGTTGAAGGTGCGGGGGGCGAGTTTGCCGATGAGTTCGCGCTGTCCGGGGGATTCGATCTGGAAGCAGCCCAGGGTGTGGGTGCTGCGAATGAGTTCGAAGGTGGGTTCGTCGTCGAGGGGGATCTTGTCGAGGTTGATGGTTCCGTTGGGGGCCAGGTAGGGCGGCAGGGTGCCGTCGGCGGGCAGGGGGTGGTGCCCGGCGGAGGCGACGGTGTGCCCGTCCCCGTGGATGCGGGCAACTTCGGCGAGGGCGTGGGAGATGGCCGATTGCATGCGGACGCCGAGGATGTCGAGTTTGATCAGACCCATGGGGTCCATGTCGTGTTTGTCGTACTGGCTCATGGGCAGGCCCAGGCCGCTGGGTTGGACGGGGGTGCGGTCCAAAAGGGTTTTGTCGGCGAGGATGACGCCGCAGGGGTGCATGGAGATGTGGCGCGGGAGCCGGTCGAGGCGTTCGGTGAGGTCCACGAGCAGGTCGAGTTGGCGCGGGGTTCCTGGGCGGGTGTGCGGGTCCGTGGTTGCGGCCAGGCGTTGGGCCAGGGGGCGGAGTTCGGGTTTTTCGGCGAGCGCGGCGCGGAAGCTGCTGGCGGGGAAGCGCCAGAGCTGTTTGGCGATGGCGTCAATGTCCCCCGTGTCCATGCCCAGGGCCGCTCCGGCGTCGCGGACGGCTCCGCGGGCGCGGTATCCGTTTTGCATGCTCATGAGGGTGGTGCGGTCGGGGCCGAAGCGTTCGAAGATCTTCCGGTATACACGGTGGCGCTGGGCGCTTTCGACGTCGATGTCGATGTCCGGCAGGGTGGTCCGTTCCCGGGAGAGGAAGCGTTCGAAGACCAGGCCGTGGGCCAGGGGATTGACGTGGCTGATGCCGAGCAGGTGGTTGACCAGGGAGGAGGCGCCGGAGCCGCGGGCGGCGTTGCGGACCCCCAGGGCGGTGATCATGGTGCTGACTTCGGCGACGGTGAGGAAGTAGGGGGCGAATCCGAGGTCGGCGATGGTGTCCAGTTCCAGGGCGAGCCGGTCGCGCAGGGTGCGGTCGCGGGCCTGGTGCGGGAGCAGGCGGGTAATGCCGGCTTCGCAGCGGGCGGCGAGTTCGGTGTTGGGGTCCCCGGTGATGCCGATGACGTGGGCCTCGGGGGTTTTGGGGCTGCCCCATCCGGTGTCGGCGGCCGGGTCCAGGCGCGCCCAGTCGGCGAGCCCGGCGGTGTTGCGCAGCAGGGTGGCGGCCAGTCGGGGGTTGGCGGCGTCGCGGGCGATTTCGCGGGCGAGCGCTTCCATCTGGGCGGTGCTTTTGAGCCAGCCCTGCCCGTTGGGTTGCAGGTCGGCGAGGGCTTCGAGGGAGGTCAGGGAGCGGGCGGCGTCGAGCACGTCGGCGGTGGCGGCGCCGTCGGGGTCGGCGTAGCGGACCGCGTTGGTGAGGATGGCGGGTACGTGCAGGGATTCGGCGGTGCGCAGCATCCTCAGGGCGTGGGCGGTGCTCAGGCGCTCCCCGGGGCGGCTGAGGTGGGTGGTGAGTTCCACGCGCAGTGCGGCAGGGCCCAGGAGTTCCAGCCAGCGGGACAGGGCGGCGCGGGCGCGGGCATAGTCGCGGCGGGCGGCGGCGAGGCCGACGTCGGAGGCCGGACCGAGCAGCACGGTCAGCACGGGCGCGGTGGCGTGTCCCGGCAGGCCGGGCAGGGCGTGGGCGGCCAGGTCCGCGCCGGTGACGCCGGGATGCCTGGACGGCCGGGGGCCCTGGACGGCCAGGGTGCCCGGGGCGCTGGCTCCTCCGGCGCGGGCGGCAGGGGCATGGACGGTATGGGCGTGGGCGGCGGAGACCAGCCGGCACAGGGCCCGGTAGCCGGCGCCGGCGCAGTGCCCCCTGGCCACGACCAGCACCCGGCCTTCGGTCCGCAGCCGGCCGGCCTCCGCACCCGCGCGGGGGGACGGGCCGGGGCGGGCCGGGCCCAGGACAGCCAGGTCGACGCCGAGGATGGGGTCGATCCCGTGGTCGCGGCAGGCCTTGAGGTGCTTGACGGCCCCGTAGAGCCCGTCGCGGTCGGTGAGGGCCAGGGCGTCGGCGCCGTCGGCGGCCGCCCGGCGAACCAGTTCCTTGGGCCAGGAGACCCCGTAGTGGGCACTGAAGGCGGAGGCGACGTTCAGGTGGATGAAGCTCACGCGCCCTCCCGCAGGGCCTCGTGGAGGCGGATTACCCTCCAGCGTCCCGAGCCGGCGTGGCGGGACAGGTCGAAGGTGCGCAGCGGCCCCTTCCCGGCGAGGCGGACCTGGACGCGCCAGATCTCTTGGTCAACCAGCCCCGGGCCGTGCCCGCGCTGTGCCCGGGGTTCCTCGGCCCACCATCTGCGGCGTTCGTACCAGCGGACCGGTTCTGCGGCGAGCATGTATTCGCGGCCCTGCCAGCGCAGCCGCAGCGGTTGCCCCGCCGGAGTGCAGTCAACCTCGACGGACTGGGTGAAAAGCCCCATCCGGGCACCTCCCTCTGGGCCCGCGCAGGCCGTGAGACGCCGGCGCTGGCCCCGATGGATTGGAGCGGTGCTCCCCGGGAAGCGGGAGGGGCACCACCCCATTTTATTCGAAGATTTGTTCTATAGGAATCAAAATTAGAACACGTGTACGACACTTTGGCGCATCCCCTGCCTTTTGGAGGGCCGGGGCCCCGCCTGGAGGTGGGGTGGCAGGGAATGATTCGAACACTTCTCCGAACCTTACGGTCCTCACCCGGGGCGTGGCGGACTTTGAGGGGCGTCAGGCGGGGAAAGCCCCGGGACGCCGGCTGCCCCCGGGCCTCAGAAGAGCCCGGGCAGCGGGTCGGTGAGTTCGGGCCCGTTGTTGCGCACGTTGCCGACGGCGGGGGCCACCTCGCGCAGCCTCCAGCCCGACGCCGGCCCGTAGGCCCCGGCGCGGACCCGTTCCACGAGCGTGGCGGCGTCCTTGTCCCGGGGGTCAAGCCAGGCGCCCATGGTGGCCCTGTCCATGGGGACCGGCATGCGGTCGTGCAACTGCCCCAGTTCGGCAAGGGCGGGGTCCGGGGAATCGGGCGCCGGGGCGGGGGCGGTCAGCACGGAGGTGGAGAGCAGCCACTGGCCCGGCTCCCCGTCCGCCCTGGACGGGTCCTTCCACCATTCGTAGAGTCCGGCAAAGAAGATCAGCGACCCGTCGCCGGGGTGGACGTAGAAGGGGCGCTTGGAGGAGCCCTCCTTCTTCCACTCGTAGTACCCCTCGGCGGGGACGGCGCAGCGGCGGGCCTTCACCGCGGCACGGAAGGTCGGCTTCTCCAGCACGGTTTCACTGCGGGCATTGAAGGCGCGCACGCCCACGGAGGTGTCCTTGGCCCACGGGGGCACCAGCCCCCAGCGGGCCACGTGGATCTGGCGCACCTGCCGGTCCTCGACCAGCCGCTCCAGCACGATCGGCACGTCGGCGGTGGGCGCAATGTTCCACGACCGGCGCAGTTCCAGGGCCTCGTCGGCCTCCGCCCCGGCCTCGGCAACCAGGTCGCCGACGGCGCGGGCCATGACGTATCGTCCGCACATGGAATAAGAGTCCCATATCCGGCGTTGCCACCAACCATGACCACTCTTGCGAATCTTCAGGACTTCATTCCTTCGGACGGAAACGTCACCATGTTCACCACCAACTGGTGCGGCTACTGCCGCAACCTCAAGAAGCGCCTGGAAGCCGAGGGCATCGGCTACCAGGAGGTGAACATTGAGGAGGTGCCCGGCACCGCGGCGATCGTCGAGGCCTTCAACGGCGGCAACCAGACCGTTCCGACGCTGATTTTCCCGGATGGTTCGGCCGCCACGAATCCGCGCATCGACGAGGTGCGTTCCCGCCTCTAGCACCCTGTGGTTGGATGGGATGGTGTGGCGGCCGCGGCCGCCGCACCATCCCTATTTTTCTGCACGGACAGTGGCCGTCTTCGCGGCCGGGAGGAACAGCGCATCCATGGCACATAAGGTGAAGGCCGTCGTCGTCAAGGCCAAGAACGCCCCCGTCGAGATCGAAACCATCATCATCCCCGATCCCGGACCCGGAGAGGCCGTGGTCGACATCCTCACCTGCGGAGTCTGCCACACCGACCTGCACTACAAACTCGGCGGCATCGGGGACGACTTCCCCTACCTGCTCGGCCACGAAGCCACCGGCATCGTGACCGAAATCGGCGAAAACGTCACCGGCATCACCATCGGAGACCGCGTCATCCTCAACTGGCGCGCCGTGTGCGGATCCTGCCGCTCCTGCGCCAAGGGCAAACCCCAGTACTGCTTCAACACCGCCAACGCCACCCAAAAAATGACCCTCGAAGACGGCACGCCCCTCTCCCCGGCCCTGGGCATCGGAGCATTCGCCGAAAAAACCCTCGTCGCCGCCGGCCAGTGCACCAAAGTCGACGAAGACGTCGACCCCGCCGCCGTAGGCCTGCTCGGCTGCGGAGTCATGGCCGGCATCGGCGCGGCCATCAACACCGGCGAAGTCGCCCGCGGCGAATCGGTCGCCGTCATCGGCTGCGGCGGCGTCGGCATCGCCGCCATCGCCGGAGCCCAACTGGCCGGAGCCACCACCATCATCGCCGTGGACATCGACCCCGCCAAGGTCGCCCTCGCCCAAAAACTCGGCGCCACCCACGGCATCAACTCCTCCGAGACCGACCCCATAGAGGCCATCCGCAACCTCACCGGAGGATTCGGCGCCGACGTCGTCATCGACGCCGTCGGACGGCCCGAAACCTACACCCAGGCCTTCCACGCCCGCGACCTCGCCGGACGCGTCGTCCTCGTCGGAGTGCCCACCCCCGAGATGAAACTCGAACTGCCCCTGCTGGAGATCTTCGGCCGCGGCGGATCCCTCAAATCCTCCTGGTACGGCGACTGCCTGCCCTCCCGCGACTTCCCCATGCTCGTGGACCAATACAAACTCGGACGCCTGGACCTGGACGCCTTCGTCACCGAACGCATCACCCTGAACGACATCGAAGACGCCTTCCACAAAATGCACCAAGGCAAAGTCCTCCGCTCCGTCGTCGAACTGGGCTCCGGCGTGGAGGCCACGGCATGAGCGCGCGCATCGAGAACCTGGTCACCTCGGGCACCTTCAGCCTGGACGGGGGCACCTGGGACGTGGACAACAACGTCTGGATCATCGGTGACGACACCGAAGTGTTCGTCATCGACCCCGCCCACGACCCGGACGCAATCGCAGCCGCGGTGAACGGACGCACCGTCAAGGCCGTCCTGCTCACCCACGGGCACGACGACCACATCCGTCACGCCCGCGACTTCGCCCAAAAGGTGAACGCCCCCGTCCACCTGAACCCGGAGGACCAGATGCTCTGGGACGCCATCTTCCCGGGCACCACGCCGGATGCACCCATCCAGGACGGCGACACCTTCACTGTCGCAGGAACTGAACTCACCGCCCTGCACACCCCCGGCCACTCCCCCGGATCCACCTGCTTCCACGTCCCCGGCCTGAACACCGTCTTCACCGGAGACACCCTCTTCAACGGCGGCCCCGGTGCCACGGGACGCTCCTACAGCGACTTCGGCACCATCGTCGAATCCATCCGCCAACGCCTCCTGACACTCCCGGAAGACACCGTGGTCCTCACCGGCCACGGAGAAGCAACAACCATCGGAGCCGAGAAGCCCCACCTGGCCGACTGGATCGCCCGGGGCCACTAACCCGGCCCCCGGCCCACCGCACGACGGCGGCGGCACCTCCCACGGTGCCGCCGCCGTCGTGCGTGCGGTGGATCCCCCGCGGCAGATCCCGTGCGGGGACAGGAACGGGGCTGGGCAGGAACGGGGCTGGGCAGGAACGGGGCTGGGCAGGAACGGGGCTGGGCAGGAACGGGGCCCGGCCGGTGGCGAGGCCGATATTCCCACGGAGCGTGACGGATGCTAGGATAATTTCACAAATTTTGTGAATCACATTATGTGGAATCGTTACCCCTTGATAACAAAAACATAACGTGGCACGATGGATAGACGGCCCCGCCCCGGGCCGGCTCCAAGGGTCTGTTACCGGAAGGACCATCATGCCCCGCTTCATCCCCATCGCAGCCTTAGCTCTTGCCCTCGCGGGCGCCTCCGTTGCCGCCCCCGCCGCCCTCCCGGCAGGCTCCACCGCGGCCGTCGCCGGCGAGGTTTCCCCCGCTGCCCTCCCGCAGGCCGCGTCCGGGGCCCTGGCCATCGAGCGGACGGGCCTGGCGGCTGAGGCATCCACCGCTGTGACGGGGTCGATCGCGGCCAAGTACCAGACCAAGGTCGGCACGCGGCTCTACTCCAGCGCCAGCGGAACCCAAAAGCTCGCCTCCGTCCCGGCCGACTACACGGTGTCCACCCGGACGGACAAGAAGAGCAGCAACGGCACGCGCGTCCAGGTCCAGTACCAGTCCAAGACCGGCTGGATCACGCTCTCGAAGGTCTCCAAGGTGCCCCTGTCCACCCCGCTCGGCAAGCTCTCCTGGAAGGCCTCCGCCTCCAAGAACATTGCCCGGTGGTGCGCCGGGGTGCCGATCGACACCAGCGTTGACTACATGAACCAGGCCACGGCGAGCGTGAGCACGTCCAACGGCAGGCGCACGGTCGCCGAGAAGATCCACCTGTCCACGAAGACCCCGTGGGGAACCGCCCTGGATCCGAACCATCCGCTGGCTGTCTCCATCCAGTACCACGAGTGCGGGCACATCATGCAGTACCGGGCGTACAACTACGACTTCGCAGCCCTCAAGCGCGCCATGGACAAGGTGTACGGCGCCTCCGGCAACACCGCCGGCGGCGTCGAGCACATGGCCGACTGCATCGCTGAGGCCCTGGGCGCCAAGCGCAGGGGCACCGAAACCCTCAGCAACGGCTCCACCCGGACCTGGGTCTCCGGCTACGGCGGCACGTGCACCTCCACGCACCTGGCCGCGGCCAAGAAGATCATCGCCGGCGACAGGGTCTAGCGGACCCGGTTCCCCTCCGGGCCGGCGCGCCGGCCCGGAGGGGAACCGCCGGAATGCCCCACGACGCCGGGGGCGGGTTGCGCACGCACCCCGCCCCCGGCGTCGTTCCGCGTGGGGCGCTTCCCGGGCCCGCATCCGACTGGTGGGCCTGTCCGGCCTCCCCGGCCCTGTGGTAGAAGAAACAGGTGGGGGAATTATCCGGGCCGCGGTTGCGGCCTACGGGCAGCCCAACCGGCAGCGTCCCGGAGACGCGCCGGCCATCGCCGGCAGGGAGTGGGCTGTCCGCAAAGAACCCGCGGTGGCCCTGGCCGCTGGCGGGGGCCGTTGCCGTGGCGGCAGCCCTCGCACTGTCTGCGGGACCACTGCTTCCCGCCCCGGCCGTCCATAAGGCGCCCCTACGGCCCCCGCTGCCCGCCGCAGCCGGGGCCGGGGAAACCGGTGCCGTGGATCCGGCACCGGCCCTTCCGTGGAAGGATCCGGTCCGGGCCAGGAAGTACCAGACCACGGAGGCGGCCACGCTGTACTCGTCCGCGACCGGCCAGAGGAAGCGCGCCTCGATACCAGCCGACTACACCCTCGCCTCGCCCGGTGGCAAGCTCAGCTCCGACGGCACCCGGGTGCAGGTCCGGTACCGTTCCGAGACCGGCTGGGTGCCGCTGTCCAAAACCATCCGGGTGGCCCTGTCCACGCCGGCGGGAAAGCTCTCCTGGAAGGACTCGGCGGCCAGGAACGTGGCCCCGTGGTGCGCGGGGGTGAGCATCAGGACCAGCAGCGCCGGCGGCAACTCCGCCCACGTGGACTGGGCCCGGAACGGGCCAGGGCGGAAGGAGGCCCGCGAGTGGATCAGCCTGGCCACCGTGGCGGGCCGGAACAGGCCGCTGGACCCGAACCATCCGCTGGCCGTGGCCATCCAGTACCACGAATGCGCCCATATCCTGCAGTACCGGGCGTACGGATACGACGGGGCAGCGCTCAAAGCGGCCATGAACCGGGCCTACGGCAGGGACAACGGGATCGAACACATGGCCGACTGCATGGCCGACGTCCTGGGCGCCCGACGCACCGGCACCGATTACCTTCCCGACGGCTCCACCCGGATGTGGGTCGCCGGCTATGGCGGGTCCTGCACCGGCGGGCAGTTGGGAGCGGCCCGGAAGCTGATCGCCGGAGAGAGGCCCTAGCGGGAGGGCCTTGCGGGGTGCAGCCCAGCGGGGAACCCAGTGGGGCGGGCTCCTGGCCGGAGCATCCGGAAAGCACCCGGGTCCTGCGCCGCGGCAGGGTTCTTGGGTGGAACGGCGCCGCTAGCCGCCGACGATCTCCAACTGGAGTGCGTAGGCCGCCACCAGGGCCCGCTCCAACTCTTCCACTGTGGTTCCGGGGACCAGGTCCTCCGCCGCGCCGGCCGTGCGCGGGTCAAACGGCAGCCCCAGGGAGTCGTACACGTCGGTCAGGACGGAGCGGATGGGGGCGGAGTCCTCCACCACAAACACTGAGGAAAACAGCCACGCTCCGGCAACCACGCGCTGGGCCGTGCCCACCAGCTTCACCGCGCCTGCCGGCACCACCCGCGGCCCCGGGCGGGGCCCGCCCGCCTCCCGAGAGGACTCGGCGGCGGCGGGCAGTCCGTGGACGCTGTACTCGCCGGGGCAGTACTCCCCCGGAATTTCGCCGACGCCCGCGTCAAGGCCCAGCGAGCGCAGCGTCGAGGCGTACAGTTCCCCCAGGATCCGGAAGCGCTCCTGGTGCCCCATCATCGCTTCGGCGGCCGGTTCCACATGGTCCACGATCAGCGTCCCGCGGTGGTAGGCGGCAGCACGCCCGCCGGCTTTGCGCACCACCGGGGCGAACCCTGCCGCCGCGGCGGCCTCGGCCGCGGCGGAGTAGCCGGGCAGGCGCACGTCGCGCTGGCCGAAGGCAAGGGTCGGTTCGGGACGGTACATCCGCAGCGTCGGCGGCCGTTCGCCGGAGCGCACCTGCCCCAGCAGTTCAATGCCTGCGTGCAGGTCCTCCGCAGGGTCCCCGGAGGCCCCGGTCCGCCAGAGGGTCAGCGGGGCTTCGGAGCCCGGATTCCACAAACTCATGGAACCCAGTTTATGGGCCGAGGGCCCCGGGCCGAGCGCCAGCGAGGCGCGGGAGGCCCATGAACGTTATGGGCCGAGGGCCCCGGGCCGAGCGCCAGCGAGGCGCGGGAGGCCCATGAACGTTATGGGCCCGGTCAGCGCGCGGCGATGATCCGGCTGACCTTGGCAGTCTTGTTGTCCAGCGTCCTGACCGTGATGGTTCCGGAGAACGTGGACGGCAGCTCCACCGTGTAGCGGACCCTGTCCCTGGCCCTGTCCCTGGTGGAGGACAGGTCGATCGTCCCGACCCGCCGCGTGCCGGCGTAGACGGCAATCCGGCCGTAGCCGCTTCCGCGCGCGGCGACGACCTGCACGCCCCTGGCGTCCCGCACTCCGCCCAGCCTGAGCCAGGCGCCCTTGGTCCGGGAACGGTAGGCCTTGTCAGCATAGAAATCGGGGCCGGTGGCCACCCTCCAGCTGCTGGAGCGCTTCAGGGACTCCATCAGCGGCGTGCGGGTGAGGGCGGCGAAACTGGCCCGCGGGGAGGATCCGCCAAAGCGGCTGACCGCCCGGACGCCTACCTGTACCGTCTCGCCGTTCCGGACGGGGACGTCCAGGCTGGTTGCGGTGGTGGTGGCGATCCTGGTCCAGGAGGACGGCATTGCCTCGCCGTGGGCGGCCCGCCTGGCCCACACCGTGTACCTGGCCGCGTCCTTCTGCGGCTTCCAGGAAAACGCCGCCGCACGGGACAGCAGGAACCGGGAGGGTCCGGAAGACAGGGCCGGTTTGGCCGCCGGAGCAATCCGTGTTCCCGGCGGCGCGGCGGCCGCGGCGCGCGGCAGCGCGATCCCGGCGACCTTCACCCCCGGTCCGCCGGCCACCAGCGTGAGCGTTCCCGCGCTGCCGGAGGGCAGCGCCAGGGTCTTGGTCACGTAATCCCCGGAGGGCGGGAAGGACAGGGTGCCGACCTGGGTGCCCCCCACCTTCACGGAGAGGCTGGCCGGGGCCGTGCCGGACAGTGCCGTGACGCTGACGCGGGCGGTTCCGCGGGTACCGGCCACACCCAGCGTTGCGTTGGATCCATTGGCGGTGAAGGCGATTCCCCCGGGGGCGCCGGGGTCCGTGCTCCGCCTCCAATGGGAGGCCTTGACCTGCGATTCCAGGGAGACGCCCCGGGTGGCCTGTCCCAGCTTGGTGATGGCGCCGGTGCGGCCGGAGGAATCGAGGGCGCGCACCCCATAGACAATGGTCTCCCCCGCTTCCAGGGGGAGTTTCGCCGTCGTGCCCGTGGTGGTGCGCCCGGCCCGCCAGATGCGCCCGTCGGTGAAGGATTCCCCGTGCAGCGCCCCGCGGTACATCACCTGGTAGGCCACGGCCCGGTCCACCGGCTTCCATTCCAGCCGCACGGTGCCGGCCGCGGTGACGGCGGCCGGGGTGACGGCGGCCGGGGCGGGAGCCGCGAGCGCGTCCCCGGCCTTGCCGTACCTGGCGGTCGCCGCCTTGATCCTCCGGGCCACGTCCTGGCGGATGGAGCCAAGCTTCGGGTAGAGGTACCGGCCCGGGCAGGCGGTCTGGTTGGTGTCGCGGTGGCCCAGCACCACGGGAACCCGCACCCGGGTGCCGTCCTGGGCGCGCGCGGTGGAGGGACCGGCGACGGTGGTGGTCAGCGTGGTCCTGCCCGTCACGTCCAGGTTGTACTGGTAGCCCTTCCAGGCCAGCACCTTGGCCAGCGCGCCCACCGCGGCCGGGGGCGGGGCGGCGATGTCGAAGTTGCCCAGCATCGAGACGCCGATGGTTTCGGCGTTGTACCCGCCGGCCTGCGCGCCGACCGTCAGTTGGGTGAGCGCGCCGCGGCGACCCTCGTAGATGGTGCCGAAGCGGTCGACCAGGAACTGGTATCCGATGTCGTCCCACCCCAGCGACCTGGTGTGGTAGTCGTAGATCGCGCGGATCTGCTGGTAGGCCTGGGCCCTGGTGTAGTTGTTGGAACTGGCCGTGTGGTGCACATACATGGCCTTCAGCCGGAGGGAGCGGCGGTCCGTGGTGTCGGACTGGGATTCGTTGGCTCCCCACTGGGCCCTGGTGACGAGGGCCGGCCTCAGCGCGGCGCCGTCCACGGAGGCGGGCAGCTTCGCGTCAAGGGCGGTGGAGGCCGCAGAGGCGGAAACCGCGTACGACGCCGGCAGTGCGGTGACCGTCCCGGTCCCGGCATTCCCGGTGCCGGCCGGGACGGCCACGGCGGTGCCGGCCGGGGCCGGTTCAAGCCGGCCGTCGGTGGCGGCGGTGCCGGCCGAGACGAGGCTGATGGACAGGTCCGCCGGGGCCTGGCCGGTGGCCGTGAGCACCCGGGCCTGGACGCCGTCGGCCCCAAGGGTCAGGACGGGGTCGGTTCCGGCCTTCGCCGTGCGGGATCCGGGGCCCTCGCCGGTACTGCCGGGCAGCACCTCAAGGCTCATCCACCCGGACCATTCGCCGTCCTCGCGCACCCGCAACGCCGCTTCGAGGACCCGGTTGCCGGCTTCCGCGCTCCAGGTCAGGCCGGCTGCGGTGAAGCCGGGCGTGGCGCGCGGCGCGGTCAGAGCCGCGAGCTGGCCGTCGTCGGACGGGTCCGCCTCGGCCGCCGGCCCCGCCGGAGGAGGATCCTGGAGGGGGCGCTCCGGCAGCGGGAGCGCGGCAGCGGCGTCCTGCGGGATGGCGCCGGTAAGGGGCTCGGCCTCGGCACGGGCCGCCCGGGAGCGGGCCGCCTGCCCGTCCACCCCGTCGACCGGGAGTTCGCGCACGCCCTGGCCGTCCACGGGCGCGGCCTCCTCCACCGGAACCCCCTCGGCCGGGACTTCCTCAGCCGGGACTTCCTCAGCCGGGACTTCCTCAGCCGGGGCCCCCTCAGCCGGGGCCCCCTCGATAGCGGAAGCTGCGGGGGCGGCCCGTGCCGGTGCCGCCGGCCCCGGCACGGCGAGCAGGGCCGCGGCCAGAACCGTGGCCAGGGCGGTGGGCAGCAGGGCCGGGCGGCGGAACCTGCCGGACGCCGGCTCGGAAAGGCGAGTCATGCCCCGAAGCTTACAGATTCCCCCAAATCGGCCACAGGGGGCGGACGCATTTATTCGGACCTGTCAAAAGCCCCCGGGACTAGGCGCCCCGCTCGGGCATGGGCCGCACCGTCAGGATCTGTTCGCTGCGCCCGAAAGGACCCTCGACGTCGTGCAGGACCGCCGAAGTCAGGCCAATGCCGTCGGTCCCATAGGTCTGCCGGGCGGCCAGGCCCAGCCATTCGCCCACCGGGGCACGGTGCATGTGGATCTGCAGGTCCACGTTCGGGAACATCCAGGACACCGGTCCCGGCCCCATTCGCGGCGCGACGCCGTTGGCGGTGTCGACCAAGCCCATCAGGCGCACCAGGTCGGAGGTGGGCAGGCCGTCGACCATCTCGCGCGGCGAGCGCAGCCAGACCACGCCCCGGCCGGGCCGGTGGCCCGGTTCCACCCGGAAATCCAGCGACCGGATGAATCCGCCCGGCCAGGAGGACATGCCTTCCCACTCCGGCAGGTCTTCCGGGTGGGTGACGGAGCGGTCCTCGACGGCGGCGACGGGGGCCGAGTCGAGCGTCTTGAGCCGCCAGGCGCGGGCCAGGACCGCGCTCCTGCCCTGGCAGACCATTTCCGCCTCGATCAGTTCGATGGTGCGTCCCGGCCGGACCATGCGGGTGCGCACCTCCAGTTCGCCGGCGTGGATGACCCCGAGGATGTCCAGGCTGATGCGGGCCATCCGCATCTCGGGCCGCGGCTGGAACAGTTCCAGTTCGTGCGTGAGCAGCCCGGTCGCGGCGGCCATGTGCTGCTCGGCGGGGTTCCAGGCTCCCTGGGTGTGGGCTGAGGAGTGGTAGCGGCTCCCACCCAGCCCCTGGTAGTAGGCCTCGGTCCGGGCGAACGGGGGCTCCTGCCCCTGCTGGACGGTCGTGGTCAATGCGGCGCTCCTTGCCTCAAGGTCGGGGACCCCAAAATGGTGGAGATCAACAGTCCGGGCCCCCTGCACCGGCCTCCAGCACCGGGCTCCAACATCGGGTCCTCCCGGCCGGGGCACCCGGGACGGGTCCGGCCCGGTTTCCCCTTCCCTGCCCCACTCTATCCGCGGGCGCGGGTGTCCGGCAGGAGGCTGCGGCCGGAGTGCCTAGCGGTGCAGTGCAATCACTTCGATCCGCTCCCCGGGTCCGGCCAGGACCAGCACGTCGCGTGCCTCCACGCCCCCGAGGGCGCGGGCGAGCGCCTCGGTGCCCGGGCCGGCGTCGGGACCTCCCCCGGCGGGGCGGGCGGCGGTCCGCCACACGGTGACCTCGGCCCCGGTGGCTTCCGTGATGGCACGGGCCAGCGGGCCGGCGTCGGAACCGGTCACCAGGACGGCCCGGGCAATGGTGCGCGGGCGGGCCGCAGCCGCCGGGGCGAGTGCGGCGCGGTCGCTGCGCCAGATGGCGAAGTGGTACCCGGCCACCAGGCCGGTGGCGGCCAGCAGGCCCAGCGGGGCCCGAATCCTGTCCACCAGGCCGGTGCCGGAGGCGTCCTCGAGCAGGAACTCGAACACGCGGTATCCCACCACCAGCAGCGCGATCAGGGCCACCACCGCACTGGCCCCGAACACCACCACCAGGTAGATGCGCCGTCCGGCGGGGTCCGCGGCGGCGGCCGGTTTCCAGGCCAGCCACCAGGCGGGGCCGCCGACCAGCAGCGAGGCCAGTCCGCCGAGCAGCAGGGTCCGCGGATCCTCCCCGGCCAGCGGGGTGGTGGCCAGGGCCAGCGCGGCATTGAGGACGACGCCGATGCCCGAGGCCGCGGCGGCCAGGGCCGCCCCGGAGACCAGCAGCCTGGCCGCATCCCGGACCGTCCCGGAGTGCCCCCGGGCGGCGAGGTGGTGGTAGCGCCATACCAGCAGGCCCACGGACGCCGCGGCCAGTCCGCCCGGAAGGGGGGACAGCAGGGTGTGGAGGGGGTCGGTGCGGTCGAACGCCACCCGCAGCAGGACGTACACGGCCACCCCGGCCCCGGCCAGGGCCGTGATGGCCGCGGCCGTGATGCCCAGGACGGCCAGGGCGACGTCGGCCAGCCGGGTGCTCAGGCCGCGGGCACCTTCGCGCATCCAGTGCCACCGCCAGATGGCCAGGCCACCGAGGGCCCAGACGCAGGATTCCAGGGTGGGGATCCACCAGGGCCGTCCGAGGCCGGATTGGGCCGCGGCCGCGGCGGTGGCGGCCGCGAAGACGCCCTCCAGGGCTGCGGCAGTGGCCCCGGCGCCCAGGACCAGGCCGAAGGCCGTCCCGGCGACCGCCGGAACATCGGCCAGGCGCAGCGGCCCCTTGGAGGGGTGGCGCCACATCTGGCGGTGCCAGAGCCAGACGGCGGCCCATACCAGCCCGCTGGCCAGTGCCGGCCGCCAGGCTGGCGTCCCCCCGCCCACGAGCGAGGCCGCGGCCTCCAGCAGGTTGGAGGCCGCGGCGACCAGCGACACCACGTAGATGCCGGAGAGGTACAGCCCCCAGGCGAGGGCGGAACGCTCGGCCGGCTCCGCGAGGCGCCGCCATACGGCCCACCAGAGGACGGCGGCCAGCGGGCCGCCGATGAGGGTGAAGGCAAGCGAGCGGGCCAGGCCCGCCGTGTCACTGCCGGCAAATTCGTTGCCGAGGGCAAGGAGGCGCCCGAGCAGTCCGCCCAGTCCGCCGGCGGCAATGGCCACGAGCGCGAAAAGCAGAAGGTAGACGACCAGGCGGCGCACCGTTGGCTGGGTGGTGCCGGCGCTCGGCCCGGGGCCGGGGCGCGCGCCGCTCACCGGGTCACCGCGCCGCTGCCGCAGATGGCCAGCTGCCAGGGCGCAGTGTCGATCAGCCACCGCCCGTCCACCCTGGCCAGGTCGAAGACGTCGTCGTAGGCGTATTCGGAGGGACCGAAAGGTCCGCCCTCGGCGGAGGACACCAGGGAGACCTTCACGTCAGCGGTGTCTTCGCGGACCGTGGTGGAGACCAGGACCACGCGCAGGTTTTCGGGGGCGGGGTGTTCCCCGTGGCGGCAGCCCCTCCGGGCAGCCTCGGTCAGGTAGGTGGCCGCGGCGGCTTCGTCCCCCTCGATCACGGCCGCGGCATAGCGCTGCACGACGCCCTCGGGCGTGGACTCGTCCAGCAGCACCGGCTCCCCCCGCGCGAAAACCAGCACCAGGGACAGGACCACCAGCGCGGCGACCGCGGCCAGGATGGCAAGCAGCACACGGTCCGGTTTTTTGGGTGTTGCGTTCATGGCGCAAGTATGCCCCCCAAAGATGGGGCCTGACTAGGTGAAAGAGAAGGAGCGGACGCATGCGGGGAGCGCGGCGGGCGCTCGCTGGCCGGACTCCGGAGCCGGCGTCCGTGACCGGCTGTCCAGGGCCGGCCGTTCAGGGCCGGCCGTTCAGGGCCGGCCGTTCAGGGCCGGCCGTTCAGGGCCGGCCGTTCAGGGCCGGCCGTTCAGGGCCGGCCGTTCAGGGCCGGCCGTTCAGGCGCCGCCGAAGAGGCGTTCCTCCTGTTCGGCGTACCGCTGGAGCAGCTCCAGGGCATGGCGGCCGGCAGGCCCCTCCTGCTCCAGGCCCGCGCGCATCGACTCGAGCTTCCGGGCCCCGTCCGGGAACGGGGCCAGCAGGGGCACGGCCGGGTCCGTGCGCACGTCGATCACCACCGGCGTGTCGGCCGCGAACGCCTCCTCCCACGCGGCCCCCAGCCGCTCCGGATCGGTAACTTCGATCCCGCGCATCCCCAGCAGTTCCGCGTAGCGGGCGTAGGGGAACTCGGGCAGGTCCTGGGTGGGGCCATAGCGCGGGTCCCCCTCCGTTTCGCGCATCTCCCAGGTCACCTCCGCCAGGTCCCCGTTGTTGAACACGCAGACCACGAAGCGCGGGTCGGCCCAGTCCCGCCAGCGGGCGGCCACCGTCACCAGTTCGGCGATGCCGCTCATCTGCATGCCCCCGTCGCCGGCCAGCACGACGGCCGGTCGGCCGGGCTCGCGCAGCTTGGCGGCCAGCCCGTAGGGAACCCCGCACCCCATGCTGGCCAGGGTGCTGCAGAACTGGACCGGCACGGTGGGGGGCAGCAGCAGCTGCCGGGCGTACCAGTAGACGCAGCTGCCGACGTCGAGCGCCAGCTGGGCGTCGTGCGGCAGCCGGGGCGTCAGTTCGTGGACCACGCGTTCGGGGTTGACCGGTTCGGCCGGGGTCAGCGCCCGTTCCCGGCACAGGCTGCGCCAGTCCGCAACGGCCCTGCCGACCGTGTCCATCCAGGGCCTGCGGCGTTCGGCCCCGGCGGGGTCCAGCCGGGCGGCCAGTTCGCGCAGCGTGGCGGCCGCGTCGCCCACCAGGGCAACCTCCACGGGGTAGCGGTTGCCCACCTGCTTCCCGCTGAGGTCGATCTGCACTGCGCGGGCGGTTCCGGGCTTGGGGTAGAACTCGGTCCAGGGATCGTTGGAGCCCACGATCAGGAGGGTGTCGCAGCTGTTGAGCAGCATGGCGCTGGCGGGAGTGCCCAGGTGCCCCATGACGCCGGCGGCATGGGGCAGCGATTCGTCGACGTAGGGTTTGCCGAGCAGGCTGGTGGCGATGCCCGCCCCCAGGAGCAGGGCCATGCGGTGCACCTCCTCCCGCGCCCACCGGGCGCCCTGCCCCACCAGCAGCATGACCCGCTCGCCGGCGTCGAGCAGGCGGGCGGCGGCGTCCAGGTCGGCGCCGTCGGGCACCGTGCGGGGGGTCGACCACAGGGGTGCGGTGGCGATGGTACCGTGGGCGCCCTCCAGTTCGGCGGCCGGCTGCTTCTGCACGTCGTGGGGGACGATGACCACGCAGGGCGAGGAGGTGGCCAGGGCCGTGCGGAAGGCCCGGTCCAGCACCATCGGAACCTGCTCGGGGGTGGAGACCTGCTGGCAGAACTGGGCGGCGACGTCCTTGAAGAGGGACAGCAGGTCGATCTCCTGCTGGTACTGCGAGCCGATCACGGTGGAGTTTTGCTGTCCCACGATCGCCACCACCGGTGTGCTGTCCAACTTCGCGTCGTAGAGGCCGTTGAGCAGGTGCACGGCGCCGGGGCCCTGGGTGGCGACCACGACGCCGATGCCCTGGCTGTCCCGGCCTTCCCGGCCCGCTGTCCCCGCAGGGGCAGGCCCCCCGGCTCCAGCCTCCGCGGGTGCGACCGGCGCGTGCCCGCCACCAAACTGGCCCACCCCGTACTTGGAGTGGGCCACGGCCATGAAGGCCGCATTCTCCTCATGCCGGGCCTGGACGAATTCCGGTCCGCCCGGGCTGCGGCGCAGCGCCCCAATAAACGTGTTGATGCCGTCGCCGCTGTACCCGAACAGCCGCCGAACGCCCCAGGCGTTCAGCCGTTCGACCATCGCATCGGCCACCAGTCGTTGCGTCATCGCCGGCTCCTTACGGTGTGTGCCTGTTGTGTGCCCGTCCGCCCCCTGCCCGGCCCGGGCCCGCGTCCCACCGTCCTGCCTACCACGGCGGAGGCCGGCCCGGAAGGTTTCCCTCCGGCGCGATGGCAGGCTGCCGGGGGCAGGTGGCACACTCGGTCCATGCGTGAATTCGTCGTCCTCGGCACCGCCTCGCAGGCACCGACGCGGACCCGCAACCACAACGGGTACCTGCTGCACTGGGACGGGGAGGACCTGCTCTTCGACCCGGGAGAGGGCACCCAGCGGCAGATGATCCACGCGGACGCCTCCGCTGCCCACATCACGCGCATCTGCATCACCCATGTGCACGGGGACCACTGCTTCGGCCTGCCCGGAGTGCTCTCCAGCATGGACCTGAACCGGGTGGAGCATCCCGTCCACCTGCACTACCCCGCCTCCGGGGACGGGGTGGTCCGGGCCCTCGTGTCCGCTGCCTCCCCGCACATCGACCTGAGGCTGCACCCGCACTCCGGCCCCGGACCCGTCGCCCCGGGCCTGGAGGTGCGGCCCCTGCGCCACCGCGTCGAGGCCTACGGCTACCGGCTCGTCGAGCCGGACGGCATCACCCTCCTGCCGGACCGGCTTGAGGCGGCCGGGATTGAGGGGCCCGACGTCGGGCACCTGCTGCGCGCCGGAAGCCTTGGCGGAGTGCGGCTGGAGGACGTGAGCGCGCCGCGGCCCGGGCAGCGGTTCGCCTTCGTCATGGACACGGCGCCATGCCCCGGTGCCGAGGAGCTGGCCGAGGGAGCCGACCTGCTGGTGGCCGAATGCACCTTCAGCGACGACGACGCCGGCCTCGCCGCCAGCTACCGCCACCTGACCGCCGGGCAGGCCGGTGCGCTGGCTTCCGGCGCCGGTGCGGGGATGCTGGTCCTGACCCATTTCTCGTCGCGCTACGCCGACACCGCTCCGCTGGCCGCGCAGGCCCGGGCCCGGGCCGGCGGGGCCGAGGTGGTGGCCGCCAGTGACCTTGACCGCTTCGAGTTCCCCAAACGGCGGCACCTGCCCTCCTGAGGTCGCGCCCCTCCCGGGATCACGCCGGACGGGCTGGGGCTGCCCTGCCCGCCACCGCGCCCGTCCCTTCCCCGGCGTGCCGGGTGGGGCCCGCTGCCGGGAAGCGCGGGCCGAACATGGCCGAAAAAGCCCGCTAACCCGTGCGGAGGGGGAAGTTCAATAAGGGAAAGAGGGCCAGGAAGGCGCCGAACGCACGGGTATTCCGGGCATTCGGGGCATAAAAAATGGGCCGCGGACATTCCGCGGCCCATTTTTTGTGGCGCTAGTTGTTAGCTTCCATATAGGCGTCGACCACCGACTGCTTGATGCGCCCCTTGGGCGCCACCTCAAGGCCCTGGCTGGCTGCCCATTCACGGATCTTCTGGAGTTCCACCGGCCCCCGGCGGGCTCCGCCTTCGGTGCGCGGGGCCTTTCCGGACTCCTTAGTGGCCGCCTTAATGTAAGGTGCCAGGGCATCCTGGAGCCCCCGGTAGTTTTCCGGACTCAGATCGATTGTGTACTTGTCATCGCCAAGGGCAAATGTGTAGGACTTGGCGCCCGCCGTTCCATCAATGTCGTCAACGATAATCAAGGATTTAGCCATTCAATAAGATTACAGCTTACAACTCAATAATGAAAAGGTGCCCCTCTGTCGCTTGGGCGAAATTGCCTCCGGCGCTCTTCCTAAAAGGCCTCCATAGCGTTGCCGGACAGGATCACCCGTCCCAAAAGTTCCATTTCCCGGCTATTCCGAAAGGGCTTTGCCGGCTATTCAGGAAGGGGGAATAAGTGCCCGGGTGCCTTCCGCCCGCTGTTCGGCAGGCGGCTTTTGCCACGGCCAGCGTCCGGTAATTTCCAGCTCCAAAGAGAAGCTGAGGAAGGTACGGATCAGCACAATCAAGGCAAGCACGCCCACCGAGTCGAAGGTCGGGGCCACCGCGACGGTACGGATGATGTCGGCGGCGACCAGCAGTTCCAGGCCCAGCAGGATCGAGCGCCCCAGCCGCCGCCGGTACGTCCCGTACGTATCCCCGCCCCGCCGCCGCGCCAGGGCCGCGGCGGCCTGGAGTGTCGCGACGGCCGCTCCGATGACGATGGCGGCCACGCCCGCGATGTCCACGGCCTTGCCCACGGCATCCATGGCGGTGTGGAAATCCATTGCGGTGTGGGAATCCATGGCCCCTCCCGTTCCTGTGGCCGGACCTGCCGCGGCGCCCCCGGCGCGGCAGGTCCGGCTCCCCGCCGGGGATTGTTCCCATTCTGGAAGAAGCATCCGGGCACCAACAAGGCCCGCCGGAGGCCTTCGCGTTCACCCGACGGGCGAACGGACCACCACGACCTCCAGGTTGCGGGGCCCGTGGACACCCTCCACCCGTTCAAGTTCGATGTCGCTGGTGGCGCTGGGCCCGCTGATCATCGTGATGGGCCGGGTCCCGTCCAGCCGGGCCAGCGCTTCGGGAAGAAGCTCGGCGATGTGGGCCGCCTCGACCACGCAGATGTGCCGGTCCGGCACCAGGCTGATGGCCCGGCGGCCCTGGCCGGGGCTGCCGTCGAGGATGATCGTCCCGGTTTGCGCCACGGCGGCGGCGCTGGCGGTGAGCACGGCGCCGGCGGCGTCCAGCTCGGCCAGGGTCAGGGGGCCCTCCGGGGCATCGGTCCTCATCCGCGGGACCGTCTCCCCGCTGTCCGCCGGCAGCCACGCCGGGTTGAACCCGGCCGGGACAATGCACTCGCCGGTTCCGGCCAGCAGTTCGGCAATCCGCTCCGCCACCTGCCCCGGATCCACCACCCAGACCTGGGCCTTGTAGTCCACCAGCCGGTCGACGAGGAGCTCTATGCGGGCCTCCTCCGTCATCCCGGAAGTCCGCCGGTAGGCGCGGGCCGGTTCGGGGGCGGCGGGCGCGTCGCGCAGGGCCGCGCGGACCCGGCCGAGGATTTCATCGCGTGCGTTCATGGCTTCCCTTCCGCCGGGCCCTGCCCTGTCGGGTGCCCGGGCCCTTGCCCGTGTCCGGATTCTTTTCCGTGCTCCCGCCGCCACCAGGCCCGGAAGGATTCCGCCGGCGGGGCCGGGATGTCCCTGCTTTGGGTCCAGCCGGCGGCAATGCCGGGCAGGCTGGTGATCTTGCGGTCCGGGCCGGCAGCCAGCCGGCCCAGTGGCAGCGCCTTTTCGGCCAGGCCCAGGCGCCTGCCGGAGGAGAGCGCCCAGGATGCCGCCTGCATGGCGGCGTCCATCTGGCTGGGCAGCTTCCCCTTTCCGCGTTTGCTGTCCACGTCCTGCCCGCGCAGGTGCACCAGGATGTCGGGGATGTTGATCTTCACCGGGCAGGCGTCGTAACAGGCCCCGCACAATGATGAGGCATAGGGCAGCGTGCTGTTGTCCTCGGACTCGATGCCGGTCAGCAGCGGCGAGAGGATTGCGCCGATGGGCCCCGGGTAGGTGGATCCGTAGGCGTGCCCGCCGGTGCGCTCGTACACCGGACAGACGTTCATGCACGCGCTGCAGCGGATGCAGTGCAGGGCCGAACGTCCCATTTCGTCGGCCAGGGCCGCGGACCGGCCGTTGTCCAGCAGCACCAGGTGCACATTGCGTGGCCCGTCCCCCTCGGCGACCCCCGTCCACAGCGAGGTGTAGGGGTTCATCCGCTCCCCGGTGGAGGAACGGGGCAGCAGCTGCATGAACACCTCCAGGTCCTGCCAGGCGGGCAGCAGCTTCTCGATGCCCATGACGGTGATCAGGGTTTCGGGCAGGGTCAGGCACATGCGCCCGTTGCCTTCGGATTCGACGACCGCCAGGGTGCCGGAGTCGGCGAGCGCGAAGTTGGCGCCGGAGACGGCGACCTTGGCGGTGAGGAATTTGCGCCGCAGGTGGGTCCGGGCCGCGTCCGCCAGCCGGGCCGGATCGTCGGTGAGGGCCGGGTCCACCCCGGGCATTTCCCGCAGGAAGATGTCGCGGACCTCGGTCCTGTTCTTGTGGATGGCCGGGACCAGGATGTGGCTGGGCTTGTCGTGGTCGAGCTGGACGATCAGCTCGGCCAGGTCGGTTTCGAAGGCGGCAATGCCCTGTTCCTCGAGGTATTCGTTCAGGCCGATCTCCTGGGTGGCCATGGACTTGACCTTGACCACCTCATCGACCCCCTGCTCCCGGACCAGGGCCGCGACGGTGGCGTTGGCTTCGGCCGCGTCGCGGGCCCAGTGGATGGTCCCGCCCCGGGCGGTGAAGTTCTCCTCAAACTGTTCCAGCAGCTCCGGCAGGCGGGCCATCACGTTTTGCTTGATGGTGCTGCCGGCCTCGCGCAGCTGCTCCCAGTCGGGCAGCTCGGCGACGACCTTCAGCCGCTTGTCCCGGATGGTGCGGGTGGCGTGGCCGAGGTTGGCGCGCAGCTGGGCGTTGCCCAGTTCCCTGCGGGCCGCGGCCGGGAACGGCTCGGTGGCATGGATGTTGCCCTCCCCATGGACGGGCAGGGAGGGCATGCCCAGGAATGTCTGGCTCAATGGGAGCCCCTTCCGCTGAAAAGCCGGACGCTGCCGGTGGGGGTTGCCGGATCCTGCTCGGTGCTGGCAAGGATTTCGGCAAAGTGCAGGGCGTCCACCGGGCTGCCCTGCCGGGACAGGCCCCCGCCGA
Organism: Zafaria cholistanensis; assembly: GCF_008580665.1. GTDB lineage: Bacteria > Actinomycetota > Actinomycetes > Actinomycetales > Micrococcaceae > Zafaria > Zafaria cholistanensis. The sequence goes on from NZ_BKDJ01000002.1 coordinate 227,731, forward strand.
TGTGCATGAGGCAGGACGAGTCCCCTCCGGTGCATACGGACGCGCCCGTGGATTCGATGTTGGCCGTCTTGTCCGCGAGCATGGCCGACGACACGTCGGCGTTCTTCACCGAAAAGGTTCCGCCGAAGCCGCAGCACTGGTCGACCTCGGCCAGCGGTGCAAGCTCGATGCCGCGCACCGTCCGCAGCAGCTGCTGCTGGCGGTCCCCCAGCCGGAGCAGGCGCATGCCGTGGCAGCTGGGGTGGTAGGTGACCTTGTGCGGAAAGTGGGACCCCAGTTGCGTTCCGGCGTCGGTGACGCCCAGGACGTCGACCAGGAGTTGGGACAGCTCGTAGGTTTTGGCTCCGACGGCGGCCGCCCGGGCCTCAAGGCCCGCATCCCCGCACCGGCGGGCGACCATGGGGTGCTGGTGCCGGACGGAGGCGACGCAGGAGCCGGAAGGGGCCACGACGGCGTCGTACTCCTCCTCCTCGAACGCCCTCACGTGGTTGGCGACCACGGGCACGGCCTCTTTGAAGTAGCCGCTGTTGACGTGCATCTGGCCGCAGCAGGCCTGTCCCGCGGGGAAGACCACCTCGTGGCCCAACCGCTCGAGGATGGAGACGGTGGCGCGGGCCACGCGGGGGAACATTGCGTCGACGATGCAGGTGGCGAACAGTGCGATTCTCATGGTTTCCCTCCGGCGGTGGCCGGTTGCGCGGCGGCGCCCGGTTCCTGCCACTCGGACCGGGGCCGGTAGGTGGTGGTGGGCTGGCTGCGGGCCGTGAGCCGGCGCAGCTCGGCCAGGCCGCCCGCGACGGCGCCCGCGGCCCGGGCCTGGACCAGGATATTGCCCTGGGCGGTGGCTTCGACGGGGCCGGCGACGACGGGCAGGCCGGTGGCGTCCGCGGTGAGCTGGCACAGCAGGGCGTTCTGCGACCCGCCGCCGACGATGTGCACGGTGCCGACCGGCTGTCCGGACAGCTGAACCGCCTCAGCCAGGGTCCGTGCGTACCCGGCGGCGAGGCTGTCCAGGATACAGCGGACCACCGCAGCCGGCTCGGCGCCGAGGGTGCCGCCGGCGGCCTCCACGGCGTCGCGGATGCGGCCGGGCATGCCGCCGGGGGCAATGAACCCTGAAGCGTCCGGGTCGATGAGCGGTCCGCCGGCCGGCAGGCGCGCCGCGGCGTCGAGCAGGTCCTCCAGCCCGGCCGGGTGGCCCTCCGGGGCGTGGCTTTCCCCGGCCCATGTCCGCAGGCACTCCTGCAACAGCCACAGGCCGCCGACGTTGCGCAGGTACCTGATGGTCCCGTCCACGCCGCGTTCGTTGGTGAAGTTGGCCAGGCGGCTTGCCTCGGTCAGCACGGGAGCGTGCAGTTCCACCCCGACCAGGGACCAGGTCCCGGAGGAGATGTAGGCGAAGTCCGCGGTGCGGGCCGGTACGGCCGCGACCGCGGAGGCGGTGTCGTGGGATCCGACAGCCACCACCGGGGTGCCGGCGGGCAGGCCGGTGCGCCGGATGATCTCCGGCAGCAGGGTGCCAATCGTCTCCCCGGGACCGACCAGCGGCGCAAACAGGTCCTGCGGCAGGCCCAGCGGGGCCAGGAGTTCGGGGGCCCACTCCCCCGCCGCGGCGTCGAACAGCCCCGTGGTGGAGGCGTTGGTTTCCTCGGTCCGGCGCTGCCCCGTCAGCCAGAAGGCCAGCAGGTCCGGAATCAGCAGCGCCTGCTTCCCCGCCAGGTCCGGTTCGGCCGCCAGCTGGTAGATCGTGTTGAACGGCAGGTACTGCAGCCCCGTGGTGGCGTAGAGCCGCGCCGGGTCGATCAGCGCGTGCACCCTCTCCACCTGCGCCTCGCCGCGGCCGTCGCGGTAGCTGTAGGGCACCTGCGCCAGGGAGCCGTCGGCTTCGACCAGCCCGTAGTCCACGGCCCAGGTGTCGATGCCGATGCTGGCGATGCGCTCGCCGTTGCGCCGGGCCCGTTCGCCCGCGGCGGCGAGCCCGGTGAGCACCTGGTCGAAGATCCCGTGGATGTCCCAGCGCAGGGCGCCGCCGATCGGCTGCGCCCCGTTGGGGAAGCGGTGGACAGTCTCCAGTTCGACGCCCTGCCCCTCCAGCCGGCCCAAGATGACCCGTCCGGAGGAGGCTCCGATGTCGACGGCGGCGAACACCTGCCGTTCGGCGCCGCTCACCGCAGGAAGGCGGCAGCGACGCCGGCGTCGACCGGGACGTGCAGCCCGGTGGTGTGGGACATGTCCACGGAGGTCAGCACGGCGACGGCGTTGGCCACGTTCTCCGGCAGGACCTCGCGCTTGAGCAGGGTCCGCTGGGCGTAGTACTTGCCCAGCTCCTCCTCGGGCACCCCGTAGACCGCCGCGCGCTTGGCGCCCCAGCCGCCGGCGAAGATGCCCGATCCTCGCACGACGCCGTCGGGGTTGATGCCGTTGACCTTCACGCCGTATTCGCCCAGCTCGGCCGCCAGCAGGCGCACCTGATGGGCCTGGTCCGCCTTGGTGGCGGAGTAGGCGATGTTGTTCGGACCGGCGAAGACGGAGTTCTTCGAGGAGATGTAGATGATGTCCCCGCCCATTTCCTGGTCGATGAGCACCCGGGCAGCGGCCTTGGACACCAGGAAGGAGCCTTTGGCCATGACGTTGTGCTGCAGGTCCCAGTCCTTCTCGCTGGTTTCCAGCAGGGGCTTGGAGATGGAGAGCCCGGCGTTGTTGACCACCAGGTCCAGGCCCCCGAAGGCCAGGACGGCCGCGTCGATGGCGGCGCGGACCTGGTCCTCGCTGGTCACGTCCGCCCGGACTCCGATGGCCACGTCCGGGCCGCCCAGTTCCCCGGCGACGGCCTGGGCGCTGTCCAGGTCCAGGTCGGCGATGACGACGCAGGCGCCCTCGGCCGCCAGCCGGGTGGCAATGGCCTTACCGATGCCGGAGGCCGCCCCGGTCACCAGCGCGATGCGGGTCGCGTGGGACTTCGGCTTGGGCATGCGCGCCAGCTTGGCCTCCTCGAGGGCCCAGTATTCGATCCGGAACTTCTCCGATTCCTCGATCGGGGCGTAGCTGGACACCGCCTCGGCGCCGCGCATGACGTTGATGGCGTTGAGGTAGAACTCCCCGGCCACCCGCGCGGTCTGCTTGTTGGCCCCGTAGGAGAACATGCCGACCCCGGGCACCAGGACGATCGCCGGGTCCGCCCCGCGGATGGCGGGGGAATCATGGGTGGCGTGGCGGTCGTAGTAGGCCTGGTAGTCGGCCCGGTACTGCGCGTGCAGTTCGCGCAGCCGGCTGATGCTGTCCCCGATGGAGGCGTCCGCGGGCAGGTCCAGGACCAGGGGCTTGACCTTGGTGCGCAGGAAGTGGTCCGGGCAGCTGGTCCCCAGGGCGCCCAGGCGGGGGTGGGACTCGTGGCCCAGGAATTCCAGCACCGCCGGATCATCGGTGAAGTGGCCGACCTGGGGCTTGTCGGTGGAGGCGAGGCCGCGGATCACGGGGGCCAGGGCCGCGGCCCTGGCCCGGCGCTGGTCCTCGGGCAGCGGACCGTAGCCGGGCAACGGGGCCCCGAAGGGGTCCTGCCGGCCGTTATCGCGGATGTACGCTTCCGCGGTCTCGATGATCCACAGCGAGTTCGCCTCCGCCTCTTCGCTGGTGGCGCCCCAGGCGGTGATGCCGTGCCCGCCCAGGATCGTGCCGACGGCCTGCGGGTTCGCCTCCTTGACCGCAGCGATGTCCAGGCCCAGCTGGAAACCGGGGCGGCGCCAGGGCACCCAGACCACCTTGCCGCCGAAGATGTCCTTGGTCAGGGCCTCCCCGTCGGCGGCGGTGGCGATGGCGATGCCGGAGTCGGGGTGCAGGTGGTCCACGTGCGCGGCGTCGACCAGGCCGTGCATGGCGGTGTCGATCGAGGGGGCTGCCCCGCCCTTGCCGTGCAGGCAGTAGTCGAAGGCGGCCACCATCTCATCCTCGCGGTCCACTCCCGGGTAGGACTGGACCAGGGCGCGCATGCGGTCCAGGCGCAGCACGGCCAGGCCGGACTCGGTCAGAGTACCCAGGTCCCCGCCGGAGCCCTTCACCCACAGCAGGTCCACGTCCTCGCCGGTGACCGGGTCGGTCTGGGTGCCCTTGGCGGAGGTGTTGCCGCCGGCAAAATTGGTGTTGCGCTTGTCCGCCCCCAGGCGGTTGGAGCGGGCGATCAGGTCCGCAACGGTCTTGTTCGTCATTTCTCTCATGCTCCCCATCCGGCCTGCTGGCCGCCTTGGCGTTCGGTGTTGATCTTCTCTTGGTAGCCGCTGGCGCGGTAGGCGGCCATCGGGTCCGCCGGCAGGCCTCGGCTTTCGCGCCATTCGGCCAGGCCCGGCCGGACGTCGGTGTAGAAGGCGTCCATGAAGATTCCGTTGGCGGCCAGCACGTCGCCGGCCTGCTGGGCCGTATCCAGCGCCTCGGTGTCCACCAGCAGCGCCCGGGCGGTCATTTCCTGCACGTTGAGCACAGAGCGGATCTGGCCGGGGATCTTCTCCTCCAAGTTGTGGCACTGGTCCAGCATCAGCGCCACGCCGCTGTCCGGGCCGAAGCCGCCGCCGCGGACCACCTCGAACATGATCCGGAACAGCTGGAACGGGTCGGCGGATCCCACGATCAGGTCGTCGTCGGCGTAGAAGCGGGAGTTGAAGTCGAAGGACCCCAGCTTTCCGAGGCGGAGCAGCTGGGCGACGATGAATTCGATGTTGGTGCCCGGGGCGTGGTGTCCGGTGTCCAGGCACACCATCGCCTTCTCCCCCAGCTCCAGGCAGTGCGCGTAGGAGGTTCCCCAGTCGGGAACGTCGGTGTGGTAGAAGGCCGGCTCGAAGAACTTGTATTCGAGGACCATTCGCTGGTGGTCGCCGAGGCGGTCGTAGACCTGCCGCAGGGACTCCTGCAGCCAGTCCTGGCGGGCGCGCATGTTTCCCTGGCCGGGGTAGTTGGTTCCATCCGCGAGCCAGATCTTCAGGTCCCGGGATCCGGTCTGGTCCATGATGTCGATGCACTCGAGCATGTGGTCCACGGCCTTGCGGCGCACGGCCGGGTCGCTGTGGGTCAGGGAGCCGAACTTGTAGTCGTCGTCCTGGAAGGTGTTGCTGTTCACCGTGCCCAGCGCGATCCCCAGCCCCGCGGCGTGCTCCTTGAGCCTGCCGAAGTCATCCACCTTGTCCCAGGGAATGTGCAGGGCCACCGCGGGCGCCAGGCCGGTCAGCTCGTGGACCTTGGCGGCGTCGGCGATTTTCTCCTCAACCGTCCGCGGGGTGCCGGCTGTGGCGAAGACCTTGAAACGGGTTCCCGAGTTGCCGTAGGCCCAGGAGGGAACCTCGATGGCAAGGCCCTCCAGGCGGGCCGCGATGCTGGACAACGTTGTCATGGGGGCGAACTCCAAAATCCGAGGGTGGGACGATCCGGGGGCAGCGGAGCCCCAAGGGGGCGCACCGTCTTTTGAATCGTTTCATAAATACGTTTCAAAAGTAGGCAATTTCTAGTAGTGTGTCAAGCGTCATACTCGCGGAAATACTCAGGAGCCGGAAAATGCGTCCAGCCAGCGTCAAGGACGTCGCGGACCGTGCCGGCGTCGCGGTCGGCACGGTGTCCAACGTGCTCAATTACCCTGAACGGGTTTCGGCCCGGACCCAGGAGAAGGTCCAGCGCGCCATCGAAGAACTGGGTTTCGTGCGCAACGACGCCGCCCGCCAGCTGCGGGCAGGGCGCAGCCGGACCATCGGCATGGTCCTGCTCGACGCCGCCAACCCGTTCTTCGCTTCGGTCGCCCGCGGGGCCGAGGACGCCGCGGCCGGCGCCGGCAGCAGCGTGGTGTTTGCCAGCAGCCGGCACGATGCGCGGCGCGAAGCGCGCTACATCGACCTGTTCGAGGAGCAGCGCGTGCAGGGGCTGCTGGTGTCGCCGGTGGGCAGCATCGCCGCCCGGGTGGCCGAGCTGAGGTCCCACGGCCTCGTCGTCGTGCTGCTGGACCGCGAGGGCGACCCGCAGCTGTACAGCTCGGTCTCGGTGGATGACGTGCACGGCGGGTACCTGGCCGCCTCGCACCTGGTGGAAACGGGCCGCCGGCGGATCGCCTTCGTCGGAGGCGGCCGGCACCTGCAGCAGGTCGCCGACCGCCTCCGGGGCGCGGAAAAGGCGGTCGCTGAGCACCCCGGGGTTTCCCTGGAGTTCCTTCCCACCGAAGAACTGAACGTCCTGGCCGGCCGGGAGGTGGGCCAGGCGCTGGTGCAGCGCTCCCGCCACCTCCTGCCGGACGGGGTCTTCTGCGCGAACGACCTTCTGGCCACCGGCGTGCTCCAGTCCGTCCTGCTGGCCGAGTCCCTGGACGTGCCCCGCGACATTGGGCTGGTCGGCTACGACGACATCGACTTTGCCGGCTCCGCCATCGTGCCCCTGTCCTCCGTCCGCCAGCCGGCGGAGGAGATCGGGCGCACGGCGATCCGCCTGCTGGCCCAGGAGCTGGAGGACCCGGGAGCGCCCCACGAGCACGTGGTCTTCAAGCCGGAACTGGTGGTGCGGGCCAGCACCGGAACCCCCGGGGCGCGGCCGTAGAGCCTGCCCCGGGGCCCCTCGTGCCGGCTACAGCGGGCCCAGCCGGCCCAGCTGCTCCTCCAGGTTGAAGACCTCCTCCAGCTGCACGAAGCCCTCGTCGGGAGCGCCTTCCAGGTCCTCGAAGAACTCCCGCATCTCCGCCTGCCACCGGCCGTTGACCTCGGTGGCAGCCATGGCCGCCTGCGCCGCCGCCAGGTCCTCCGTCTCGAAGTAGCCGATCAGCAGGCCGTCGGGGCGCAGGAACAGCGAGTAGTTGTGCCAGCCGGAGTCCCTCAGGGCCTGCAGCATGTCCGGCCACACCGCCGCGTGGCGCCGTTTGTATTCATCGATCCGCCCAGGCGTGACCTGGAGCTGGAAGCAGATTCGTTGCATGGTCCCGGTCTCCCTTTCCAACCGCGCAGGGCCCGGCGGGGGGACAGTGTCCGCCCGCCGGGCCCTGCGCGACCCGCTGCGCGGCTAGAAGTCGTAGTCGTCGATGTTGTCCTTGTTGAAGACCGTCGGCGGGCCCACGATGATGGTGCCCTCCTCGCCGACCGTGCGCTCGCCCAGCTCGCCGGCGGTGAACTTGTCCCCGGACGCGCCGGTGATGGTGCCGTCAACCAGGGCCTTGCCGGCGAAGGCGGCGACGTAGCCCAGCTGTGCCGGATCCCAAAGCGCAAACTCCGTGACGGTTCCGTCCTTGACGAAGTCGCGCATCTCGTTCGGCAGGCCCAGGCCGGTCAGCGCCACCTTGCCCTTGTACTCGGACTGGGAGAGGTAGCGCGCGGTGGCGGCGATGCCGACCGTGGTCGGGGAGATGATGCCCTTCAGGTCCGGGTACGCCTGCAGCAGGCCCTGGGCCTCCTGGAAGGACTTGGTGTCGTCGTCGTCGCCGTAGACCTTGGCGACCAGCTCGATGTCCTTGTACTCCGGGTTGGACTTCAGCTCCTCCTCCATGAACTTGATCCACTCGTTCTGGTTGGTGGCGTTGGCCGTGGCGGAGAGGATCGCAATCTGGCCCTTGCCGCCGATCTGCTCGGCGATGAGTTCCACCTGGATCAGGGCCACGTCCTTGGCGACCACCTGGTTGATGAAGACGTCGCGGCAGTCGGGGTTGGTGTCCGAATCGAAGGCGACGATCTTCGCTCCGGCGGTCCGGGCCTCCTGCAGCGCCGGGCAGACCGCGTCCGGGTCGTTCGCCGCGACGGCGATTACGTTGGTGCCGGCCTGGGTTTCGGCATTGATGAAGGAGACCTGGCTCGAGGCGGAGGCCTCCAGCGGGCCGACCACCTGGTTGGAGGCGAAACCGGCCTCCTCGGCGCCGGCCTTTCCGCCACCGAGGACGACGTCGGTGTAGGGGTTGTTCAGCTGTTTGGGAATGAAGGTGATGCTCTGGTCTCCCCCGCCGGCGGCGGGGCTGCCTTCCGCGGAGGACTCCTGGGAGCCGCAGGCCGAGAGGGCCAGGGCCGCGACGGTGGCAACGGCGGCGAACGACGCCAGGCGCCCTCCCCTGCCGGCATGGGTGTGGTTGAACTTCATTGTTTTCCCTCTCTTGTACTGGTTGGCGCCTGGCTTTGGCTTGTGCCTAGGCGCTGGCCACTGGTGATGCGGAGTGGTTGAAATTGCGGCGTACCCGCCTGGTATGCCGCCACTGCCTGATGGCCGCCCCCATGCTGGGGGCCACCACGGACACGATGAGCAGCAGGCCGGTGACGGTGATGAGGACGACGTCGGAGACGCGGCCCAGGCGCAGGGCGTAGTTCAGGGTGCCGATGAGCAGCACGCCCGCGATGACGCCCGGGACGGATCCCTTGCCGCCGAAGATGGAGACCCCGCCCAGCAGGACGGCGGCAATGACCGCCAGTTCCAGCCCGGAGGCGTTATCGCTGCGGGCGCTGGAGTAGCGCAGCGTCCAGAAGATGCCGGCCATGGCTGAGACCAGCCCGGAGGCGACGTACAGCCAGAACTTGCTGCGGGCCACGTCGATGCCCACGAAGGTGGCCGCTTCCTGGCTGAAGCCCATGGCATAGAGGCCGCGGCCGAACGGGGTGAAGTGCAGCAGGATCCCAAAGAACAGGACCACTGCGACGACGCCGACCATCACCGTGGGGATGCCGGTGGCCCCGAGCTTGGAGGTGAAGAAGGAGGTCAGCTGGGCGGGGAAGTTTGCCACCGCGTTGTCGCCGATGACCACCAGGGCGAGGCCGCGGAACAGGGCCAGCGTGCCGATGGTGACCGCCAGCGAGGGCAGGCCCACGACGGCAATCAGGAACCCGTTGAACACGCCGGCGGCGGTGCCCACGAGCAGGCTCAGCAGCAGGACCAGCCCGATGTCCATCCCTCCGGCCCACAGCACGCCCATGCAGGCGCTGGTCAGGCCGGCGATGCTGGCCACGGACAAGTCGATCTCCCCGGTGATGATGATCAGCGTCATCGGCATGGCGATCAGCAGCACCGGGATGACGTCCAGCAGCAGGAAGCCGGCGGTGAGCGGCGAGGCGAAACGCGGAATGGAGACGGCCGCGAAGACCAGGAAGGCGGCCAGCAGGTAGATCATGACGGCGTCGCGGCCCAGCAGGATCCGGGCGGCCCCGGTGCGGCCCTTGGGCTCGCTGGCCAGGGTGGTGGTGCTGTCGACGGCGGTCTTAGACATTGCGTGCCTCGCTAATCCTCAGTTTCTTGGCGGAGCGCAGGCTGGCGACGCGGTCGATCACGATCGCCGCCAGGATCAGCACACCCACGATGGCCTGCTGCCAGAACTTGTCCACGCGCAGGGCCGTCAGCGAGCTGGTGATGGTGGTCAGCAGCATGGCCCCGATGGCCGCGCCGACGACGCTGCCGCTGCCGCCGAAGATGGCTACACCGCCGACGACCGCCGCGGCAACGACGTCCAGCTCCATCCCGGTTCCGGTGGTGGCGCCGACGGAGTTGAAGCGGCTGGCGTAGAGCACGCCGGCCAGGCCCGCCAGGGCGCCGTTGGCCAGGAAGGCCAGGAAGACCCGCTTGGAGACGGGCAGGCCGAAGAGCTTGGCCGCGTCGGGCTCCGAGCCGATCGCGTACAGGTCCCGGCCGGGCCGGGTCCCGGCCATGTAGATGGCCACGGCGGCCACCACGGCGATCGCCAGCAGGGTGATGAGGGGGATCCCCAGGAACGTGTCCACGGACAGGGCCCCGAATTCCGCCGGACGGTCGCCGGCGAAGTACTGCGTCCCGCCGGCCCACACATTGTTCAGCCCGCGGTACACGTACAGCGTGCCGAGCGTGATCACCAGCGCCGGGACCTTGGCCAGGGTGACCAGCAGGCCGTTGACCGATCCCAGCACGGCCCCGAAGGCGATGCCGATCAGCAGCACGAGGGCGATGGGCATTCCCGGGGCGGCCGCGAAGATCGAGCCGGTCCCGAACGCGACCAGGCCCAGGATGGAGCCTACGGAGAGGTCGACGTTGCGGGTGATGATCACTACCGCCTGCCCGGCGGCCAGGATCATCATGATCGTGGCGTTCAGCAGCAGGTCCTTGACGCCCTGCGGGGAAAGGAACAGCGGGTTGTTCAGGTACGTGATGGCCACCAGCAGGACCAGCGCGGTGATGACCGGCAGTTCGCGCAGCTTCAGCAGGGACGCCAGCGCATCCTTGCCGCCTGCACCCTTGCGGGTCGCCGCTGTCCGGGGACGGCCGGCTCCGGGCTGTGCTCCCGCGGGCCTGGTGTCTGTGTTTGTGTTATCCATGATTGCCTTAGTTGGTTGCGGCGGCAACGGTGGCCGCGTGCATGACGGACTCCGGGCTGGCTTCTTCGCGGCTGAGTTCGGCGGAGATCCTGCCTTCGCGCATCACCAGGACCCGGTCGGCCATGCCCAGGACCTCGGGCAGTTCGGAGGAGATCATCAGGATCGCGATCCCCCGGCCCGCGAGGTCGGAGATGAGGCGGTGCACCTCGCTCTTGGTGCCGACGTCGATGCCGCGGGTGGGTTCGTCGATGATCAGGAAGCGTGGTTCGGTCGCCAGCCATTTGGCCAGGACCACCTTCTGCTGGTTGCCGCCGGAGAGCGTGGAGACAGCGTGTTCGGGCGAGCCGGCCTTGACCTGCAGCCGCCTGCTCCATTCCTCCGCGGCGCGGAGTTCGGCGCGCCCGTTGATCAGCCCCGCCCGGGCAAAGCGCTTGCGCAGGGTCAGGGTCACGTTGCGGGCCACGGACAGGTCCATCACCAGGCCCTGCTTGCGCCGGTCCTCGGGAACGAAGCCCATACCGGCCGCGATCGCGGCTTGGGGGCTTCCGCCCTTGAGCGGCTTGCCGCCAAAGAGGACCTCCCCGGAATCGTAGGGGTCGATGCCAAAGACTGCCCGGGCAACCTCGGTGCGCCCGGCCCCCACCAAACCGGCGAGCGCCACGATTTCGCCGGCGCGCACCTCCAGGTTGATGTCCCGGAAGACCCCCGCCCGGCTGAGGCCGCGGACGGACAGGACCGGCGCCCCGATTTCCGCGGCTTCCTTGGGAAAGAGTTCGGCGATGTCGCGGCCGACCATCTCCCGCACGATCCGGTCGACGCTTACGTCCTCGGTGACATGGGTGGAGACGTACTTGCCGTCCCGCATCACCGTGATCCGGTCGCAGAGCGCGAAGACTTCCTCGAAGCGGTGGGAGATGAACATGATGCCGGTGCCCTGGTCCCGGAGCCCGCGGGCGACGGCGAAGAGCCGGTCAACCTCCACCCCGCTCAGGGCCGCCGTGGGCTCGTCCATGATCAGCACCTTGGCGTCCAGCGAGATGGCCTTGGCGATCTCGATGATCTGCTGGTCCGCGATGGACAGCCCCTCGGCCACCCGGCCCGGGTCGATGGCTACGCCCAGCTGGCCGAACAGGGCCGCGGCCTGGCGGCGCATCTCGCCCTGGCTGATCAGCCCGAGCCGGCCCTTGGGCTGGCGGCCCACGAAGATGTTTTCCGCGACGGTCAGGTCGGGGAAAAGGGTGGGCTCCTGGTAGATGACCGAAACGCCGGCCGCCTTGCTCTCCGCGACATTGCGGAAGGACACCGGCTCGCCGGCGATCCGGAAGTCCCCCGAGTCCGGCTGGTGCAGCCCGGCAAGGATCTTGACCAGGGTGGACTTGCCGGCGCCGTTCTCCCCCATGAGGGCATGGATCTCACCCTCGCGGATTTCGATCGTGCCATCAGCCAGGGCGACCACCGGGCCGAAGGTTTTGGCCGCATGGGCCAGGGACAGCGCCACCGGCGGCTGCCCCTGGAGGTCGGGGTCTGTTTGCATGACCTGCTCATCGTGTGGAACTTGCATGGGGGAACCGCACCTTCGAGGACTGGATTCGATTCTGAAACGATTCAGAACGCGCTGTGACTTGAATCATAATCAGCCGTGTGACCCGCGTCAACCTGATTGCCATCACGTTTTGATTCGTTTCACATCCATCCCGCATCCCTCTGAGCCCGGCCCTGGGACGGGCCGGGCCGCTACGGGCCGGCGGAGCCGGATTGGGGACCGTGCCGTAGTCTCAAAGGCAGGGAGCAACTTTTGCTCCTGTAAGGGAGCAGCACTTGCTTCCACCAAGGAGGACACCATGTCCAACAAATCCCCCCGCCAGTCCGCAACCAAGAAGGTTGCCGCCAAGTCGATTAAGGAAAAGCGCGCCGACAAGAAGGCGAAGGCCGCGGACTCCGCGGCCTCGGAAATTATCACCGCCGCCAGGAAGCGCTGAGCGCCGGCGTCGCTGCCGGGCACCGGGTCCGCGGACCCCACCGGCTGGAACTACCGGTGGGGTCCGCCCCGGCCGCGCAGGGCCGACCAGGCCTCCAGCGCGTAGTAGGTCCGGCGCCGGTAGAGCAGCGGCGGGGCACAGGAGCCGCCGTCGAGCACCTCATGGACCCGGGCGGCCAGGACCGTGCCGGTGCCGGCGGGCATCCGGCCCACCGGCCTGCACCGCAGGACCGTCCCGACCCCCCGGATGATCGGTTCGCCCGTCGGCGCGGTGTACCAGTCCATGTCCAGCCCGAAGCGGCGCGAACCGGGCGCCGCGAACAGTTCCGCCAGCCCGCGGTTGGCGGCGGTGAGCAGGTGCACGGCCAGCCCTGCGCCGGCGAGGATTGCGGCCCCGGACGCGCTGCCGCCGGCAACGGAAAATGCCAGTACCGGAGGCGCCGCGGATACGGAGATCACCGATGACGCGGTGATGCCTGCCGGCCCGTCCGGTCCCGCGGCGGTGACTACCGCCACGCCTGCCGGATGGCCTGCGAACGCGTCGCGGAATGCCGCGGACAGGCCTGCGGCGCGGGCATCCTGGGGCATCGCGGCCATAGTGCCTCCTCGCAGCTGCGGGCCGTCCGGTCCGAAGGCGGTTGCCGCCCATGGTAGGACGGCGGGGGAACCGGCGCCAGAGACAGGGGCCTTCCCGCCCGGCAGGCCCGCCCGCGCGGGTGAGATGCGTCGCAGCCGAAATAGATGCCGGGTCCGCGCGGTTGTCGCCGGTGGACACAATCCGCTGCGAAAGGAACCCCCGTGCTGTTTTCCCCCCTGGCCCTCGGTGAGATGGAACTGCCCAACCGGCTCGTGATGGCGCCACTGACCCGCGTGCGCGCAGGCAAGCAGGGAGTCCCCGGCCCGCTGGTCGCCGAACACTACCGCCAGCGCGCCTCGCTGGGGCTGATCGTCAGCGAAGGCGTCTATCCCAGCCATGCCGGCCAGGGATTTCCGGGCCAGCCCGGCCTGGTGACTGCGGAGCAGCTCGAGGGCTGGGCCAAGGTGACCTCGGCAGTGCACGCCGAGGGCGGGAGGATCTTTGCCCAGGTGATGCACGCGGGCCGGGTCACGCACCCGGCAACCAACGGCGGCCACGAGGTGGTGGCACCCAGCGCCATCGCCGTCGACGGGGAAACCCGCACCTATGAGGGCAAGAAGCCGCTTCCGGTTCCCCGCGCGCTGGCCGCCGCGGAACTGCCCGGGATCATCCAGGAATTTGTCCAGGCCTCCCGCAACGCCATCCAGGCCGGGTTCGACGGCGTGGAGCTGCATGCCGCCAACGGCTACCTGCTGCACGAGTTCCTTTCACCGGCCGCCAACCGGCGCACCGATGCCTATGGGGGGTCTCCGGAAAACCGTGCCCGCTTCGTCATTGAGGTGGCCGAGGCGGTGGCGGCGGCCATTGATCCGAACCGCGTCGGCATCCGCATCTCCCCCGAGCACAACATCCAGGGGGCCCTTGAGGTGGACGGGGACGATGTGCGCCAGACCTACGGGCACCTGGTGGATGCGCTGGCCCCGCTGAATCTGGCCTACCTGAGCGTGCTCCACAAGGAGCCCACCGGCGGGCTGGTCCAGGACCTGCGCTCCCGGTTCAACGGCACCTTCCTGGTCAACACCGGATTCGACGAGGTCACGACGCCCGAGGAGGCCGCGGCGCTGGTGGCGGACGGGCACGCCGACGCCGTCGTCGTCGGACGCCCGGCCATCGCCAACCCGGACCTGGTGCGCCGCTGGCGCGAGGGACTGCCGGTCAACGTGCCGGATCCGTCCACGTTCTACACCAACGGAGCCGAGGGTTACACCGACTACCCCGCGTACCGCAACTGAGCGCGCACCGCAGCTAAGTCCGGGGGCGGCCCGGCCGCACGGGGAAGGACGGGACGTCCGCCACGCTGCCCGGCCGGCTGCTTCCGTGCCGGCTGCTTCCCTGCCGGGCCCGGCTTTCTTGAGCGGGGCTAGGCCTTCTTGAGCGGGGCGGCCGGAAAGCGTTTCCACGCCGCGCGGAAGGCGGCCTCGGATTCGGCCGCGGCGGCCTGTTCCAGGGCGTGCAGGCGGCCGTAGCTGAAACCGTTTTCCGCGGTGCCCGGCGCTTGGGCGGCCAGCTCCCGCAGGACGTGCCGGGCGACCACGCTGTCATGGTGGGCGCCCAGGATTTTTTGGATCCGGTGGGCCGCTTTGGCCAGGCGCCGGGCGCGCTTGCCCAACACCGGGGCGGCGGACCCGGCGGCATGGCGCAGCCGCTTGGCGCTCTTGCGCGCCTCGTGCAGTGCCGCATCGCGGTCCCCTTCCCCGCCCGCCAGGGCGGCCGCGGCATCCCGGCGCAGCCGCTTGGCGTCGCGTTCGACGAGTTTGGGGAGGGCCTTGCCGGCCCGCCGGGAAGCCCTGCCGTTGAGCGGAGGGTGCTGGAGCAGCCCCTCCAGAGAGTCGAGCAGCTCAAAGTAGCGCTCCTCCTCCAGCGCGTGGAGGACCCTGGCCCGCGCAGCCGTGTAGGTGGCCCCCAGCTCCTCCTCAATCCTGTGTCCCACGGGCCCCAGGAGCAGGTCGCCGGGTTCGTGGGCGACCTTGTCGGCCAGCCGTCCGCGCACCGCCTCGGCATCCCGGGCCTCCCCCAGCACCCCGGCGAGCCACTTGAGCTCTCCGCGCAGGCGGCGGGCCGCTTCGGGCTCGAGCAGCTTGCGGTAGGTGGCGAGCGCCGAACGCATTTTGCGCGTGGTGGCGCGCATCTGGTGGATCGCGTCCGGGGCATTGGCGCGGACCAGCGGGTCCTGCTCCCGCAACTGCGCCAAGTGCCGGTGGAGGTAGGCAAGCAGCACTGCGGAGGCCGGTCCCTTGGCGCTGGGGGACGGTGGTTCGGGTTCCCTGTGGACCGGGATTTCCCCCAGGGCCCGGGCCAGCTTGGACGAATGCGTCTCGCGGCGGGCTCCCGCCGCGGTGAACAACCCTTCCGCCGCGTCGAGCAGTTCCGGGCCGCCGGCGGCGAGTTCGACGTCCCACTCCCGCCACAGGCCCATCAAGGCCCCGCCCGTGGTGGCCTCCGACTGCACTTCGTCGTCCCAGACCTCCGCCAGCACGCCCTCCACCCCGCGCAGCCGGTGCACCGAGCGGTGCATCGAGATCCTGGCCACCGGTCCCAGCGGCTTGGCCCGCACGTGGACGCGAACCAGGCGCAGCAATGCCTCGGGCACCGGGCCCGGCTTACCGCCTGCGGGTTCGGCCACCTCCCGCCGTCCGCCGTTCCCGTCCGGGACCGCCAGGCGCCATCCGGCGCCCTGCCCTCCGGTCGCGCGGCGCAGCGTGATGCCCCGCCGGGCCAGGACCAGGTCCGCCGTATCGAAATAGAACTCCTCCAGGTCCAGCTCCTCCGGCGGATCCACCCGCTGCACTGCCGGCAGGTTCCGCAGTTCCGGCAGCCGCGTCCCTTCGCTGACCGTGTACTTGCGCTCGACCCCGGCCAATGCCTCCAGAACCATGCCGTCCCCGCCTTCGCCGCCGCGTTGCCCGCGGGCCCAATCCAGCCGTGCCTTCGCACCACATTTTCCCCCCGCTCCTCCCCCAGCAACAGGGCGCCTCCCCGCGGAAACGGAACCGGCCGTCCCTTAGGCGGGACCGGAGAGGGCCTCGGCCACGGCCTCGCCCATGACGGCGGTATTGAGGTAGGCCAGGGCGTCGTGGGGGGGAGGCTCCGTTGTCCACCCGGTAGTCCTCGAGGGGTGGACGTCCACCGGGGGCGGGAAACAGCGGGGCGAGTTCCTTCACCAGGGCAATCACGTCGTGCCGGTCCGCCACGTTCACCCAGCGGGCTACGGAGCCGGGCCAGGCCCCCCTGCCGCCGACGGGGGCGGGGAGCAGCTTGTTGAAGACGACGTTGGGGATGCCGAGGGGGGATCCGGCGGTGAGCAGGAGCCGGACCTGCCCGTAGCGGCCCGTCGCCAGCAGTTCGTAGGCGACCACGGAGCCCAGGGAGTGCCCGATGAGCACCCGCGTATCCGCTCCAATGCCCTGCGCCGCGCGATCCATCACCTCGCCGCGCACTGCCGGGTCGTTCAGATATGCCGTGACCTGCCTCAAGCTGCCGGCAAAAAGGCCTTGCGCCATGCCCGCCAGGGCCGGGTATTTGAGCAGCCGCGCCAGCATCTCCTGGACGCCCGGGACAGCGAGTCCGGGCCGGGCAGGTCCAGTATCCGGGCCCGGGCGCAGCTCCAAAGAGGGATCCTGCCGGACCGCTTCCCGGTAGAACTTCCCTATCAGCGCCGCCTCGTCGCTTCCTTCGGGGATCATCGGGACGGATTCGGGATTCGCGGGTGTGCCCGGCAGCGCCGCCGGAGCCCCCAACCTCTCCGAAGGCCCGCGGAAGAGCGAGCCGAAGAAAACCACGTTCACATCCGTCCGGCCCAAAGCGGCCGCATCCTCTGGCCTGCCGGCGGCCTCGAGGCCTCCCACGAGTGCGGGCCACCACTGGGCGGCAAGCTGGGGGCCGCTGCTGATCTGGTGGCCAATTCCATGGATCCCCACTACGCGCGCCACAGCAGCCTCCCCGGCTCCGGCAACCTCCTGGCTCCGACGGTTCCTGGACCCGTCTTGGACTTCCTGGAGCCATTGTGGATGACCGGCGCTGAATTGCCAGAGGCTTATGGGTCACCGCGGGCAGATCATCTTCCGCGGCGGCCCGGGCGCGGCGGGTCAGCGGGCGCCGGAGCGGCCGTGGGCCAGCCCCGTGGGAAATCCGACCGGCGCCGGTTCCGGGGCGGGGCAGCAGCCGGCTCCGGCGGAGGGTGTGGGAGCCGGGGCGGGAACGTCGCAGCTGGTGCCGGCATCGGTGGAGCAGACGCCGGTCTCGGGAAGCTGGAGGTGGACGGTGTCCGCCGCGGTTCGGTCTCCGGCCAGGGCCGCGGCGACGGAGCGGACCTGCTCGTAGCCGGTGGCCAGCAAAAAGGTCGGGGCCCGGCCGTAGGACTTCATCCCCACGATGTAGAAATCCTGGTCCGGGTGGGCCAGGAACCTGGCCCCATGGGGCGGGACGGTACCGCAGGAGTGGAATTCGGGATCGATCAGCGGCCCCAGTTTCCGGGGGGCCTCCACCGCCGGGTCCAGGTCGAGGCGCAACTCGCGCAGGATGTCCAGGTCCGGGCGGAAACCCGTGCAGGGCACGACGGCGTCCACCTCCAGGGTGCGTCCGTCGGCGGCCCGAACCTCCACGTGCGAGCCCAGGGGACTGAACGCGGTGATGCCGAATCCGGTGTGCAGTTCGATGGTGCCGGCCTCCACGAGGCGGCGGAGCCGGGAGCCGAGCTGGCCGCGGGCGGGCAGTCCGTCGGCGTCGCCGCCGCCGTAGGCCTTCTCCGCGGACACGCCACGAACCGCCCACAGAATCCGGGTGCCGGGTACGTCCCGGGCCAGGCCGGCGAGGCTGATGAGGGTGTTGGCCGCGGAGTGGCCCGCGCCGACTACCAGGACACGGCGGCCCGCGAAGGAGGCGCGGTCCCGGCCGGCGACGTCGGGAAGGGGCGGGGAGATCCGCTCCGCCGCCCGGTCCTCGCCCAGGGCGGGAAGGCCCGAGACGCCGAGGGGGTTGCGGGTGGACCAGGTGCCGGAGGCATCGATGACGGCGCCCACCGTGTGGTCGCGGGATCCGCCCTCCGCCTGCTCCACCCGAACCACGAAGGGTGTGGACCCGCGGTCCCGGGAGTGAGTCTTGTCCAGTCCGGCGCGGCTCACGGAGACGACGCGGGCACCGGTGCGGAGGCGGGAGCGGATCTGCGGCAGCGCGGCCAGCGGCGCGAGGTAGTTGTCCACCAGGTCCCCGCCGTAGGGCAGCACGGTCAGCCGGGGCGGTTCCCAGCCGGAGGCCTCAAGCAGGCGGACGGCGGCGGCGTCCAGGTTGAACCGCCACGGGGAGAACAGCCGCACGTGGCGCCAGTGCCCGATCGCGGCGCCCGCCGCCGGGCCCGCTTCGAAGACCAGCGGCTCCAGGCCGCGTTCGAGCAGGTGGGCCGCGGCGGCGAGGCCCACGGGGCCGGCGCCGATGACGGCCACGGGAAGGCCTTGGGCTGAATCCATGCTGTCCTTTGTTCCATCCACTGTTGTTCCATCCATTGGCGTAGCGGTTCCGGCGGGGTTCAGGAGTGGGTGGGTTCCTCCACCAGCGCCGTGGCGATGCTGGCCGCGTCCTCCAAGGCCGAAAGGTAGCGTTCGGCGTCCAGTGCCGCGGCGCAGCCGGTGCCGGCGGCGGTGATGGCCTGGCGGTACCGGTAATCCACGGCGTCCCCGCAGGCGAACACGCCGGAGAGGTTGGTGACCGTGGTCGGGGAATCGACCTTGATGTACCCCTCGGCGTCCAGGTCCACCTGGCCCTTCACGAGGTCGGTGCGTGGTGCGTGCCCGATGGCAACGAAGACCCCGGTCGCTGCCTGCTCGCGGGTTTCGCCGGTGACCGTGTCCCGCAGGGTCACGCCGGTGACCTTGTCCTGGCCGTGGATGGCGGTGACGGCCGAGTTCCAGGCGAAGCTGATCTTCGGGTTGTCCTTGGCGCGCTGGGCCATGATGCGGGAGGCGCGCAGCTCGCCCTTGCGGACGACCACGGTGACCGAACGCGCGAAGCGGGTCAGGAAGGTGGCTTCCTCCATGGCGGAGTCGCCACCGCCGACGACGATGATGTCCTGTTCACGGAAGAAGAAGCCGTCGCAGGTGGCGCACCAGGACAGGCCGTGGCCGCTGAACTTCTTCTCCTCCGGCAGGCCCAGTTCCTTGTACACCGAGCCGGTGGCAAGGATGACGGCCGGCGCCTCGTGGGTCTTGCCCGCACCGGTGACCACGCGCTTGAGGTGCCCCCGAAGCTCCACCTCCACGACGTCGTCGAACACCACTTGGGCGCCGAACCTCTCCGCCTGCTGCTGCAGGCCCTCCATCAGTTCCGGGCCCTGGATGCCGGCCGGGAACCCGGGAAAGTTCTCCACCTCGGTGGTGTTCATCAGCGCGCCTCCCGCGGTGACGGAACCGGCCAGGACCAGCGGCGCCAGGCCGGCGCGGGCCGCGTAGACCGCTGCGGTGTAGCCGGCAGGGCCGGAGCCGATGATGATCAGTTTTTCGGTGCTCACGAAAGCCTCCTGGGGTGCGGGACGGGCGCTAACGGACAGGCGTTGCCGGACGGTGATTCTCGGGTGGGGATTACCGGGCGGCCGGGACGAGGGAGGCGATCAGGTCCTCGACGCGGGCCTTGATCGCGTCCCGGATCGGGCGGACGGACTCGACGCCTTTGCCCGCCGGGTCCTCCAGGACCCAGTCCTCGTAGCGCTTGCCCGGGAAGTAGGGGCATTCGTCGCCGCAGCCCATGGTGATCACCACGTCGGATTCCTGGACGGCCTCGGTGGTGAGGACCTTCGGGATCTCCGCGGACATGTCGATGCCCACCTCCGCCATGGCCTCGACCGCGGCGGGGTTGATGTGCTCCGCCGGCTGCGAGCCGGCGGAGCGGACCTCGATCCGGCCCTGGGAGAGGGTGGAGAGGAACGCTGCGGCCATCTGGGAACGGCCCGCGTTGTGGACGCAGACGAACAGGACGGAGGGCTTCTTGGCGGTTTCGGTGCTCACGGGGCTTCTCCTGGCATGGGCTGGGTGGCGGGTCGGGCTGGGCTGGGCCTGAGTTTAAGTCTGGGCTTAGGCCTGGGTTGAGGTCTGGATTGAGGTGTGGGAGCCGGGTGCTTTGACCCAACATGCCCACCACCCGATAAACGGGATGGTCGTCAAACATTGATGGCGATCGATGCAGGCAGTATCCGGCGCTTGATTGATGGATGTCAATATTTGTCTTGTCCGCCCGGGGGCCAGGGCCGGCTCCGCAGGCTCCGAGGGCCCGCGGCACGAGCTCCCAGAGCCCGCGGCACGAGCTCCCAGGGCCCGCGGCGCGGGGTCACGCGGCCAGCAGGCGCGCTCCCAGTCCGCTGACGCGCCGGGCGATGTCCCGGAAGGCGTCCTCGAAGGCCTGGTCCGTGCCCCGCCGCAGCGGGTCCGGCACGGACCAGTGCACGTGGCCCAGGCCGGCCAGTTCCTCGTGGGCGCTGTCGCATACGGTGACGACGAAGTCCCCCTCCGCGGCCACCTGGTCCAGCCCGCAGGGGGGAATATCCGCGAGGTCCACCCCGTGGCGGCGGGCGACCTCAATGGCTCCCCGGGCAATCCGGTCCGCCGGACGCGTCCCCGCCGACGTCGACGGAATTTCGCTGACCCGCCTCCATAGCGCGGCGGCCAGCTGGGAGCGGGCGCTGTTTCGCGTGCAGACGAACAATACGCGGCGGGCCCCCCGACCGGCGCCGGGCGCCAGGTGCTCCAGCGCACCGTCGGCAAGCCGGACGTAGCTGCGGCGCCTGTCGGCCTCGGAGCGGTGGCGGATGGCCAGCCCGGCCTCCTCCAGCCTGCGCAGGTGGTGGGACAGCAGGTTGGACGGCATCCCCAGCCGGGACTGGAGCTCCGTCGGGGAAAAGTCCCCCAGCGTCAGCAGGTCCACGATGCGCAGCCGCGCGGGATCCGCCAGCGCGGCATGCTTTGCGACGCGGGCCTGGAAGCCGGCTGTGGTCTCAATGTCCATTGCCTCAATTTTGACTGAGTTAATTCTTTGGGTCAAGCTGGTGCCATGACTTCACACCAGCCGCCGCTGTGGCGCCGCGCCGTTGCCGAACTGCTTGGCACCAGCCTGCTCGTGGCCATCGTCGTCGGTTCCGGGATCGCCGCGCAGCAGCTCTCCCCCGGCGACGTGGGCCTGCAGCTGCTCCAGAACAGCACCGCGACGGTGCTGGGCCTGACGGTGCTGATCCTGGTGCTCGGGCCGGTCAGCGGCGCGCACTTCAATCCGGTGGTCTCCCTGGTCGACTGGGTGCTCGGCCGGCGCAGCGGATCCGGACTGACCCTGCCGGAGCTGGGCACCTATGTGGCAGCCCAGACCGCGGGCGCAGTGGGCGGCAGCGTGCTGGCCAATGCCATGTTCGAGGTGGGGACTTCCCTCTCCGCCAAGGATCGCGCAACCCCGGGGCACCTGCTGGCCGAGGTGGTTGCCACCGCCGGGCTCATCCTGCTGATCTTTGCCCTCGCAGCCACCTCCCGCGGCGCGCTCGCCGCGCCGGCGGTGGGCGCCTACATCGGGGCCGCGTACTGGTTCGCGTCCTCGACGTCGTTTGCGAACCCGGCCGTCACGGTCGGGCGCATCTTCAGCGACACGTTCGCCGGCATCGCTCCGGCCTCCGTTCCCGGATTCGTCCTGGCGCAGCTGGCCGGTGCGGCGGCGGGCCTGGGCCTCCTGCTGGTCCTGTTCCCCCGCGCGGCCCGCGCCGCGGACGACGTCGTCCTTCCGCACCGCTCCGAACCGGCCGGTCCGTAAGCAACCCGCCCTCAGCCGCCGGGCCGCAACCGCCAGCTTGAGGCTCAGCTCTCCATTCATTGATGCCTGTCAATATCCGGGCATAATGGGTACATGGAACCGCTGCCCACCCCCACGCCGGCCCCGGACCAGCCCTGCTGCGCCCCGAAGGGAACGGCCGCCCTGGGCGCCGAGGAGGCGAAGCGCAAGGCCCTGGTTTTCAAGGCGCTCGCCGATCCGAACCGGCTGCGGCTGCTCTCGATCGTCAGGGCCGAACCGTCCGGCGAGTCCTGCGTGTGTGACCTGACCGGCCCGCTGGAGCTGGGCCAGCCCACCGTGTCCCACCATCTGAAGGTCCTGGTCGACGCGGGCCTGCTGCACCGCGAAAAGCGCGGCACTTGGGCCTACTACTCCCTGGTTCCCGGCGCGCTGGATGACGTCGCCGGAATTCTCGCCCAACTCTGACCCCGCGCACCCTGCATACCCCGCGCACCCCGTCGGGAGAGTCGAACACACCGGCCTTTTCCGCGCAGCGCCCCCCGTTTCCCTTGACCCCGCCAGCCTGGCGCCGCCGCGCCCACGACCGATCGGAACCACCCATGGCCCCCGCCCCCGCAAGCAGCACGTTGACGCCGGAGGAACGGCAGTCCGTACTGCGCACCCTGAAGTCCCCGCGCCTGCTCAAGACCGAGGTCCTGGCCGGACTCGTCGTGGCCCTGGCGCTGATCCCCGAGGCCATCGCGTTTTCCATCATCGCCGGGGTCGATCCCCGCCTGGGCCTGTTCGCCTCGTTCACCATGGCCGTGACGATCGCCTTTGTGGGCGGGCGGCCCGCGATGATCTCCGCCGCTACCGGCGCCGTCGCCCTGGTCATTGCCCCCCTGGTGAAAAGCCACGGCGTGGACTACTTCATCGCCGCCGTGATTCTCGGCGGGATATTCCAAATCATTTTGGGCCTGTCCGGAGTCGCCAGGCTGATGCGCTTCATTCCACGCTCCGTCATGGTGGGATTCGTCAATGCGCTGGCCATCCTGATCTTCATGACCCAGGTCCCCGAACTGCTCGGGGTCCCGTGGCTGGTCTACCCGCTCACCGCGCTGGGGCTGCTGATCGTCTTCGGCCTGCCCAAAATCACCACCGCGGTACCTGCCCCCCTGGTCGCGATCGTGCTGCTGACCTTCATCACAGTGCTGGCCTCCCTCGTGGTTCCCACCGTGGGCGACAAGGGCGACCTGCCTGATTCGCTGCCTTCGCTCTTCGTCCCGAATGTTCCCTTCACGGTTGAAACCCTGCAGATCGTTTTCCCCTTTGCCTTGGCGCTGGCCTTCGTGGGCCTGCTCGAATCCCTGATGACGGCCAAGCTGGTGGACGACGTCACCGACACCCGCTCCAACAAGACCCGCGAATCGTGGGGCCAGGGTGTGGCGAACATTGTCACCGGTTTCACCGGCGGCATGGGAGGCTGCGCAATGATCGGGCAAACCATGATCAACGTGAAGGCCTCCGGCGCGCGCACCAGGATCTCGACCTTCCTGGCCGGTGTCTTCCTGCTCATCCTGGTGGTGGCCCTCGGCGGGATCGTTTCGGTGATCCCGATGGCGGCCCTGGTCGCCGTGATGATCTTCGTCTCCGTGGCCACCTTCGACTGGCACTCCGTCCGCCCCTCGACGCTGCGGATGATGCCCAAGAGCGAAACCGCGGTCATGCTCGCCACGGTGACCGCCACCGTCGCCACCCATAACCTCGCCATCGGCGTGGGCGTCGGGGTGCTGACGGCCACGGTCATGTTCGCCCGCCGGGTGGCGCACTTCGTCACCGTGGAACGGACCGTCACGGCCATCGACGGCCGCGAAACCGCCACGTACGTGGTGAATGGCGAGCTGTTCTTCGCCTCCTCCAACGACCTCTACACGCAGTTCGAATACGCGCTGGATCCGGAGCAGGTGGTCATCGACATGCATGCCTCCCACCTGTGGGACGCCTCCACCGTTGCGGCTTTGGATGCGATCACCGAGAAATACCGCCACCATGGCAAGGACGTGAGGATCGTCGGCCTCAACGAGGCCAGCCTGCTCATGCACGAACGCCTGGGCGGAAAACTGGGCGCAGGCCACTAGGGCAGGCGGCCCCGGGAGGTCAGTGGGACTGGCTGAAGGGACCCTCCTGCCCGGTTTCGGGGGCGCCGGTGCGGGCCGGGGCCTCCGGGCCGTGCCCGGTGGTCCCTGCCGCTACGGCACCGGACCGGCCGGCGGGCTGGTACGGCCGGCCCAGGGCGCGGTATTCCCAGCCGTGGGCCGTGTAGTGATCGGGATTGAGGGCGTGGCGGCCGTCGAAGATGCGCCGGTGCGCCACCAGGGCCCCGAGGTCCTGGGGGTCGGCTTCGCGGAATTCGTCCCACTCGGTGAGCAGGGCGACGACGTCGGCGTGCCGGACCGCCTCGGCGAGGGAGCCGACGTAGTCCAGGTCCGGGTAGGTCCGGTGGGCGTTGGGGTTGGCCTCCGGGTCGTAGACGGTGACGGAGGCGCCTTCCAGGTAGAGGAGCCGTGCCACGTCCAGGGCGGGGGCGTCGCGGACGTCGTCGGAATTGGGCTTGAAGGCGGCCCCCAGGGCCGCGACCTTCACCCCGGACAGGGTGCCGCCGGCGAGTTCGCGGATCAGGTCGACGCTGCGGGTGCGGCGGCGGTTGTTGATGGAGTCCACTTCCCCGAGGAAGCGCACGGCCTGGCCGACGCCGAGTTCCTCGGCGCGGTGCTTGAAGGCGCGGATGTCCTTGGGGAGGCATCCGCCGCCGAAGCCGAGGCCGGGCTTCAGGAAGCGGCCGCCGATGCGGGTGTCCAGGCTCAGGGCCCGGGCGAGCAGGCTGACGTCGGCCCCGGTCGCTTCGCAGACTTCGGCCATGGCGTTGATGAAGGAGATCTTGGTGGCCAGGAAGGAGTTCGCCGCCACCTTGACCAGCTCGGCGGTGGCCAGGTCCGTGACGATCAGCGGGGTGCCGTCCGCCAGCAGCGGATGGAAGATGCGGCGCAGCTGGGATTCGGCCCACTCGGAGGCGACGCCAAAGACCAGGCGGTCCGGGTGAAGGGTGTCCTCGACGGCAAAGCCTTCGCGCAGGAACTCTGGATTCCAGGCCAGCTCCAGCTCCGGGCCCGCGGGCGAGAGTCCCTGGACCATCCCGGTCAGCCGGGCGGCGGTGCCGATGGGCACGGTGGACTTGCCGACCAGCAGCGCCTTGCGGTCGATGCGCGAGGCGAGCGAGGCGAAGGCGGCGTGGACGTACTTCAGCTCCGCCGCGGAGGAGTCGGTGGCCTGCGGCGTGCCGACGCAGACGAAGTGCACGTCCCCGAAGGCGGCGGCCTCGTCGAAGTCCGTGGTGAAGTGCAGGCGGCCGGTGGCCATGGCCCGGTCCAGCTTCTCCGGCAGCCCGGGTTCGAAGAAGGGAACCTTGCCGGCGCGCAGCTGCGCGACCTTGCGTTCGTCCACGTCGACGCCGAGCACGTCGAAGCCAAGCACGGCCATGCAAATGGCGTGGGTGGCTCCAAGGTAGCCGGTGCCGACCACGGTGACTTTGGGAGCGGCGGGGTTGGGCAGGGTGGAATCCATGGTCTTGGCTCTTTCCGGTTGGCCGGGTGGTGGGAAGGCGCCGCCTCAGCTGGCGCAGGGTTCGTTGGAGAGGCCGCTCTTGGCAGCGGTGGCCCGGTTGCTGCACTCGACCACGTTCTCGAGCACGGGGGTCAGGGCGTAGCCGTAGCCGGGCCCGTTGACATGCGCGGTGTTGCCGCGGAAGACGTTGCCGGTGCCCCAGCCGTCCAGGATCTCGTGCGTCTGGTATCCGTCCTTGGGCGAGTTCGTTCCGGCATTCCCGGCAATGGTCCAGCCTTTGCCCTTGACGTCCACCCACGAGTCGGCCTCCTTCAGTCCGGCGCCGTCGAAGCGGTTGTCCCGGAGCACGCCGTTGGACGTTCCCTCCTTGATGTCCACGCTCTCCGCGGTCGTCGCGGAAATCGTGTTTCCAACGATCTCGTTGCGGTCGCTGCGGTCCGGTTTGCAGTTGCTGATATCGCACCAGTTGCTCTCGGCGGTGCCGATGTAGATGCCTTCGCCGAACTTGGGCTTGCGCTGGCCGGTGTCGGAGATCGTGTTGCCGAGGACCCGGTTGTCCGTGCTGAACTTGCGCAGGTGGACCGCCTCATCGCCGGTGTCCGTGACTGTCAGGCCACGGATGACGGAGTGGGTGACCTCGTCCGCCATGACCCCTTTCTGGCCGTTGCGGACGGTGAAGCCCTGCAGCACCCAGTGCGCGGCCTGGTCCAGGTGGAAGACATAGCCCTCCTCGATCCCCCCGCCGTCCAGGATCGCCCGGGCGCTGCCGCAGACGGTGATGGGGCGGTCCGCGGTGCCGTCCCCCGTACCGGTGAAGTTCCCCTCGTAGACGCCATCCGCCAGCACGATCACGGTGCCCGGTTCCGGCTCCTCCAGCACGTTGTGCAGTTCCCCGTCCGTGGCCACCGTCACGGTGGCTTCCGGGCATCCCGGCACGGCGCCACTGGCGGACGGCGGTGCCGTGGCGTCGGGCACGGCACTTGGGGTGGGAGCGGACCCGCTGGCGGGCGCGCCCGGCGGGGCCCCGGCGCCGCTGTCCCGGCCTCCGGAAGGGCCGGTGGCGGCCATGGCCAGGACGACGGCGCCCAGGGCGAGCGTCAGCAGGACGGCCAGCAGGGCCAGCGGGCGTTTGGTCATCTCCGCTCTCCGATCTGTTCCGGTGGGAGGATGCCCTTGCTCAGGGAGGTGAGCGGCACCCGTTCGGCGTAGGGGTTGTGGATGGTGCCGGTCCGCCATTTGCGTCCACCGGCCACGGCGGTCACCAGCAGCAGTGCGCCCAGCAGCAGCCAGACGAAGGTCAGTGGCTGGAAGACGAAGTTCGCCACCCGCTGGACGGTGTAGGCGGGCTGCCAGCCCAGCAGGTCGTTCTCCCCCACCGCGCCGCCCACCGACGTCTCCGCCCAGATGGCAATCGATCCGTAGCCGGAGACCGTGTTGCCCGCCACGCGGGTGCCGGCGACCTCGCCGCGCAGCGTGATTCCGTGGTTGGAGATGCCACGCAGCGTATTGGCGGTCACCTCGGCCTGCGCATCGCGCACGTAGACCCCGGTGTCGCCCCCGGTGATGGAGTTTTCCCTGACCACCGCTGAGGCGCCCGTTCCACGGATGGCGATGGCGTGCTCTTTCTGGTGCCGCAGGTCATTGCCGGCGATGGTGACGTCCCTGGCCGCATGGTTGACAACGATGCCCACCTGGTTTTTCTCGAAGGTGTTCTCCGCGACCCGCGTCGTGGTGCCGCCGCTGATTTCGACGCCGTACCGGCCGTTGTCCTTCAGCGTGCTCTCCGTAATGCGGTTGCGGCCGTAGATTTCGACGGCGGTGCCCACGGCGTTGGGACCGTCGGCGAGCGCGCGGCCATCCATCGAGACGCCGTTGCGGCCGTTGTCCTCCGCGGTGACCCGGTCCAGCACGACGCCGGTGGTGGAGCGGCCCAGCGTGAACCCGTCCACGGCGTTGCGGGAGGAGTCGGTGCGGGTGATGGCGGCATCCGTGACGAAGCGGTGCAGGACCAGCCCGTCCACCAGGCTGCCGCGGATGGTGGTGTCCTGGACGGCGATATCCCGGGCGTTCGCGGCGAACAGGCCGAACGCGTTGTTCTCGAAGACTACGTGGTCGATCCCGGCGGTGACCACGCTGTAGTCCTCGTCGGTGGGATGGAGCGTCTCCACCTGCTTTTCGGACAGCAGGCGTGCCCCGGCGCCGGCGGCGTCCCTGGACTTGGGTGGCGGATCCTGGGTCCTGAAGGTGCCCACCGTGTTGGTTCCGGTCAATGACAGCCCGCCGGTGTTCCCGCTCCAGAAGCCGAGGTTGGCCACCCGGGCGTGGGAGAGCTTGGCGTGGCCGCCGACCAGCCGGATATAGGAACGGCCGTCTCCGGTCAGGGTGTCCGGGGCGGCCCTGGCACTGTCCCAGCTGGTGACCGTGGCCCGGGCGTTCTCGGTCCCCGCGATGGTGAGGGAGCCGCCGAGGGTGACGATCGAGACGAAGGACCCGGGCCCGCTTTCCATCCGGATGTCCAGTCTTCCCTCCCCGCCGGGCGGGGCCAGGTTCAGGTTGGCGCCGGGCAGCACCACGATGTTTTCCGAGAGCAGGTAGGCGCCGTCCGGGCCACGCACGAAGGCCTTGGGTGCCAGCTGGAGCAGGTCCGCGACGGTGTAGGGCGTCTCCCGGCCCTGCAGCA
Organism: Zafaria cholistanensis; assembly: GCF_008580665.1. Lineage (GTDB taxonomy): Bacteria > Actinomycetota > Actinomycetes > Actinomycetales > Micrococcaceae > Zafaria > Zafaria cholistanensis. The sequence goes on from NZ_BKDJ01000002.1 coordinate 255,642, forward strand.
CCAGCGTGTAGGTGGAACCGGTGCGCAGGCGGTACGGGCCCTTGAGCCCGTCGACCCTCCAGCGCGCGGCGGAGGCAACGGTGCGCACGTAGACCAGGCGGTCCTCCTCGCGCTGGACCAGCTGGGCTTCGGCCTTCGGGTCGCCCCGGTAGAGCTTGCCTTGGACATTGCCGTTGCGGGCGATCTCGTTGCGGCCGAACGCGTCCACTTCCTCCTCCTTGAAGAAATTCCCCATGGAGAAGAAGCCCGCGGCCAGGACACCCACCAGGACCAGGAGGGCGGCGATCAGCAGGGCGGGATGCTTCACGCCGCCTCCTCTGAAGACTGCAGGGTCTTGGCGTCCTGGCCGTCGCCGCCGGTCTGGTCCGCGCGCCGTGTCAGCCAGCCCTGCTTGTTCATGGTGACGAAGGCGTACATCTTGATGGGCAGCGCCACAATGATCACGGCGAAGGCCAGTACCGGCAGGATCAGCAGGTCTTTGGGGTGCCGCCGCAGGTGCGAGATTCCGCGGATGCCGCGGCCCAGCAGCAGCCACCCGGCCGCCGCGGCCGCACCCAGCGGGGTCAGCTCCAGGCGGCTGAAGAGGAGGTAGAAGATGGTCAGGCCCATGGTGACCGGGGTCAGCAGGATCTGCAGCACGGTCACCTTGGTGATGAACGGCACCCGCCAGAGCCAGCCGGTGCCGATGGCGGTCAGGTAGCAGCGGTAGGAGTTCCGGCTCCACCGGACGCGTTGCTTGACGAACGCGCGGAAGCTGGACGGGAACATGGACAGCGCCCGGGCCGTGGACTGGTGCACCGTCTTGTAGCCCGAGGCGATGACCAGCCAGGTGAGCCGGCCGTCGTCCCCGGAGATACACCGCCTGCCCAGGAAGTACTCGTTTTCCAGGTGTTCCAGCACCGGCAGCACCGCGCTCCGCCGGTACACCGCGGTTCGCCCCGAGATGCAGGGCACGGCCCCGGCCCGGCCCATCGCCGGCACATAATCCAGGTAGCGCAGGTTGACCATCCAGTCCGCGATCCGCCTCCACAGGCTCGTGTCCCGCTGGTACACGTTCTGGTGTGTCCCGACGGCCCCGACCAGCGGATCCTCGAACGGCATCTGCACGGCTTCCAGGAGCGCCGGCTGCCACCAGGTATCCGAATCCGTCAGGACCAGCAGGTCATAGCGTGCCAGCCGGATCCCGGCGCCGAGCGCCGAGCGCTTGCCCACGTGGTGGAACAGGATCGGCCGCACCCTCGGATCATTCAGGGCCGAGACGCGCCGGTAGGCCTCCAGGTCCTCCACGTCGAGCACGATGATGATCTCGTCCGGCCCTTGGGACCGCCAGGATTCCAGCGCGCTCATGAGGATGTCCGGATCCTCGTGGAAGGACGGGACGATCACCGATGTCGAGGTGCGGAACCCGGTGATGATCGGCCGGGCCCGGTGGGAAAGGATGAACCGGTAGACCCACAGGCCCCAGACAATGGTTCCGGCCACCGCCACCGGGAAATACGGCGAAACTTCCGCATAGAATTCGTGGATGGCTGCCCAGTCGATGGACGCGGCGAAATCATTGAATGCATCAGGCAGGGAAAGCACGGTTGCTCCTTGCGCAGGTGGATCTGTAAAGAACCTTCGATGAAGAGCAAGGCGCGTGGCCCCGCTGTTCAGTCGTGCGGTTCAGTCATGCTGTTCAGTCGTGCGGCGCTTCGGTCGTGCATCGCCCGCACCAGCGTCCGCCATAGCGGACCGATGATATTTCGGGTCTCAGCGCTGCCTGCTTCGGGCGTCCACCCCGGCGGTTCTTTCTTTGCCGGCGGTCTCGCTGAACCTCGCTATCAACCGTGGATCCTGCCGGCCCGCGCAGTCCAGAACCGCTCCTACTCGAATCTTCCCGCCAGCCACCGAAATCACACCTGCTGCCCACGGGGACTACTTAAGAAGCCGGCCCGCTCCTGCGGGGGTCCCCATGCTGGGCCGGTTCACCATTTCCGGAGGGCGGGATGCCCGGGTGGGGGCCGTGCGTCTACAGCCGGGTGGAGTTTGTGTGGCTCATGCGCCACGCCGTGGATTCGGGAGTGCCGGGCTTCGCCGGGCCGAATGTTCCTCTGCCCGATGTTCCTCTGCCCTAAGCGGTGAGGCGCGTGACACGATACCTTCTTCTTTATCTGGCTCCATCCAGGGAGAGGAAGCGCATGCCGCACAAACGCGTCAGGTTCGGAGAAGACTCTTGGCTTGCGGTGGAAACGTCCGTCTGGGACATCTGGTACACGCCGGTGAACCGCAAGCAGTTCCATGAAACAGGCCTGAACATCTACATCGGCAGGAAGGACCGGGAACTGGCCGCCGAGGTCCTGTCCGCTTCCGCCGCCGCCGTCGGTGCATGGCTCAACTCCGTCGTCCCGGGGGCGGGCACGGGCCTTGGGGCCATTTGCGGCTACCTGGCCGGGCTCGTTCCCCGCTTGGGCGCGTACCTGGCCCTTGACGCCAACGGCGGCCTGGACATCCACATCGCCCCGCACGGCTTCCAGTGCGGTGCCCTGCCTGCCGCCGACCCGAACGTCTGGACCGTCGGGGCGTGGGAGCCCATCAGGCAGTGCCTGGAGCAGCTCCCGCAGCCCAAGGCGCCGCGCGGTCCCGATGCGAACCTCGACGGCGAGGCTGCCCGCCTTTTCACCGGGTCGGGCCAGGTGGAGGTGAGGGCGTACGGGGACCGCCTCGGGACGATCGTGCTGGATCTGGAAGAGGAGTCCCTGGACGGGGTGTGCCCCAAGTGCCAGGGGAACAGGAAGGTGGATTGCCCGCGCTGCTCCGGGGCCGGGGTCATCGAATGCCGGCGGTGCAAAGGCACGGCCTACATCACCGATCCGGCGACGGGGCGGGACGTGCGGTGCCCGCAGTGCGGCGGGGATGGCTCGGAGACATGCTATATGGAGAACGGTGCCAGGCAGGTGGACTGCTGGTTCTGCGGAGGCGACGGAAGGTACCCGTAGACGCCTCCCCAGGGACGGCCCCTATGCTGGAGGTCCGACCCCCAAACACGGAGTGACGATGGAACGGTTGGCCAGGACGCATGGTGCCTTCAATCTTGCGGCCGGGCTGTGGCCGCTGCTCCATTACCGAAGCTTCGCCGGGGTCACCGGGCCAAAAGTGGACAAATGGCTGGTGCAGACCGTGGCCGGATTGTCCATGGCCATCGGATACGCCATGGTTCGTGCCGGCTCATCCCCCGAAGGGATGGCAGCGGCCCGCCGGCTCGGTGTGGGCTCCGCGCTCGCCTTCGGGGCCGTGGATGCCGCCTATGGGTCAAAAGGACGCATCAGGCGCGTCTATCTTGTGGACCTGGCCGTGGAGCTGGCCTGGCTCGCCGCGTGGGCGTCCGTCCGGCGGGAAGCCAAGGCGCGACGGCGATCCCTGGCCAGTGGTTCGCGCCGCCCAACGTGAGGATCTGAAAGGGGCACGCTGTGTTCTTCCTGTTCGGCATGAATTCCTTCAACCGCCGGTCGGTCACCGGTCCGGCACGGTGCCAGTTTTGTGGCCGGGAAGCGCTGCAGGAGGTGGTGGAACACGGCACCAGAGTGTCGGTTTTCTTCATCCCCGTGTGGACCTTTGGCCGCAGCTACCACGTCACCTGTACAGCCTGCGGGCGGCAGTCATCCGCCAGCCGGCGGGAAGCTGCGGCCTTGGCCCGGCGGTAATCTTCGCCCCCGGCTCCGCCCGCGGAAATTTCCTGCTTGTGCCCGGCGGCTCCCCTGCCGGCTCGCCGAACCCGGCCCGCAGGACGGTGGGTCCGGCCACGGTGCGCCTGCCCGGGCGCATCGCCGGGGACGCGCTGGCCGGTTCAGGCTTCTTCAGCGTGGGGAGCTTCCCCTAGCCGGCCAGCACCCAAACCTTGAACGGTGTCCGGCGGCCTCCTTTTCAGTTGGCGGTTTGGGCCCTAAATTCGGCTGGCATTGACCATCCGGGTGCTTCCCAAGGTTTACGCATGCCCTTCGTGCCATGCTCGCTTCCGCAAGGAGAGTCGTGCCCCAAATCCCGCCGGGATCGGGGAAGATCGCACCGAGGGAGCGAGATGTAATGTCACAAGATGCTTGGCTTCATCCTGCCGCAATAAGCAGAGGATACCGGCGCCGCCTGCGCGCCGGTATCGCCACGATCACGGCCGTGGGCCTGGTCGCCGCCGGGGCCACCGTTGTCATGGGGGAAGTCACCACGGCCAACACCGATACCCTCAAGGGGGTGGGGCCGGCCGGCCCCTACGGTTTTCCCGTGTACTACGAGGACGCCTCCGGCCTCAAACTGGAACAGTGCCTCGATGCGAACGAGGCGATGTGCGATCCGGCGTTCCTCGTCGGAGAAGGGCTGGACCCGGAGCGGCCGCTCCACATCGGCACCACCGCTGCCGAGAGCAACTGGCCGGGCGAGTCCTTCTACTTCCAGTCCGAGGCCGTCGCCGACACCACGGCCGGGGGCGACGCAACTCTTGTCATGGCCCTGGAGGCCACGTTCGCCAACGAAGAGCCCAAGGATGGTGACCAGGTAGTCTTCGGGCGCCTGCGCATCCGGGTCGACACGCCCGCAGCCGGAACCTACACGGTCACCCACCCCTATGGCGTGGACACATTCGAGGTCGACACCCCGGCCGACGGCATCAACTTCACCGAGGACATCACCCCGGCCCCCCAGAACTTCGGGCTGGCATTGCGTTCCCGCATCGCACCATTCCTGCAGTCCACGGCCGGACCGGTGGAAACTGACACCGGCACCTACCTGGCGGATCCGGCGGTTCCGACGGCGGTCACCGGATCGCCGTTCGAGACGAACTTCTTCCGCGTGACCGGACCCGACGGGCAGGTCATCGCGGAGACAGACCAGTTCACCCTCCTCGGCAAGGTCTCGACCAACTCGGGGATCGACCCGGTTTCGGCCACCGTCAGCGAGGACGGTGACGGAATGTTCCTCAACGTCCACGCCCGCGCCGGTGCCAATGACGCGATCACCGTCTCCGGTGAGGGGCTGGCCGAAACGACCCTCGCTGCCGGTGGTGCGGATGGCACGGACTACTTCGCCCGTGTACCCCTCACCTCCGTCCCCGACAAAGTGACCCTCCTGAACGAGTCCGACAAACCTGTCGCCACCAAGACGGTCACCGTCACAGACCTTGTTACCGTCACCGGCGCCATCTACAGCACGGCCTCGCAGGAACTGGTCATCACCGCCACCACCTCCGACGCCGTTGAGAGTCCCCAACTCAGCTACGGCGGGCAGGCCCTGGCCGATGGACGGCTCACCGTCTCCGGCCTCGCGATCCCGCCCGCCTCGGTTACCGTGACCTCGGCCGCCGGCGGCTCGGACACCGCTCCGGTGTCCGTGACCGGCGGAGCCCTCGGGACAGCGGAGGCGACGACGGCCATCGCCGTCGCGCCGTCCACCACCCTGGCAGGCAAGGAAGTGACCCTCGACGGATCCTCGTCGGTGAACGCCACCTCGTATGCCTGGGCCCAAACCAAGGGCACGCCCGTCACGCTCGCCGATCCCAGCGCGGCCACGACGACGTTCACGGCTCCAGACCAGGCCGCAGAGCTGGCGTTCACCCTCACGACCAGGGCGCCGGACGGCACCTCAGTGGTCTCCGAGCCGGTGACAGTCACCGTCACGGCCGCCGACCAGACCCCGACCGCGGTCGCAACGGCTTCCACGACCGACCCCCTCGTCGGGCAGAACGTGACGATCGACGGATCCGGCAGCACGAACGCGGCCCGCTACTCCTGGACGCAGACGGGCGGCACCCCGACCGCGTTTGATGCGACGGCTCCGAGCTTCACGTTCGCCATGCCCTCCGGGAAGGCCCCGGTCACGTTCCAACTGGTCGTCACCTCGCCCAACGGCACGGTTTCGGCTCCTGCCACAGTGACCGTCACCGCCAAGGCGGACATCCTGGCCGTGACGGCCGCCGAAGTGCGGACCGGCAGGAACGAGTGGCGCGTCGCGGGCACGGCAACGATAACGAACAACAACACCGTCAGCGTCTGGACCCAGACGGCCACCGGCGGGAAGGGACAGCTCATCGGCACCGCCACGGTCGAGGCTCCGGCAGCCGGCGCGACCGAGGGCATCTGGAGCGTCCGCACCCGCAACGGCGTAGCGCCGGCGGGAGTGACCCGGCTGATCGTCGAATCCAGCCGCGGCGGATTCCTGAAGGACGTGACCTTCACCAGCCGCCGGTAACGCGATCGCCACCACGAAGGCGCTCACCCGGAAAAGGACCACTCCCCGGAAATTGGACCGAAGGCTTTCAGGTCCGATTTCCGGGGAGCAGGCCAGCCGAAGCGCGGAGCCGCCGAAGTCCCCGGGCTCCGCCGATGCGTGAAGGGCCCCGTTCCCTTGGGAGCGGGGCCCTTCACGCATCATGCACAGTGTGGGGTTCCGGCCAACTGGGCATTTTCTAACCCCATTGGCCCTTGGATTCTTGTGGATCCGGAGCAGCAGCCATCCGGCGGGGAAACGGCCAAGCCAAAGGCGGCCGGAGTCTTGCGGCTCGCTGGGGCCTGGGGCCGCCGGGGCAGGGCACAGCATGGATACCGCCTGGCCGGCCGTCTCGATGACCTGCGCTGTCCTGCCGTCTTGCGCTGCACCTGGAGGATGCTTGACAAGAGGCGTGACGCAAGTCACGATGTTGCGTATACTGATTGTTGTTGCGTAGGACGCACTTTGAAGGTTGAAATATTGGAGTCGCTACCGCTATCCATGGCTCTTCCCAAATTGTGCGCTTTTCCTGCACACCGACCCTCTCTAATTTCATGCCCCAAACGGTCCGGTAACACCGGTTGCCCTACTCAACCCGTGGTCTCCACAGTTTGCACACCACCCAGCTCTCCCGGAGGAAACAGATGTCCGCTTCAGTGAACGTGTCCGCCAATTCACGCGGAAAACTGACCACATCATTGCCTGCCGAGCAGCTGGCTGAGATCACCGAATTGTTTGCGTTCCGCCGCACGGGATATTCCCTCGACGCTCCCTTTTACACCGACCCGACGGTTTTCAAGATCGATATGGAGGCCATTTTCGGCAAACACTGGATCTTTGCCGCCAGCGTCGCTGAACTGCCGGAGCCGGGCGACTACGTCACCGTCGACTACGGGCCCTATTCCCTGATTGTCCTGCGCAACGACGACGGCGGCGTCAACGTCCTGCACAACGTGTGCCGCCACCGCGGCGCCCGCGTCCTGACTGAATCCGCCGGCTCCACCGGAAACCTGGTGTGCGGCTATCACTCCTGGACCTACTCGCCCAACGGCGACTTGATCCACGCCTCAGCCCCGGGAGAAGCGAAGTTCGACAAGAACTGTTTCGCCCTCAAGCGCGCCCACAGCCGCGTGGTCGCCGGACTCATCTTCGTCTGCATTGCGGACGAACCGCCGGCCGACTTCGACGAAACCTCCAAGATCTTTGAGCCCTACCTCGCCCCCCACGATCTGTCGAAGACGAAAATCGCTTACCAGCAGAACATCATCGAAGAGGGCAACTGGAAGCTCGTCATGGAGAACAACCGTGAGTGCTACCACTGTGACGGCCACCCTGAACTCGCCTGCTCCCTCTTCCCGACGTGGGGCTTGACGGAGGGCCTGATTCCGGCCCACCTTGAGGAAGTGTGGGACCGCAACAAGGAAGCCCAGTCCTCCCTTGAGGAGCGTTGCCGCCGCTACGGCCTGCCCTACGAGGTGGTCGAGGAGCTTGACACGCGCATCGCGGGAATCCGCATCTCACGTGAAGCACTGGACGGGGACGGAGAATCGTTCTCGGCCGACGGGCGCAGGCTTTCCAAGAAGCTGCTCGGCGACCTGCGGGACTTCCGCCTGGGCCGCTGCTCGATGCACCTGCAGCCCAACAGCTGGTTCCATTTCCTCGGGGACCACGTCATCACGTTCGGCGTCTTCCCCATCAACGAACACCAGTCGCTGGTACGCACCACCTGGCTCGTGGCGGACGACGCCGAAGAAGGCGTCGATTACGATCTGGAAAAACTCACCTACACCTGGAAGCAGACCAACCTGCAGGACAAGGCGTTCGTGGAGCTGTGCCAAAAGGGTGCCGGCAGCCCCGCCTACGAGCCCGGTCCATACATGAAGAGCGAATACCAGGTGGAGGCGTTCATCAACTGGTACGTGCAGCGCGTGCAGGAGCACCTGGCATGACTGAACCCCTCACCGAGACGGTGATCCAGGAACCCCAGCGCATTCGCGGCCTCGAGATGCCGTGGAACAGGGTGATGGGCAGCACCGAGGCGCCCGCCCACGCCGCCCGCGCCTTGGGTCCCTGGCATCCGCAGGAGTTCATGGCCGAATGTGTCGAGACCGCACCCGAAGCCGGCGGCATGATGACCTTCGTGTTCCGCCGCTGCGACGGTGCGCCCCTGGCGTTCCGCGCGGGCCAGTACGTCAACATCGCCTTTCCCGTGAACGGCGAGGACCAGGAACCGGCAGACCGCAGCTACTCGCTGTCCAGTTCGCCTCTCCAGCCCTGGACCTTCAGCGTCACCGTCAAACGCGACCCCACCGGACTCGTCTCCCCGTGGGTGCACCAGAACGTCAAACCCGGCACCGTCCTCGATATGCTCGGACCGGTCGGAGCGTTCCACCTGCCCGACGCCGACCGGCGGGCGCGTTACCTCTTGCTCGCCGCCGGCGCAGGCATCACTCCCATCATGTCCATGGTGCGGACCATCCACTCCCTGCCCGGACATGCCGACGTCGTGGTGCTCTACCATGGAGCCGAGGCCGGAGGTTTCGCCTTCCACCAGGAGTTGGCCTATATCGCCTCCGTGGACTCGCGCGTCAAGGTCTTCTACTCCCTGGGCGACCGCAGCAAGCCCGAGGGATGGGAAGGGCTCAGCGGAAGGCTGACGGCAGCCATGCTCGACCAGGTGGCCCCCGATGCCAACGGCCGCCAGGTCTATGCCTGCGGCCCGGAGGGATACCTGAACAGCGCCACCGAGCTCCTCAAGAAGGTCGGCGTCGATGACACCTCCATCTACATGGAGTTCTTCTCGGGAGATCGCCAGACACTTCTTGAGTACCAGGCAGAGATTGCGCTTGCGTCGGACATCGCGGAGGAAATCGCGGAGGAAATCGCCGATTCCGCCGAGGACTACTATGAAAGCCAGCCCAGCGCGTTCGGGCTCTACGAGCCCGGCTATGACGCCGAGGGAACCCTGAAGGCCTCGGGGCTGCCTCTGGAAACCGTCGACCCGGAAGCCCCCGCCGCCGAGGACAGTTCGGACGCCGGGCCGGAGGCCGCGGCTCCCGATGCCTCGAGCTTTGACACCGTGGGCACGGGCAGCCTCACCATGTCCTTCCTGCGCACAGGCATCAATGTGCGGATTGATCCCGCCGAACACATCCTCGGGGTGGCACAGCGTGCCGGCGTCAGGATCGGTGCGAACTGCAAGGAAGGCATGTGCGGCTCCTGCAAAGTCGTCAAGCTTTCCGGGGAAGTCAACATGAACCACCAGGGCGGTATCCGGGCACGGGAAATCGATGCGGGCAAGTTCCTGCCCTGCTGCTCCACGGCGCAGACCGACCTGGTGATCGATGCCTAGATGATCCGGCTGTGCCAGATCCCGAGAAAACTGGAGGGGTCTGGCCAAGCTGGATTCAGCTCCCATCGACGAGTCACTTAAAGCCGGAGCCAAAGCGGCATGAGGCCGGCAGGCCACCTCGACTGTCTGTACCGTGCCGCCGGCCAGAGGAGCAAACCGGCAGCCTGTTTTTCATGTGAAATACCCGACCCGGCGGACGGCAGTTCATTACGGATCGGTGGCCGCTGCGGGCCTGGATGCTCCCCGCCGCAGTCCTTCCACGGCGGGGAGCATCCACGTCAGCCTGCCTTGGAGTCAAACATCAAGGTCGCAGGGATTGGTGCCCGCAGCATTTCAGGCGTGATTCCGTGGATTTCCCTGGCCTGCTCCCTGAACCACTGATCGTAGGGATCATCTGAAGTGGCGGCCACCTCAGATGATTTGCTCAGGTCTTCGCCTTCAAGGAAAAGGCAGGCGAAGTCGCCTTGTGGCGTCTGCATAAGGCTGGCTACTTCCCTTACCACGCCCATGCGCTCGCGGGAGCGAAGGTGTTCCTGCTTTCGCGGGCCGTTGATCTCTTCGATGAGCAACTTCCACTGGTCCAGCTTCCCGGGCAAAATCGGTGTGAACCATGTAATGCATTCCATGACAGGCCCTTTGCGGTTGCTCCGACGCGTTTGGTGCGGCACGGCGGCAGCCCCGCCGGTACAGCTGGATAATAGCCCCGCGACGCGCGACGGAACAGGGGTTTCAGCACGTTGTGGAGGCGCGCTGCTGCTACCGGACTCCCCGCCACTGCGGCTCAACGAGGCGGCGGCCGGGTCCGGTCTGACCCGCCTCCTGCCAGGAACCGGGCCTTGGCCAACGTTCCAGGACAGCAAAGAACGATAGAGGGGGAAGACTCCATGTCCGACCGAGAGCAAAATGATCGAACCACCGGCACCGACCCGGAGGCTCACAGACGTGTGACCCCCATGTCCCAGAGAGTTACCGACAGTGTGGCGCTTGAAAGCCGTCCGCTCGATGGAGCCCACCCAGCCCCTAATCTACGGGCGCGCTACTAAACGAAGCGGTCCTCACCCGCCCCGCCCTGCCCTCACACTGCACGAGCCCAGGTGCAGGCCGCGGTGCATACGGTGGTCGCGGAGATTGCCTTTCGGTCAGGCCACTCTGTTCCCACCGTTTATCGGACACTCCCGTTCACCGCTCACTTGGTCCCAAAAAGATTATCCTGACTCCTGGGCAGTGTTTGTCGCGCCTCGCCGTGGGAGACGTTGTGGAGGCAGCTGGTCCCAACGGCCGGATGATCGGGGGAGAAGTGGTGGAGGTGGCCAAGAAACTCTCCGTGGTGTGGATTCGAGATTCCTTCGGCACCCGAACAATGCTTGACGAGCATTCCCTCAAGGATCTTTGGCAGGACGGATAAGTCTGCCCGGAAGGGCCATCTCCGCCGTGGCGAAGATGCTTGAGGATGCCCCGCACAGCTTGGGAAAACATTGCCCGTCCTCTGCCTCCCACCCGTGGGCAAGTCCGTTGGGGGCCCGGGTCCGCCGCCGGCGCCCCCACCGCCGAACTAAGACGCACGCGGATGTCTTGCAACGGGAGAGCAAAGAGACACTTTTGTCGAGACACTCTCGAAGGCAGGGCGCGAGGAGAGATAAATCCTTCGGTTTCCCCGTGCTCGTGCAGCACATCTGTCAAAGCGCACTGCCACTGACCGCGCTCGGCCCCTGGTATCACGGACAGTGGCGGCCCTTTCCCATGGACCGCACTGTTCCCGCCAACGGGGGGCAAGACCGCATAGCGCGGCGGAAGCGGGAGCCACTGCGGTTCCCGCTTCCGTTGTGTCACGGCGCGAGGAGTGGGCGGGGTACCGCCAAGCTTCCCCTTATGCCGATTGGCGGCTCTCGATCAGGCTCGCCTCCAGGAGGCGGCCGACTCTCTCGATGGCTTCCTGGACAACGTCGGGGTCGGCCACGGTCAACTGTTGGAAAACCAAGCCGTCCAGGGCCGCGAAGACGGCGCGGGCCAAGGGCCTCGCATGCGTGTGCCCATGCCGGGTCAGCGCCACTTCGAGCGCCTCGATGTATCCCTCGTAGAGGGCCACTGCCTCCTCGCGGAGGTCCGGGCGGCGCCGGGCCTCCAGCACGAATTCGTACTGGAACACCTGCAACTGGGGTTCGCTGGCCACGAGCTCAACCAGGGCGCGGGCGAAGTCTCCGTCAATGGTCTCGGTGGCGGAGAGGTCGCTGAGCCTGATGGCCCGGGCGGTGGCCCAAGCGACGGCTTCATGGAGCAGCGCATCCTTCGTTCCGAAATGGTGGCTGATCAACGTGTTGTTGACTCCAGCGAGCTCGGCCACGGCGCGGAAGGTCAGCCCGTGCAGTCCGCGCTCGGCCACCACGGCAATCGTGGCCGCGAGCAGGGCCTCGCGACCCCTGCCGTACCTGTTGATCCGATCCGTTGCCACACCCCGAGTGTAGTCCCCGGAGTGGCGCTTGACACAGACAACTAAGCAACTGCATAGTTTTATGTGATGTGACTTAGCGCACGAGGTTGCGCCAAGGTGTTCCCATCCCGATCCCCCTCCTTCCCCGAAAGGTCAAACCATGGCCAGTTCGCTCGACCACGCAAGCGCTCCCCCGGCGCTGCACCGCACGTTGCGGTGGCAGGACGCGTTCGCCCTCGCGATGGCCGTCTCCGGGGGCCTGTTCGTCTCGTTCGGACCGACCATGGCCGCGATCGGTGCCCTGTCGGCGCTGT
>NZ_BKDJ01000003.1 GCF_008580665.1 Zafaria cholistanensis
GGCTTCGGCGGGCCTTTCGGCCCGCCGAAGCCGGTGCTACGTTGGGCGGAACGACCGAGTCGGCACACGCGGCACTGCTGTCGCGTGGGAAGGAGTTCCCCCATGGCTAACCGGGCAGGTTCCACCGGTATTGATGCGGCACTGTACCGACGGGAGGGGCCGTGGTGCACCGCTTTCGTCGATGCTTCCCTGGGCACCACGGCGGCCAGGGAAGCCGCCGACGGACTGCCGGAGAAGGCTGCGCAGCTGCTGGCGTCCCAGCGCGCCGACGAGGTGGACATCGCGGCCATGCGGGCCGCACTGCTCCCCGCCAGGGGGTGGGCCTCCCCGGCGGCACGCTTTGTGGCCGTCAACAAGGGCGAGGTCGTGCTCGATGAGGTGCTTCCCGGGGTCGAGGCCGGAGCACCGCGCGTCGATTGCGGACCCTTCCCCAACCTGGTCCCGCTGGCCCGGAACCGCGGCGGGCAGTTCGCCTACGTGGTGGCGGAGGTCGGGCGCGACGGCGGCGAAGTGAGGCTGCGGCACTCGGCGGCGCCCGGGGTGACCGACGTGCGCCGCGTGGCCAGCAACCCGGACGAGGCCCACCATGCCCGGAAGGTCCCGGACCAGTACGGCGAGCCGCAGAACCAATCCGCCACCGAGGAAATCTGGAAGCGCAACGCCGACGGCATCGCCAAGCAGATTGACGACGTGGTTCGCGACAGCGGGGCCCGCCTGGTGGTGCTCTCCGGGGACGTCAAGGCCCGCGAACTGGTCCTCTCCCAGCTGGGGGAGGCCAGCCGGGCCATCGCCACCACCGTGGACCAGCACACCCGCACCGGTGGGGCGGACCAGAACCACTTCAGCGCCGAAATCGAGGCAAAGGTCGCCGAGGCGATGGCCAACGACATCCGGGACCTCTCCGAGAAGGTTGCCAACCGGCTCGGCAGCGGACGCGGGGGATTGGCGCTGGGCCTGTCCGAGGTGGTCACGGCCCTCCAGCAGGCCCAGGCGGACACGGTCCTGGTGGCCCAGTACCAGGACGACGCCACGCTGCGCGCCCTCACCGCGGAGCCGTGGCTGGACACCGAGGACTCCCCGGACCATGCCGAACTGGTGGCCGGGTCCTGGCCCGCGCCGGAGGTCCTGCTGCGGGCGGTCGCCCTGACGGATGCAACCATCCGGTATGTCCCGGACGGGGTCCTGCCCCACGGGGTCGGAGTTGCGGCCCTGCTGCGCTGGCCGAACGGGGAGACCTCCGAGCGCGCGGCCTCCTAGTGTGCGGCAGGGCCCCGTGCCGGCACCGCCGCCACGGGGCCCTGCCCGTCCTGGGCGCCTGGGCGCCTGCCCGTCCTTTGCGCCTACCGGCCAGCGCGGTTCAGGTAGACCTTCCGCAGCGGTTCTGCGACCGTCCACACGGTCCTCATCCCGGCGGCGAGGCGCATCAGGGTACCCGGGGCCAGTTCGGCCTTGCGTGCCGGATGCCCGTCCTGGGGCTCGATTACCACGCTCGCCCGCCCGGCGGTGACGACGAAGACCTCGTCGGCCTCGACGTCGTACGTCGTGCCCTCGGTCAGTTCCCACACGCCGACCTCGAACCCGCCCAGCTCGGCGAGGGCCATCGACGCGACCGTGGGCGTGCCCACGGCGACCCGTTCGGCGGGCACGGGTCCATGCTCCAGCGGCAGCCGGTTGACGCGCAGCGCCTGCCCCGGCTTCAGCCCAATCTCCCCGAGCCCCTTGAGCCGTTCCATGCCCACCCCGTTCCCGTGTCCGCCCTCGTGCGTGCGCAGGGGCGGAGGGCCGCCCCGACGCCGCCATCCTAGTCCAGGAGCAGGTGCGTTGGGGCAGGTCCGCGGCGCACGCCCGCCCGCCTCCCCGTCCCGCGTAGGGTGGGGTCTGGAAGCACAACACCAGCGAAGGATCCGTCTTTTGGCCCGCACCACCCCCATCATCCGCCACCGGGCCGTTGCCCCCGCCCTGCTGCTGGCCGGCATCATGCTGGTGGCGGCGAACCTGCGTCCGGCGATCACCGCCGTCGGTCCGCTGCTGGAACCCATCGGTGCGGAAGCCGGACTGACGGCGGCCCAGTTGGGGCTGCTGACGGCCGTGCCGCTGCTGGCCTTCGCCGCGGTATCGCCTCTGGCCCACGGGCTGGGCGAGCGCTTCGGGATCCATCGCACCGTGCTCGTGGCGCTGGTCCTGCTGCTGGCAGGGACGCTGGTGCGCCCGCTGCCCGGTGCGGCGGCGGGCCTGTGGATCGGGACGTTCATCATCGGGGCGGCAATCGCCCTGGGCAATGTGCTGATCCCGGCAGTCGTCAAACGGGAGTTTCCGGACCGCATGACGGAACTGACCGGTGTTTTCTCGGCCGTCATGGGCGGCCTGGCCGCGCTCGGCGCGGGGTTGGCTGTCCCGCTCTCCCGGGTCCCGCTCGGCGGCGGGGCCGGGGGCTGGCGCTTCGCACTCGGCGCCTACGCGGTCCTTGTGCTGCCCGCGCTGCTGGTGTGGTGGTTGTGGGGGCGCGCGGGCCGGGTGGCTCCATCCACCGGATCCGGCAGGCCTGCCGCGTTTGCCGGGCCTGCCAAGCTCCCCGGCCCGGGCACCAACGATGACGCCCCCATGGCCCGCGGCGCGGTCTGGCGTTCGGCCGTCGCGTGGCAGGTGACCGCGTACATGGGCCTGCAGGCGCTGACCTTCTATGTGCTGGTCAGCTGGCTGCCGACGGTCGAGCAGTCCTACGGCCGGCCCGCCGTGGCGGCAGGGTGGGACCTGATGTTCTTCCAGTTGGCCGGAGTGGTCGCCAGCCTGCTGGCGCCGCTGACGCTGCGTGGCAGGCTGCGGAGGATCGGCCCCGTGGTGCCCGCGGCCGGCACCGCCGCCGCGGTGCTGGGACTGATGCTGGCCCCCGGGGCGATGCTGCTGTGGGTGGTGGTGGCCGGTTTCTTCAGCGGTGCGTCCCTGGTGGTCGCGCTGTCCCTGTTCGGGCTGCGCACGCGCACGCACCGGCAGGCCAGCGCCGTGTCCGGGATGGCCCAGACGGGCGGGTACCTGCTGGCCGCCGCCGGCCCGCCCCTGTTTGGCCTCCTCCACGACCAGTCCGCCGGATGGATCTGGCCCCTGGCCCTGGTGCTTGCGGCCTCGGTCCTGCAGGCGCTGGTCGGGGTGCCGGTCGGACGCGACCGGTACGCCCTCGACGGATAGGGGCCCCGCGGCCCCGCGGCCGCATCCCCCGCGCCCGGTGGCGCTGCAGCTCCGGAGGACTTCCGGCGCTAAGATCGTGCCCATGCGCCGCCCAACCATCGCCCTGACCTTCCCCCGCTCCGCCACCCCATACACCCCGGCCTACCGGGAAGAGGTGTCCGGCCTGGCCGCGTGCGCGGCCGCCGCGGTCGAAGCGGCCGGAGGGACCGCCGTCGTGCTGGATTCCAGCGCCGGAGGCACCGCGGAGGCGGAGCGGTTCGACGGCGCCCTGATCCTTGGCGGCGGGGACGTGGACCCGGCCCGCTACGGCAGCCCCGGGCACCCGAGCATCGGCGACACCGACCCTTCCGCGGACGCCTTCGAGGCCGCGCTGATCGAGGACATGCTCGCCACGGGCCGGCCGGTCCTGGGCATCTGCCGCGGCATGCAGCTGATCAACGTGGTTCTGGGCGGCACGCTCATTGAGGACCTGGGTCCCGGGTCCTTCCACCGGGACCACGGGCCGGGCGGGCTCATGGTTACCCACGATGCCGAAGTCCTGCCCGGCACCCGGCTGGCCGAGGCCTTGGGGGCGGGGGATATTCCGGTGCAGTCGGCCCACCATCAGGCCGTGCGCGAGCTCGGCCGGGGGCTGCGCGTCGCAGCCCGCGCCGCAGACGGCGTCGTCGAAGCGATCGAGTCCGTGGACTTCGGGGACATGGCGCTCGGGGATATGGCGTCCGGGGATATGGCCTGCGGGGATGGGATGCGCGGGGATGGGGGCCCCAAGGGTGCGTGGGTGCTGGCCGTGCAGTGGCACCCTGAACATCGGGGAACCGTGCCGGGCCAGTTCGCCGCGCTGCTGGAGCCCTTCATCGACCGGGCTGGGCGGGTTCACCGGGGACGGACCGGGCCCGGAGTCCCGTCCGCCGCGGCGGTGCCCTCCTAAGCCCCTCCCGAAGCCCCTCCGGGAAAAACCGCCGGGGAAAACCTGCCGGAACGGTAGCGCAGGAACTGCTTGAATGGCCCGCCCATTCCAGCAACTCCTGCGCTACCGTTGGCCGTTTCGCGGCGCGGGGCAGGCCTGACCTGTCCCGCCCCCGGCCGCTGAGCCCGCCCCCGCCCCGTCCCTGCCCCGCCCGGCGTGCCGCTCAGCCGCCGCGCGTGCCCTTCCTCCTCCGGGGCGCATTGGTCACGGCAAACATCAGACGTCTAATGTTTATCCATGCCCACCACCGTTCCGGCCCAGCCGCCGTGCCCGCCGGCTTCCGGCATCCCGCGCGCAGCCGATGCCCCCTCCGCCGCGTCTCCCGCGTCTCCCGCGTCTCCCGCGTCTCCCGCGTCTCCCGCGTCTCCCGCGACTCCCGCCGCTGTCGCCGCCGCTGTTCCCGCGGGCGCACGGCGGTTCCGCGTCCTGCTGGCCGTTGGCGCGGTCGTGCTGGTGGGGCTGAACCTGCGCGCGGGCATCGCCTCCGCAGCCCCGCTCTACCACTCGCTGCAGGAGTTGCTCGGCTACGGTCCGCTGGTGGCGGCGCTGCTGCCAACCATTCCCGTGCTCTGCTTCGGGTTCGCCGGGGCGGCCACCGCTTGGCTGGTCCGGCGCGCCGGGCTGGAGCGCGCAATTGCCCTGGCCCTGTTCCTGCTCGCCGCCGGGCTGGCGGTGCGCGCCGTCGAATCCACCGGCATGCTGCTGGCCGGCACGGCGGCGGCCATGTGCGGGTTGGCCGTCTGCAACGTGGCCATGCCCTCCTTCATCCGGGAACACCACGCCCGCCGCACCCCGGTGATGACCGGGACCTACACCATCACCATGTCCATTGGCGCGACCCTCGCCGCGACCGTCAGCGTCCCGGTTGCGGCAGGGCTCGGCTCGCCGGCCCTTGGGCTTGCGGCGTGGGCGCTGCCCGCCGTTGCCGCGCTGCTGGCCTTCCTGCCGCTGGCCCTCCGCCGCCGGAAAGGCCTTGGCGGGGCGGCCGGGCACGTCTCTCCGTGGCCGATGCTGGCCACGCGCAAGGGCCTGCTGTTCACCGGGCTCTTCGCGGTCCAGGCGCTGCTTGCCTACACCACCATGGGCTGGCTGCCTTCCATCCTCATCGCCCGCGGGCTGGATGCCACGGCCGCAGGCCTCCTGCTGGGCCTGGTGCAGGTGGTCACCATTCCGGCAGTCGTGATGCTGCTGGCCATGGCGGCCCGCCCGCGGCTGGTGCGGCCGGCCTTCCTGGCCACCGGAGTGTCCTCGCTGGCCGGGTTCGTGGCGCTGCTCGTTGTCCCGGCCCAGTGGGCCGTGCTGCCGGCGGTGCTGATGGGGATAGGGTTTGGGGTCTTCCCGCTGGTCATGCTGCTCATCAGCCGCAGCGGGGACACTGCGGCGGAGACCACCGCCCTGTCCACCCTGGCGCAGTCGCTGGGCTACCTGATCGCCGCGGCCGGGCCGTTCGGGCTCGGGCTGCTGCACGACGCGCTCGGCAGCTGGACCGTGCCGCTGGTACTGATGGCTGCCTGCGCGGTGGTCCAACTGCTGCTCGGGTACTGGCTGAGCAGGCGCTTTGGGGGCACGCAGGCCCCGGCCCGGCCAGGGGTGCGGGCATGAGCCCGGGGGAGCGCGGTCCCTCCGGCGTTCGGCCGCCGCTGGCCGGAGAGGTCGTGTCCCGGCTGCGGGACGCGGTTGCGTCCGGCCGCTGGGCGGTGGGGACACGAATCCCTCCCGAGCCCCAACTCGTCACCGAGTTTGGGGTCTCCCGCGGCACGCTCCGCGAGGCGGTCAAGGCCCTGGCCCACACCGGAATGCTTGAGGTGCTGCGCGGGGACGGAACGTACGTGCGGGCCACCAGCGAGATCCGGGGAACCGCGCGGCGGGCCTATCACGAGCACGCGGACGAGGACGTGCTGCAGGTGCGCTTCGCGCTGGACACCCAGGCGGCGCGGCTGGCCGCGCGGACGGCCGACGCCGGCGTGGTGGCAGGATTGCGCGCCCTGCTGGCCCGGCGGCGGCAGGCCTGGACGGCCGGGGACTTTGACGCGTGGGCTTCCGCGGATTGGGCCTTCCACCTGAAGGTGGCGGAGGCTTCCGGCAACCCTTTGCTGCACGAGCTCTATGACAGCTTCGGCGACGTGTTCCACGGAACCAAGATGGCCCAGCGGCTGGACAAGGGGTTCAATGGCTGCCTGGCTGCCGGGCACGAGGACCTGGCCGATGCCATCGAGGCCGGAGACGGCGAGGCGGCGGTGCGCACCGTCATCGAAAACCTCGACTACTGCATGCGGTGGATGCCCGGGGTGTAGCCGGGCGGCGCACCCTGCGGTGAACCCAGCCGTGCGAACGGCAGGAATTCCAGCCCCGCGAACCTGACCTACGACCTGCTGGAGCGGGCCGGGACGGGAACAAACGGCGAGCGCACCCCTGCTACCCGTGGGGATAGATGCCCCGTCCGGTCTTGGCGCCCAGATGCCCCGCGTCCACGAGCCTGCGCAGATTGTTCGGCACCACCAGTGCGGGGTCGTGGGATTGCCCGAACATTGCATCCGCTGCGGCGCAGACCACGTCCAGGCCGATGAAGTCGGCCAGCTCCAGCGGGCCCATCGGGTGGCCGCATCCAAGCCGCATGGCCTCGTCGATGGTCTCCGCCGGCGCATAGCCATTGTCCAGCATCCGTGCCGCCGCGAGCAGGAAGGGGATCAGCAGGGCGTTCACCACGAAGCCGGGTCGGTCCTCAAGGAGGAGGGCTGTCTTGCCCAGCCCTGCCGCCACGAACTCCCGGGTCGCCGCGACGGTGCCCTCGCTGCTGTGTACGGTGCGGATGACCTCGACCAGCGGCATGCGGGGGACCGGGTTGAAAAAGTGCAGGCCCAGGAACCGGTCCCGATGCGCCAGGGCCTGGGCCAGCCTGGTAATCGGGATCGAGGAGGTGTTGGTGGCGATCACGGCGGACCGGGAAACATGCCCTTCGACGGAGGCCAGCACGGCGAGCTTGACCTCCAGGATTTCCGGAACGGCCTCGATCACCAGTTGGCAACCGGACAGGGAGTCCGGTGCCGACGCAGGCTCCAGCAGGGCCAGCCGCTCGGAGGCCTGGTCGGCCGAAAGCTGGCCCTGTTCGACCGAGCGGGCCAGGCTGGACTCAATGCGCTTGCGCGCAGAGCTCAAGGCCTCCTGGGAGGAGTCATGGAGGACCACACGCAAGCCGGCCCGCAATGCGCTTTCGGCGATGCCGCGCCCCATCGTCCCGGAACCGACGACGCCGACGGAGGAAATGGCGGTCATCAGGCGTCCCATCTCCTGAAGAGTGCCGCGATGGCCTGGCCGCCGCCGATGCACAGCGTCGCGATGCCCAGTTCCAGCCCCCGGCGCTGCAGGTCCTTGGCGACCCGCAGGGCCAGGATGGCGCCGGTGGCGCCCACCGGATGGCCCAGGGCGATGGCCCCGCCGTAGGGATTCGTAGTTTCTGGGTCCAGCCCCACGTCCCGGATGACGGCCACGGCTTGGGCGGCAAACGCCTCGTTTAATTCGACAACGCCGATGTCGCTGGGCTTCAGGCCCGTCTCGGCGAAGAGCTTTTGCAGGGCCAGGGCCGGCGCATAGCCCATCAGGGCCGGATCGATGCCGGCAACCGCCACGTGTTCCAGGGTGGCGAGCGCGTCCAGCCCCCGTTCGCGCAGGGTGTTTTCGCGCATCAGGACCATCGCGGCGGCGCCATCGTTGACCCCGGAGGCATTGCCGGCGGTGACGGATCCGTCCTGCAGGAAGGCCGGGTGCAGGCTGGCCAGGCTGGCCAGCGTGGTGTCCGGGCGGGGGTGCTCGTCGTCGGTTACCGTCACCGGATTCCTGCCCAGCACCTTCACGGGGGTGATTTCCTCGGCGAACGCCGCTCGGGCGGCAGCCGTGGCCGCCCGCCGCTGGCTTTCCAGCGCGAACTCGTCCTGTTCGGCGCGGCTGACGCCGTACTTTTCCGCCACGTTTTCGGCGGTGACACCCATGTGCTTGTTGCTGAACGGGTCGGTCAGCATGGCGAGGGTCCCGTCAACCGCCGTTCGGTTGCCCAGCCGGCCGTTGGCCCGGGAATCGAAGTCAAGGAACGGCATGCGGGACATCGACTCGTCGCCCCCGGCAAGGACGATCTCCGCCGCCCCCCAGCGCAGCTGCTGCGCCGCCGACCAGACCGCCTGCAGGCCGCTGCCGCAGAGCCGGTTCACGGTGAGCGCCGTGGCGGAGGGCAGCACCCCCGCGGCGAGGGCGACCCGCCGCGCGTTGTAGGCGTCCGCTCCCACCTGGCCCACGCAGCCCATGATGACCTCGTCCACGTCCTGCGCATCGACCCCGCTGCGTTCCAGAGCGGCGGTGGCGGCAATGGCCCCCAGTTCATGGGCAGGCAGGGACATCAGGGCGCCACCGTACCGGCCCACCGGCGTCCGCGCGCCCTCGGCGATCACAATCTTTTCCTGCGGCATGGTGCCTCGTTTCTCTTGGGTCCGCCGCTGCGGCGGGAACTGGCCTGCGGTGTCCTGTGGTGCGCTCAGCCGGCGACTTCGCGGCCCAGCAGTTGGCGGGCTATGATCCACTTCTGGATTTCGTTGGCGCCCTCGTAGATTTCGGTGACCTTGCTGTCGCGGTAGAGGGCCTCTACGGGGCCGGGCATTCCGTCAGCGCCGAGTTCCTGGGTGAACCCGAGGCCGCCAAAGAGCTGGACCGCGTCGCGGGCGATGTCGACGGCCAGCGATGTGCCGGCGATCTTGGCCATTGCCGCCTCGGGCTCGGGCACGGTGCTTCCCTGGTCCATGCGGAGGGCGGCCTTGATGTAGAGCGACCGGGCGGCTTCGAGTTGGACGGCCCGGTCCGCCATCAGGAACTGCCAGTGCTGGAACCGGCCCAGTTTCGCGCCGAAGGCCTCCCGGGTCCGGAGCCGCTCGGTCATCTGGTCGAAGGCGTTCTGGGCCATGCCCACCCCTGCGGCGGCGATGGCGACGCGTCCGTAGGTGAGCATCGAGAGCGCGATCTTCAGGCCTCCGCCCTCGGCGCCGAGCAGCGCGCTGTCCGGCAGTTCCACGCCGTCAAGGACGACGTCGGCGGTCAGCTGGCCCTTGTTGCCGAGCTTGCGGTCCGCCCGCCCCACGGTGAGGCCGGGGGCCGTGCCTGGCACGATGAACATGGAAAGCCGCTCACCGGTGCGTGCCAGAACCAGGATGACATCGGCGACCGGGGCATTGGTGATCCACCGCTTGCGCCCCTGCAGCCGCCAGCCGGTGCCGGTGCGGGTGGCGGTGGTCTGCACGGACTGGGGACTCAGGTCGCTTGAGGAGCCGGGCTCGCTGGTGGCGAAGGCCCCAATGATCTCTCCGCGGACCAGCGGTCCCATCCACTGCTGGCGTTGCCCGGGCGATCCCTGGTTCAGTGCGGTCCCGGCCAGGACGCAGTGGACGTCGAAAATCGCGGCCACGGAATTTGAGTGGTACGCCAGCTCCTCGATGGCCGCCACGGTCGCGGAGGCCGGCCTTTCCAGGCCCAGGCCGCCGGCCTCGGCAGGGAAGGCAATCCGGAAAAGCCCCTCGCGGGCCATCGCCTCGAACACGTCGGCGGGAAAGCCGTCCTCCACCTCGTCGCCGGTGGCAATGCGGCCGGCGGCGGGGGCAACGACGGAGTCGGCGAAGCGGCGCACCCGCCCGCGGACCTCCAAAGTTTCCGCGCTGGAGAGCAGGTCGTGGTAGAGGCGATCGGCCTGCCGCGCGGGTACGTGGACGGCGCTGTCGGTGGTGGTGCTGGTCATGAGTCCTCCAGGTACTGGTGGGGGAAGCGGGCAGGGGATGGACGCGCCGCGGGTTTTCAGCTGCTGGTGTAGCCGGCGTCTACGTGGATGGTGGTTCCGGTGACGTAGGAGGACAGGTCCGAGGCCAGCCAGAGCGTGGCCTGGGCAACCTCCTCGGCCGTGCCGAAGCGGTTGAGCAGGCCCAGCCGCGGGGCGATGCCGGCCTCCGACTGCCCGCGCCGCGCCAGCGAGGCATGCAGCATGGGCGTGTCGATGGTGCCCGGGGCCACGCAGTTGATGCGGATGTTCCGCGCGCCGTTTTCCATGGCCGCAACCTTGGTCAGCCCCACGACGCCGTGCTTGGCCGCAACGTAGGCGGCGGCGTTGGCCCGCGGACGGAAACCGCGGACCGAGGAGACATTGATGATGGACCCGCCGCCGCCCTGCCTGATCAGCTGCCGCAACTCGTACTTCAGGCACAGCGCAACCCCTTTGAGGTTGACGCCCATCAGCCGGTCCCAGTAGTCCTCGTCGAGTTCCGGAAGCGGGTTGACGTCGGGAGTGATGGCGGCGTTGTTCACCGCAGTGTCCAGCCGGCCGTAGGCGGCGATGACGGCGTCCACCATCGACTTCACCTGCTCCGACCGGGAAACGTCGACCTTGATGTAGCAGGCGGTGCCGCCGTCCGCCTCGATCCCGGCCACGGTCCTCCGGCCGGCCTCCTCGTTGAAGTCCGCCACGGCGACCCTGGCGCCGGCCCTGGCGAAAAGCCCGGCCGTCGCCGCGCCCATGCCCATGCCCGCGCCGGTCACCAGCGCGACCTTGTCCTGCAGCACCGGATACGTCATCGTGTTCGCTCGCTTCTGGGGTGGGTGCCGCTCACCGGAAAGACGGGAGGACTTCGTCCCTGAACAGTTCCAGGGTGCGCAGCACCTGCTCCTGCTCAAGCCCGTACCACTGCATGCGCAAGACGATGTAGGTCAGGCCCTGCTCCTCCAGTTCCTTCAGGGCAACCACGGCCGAGGCCGGGTCCGTGAACAGGTAAGAGGCATCCGCGGTTTCCGTCGCGGCCTGGTCCGAGGCCAGGTGGGCATAGTTGCCCGTCTGGTCGGGTGCGTTGTACTTCGCGTACTCGCGGGTCAGCGAGTTGCGTGCGGCCAGCCCCACGGCCCGCGCCCGGTCCGCGTCCGGATCCAGCACGAGCTCGCGGCGGACCACGAACTCCGAGGCCGGGCCCAGGCCGAGCCGGTCGCGCTCGGCACGGTAGTGGCCGAGGACGACCTCCAGCTTTTCGGGGGAGGTGTGGGGCGGAACGATCCAGGCGTCGCCAAGCCGGGCCGCCCGCTCCGCGCCCTTGCGGTGGGCGCCGGCGCCGATCCAGATCGGGGGCCCGCCGGGCTGGACCGGGACCAGGCTGATCCGCTCGTCCTCGATGTGGAAGTGCCGGCCGGCGAAGCTGGTCCGTTCCCCGCTCCAGAGCTGGCGCACCAGCTGGATGCTCTCCTCGAAGCGGCTGATCCGCTCCTCCATCGGCACGCCGAAGGACTTGAACTCGTTCTCGCGGTAGCCCATCCCGAAGCCGGCGATCGCGTTGCCGTTGCTGAGGTGGTCCAGGGTGGAGAACTCCTCGGCCACCCCGACCGGGTGGCGCAGGGGCAGGATGTACATGTTGGTGCCCAGCTTCATCTCGCCGGCGTCCTGCGACAGCGCCGAGAGCAGGTGCACCGGCTGCAGCGTCGGCATGCCGCCCAGGTAGTGCTGCAGTACCCAGAGCGAGTCGATGCCGGCCCCGCGCGCGGCACGGACCTGCTCGCGCAACAGCGAGATGCGGCTGGCGGGCACCACGTCCTGGGGGAAATCGTTCATTAGGGCGAGTCCGAACTTCAGTGCCATCTGCTTACTCCTTCGTGGATGGGTCGAGGATCAGGGCGGCGTCGACGATGACGGCGCCACCGGGGGCTTCCGAGACGATGACGGGGTTCAGGTCGGCCTGCTGCAGCCAGCCGGAGGCCGCGAACAGCTCCGAGAAGTCCACGATGAGCCCAATCAGCGATTCCCTGTCGTAGCGGGTCCCGCGGTGGCCCCGCAGCAGCCGGCCGACCGCCAGCTCGTCGAGCGCGCCCCCGGCCTCCTCCCGCGTGAGGGGGCATTGGCGGAACACCACGTCGTCGACCAGCTCGGCCAGGACGCCGCCGGCCCCGATCATCACCAGCGGGCCGAACCGGGGATCCCGGATCCCGCCAATGATGACCTCGGCCCCCTCGCGGAGCTCGGCCAGCAGCAGCCCCTCCGATTCCAGCCCCTGTGCGGCGACGATGTCCGCGAAGTCCCCCACAGCCCGGGCGAGGTCGGCTTCGCCGCGCACCCCCACCCGCACCAGGCCCAGGTCGGACTTGTGCACCACGCCGGCGCACAGCTGCTTGGCCACCAGCGGCCAGCCGATCCCGGCTGCCGCCCCGGCGGCCCCGGCCGCGTCCTTGAGCAGGACCTCGCGGGAGACGGGCAGCCCGTGCCGGCGCAGGAAGGCCTTGGCCTGGTGTTCCGTGGGTAGGTCGGGCAGCCCCGCCGGACGGGGAACCGCTGCTGTCCCGCCCCGCGGCCCTGCCGCTGTGGCGGCCGAACGCAGGCCGGCCCAACGAACCAGGTGGGACAGTGCCGTGAGGGCAGCGTCGACCGAGCCGAAGTGGGCCGCCCTGCCGGCGGCGAGGACCTGCTCTCCGCGCTGCGTCAGGTTGGCGGCCGTCCAGGCCGAGATGACCGTTGGCTTCGTGCTGGCCTCGGCCGCCGCAATGAAGCCCGGCAGCAGCCGCTCGGCGTCGTGCGCCCCCCACGTGGGGATCGCGTACAGGGCCAGGTCGAACTCGGGCGCGCGCTCGAGTTCGTCGAGCACACTGCGCAGGAACCCGGAATTGCCGATCACCTGGCCGGTGAGGTCGAAGGGGTTGCTGGGGGTGCCGAAGCGCATGTCGCGGGACAGCGCACGGATGGTGTCCTCGCCGAGCGCCGGCACCTCGAGGCCGAGTTCGCTGGCCCGGTCCGCGGCGTAGCTGCACTCCCCGCCCGAGGGCGACACGATGAGGATCCGGTTCGAGGCCGGCGGCTCGACCTTGGCCATCAGGTCGGCGGTGTGGATCAGCGCGTCGACCGAATCGACCACCAGGACGCCGATCTGTTCCATGACGCTGCGGAAGACCCGGTAGGAACCGGCCAGCGCCCCGGTGTGGCTGAGCGAACTGCGGGCCCCGGCTTCGGAACGGCCCACCTTCAGGGCCAGCACCGGCTTGCCGGCGCGGTGGGCCTTGGCCACTGCCGCCGTGAAGGCCGGCACGTCGCGCAGCTCCTCGACGAACAGGACGATCACTTTGGTGTGCTCGTCGTCGGCGAGCGCGTCCACCAGGTCGGCGACGTCAATATCGGCCTCGTTGCCGACGCTGACAAACCCGCGGATGCCGATGCCGGCTCCCTGGGCCCGGTTGAACAGGTTCACCGCCATGCCCCCGCTCTGGCTGATGATGGAGACCGCCCCGGGGGTGAAGACGTCGGTGATGTTCAGCGTGGGGCACGCCACTACCTTCTCCGCGACACCGACCGCGCCGATGCAGTTTGGCCCAAGCAGCCGGCTCCCGCCGGTGCGGGCCAGCTCCACCAGTTCCCGCTGGCGGGCCCGGCCGGCCTCGCCGTCCTCGGCGAAGCCGGCTGAACAGACCGTAATAACCTTCACTCCGGCGTCGACGCAGTCGCGCACGGCGTCGGGCACGAGGTCGCTGCGGACCAGCAGGATGGCGGCGTCGACCGGCTCGCCAATGGCCCGGACGCTCGGATAGCAGGCCAGCCCGCCCAGCTCCGTGTGGCGCGGGTTGACCGGGAAGATGCGGCCGGCATAGCCGGTCCGCAGCAGGTTGGTGAGGCTGCGCGACGAGTACCCGGCCTCGTTGCCCGAGGCGCCGACGACGGCGATGGAGCGCGGTGCGAGCACGGACGCCAGGTCCAGCGGCAGGCGGTTGGCGGTACTGGTCAGGGTGGGTGCGTTCATTGGTTGTCCTTGTGGTTGCCAGGCGTGCCGGCGCCGGCCGGACCCTGGAGGATCTTGGCCAGTGCATAGGCCTGGCGGGTGGCGAAAACCAGCCGGCGCGGCGCGAAGGCGTCACCGAGCAGGTGGACGTTGTCGCGGCGGTCGCGCAGCTCCTCGAACAGGGAGCTCTCCGAGACGCCGCCGCAGGCCAGCACCACCGAGTCGAAGTCCTCCAGCCGGTCCTGGACGCCGGAGTAGACGTTGCGTGTGGTGATGGTGCCGGCGCCGATCGCGGTGACCTCCTCCATGAAACGGAACTGCACCTGCTGGGCGCTGAGCCGGCCCAGGATCACGCCCACTATGTAGCGGCCGAGCAGTTGGGCCGGTCCGTTGGTGGCGTAGACCACGCGTACGTGGTGGCCGCGGGAACTCAGGTGGTCGGCCAGGGCCAGCGGGGGCATATGGTCGTCCTGGGCCACGACGACCACCCGTTTGCCGGGGATGGCGGCGCCGCTGAGGACGTCGCGGATCTCCAGCACCGCCTCGCCGTGCGCGCCGTCGATTGGCGGGCGCCTGGCCGAGGCGCCGGTGGCCACGGCGACGGCATCGGCGTCCTCGGCCAGCACGTCCGCGGCGGTGGCCGGCTGGTGGAGCCTGATCTTGACCCCCAGGTCCGCGAGCCGGTTCCGCTGCCAGTCCAGGTACCGGCCGAACCTTTCGTGCCGTGGGGCCGCCGCCGCGATCCGCAGCTGGCCGCCCACCTCCTCCGCGGCCTCCCACAGGTCCACGCGGTGCCCGCTCTCCGCCGCCAGCGCCGCCAGTTCCAGCCCCGCGGGGCCGCCGCCAACGACGAGCAGCCGCCGCGGGCTGGCCGAGCGCAGCCAGGGGCCTTCGACCTCGTTGCTCGCGTGCGGGTTCACGGCGCAGCCGAAGGGCAGCCCGTCCACGTAGCGGCGGTTGATGCATTCGTTCCCGCCGACGCAGGGACGGATCTCCGCGGTGCGGCCCTCCCGGGCCTTGAGCAGGATCTCGCCATCGGCAATGTGGGCCCGGGCCATGCCCACCACGTCGGCATCCCCGGCAGACAGGATGCGTTCGGCGGTTTCCGGGGAGTCGACCAGCCCGGTGTGCACCACGGGCAGCCCGATGGCGCGCTTGAGGTCCCCCGCCAGGCCGGACCATTGCCCGGGGTCGAAGAAATGCGGCTGGATGTAGCTGGGGTTTCCCCAAGGGGTGCCTACGACGGCGTGGATGAAGTCGATGAGACCCGTTGATTCCAGGTACTGGGCAATCTCGATGCCGCCGGCGGCGTCGTAGCCGCCGGGAACTTCTTCCTTGAGGTTGAGCCGTACGCCGACGGCCATCGAGCCGCCGACTGCGCCGCGGATGGCGGTGAGGACCTCCACCACAAACCGCGCGCGGTTCTCCAGCGAACCGCCATAGGCGTCTGCACGGTGGTTCGTGAGCGGGGAGAGAAACCACTCCAGCAGGTCGTCGTGGTTGACATGCAGTTCGATGCCGTCCAGCCCGGCCCGCCGTGCCTGTTCGGCGGAGTACCCGTATTCGCGCACGAACCAGGCGATTTCCCGGGTGGTGAGCACGTGGGGCATCGAGTTGCCGGCCGGGCCGCTCAGCCGCGGCGAGGGAGCGTGGGGAAAGCCGCCGATCATTGTCATCTGGCAGGTGACGACCGCTCCTGTCGCATGCAGGGTACCGGTGACCCGCTGCACGCGGTCCACAAAGTAGGGCAGCCGGAAATAGCCCTTGGTCTCCGCGCTGATGCCCGAGGGCTCGAAGCCGGGGATGAACTGGTTCTGGATGCGCCCGGTGACCCCGCCGACCCAGGCCACTCCCGCCTTGGCGCGGGACTCCAGGTATGCTATCGCCCGCGTTGCCTCATCCTCGTCGGTTCCCCACAGGTTGCCGATGGCGGAGTTGTGCGGCGGCATCATGACCCGGTTGCGCAGGTGCATCGGCCCGAGCCGGACGGGCGAGAACAGGTGCGGGAAAGCCGCTTCCCCCTCTGCCGCTAATCCTTGGTCATGATTCATACGATTAACTTAGATCTCGCCCCCAGCCCGGTCAAGGGGCGCCTCTTTCAGGGGCCGCGCCTCCTTGACGGGGGATTCAAACCATGTTCATGATTAGGCGATTTTAAAAAAGCGGTGGCTGCGAGGGCCCGGCGGCGCCCCAAGGGGGGGTGCCCCCGGCCGCCGCCGGGAGTCCCTGCGCACGGGCTCGTGGCCGACCGTCCCCTGGTGGTGGGTGGCGGGCCCTTTGGACCTACCTAGTTGGGAGTTGACATGTCTTCAGTCGGTGTCAGTGTGGAGGACGTCGGAGGCGTGGTCCGCATCAGGCTCGAGCGTCCGGAGCGGCGCAACGCCTACGACCTCGGCATGGCCAAGGCCATGATCGAGGGCCTGCAGTCCGCCTCGCGGGCGGAGGCCGTTGTCATTAGCGGCAGTGGCGGCTCATTCTGCGCCGGGGGAGCCCTGGGGCAGCTGAGTGATCCCGACCCGGAGGAGCTGCGCGAACTGTTCACAACCTCGCTGCGCCTGGTTGACGCCATCCGTGCCTGCCCGCGGCCGGTCATTGCCGCCGTGGACGGCGCGGCGGCCGGCGGCGGCAACGAGTTGGTCATTGCCTGCGATTTCGCGATCGCCACGCGGCGATCGACGTTTGGCCAGACGGGGCCCAAGGTCGGCTCGGCTCCCGTGCTCGGCGCCACGAACCTCGCCTCGGTGCAGATCGGCGAAAAGCGCGCCAAGGAAATGTCCTTCATGTGCCGGCGCTACACCGCGGAGCAGGCCTGCGCGATGGGACTGATCAACGAGGTGGTCCCCGACGGCATGCTGGACGACGGCGTGGACCGCTGGCTTGCGGAGATCCACGAGCTCAGCCCCCGCTACCTGGAGATCGCCAAGGTGAGCTCCAATATGTGGTGGAACGCCTCAAAGGACAACATGCAGGCGGGCCTGGAATCCCTGATCCAGGCGATCGGCAGCGAGGACATGCGCGAGGGGGCGCAGGCCTTCCTGGAAAAGCGCAAGCCCCGCTTCCGCGACGCTGCCCGCCCGGTGGGCACCGCCTGATCGGCGCCGCCCCTTTTCCGGCGCTTTTCCTGGCGGCGGGGAGGGGCTTTTCATTTCGCACAGAATCTAGGATAATGAATACAACAAACCTACGGATTGGGGAGTGGTGGCACCGCAGGTCCGCCGCTCCCTGTGTTGGCCGCTCTTCGGGGCATTCCCTAGAGATCGATGAAATTGGAGGTGGGGGCCGTGACGGTTTCCGTTGTTGATGAGCATTCCGAGATCCGCAGGCTGGCGGCCCAGGTCGCCGAAGAGGTCTACGCGCCGATGGCCGAGGAACTGGATGTGACCAGGACTCCCATATCCCTGGAGGAGCGCAGGCGCCTGGGTGAACTGGGGTTCCTGGGGATCACCCACCCGGAGCGCTTCGGCGGCGCCGGGGCCCCCCTGTCGCAGGCGCTCGCCGTGATCGAGGAATTCGCCAAGGTCTGCCGGCCGGCGGCTTTCCAGATCTTCGAGTCGAACACCGGACCTGCCCAGGTGATCAACCACCTCGGCACCGAGGAGCAGCGCGAGCGCCTGCTGCCGGACATCATTACCGGAGACAGGACGATGGCGGTGGCGATCTCGGAACCCGACGCCGGCTCGGCGGCCACCGACGCCAGGACCACCGCCCGCCCGGTCGGCGACGGCTACGTGGTCAACGGCGCCAAGCGCTGGATCTCCAACGGCGGGGAGGCCGACCACTACCTGGTCTACGCGCGCCTTTCCGACGCGCCCGGCGCCAAGGGGATCGGCGCCCTCGTCGTGGACAAGACCATGCCCGGCGTCAGCTTCGGGGTGCCCGAGCGGCTGATGGGGTTCCGCGGCATCCCGTCCGCGGACGTCATTTTCGATGACGTGCTGGTGCCCAAGGAAAACGTCGTCGTCCCGGCAGGGGAATTCAGCTCGCTTTTCGGGGCGTTCTCCATCGAGCGAATGGGCAACGCAACAATGTCCCTGGCGATTGGCCAGGCTGCCCTGGACAAGACGCTGGCCTACGTCCAGCAGCGCGAGCAGTTCGGCAAGCACCTGGTCGAATTCCAGTCGATCCAGATGATGGTGGCGGATATGGTGCTGCAGGTCGAGGCCGCGCGGCTCCTCGTTGAACGCGCCGCCAACAGCGGCAAGGACGGCATTCCGGACCCGCTCCAGGTTTCGCTGGCCAAGTGCACCGCGAACGAGATGGCCAAGAAGGTCACCGACCTGGCGATCCAGGTGCACGGGGGCAACGGTTACACCGAGGAGTACGGGCTCGAGCGGCTGCACCGCGACTCCCACGGCTGGGCCATCGCCGGCGGCACGCCGTCGATGCAGCGCATCCGCATCGTTTCCGAAGTCCTCGGCCGGCGCTTCGACCAGCGCCGGTGAGCGGTTCCTGCCGCGGCCCGTCCCGGACCGCGGCAGGAGCCCGTCATACTGCGGGAAGGTTGTGACTATGTGCAATTCTTCGCTTGAGAGACAGGAGCCGTTGTGAGCGTTGACCTGGGTACGGACATGGAAGCAGTTGCGGAGCCGACAGGGCCGGACTTCGATTTGGGCGAGGGCCACAGGCTGATCAGGGAGCAGGCGCGGGCGCTTGCCGCCGCCGTCGAGTCCCTGGCCACCGAGGCCGACGCCTCCTCCGAGCTGCACGAGCCCATGCGGGCGGCACTGGCCGCCTCCGGGCTGGCCGGGCATGTGGTGCCGGCCGCGTACGGGGGACGCTCGGAAACCCTGGATCCGCTGGCGATCACCGTCATCCGTGAGGCGCTGATGTATTCGTCGGCCCACTTGGACTCGCTTTTCGGGGTGCAGGGCATCGGTTCCTACACCCTCACGGCCGGAGGGAGCGAGGAGCTCAAGCGGCACTGGCTTCCCCGGGTCGTTACCCTCGAAGCCATCGCGGCCATCGCCCTGACCGAACCGGGTGTGGGGTCCGACCTGAGGGCCGTCCAGACGAGCATCGAGCCGGTGGAGGGCGGGCTGCGGGTGCGTGGACGCAAGTCCTTCATCACCAACGGCGGTGCCGCCTCGTTCTACTGCGTCCTTGGCCGCGAGGGCGACGGGTACTCCATGGTCCTGGTCCCGGCCGACGCCCAAGGGCTGACCGCGCACCCCGGCGATGACCTGATCGCCCCGCACATCCTCGGCGAGCTGGAGTTCGACGACGTCGTCGTGCCGGCCGGAAACCGGCTGGGGGTTCCGGGGAAGGCCTTCTCACTCATGCTCCAGGCGCTCGCCGTCTTCCGGGTCTCCGTGGCGGGCTCCGCCGTCGGCCTGGCGCAGGCGGCACTGGACGAGGCCCTGGCCCACGCCCGGAGCCGCGAGCAGTTCGGCGCCCCGCTTATCGAGTTGGGCTCGGTCGCGCAGTCGCTGGCGCTGTGCTGGACGGAAGTGGAAACGTCCCGCGCCATGGCCTACCGCGCGGCCTCCCTGGCCCGCACCGACCCGCTGGGACACCTGGACTTTTCCTCGATGGCCAAGGTCAGCGCCACCGAGGCTGCCGGGCGCGTCGTGGACCGCGCGGTGCAGGTCATGGGACGCTTCGGGCTGGTGCGGGGGTCGAAGATTGAACGGCTGTACCGCAACGCCCGGCCGCTGCGCATCTACGAGGGCTCCACCGAGGTGCTGCTCGATTCGCTGGCCCGGCGCCTGCGAAAGGCCGCAAAATGAAGCCCGAACTCATCATCGATGCGCATACTCACGTGTGGCCGGACAAGATTGCGGGGCTGGCGCTGAACTCCAACCCGGTTCCGGGGCTGGAACCGCGTGGCAGCGGCACCGTTGCCGGGCTGGATGCCGCGATGGACCTGCATGGGGTCCAGGCCAGTTGCTGTTTGGGCATTGCGAACGAGGCGCGGCACGTGGATTCGGTCAACCGCTTCGTGGCCGGCTTGGCCGACCCCCGGCGGTACCCCGTGGGGACGGTCCATGTGGACCTGTCCGTCGAGGAAAACCTCGCGAGCCTGCGCCGGCACGGCATCAGGAGCGTGAAGCTGCATCCCCTGTTCCAGAACTTCGCCCTCAACGATCCGCGGCTGTGGCGGATCCTGGAGGCCTTCGGTTCGGAGATCTCGGTCATCACCCACGTGGGCCAGGGCGGCGACGCGCGCACCAACGCGTTGTCGAGCCCCAAAATGATCGCGGACATCGCCCGTCAGTTCCCCAACCTGACCCTGATGGCCTGCCACTTCGGAGGTTACAAGATCCTTGACGATGCGGAGGAGATGCTCGCCGGGGCCGACGTCATCCTAGAGACGTCCTGGCCGCCGACCTTGAGCACGCTGGCCCCGGATCGGGTCCGAAGACTGATCCGCAACCACGGTGCCGAGCGCATCGTCTTCGGCTCCGACTGGCCGATGACCAACCCCGGCGAGGAGATCGCCGCGATCCACGGGCTTGGGCTTACCGATGAGGAAACCCGCCAGGTGCTCGGTGCCAACCTCGCCCGGTTCCTGCAACTGTCCCCGCTGTAGGTGGCGGGCAGGGCCTGCCGCCGCTTTGGCGGGTTGTTGACGCACGCCGCAAGAAAGGGAGTGAAGGCATGGGAAAGACCGGTATCGACGATCTGGAGGACCTGCGCAAACTGAGGCTCGGAGGGGATGGCCAGGCCGAACTCATCAGCGCACAATCCGAATGCACCTTCGTCTTCACGAATGAGGACGGCTGGGCAAGTGGGGTGGTGATGTCCTACATCGAGATCGGGGGTTTCTTCTGGGTTACGGCGGTTGAAGGGCGGGCCCATGTGCGCGGCATCGAGAAGGACCCCCGCGCCAGCATAGTGATCTCCAACGCCGGGACCGGCCTGGCCGGACGCCGGATGGTCTCGCTGCGCGGGACCGCAATCATCCACCGCGACGCCGACACGAAGGCGATGTTCCTGGAAAAGTTCGCCGCCAGGCACCAGCCCGGGAATCCCGCGGACTTTATCCGCCTGTTGGACAGTCCCCGGCGCGTGGTGATCCAGTTTCATCCCACGGCGGTTGCGGTGAGCCACGATTCCACCAAGATGCCAGGCGATGGCCGGGGCGGTACCGGCGCGCCCTGATGCAGGGGAACCGCCGCATGAGAATCGCCCCCGGGTTATGGAAATCCGGGGGCGATTCTCATGCGGTGGCCCTGGAGCCGGCGCGTCCACATCCCGGTCCGGGGAGGGTTTCGCCACCCCGGCCCGACAGCCTTGGCCCCGCCGGCCGACGGGCACGAGGGGCGCTGTGTTTTGGGGCGGTCCCCAAACCTTGACTAAATGCTGATAATCATATTGTCTATTCGTGACTTAAGTCACATGCCGGACAAAGGAGCCTGGTAGTGGGGAATATGGACCGTAAGCCGAGACCGAGCGGCAGTGGGGCGGTTGTTGTTGTCGGTGCCGGCCTTTCCGGCCTGGCCACCGCGTTGGGGGTGGCGCTGCGGGGAGGCAGTGCCGTCGTGCTGGAGGCCTCGGACCTGGTAGGCGGCGCTGCCGCCTACTCGGGAGGCCAGGTGTGGTCGGGCGCCAACCATGTTGCCGAGAGAAACGGCATCGAGGATTCCTTGGAGCTCACCGAGCAGTACATTCGCGCCATCGCCCACGACGCGCCGGAGGTGCTCGACGAGGTGGCCATGAAGCGCTGGATAGAGGCCTCGCCCGAGGCGATGAAGTATTGGGAAGAGGTCGGCGCCATTCGGTGGGCCATGATCCCGGGGCTGGCCGACTACCACAACGAGGCCCAAGGTGCCTTGCCGGAGGGCCGCTACCTCACCAACGCGGTGATCGATGGCAGCATGCTCGGAGAGTGGCGCGAACGCCTGCGCTACAGCCCGTACTTCCCCGTGGGGCAGACCTACGACGAGATGCTGGGCAAGGGGCGCCGGGCCAGCTACGTCGAGGGCGACTCCCCGTCCAAGCATGGGCATGCCGGGTTGCCGGCGTTTGGCCTCGCGGACGGCAGCCACGGCAGCAGCGGGGATGGGGACGGGGATCCACTGACCTTTGGAACCGGCGTCGTGGCTTCTTTCCTCGCCCGCGTGCTCTCCGAGCCGTTGATCGACATCCGGCTTGAGCACCGGGTCGTGGAGCTCCTGACGGATTCGTCCGGCTCGGTGGTCGGGGTGCGGGCCGAGTCCCCCGACGGGGTCGTCCAGGTCGACGGGCCGGTCATCCTGGCCACGAGCACCTACGACTGGGACCCCGAACTGGTTCGGGAAATGCTCGGCGTGGACCCGGAGGACTTCGGCAGCGTGGCACCCGAGACGCTGCGGGGCGACGGGATCCGCCTGGCCCGAGCCGTGGGTGGCGACATCACGAAGATCCCACCCACCGCCGTGCCGATCCTGCCGGGGTGGCGCTCGCAGGTGGGCGCGGGCTTTGGGTATGGGCCCGAGTATGCGATGCCGCATTCGATGATCGTCGACCGGGCCGGCAACCGGTACTGCAACGACTCCTACTGGGTCGACATCGTCGCCAAGACCTTGAATCCCGGTGAGCGGCACCTGCCCTTCTTCCTCATCTGGGACGACCAGCACCGGATGAAGTACGGCCTGGCTCAAACGCCTCCCGGGGGAGAGTATCCGGAAGGGTGGGTAACCTCCGCGCCGAGCCTCCCGGAACTGGGTTGGAAGCTTGGCATCGACGGCGAGCAGCTGGAACGGACCGCCGAGCGCTTCAGCGAGAATGCGCGAAGGGGCGAGGACCCGGACTTCGGGCGGGGCACGGTGACCTACGTCAACAAGTTCGCCGGCGATCCTTCAAACAAGCCCAGCCCCGTGCTGGGCGAAATCGCCCGGGCCCCGTTCCACGGAATCCGGCTGAAGTTCGTGGGGACCGGGATTGGCTCCAGTGGCGTGCGGATCGACGGCGAGGGCCGCGCGCTCGACGCGCGGGGGCACCCAATCGGGGGGCTGTATGCCGTGGGGTCGGCGGCCGGCATGTCAACGACGGGGACCGGATACAACAGCGGTATCGCCCTGGGCCGCGGCCTGACGCTTGCCTACCTTGTTGCCAACGAACTGACGGGCGGGACGGATGGGGTGGGCGCGGGCCTGCGCTCTGCGGCCCGCTGAAGCCGGCGGCCCAAAACCCGGCCTCTCTCCGGGGTGGCCAGTGCCAAGGGAGCAGGCTACTATCTCAATAATTTATACATATCATTAGAATGAAAGGCGCAATCATGGGAGTTCCTGTACAACGACGTCGGTTGCTCAAGATGACAGCGGCCCTGGCGGGCATGGCCATGCTGGCCGCCTGCGGCGGCGGCACCGGCGCCGCCGCCCAGAACGCGGGGGGCGAAGGCGGCATCGCGAGCAACATCAAGCTCATGGGCGTCTATGACACCACGGGACCGGTCGCCTACGCGGGCGTCGGCGCCTCCAAGGGCATGAAGCTGGCCATGGAGGAGATCGAGAAGCAGGCCTTCCTCGGCCCGGACGTCAAACTCACCCTCGACGAGGTGGACACGGCCGGCGCGATCGAGCGGGCCTCCAGCGAAGTGTCCCGGGCCATCGCCGACTCGGAGGTCAAGGCGATTTTCGGGCCCGTCTCCGGGCAGCAGGCCGCAACGGTCGCACCCATCGTCGAACAGGCCGGCGTGCCGACCATCTTCAACCAGGCGGGGTCGGAGGGCGTGGTCATCGGCGACTTCACTTTCCGCGGCACCGCTCCCATGTACAGCTACTACGACATCGCCGCCAAGTACCTGGCCGACAAGGGCCTGACCGACGTTGCGGTGATCTACAACGGAACGTTCCCGACCTTCGCCGAAATCGGCCAGAAGGAGTTCCCGAGGCTGGCCGGAGAGCACGGCCTCACCGTCAGCTCCAGCTACGCGGTCCAGAGCAACACCCAGGATTTCACCGCACAGGCACAGGAAATCGCCGCGAAGAAACCCGACGCCGTCGTCCTGCTCCTGATCGCCCCACAGGCGGTGACCGCCCTCACGCAGCTGGGCCAGGCCGGGTACGAGGGCCAGACCGTGGGCAGCTCCGTCCAGGCGGCGGGCAACGTGGCCCAAGCGGGCGAGCACGCCGCCGGCCTCGTGTACCCGGTGGACTTTTCCGCGGCGCAGGACGACGAAACCGCGGTGAAATTCGTCGAGGAGTTCACGAAGAAGTACGGCAAGGCTCCCGACCAGTACGCGGCCGAGGGGTACGACTCGATGTGGTGGCTGGCCCGGGCCATCAAGGCCAGCGGCGATTCCAGCCGCGCGGGGATCCAGAAGGGCCTGCAGAAGGTCGCCGCGGAAGGCTTCGAGGGCGTCATGGGCGACCTCACCTTCGAGGGCAATGACCTGCGTGTGAAGGGTGTCCTGGTGCAATGGGACGGCTCCAAGGAACGGCTCGCCACCGAGTGATTGAAGGGCGCGGCCGGGCCTCCGGTGCCCGGCCGCGCCCTGGATCGACACCACAGTCGAGTTGAAAGGACAGGCGGCGTGCAAGAGCTGCTCAACACCCTGACCCTCGGGTCCATCTACCTGCTGTTCGCCCTGGGCATGGCCCTGGCGTGGAGCACCATCGGCATCCTGAACTTCGCGCACGGGGCCATCTTCGTGTTCTCGGCCTTCAGCGCACACATCATTTCCGAGCATGTGGCGCTGTCGATGCCGGTGCTGATCCTGATTTCCGTACTGGTCGGCGCCGCGATGTCGGCCCTCACCCAGTGGCTGGCCTTCGAGCAGATCCTCAAGAGGTCGACGAACCACCGTTCCGCCGAGATGCGGGTCCTCATCGGCGGCATCGGCGTTGCGGCCATCCCGATCGCGATCGTGGACAAGGCGACGGCCTCGGCGCCCTTCGGGTTCGCCAACTCCACGTACAAGACCGAGGTCTACGAGTCCATGGGGTTGCGCATGACCAACACGTCGCTGATCGTCATCATTACCGGAGTCGGCATCGCAGTGGCACTGACCCTTTGGCTCCGCGCATCACGCCGGGGCCTGGGCCTGCGTGCCATTGGCGTCGACTCGGAGACCGCATCGCTCATGGGCGTCAACCGTACGGCGATGGCCCTCGGCACGATGGCGATCGCGGGCGGACTGGCCGGGCTCGCGGGAGCCCTCCAGGTCTTCCAGCTCCAGGCCA
This sequence comes from Zafaria cholistanensis, assembly GCF_008580665.1. Lineage (GTDB taxonomy): Bacteria > Actinomycetota > Actinomycetes > Actinomycetales > Micrococcaceae > Zafaria > Zafaria cholistanensis. Next base: position 25,017 of record NZ_BKDJ01000003.1, read on the forward strand.
TGGGCGTGGCGACCGGCGACCAGCTCCTCATCAAGGCGTTCGCGATGATTGTCCTCGGCGGCCTCGGATCGATGGCGGGCGTCATTTTCGGCGCTTTCGCCCTGGCCGGCGCAGAGACGCTGATCTTCGCGGCGAAGCTGGGGACCTGGGTGGACGCCGTCTCTTTTGGACTGATCTTCCTCGTCCTGCTGGTCCGCCCGCAGGGCATCTTTGGACGCCAGGAGGTGCGTCGGACATGATGGCTTGGTATACCGCGAACGCGGTCGTCGTCCAGGCGACGATGACAACACTGCTGCTGGCGCTGAGCATCCAGCTTCCGTTGCGGGTGGGGGTCTTCTCCTTCGCCGGTGTGGGCTGTTTCGGGATCGGCGGCTACACGGCGGCCATTCTCTACACGAAGTTCGACGTGGACACATGGCCGGCCGTGGCCCTCGGAACCCTGCTCGCCGGCGGCCTGTGCTACCTGCTGGGGCTGATCATCCACAAGCTGTCCGGGCTCTACCTGGGCATGGCGACAATCGCGTTCTCCCTGATCGTCGCGGTGGCCGCGACCAACGGCGGCAGCCTGACCGGCGGAGCCTCCGGGATCTTCGGCGCCCTGGGCGGCATCACCAACCTTCACGTCCTCCTCCTGCTGGCACTCGTCGTCGCCGGCCTGGCCATCTCGGAATACGGGCGGTTTGGACGCATGATCGATACCGTCCGCGAGGATCCCGAACTGGCTGCCGCCCTCGGCATCAACGTCGGCCGGTACCGGAAGCTGACCTTCCTGGCCAGCGGCCTGATCGGCGGCCTGGCAGGTGCGGTGACCACCCTCCTGCGCTCCACGATCACGCCGGCCGAGGTCAACTTCCACATGGTCGTCGTGGCGCTGACGGTCATCATCATCGGCGGGTCGAGCTCGTGGCTCGGGGCCCTCATCGGAGCCATCGTCATCACCTGGCTGCCCACGGTCCTGAGCTTCGTGGCCGACTGGGAGTCGATCATCTACGGCTTCCTCGTCGCGCTGGCAGCAATCTTCCTTCCCGGCGGCGTCCTCGGCCTGGCCAAGGACCTCATCCACCGCTGGCGGGCGCGGCGCCGGCCCACACCGCCGGCCCCGCCCGCGTCGGAGGCGGAGAAGATCCCCGGCGGCGAACCCAGCTCCCCCGCAACGGAGCGCAGCCTGGCATCCACCCAAGGAGGAACATCGTGAGCCGCTCGCAGAACGACAGTGCCGACCCGCGGATGATCTTCGAGGCCGACGACGTCGCCGTGCACTTTGGGGGCGTGAAAGCCGTCGATGGCCTGACCTTCGGACTTCCCGAGGGCAAGATCATCGGGATCCTGGGACCTAACGGCTCGGGCAAGAGCACCCTGGTGGGCGCGATCACGCGGCACGTTCCCCTGACCCGGGGGACGCTGAAGTTCCTCGGGAAGGACTACGCCGGCGATGAGCCGCACCTGGTGCCCCACCGCGGCATTGCCCGAACTTTCCAGACGGTGCGCCTCCTCGAGGAGCGAAACGTGCTGGAGAACGTCTTGCTGGGCACCGACTCCCTGACCGCGGGCGGGCGGGCGGCGCGCCGTTTGGGGCAGGAGCGGGCCGAACAGGCCATGGCCAGGACCGGATGCGACCACCTTGCAAAGGTGAGGCCGGACGAGCTGTCCTACGGAAACCGCCGCCGCGTGGAGATTGCCCGCGCCATCGCCATGGAGCCCAAGCTCCTTCTGCTCGACGAGCCGACGGCAGGCATGGGCCGCGCCGAGAAGGAGGAGATCTCCACCCTGATGTTGTCGTTGCGGGCCGAGGGGCTCACCCAGCTCATCGTCGAACACGACGTGCAGATGATGGTGGACACCTGCGACAGCCTGCTCGCGATGAACTTCGGAAAACTGATCGTGGAAGGGGAACCGCGGGAGGTCGTTCGCAACCCGGCGGTCCAGGAAGCCTATCTAGGAAAGCAGGCGGTCAAGCATGCTTGAGGTCAACGATCTGCACGTGAGCTATGGCGCGGTCAACGCGGTTCGCGGTGTCTCGATGTCCGCGTCCGCCGGCCGGATCACCCTGGTCCTCGGATCGAACGGTGCCGGCAAGACGACGTCGCTGCGAGCCATCCACGGTCTGCTGAAGGCCCGGAGCGGTTCGGTGAAGCTGGACGGCAAGGAGATCCTGGGGCGGTCCGCCCACCGGCAGGTCCGGCAGGGCGTGGTCATGGTGCCGGAGGGGCGGCGGATCTTTCCGTCACTTACGGTCGAGGAGAACCTCCGCATGGGGGCCTACACCGTGAGCCGCCCGGACGCCCAACGCACTGTCGCCGGGATCTACGAGAAGTTCCCCATCCTGTCCGAGCGCAGGTCGATGCCCGGAGGCCTGCTCAGCGGCGGCGAGCAGCAGATGCTGGCCTTCGGACGCGCCATGATGTCGCAACCGAAGGTGGTTCTCCTCGACGAGCCGTCCATGGGCCTGGCGCCGGGGATGGTGGACCGCGTCATGTCCAGGGTCCGCGAGATGGCCGACACCGGGATCGCCGTCCTGATGGTGGAACAGAACGCCGACGCCGCCCTGGCGGTGGCCGACGACGTCGTCCTGGTGCAGCGCGGGGAAGTGGTGTGGACCGGCACGGCCGAAAATGCCCAATCCGACACCGCCCTAGTTCACGCGTTCCTGGGCGAGGCCGCCCTCGCCTGAGGGCTTGAACATCGTGGAGAGCATCCCGGGGCAGGCCACCATCCAGGACTTCGCGTCGCCGGCGCAGGAACTCGCGGCGAAGGGTCCCGACGCCGGCTGGTGGATCGCCCGCGCGATCAAAACCAGCGGCGGCCCGTTCCGGGGGGCATCCGGGAGGGTTTGGAGCTGACTGCGCGGGGAAGGCACCCGGGAAACGCTCATCTCCGACTGGAAGCCGCCTTTCCGGCGGCTCGCACATCGATCAGGGAGTAACAGCATGACCGAAACTACGGCAAACATGCTTCAGCACTTTCGCGCCCACCAACTCCTGACCACGTACACGCGCATGGTCGATGCCAAGGACGTGGAGGGGCTGGCCACGATTGCGCATCCGGACATCGTCCTGGTGCGAAGCGCCGACAGGGCGCCCCGGGCGGGCCGGGAGGCGTTCCTGGACCTTTACCGGGATTTCGCGCGGTCCGATGTCCAAGAGAGCCAGCACATGGCCACCAACCTCTCCGTCACCGAGTTGGACGACGGATCGCTTGCCGTGGCGGCGCGTTTTCTGGCAATCACCACGCATCCGGACGGAGCACGCGCCACCTGGGGCCGGTACAACGACGAAATCGCGCAGCACAAGGGCAAGTGGGTCTTCACCGCCAAGCGCATCCAGGTGGTGCGCACGGCCCTGGTGGACGGGGACATGCTGGCCCCGCTCAACGCCAGTTCGTTCGATCCGATGCCCCGCTGAGGCCGGGGACATGCCTAAGGCCCACCACCAGCCGCGCCCCGTGGGGACCGGAACCATCTCGGAGCAGTTGCCCGAGGACATCAGGGCGCAGATTGGACGCCGGTTTCCCGGGGGGTACTACACGGCCGAGCCCTACCGCGCCTGGCTCCTTGCCGATGCGGCGGCAGACCGGCCCCACGCCCCTGCCGTCCACCCCCTGCACGCCTGGCTCGCCACCACCGGGGGGATCGGCATTACCTGGGACGAGTTCTTCGCCTGGTTCGGGGCCACCGCCGCCGACGGCCCGATGTTCGGCGAGCACGAAACCGTTCTGCACCGCCGGCTGCGCACGGACCGCCGCTACAGGGTGAGCGGGTCCGTCGTCTCCGCCGTGCGGAAGCGCGGCCGCGCCGCTGGCCTGTTCGACCTGGTGGAATATCAGCTGGAACTGCACGACGACGCCGACGGCGGCCACGTGGCGACCTGTTGGAACTCGATCGTCTTTCCCCGGGGTGGATGATGGGCCACTCCACCGTCCGCCGGGATGCCGCCGGCCTCCGGGTCGGCATGGAAATTCCCCCCTGGGAGGTCCTGGTCAGCGCCGAGAAGATGAAGACCACCGCGGCGCTGCTGGCCGATCCCAACCCGATCCACTTCGATGTCGGGGCCGTCCAGGCGCTCGGGCTGGGGGACCGGCCGGTCAACCAAGGCCCACTCAACATGGGCTACGTCATGAACATGCTCGCTGCCTTCACCGGATCACACGACTGTCTCCGCCGCCTGCGGGTGCGCTTCCTCGCCAATGTCCTCGCCGGCGACCGGGTGAGGGCGGCCGGCGTGGTCACTGGCCTGACGGAGGCGCCGGACCACGGCGGACGCTGGGCCGAATGCGACGTCAGCCTGGCCGTCGTCGGCGGCCGAACCGTGCTGAGGGGGACGGCGACGGTTGCACTCCCGGGGGCGGGTGCCGGAGCGGCCGAAAGCGACGACCACGAGGAGAACAAGACATGACAACGGCGGCCGGCGTGTCGGTGGACACCGCCTCAAAGGATATTGCCCAGGGACGCCTGGTGTTCCAGCTTGCCTACGGCGACTGCGACGTCGTTGGCATCGCCTATTTCGCGATCTACTACCCGTGGATGGAGCGTGCGTACAGCACCTGGCTGCACGCGCACGGCATCCGCAGCGGACAGATGCTGGAGGACTTGGGCATCGTGACGGTCGGGGCGAGTTCGGGTGCGACCTATGCGCAACCGGCGCGGGTCTTCGACCGGCTTGCCTGCCAGGTCGTGCTGGAACGCCTCGGGACAAGTTCCTACACGCTCGGCTTCGACTTCACCCGCGACGGCACGCTTGTCACCCGCGGCCAGATGACCTTTGCCTGCCGCAGCCCCCGTTGGGACAAGACCCCGGTCCCCGACCGCCTTGCCGCCATCCTGTCGAGCCTGCCGCGCCGGCACACGGACCCGGACCTGCGCCGGGCACCAAAAGAATAGGACCCGACACGATGTCACCCACAACACTGGAGCAGCGGCAGCTGTCGATCGGCGCCTGGCTCGCCAACGCCGCCGGCCGGCACCCGCACGCCACCATCGGGATCGAGGGGCACGCCGTCTCGGTCGCGGCGCTCGATGCCGCGGCGGGACGGGCCGCCGCCGGTTTCCGGGCCCTGGGCCTGGCGCCCGGAGACCGGGTTTGCCTGGTCATGCCGGCCAGCACGGAGGCTCTCCACGCATGGTTTGGCCTGGCGAAGGCCGGCCTTGTGGAGGTTCCGTTGAATCCGGCCGGCGGATCCGAGCTGCTGCGGTACTGCATCGAGCAATCCGGTGCGACGGTGGTGGTGTGCGATGCCGGGCGCGAAGCCATGGTCCGCGAGTTGATTCGGGATGTCGAGGCGGTGCGGTACCTGGTGGTGGCCGGCGGCGGGACGCCGAAGGCGGCGGCGCGGGTTGACCGGTTGGCGTTCGAGGACGTGCTGGCGCATCCGGAAGGTCCGGTGCACGAGGTCGATCCCGCATCGGCAGCGGTGATCCTCTACACGTCGGGGACCACGGGGCCGCCGAAGGGAGTGCTGCTGAGCCACCGGGCAAACATCAACTTGGCCCGGCACACCACCAGGCTGCTCGGGTACACGGCCAACGACCGCCTGTATTCCGTCTTTCCGCTGTATCACAGCAACGCACGGTACTGCAGCGTCATGGCAGCGATCGAGGCCGGCGCGGACCTGGTCATGCACCGCAGGTTCTCCGCCAGCCGGTTCTGGGACATCTGCCGCGAGCACGGCATCACCGCTTTCAACTACCAGGGTGCGATGATGAGCATCCTGCACAAGCAGCCGCCCCGTCCCGACGACGCCGACCACCCCGTCCGGCTCGGATTCGGCGCGCCGTGCCCGCCCGAGATTTTCGCCGACTTCGAACGCCGGTTCGGCGTCCGCCTCACCGAGATTTACGGCAGCACCGAGGTCTCCATCGTCACCGACATGCCACCAGGGGACCGCAGGATCGGGACGGCTGGCAATGAGTCGGAGAACTACCAGGTTGCCATCGTCGATGACCAGGACCAGCCGGTGCCCTCCGGCACGACAGGTGAAATCGTGGTCCGCCCCAAGAAACCGGGATGGATGTTCGACGGCTACCACCGGATGCCCGGGGCCACGGCGGAGAGCTGGCGCAACCTGTGGTTCCACACGGGCGACCGCGGGCAACTCGACGACGACGGCTTCCTCACCTTTGTCGACCGCGTCAAGGACTCGATCCGGCGCCGGGGGGAAAACATCTCCTCCTGGGAGATCGAGCGCGTGGTCGGGGGCCACCCGGACGTTGCCCAGGTGGCCGCCTACGGCGTGCCCTCCACGCTCAGCGAGGAGGAGGTGATGGTCGCCGTCGTGCCGCGGGAGGGCCGAATCCTCGACCCGGCCGTGCTCATTGGCCATTGCGGGGGTGCGCTCACCTCCTTTGCGGTGCCCCGTTTCGTCAGGATCGTCAACGCGCTGCCCATGACGCCCAGCCAGCGGGTGGAGAAGTACCGGCTGCGGGCCGAGGGAGTCACGGAAGGCACCTGGGACAGCCAGGCGGGCACGCAATGAGCGGGCCGCTGCAGCGATTCAGGATCATCGAGCACTCCGCGCATGTCCTTGAGCTGCGCATGGCGCGCCCGGAGAAGCTCAATGCGATGGACCAGCGCTGGTTTCGCGAGTTGACGCACGTGATGGGACGCTTTGGGGTGGAGGACGACGTCCGCGCCGTCGTCCTTACGGGCGAGGGGCGCGCGTTCTCCGCAGGCGGGGACATCGACATGTTCCACGACCTTGGCGGCGACGCGGACCTGGTGCGGCCGCACCTGCGGCGCGTGTACGAGGCCTTCCACTCCGTGGAACGGTGCGCGGTTCCGGTGATCGCCGCGGTCGGCGGCCGGGCCTACGGAGGAGGAACCGAGCTTGCCCTGGCCTGCGACATGGTCCTTGCTGGGGAGTCAGCCCGGTTTTCCTTCAAGGAAGCCAACGTCGGACTCCAGCCGGGATTCGGAATCGTGCGCGGACCACAGGTAATCGGCCCCCAGTGGACCAGCTACCTGGCGCTCACCGGACGCGACCTCGATCCCTGCCAGGCACTGGCGTGCGGCCTGGTCCAGGAGGTCCACCCGGACGATGAACTGCTTGAACGCGCTCTGGGCCTGGCCGGGGAGATCGCGGCGAAGCCCCCGCTCGCGGTTCAGGTCGGCAAGGCGTTCATCAACCGGCACACCACGGCCGGCTTCAGCGAGTCGGTGGAGGCGACCGCCCTGCTCTTTGGGACCGCCCAGCATGCGGCAGCCGTGGCCGCATTCCGGCAGCGCGCCCGCTGAGGGCCGGGCCGGGAAACATGCCCGCCGTGCCCGGGTTGGCAGGCAGTGAGGGGCGTCCGGCTCCCTGCGGGATGGCTGCGGAAGACGCGCGGCACAAACCCCTTGAAGAGCGACAAGTCATCCGTAATAATGATGATTATAAAATGGGCCCGAGGGCGGACGATGGTAGTTTCCGTCGCGAACCCGGTGCCACCCACCGCCGATTTACCCGAGCATCGAAGAAGGAAAATTATGCTGCAGAATAAGGTCGCGTTGGTCACTGCTGGTGCCTCCGGGATGGGCAGGGCGGGCGCCGAACGGTTCGCCGAGCAGGGGGCGTTCGTCTACGTCGTGGACCGGGATGAGGAGGCCACCAGGGCCGTTGTCGACGGGATCCGGGAAAAGGGCGGTCAGGCGACCGGCATCGTCGCGGACGTCCGTGACCTGGATGCCCTGAAGGACGTCGCCGGACAGGTGCAGAGGGAGCACGGCGTGCTCCATGTCCTTTACAACAACGTCGGCATCCCTGGCGCGGCCGGCCTGGACCTCAGCCAGGAGGAGTGGGATGCCCTGATCGAGATCAACGCGCGCGCCAGCTTCTACCTCACCCACTATCTGACCGACCTGCTCAAGGCGGCCGATGGCGCCTCGGTGATCTTCAAGAGCTCGAGCTCGGGCCTGGTGGGATCGCCGTGGAGCCCCCTGTACTCCTTCACCAAGGGCGGGCTCATTGCCCTGGTGCGCTCCCTTGCCCTGGCCTTTGCGGCGGACAAGATCCGCGTCAACGCCATCGCTCCGGGCTCCGTGGAGACCCCCGGACTGCCCGGGTTCTTCCGGGCCTCGCCGGAGGAGGTCGAGGAGCGCAAGCAGGCCTTCTTCGCCCAGATCCCCATGGGGCGTGCCTCGCAGCCGGAGGAGGTCGCCGGCGTGGCCCTTTTCCTGGCCAGCGACCTGTCCAGCTACGTCACCGGGATCACCATTCCCGTTGACGGCGGGCTCACCGCCAAGTAGACCCATGCCCCTTTGGGGCAAGAGAGCAAGGAGATCACCATGGAGTTCGGTATCCTCATGGGCGACCAGCCGGTCCAGTCTTCGCCAACCGAGCACCTCGACCTCATGCTGCGCAAGGTCGAGGCGGCGCAGGAGGCGGGGTTCAAGTACCTGACCATCGGCCAGCACTTCCTGTACGACGGCTTTCGCTGGCTGCAGCCCATTCCGCTGCTGAGCCGGCTGGCCGCTGAGCTCGACGACGACGTCCGCTTGGGAACGACCGTGCTGGTTGGCCCGGTCCACCACCCGGTCATCCTGGCCGAGGAGCTCGCGACCCTGGACATCATCACCGGCGGCCGCCTGGTCGTCGGGATCGGCACGGGATACCTGCCCGCGGAGTACGAGACGATGGGCGTGCCCTTCAAGCAGCGGTACCAGCTGCTTGACGAGCTCATTGAGGTCATGACCAAGCTCTGGACCCAGGACCGGGTGACCCACCACGGCAGGTTCTGGAACATCGAGGACGCGCCGACGCACATCCGCCCCGTCCAGGATCCCCGGCCACCGATCTGGTTGGGTGCCATGAAGGAGACCGGGGTGCGCCGCGCTGCCCGCCTGGGCGACGTCTGGACGATCACGCCCCAGCAGACCGTGGACCAGGTGGAGGACCTCATCCGCATCTACGTCGAGGAGCGGGTGGGTGCGGGCCTGCCGTTGAACAAGCTGCCGCTGCGGCGCGAGCTGATGATTGGCCGCGACTTCGACGACGCCGTGAACAACTTCGCTGCCGTGGCCCGGGTGAAGTACGAGGCGTACGCGGACCGGGGAATGGACCTGCTGTCCGACGAGGCGGTACGCAACGGGTTCGTGGAGACGGTGCGCGACCACGTCCTCCTCGGCTCGGCCGACGACGTGCGCAACCAGATCGCCGCCATCGCCGGCCGGTTGCCGATCGGCCCGCTTCTGATCCGCCCCCACTGGCCGGGAATGGACGCCGGGCAGACGGCGGCGTACCTGAAGAAGGTGGGCGAAGAGGTGGTCAAGCCGCTGGCCGGGCTCGAAAGCGCGTCGTTCGAGAAGACGATGAGCACGGTGGTGGGCGCCGGGTAGCGCCACCTGCTGGGCCCCTTGGCGCCCGCGGCGGCACAGGGTGCCGTCGCGGGCGGCAAGCGGCCCTGGCGGTGCGCCGCGGGCAGGCCGGGTGACAGTTCGCTGTTGCCCGGCCTTTCTGTTGGCGCGCCCTTTTGGCCGTCCGCACGTGGCGGAGCGCCGGCCTGGCCCTGGCGCGCGCAATCCGGTTCCGGCGGGCGAAAGCAGGGTGGGCGGCAATAATCTAGTCGCATCATTGTCAGGAACGAGTGCCAGTGCTACGGTTCTGAGCTGTTAGCTAGACAACATTTTGGTGGCTGCAAGCCAAGGCTGGGAGCCCGGAATACTCCAGGAGTGTGGGATGGCCACGAGCAGTGCGCTTACCGGACCCGCGGGCGAGGGGGCCCGCGGGTCCGGGCGGAGGATAACGGTCATGGGTGGCGCAGCCATGGGTGGTGTAAGGGCCAGGACAAGCGGCTTCACGCCCCTGGCGGCGGGCGGACGGATCGCCGCCTCGCGGAGGGAATTCAAGGACGTTTCGATGGTTGGAGGCAATCGATGAGCCAGCGGCAGGTTTACACGGATCTCGTTCCGACGTTCCCGGACCCGGAGACCTGGACCCTGGACCAGGTCCTCCGCCACCACGCGTCCGTACGCCCGGACGCCGTGTGCCTGGACGCGCCGGTGGAGGAGGCCCGCTGGACGTATGCCCAGGCCCTGGCCAGCGCCGAGCGCATTGCCGGCACCTGGCTCACGGCCGGCGGCAGCCCGGGGGACCGTGTGGCGATCATGGCGATGAACTCCTCGCAGCTGGTGCGCTCCTGGTGGGGTGCCGCGGTCGGGAACCTCGTCGAGGTGCCGATCAACACCAACTATGAGGGCGAGTTCCTGCGCCACCAGCTCAACGTGGTGGACGCCCGCTTTGCGGTCATCGACGATGTCTTCGCGCCGCGCTTCGTGGCCATCGCCAAGCACGTGCGCGGCATCGAGCGCTTCTGGGTGATCGACTCCGGGACCGGGAACCGTAACGCGGCCATCGACCTGCTGCGCTCCAACGGCTGGGACGCTGCCCCGTGGGAGGAGCTCGAAGATGGCCCCGTGCTGGACATGGTGCCGCCGCGCGCCCAGGACCTGGGCGCGATCTTCTTCACCTCCGGAACCACCGGCCCCTCCAAGGGCGTCTCCATGCCGCACTCACAGCTTTACTTCTTCGCCCAGGAAGTGGTCTGCCTGACCCGGTTGACGCCCGAGGACACATACCTGACGACGACGCCGCTCTTCCACGGCAATGCACAGTTCATGGCCGTCTACCCCGTCATCATCGCCGGCGGCCGCGCGGTCATCCGGCCCAAATTCAGCGCCAGCCGCTGGATCGACCATGTCCGCGACTCCGGGGTCACCGTGACCAACTTCGTCGGCGTGATGATGGACTTCGCGTGGAAGCAGCCGCCCCGGGAGAACGACCGGGACAACGTACTTCGCGCGGTCTATGCGGCGCCGACCGCCAGCACCATCGTGGAACAGTTCAAGGAGCGCTACGGCATTGAGGCCTTCGTCGACGCGTTCGGGCTGACCGAAACCTGCGCGCCGATCCTGTCCCCCTACGGCGTGCCGCGTCCGGCCGGCGCGGCCGGCCTGGCCGCCTCCAAATGGTTCGACATCCGGCTCGTGGATCCCGAAACGGACCGCGAGGTGCCGGTCGGGCAGGTCGGCGAGCTGGTGGTCCGCCCGGTCCAGCCGTGGACCTGCAGCAACGGCTACTACGGCATGCCCGAAAAGACCCTTGAGGCCTGGCGGAACCTGTGGTTCCACACCGGCGATGCCCTCCGCCAGGACGAGGACGGATGGTACTACTTCGTGGACCGCTACAAGGACGCCCTGCGCCGGCGCGGCGAGAACATCAGCTCTTACGAGATCGAGGCCGCGGTGATGGGCCATCCGGCGGTCGCCGAATGTGCCGTGGTCGGCGTTCCGGCCGACGTCGAAGCGGGCGAGGACGAGGTCCTGGCCGTCGTCGTCCTCACCGAGGCTGCCGCCCCGGCAGAGATCCTCTCCTGGTGCGAAGGGCGCATCCCGGCCTTCGCCATCCCCCGGTACCTGCGCGTCGTCGACGAGCTGCCCAAGACGCCGTCGCAGAAGATCCGCAAGGCGGTGCTGCGCGCCGAAGCCCTTGGCCCGGACACCTTCGACCGCCTGGCAGTGTCCGTTTCCTGACGGCCCGCACCTTCACGAGAAAAGAGAAATCCATGGACTTCAGCCCAAATCCCCTGCATGACGACATCAGGGACTCCGTGCGGACCCTGTGCAAGGGCTTCCCGGACGAATACTGGATGGAGCACGACGAATCCAAGGAATTCCCCTGGGAGTTCTACAACGCCGTGGCCGAAGGCGGCTGGCTGGGACTGACCATTCCGGAGGAGTACGGCGGCGGCGGGCTCGGGGTCACCGAGGCGGCCATCGTCGAGCAGGAGATCGCCGCCTCCGGTGCCGGCATGGGTGGCTGCAGCGCAGTGCACATCGGCATCTTCGGGTTCGAGCCGATCATCCACCATGGCAGCAAGGATCTCAAGGACCGCTTCCTCAAGCGGGTGGTGACCGGTGAGCTGCACACCTCCTTCGCAGTCACCGAGCCGGACGCGGGCACCGACACCACCAACATTTCCACCTTCGCCAAGAAGGTGGACGGCGGCTACCTGATCTCCGGCCAGAAGGTCTGGATCACCAAGGCCCAGGAGGCCGAGCGCATGCTGATCCTGGCCCGGACCAGCCCCCGCGACCCCAACGGCAAGCGCACCGCCGGCATGACGCTGTTCTTTGCCGAGATGGACCGGTCCAAGGTCTCCATCCGTCCCATCCCCAAGATGGGGCGCAACGCGGTGGACACCAACGAACTGTTCATCGACGGGCTCTTCGTCGCCGACGAGGACGTCGTCGGCGAGGTCGGCCATGGCTTCCGCGCCATCCTCGGCGGACTGAACGCCGAGCGTGTCATCTCGGCCAATGCCGCCTTGGGCATCGGCAAGGCGGCGCTGCGCCGGGGCGTGCGCTATGCCAACGAGCGCGAGGTCTTTGGCCGCCCCATCGGCAAGAACCAGGGCATCGCCTTCCAGCTCGCCGAGGCCCAGATCCGGCTCGACGCCGCCGAAGCCGTCGTGCAGAAGGCGGCCTGGATGGTGGACAACGGCATCCCGTGCGGCCGCGAGGCCAATGCGGCCAAGTACCTCTGCGCGGAGGCCGGGTTCTTCGCCGCCGACGTCGCCCTGCAGGTGCACGGCGGGTTCGGCTACGGCAAGGAGTTCCATGTGGAACGCTACTTCCGCGAAGCCCGGCTCATGCGCATCGCGCCGATCAGCCAGGAAATGGTGCTGAACTACTTCTCCGAGCACGTGCTCGGGCTGCCGAGGAGCTACTGATGCGCGCCTACCGCTCCGTCCTCTTTGTCCCCGGGCACCGGCCGGCGTGGGTGGAGAAGGCCGTCAACGCGGGCGCGGACTGCGTGGTGCTGGACCTGGAGGATTCCGTCCCCACCGCGGAAAAGGCCCCCGCCCGCGCGCTCGTGGCGGAGTCCATCCGCCGGGTGCGGGCGGCCAACGCCGAGGTCGGGCTCTTTGTCCGCGTCAATCCGCTGGCGACCCGGCTGACCGGCGGTGACTTGGAGGAAGTGGTGGTGCCCGGGTTGACGGGCATCTTCGCACCGAAGATCGAACGGGCCACCGACGTGCTGCAGTACGACGCGCTGCTGGACCACTTCGAGGAACGCAACGGCGTGAGTGGGCTGGAGTACATCGTTCCGGTCGAAACGGTGCAGGCCATCCAAAACTGCCGCGAGGTGGCACTGAGCTCTCCCCGCGTCGGCGCCATGATCGGCCCGAGCGCCGAGCACGCGGACATCGCCCGCGCCGTCGGCTACGAGTGGACTCCGGAGGGCCAGGAGACGCTCTACCTGCGCAGCCGGGTGCTGCTGGCCTGCCGCGAAGCCGGCATCCACGCGCTCACCGGCCTCTGGGAGGACCTGGAGAACCTTGATGGGTTGCGCGAGTTCGCCCTCCGGGGCCGGCAGTTGGGGTTCCGCGGAATGATCGCGATCCACCCCAAGCACGTGGCCACGGTCAATGCCGTCTTCTCGCCGTCGGTCGAAGACATCGCGTTCTATGAGGGAATGGTCAAGGCCTACGAGGCCGCCGCCGCCGACGGGACCGGGGCGCTGCGCTACCGCGGACTGCATATCGACAAGGCACACTACGACAAGGCCGTTGAGTGGCTCGACCGCGCGGCACAAATCACGACAGGAGCAAACCGATGACAATGCGCGGACTGTGGTTCGAGGAATTCGAAGAAGGCGCCCACTACAAGCACGCCCTGACCCGGACCATCACTGAGATGGACAACGTGATGTTCACGTCGCTGACCATGAACCTGCAGCCGTTGCACCTGGACGAGGAGTTCTCCAAGAACTCCATCCACGGACAGCGGGTGCTCAACAGCCTCTTTACGGTCGCGCTGATCGGTGCCTTCCACGTTCCGGAGCTGACCATGGGCACCACCCTGGGCAACCTCGGCTACGACTCCATCAAGTTCCCCCACCCGGTGTTCCACGGCGACACCCTGCGGGCGGAGACCACCATCGTGAAGAAGCGCGAGTCGAAGACCCGCGACGATTCGGGCATCGTCTGGTTCAAGCACATCGGCCTGAACCAGCGCGACGAGGTCGTCTGCGAAATGACCCGCGTGGGCCTGATGGCCAAGAAGCCCAAGGAAGGGGCAAAAGCATGACGCTCAGCACCGAAACCGCACAGAACCCGCTCCAGGACTGGGTCCCCGAGACCCGTACGCTGCTGGTCGGCGGCGCCCAGGTCCAGCCCGAGGGCGAGACCTGGGACGTGTTCAACCCGGCCACCGAAGCCGTGATCGGCACCGTGGGCGGTGCCTCGAACCGGCAGGTCGACGCCGCCGTCGCCGCGGCCCGCGCCGCGTTCCCGGCCTGGTCAGCGCTGAGCGGCGAGGAGCGTTCGCGCCACATCCACCGCCTCGCCGACGTGCTGGAGGCGGCGGCCGACCGGCTGCTGCCCTCCATCGTCAACGAGGTCGGCACCCCCGTCGCGCTGGCGGAGTACCTGCAGGTCAGGATGGGCGTCGAGGAGCATCTGCGCTGGGCCGCCGAGGCCGCGAAGACCGAGCGCGTCCAGCACCTGGGCGGCTACGACAAGCCGCACCCCACCATGAGCGACGTCGTGCACCAACCCGTCGGCGTCGTCGCCGCCATCACCGGCTACAACTACCCGCTGAACCTGGCCATCTTCAAGTTCGGCGCGGCCCTGGCCGCCGGCTGCACCGTAGTGCTCCTGCCGTCTCCCCGCACCCCGCTGACCACCCTGTTCCTGGGGGACCTGATCCGCGAAGCAGGCCTGCCGGACGGCGTCATGAACGTCATCATCGGCGGCGCGGACGTGGGCCAGCAGCTGTCCTCGCATCCGGGGGTGGACAAGGTCTCGTTTACCGGGTCCGACGGCGTCGGCTCGAAGATCATGGCGCAGGCGGCCACCAACCTCACCGGCGTGACGCTGGAGCTGGGCGGGAAATCGCCGACGCTCATCCTGCCCGGGGTCAACGTCCAGGAAATCGCCGTCGAGATGCACCTGCGCTGGGCACGCAACGGCGGCCAGGGCTGCGCGGCCCTGGCGCGCATCCTGGTGCACGACGAGCTCTACGACGAGTTCCTCGAGGCCGGGGCCTCGGCCTTCGACCAGATGGTCGTGGGGGACCCCTGGGACCGGGCAACCAACATCGGACCCATGATCCGCCCCGACCACCAGGCACGCGTCCAGGGGTTCATCGACGGGGCGGCGGCGGAGGGCGGGCGGAAGCTGCTCGAGGTCACCAGGCCGCTGCCGGAGAAGGGCTGGTTTGTCAACCCGGTACTGCTGGGCGAACTCCCGCACAGCGCCCGCGCCGTCCAGGAGGAAATCTTCGGCCCCGTCGCTGTCATCGTCCCCTTCAGGGACACCGATGAGGCTATCCGCCTTGCCAACGACACCCCGTACGGGCTGGCCGCGAATGTGTGGTGCGGCGAGGACCTGGCCGAGGGGCGCCGCGTGGCCGAGCAGGTCCGCGCCGGAACCGTATGGATCAACGGCGGCGGCTCCATGCGGCCCGATGCGCCATTCGGGGGCTACGGCCGTTCCGGCGTCGGCCGCGAGTTCGGCGAGTGGGGCGTGCGCGAGTACCTGGAGGTCAAGCACATCCAGTGGCGCGCCTGAGCGCCCCCTGAAGCGCGCACAGGCGGCAGGGACCACGGGACCCTGGGGCCGGCACCCGGCCCCAGGGTCCTTTCCTGCCTGCCGCTACAGCCCCCGGCGCGGCCATGACAACGGCGGCGGTACCCGCCGGGGTACCGCCGCCGTCGTCATGGCCGCCCGATGCCGCGCGCCCGATGCTGCGCGGGCGGGCGGCACAATGCCGGGAGGAGTGCACGAGGGGTGCGCTCCTCCCGGCATTGTGCCGAATGCTCCCTACACGGGCGCGGGAGGCGCCGGCAGGAGCGGATAGGCCGCCCGCCGCTGGAACTTCCACCCCTGGGAGGTGCGGACGTAGCTGTCCGCGTAGTAGCCCAGGGATTCGTCCCGCCTGCCGTCACCGGTGGTGACGAAGGCGTGGATGTACACCGTCGCGGCGGCCGTATCCCCGTCCACGTCAATGCGGTGGTTCAGCGCCAGGTGGCAGCGGTGCGTGGTGTTTTCGATCAGGCCGGTGTAGAACGCCCGGATGGCCTCGGTGCCGCGCACCACCTCCATGCCGAAGGCGGTGACGTCCCACTCCGCGTCCTCGGCAAAGAGGGCCACGATGTCGTCGAGCCTGGCATTGTCCACGGCCCAGGAGTACTCGTGGGTCAGGCGCCGGATCGCTTCCACGTCCGCATCCACGCCCCGCGCCGCCGTCGTTGTTTCCGCTGTCATCGGTTCTCCGTTCCAGGATCTGTGTCCAAGGGATTGCAGGATGTGACGGCCGGTCCCTAGGGGGCGACCGAGACGAGCTCGGTCTCGTCGGTGGGGGAGTCCGTGCCGTTCTTGAGCCAGTCGGCGAGGCGTTCGCCGATCATGTAGGCGGTCAGGTTGGTGAGCCCGGTAGTCACGTTGACCATGACCGAGGCATCGGCGATCCAGAGGTTTTCGGCCCCGTGCACCGCGAGGTGCTGGTCGACGACGGCGGTGGGGTCACCCGCCGGTCCCATCCGGCAGGTGCCGGCGGCATGCAGGGACGTGGAGGCCAGCCCGCGGATGTACGCCTCGAGCTTGGCATCGTCGGCGATCGTGTCGGCGTCGAGGAAACAGATTTCCTCGATCTCCTCCGCCATGGGGGACGAGGTGATCATGTCCCAGGACAGGCGCAGGGATCCCTTCAGCCGCTCGATGTCGCTGGGGTGGGAAAGGAAGTTTACGTGCAGTTCGGGCTGCACCTTCGGGTCCGGCGAGGAGAGGGTGATCCAGCCGACCGAGCGGGGCTTGGCCAGCAGGTTGTTCATCATCAGCGCCTTGCGCCCCTTGGTGTCGGCGGGGATGTTCATGGTGGCCGGATCCAGGACGGCGGCGAAAATCATCATGTCGTCCACCAGATCGTCGGTGCCCGTGCTGTACTTCAGCCGTGCGCGCACGCCGTTCCGGTCCGTCTTCTCCTTCAGCAGCGCGACCATCGGGGCGAAGGGATGGTCTTGGAAATTTTGGCCGACGGCCTCGTTGGCGATGACCGGTTCGATGCCGTGGCGCTCCAGTACCTCGCGGGGCCCAATTCCGGAGAGCATCATCAGGTGCGGGGTGTGCATGGCACCGCCGGCAAGGACCACCCGGTCCGCGCGGATGGTCTCCACCATGCCATCGTGTTCAACCTCGACGCCGACGGCCGTGGTGCCCTTGAAAACCACCCGCCGGGCCAGCGTCTCGGCACGGATGCTCAGGTTGGGCCGCTGGCGGGCCTGGGCGAGGTACGTCAGCAGGGAACTTGCCCGAAGTTCCTCCTCGCCCAAGAGGTTCCGGGGCGTCGGACCGTAGCCGGTCGCGGAGTCCGCGTTGGCGTCGTCCGAACGCGGGAAACCGCGCTGGGCGCACGCTTGGGCGAACGCGCGTACGCCCGCAGCCCAGTTCTCTTCGAAGTGCCGCTTGATCGGAACGGGTCCGGACGAGCCGTGCCCCGGGGCGTCCGGGAAGTCCAGGTCGTTCTCCAGGCGCATGAAGTAGGGCAGGGTTTTTTCGTAGGACCATTCGGGGTTGCCGGCCGCAACCCAGGTGTCCAGGTCCTCCCTCGTGGCGCGCTCGGCGATGGCGGCGTTGACCGCGGAGGATCCGCCGACAATGCGGCCGCGGGCATACGGCATTGCTTCGCGTGCATCCTGCGGTTCCAGGAAGTAGGCCTTCAGGCCCCAGTCATGCTTTTGGACGCTCATCTCGCCGGCATCGCGCACGTCCTCGGGAACCAGCGCCAGTTCTTCGTAGTCCGGACCTGCCTCAACCAGGATGACCTGCTGGTCCTTGTCCTCGCTCAGGCGCGCTGCCAGGGCTCCGCCGCCACTGCCTGCACCAATGATCACCGTCGTTGTCTTAGCCATGGGTATGTCTCCCCGCTGAGTAGTGGAAATGCTTGCTGCGCTTCGGCGCCCCGCCCCCGAACGGCCCCGGGCACGCCCCCTAATTCAGGCGCATGATTCACACCGTATGGAGGAGTGTTTGGTGTGTCAACCATCACATTGGGGCGGCTTGGGGGATGATGGGGCAGGGCCCGCCATGCGGGCCCGATCCGGGGGAGGTGTTGACAAATCATGAATATCATTCATAGCTTTGGGCATCCGCTTACAAAAGCGCATTTCCGTCTTGGGGCAGGCCGTGCCCAGTGGTGGGATGAAAACCTGTGTGCCGCACGGGGAGTGGGCGCGGCACCTACCGCCTCCCGGGCCAGGGAAGCGTTTCAGAGGTCAGGAGCAGACATGACATCGGTTACTTCAGCGGTATCGGCAGGGTCGGCGCAGGGGCTGCGCAGTTTCGACCGGCTCTTTATTGGGGGCAAGTGGGTTGCCCCGTCCAGTGATTCCACCATCGAGGTGATTTCCCCGATGACCGGACAGGTGATTGCCACCGTTCCGGAGGCGCAGGAAGCGGACATGGACGCTGCCGTCGCGGCCGCACGCCAGGCCTTTGACGAGGGCCCATGGCCACGGATGACCCCGGCCGAGCGTGCGGGGATCCTGGCCCGCGTGGGGGAGGAAGTGAAGAAGCGGGTGGGAGCAATGTCCGCCGCGTTCACGGCAGAGATCGGCGCACCCGCGGCCTCGAGCAACGCCTTCCACGAGAACGCCGTCAAGGTGTGGGACGACGTCGTCACGCTCCATGAGCGGTTCAGTTTCGAGGAGGAGCGTTCCTGGCCGGGCGGCAGCGGCCGCCTGGTGCGCGAGCCAATCGGGGTGGTGGCCACCGTCCTGCCCTGGAATGGACCGGTGGCGACGGCATCGCTGAAGTTCGCGCCCGCCCTGGCCGCCGGCTGCACGGTGGTGGTGAAGCCGGCTCCGGAAGGGCCGGTGAGCATGATGATCTTCGCTGAGGCGCTCGCGGCCGCCGGCCTGCCCGAGGGCGTCATCAGTCTCCTGCCCGCCGGCCGGGAGGTCGGGGAGTACCTGGTGAGGCACAAGGACGTGGACATGATCACCTTCACCGGAAGCACCGCCGCGGGCCGGAAGATCATGAGCATTGCGGCCGAGCGGATCGCGCGGGTCACCCTGGAGCTGGGCGGGAAGTCCGCGGCCATCCTCGCCGATGACGTCGACCTGGACACGGTCTTCCCGGAGCTGGTGTTCTACGGCGTTGGCCATTCCGGCCAGGTCTGCGCAGCGCTGACCCGCATCTTGGTCCCGCGCCAGCGCCAAGACGAGGTGGTAGCGCGCATCCAGGCCGTGATGGAGGGCCTGAAGGTCGGCGATCCGCGCGAGCCGGATACGGTGCTGGGCCCGCTGGCCGCAGAGCGCCAGCGCGAGCGGGTCGAACAGTACATCGAAATCGGCAAGGCCGAGGGCGCCCGCCTGGTCACCGGCGGCGGCAGGCCCAAGCACCTCGACACCGGCTGGTACGTGGAGCCAACCCTGTTCGCCGATGTCACACCGGACATGCGCATTGCCCAGGAGGAGATTTTCGGCCCAGTGCTCTCGGTCATCCCCTACGACACCATCGAGGAAGCCGTGCGGATCGCCAACGGCACCGAGTACGGCCTGTCCGGCGCCGTGTTCGCCCGCGACGACGCCACCGCCGAAGCCATCGCCCGGCGAATACGCACCGGGCAGATCTACGTCAACTCCTGGGGCATGAACGTGCTTCAGCCCTTCGGCGGCTACAAGCAGTCCGGCCTCGGCCGCGAAGGCGGCATCGAAGGCTTTGACGAGTTCCACGAGACCAAGCTCATCCAGCTTCCGTAGACACATCCGCAGGGGGCGGCCATCCGAAACCGGGTGGCCGCCTTTCCGCTGCCCTCCTGCTGCGCACCCGCCGGCCGGGGACCGACCGAGCCATGATCCGCCTGGCAATTCCGGGATTGAAAGGTGCCCCGCCAATCTTCTGACGGGGCACCTTTCTGCGGGGCGGGGCGGGGCGGGGCCGGGCTGCACGGTGCCGCAGCGCGATCCCGCCGCCGTTCCGCTAGTCCTCGACGATACTGAGGGCACGCTCCGGGCAACTGACGGAGGCCAGGCGTCCTTCGTCCTGGAACTCCTCGGCGATCGGGTTGGCGGGCTGGATGGCCAGGCCGTCCTCGTCGGAAAGCGTGAACAGATTCGAGGCCGTCATTTGGCAGACGCCGTGTCCCTGGCAGACTTTGCGGTCGAGTTCAATACGCATCAGTACTCCTTACTGGTTGTCCTGCCTGAACAGTGGTGGGCCGGTCGCGTGGTCCGGGTCGAAAATCCCCCGTGTAATCTCCGGCGGACTCTAGACTGGGCTTGATCCCGATTCTATTATAATAATTAGTAGATACAAGGAGGAGTTTCGCTCGGAACGCCGGATCGTCTGGGCCATCCGCAACGCGAAGCCGGAAGCAAAGGGGAGTTCCATGACAGAGCAAACGGCCGTAGAGACAGAGGCGCGGACCGATCGCCCGGTCGTCGACTTCGACCACAACGCCGAAGAGCACGCCAAGGATCCGGTCGCGAGCTACCGCAGGTTGCGGTCGGAGGGCCCGGTCGTCTGGACCGAGTCTTGGGGCGGCTATTGGGTCCTGAGCGGATACGACGCCATCTTCGACGCCGCTCGCGACGACGAGATGTTCTCCTCGGCCCGCAGCCCCCACGGCGGCGAAGGCCAGGCGATCCTCATTCCCAAGCGCCCGATCACTGAGCATTTCCCCATCGATCTCGACCCGCCGGCGTCCATGCCGTACCGGCGAATCATGAACCAGCTGCTCACGCCATCGCGGGTCGAGGAGATGCGCCCGATGGTCGAAAAATACACTGCCCTCTTCATCGATGACATCATCGAAAGCGGTGAGGCGGATTTCGCCACGCTGACCGGCATCCCGTCCATCATCACCATCGACTGGCTGTCCCTGCCGGTCGAGGACTGGCGCCGCTACTCCTTCGCCCACCGCAAGGTCCTTTCCGCGCCGCTGGGCAGCCCCGAGTACATCAAGGTCACCGAGGAGGAGCTCCCCGCGCTGACCGAGAAGGTGAAAGAGGTCATTGCGGAGCGCAGGCGCAACCCCGGCGACGACCCCATCAGCTTCATCCTTGGCCATGAGATCGGCGGCCGGCCGATCACCGAGGAGGAAGTGCTGAACATGGTCGACCTGATCATCTCCGGCGGCGTGGGCACCGTTGCCTCCCTCAGCGGCCAGGCGCTCGAGTGGCTGTCCGCGCACCCCGATGTCCGGCAGCGGCTGATCGACAATCCCGACCTGATGCAGAATGCCGTCGAGGAGTTCCTGCGGTTCTTTTCCCCCACCCAGGCGCTCGCCCGTACCGTCGGCCAGGATGCAGACTTCCACGGGGTGAAGGTCAGGAAGGGGGACCGGGCGCTGCTCGCCTGGTCCTCCGGAAACCGGGATGCCGCCGGCGGGTTCGATAACCCCGATGAGGTGGACATCGAGCGCATGCCGAACCGCCACATGGCATTCGGTGTGGGCAGCCACCGCTGCGCCGGTTCCCACCTGGGCCGGCTGATGGCGCGAACCATCCTGACCCAGGTCCTGGAGCGCATGCCCGACTACAAGGTGGACCATGCCAATGTGGTCCGCTATCCGCGGCAGGGCGTCAATACGGGCTTCGACAGGCTCCCGGCGACGTTCACCCCGGGCAAGCGCCTGCTGGGGGAGCGGCTCTAGCGCTCCGGCTGGCTCCGGCGCACGGGGCAGGCCAACGGCCCGGGCCGCCGTCCCTGCGGGGCGGCGGCCCGGGCACTGCTTTAAGACATCGACAAGGATGGCGTATATGAGTATGAGTGCCCCGGCCCACATGCCGGACGGGAGTGAGGCGTTGGCCCGCCCCGGGCTTTCCTGGGGGGTCAAGAGCAGTTTCACCCGCTACATCGATTCGATGCCGGACGGCCGCCGGGGTGCCGGCTATGGTGCTGCGGAAGCGGGCGGCGGGGTCTATTTCTTCGAGCTCGACGACGCCTCCGGGTACGATCCGGCACTCGGGCAGGGAATCATCAAGTACCGCGGCGACCTGCGCTACAAAGGGCACGGGGGGATGCTGTTCGTCATGGTCGTGGACCCTTGGATCGAATTCCGGGAGGCCGGGGCGGTGCTGACGGTGGTCGACGCCGAGTATTGGCCCAACAGGGAACGCCGGATCGAGCTGGCGTCGTTGGCGCCCGCTCCGGCCGGCGCGCCATGCCTGCCGCGGGGGTGGGGGCAGCTGGACGCGCGGCTGACAGCGGCAGGGGTCGAGGTCTTCAACGGGGTCTACGCCTTGGGTGAGCTCCTGGACCCGGTCAGGTTCAGCGCCGAGGCGTAGGCCGTCCGGCGCCCGCACGAAAAACTCGCGGCGGCCCTGTTGCATTCGTCCCCCGATGGTTACAATCATGATCATAAATTGGGCGATCTTCCGGAATGAAAGGGAAAGACCATGCCAAAGGTGACCTATACCTCGGCCGCGGGCGACGTCAGCGTCCTTGACGGCAATGCCGGGGACTCCGTGATGGAGATTGCGGTGCGGAACGGCCTGCCGGGAATCGTGGCCGACTGTGGTGGTTCCTTGGCCTGTTCCACCTGCCACGTCTTCGTCCGCGAAGAAGACCTGGAAGTGCTGGAGCCGATGAGTGATCTCGAGGACGAGATGCTTGACGGCACCACCGAAGAGCGCCGCTACAACTCGCGCCTCTCATGCCAGTTGAAGCTCGAAGGCGATGTCCACGTATACGTCGAAACGCCGGAAAGCCAGGTCTGATCGCCATGTCGCAGAACAACGGGATCCTCATCGTTGGCGCCTCGCAGGCTGGCGTGCAGCTCGCCAGTTCGCTCCGGGAGTTGGGCTACGCCGCGCCGGTCACCATCGTCGGGGCGGAGCGGCACGCCCCGTACCAGCGGCCGCCGCTGTCCAAGGGGTTCCTGCAGGGGCTCGTCACGGCGGAGACCCTGGCCTACAGGACCCGGGACTTCTACGAGAAGCACAACATCGACCTGGTCCTGAGTGAGAGGATCGTGTCGATTGACAAGGGGCCTGACGGCGCAGGGGTCGCCACCGCCGCTTCGGGCAGGCGCTTTGCCTTCGACCGCCTGGCGCTGACCACTGGCGCCCGGCCGCGGAAGCTCCAGATCGACGGCGCCGAACTGGAGGGGGTGCTCTACCTCCGCGACGCCGACGACGCGGAGGACCTCAAGACCCGGCTGGAACGGGCCCGGAACGTGGTCGTGGTCGGCGGCGGCTTCGTCGGCCTGGAAGCCGCGGCGAGCGCCCGCAAGCTGGGCAAGACGGTGTCCGTCCTCGAGGCGGCGCCCCGGCTTATCGGCCGGGCGGTGGGGGAGGCGACCTCGGAGTTCTTCCTCGGCGCCCACCGGGCGCGCGGCATTGACGTCACTTTGGACGCGAGGATCGTCCGGTTCACCGGCGACGCCCAGGGCCGGGTCGCCGGCGTCGAGCTGGAAGGCGGGTGCACGGTGCCCGCGGACGTCGTGCTGGTGGGCATCGGCGTGGTTCCCCGGACGGAACTCGCCGAAGCCCTCGGCCTGGCCTGTGGCAACGGGATTGTCGTGGACGAGCACTCGCTTGCCTCCGACGGCACCACCGTGGTCGCGGGCGACTGTGCGAATCTGCCGAACCCGCTGCCGCGGGAAGGGGCTCCGGAGCGGTTGCGGCTTGAGAGCGTCAACAATGCCGTCGAGCAGGCGCGCAACGCCGCCGTCACGATTACGGGAACCAGGGTTGCGTACCGCATGGTGCCATGGTTCTGGTCGGACCAGGGCGACCTGAAGCTGCAGATGGCCGGGTTGTCGGCGGGGCACGACCAGGTCGTGGTGCGCGGGACCGTCTCCGAGGAGAAGTTCTCCGTGATCTACTACCGGGCCGGACGGGTCATCGCAGTGGATTGCATTAACAATCCCGTGGACTTCATGGCCGTCAAGACGCTCCTGGCCAAAGGGCTCAACGTGCCGGCCGAGAGGGCCGGCGACTCCGGCGTCCCGCTGAAGAAGCTTATGGCGGATCTGGAACCCGCCTCCTGACGTTCGGTGGCGGCGCGGGCATAATAGTCTGGATTATACTTATGATTCGATTATTAAGGCGTCCGCGCCGCCAATCCGTCCCTGAAGGAGACCCATGCCAACCTCACTACGGCCGCAGAAGACGGCCGTGCTGGTGGCCCAGCGCATCGTCGCCGATATCCAGCGCCGAGGCAACAAGGCGGGGGACCGCCTGCCGCCGGAACGGGTCATGTTGGAGGAGTACAACATCGGGCGCGGGACGTTGCGGGAGTCGCTGCGTTTCCTCGAGCTGCAGGGCATCATTGTGCTCAAGCCCGGGCCCGGCGGGGGGCCCGTGGTGCAACAGCCGGACGGCAGCGGCCTGGCCACTGCCCTGACCTTGCTGCTCCAGTTCGAAAACGCGCCGTTCCGCACCGTCACCGAGGCCAGGACGGCCCTCGAGCCCATGATGGCCCAACTCGCGGCGACGCGGATGGATGACAACCAGCTCGCGGAGCTGAAGTACAGCGTGGACCACATGCTCGACAAGGTGGGGGACGAGTCGGTCTTCCTCGAGATGAACAAGCGTTTCCATGACATCATTGCGCGCAACTCCGGCAATGCCCTGTTCGGGCACCTGATCGAGACCCTCCTGGGAATGCTGGATGGCACGGCGATCGGCGTGGACTACCCCGAACACCGCAGGCTGGCGGTCCACAAGGCGCACGCTGCCATATACGAGGCACTGGCCGCCCGGGACCCGGCCGCCGCGGCGAGCACCATGCACGAGCACATCCTTGAGTACGCGAACTACGTCGAGCGGAAGTTCCCCGACGTCCTGAACGCGCCGATTTCCTGGACGCTCTAGACCCGGCCGGCGGGACCTCCGCCTTTCCCGGCGCCGAATCTAGGATAACGATTGTAACAATGAGCCCGCAGTGTTAGCGTCATTTTGTGATGCAGGACATCCTGCGGCGTGCGTTTTACCGCTGTTGCTTACCAGGACTCGAGTGGCTGGACCCGGGCCGTTACCGCTGGGACGAAGTCCCTCGCACGCCCACTATTGGTCCCCTGCGCCACCCTAGGCCGATTGCCGAGAACGGGGAGTGAGCACGTGAACAGCACCGCAAGTGGTTCCGCCTTTGACGTGGTTGTGCTGGGGAGTGGGGCGTCGGGCCTGTGCGCGGCGTTGGCGGCGGCCGATGCGGGCGCCCGGGTCGGCGTCTTCGAAAAGGCGCCGGTTCTGGGGGGCACCACCTGCCTGTCCAGCGCGGTCGTGTGGATGCCGAACAACCGGTATGCCCGCGAACGGGGGATCCAGGACTCGCGCGCCGACGCGCTGGCCTACCTCGGGTCCCTCTCCAACGGCATGATCCTCCGCGAGTTGGCGGAGGCCTTCGTGGACACGGTCCCGGAGCTGCTGGACTGGCTCGACACCACGCCGATGCAAATGTCCCTGGTGCCGGGCTACCCCGACTACCACCCCGAGCAGCCCGGCGGCAAACCCGGCGGGGGCCGTTCACTGGAACCGCAGCTGTTCTCCCTGCACGGGTTGGGCGCGTGGGCTGGCCGCTTGGGAGGAACCCCGCGCCGCATGGTCGTGGGCGAAACTCCCATCGGCGGGGGCACCGGTTTCCTGACGCCGGAAGTGGCCCGTGAGCGGGAGGAGCAGCAGGTCGAGGGGCTGGGGCGTGCCATGGTCGCCGCGCTGCTGCAGGGATGCCTGGAGAAGGGGGTGGAGGTCCACCTCAACGAGCGCGCCGTCCAACTTCGGCTCGAGGACGGAGCCGTCCGCGGCGTCGCCCTCGAGGGGCCGCGCGGACTCCATGAGGTCGCGGCGCACCGGGGTGTCGTTCTGGCGACCGGCGGATTCGAATGGGACAAGGACTTGGCCCGCGACTTCCTGCGCGGGCCCATCACTCATCCCGCCAGCGTTCCCACGAACACCGGCGACGGGCTGCGCATGGCCATGCGCGTTGGAGCCAGCCTCGGCAACATGCGCGAGGCCTGGTGGGTTCCAGTGTGCACGTTGCCGGGAGAGAACGCGTACGGCACCCGGCCGGTGTATCTGGTCCAGCGTGAGCGAACCGTGCCGCATTCGATCATGGTGAACCGCGAGGGCAAGCGGTTCGCCAACGAGGCAGCGAACTACAACGCCATGGGCGGGGCCTTCCACGAGTTGGATCCCACCTCCTTCGACTACCGGAACATCCCCTGCTGGGTGGTCTTCGACGCCCGAATGATGGAGCGCTTCGGCGGCTTCGGGTCCCCTCCTGGAGCCCCTGTGCCGGAGTGGATCATCCGGGCGGACACGCTCGTTGGCCTGGCCGACCGGATCGGCGTGCCGGCCGATGCGCTGGTCGGGACGGTCGAGCGGTGGAACGGGCACGCCAAGCGGGGCATCGACCCGGATTTCCGGCGCGGCGAGAGCGCGTTCGACGGGTTCGTCGGCAACCGGGACGGGTATCCCGGAGCGGAATCCACGTTCGGGACGTTGGAGCGGGGTCCCTTCTATGCCGTGGAACTGCACAGCAGCACCTTGGGCACTAAGGGAGGCCCCCGGACAACCAGCAGGTCCGAGGTCCTCACCGTCGACGGTGAAGTGATTCCCGGCCTGTTCGCCGCCGGAAACGTCATGGCCGGTCCCACGGGCATGGTGTACGGCGGCGCGGGCGGGACCCTCGGCCCGGGGCTGGTGTTTGGCTACCTTGCGGGACGCACGGCAGCCGGCAGGACGACGGCGGACGGGTGGCAGGCAGCCGCCGGGGCCTTTCTCGGCTAGGCTGCCACGGCAGGGACCGAAGGTCCGCACCGCGAACGGTGCAGACCTTCGGCATGCGGACACCCGACGAGGAAGCCCGGCACCGGGTAACCGCACGGCACCCGGTGCCGGAGGGCAGGACTTGGGCTGGGGGAAGGGTGGCGCCGATCAGCGGCGCGCGGCGTAGTCCAGGAGCTCATCGTCGACCGAGAGCGGGCTCCGCAGCAGCATCCCGCCCAGCACGATGCCCATCGCCGCCGCGACGAGGAAGCAGAACGGCGCCGTCCACCCGCCGGTCCAGTCGCGGAGGAGACCCACGACCAGCGGGCCGGCGACGGAGATCAGCGCTCCGTTCCCCTGCACGAAACCGCTCAGCGCAGCGGTTGTGGCCGGAGTCCGGGTCCGGGCGTTTATCAACGCGAGCATCACGGGAAACAGGCCCGTGCCCGAGGCCGAGACGAGGACCCAGAGGGGCGTCAGGAAGCCGGGCGAGATCATCAGGCCAGCGTAGCCGGCGACGAACAAGGCCGCCCCGATGTAGGCGAGCACGCCGGGGGTGCGCATCCGGAGGGCGATCGCGGGAACAACCAGCGCCAGCGGGCCAGCCGTCACGGCGTATGCGGACAGCAGGATGCCGGCCTCCACGCTGGAGGTGCCTGCGGTGTCCACCAGGATCTCCGGCAACCAGGCCAGCATCGCGTATCCGTTGAGCGCGGACAGCCCGTGCATCAGCATCAGCCCCCAAGCCACGCGCGAACGCCACAGTCCTGCGCCGGCGGCGGGGGCGCTGGAGACCGCCGCTGAAGCATCCTCGTCCTGCCCGTCCCGGGACCTGCCCCTGAGGGTCAGTGCGATCCACGGAGGCGCGGCGACCGCCGCGGCGATGCCCCAGACCATGAGCGAGTTCCTCCAGCCTGCCGCGTCCGCAACCATCGGCGAGACGGTGCCCGGAATGGCCGTACTGACGGAGAACAGCATGGCGTAGATGCTGGTCATCAGGGCGATCCGGTCGGGGAAGTATTTCTTCACCAGCGCCGGCAGCAGGACGTTGCCGACGCCCATGGAGAGCATCGCCACGGTGCTGCCCACCAGCAGTTGCGCGAAGTCGCCGGCCCACGAGCGGACCATGTGCCCGGCGAACATGCCGGCGCAGGCCAGGACCAGGTTCGTTTCCAGCCGGATCCAACGGGCGATGACCGGCCCCAGCAGGCCCCCGGTTGCCAGCATCAAGGGAGGAAGCATGCCGACGACGCCCAGGGCGACATCGCTCAGCGGCACGTCAGCATTGATCCGGCCGACGATCGGCGACATGGCGGTGACCGCCGAGCGCAGGTTGAGCGCGACCAGCACGATGCCGGTGAGGGCGAGGACCCTGCCCGCCCAGACGGGCCGCAACTTTGGGGCGCTGCTCGGAGACGCCGTTCCACCACTCAAAGCTGCCTCCTGGGGCTCGGGCCGACGTGCTGCCGCACGAAGCGGGCGGCGGCCGCTATGGACATCGGAGTCCGAAGCAGCCGCCGCGGGGCGCCGGCGGTTCCCCCGCCAGCCGCAGCTGTAACGCAGTACTTTGCTGGCTAGCTGCCGGTCCAGACCGGAACGCGCTTTTCGACGAAGGCCCGGGCCCCCTCCGCGGCGTCGTTGGACTTGCGGATGGGGTCGACGAATTCGTGCTGGCGGGCGAACTTCTCCCCGACCGGCCAGTCGACGGACTCCACCATGATCCGCTTGGAGGTGGCCAGCGCCAGCGGGGCGTTCCTAGCGATCTCCTCGGCAAGCTCCAGCGCCGTGTCCAAGGCCGCCCCGGGGGCGGTCACCCGGTTCACCAGGTGCAGTTCGCCGGCCTCGACCGCCGGAAGCATCCGTCCGGTGAGTACCAGTTCCATGGCGTAGTGGTAGGGGAGCCGGTGCTGCAGGCGCAGCAGGCCGCCGGCATTCGCGGTCAGCCCACGCTTGACCTCCGGCAGCCCGAAGATCGCGTTGTCCGCCGCGACGATCAGGTCGCAGGCCAGCGCAATCTCGAACCCGCCACCGAGGGCGTAGCCTTCGACCGCGGCAATGAGCGGCTTGCGCGGCGGACGCTGGACCAGTCCGGCGAAGCCGCGGTCCGGCACGATGGGAATCTCGCCCCGGGCGAACCCCTTCAGGTCCATGCCGGCGCAGAAGGTGCCTCCCGCTCCGGTGATGACGCCGAGGCTGAGGTCCGGGCGGCTGTCGAGAATCTCAAAGGCCTCGGCGAGTTCCTCGGAGAGCTGGAGGGACATGGCGTTTTTCGCCCGCGGACGGTTCAGCGTCAGGATCAGGACCCGGCCGCGTTCCTCGATGATCAGGGGCTGTTCCTCGCGGCTCATGCATGCCCCCCGACGCCGGTGATGGCCAGGCCCGAGCGGGTCTTGTAGTTCTTGTTGATGTTGATCAGCACGGCGGTGAGCGGTTCCAGCTGCCGCGCCAGCCGCAGGGCCCCGGCGTCGATGCCCCGCTTGCCGGTGACGGCCGCGGCGAGGTCCATGACCAGATCCTTCGCCTGGGGGTTGTCGCCGCAGACCAGGATGTCCTCGTGGCTGAGTGGGCCTTCGTTCTTCCACAGCGAGAGCGCCGCAACGTGGTGGAAGGAGCCGACGACGGCGGCGTCCGGCACGATCCGCTGGGCCTCCTCGGCGGCGCTCTCCTGAAGCGTCAGCCCGTACGGGCCGTCCTGGTCGAAGCCGAGCGGGTTCACGCAACTGATGACGGTCTTCCCGCGCAGTTCCGACGCCAGCGAGGTGACAAGTGCCGCGTGGCCGTCCCAGGGAACCGCCAGCAGAACGACGTCGGATGTCGCGGCCGCGACGGAGTTCTCCGCTCCGCCAATGGTTGCCGCTCCGCCGATCTTCGCCGCGATTTCCGCGGACTTTTCGGCCGCCCGCGCGGCATCGCGCGAACCGATCGTGACGGTGTGCCCGGCCATGGCCAAGCGGTAGGCGAGGCCCCGTCCCTGCGGGCCGGTGCCCCCGATGACTGCGATTTTGTGCGTCATGTCTTCTTCCGTTCTCGGGCTTTAGCGCGGAGCCATGCGAATGGCGCCATCGAGCCTGATGGTCTCGCCGTTGAGCATGGGGTTGCTGATGATGTGCTGGGCCAGGGAGGCGTATTCCTCCGGGACTCCGAGCCGGCTCGGGTGGGGGATGCTCTGGGCCAGCGAGTCGCGGACGTTTTCCGGCAGGCGCGCCAGGATCGGCGTATCGAAGAGGCCCGGGGCGATGGTCGTGACACGGATGTGCTTGCTGGCGAGGTCTCGGGCCGCCACCAGGGTCATCCCGACGATGCCCGCCTTGGCCGAGGCATAAGGGATCTGGCCGATCTGGCCCTCGTAGGCGGCCACGGAGGCGGTCAGGATGCACACGCCGCGTTCGCCGTCGACGTCCTCGTTTTTCGCCATGCGTGCCGCGGCCAGCCGCAGCACGTTGAACGTTCCAATGAGGTTGGTCCGCACGACGGCCTCGTAGGCTTCGAGGGAGCCCGGGTTGCCGTCGCGGTCGACCAGGCGCACTGCGCCGCCGCGGCCGGCGCAGTGCACCAGGGCGCGCAGCGGCGCCAGGTTCTCGGCGGCGTCCAGGGCCTCGTTGACGCTGTCCGGATCCGTGACGTCGGCGGCCACGAAGGTGGCCCCAAGCTCGGCGGCGACCTGCGCGCCGGCGGAGGAGGGCAGATCGAGGATGACGACCTTGGCGCCCTCTCCGGTAAGGCGGCGGACCGTTGCCGCCCCGAGCCCGGAGGCGCCTCCGGTGACGATCGCGGATGCTCCGTTGATATCCATGGCTTTTCTCCTGCCGGGTTGTTAGAGACGTTCGATGATGGTCGCGTTGGCCATGCCGCCGGCTTCGCACATGAGCTGAAGTCCGTAGCGTTGCCCGTTGTCCTCCAGCGCGTGCAGCATTGTGGTGAGCAGCCGCGTTCCCGAGGCGCCGAGAGGGTGGCCGAGGGCAATGGCGCCTCCGCGCGGGTTGATCTTTTCGATGTCGGCGTTGAAATGGCTCTGCCAGGCGAGCGGAACCGGCGCGAAGGCCTCGTTGATCTCGATATGGTCCATCCGGTCCAGCGTCATGCCCGAACGGGACAGGATCTTTTCCGTTGCCGGAATGGGTGCGGTGAGCATCAGCAGCGGGTCGTCCCCGACCGCGCTCATGGCATGGACCCGTGCGCGGGGCGCGAGGCCCAGTGCGCGCGCCTTGCGCTCGCTTACCATCAGGACCACGGTGGCCGAGTCCGCCAGCTGGGACGAGTTCCCGGCGGTGACGGACCAGTTGACCTGGGGGAAGCGCGCACCGAGCTCCGGGCTCTCGAAGACGGGCTTGAGTCCCGCGAGGCGTTCGGCGGTGGTGTCCGGCCGGGGAGTCTCGTCGCGGGTGACGAGGGTGCCGTCCGGGGCTTGCGCCGGGACGATTTCCCGTTCGAAGAATCCGGCCGAGGCATGCGCGAGCCGGTGGGACCGGGCGGCGTACTCGTCCTGGGCCTCGCGGCTGATTCCGTACTTGGCCGCCACCAGCTCGGCCGCGACGCCTTGGGAAACCAGGCCCGGGGCAAAGCGGGCGGTGACCGTGGGCCCGAAGGGATCGGCGCCGGCCCGCGCCGAGCCCATGGGCACCCGGCTCATGGACTCGATGCCGCCGGCAATGACCATGTCGTAGGCTCCGGCCAGGATTCCCTGTGCGGCAAAATGGATCGCCTGTTGGGACGAGCCGCACTTGCGGTCGATCGTGGCCGAGGGGACATGGGCGGGATATCCTGCGGCCAGCCAGGCCATGCGCCCGGGTGTGGCGGATTGCTCCCCGGTTTGCGAGACGCAGCCGACGAGCACGTCATCGACGGCTCCGGGGTCGATTCCGGTGCGCTCGACCAGCGCGGCCAGCGCTTGGGCGAGCAGGTCCACCGGGTGGATTTCGGCGAGTGCTCCGCCGGCGCGCCCCCGTCCCGTGGGAGTGCGCAGCGCGTCGACGATCAGGGCTTCAGCAGTCATGGGTCAACCTCCTTCCTATTGCTTATCATGATTGTCATGGTGGGGGCAATGGGAATTGATCGTTGGCGCTACCGGGCGGCGTCCGAAAAGACTGGAGGGTGCTGAGTAAAGCGCGCTTGGGGGCTGCGGTGCCGAGATGGATCCGCCGCGACGCTGGCCCTATTCCATACAAATGGTTATAATGAAATTGCTGACTCTCTCCCGGATTCAGGCCCTCTCCCGTGTTTGGGGGTTCTGCGGAGAGGCAGGCCGAAATGCTTCGCTATTCATCAGGGCGGTCAAGGAAAACCAAGGAGCGGCACATGGGAGAAAAAATGTCGATCGAGGACCGGATCCGGCGGCTGGAAGATCGGGCGGCGATCCAGGAGCTCGCTGTCCTGTACGGGTTCATCATGGATGAGCGCGACGAGGCCGGGATCCGCCAGATCTTCGCCACGGACGCCACACTGCGCTCGCAGGACGGCGTGTTTGCCGCCACCGGCATCGAGGAGATCGTCCAGACGTACCTGGGGCGCTTCGCCGCTCTCGGCCCCACGAACCACTACAGCCACGGACACGTCGTGCGCTTCGACGACGCCGACCCGGACACCGCGACCGGCCTGCTGGCCTCTCACGCCGAGGTGGCCCGCAACGGCGTCGCCATGCAGGTTGCCCTGAGGTACAAGGACACCTATCGTCGCGTGAACGGCAAATGGCAGTTCGCCGACCGGCTGATGTCCTACATGTACTACCTGCCGGCAACCGAATACGCCGAGGGCCTTGCCGACCGCAACAGCGTGCGCGCCTACGGCGACCACCGTCCGGCGGACTGGCCCGAGTCACTCTACTCGGAGAGCGGCAGCGACTGGCTCAAGGCTTATCTCTGAGACCGCTGGGGGTTCGCTGATGGGAGCAGGGCCCGTGGCGGAAGCCGCCACGGGCCCTGCTTCCGCCGGAGCGTTCCGGAACAGCTATCGGATGGTCCAGGAAATCGGTGTATCCAACAGTTCCGGATACTTTCGCTCCGCGTAGCGTGCGTACGCGGAGATGTGCTCGTGCATGGCCGCGGCGGAAGCGGCGGGATCACGCGCGGCGATCGCCTCGTAGATGTTGGAGTGGGCCTCGTACACAGCGGTCCGCCGGTGCTCCGGATAGTCGATGCCAATGGCGCTTCCATCGAGCATTCCCAGGAGCGACTCCACCAGGTAGCCGAACATGGCATTGCCCGAGCCGTGGGCGATGATGTCGTGGAAACGCTTGTTCATCTCCAGGAACTCGGACTCGTCGCCGATCTGCTCGCCCATATGCTCCACGCTGTGCTTGAGCTCGGTAAGCTGCTGTTCGCTCATTCGGGACGCGGCCAGTTGGGCCATCATCGGTTCCAGGCCCGCCCGGGACTCCGCGATGGTGCGGAACGGGGCGTTCTCAAACTGCAGCAGCAGCGTCAGCGCGGTGGCCAGGCCGCTCCCGTCGGGTTGCTGGACCACCGGACCGCCGCCCGGGCCCGGCTTGAGGGCAATGACGCCTTGGAGTTCCAGGAAGCGCAGCGACTCGCGCAGCGTTCCCCGCCCGATCTGGTAATTTTCCAGCATGGCCCGCTCCGGCGGGAGGCGGTCGCCGACGGTGTTGCCGCGGCGCTGGATGTCCGCGACGATCCGCTGGGCGACCAGCACGGCCGTCTTTTGGGGACGCATCGATGGCTGGGTCATGGACATCAGGCCCCGGTGAGTACGCCGTCGGCGGCGAGCCGCCGCAGGGTGCCGGCTGCGAAGCCGAGGTCGGCGAGGACCGCCTCGGTGTGTTCGCCGACTTCCGGGACGCCGTGGTAGGTCGGCTCGGCGGAGCCGGCCACGTGGAGAATCGGCCCGGTCATCATCGCGTTGCCGAGGATGGTCCCGGACAGGTTGACCAAGGTGCGTTCCAGGAAGTGCGGATCCTGGACGATGTCGCTGGAGTCGTTCACCGGCGCGGCGACCACCTCGTAGTCCTCCAGGGTGTCCAGGACCTTGTGGCGCGGCATCGAGCCGACCCAGGCCTTGACGATCTCCTGCAGGTCGGCATTGTTCTGCATGCGGGCCGCGTTGGTGGCGTAGCGCTCGTCCGTCTTCAGCTCCGGCCGGCCCATCGCGTCGAACAGCCGCATGGCGATGGTCTGGGCCGAGGCCGCGATGGAGAGCCACCCGCCGTCCTTGGCCTGGTAGATCCCCCGGGGCGACGCGGAGCCGGACGTATTGCCCACCCGGGTCATGACGGTTCCGGTGGAGGTGTAGTTCAGCAGGGCGTCGCCGAGGATGAACATCAAGGGCTCGTACAAGGCAACGTCCACTTCCGAGCCCACGCCGCTGACTTCGCGCCGGAACAACGCCATGGCGGTGCCGAAGGCCGCCGAGATGCCGGCGATCGAATCGGCGAAACCGAACGGCGGGGCCGTGGGCGGGGTGTCCGGCCACCCGTTGAGGAAGGCGTAGCCGCTGGCCGTCTCGGCGACGGTGCCGAATCCCGGCCTGCTGCTGTAGGGCCCGCTCTGGCCGAAGCCGCTGACCCGGGTCAGCACCAGGCCGGGGTTGGCCTTGGACAGGACGTCGTAGCCCATGCCCCAGGCCTCGAGGCGTCCCGGGCGAAAGGATTCGATGACCACGTCGGCGCGGCGGATGAGCTCAAGCGCCACTTCCCTCCCTTCGGGCTGGCGCAGGTCGATGCCCACAGACCGCTTCCCTGAGTTCAGGCGTGCGAATCCCAATGCCAGCCCGTCCTTTTGCGGTTGCCACTGCCTGGCCATGTCCCCGCTGACGGGGTCTTCGACCTTGATGACCTCGGCGCCGAAATCGCGCAGCATGCGTCCGGCGGTGGGGGCGGCATACATGGACCCCAACTCCACAACGCGCACGCCCTCAAGCAGGCGCGGGGTTTCCGTCTTAGGCTGATCCATGGCAGCCTCACCCTCTTTCCTTCGCTACAAGCATCATTAAAGTAGTAATAATGATAATGGATTAGGGGGGAGCGGGTTGACAAGTGCTCGATCCCGGCCCGCCGGGGGTGGAGCCTCCGTCGGTAGAGGATTTGGCCAGCGTCCAAAACCAATTGAATGATTATCATAGTATTGTCTTGCTTGGCAGGACGGTGCACCGTCGGCGAGCAAGCGGCTCGGCGTGCGGGAAGCGTCGTCGTGGGCCAGGGGACCACCTATTCAAGGGGAGAGCATGCGTACCGAAATCCCAAACGCTTTCGATCTTAAGGGCCGCGTCGCGCTGGTGACGGGCGGGAGCCGCGGACTGGGAAGGGCCATGGCCCTTGGTCTGGCGCGCGCGGGTGCCGACATCATCGTCGCCAGCCGCAAGGGTGAGGCCTGCGAGGAGTTCGCGCGCGAAATCGAGGCCGAAACCGGGCGGCGGGCCATGGGCTTCGGCGTGCACGTCGGGCGATGGGCCGACCTGGACTCGCTGGTGGACGCCTCCTATGAGCGGTTCGGCAAGGTCGATGTGCTGGTCAACAATGCGGGCATGTCCCCGCTCTACGATTCCGTCGACACGCTGAGCGAGGAGCTCTTCGACAAAGTGCTTGACGTCAACCTCAAGGGCCCGTTCCGCCTTTCGGCCCTCGTCGGCACCCGGATGGCGGCCGGCGATGGCGGCTCCATCATCAACATCTCAAGCGCGGCCGCCGTTCATCCCAAGCCGCACGTGCTGCCGTACGCCGCGGCCAAGGCCGGCCTGAACGCCCTCACCATCGGACTGGCCCACAGCTTCGGTCCCACTGTCCGCGTCAATGCCATCATGGCGGGCACCTTCCTGACCGACGTCAGCAAGGCCTGGGATGAGGAGGCTTTTGCCCGACGGGCGCAGGCGTTCGCCCTGCGGCGCGGTGGCCAGCCCGAGGAGATCGTTGGCACGGCTCTCTATCTGGCCAGCGACGCGTCCAGCTACACCACCGGCGCGATCATTGCCGTGGACGGTGGCCAGCCCTAGGGCCTGGGTCCGGGGGGTTCATGGCCCGTCCATCAAAAATAATCTATGGTCATGATATGCATGTTTCTGCTACGGTGTTCACATCACGGCCACAGGTTTCGGGCCTGACTCACCGAAAGCTGCCGGGGCCTTGGATCCATGTGGGAAACGGGCGCAAGCAAAGGAGTTAAGTAATGAAGATCGTCGTGCTTATGAAGCAGGTGCCGGACACCTACGGCGAGCGTCGGCTCGACACGCAAACCGGACGGGTGGACCGGGGATCGAGCGAAGCCATTGTCGACGAGATCAGCGAACGCGCACTCGAGGTCGCGCTCAGGTACAAGGACTCCCACAAGGGAACCCACGTCACGGTGCTCACCATGGGGCCGGCTTCCGCCAACGCAGCGCTGCGCAAGGGCCTGTCCATGGGTGCCGACGCAGCTATCCACGTGCTCGACGACGCACTCGTCGGGGCCGACATGGGCCAGACCGCCGCGGTCCTGGCCGCCGCGCTCCCGCGCAACGAGTACGACCTCGTGATCGCCGGCAACGAATCGACGGACGGCCGGGGCGGCGCCGTTCCGGCGATGCTGGCCGAGCACCTGAACCTCCCGCACCTCAGCTTCCTCGATTCGGTCGAGCTCTCGGTCGGGGAAGTCTCGGGGGAGCGCGTCAGCGAATACGGAAGCCTGGACGTGCGCGCACCCCTGCCCGCGGTCGTCTCGATCACCGAGCGCGCGGCCGAAGCCCGCTTCCCGAACTTCAAGGGCATCATGACCGCAAAGCGGAAGCCGCTGAGCGTTGTTTCGCTGGCCGAGCTCGGACTGGGGCCGGCCGAAGCGCTGGCCGGGGCCCGCTCGGTGGTCCTTTGCGCCAGCGCGCGCCCGGCACGCGCTGCCGGAACCAAGATCGTCGACGAGGGGAATGCGGGAGAGCAGCTCGCCGAATTCCTGGCCGCCAACCGCCTGATCTAACGGAGGAACCGAACATGTCCAACGTACTCGCACTCATCGAGACCTCGGCTGCCGGCGAAATCCGCAGCACCGCCGCCTCGCTCCTTGCCGCCGCAGCCCGGCTCGGCACTCCCGTGGCCGTTGTGGCCGCGGCGCCGGGCTCCGCTGCCGGGCTGGCGGAGCAGCTGGGTTCGCTCGGCGCCGCCCAGGTCTACCTTGCCGAAAGCGACCAGGTGGGCCGGCTGCTTGCCACGCCACAGGTCGAAGCGCTCGCCGCCGCGGCGGCGGAGCTGGAACCGGCCGCCATCCTGACGGTGAACTCGGTTGAAGGCCGCGACGTGGCCGGCCGGCTCGCCGTGCGCCTGCGCGCCGGGCTGATCACCGACGCCGTGGACCTGCGCCCCAGCGACACGGGCTGGGTGGCTGTCCATTCGGTCTTTGGCGGCGCCTACACCGTCGAATCCACCATTGAGGGAGGACCGGCCGTAATCACTGTCCGCCCCGGGGCGGTCGAGGACCGCGCACCCGCGCAGGCCGCCACCCTCACCACCGTCCCGCTGGGCACCTCCGCCAGCGCGGCCGCCGTCATCGACGGGATCCGGGACACCGTGGCCACCTCGAGCCGCCCCGAACTGCGCGGGGCCGAGAAGGTGGTTTCCGGCGGCCGGGGCCTGGGCTCGAAGGAGAACTTCGTGCTCGTCGAACAGCTCGCGGACTCGCTCGGGGCTGCGGTGGGGGCCTCACGCGCCGCCGTCGACGCCGGCTACGTGCCGCAGACGTTCCAGGTCGGGCAAACCGGCACCTCCGTGTCCCCCCAGCTCTACATCGCCCTCGGCATTTCCGGGGCCATCCAGCACCGGGCCGGAATGCAAACGTCCAAGACCATCGTCGCGATCAACAAGGACCCGGACTCGCCGATCTTCGACATCGCCGACTTCGGCGTCGTCGGGGACGTCTTCGCCGTCGTGCCGCAGCTGGTCAAAGCCATCGAGGCCCGAGCCAGCTAGTTCGCCGTCCCCGGCCGGACACCGTCCGGTCGGGGACAAAGCCCCCAGCATCACCGTTCCAACAGGCCACCGGACGGGAACCGTCCATTCCAGGGAGACACGTAGCCCCATGTCCACATCGACTCCGACGAAAACCACGGCTGCCAAAGGCAAGTGGTCCAAACTGGTTTGGATCCTGCCCCTCGCTCTCGTAATCCTCCTTGCCGTCGTCCTTGCAGCCAAAGGCCTCCGCGAAATCCCTGCCGTCCAGTCCTTTTTGGCGGACTATCCCGGCGAATCCGAGTTGCCGCACGGAGCTCCCGTTGGGTTCCCCGCGTGGCTGGCCTGGCAGCACTTCCTGAACGCCCTGCTGATGCTTCTGATCATCCGCAGCGGCTGGCTTGTCAGGACCACCACACGGCCGCCGGCCTACTGGACCCGCAACAACAAGGGACTGGTCCGCACCAAGAACCCGCCCACGAAGATGAGCCTGCACCTCTGGCTCCACCTCAGCCTGGACGCGCTGTGGATCCTGAACGGCGCCGTCTTCTTTGCCCTCATCTTTGCCACCGGGCAATGGATGCGGATCGTGCCGCAGAGCTGGGATGTCTTCCCCAACGCGCTCTCGGCGGCGCTGCAATACGCGTCGCTGGACTGGCCGCATGAAAACGGATGGGTCAACTACAACAGCCTGCAGGTCCTGGCCTACTTCACCACGGTCTTCATCGCCGCCCCGCTGGCCATCGCCACCGGGCTGCGGATGTCTTCGGCCTGGCCCAAGCACACCGAGAAGCTGAACAGGCTGTACCCGATCGAGGCGGCCCGGGCGGTCCACCTGCCGGTCATGGTCTATTTCGTCGGTTTCATCATTGTCCACGTGACCTTGGTCCTGGCCACCGG
Organism: Zafaria cholistanensis; assembly: GCF_008580665.1. Lineage (GTDB taxonomy): Bacteria > Actinomycetota > Actinomycetes > Actinomycetales > Micrococcaceae > Zafaria > Zafaria cholistanensis. The sequence continues at coordinate 63,457 of NZ_BKDJ01000003.1, forward strand.
TGCGCTGCGCAACCTGAACCACATGTATGCCGCCCGCGACGACGGCGGATGGACCGGTTTCTGGATCTTCGCGGCGTCGCTGGTCGTGATGGTCCTCGGGTGGACCGCCGTCCGGCCGATCCTGCTGCGGCCGATCGCTTCCCTCGCCGGATCGGTCACCCGATAGGCAGCCGCCCCGGGGGGCCGCCCGGACGGTTGGCCTGGAGGCAGGACCAGGCGAAAATGAACTGCTCCCTGAGAGGTGGACTGAAAATTCAGTTCTGACTTTCGGGGAGCAGTTCATGTTTAAAAGCAGTACGTTGTCTGAGGAGCAGCTCCAACAGGCATTGCGGTTGCGTGCGTCCCGAGCAGGGTGGGTTTGTGATCTTTGCAGGCCCGGATCGATGCCCTCGCCTTGGGGGACGGAACGGCGGCCGAGCCGCCGTCGGCCGCTAGGAAACGGCCGACGGGGCGAGGGCGGCCGCTGCTTGGCCGTCGGCGAAGCCCTGGGCGTAGGCTTCGTCGCTGCCGATCCTGAACATGTCCTGTTCGGCGGGGCGGATGAGTGCGCGGGCGGTGGGCGCGGGGTCCGGGCCGTTCAGGCCGTCGAGGACGAGGTGGGCCAGGCCGCGCACGAGGGCGACGGGCCGGCCGGTGGCCTTGCCCTTGACCAGGTCCGCGGCGGCGGCGATCTCGTCGGCGACGGCGGCCGCGGAGGCGGAGAGCAGGTTGCCGTGGGTGTCGCGGGTGCCCCGGTAGTCGTCCAGGACGCGCAGGCCGGAGGCCCCGATCGCGGCGTCGGTCTGGCCCTCGCGCCAGGGCCGGCCCAGGGTGTCGCTGAGGATGACTCCCAGCGCCACGCCGAACCGGGCGCGCAGGGCGGCGCAGAGGCGTCGGGCGGAGGCGTCGGGGTCTTCGGGCAGCAGCAGGATGGTGCCTTCGGGGGTGTTGCTGTTGTCCACCCCCGCCGCGGCCAGGACCAGTCCCTGGCGGTTTTCGACAATGCGGGTGGTGCCCCCGGGATGAGTCCTGCTGGCGACCACGCGCACGGTTTCGGCGGCAATGGCGGCCTCCCTGTCCGCGGCGCGGACGTGGCGGCCCTCGGCCTTGGAGACGATCTTGCTGGTGACCACGATGATGTCGCCCTCGCGGACGCCTTCGGCGGAGGCGTCCAGGGCGTCGCCGAGGATCGTTGCCAGGTGGTCGCCGGGGCCGATTTCGGGGACGCCGGCGAGCGCGGTGACGGAAAGGCTGGGCATGGGCACCTCTTTGCGGTTCAAGTGGCCGTGGCGGCCGGATTGGAGCAGGCTATCCGAGGGTCAGACGGCCGCGGCGGTTGGCACCGAGAGCCGCCGGCCTCTCGTGGCTCGGGAGGATGGCTGCGGCACTGCGGCGCGGGTGTGTTGGCCCACGCCGCGGCGCAAGGCCCAAGCCAGGTCGGCGATGGTATCGACGTCCTGGCGCAGGGTGGAGGTTGCGAGGACGGGCAATGCAGCATGGCCTGCCCGGGTGTGGGCCTCACACGAGTGCGGACCGAACCGCGGCGTGACCGGCACGCCGGGTTGGGCGGTGATCAGGGTGGTGCCGGTGCCGTGACGGTCGGGGACCACACCCAGCGGATGCTCCCGGGCCAACTCGAGGGCGGCAGAGAGGTCGAGCGGCCGCAGGCAGGGAAGGTCCCCGGTCAGGGCGGCGACCGGACCGTCCGGGGCCAGCGACCGTGCCCACTCGATGCCGGCGGTTACGGCGGCGTTCAGTCCCCGTCCCGGGTCGGCCAGCACGGTGGCGTCCGGGATGGCCGTGATCAGGACCGGGTCGGAGGAGACGATCAGGATGTCGCCCGCGTTGTCGGCGGCCCGCACGGCCGTAACGGTGTCACGCAGGAAGGCCAACGCCAGCTGGTGGCGACCTTCGGGGCGCAGCCCCTTGGTTTCTCCGCATGCCTGGCTGAGCCGGCTTTTGGCCGCGGGGCCTCCCTTGAAGGGCACCACGATGGTCCAGGGGGCGGGCAGGGCCGGCACTCGTTCTAGCGGCATGAGAGTGCCCCCTCGGTCCGGGGCGGGGCCGGCCTTTCGAACCCGGGCATGCCGAGGGAGACCGGGAGCGGCCCGGTGGGCACGCGTCCGGCGTCCGCGGCTTCGGGCAGTACCTTGAGGGATTTGCCGGTGGCGCCGTAGCCGAGGCGGGCGTATTGGCGGGCGGTGGCGAGGCGTTCGGCGGTGGGGGTGCCGTAGGTGGTGGTGCGCTGCCAGGGAGTGCGTCCGAGGGCGCGGATCATGTCCTCGAGTTCGGCGACGGTTTTTTCGGAGCCGTTCTCGGCCCCGGCCATGCGGGAGATGGTTTCCTCCATGAGGGTCCCGCCGAGGTCGTCGGCCCCACCGGCAAGCATCAGGGACGTGCCGTGGTTGCCGAGCTTGACCCAAGAGGTTTGGATGTGGTTGATCCGCCCGTGCAGCATCAGGCGGGCGACGGCGTGCACGGCCCGGTTTTCCTGCATCGTGGGGCCCGGCCGGGCGATGCCAGCCAGGTAGACGGGGGCGTTGGTGTGGATGAAGGGCAGCAGCACGAACTCGGTGAAGCCGCCGGTTTCGTCCTGGATCCGGGCCAGGGTGCGCAGGTGCGCCACCCAGTGGGTGGGGTTGTCCACGTGCCCGTACATCATGGTCGCGCTGGAGCGGATGCCGGCCCGGTGGGCGGTGCTGACGATCTCGATCCAGTCCGCGGCCGGCAGCTTGCCCTTGGTCAGGATCCAGCGCACTTCGTCGTCGAGGATTTCCGCGGCCGTGCCCGGAATGGTGTCCAGGCCCGCGGCCTTGGCTTCGGCGAGGAACTCCGCGTAGGACAGGCCGGTGCGCGCGGCGCCGTTGACGATTTCCATCGGGCTGAAGGCGTGCAGGTGGATCCCTGGCTGGCGCTTCTTGACCTCGCGGGCGAGGTCGAAGTAGGCGGTGCCGGGCAAATCCGGGTGGATGCCGCCCTGCATGCAGATCTCGGTCGCGCCGATCGCCCAGGCCTCCTCGACCCGGTCCCCCACCTGGGCCACGGAGAGGGTGTAGGCGTCGGCGTCGGTGCGGCGCTGGGCGAAGGCGCAGAACCGGCAGCCGGTGTAGCAGACGTTGGTGAAGTTGATGTTGCGGTTGACCACGTAGCCCACCTGCTGGCCCACCGCATCTTCCCTGACCAGGTCGGCCAGGTCGGCCAAGGCCTCCAGCTCCGGGCCGTCCGCGCAGAGCAGGGCCAGGTAGTCCGCGTCCGACAGGCCGGCCGGATTCTCCTCGGCCCGGGACAGCGCGGCGCGCACGTCCCGGTTTCCGGCACCGGCCGGGACCGGGGCCCGCCGAGCGGCCTGCTCGGCCAGTTCGACCTGCTCGGCCAGTTCGGCCCAGTCCCCGTAGACGGCGTCGAAGTCCGAGCGCCGGTCCCCCGTGCGCCCGGTCGTGTCGATCTCGGCGTGCAGGTCCACCCTGCCGGTCCCGGCTCCGGCCCAGTCCGGGTCCGGCTCCTGCCAAGGCAGCCCGGACGGCACCCGGCCCTCCACGGCCAGCCCGTCCGGACCTGCCAGGGCGCGCACGTGCGGCAGCACCCGCGGATCGATCCAGGGTTCCTGGGCCAGGACGTAGCGCGGATGGGCGGTCAGCCGCTCACGCAGCACGAACCCGGCCTGGGCGGTCAATCGGGCCAGGTCCTCCAGGTGCGGCCAGGGCCGCTCCGGGTTCACGTGGTCTGGGGTCAGCGGACTGACCCCGCCCCAATCATCGATCCCCGCCCTCACCAGCAGGGACAGCTCGTGCGCGTCGGTCAGGTTCGGCGGGACCTGCACCCGGGCCTTGGGACCCAGCACCAGGCGCGCCACGGCCACCGCGGCCGCGTACTCCTCCGTGGCCAGGTCGGGGGAGCCCATCATGGCGGTGGCGTCCTTGGCCCGGAAATTCTGGACAATCACCTCCTGGATGTGTCCGTGGCGCCGGTCCGCGGCGCGGATCGCGAAGAGGGCCTCGACGCGTTCGGCATACGTTTCCCCGATGCCCAACAGCACCCCGGTGGTGAACGGGACGTTGGACCGGCCCGCGTCCTCCAAAACCCGCAGGCGCACGGCCGGATCCTTGTCCGGGGACCCGAAGTGCGGGCCTCCCTTCTCGGAAAACAGCCGCGTCGCGGTGGTCTCCAGCATCATCCCCATCGAGGGGGCCACCGGCTTCAGGCGCTGGATTTCCTCCCAGGTCATGACCCCCGGATTCAGGTGCGGCAGCAGGCCGGTCTCCTCCAGCACCCGCACGGCCATCGCCCGCACGTAGTCCAGGGTCGAGTCGTAGCCGTGTGCATCCAGCCATTCCCGGGCCGCCGGCCAGCGGTCCTCGGGGCGGTCCCCGAGGGTGAACAGCGCCTCCTTGCACCCGACGGCCGCACCGGCGCGGGCGATCTCCAGGATCTCGTCCGGGGACAGGAACAACCCCTTGCCCGCCTTCTTCAACTGCCCCGGGGTCTGGGTGAACGTGCAGTAGTGGCAGCGGTCCCGGCACAGGTGCGTCACCGGGACGAACACCTTGCGCGAATAGGTGATGATCCCGGGCCGTCCGGCCTGTTCCAGCCCCGCGTCGCGAACCCGTGACGCGGCTGCCAGCAGCCGCTCCAGGTGTCCGCCCCGCGCGTGCAGCAGCGTCTCGGCCTCGGCCGCATTGAGCGTCACGCCGTCCTCGGCCCGGCGCAGGGCCCGGCGCAGGGCGCTCTCGGAGGGAACGAAGGATTCGATGGCAGACAAGGTGGTGCTCCAATCAGGTCAGCGGGTGCGAGGACGTTCCGGGATCAACTTCAGGCGGGGACCGGGTGTCCGGCCAGGGAAAGGGCCTCGGCCGCGAGGGCGGCGGTCAGCGGCACGTCGCTCATCCACAGGGGCACGGCCGCCGCCCGGATCCCGGCCTCGGCCAGCGGGACCAGCGCATCCGCGTCCACGGTGTCCACCAGCCAGCCATCCAGCACTCCGCCGGCGCTCCGGGCACCGTAATGCAGCCCCACCGCGGCGGCGCCGGCCTCCACCCCGATGGCCGCCAGGCACGCCTCCGCCATGCCGCGCACCGCGGACCCGCCAATGATCGGCGAAACGCCAACGACGGGGGCAGTCGTGGCCCGGACCGCGTCGCGAATCCCTGGCACGGCCAGGATGGTGCCCACGGACACCACGGGGTTCGACGGCGGGATGAGCACAACATCGGCCCCCAGGATGGCCTCGGCCACCCCCGGTGCCGCAGTCGCCGCCTCCAGGCCCACCTGCACGAACCCGGCAGCCGGAACCCCCGCGCGGTACCTGACCCACCACTCCTCGAAGTGGACCAGGTCCCCCGCGGCGTGTTCGTCCGCGTCCCCGGCCAGGCGGACGTGGGTCTCCACCGGCTGATCGCTCATTGGCAACAGGCGCACCCCCGGCAGCCAGCGCCGGCACAGAAACTGCGTCGCCTCGCTCAATGTGGCACCCTCCCGCAGCAGTTCCGAGCGCACGATGTGGGTGCCCAAATCCAAATCCCCCAAGGTGAACCAGTCCCAGCCACGCCCGTACGCGGCGATCTCGGCCGAAGCCCGGCGGCTTTCACCCGCCCGTCCCCACCCCTGCTCCTCCTCGATGCTGCCGCCAAGGGTATACATGATCGTGTCCAGGTCCGGGCACACCCTCAACCCGTTCAGCCACATGTCATCCCCGGTGTTCGCGACCACGGTGACCTCCACCGAGGACCCCGCCGGATACCCGACGGCCAGATGGGACAACAAACCACGAGTGAACCGCGCGCCTCCAATGCCGCCCGCTAAAACCGTGATCCTCTTCATTGCGCGGAGCCCTCCTATAGTGCCGTAGATTCCGGTAGGGACCTGAGGCTGCCCCGGCCGCCTTCGGCAAGGAGCCTGCAGGCGCATTTTCACTGGCTGGACCGTCCGAAACTGAGACTCACATTACATTGAAGTTAATCATTGGCATAGTATTTTTTCCGGGCTTCCTCGTCCCTGGCGCGGCCTCCGGGAACCCGTTGTTGCACGAGCTCTATGACAGCTTCGGCGACGTGTTCCACGGAACCAAGATGGCCCAGCGGCTGGACAAGGGGTTCGATGGCTGCCTGGCGGCCGGGCACGAGGACCTGGCCGATGCCATCGAGGCCGGGGACGGCGAGTCGGCGGTGCGCACCGTCATCGAAAACCTCGACTGCTGCATGCGGTGGATGCCCGGCACCTAGTGCGACCCCGGGCCTCCTGCCGGAAGGCGGGGACGCCGGTAATCCGGTGGCCCAGTGCAGGTGCAGGGCCAGCAGGAATCCCTTGTTGGCCTCCAGGACCATGTCCTGGGCTATGCCCTGGCCATGGCCCGATCATGGGTGCGCAGCTGCAGCAGGGCCAGTCCGGTCAACGGCACCTCAAGGCCCAGGCCGGCGGCGGTTTCGGCGAAGTGCCCCAGCAGGTGCTCTCCCTCGTGGGGCAGCCCGGCCGCCACGTCGCGATAGAGCGATGAGGTGAAGACAGAACCCGGCTCGGTGAGCATGCGCACCGTCCCGGCGTGCTCCGCGGCCGTGACTTCATGGCCGGCTGCCGTTGCCACGCGCTCGGTCTCGGCTATGACCCGGTCGATGAAGGGTTGGCCACCGGCGGCAATGATGTCCCCGATGGAACCGCGCATGAGGCAGGTCACCACGCCGGCGGCGGTGATGAAGGCCCACTTCTTCCACATCGCGTCAACGATGTCCGTCCTGAGGGCCAGCTCGTAGCCCGGAACCTCGAGCTCCTCCCGGAGCGACTCCAGCCTTCCGGTTGCCACCCCGTCCTGCGGGCCAAAATCCATGGCCGCCATCGGCTTGAGCTGCTGGATCGCTCCCGCAGCGGTAACGGTGGTGACCACCCGCACCAGGCCGCCAAGCACCCGTTCGGCCCCGAACCGGAGGTTGAGTTCGGGCAGGTGTGCCATTCCGTTGAGGAAAGGCAGGACCAACGTGTCGGGCCCTGCCGCGGGAGCAACCTGCTCAAGGACCGGGGCCAGGGCCCCGGCTTTGACCGCGATGATCACCAGGTCGTAGGGGCCCGTGAGGTGCTCGGGCGTCACCGTGCGGACGGCGATCGTTTCCTGCCCCCCGAGGCCGATCAGCTTCAATCCGTCGCGCAGCTGCTCCGCCCGCCGGGACCTGACCAAAAACGTCACATCCCGGCCGGCCTGGCTAAGGCGGGCCCCAAAGTACCCGCCCGTGGCACCTGCCCCTGCAACCAGAATTTTCACGACTCCCCGCTCTCCAACCGTCCGGGCCGGTCCCAATATATCCGGACAGCGCGGTGCCCGCCCGAAGCCCGCCGGCGGGGGCCTCAAAGGTGGTTCAGTCCCTCCGTGAGCACCGACCGGAGGATGGACTCGATCTGGTCGAACTCCTTCTGGCCGATGGTCAGTGGCGGGGCCAGTTGGACCACGGGGTCGCCGCGGTCGTCCGCCCGGCAGTACAGCCCGGCGTCGAACAGCGCCCCGGACAGGTACCCGCGCAGCAGGTGCTCCGACTCCTCCTCCGTGAACGTCTCCTTGGTGGCTTTGTCCTTGACCAGTTCGATCCCGTAAAAATAGCCCTCCCCGCGCACATCGCCCACGATCGGCAGGTCCAGCAGTCGCTCCAGCGTGGAGCGGAAGGCCGGGGCGTTCTCCTTGACGTGCCGGTTCAGGCCCTCGCGTTCGAAAATGTCCAGGTTGGCCATGGCGACGGCGGCGGACACCGGGTGGCCGCCGAACGTATAGCCGTGGTAGAACGTGGTGTCCCCGCGGCTGAAGGGCTCGAACAGCCGGTCGGAGGCGATCATCGCGCCGAGGGGCGAGTAGCCGCTGGTCAGGCCCTTGGCGCAGGTGATGATGTCCGGAACGTAGCCGAAGTCATCGCACGCGAACATCGAGCCGATCCGTCCGAACGCGCAGATGACCTCGTCGGAGACCAGCAGGACGTCGTACTCGTCGCAGATTTCCCGGACCCTCTGGAAGTACCCCGGCGGCGGCGGGAAGCAGCCGCCGGAGTTCTGCACCGGTTCCAGGAACACCGCGGCGACCGACTCGGGCCCCTCGAACTCGATCGCCTCCCGGATGCGCTCGGCAGCCCAGAGCCCGAACTCCTTCTCGTTTCCCGCGTGTTCCTGCGGCGCCCGGTAGAAGTTGGTGTTGGGAACCCGGAAGGTGCCCGGCACCAGCGGCTCGAACGGGGTCTTCATCCCGGGGATCGAGGTGATGGACAGGGCGCCCTGAGGGGTGCCGTGGTAGGCGACCGCGCGGGAGATCACCTTGGTTTTGCCCGGCTTGCCGGTGAGCTTGAAGTACTGCTTCGCCAGTTTCCAGGCGGACTCGACGGCTTCACCGCCCCCGGTGGTGAAGAAGACCCGGTTCAGGTCCCCGGGGGCGTAGTGGGCCAGCCGCTCGGCCAGGTCGATCGCCGGCTCGTGCGCGTAGGACCACAGCGGCATGAAGGGGAGCTTCTCCGCCTGCCTGGCCGCGGCCTCGGCAAGTTCGGCGCGGCCGTGGCCCACCTGGACCACGAAGAGCCCGGAGAGCCCGTCGATATAGCCCTTTCCGGCGTCGTCGTAGATCATGTGGCCCTCGCCCCGGGTGATCACCGGCACCGTGCCGCCGCCGGTCAGGGTGGAGTGGCGGGCCATGTGCATCCAGAGGTGGTCGCGGGCAGCCTGCTGGCGGTCGGTGCCGCGGGGAGTGGTGCTGGTGCTTGTCATCGGGTACCCCAGTTGTATTCCTGTTTGCGGAGGGAGAGGTATAGGAGTGATTCGGTCTCGCGCACGCCCTCTATCTCGCGGACGGCGTTAACGATGCGGAGCAGTTCCTGGTCGTCGGCGCAGACCACCTCGGCCAGGACGTCGAAGGATCCGGCGGTCACCACGCAGTAGTCCACCTCCGGCAGGGCCGCGATCCGGTCCGCCGTGGCCACCATGTCCCCGGTGGTGCGGATTCCCAGCATGGCCTGCCGGTGGAAGCCCAACTGCAGGGGATCGGTGACCGCCACAACCTGCATGGTCCTGCTGTCGATCAGCTTCTGGACCCGCTGGCGCACCGCCGCCTCGCTGAGGCCGACAGCCTTGCCGATGGCCGCGTACGACCTCCGGCCATCGGCCTGGAGCTGTTCGATGATGGCCTTGCTGGTCGCATCCATGGCGGCTCCGTTGCTGGGTTGGGAATGGGGCGGTGGGGCCACCGGGCACCGGCCTTTCGGGAAGCGTTGGAAGCTGGCGGAAGGGCTTCCGCCCTGTCAGCCACCGAGCCTAGCTCTAAAGAATTAGTTGTGGAAGAACCACTGGGCAACCGATTTCGCGACGAAACAAAATTTTTACAACTCAAACTATTGTCCGCGGATTGGATCACCTGCCATGATCCAAACCAGTTAGGTTCAAGCAGCCCGCGAGCCAGGACCCATTCCGCGCGCAGGTGGCCATCCCCGAGGAGACCACATATGAGAGCTCAGCCCCGCACCGACCGCCTCAACGACCCCGCGCTGCGCGCACTCGTGAGGGCGCAGTCCGCGACCCGGCAGGCCGCCGCCCAGCCGACCCGGCGCGCCCTGCTGCGCGGGGCGGGGGGCCTGGGGCTGGCCGGGCTGCTGGCCGCCTGCGGCACCGGTGGCACCGGCGGCGGGGGCCAAAGTGCCGCGGCCCCGAGCCCGGCGGCGGACATTTCCGACACGGACAAGGCCGTGAACTGGGCCAACTGGACGCTCTACCTGGACTATGACGACAAGACCGGCACCTACCCCACCCTGGTGGAGTTCGAGAAGCAAACCGGCATCCGGGCCAACTACGCCGAGGACATCGACGGCAACGACAGCTACTACGGCAAGATCCAGGCCCAGCTCTCCGCCGGGCAGGACATTGGCCAGGACATCATCACCCTCACTGACCCGATGGCCGGCCGCATCATCCGGCAGGGATACACCCAGGAACTCAACCACGCGAACATCCCGAACCTGGCGAACCTGCTGCCCTCGCTTCGGGACGTCGGGTTCGATCCGGGCCGCCGCCACTCGCTGACCTGGCAGTCCGGCTTCGCCGGCATTGCCTGGAACAAGGAGGCCGTACCCGGAGGGCTGCGGAGCGTGGAGGACCTTTGGAAGCCGGAACTGAAGGGCCGCGTCGAGGTGCTCGACGAGTGGCGCGACACGGTGGGGCTGATCATGATGCAGAACGGCGTGGACATCTCCGGGAACTGGACCTCCGACGACTTCGACGCCGCCCTGGCCACCCTCGAGGAGCAGATTGCCTCCGGCCAGATCCGCCAGGTCAAGGGCAACTCCTACAAAGAGGACCTGGTCAGTGGCGACGCGCTCGCCGTCGTGTGCTGGTCCGGGGACATCACGCAACTGAACTTTGAGAACGGCGACAAGTGGGAGTTCGTCATCCCCGAGGCCGGGGGCACCCTGTGGAGCGACAACATGATGGTTCCCATCGGCTCCCCGCGCAAGGCCAACGCGGAGAAGCTGATGAACTACTACTACGAGCCGGAGGTGGCTGCGGCCGTGGCCGCCTACGTGAACTACATCTGCCCGGTGGACGGGGCCCGCGAGGCGATGGAAAAGATCGACCCCTCGCTCGTGGACAACCCGCTGATTTTCCCCTCCTCCGAGGACCTGGCGCGCACCAAGGTCTTCCGCACGCTGACCGCCGAGGAGGAAACGGACTACGGATCCCGCTTCCAGCAGGCGATCGGAGCCTGATCCGATGGCGCTCCAGGCAGAGGAGGCGGTCCGGAACGGTACCGCGGAAGGCCATGGCCTGGTCCTGGCCGGCGTTACCAAGCGCTTTGCGGACTTCACCGCCGTCGACGACCTGTCCCTGACCGTTCCGGCGGGATCGTTCTTCGCGCTGCTGGGCCCCTCGGGCTGCGGCAAAACCACGACCCTGCGCATGGTCGCCGGCCTGGAGCAGCCGACGTCCGGGACCATCGGCATCGGTGGCCGCGACGTCACGGCCCTGCCCCCGTACCGCCGCCAGGTGAACACGGTCTTCCAGTCCTACGCGCTGTTTCCGCACATGTCGGTCCTCGACAACGTGGCCTTCGGACTGAAGCAGCGCCGCGTGCGCGACGCCCGGGCCCAGGCGAAGGCCGCGCTGGCCATGGTCGAGCTGGAACACCTGGGGGCGCGCAAGCCGGCCCAGCTTTCCGGCGGCCAGCAACAGCGCGTCGCCCTCGCCCGCGCGCTGGTCAACCGGCCGGCGGTGCTGCTGCTGGACGAACCGCTCGGGGCCCTGGACATGAAGCTGCGCCGGCAGATGCAGGTGGAGCTCAAGGCCATCCAGACCGAGGTCGGCCTCACCTTCATCCACGTGACCCACGACCAGGAGGAAGCCATGACGATGGCGGACACCGTTGCGGTCATGAACCAGGGCAGGGTGGAGCAGATGGGACCTCCCCGGCAGCTCTACGAGCTGCCCCGGACCGCGTTCGTGGCCAACTTCCTGGGCAGGTCGAACCTGATGAGGGGTCGCGTCGCCGAGGACCTGGGGCAGGGCCTGGGGGTTGATGTCGCGGGCACCCGGGTGGTCCTGCCCAAGGCACGGGCCACTGAGCACCACGGATCCGTCGTGGTCGGGGTGCGTCCCGAAAAGGTGCGCATCCAGCGGATGGATGCCCCGTTCACCGCCACCGCCAACCAACTCGCCGGCACGGTCGTGGACGCGTCCTTCACGGGGGTGAGCACCGAGTACCTGGTGGACATCCCCGGCGTCGGGCTCATGGGCACCTTTTCACAGAACCTGGGCCAGGACCCGGCTTCGCCGGGGGAGAAGGTCCGCCTGCTGTGGGAGCCGGACTACTCGTTCGGGCTGGCCGGCGGCGAGGACACCGGCGCGGGCGGGGTCCGTCCGTGACCGCGGCCCCCGGCCTGCGGGGACGGCACGACGCCGGCCGCGGACGCGCGCCGGAGGGCGGGCCCAATCCGGAGGAAGCCGCCGCGGACAAGAAGCGCGGACGGATTGGGCAGCTCCTGGTCCTGCCGGGATTCACGTTCCTGCTGCTGTTCTTCGCCGCGCCGGTGGTGGTCCTGCTGGCCATGTCCCTCTACACCAAGGCGCCCGGCGCGGAGATCGGGCAGTTCGAGCCGGCGCTTCAGTTCTCCAACTATGCGGTGGTGCTGCGGGAGTACTGGGACGTGCTGGTGCGCTCCTTCGCGTTCGCCCTGGCCGCCACCCTGGCCGCGCTGCTGATCGGCTACCCGATGGCCTACCTGGTGGCGGTGCGCCTTCGCGCCCACCGGCTGCTCCAGGGGATTCTCCTGGTCCTGCTGATCGCTCCGTTCTTCTCCAGCTTCATCCTGCGCACCCAGGCGTGGAAGCAGATCCTGGCCGACGAGGGGCCCGTGGTCGGGGTGCTGCGGGCCCTCGCGGTCCTGCCCGAGGACGGCCGGCTCACCGCGACCGCCTTCGCCGTCGTCTGCGGCCTGACCTACAACTTCCTGCCCTTCATGACCCTGCCCATCTATGCGAGCCTGGAGCGCCTGGACACCCGGCTGCTGGAGGCGTCCGGGGACCTGTATGCCAGCCCGATGCGAACCTTCCGGCAGGTGACGCTGCCGCTGTCCATGCCCGGGGTGTTTGCCGGAACGCTGCTGACCTTCATTCCGGCATCGGGCGACTACGTCAACGCCGCGCTGCTGGGCAACAACCGGGACACCACCATGATCGGCCAGGTGATCGACTCCCGCTTCTTCCGCGTGGTGGACTACCCCGGGGCGGCGGCACTGAGCTTCATCCTCATGGTGGCCATCCTGGTCCTGGTGATGGCCTATATCCGGCGCTTCGGCGCCAGGAACCTGTTTTAGGGGCATGGCATGAGACAGAGAATCGGGCGGTGGATCATCCCCGTCTTCGGCGGGCTCGCCTTCGTGTACCTGCTGGTGCCGATCGCCTACATCTTCGCGTTTTCCTTCAACGACGCCGGCCGCACCAACCTGGTGTGGCGCGGATTCACGCTGGCGAACTGGCTGGATCCCTGCGGGGCCCCACAGGTGTGCCAGTCGCTGGTGAATTCCCTGCAGGTCAGTGTGGCCGCCACGCTGGCCGCCACGGTGCTGGGAACGGCGATCGCGCTGGGGCTGGTGCGCTACCGGTTCCGGTTCCGGAATACCGCGGACCTGCTGATCATCCTGCCCCTGGCCACTCCGGAAGTGGTGCTCGGAGCCTCGCTGCTGGCCCAGTTCCTGAACCTGGGCTGGAACCTTGGCTTCGCCACCGTGGTGATCGCCCACACCGTTTTCTGCATGGCGTTCGTGGTGGTGACGGTCCGCGCCCGCGTGGCCGGGCTGGATCCGAAGCTGGAGGAAGCCGCCAGCGACCTCTACGCCTCCCCCCTGGCCACCTTTCGGAAGGTCACCCTGCCGCTGCTGCTGCCGGGCATTGTTGCCGCCGCGCTGCTTTCCTTCGCGATGAGCTTCGACGACTTCATCATCACCAACTTCAACTCCGGCAGCTTCGACACTTTCCCGAAGTTCATTTACGTCGCCGCCACGCGGGGCATCCCTGCCCAGGCGAACGTCATCGGTTCGTCCATGTTCCTGCTGGCCCTGTGCGTCGTCGTCACCGGCCAGGTCATCTCCTACCGCAAGCGCAAGGCACTGGCGGCCCGCTGAGTCCGGGGGTACGGCCCGGCCCGGCACCGTCCGCCGGGCCGGGCCGTGCCGCCCTGCGAAAAGGCCGCCCTGTGAAAAGATGGTCCCCATGACCGAACCCCGTTGGCTCTCCCCGTTGGAACGCGATGCCTGGCTGGCGCTGCTGGCCGTGGCGACCCGACTGCCGAGCCGACTGGACAGCGAACTGCACAAGCAGGCCCGCATCACGCTGTTCGACTACAACGTCCTGGCCATGCTCTCCGAGACCGAGGGGCGCCTGCTGCCGATGAGCGAACTGGCCTCCCGCACCAATTCGTCCCTGTCCCGGTTGAGCCACGTGGTGAAGAAGCTGGAGGGTCGCGGCTGGCTGGAACGGTACCAAAGCGGGGCGGACGCCCGGGTCACCATGGCCCACCTGACGGACGAGGGCATGGACATGCTGGCCGGGCTGGCCCCCGAGCATGTGGAATCCGTGCGCCGCATCATCTTCGACGGACTCACCGAGCGCGACATCGACGACCTGGCCCGGATCGGGCGCAAGATCACAGCCGAGATCGATCCGGAGCACTGGATCCTCCGCGGCTGAAGCCCCGTGTCCAAGCCCCGTGCCCCAGGGCCGTGCCCCAGCGCCGGGTCCGGCACCTGGTGCCGGACCCGGTACCAGGACCCGGTACCTTACGGGGCTTCGCCGATCTCCAGCTGGAAGCCGCTGTACCGCGGGGAATACAGGTCCTGCGGTGCCAGGGTCCTGCTCCTGAAGAAGTTGGACTGCGCGGAATCGGGTGGGGAAACCTCCACGGTGGAGGTCGGCGCCGGGGCGGGAGTTGAGACCTTTGGCAGGGGAGCCGGCAGGTCCTGGACCGCGCCGGAGCCGTCCGCCCCATCGGCCCCGTCCTGACCCGCGCGGGAGCCATCGTCCGCCGGACGGGGACTGCTGGTGCGGGCGGGTTGGGTGGGATCGGGCAGGCTGACCGAAACGTCGGCTGACGGCTGGTTGGTCTTTGCCGGCTCCGTGGAAGGCGCCACGGGATTGCCCGCCTTAGGCGCGGTGGTCGTCGGCGCGGCGCCATCGGGCGCGGACTGCTTCGCGCCCTCCGCGGGAGGGGCCTCCGCTCCGGCCTCTTCTCCGGCCTCCGCTCCGTCGCCCGCGCCGTCCGGTTCCTCGGTGTCCGGGGTCTCCGAGGCAGGCGCTCCGGCCGGGTCGGAGGCCGGCGACGGCGTCCCCCCGCCGGCCGGATGTGTTGGCTGCGGGGCCGGGTCCTCCGCAGCGGGCACCGGGATCACCTCGGAAACCGCGTCGGTGGCCCCGGAAGGCAACGGGAGGGTGCCGGTTGCCGCAAAGGCGACCCCCGCCACCAGCACACCGGCGGCTCCGGCCAGCGCCGCCGAGGGAAGAAGGCGCCGCCGCATCCTGACCTTGCGCGTCATCCGGGGGCTGGGGGAGGCGCGGGGCGGTGTGCCGCCGGCATCGGTTCGAAGGGCGGGGATGGATTGCGTGGGGAGGTCGGGAGAGTGCTGGGCAGGCACCGGGCTCCCGGGACCCTCCACTGCGGCCGCGCGGGGCTCCGCAGCGTCCGCGGAAGCGGCGGCGGAGGTGGCGCTGAAGGGGGTGGTGCTGACGGGTGCCGCACTGATGGGCGTCGCATTCAAGGACAGGGCGCCGGGGGGTGCCGTCTCCGTTGCGGCCAGGTCGGAGAGGGCGACGACGGTGGGCCCGGCTCCGCTGGGCGAACGGTCAACCGCGGCAGTCGGGTCGGGGGCGGCACCTTCCGCCGCTTGGCCCGCTGCAGAGACGCCCGCCGCGGAGCCGGCCGCCTCGGGGCTGGCAAATCCGGGGCGGGTCGGTCCGGAATCCGCCCGTTGGGCCAACAGTGCTGAACCGTCGATCAGCGGCAGCAGGGACGCAGCCCCGGCACCCAGGAACAGCGGAGCCACGACCGTGCGCAGGCCCGCGCCGAGGTCCCCGATTACCGCCAGCGCCGCGTCGCATCGGGTGCAGTTTCCCAGGTGCTCTTCGAACTTGAGCATGGCACGCGGGCCCAACGCCCCGTCCAAGTGGTCGCCCAGGCGGTGGCACTGCTCCGCGAATTCGCCCGCGGCCGCCGCGCCGTGGGCCTCCAGGTAGGCTGCCCGCAACCCCTCGCGGGCCTCCGCGGCCGCCTCGACCACGGCCTCGACGCCGAGGCCCAGTCCGTGGGCCGCCTCGGCAGCCGGGGCGTTTTCCACCTCAAGGAGCCACAGGATGTCCTGGCAGTGCCCGGGCAGGGCCTTGAAGGTTTCGGCAAGGAGCCCGGACCCGCGCTGCTCCATGACCGGGTCCGCGTCGCGGTCGCCCTGTTCGAAGAGCGCCGCAGCGCCGGCGGCCCGGGGCAGGGACTCGTGGCGGTTGGCGGCGAAGGCCTTGCGGCTGGCCAGGCAGGCCAGCCAGGGCCGGGGGGCATCGCCGCAGCTGCTGCCCTGGCGGATCAACTCCAGCAGGTCGGCCAGGGCATCCACGGCCACGTCTTCGGCGAGGGAACGGTTCCCCAGCCGGGCTTCGGCGATGCGTACGGCGGCACCGTAGTGGCGGGCGTAGAAGACCGCGATGGCGTCGGGGGCTCCGCCGTCCGCTGCCGACCCGCCGGCTCCCGCAGCGCTGTCTCCGGCGCGGATGGCGGCCGCCAGGTCCGCGTCGGGGAGGCCTGTGAATGCGTTGGTCGATGAAGTGT
Source organism: Zafaria cholistanensis (assembly GCF_008580665.1). Classification (GTDB taxonomy): domain Bacteria; phylum Actinomycetota; class Actinomycetes; order Actinomycetales; family Micrococcaceae; genus Zafaria; species Zafaria cholistanensis. The sequence continues at coordinate 79,742 of NZ_BKDJ01000003.1, forward strand.
CCATCAGTCTCCTGGTCGAATCACCCTGGGCCCGCCAGGGGCAGGCGGCTTGCTCCTTCTGCGCAGCAAGCCGCGCTTATATTCCCTGCCGGGGTCCGCGGCAACGGTAAGCGCGTGTCTTTATTAAACCGTTATAGTCTAACGGATGTGGCCGGAGGGGGCACAGCGGTACTGGTCCGCCCGGGGATGGCGCAAGGCGGGTCGGGGTCCGGCCCGAGCCCCCGGCGGGCCGGTTTGGGTTAAAGTACCGCGGTGCCCTAGGATAGTAGGGCGTTAAGTCACGCCTGCCCGAGTGGCGGGCGTGGCTGCCCGTAAAACCGAATATCGCGGTCCAACCGAGTGGGGAAAAACGCTCAACCGGGCGCGAGGTTCACCGTCTTTTCGCGTGCTAAAGGCGCTTCGGTTGGTTCTCACCCAGCCTGGTTCCCTTCGTTAAGTCGCAGTAATAACGGTGTCACAACTGGTGGCGGGACTCTTGAACGCGGATGCAGAAGCAGCTCAGCGCTGCATCTGCGACGAGTACCGCCAATATTTACTACTACTGGAGGAGTGATCATGGCAGCTGTATGCCAGGTGACCGGTGCAGTCCCGAACTTCGGGCACAGCATCTCCCACTCGCACCGTCGTAACAAGCGTCGGTTCGACCCGAACATTCAGAAGAAGCGCTACTGGGTTCCGTCCCTGCGCCGCAACGTCACGCTGACCCTGTCGGCCCGTGGCATCAAGACCATCGACGTGCGCGGCATTGACGTCGTCGTCGCCCAGCTGCTTGCGAAGGGTGTGAAGCTCTAATGGCAAAGGACAAGGACGTACGTCCGATCATCAAGCTGAAGTCCACCGCCGGCACCGGTTTCACCTACGTGACCCGCAAGAACCGTCGTAACGACCCGGACCGCATGGTCCTGAAGAAGTACGACCCGGTCATCCGCAAGCACGTCGAATTCCGTGAGGAGCGCTAAGCACTATGGCGAAGAAGTCCAAGATCGCTCGTAACGAGCAGCGCAAGGTCGTTGTCGAGCGCTACGCCGCGAAGCGTGCCGAGCTCAAGAAGACCCTGGTCGACGAAAACGCGACCGACGAGGCCCGCGAGGCTGCCCGCCTGGGCCTCCAGAAGCTGCCCCGCAACGCCTCTCCGGTGCGCGTCCGCAACCGCGACGCCATCGACGGCCGTCCGCGCGGTACCCTCCAGAAGTTCGGCATCTCCCGTGTCCGCTTCCGCGACATGGCCCACAAGGGCGAGCTGCCGGGCATCACCAAGTCCTCCTGGTAAGCCACCCGGCTTCCGGATAACGAAGGCCGCACCCCGTTTGGGGTGCGGCCTTCGGGCTTTTAAGCGCGGATGTGCAGACGCTGCCCGGGGATCTGCCCGGGCAGCGTTGGGGCGTGTTGCCGCCGGCGAAACCTATTTCAATGAGGTCCGTTCCCGGGGGACGGGGACGTGACCCCCGTAACTCCAGGCGGGTTCCCCGGCCCTCGCGGGACGCCAGAGGTGGTGAAATAGCTCCGAAAACCCAAAAAAACCGCCGAATTCCGCCAAAATCGCGCGTTTCTGTCCCTAGCGGCTGGTAGTTTCCTACTCAGAAGTTCCGTAACCGCGGGGCGCCCCGCCTGCCGTTTGGCCGGGGGGAGAGATAGTCCAGGAGGACATGAATTGGCTATTAACCGTAGTGAGCTCGTTGCTGCCGTTGCCCAGCAGACTGGCAAGTCCCAGGTCGAGGTAAACGGCTTTTTGGACGCAATGTTCCAGGTGTTCGTGGAGCAGGTTTCCCAGGGCGAGAAGGTGTCCATCCCGGGCTGGCTGTCCGTGGAGCGCACCGACCGCGCAGCGCGCACCGGCCGCAACCCGCAGACCGGCGAGACCATCCAGATCCCGGCCGGCCACTCCGTGAAGCTGACCGCCGGCTCCAAGCTGAAGGCCGCCGCCACCGCCAAGTAGGCTTTCGCGGTTCGGCGCCGCGGCCCTGGGCCGCCGCACTGGACTGCGCTGCCGGGCTGCAGCACCGGTCTGCAGCGTTGAATTGCAGCACTGAACTGCAACACTGAACTGCAACACTGAAATGCAGCACCCAACCGTCGCGGCATGCGGCAGGTTTCCGGGCCCGTCCTTCCCTGCGGGGGAGGACGGGTTCCCGTGTTTCCCGGCAGGGAAGGACGGGCCCCGCAGGGGCTCTGCGCCTGCCCCCTGACGGGTTCCCTTCAGCCGGGTCCCCTTCAGCGGGGTTCCCTTCAGCCGAGTCCCCTTCAGGGCGGTCCGGCGCCTGGCCGGACGCCGCCCGGGGCATTCCCTTCCGTGGGGAGGGGGAGGCCAATTTTGGTAGGATCATCCAGCGGCCCCGCCTTCCGGATGCCGCGCCACCCGAGGGCCCGGCGGCCCGGGTCCGAAGCCCCGGACCGCAAAGGCAAGGAGCGAACCGTGGAGCACCGCAGCCAGCGCATCCTGCGTGGCTGGCTGGGCGCCCTTGCCGCCACCTCCCTTGCTGCGGCCTCGCACGGCATGGTCGGCGGCTCCCTGCCGCCGCTGCCGGTCCTCGCGCTGACCCTGGCCCTCTCCGGCGCCATCTGCACCGCCCTGTCCGGGCGCGGACTTTCCCTGCTGCGCACCTCCGCCGGGGTGCTGCTCAGCCAGGGCATCTTTCACCTGGTCTTCGGCATCGGCGCACACCGGCACGCCGCCGGCCGGCTGACCGAAACGGTCTCCCACCACGGCACCGAAACCAGCATCGTCTGGACCGCGGCCACGGCAACGGCCCCGCTGGCGCCGGAGGGTGCTCCGCTTCTCGAGGCCCCGCTCCTCGAGGCCCCGCTCCTCGAAGCGCCGATGCTCGCGGCGCACCTGGCCGCGGCCCTGCTGACCATTGCGGTCCTGCGCAAGGGCGGCCTCGCCATGCGGGCGACCGCGGAGGCGCTGCTGCTGACCACCCCGGTGGAGATCCTGCGCTGGAAGCCCGCCCCCGCCGTCGTGCGCCTCGCGCGGCCCGCAACCTGCCAGGTGCCGGGCCTGCCGGACCTGGGCGTCCCCCTGCTGGCGTTACGCCACCGCGGCCCGCCCGCCTGCCCCGCCTCCTAGCCCGAAGCAGAAGCAGGCCCCCACGAGGGGCGGAAGGACAACCTTATGAACCCGCAGCACAGCACTGCCCGCCCGGGATGGCGGCGTTTTGGCGCCACCCTCGCTACCGCAGCAGCAATTGGAGGCGCGGCCCTGGCCTGCGCTCCCGCAGCCAGCGCCCACGACTCCGTGGTGGATTCCACGCCGGAGGACGGGGCGGAACTGGCCACCTCGCCCACCGAGGCCACCCTGCGGTATTCCGCGGACCTGAACAAGCTCGGCACCGTCGCGCAACTCAAGGACGCGCAGGGTCAGCAGTTCGGGGCAGACCCCAGTGTCTCCGGCGACACGCTCACCGTGGACTTTGGCGACCCGCTGCCCGACGGCGACTACACACTCACCGTGCGGGTAGTGTCCTCCGACGGACACCCCGTGGACGGGACGCTGGAGTTCAGCGTCGAGATCCCAGGGTCCTCCGCCAGCCCGGCGTCCCCGGCCGCCGCGTCCGCTCCGTCCTCCAGCCCGGCCGCGCTCGGCACGCCACAGCCGACCGCGGAGTCGCCCGAGGATGCGATCGTGGAGGCAGCCGCCCCCGGCGGGCTGCCTCCCGCAGCCGTCTGGGGAATTGCCGCAGCCGCCGTGCTCGCGGCAGGCGCGGTCGTCCTGGCCAAGGTCCGCCGCCAAACCAAATAGCACCGGTCCACCAAGCACGGGTCCGCCTGGAGCCCAGCCAAAGGGCGTCGAGGTGCCCAACCCCGCCGCCCAACCCCGCCGCCCAACCCCGCCGCCCGCCTTCGCCGGTACAGGGGCCTGGCGGGGGAAGGGCGGGCTCTGGGCATGAGGCGGGGGCCACAATAGGCCCCGCCCGGTACCGGGCGCGCCTTCCCGGGTGAAAGAATGGAAGGCGTGCCCGGCGCGGCGCACACACTTACCGAGGGAAATGTGGCAGGGAGAATGGTCAACACGCACGCTCCACGGGGCAGGGGCGGGAAACAGCTTCCCGCTCCCTCCACCGACAGGTCCGACGCGGGCCTCTGGAAGGTCCTGGCCCTGCCCGCCGCCCCGGTGGCCGTGCTGGCGCTGGTTGCCGCCCTGGCCTACTCGGGCGCGGCCGCTGCCGGGCAACTCGCGGACCCGGGCGCCCTCACGCGCTGGGGCCTGCCGGTGGCCCGGGCCCTGGTGCACTTCTCGATGGCGCTGGCCGTCGGCGCGCTGGTTTTCGCCGCGGCCGTGCTGCCGCGCTCCACCCGGCCCCACCGTGCCCGTCGCGACGGGGACGGTGGGGCCGGCACCACCGACGGCGGCAGCGAACACCCTGCCTTCGCCCGGTCTATGAACGTGGCCGCTACTGCCGCCGTGACCTGGACCCTGGGCGCCGCCGCCGTGCTGGTGCTCACCTTCTCCGACATCGCCGGCCTTCCGCTGAGCCTGGACCCCGCCTACACCGCGGCCATGCTTGACTACATCCAGAGCATCTCCCTGGGCCAGGCGTGGGCCTGGATGGTGGCCCTCGGCGCGGTGGTTTCCACCCTGGCCTTCGGAGTCCGGTCGCCCGCCGGGGTAGGCCTGGCCGCCGTCGCGGCCCTCGGCGGAGTCGTCCCGATCGCGCTGGTGGGCCATGCCGCCGGAGCGGATGACCACTGGGGCGCGGTCAACGCGATCGGCCTGCACCTGCTGGGAGCCTGCCTCTGGGTCGGCGGCGTGCTGGTCCTGGCCCTCACCGCGGGGCTGCTGCAGGGACCCGCCCCCGGGCGCTACGCCGGTGCACGGCCGGTCCTCGCCGGCGTCGTGCTCCGCCGGTTCTCCGCGCTGGCAACCGTGGCGTTCCTGCTGGTCCTGGGCTCCGGCGTCGTTTCCGCCGCCATCCGCATGGACTCATGGGAGCAGCTGGCCACGCCCTACGGCGGGCTTATCGCGGCCAAGGCCGTCCTGACCCTGGTGCTGGGTGCGCTCGGCCTGGCCCACCGCCGCCGCACCATCCCGCAGCTGGAGGCCGGGAAGTTCTCGGCCACCCGGGCCACGTGGCGCATCGTTGCGGTCGAAGCGGCGGTCATGGCCGCCGTGATGGGCCTGGCGACGGCCCTGGGACGCACGGCCCCGCCGGCCGGCGAGGACGCCCCCGCCGCAACCACCCCCGCCCGCCTGCTCACCGGGTACGACCTGCCGCCCGAACTGGGTGTCTCCAGCTGGTTCACCGTCTGGCGCATCGACTGGCTGTGGGTGGCTGTTGCGCTCTTCCTGGCCGCCGCCTACCTGAAGGGATTCCGCTCCGTGCGCCGGCGCGGCGACAAGTGGCCGGTGCTGCGGCTGCTCTCCTGGTTCACCGGCCTGCTGGCCCTTGTCTACGTTACCTCCGGGGCCCCCGCCGTCTACGGCATGGTGCTGTTCTCGGTACACATGGTGGACCACATGTCCCTGACCATGGTGGTCCCGATCTTCCTGGTCCTCGGAGCTCCGGTCACGCTGGCCCTGAAGGCGCTGCCGGCACGCACGGACGGCACCCGCGGCCCCCGCGAATGGATCCTGGCGCTGGTCCACTCGACCTATTCCAAGGTCATCACGCATCCGGTGTTCGCCGCGGCCAACTTCGCCGGTTCGATCATCGTCTTCTACAACACGGACCTGTTCGGCTTCGCGCTGCGCGAGCACGTGGGCCATGAGCTGATGAACCTGCACTTCCTGCTCACCGGCTACATCTTCGTGCTCACCATGATCGGAGCGGATCCGCTGCCGCGCCGCGCCCCGTACCCGATGCGGCTGGTGATCCTGCTGGCCACCATGAGCTTCCACGCCTTCTACGGCATCTCGCTGATGAGCGGGGACTCGGTGATCCAGGCCAGCTGGTTCGGCAACATGGGCCGCGAATGGGGCCCGGACGCGCTGGAGGACCAGAAGGTCGGCGCCGGCGCCATGTGGGGGATCGGCGAGGTCCCCACCCTGCTGCTGGCCTTGGGCGTCATGGTCGCCTGGAGCCGGGCCGACGCCCGCGAGACCAAGCGCAGGGACCGCCAGGCCGACCGCGACCACGACGCCGAGCTGCAGGCCTACAACCAGATGTTTACCCAACTGAAGAAGCAGGACGAGGAGATCGACCGCCGTGGCCGCTAACCACCCGAAGACCACGACGGCGGCACGCGCCGCCGCGGCCGCCCTGACGCTGGGCGCCGGCCTGCTCCTGGCCGGCTGCGCCGGGGGCGCCGAGCCGGTGGCTACGGCGGATCCGCACGACTGGCGCACCGGACAGGCCCCGGCGTCGTCTTCCGCGGCACCCGCCCCGGCCAGCGGGTCCGTGGAGGACGCCACCCCGGAGGAGTACGCCGTGGCGGCCGGCATCGTGGAGGCCTACACGCTGGGCTTCACCCAGTCCGCCAAGGCCTCCGCCGCAGACCTGGCGGCGCTGCGCGAACCGGCCACCGACACCCTGGAGGGCGTGGTGGTGATTCCCTCCACCTGCCAAAACGTGCTGGAGGGACTGAACTGGTCCCCGGCGCAGCTGGGAGAGGACGCCGCCCGGACCGACTTCACACCGGAGAAGGGGAACATTACCGGATCGATCGAGGTCGCGAAGGTCCCCGAACGCTCCCGCCTGGAGGCGCACTACGCGCTGGTGGAGGAGCTCCTGGGTTCCTGCAGCAACCTGCGGATGAACATCCAGACGGAGAACGCGGACGGGTCCACCACCTCCGAGACGGTGCCGCTGAAATCCGAAGCCCCGGCCGTGGCGCAGGGCACCGCCGACTCGGCGCTGCTGTGGACGCGCGGAACGCAGGGCAGCAGGTGGCAGCAGCAGTCCCTGGTGCTGATCAAGGAGAAGGGCGGCCACGTCGCGATGGTCTCCTTCATTGCCGCGTCCGGGGTGGACGCCGCGGAGGTCGCCACGATCGCCACCGGGGTGCTCAACGCGACCCTGGCCGCGCTGGAGTGACCTTTCCCGGCCGCACGTGATCCCGCCCGCATCCTGATCCCGGTGGCCTTCATCACCTGTGGGTCCGGCAGGGACCAAAGCCCGTCGCACGCCGTCACGTGGGGACGCCGCTTATCCCGGCAGCGGGGATAATGGTAGGCAGACCACGTCAGCCGACAACGTTCCAGGAGTTCCCCGTGACCGCTGAATCCGCAGAATCCGTCCGCGCCGCCTACCGCGTCCGCGCCTCCGACCTGGTGGGCCGCAACTGGCTCAACACCGGGGGGAAGCAGCTGGGCCTGGAGGACCTGCGCGGCAAGATCGTCATCCTGGACTTTTGGACCTTCTGCTGCATCAACTGCCTGCACGTGCTGGATGAGCTGCGTCCGCTCGAGGAGAAATACAGGGACGTCGTGGTGACCGTCGGCGTGCACTCCCCGAAGTTCGAGCACGAGGCCGACCCGGTGGCCCTGGCCGCCGCGGTGGAGCGCTATGAGATCCACCACCCGGTCCTCGACGACCCGGAGCTGGCCACCTGGCAGGCCTACTCCGCCCGCGCCTGGCCGACCCTGGTAGTGGTGGATCCCGAGGGGTACATCGTCGCGCACCTTTCCGGGGAGGGCCACGCCAATGGCCTGGAGGTCCTGGTCGAGGAACTCATCGCCGAGCACGAGGCCAAGGGCACCCTGCACCGCGGATCCGGCCCCTACGTGGCCCCGCCGGCCCGCGAAGGCGACCTGCGCTTCCCGGGCAAGGCCACGGCCCTGCCCAACGGCAACTTCCTGGTGGTGGACACCGGACACCACCGCCTGGTGGAGCTGGGCAACGACCTCTCCACCGTGGTGCGGACCTTTGGCGAGGGCACCAAGGGCTTTGCCGACGGCCCGGCCACCGAGGCGCGCTTCAACGAGCCCCAGGGTGCCGCCGTCCTGCCGGAGGCCCTGGCCGCCCAGGTCGGCTACGACGTCGTCGTCGCCGATACCGTGAACCACCGCCTGCGCGGACTCTCGCTCGCCGACGGCGCGGTGCGCACCCTCGCGGGCAACGGCGTGCAGCGCCTGCTGGATTCGGGCCTCGCCGCCAAGGGCGTCGGCGACGACGGCGCGGCCCTGGTCACCGACCTCGGCACCGACCCGCTGAACACCTCGCTGTCTTCGCCCTGGGACGTGCTGTGGAGCGCGAAGGCCGGCCGCATCGTCATCGCGATGGCGGGAACCCACCAGATCTTCAGCTTCGATCCGCTGAGCGGCGCGCTGGCCGTGTTCGCCGGCACCGGCCTGGAGGGCCTGCTCGACGGCCCGGCGGAAAACTCCTGGTTCGCGCAGTCCTCCGGCCTGGCCGCGGACGCGAACGGGGACATCTGGGTCGCCGACTCGGAGACCTCCGCGCTGCGCGTGCTGCGCCTGGCTGAGGACGGATCCGTCGCCGCGGTGGAGACCGCGATCGGGGCCGGCCTGTTCGACTTCGGCTTCCGCGACGGCCCCGCCGCGCAGGCCCGCCTGCAGCACCCGCTGGGGGTCACCGTGCTCCCGGACGGCTCGGTCGCCGTCGCCGACACCTACAACGGCGCCGTCCGCCGCTACGAGCCGGCCACGGGGAACGTCTCCACGCTGGCCCGCGGCCTGGCCGAGCCCTCCGACGTCCTGCTGGACACCACCGTCGACGGCGAACCGGTGCTGCTGGTCGTGGAGACCAACCAGCACCAGCTGGTGCGGCTGCCGCTGCCCAAGGAGGCCCTGACGGTGGACGAGGGCGCTTCCCAGACCCAGCGTCCCAAGACCCGCGTGGCTCCCGGCCGGCACCAGCTCGTGGTCCGCTTCGCCGCCCCCAAGGGCCAGAAGCTGGACGACCGCTGGGGTGACCCGACCCAGCTGAAGATCTCTTCCTCCCCGGAGGAGCTGCTCCTGGGCGGGGGAGGCACCTCCGTGGGCCTGACCCGCACGCTGGAACTGAACCCGGAGGTGCCCGAGGGCGTCCTGCACATCACCGCCCGCGCGGCCGCGTGCGACGGCGAGCCCGGCGGCGAAATCCCGGACCACGCGGCGTGCCACCTGTACCAGCAGGACTGGGGCATCCCGGTGGTCCTGGATGCGGCGGGGGAGACGGAACTGGCTTTGGACCTGCGCGGCCTGGACTGATCCCACCGGCGCCGCCCGCGCGGTGCCGGCACTTTCCGGCGCAGTCCTCCACGTGGCGGCCGGGCACGGAAGCGCTTCCGTGCCTGGCCGCCGCTGTGTGGCGCGCCGGGAGCCTCCTGCACGGATTCTCCTCCCTGGACCCCCCTTGCCGGGTTCCCCTGGTGCGGTCCGCCCCTCGCCAACGTCCGCCCGCTTAGTTAGTATTGCTAAGCAACTGCTTTGCGGGAGGTTCGGATGTCCGGGGTCGAGCGCGACGACGCAACGGCCGGTGCGGGCGTTCCGGAACCGGTGGAGCCGGACCGCCTTGCGGCGGAACTGCGGGTGGCCATCATGCGCGCCTCGCGCCGGTTGCGCACCGAGGCCAGCGGGGAACTGCTGAAGCCCGCCCAATACTCGGTGCTGGGGGCGCTTCAGCAGGGCAGCCGGACGATCGGGCAGCTGGCCAGGGGGGAGATGGTCGCCGCGCCGTCGATGACGCGGATCGTCCAGCACCTGGAGGACGCGGGCTGGACCAGCCGCCAGCCGCATCCGGATGACGCCCGCCAGGTGGTGGTATCGATTACCGGTGCGGGTCGGGAGATCCTTCAACGCGCCCAGGCCCACCGCACGGCGTGGCTGGCGCGGCGGCTGGGGGAACTCGACGCCGCGGACCGGCGCATCCTGGCCCGGGCCGCCGAGCTGCTGCAGGGAATGTGCAGCGAATGAGGGGGAGGCCGTGGAGGCCGCCCCGCCCCAAGGTTCCCAGGCAGCCGATGTTCGCGGCCCTGGCCACCCCCAACTACCGGTTGTGGGTGGCCGGGACCCTGGTCTCCAACACCGGCACGTGGATGCAGCGCGTTGCCCAGGACTGGCTGGTGCTCACCGTCCTGACGGACCACTCCGGCACGGCCGCCGGCATCACCATGGGACTGCAGTTCCTGCCGATGCTGCTGCTGGGCCCCTATGCGGGCCTGGTCGCGGACCGGTACCACAAGCTGCGCGTCCTTCGCCTTACGCAGGCCGCCAGCGGCACGTTCGCCCTGGTGCTGGGCCTGCTGGTGATCACCGGCACCGCCGAACTCTGGCACGTCTACGGACTGGCGCTGGCACTGGGCATGGCCAGCGCCTTCGACGCCCCCGCCCGCCAGTCCTTCGTCTCCGAAATGGTCGCCGCCGACCTGGTCCCCAACGCCGTCGCGCTCAACGCCGCCTCCTTCAACACAGCCCGGCTGTTGGGACCGGGCCTGTCCGGTCTGCTGATCGCCGGGCTGGGCACGGGGCCGGTGTTCCTGCTCAACGCGGCCAGCTTTGCCGCCGTCATCTTCGCGCTCAGCCGCATGCGTGCCGACCAGCTGGTGCCCGCAGACCGGACCCCGCGCGGCAGGCGCCAGATCCTGGAGGGACTCAGCTACGTCAAGGGACGGCCCGACCTGGTCCTGATCCTGGTGCTTGCGGCGCTGGTCGGCACGTTCGGCCTGAACTTCCAGATCACCAACGTGCTCATGGCCACCACCGTCTTCGGGCTCGGCCCGGAAGGCTACGGGTTCCTGGGAACGGTAATGGCGCTCGGCACGCTGGGCGCGGCCCTGATGGCGGCCCGCCGCGTTGGCCCGCGCATGCCCTACGTCATCGGCGGTGCCATCGGATTCGGCGCCTTCTCGGTCCTGGCGGCACTGATGCCGGGGTACTGGTCCTACGCGGCGGTGCTGGTGCTGGTGGGAATGGCCTCGGTGACCTTCCTGAATTCGTGCAACGTGAGCATCCAGTTGGGCGTCGACCCCCAATACCGTGGCCGCGTGCTGGCGCTGTATATGTGCGTCATCATGGGCGGCACCCCAATCGGCGCCCCGGTCGTCGGCTGGCTCGGCGACGCCGCCGGGGCGCGGTGGGCGGTGGCCGCGGGCGGGACCGTGGCCCTGGCCGCCGGACTGGGAGCACTGCTGGTGGTGCTGCGCCGGAAGAAGGCGATGCGGGACGCCGAACAGGCTGCGGCCCCGGCACGGGACGATGGCCAGGGGCCGGAGCATCCGCCCCTGGAGGTCCCGGACCCTCCCTAGCGGGCTGGGGGCCCCTCCTCAGCCGGCCCGGACCTTCCCTGGCCGGCCCGGACGCCGCCACCGCTGGCGCCGGGGACGGGTCAGTCGCCGGCGGTGGGGGAAATCCGCACCCCGGCACTGTTGGCAGTCAGGCCTGCGGTGAAGGAAAAGACCTGGGTGACGGTCCGCTCCTCGTAGGCCCCGGTGACCAGGTCCTGTTCCACCAGGGACAGCTGTGCTCCGACCTCGAGCGGCCGCACCACCCAGCCGCCGTCAAACGCGGTGATCTCCGGGACCGGGTACTTCGTGATGGACCACTTGATGGTGGAGGAGGACACCCGCGAGTTGGTGGAGTAGGCCAGCGGGCAGCCGGCGGGTTTGAGCACCTGCTGGGCGGCGCACCCGTCCAGGTACTCCTTGAGTTGGGCCTGGACCGCGTCCACCAGTTTCGCGGTCGGTTCGGTGGTCAGCGTCAGTCCCCCGCGGCGGGCGGTTTCCGCCGAATCGACCACCAGGCGCTCGGCGAACGCCTGCACGTACTCCGCGGAGAAGTGGGCCTCCACGACGGCGGGCAGGAACACGGGGAAATCCTGTGCCCCTTCGGCCAGCGGAGACACCAGGCCGTTCACGGTCACCTCGCTGGTGCTGTCCGCGGCCACCCGAACCTTGGGCAGGTCCGCCGGCTCGAATGCCCACCGGTCGAACACCAGCAGGCTCTTCCCGGCGCGGCGCAGTTGCCAGGAGGTCTGCCGTTCTTCCCCGCCGACGCTGTATCCGGCGCTCACCACGGCCGTGTCCCGGTCCTTATGCTCGACGCCCACCACGGTGAAGCCCTCCACGGCCCGGACAGAACTGCGCAGCCCCTCGCCGTCGAGCAGCAGCGGATTTCCCGCCGGGACCTCGGCGCCCAGCAGCCCCAAGGCCCGACCGCCCTCGCCCTCCCGCAGCAGGGCGAAGTAGTCCTTCACCAGCCGTTCCGGGCCCAGCACGAAGCGGTTGACAAGGGCCACGGCGGCCAGGCCGGCCACCACGACGGCAACCAGGGCCGCCGCCCACAGGACGGTGGCCTTGAATGGTCCGGATGCGCTCTTCACGCCCCCTAGGTTACCGGCGCCGGCGGCGCCGGGTTTGGAACATGCCCCGAAGCAGTTCCTGCCCCATCGCTCCGGCCGCCTCGATCGCCGTTTCAAGGACCCGCTCCACGAGCGGGTCCGGCCCCCCTTCCGGCCGGGGCGACCGGTCCCGCGGGACCGGCACGGGGCGGGAACTGGGCCGCCCGAGGATGTCCTCCTCGATCCGGCGGGCCTCCGCATCGATCTGAGCCTGAGCCTGGGCCTGGGCCTGGGCCTGATCCTGGGCCTGCCCGGAGCCGGGCAGGCCCCCGCCCACGGGTTTTCCCGGGAGATCCTGGGCGGGGGCCCGGTCCCGCGGAGGGGCCGGCGCCGCACCCTTGAGCTTCTCAAGGGCGGAGGCGCGGTCCACCGCGGTCCCGTAGGCGGCGAGCAGCGGCGAGCCGGCCACCACCTGCCGGATGGTACCGGCGGGGGCGGGGCCCATCCGGGAGACCGGGCTGCGCATCCGGGTCCAGGCCACGGGGGCCGGCGCGCCGCGTTCGTTCATCACCGTCACGATGGCCTCGCCCGTGCCCGCCGTGGTGAGGGCCTCCGCCAGGTCATAGTCGCTGACCGGGAACGTGGAAACGGTGGCGCGCAGCGCCCTGGCGTCGTCCGGGGTGAAGGCGCGCAGGGCGTGCTGGATGCGGTTGGCCAGCTGGCCCAGCACTTCCTCCGGCACGTCTTTGGGCGTTTGGGTCACGAAGAACACGCCCACGCCCTTGGAACGGATCAGCCGCACGGTCGCGGCCACCGCCTCCAGGAACGCCTTGGATGCGCCACGGAAGAGCAGGTGCGCCTCGTCAAGGAAGAAGACCAGGCGGGGCCTGTCCGCATCCCCGACCTCCGGCAGTTCCGCAAAGAGGTCCGCCAGCAGCCACATCAGGAAGGTGGAGAACAGCAGGGGCTTTTGCAGCAGGGTGGGCAGCTCCAGGCAGGTAATTACGCCGCGGCCGTCGGGTGCGGTGCGCAGCAGTTCGGCGGTGTTGAACTCGGGTTCCCCGAAGAACCCTGCCAGGCCCTGCGCCTCCAGGTTCACCAGTTCCCGCAGCAGCACCCCGGCGGTGGCTTTGGACAGGCCCCCGAGCTCCTCCAGTTCGGGTCGGCCGGCCGCGCTGGCCAGGTGGGAGATGACGGCGCGCAGGTCTTTGAGGTCATACAGCTCCAGGTCCTTTTGGTCCGCGTAGTGGAAGACCAGCTGGAGGCTGGACTCCTGGGTCTCGTTCAGGTCCATGACGCGGGAGAGCAGCAGCGGGCCGAAGGAGGCCACGGTGGCGCGCACCGGCACCCCGGCCCCGTCGCCGCCCAGGGCAAGGAACTCCACCGGGAAGCCCTGGGCCACCCAGTCCTGGCCGACGGCGCGGGTGCGCTCCAGCAGCTTCCCAGTAGGGGAGCCGGGCACGGCCAGCCCGGAGAGGTCCCCCTTGATGTCCGCGAGGAAGACCGGGACGCCGGCGGCGGAGAGCTGTTCCGCCATGACCTGCAGCGTGACCGTCTTGCCGGTGCCGGTGGCACCGGCCACAAGTCCATGCCGGTTCATCATCCGCAGCGGCAGCCGCACCTGTGCCTCGGGTCGCAGCTCGCCTCCGGTCAGCGCGGCCCCGAGGTCCACCGCTGGACCTTCAAACGCGTATCCGCTCCGGATCCTGTCCGCCTGCTCCGAGGGTGTGCTCTTCGCCATGAGCCCAGCCTACGTCGGGGTGCGGGCGCGGTCAGTGGCAGCGGGGAACCTGGCCACAGCCCTCTGCCCGCGCCGTCCCGCGCGCCCCCGGGGCCCGGGTGTGCTCCTAGGCGAGGATCGCGGCGACCAGGATCATGGCCGGAATCGCGACGATCGTGGTCACCAGCACGGTGTCCTTGGCAACCACCACGCCCTGTTCGTAGCGCGAGGCCGTGACGAAGACGTTCTGGGCCGTGGGCAGCGCGGCCATGACGACCACGGCGAACAGCTCAGGCCCCTGGAGGCGAAAGGCGAACGCTCCCAGGGCCCACGCGACCAGCGGATGCGCCAGCAGCTTCAGCGCGGAGGCCGTGAACACGTCGGCGCGCCGGCCGGAAGACTTCTGCAGGGGGCGCGAGCCCACCAGGGAGATGCCGAAGGCCAGGAGCATGGCGGGGATAGAGGCGCCGCCGATCAGTTCGATCGGGTCGGAGACCTGCTGTGGCAGCGTCCAGTCAAAGACCGCGAACGCCAGGCCCACCAGGGAGCCCAGGATCATCGGGTTGCGGGCGGTCTGGAACAGGAAGGACCAGAAGGTGGTGCGGTGACGGGCGGTGGTGCTGTCCAGCAGGGACAGGAAGACGGGGGTGAAGATCGCCAGCTGGAACAGGATGACCGGAGCCGCCTGTGCGATGTCGCCGAGGACGTAGACCGCGATTGGCATGCCGAGGTTGGCGGAGTTCACCAGGCCAGCGCTCATGGCGCCCACCAGCTGCTCGGCGCGGCCCCGGCGCAGCCAGAGGCGTGCGGCCACCATGTAGAGGCCGGCGATGATGAAGGCGCTGAGCGTGGAGACCCAGAGCATCGGGCCGAGCACCGCACGGGGATCGGAATTGGAGATGGTGGTGAACAGCAGCGCGGGGCTGGCGACGAAGAACGTCAGGCGGTTGAGCACGTGGCGGCCGTGGGGTCCGAGGACTCCGGTGCGGCCCACGAGGTACCCCACGGCGATCACGGTCCAAACGACCGCGAAGCCTGACAGGACGCCGAGCACGCCTTAGGCGTGGAGCGCGTGGGGAGGGCGCAGGACGCCTTCGGCCAGCGCCTCGGCGGGGTCCGAGCCGAGTGCGGCGATGCGGTTGTCCGCGTCCACGTGGACGATGCTCGGCACGTGGGAACGGGCCTCTTCCGTCTCCATTTCCGCGTAGCTGATGAGGATGACCGTGTCCCCGGGGTGCACCAGGTGGGCGGCCGCGCCGTTGATGCCGATGACGCCCGATCCGCGCTCGCCGGCGATGGTGTAGGTGTCGAGGCGGGCGCCGTTGGTGACGTCCACGATGCTGACCTTTTCGCCGGGGAGGATGTCCGAGGCCTCGAGCAGGTCAAGGTCGACGGTAACGGACCCGACGTAGTGCAGGTCCGCATGCGTGACCGTGGCCCGGTGGATCTTGGACTTGAACATGGTGCGCCTCATGGAAGCCATTTTACGCGTGTCCGGAAGCGCCCCCGACCGGGGGCATGAAGAGAGCGGGCGACGGGAATCGAACCCGCGTGTCCAGCTTGGGAAGCTGGCGCTCTACCATTGAGCTACGCCCGCGTACTGCCCGCCGTCGTCCTGGTGTGTCCCAGTGCACCGCGGGCGATCACCAGCATAGCCCAAGACTGGGGTGACATGCATAATCGGCCCGCCTGCGGCGCGGCGCGGGGGCTATTTCCGGGCGGGCGGGACCTTGCGGCCGCGCAGGAACGGGCGGCCAAGCGGCTCAACGAAGCGCGTGGCCACCGGCCCCAGAACCGCCAGCAGCATCACGTAGGCCGTGGCCAGGGCGGCCAGTTGGCCGTGGACCGCCCCGGAGGCAATGGCGAGCCCGGCAATGACGATGGAAAACTCGCCGCGGGCGATCAGCGCCGCTCCCGCGCGCAGCCGGCCGGGCACCCCGATGCCCGCATGCCTGGCGGCCCAGGCCCCGGTCGCCACCTTGGTCGCCGAGGTCACCAGTGCCAGTCCGACCGCCAGCCCCAGCACCGGGGGAATGGAGTGCGGATCGGTGCTCAGCCCGAAGAGCACGAAGAACAGGGCGGCGAAGAGGTCCCGCAGCGGTTCCAGCAGCTTGGCCGCCGAATGGGCGGTGGAGCCGGAGATCGCGATGCCCAGCAGGAACGCGCCCACGGCCGCGGACACCTGCAGGGTCGAGGCCAGCCCTGCCACCAGCAGGGCGGCTCCGATGAGCTTGAGCAGGAAGTTTTCGCGGTCCGGGGAATGCACCAGACGGGAAATCTGCGGGCCGAAGCGCAGCGCCATGAGCAGCACGGCGGTCACGGCCAGCAGCGCGACCGCCACGGTGCGCAATCCGCCCCAGAGGCTCAGGCCGGCCAGGCCCGCGGTGAGGATGGGCAGGTAGACGGCCATGGCCAGGTCCTCGAGCACCAAAATGGTGAGCACCACCGGGGTTTCGCGGTTTCCCAGCCGGCCGAGGTCGGTGAGGACCTTGGCCACGATGCCCGAGGAGGAGATGTAGGTGACGCCGCCGAGCACCAGCGCGCCCGGGGCACCCCACCCGAGGATGAGCGCCAGCGCCGCGCCCGGGGTGAAGTTCAGTACCAGGTCGACCACGCCGGCCTGCCAGGAGCCCTTCAGGCCCGTGACCAGTTCCCGGGCGGTGTATTCGAGCCCGAGCATCAACAGCAGCAGGACGACGCCGATTTCGCTGGCGATGTGCCCGAACTCTCCCAGGCCCACCAGCGGGACGAAGCCGCCGGCCCCGAGGGCGAGTCCGCCGAGCAGGTACAGCGGGACGGGGGACATGCCCACACGCGCGGCCAGCCGGCCCAGCAGCCCCAACCCGAGGAAGATGGCGCCGAGTTCGATGAGGATCAACGTGGTGTGGTGCACGCGCCCGTCCGGCCTAGCCCTCGCTGATGATGCGGGCGGCCGCCTCCAGCCCGGCGGTGGTGCCGACGGCCACCAGGACGTCGCCGGCCTGCAGTTCGAAGTCCGGCCCGGGGGAGGGGATGACCCCGCCGGCACGGGAGACGGCCACCACCGAGGCGCCGGTGCGGGTGCGCATGCGGGTGTCCCCCAGGGTCTGGTCGGCGTAGGGGCTGTCGGCGCTGAGCACAAACTGCTGGGTGTTGATCCCGGGCAGTTCGCTGTGCTGGTCCGTCAGCTGGGCCACCAGCTGGGGAGCCCCCAGCATGCCGCCAAGGGCGGCCGCCTCGAGGGGGGTCAGGGGCAGCGACGCGGCACACGCATCGGGGTCGTCCGCCTCGGAAACAATGAGTTCGATTTGCCCGTCGCGCATGACCACGACGCCGACGCGGCGCCCGTTGGCCAGCGTGATTTCGCGGCGCACCCCGATCCCGGGCAGCGGCGTTTCTTCCATGTCCATGCGATAACCATAGGACTCCGCCGGCCGGATGGGGTCAGCTGTCGGTGGCCTGCTCCGCGGCGGCGTCCGGGCGGAAGTCGCGCCTGATCTGGGCCACCCCCTCGGCGGGAATCTCGAAGCCGAGGTCGTGGCCGGGGTTCAGGACCAGGCCGGCCCCGGAGAGGTGGTCCACCACGGACGCGCCCAGCACGCGCACCGCGAAGGGGGCCTCCTCGATGTAGGCGCCCGGGATGCGGGCCGGATGGGTGAACAGCGCGACGACGGGCTGGTTGTCCGCGTTCTGCAGCAGCATGGGCTGCACCTGCGGGGACGACTCGTCCACCTTTTCGCGGCTGAGAAAGAAGACCTCGGAGTTCAGGAAGGTGGCGATGACCTCGCCGGCCTCCACCCTGTTCTCCTGGCCGGCCTTCAGCACCGTCTCGAGGTGGGTCTGCGGCTGGGACCAGTCGGTCCCGGATTCGGTGGTCTGCGGGGTGGTTTCATCACTCATCTCCCCACCCGACCACGGCCGCGTGCCACAGTGCAACCCAACCGGCCCGGCGGGTCCCCGCCGCCGCCGTCGTGCCCGCGCGGGCACCGAAACCCGGGACGTGGCCCGCGACACCAAATACAGGTGTGCGCCGCCGACGTCTTACAGTGGTTGATGCCCAGTTTGTAGCCACTGCGAGGAAGCGCCATGACCGAATTCGCGTACGAAGACCTGCTGCCCATCGGCGAGGACGAGACCCCCTACCGCCTCCTCACCACCGAGGGCGTGCGCACCGTGGAGGGTCCGGGTGGCCGGACGTACCTGGAGGTCGACCCGGAGGCGCTGGAGCTGCTGTCCAAGACGGCCCTGCACGATATCTCCCACTACCTGCGCCCTGCCCACCTGCAGCAGCTGCGCAACATCCTCGATGACGGGGAAGCCAGCCCGAATGACAAGTTCGTCGCGCTGGACCTGCTCAAGAACGCGAACATCGCCGCCGGGGGCATCCTGCCGATGTGCCAGGACACCGGCACCGCAATCGTGATGGGCAAGCGCGGACAGCAGGTCATCACCCAGGGCCCGGACGAGAGGTCCCTGTCCAAGGGCATCTACGACGCCTACACCCAGCTGAACCTGCGCTACTCCCAGCTGGCCCCGCTGACCACCTGGGAGGAGAAGTCCACCGGCAACAACCTGCCGGCCCAGGTGGAGATCTACGCGGACACCCAGGCGGGCCACGAGAACCAGTACAAGTTCCTGTTCATGGCCAAGGGCGGCGGCTCCGCCAACAAGTCCTTCCTGTACCAGGAGACCAAGGCCATCCTCAACGAGAATTCGATGCTGAAGTTCCTCGACGAGAAGCTGCGCTCGCTGGGCACCGCGGCCTGCCCGCCGTACCACCTGTCCATCGTCATCGGCGGCACCAGCGCCGAGTTCGCGCTCAAGACCGCGAAGTACGGTTCCGCCAAGTACCTCGACACCCTGCCCACCACCGGCGCGATGACCGGGCGCGGCTTCCGCGACGTCGAGCTGGAGGAGAAGGTCCTGGAGCTGACCCGCCACTTCGGCATTGGTGCCCAGTTCGGCGGCAAGTACTTCTGCCACGACGTGCGCGTCATCCGCCTGCCGCGCCACGGCGCGTCCCTGCCGGTCGCAATCGCCGTCTCCTGCTCCGCCGACCGCCAGATGCTGGCCAAGATCACCCCCGAGGGCGTGTTCGTGGAGCAGCTGGAGACCGATCCGGCCCGCTTCATGCCGGAGGCGTCCCACCCGGCGCTCGCCGCCCATGACGCGGAGACCGACGGGGTGTCCGGCACCGGCGGCGGCACCGTGGTGAAGGTGGACCTGAACCAGCCGATGGCGGACATCCTCGCCGAACTCACCAAGTACCCGGTGAAGACCCGCCTGTCCCTGACCGGCCCGCTGGTGGTGGCCCGCGACATCGCGCATGCCAAGATCAAGGAGCGCCTGGACGCCGGCGAGGAGATGCCGCAGTACCTCAAGGACCACCCGGTCTACTACGCCGGCCCCGCCAAGACCCCCGACGGCATGGCCTCGGGCTCCTTCGGCCCGACCACCGCCGGGCGCATGGACTCCTATGTGGACCAGTTCCAGGCCGCCGGCGGCTCGATGGTCATGCTGGCCAAGGGCAACCGGTCCCGCCAGGTGACCGAGGCCTGCAACACGCACGGCGGTTTCTACCTGGGATCCATCGGCGGCCCCGCCGCGCGCCTGGCCCAGGACTGCATCAAGAAGGTCGAGGTCATCGAGTACCCCGAGCTGGGCATGGAGGCCGTCTGGAAGATCGAGGTCGAGGACTTCCCGGCCTTCATCGTCGTCGATGACAAGGGCGAGGACTTCTTCGCCGAGACCCTCAAGCCCACCTTTACGGGCATCCCGGTCCGCGCCAGGTAGCGGCAGGTCCCGGCAGCCGTTGGGCTCCGGGGGCCCCGGGCGGCAGCCGGCCCGACCCGAAGGCCGGAAGGACGGCGGCGGAACGCAGGTTCCGCCGCCGTCCTTCTTTTGGTGTGCAGGACTGGGCGTGCCGGACTGTGTGTGCCGGACCGGGTGTGCCGGACTGCGTGTGCCGGGCCGGGCCTGCCGGAGCCGTTCAGGCGGGCAGGCCCAAGGCCCACCGCGGGAAGGTGGCCGGGTACCACGGCGGGTGCTCCGGGGCGGGACGCAGCACGTGCCGGGGCCGTGCTGCGGCGGCGGCCCGGCGTTCCAGGCGCTCGGTGTAGGCCTCGAGGGTCTCGTCGCCGAGCGCGGCCATCTCCTGCGCGGGCCCGGCGCCGAGGAAGCGCAGGTGCCATGGCTCGTAGCGGAATCCGGTGACCTGCTCCAGGCCCTCGGGGTAGCGGACGACGAACCCGTATTCGGCGGCATGGGCGGCGACCCACTGCCCCGCCGCGGTGTCCCCGAAGCAGGCCAGCAGCGAACATTCGCCGCTGGCCAGGCCGATGTCCGCGGCCAGTCCGGTCTGGTGCTCGCTGGTCCCGGGCCGGGCGGAGATTTGGGCCGCGTAGGCGGCGCCGTACCTGCGCGTGTAGCCGGCATAGAGGGCCTCCTGCTGCGCGTAGCTGCGGTAGGCGCTTTCAATCCGCAGGGCATGCCCCGCGCCGGCGGCCGCGGCGAGCAGGCGGCGCAGGGACGCCGCCGCTTCCGGGACCATCCGGTGGCCGGAACCGGCGTCGGCGAGCCGGGCGGGCTCGTAGTCCAGCGGTTCCAGCGGATGCAGGGCGTTGACCAGGACCACCAGGGAGGGATCGGCCACCAGGGAGGACTCCTGCGCGGGGGTGCCGGCGGCGTCGTCCACCGGCCCCGCCACCGCGGCGGGAACCGGCAGCAACGCGGCGGCAAGCAGCGCTGCCAGTGCGAGGGCGGCACGTGTCCTGTACATCCGGGCCTTCGTTCGGGTGCCCCGGCGGGGCATCGCTGGATTGGGTCGTGGTCTCGGTCCTGCGTTTTGGTCGTGCATTTTTAGTCCGGGGTGCGGGCCGGGACGCACCCCGCGCCCCCAGCGTATCGGGACCCGGGGGGCGGCGTCAGCACCGCCGCGACACGGACTCCGGGCGTGGTTCCGAGGGGATATTGTGGTGGGGTGCTGATCTCCGACCGCGACATCCGGACCGAACTCGACGCCGGGCGCATTGCGCTTGACCCCCTCGACCTGCAGATGGTCCAACCCTCCAGCGTCGACGTGCGGCTCGACCGTTTCTTCCGCCTCTTCGACAACCACAAGTACGCGCACATCGACCCGTCGGAGGACCAGCCTGAGCTGACCCGCCTGGTCGAGGTCGAGGCGGACGAGCCGTTCATCCTGCACCCGGGGGAGTTCGTGCTGGGTTCCACCTACGAAACCGTCACGCTGCCGGAGGACATCGCCGCCCGGCTGGAGGGCAAGTCCTCGCTGGGCCGGCTGGGCCTGCTCACGCACTCCACCGCCGGGTTCATCGACCCGGGCTTTTCCGGGCACGTCACGCTGGAGCTGTCCAACGTCGCGACGCTGCCGATCAAGCTGTGGCCGGGCATGAAGATCGGCCAGCTGTGCTTCTTCCGGCTCTCCTCCCCGGCCGAGTACCCCTACGGTTCCGGCGAGTACGGCAGCCGCTACCAGGGCCAGCGCGGGCCGACGGCCTCGCGCAGCTTCCTCAACTTCCACCGGACCCGGCTGGAAGGCTAGCCGCGCGCCGAAAAGTGGCGCGTTAGTGCGGTGTCTTCCGGAAAAGTGCGGGGCTTCCGCCCAACAGGCCGCTCGCCGGTGGCGCACTTGCCCGCAAGGACCTGTGGATAAACGCTTTCGGCGTCCCGCAGACGGGCAGGATGTGCGTATGAGCCAGCGGCGCGGCCTACCGCACCACCGCCGCCCGTGTCCTCGGAATCCCGCTGCCGGCCTTCGGCATTATTCGCGCAGGACCCGCACTTACACGTCACTTTTCGCCGGGGAACGGACGGGGAGCAGGAGCAGCAGGCCCGCCAGGAGCACTGCGGCGATGCCCAGGATGCCGTAGCGCTGGGCCTGGCCCTCCGCCACGTGCGGGGCGGCCAGCGCGATCGCGGCGGCGAAGAGCGTCGGGGCCAGGAAGCTGACCGCCCGCCCGGTGGTGGCGTACAGCCCGAAGAGCTCCCCCTCCCGGCCGGTCTTCGCCAGGCGGGCCAGGAAGGCGCGGGAGGAGGACTGGGCCGGGCCGACGAACAGGCACAGCAGCAGCCCGAACACCCAGAACCCGGCAGCCCCCGGCGAGAGGAACAGGCCCACCGCGGTGGCCAGCAGCCCGGCCAGGGACCACACGATCACCCGCTTGGGCCCCACCCTGTCATCGAGCGCGCCGCCGGCGACGGCTCCGGCGGCCGCCACCACGTTGCCGGCGATCGCAAAAACGATGACCTCGGAAAGCGCGAAGCCGAACGTGCCCGCCGCGATGACGCCGCCGAAGGCGAACACCGCCGCCAGCCCGTCGCGGAAGACCGCGCTGGCTCCCAGGAAGAAGAGGGTGTGCGGTTCGGAGCGGGCCAGCCCGGCAACGGTGCGCCCCAGTCTCCGGTAGGAGGCCAGGATGCCGGGGCGGGCGGAGGCGGCCGGGCGCGGCAGCTCGGGGACGGCGAAGAGCACCGGCAGCCCGAAGACCAGGAACCAGGTGGCGGAGAATACGGCCACCAGGCGCAGGTTCAGGGCGCCCTCCTCGGATGCCCCCGGCCAGTCGAAGGCCGGCTGGACAAAGAGGACCAGCACCAGGGCCAGGGCCGCAATGCCGCCGAGGTAGCCCATGCCCCAGCCGAAGCCGGAGACCCGGCCCACCGTCCGCGGGGTGGAGACCTGCGGGAGCATCGCGTTGTAGTTCACCGTGGCGAACTCCGCGAACACGCTGGCCAGCGCAATCAGCGCGACGCCGGGCAGCAGGTACTCCGGGGAGGGGAACACGAAGAAGCAGGCGGCGGTGGCCAACGTCACCAGCACGGTATTCACGCCCAGCCAGTACTTCCGCCGGCCTCCGGCGTCGGAGCGCTGTCCGGCCACCGGGGCGAGTACGGCGATCGCGACGCCGGCGACGGCGAGCGCGTTGCCGAGCACCACCGAGTTGGCGTCCGTCTCGCCGAAGGCTTCGCTGGTCAGGTAGACGGTGAACACGAAGGTGGTCATCACCGCGTTGATGGCTGCGGAGCCCCAGTCCCATGCGGCCCAGGCCAGGACCTGGGGGGTGTTCGGCCGGCGCGCGGCGGAGGGAACCGCGGCGGCGGCCGGCTGTTCGATCATGGCTGCATGGTAACGCTTTGGCACTGATCCCGGCCGGATGCGCGGGCCCGGGCCGGGGGGCGCGTCCGTGCCCTGTTAAGCTGGAGGCAGCCCTTGACCACCTGCTTCGAGCCCTGCGCGCCTTGAACAGACCCCGGCCCCCAGGAGATCATCGTGCTCGCCGTCCTCATCGCCCTCTTCGCGGTGGCCGTCGTCGCGCCCCTGGTCTTCCGCCGGTTTGGCCGCGGCACCTTCTACCTGTTGGGCGCGGTTCCGGCCGCCGGATTCGTCTGGCTCCTGGTGAATTTCGCCTCCTTCACGTCGGCCGCCCAGGCCGCGGCGTCCGGGGCCCCGAACGCCCCGCCTTCGCTGGTCCTTCCCTGGATCCCGAACCTGGAGGTGGAACTCGCGTTCCGCATGGATGCGCTCTCGGCGGTGCTGTGCCTGCTGGTGCTCGGGGTGGGCGCGCTGGTGCTGGTCTACTGTGCCCGGTACTTCAAAAATGAGGACGCCAACATCGGTCCGTTTGGTGCGCAGCTGCTTGCTTTCGCCGGCGCGATGTTCGGCCTGGTCACCGCCGACGACCTGGTCCTGCTGTTCATCTTCTGGGAGATGACCACCATCCTGTCCTACCTGCTGATCGGCTTTGCCCGGGACCGGATCTTCGCGCGCCGCTCGGCACTGCAGGCCCTGATGGTGACGACCTTCGGCGGCCTGGCCATGCTGGTGGGCCTGGTGATGCTCGGCACGGCGGCCGGGACGTACCGGATCTCCGCGATCCTGGCCCAGGCTTCGGCGGGGGCGCCCCAGCTGGCCGGGACCTTCGTGGACGTGGCCGTGCTGCTGGTGCTCGTGGGCGCGGTTTCCAAGTCGGCGCTGGTCCCGTTCCACTTCTGGCTGCCCGGGGCGATGGCCGCCCCGACGCCGGTCTCCGCCTACCTGCACGCGGCGGCCATGGTGAAGGCCGGCGTCTACCTGGTGGCCCGGCTGGCCCCCGGTTTTTCCGATGCCGCCACCTGGCACATGACGACGGCGGTGCTCGGCCTGCTGACGATGCTTGTCGGGGGCTGGCACGCGCTGAAGCAGACCGACGTCAAGCTGGTGCTTGCCTACGGGACCGTCTCGCAGCTGGGCTTCCTGATCCTGGTCGTGGGACAGGGCACGGCGAACGCTGCCCTGGCGGGCCTGGCCCTGGTGCTCGCCCACGGGTTCTTCAAGGCCTCCCTGTTCCTGGTGGTCGGCATCATCGACCACCAGGCCGGCACCCGCGACCTGCGCCAGCTCTCCGGGCTGTGGCGCACCTCGCCGACGCTGTTCGCCGTGGCCGCGCTGTCCGCGGCCTCGATGGCGGGGGTGCCGCCCCTGTATGGGTTCGTCGCCAAGGAAGCCGTCCTCGAAACGCTGGTCCAGGGCGCCGGGCGCGGCGCGGCGGGTGGCTGGGTGCTGGCCGGCGTCGTGGCCGGCTCGGCGCTGACCGCCGCCTACAGCGCCCGCTTCCTGTGGGGCGCGTTCGCGACCAAGCCCGGGCTCCAGCCCACCGCGTTCCGGCGCCTGCCGGGCCTGTTCCTGGCCCCGCCGATGGTGCTGGCGGGCGCGAGCCTGGTCTGTGCGTTTGTTCCCCAGGTCCTGGAGGGGGCGATCGCCCCCTACGCGGCGCTGTTCCCGGCTCCGGCCGATCCGGTCCATCTGGGCCTGTGGCACGGGTTCACTCCCGCGTTGGGGCTGGGCGTGCTGGCGCTGGCCGCCGGTGCCGTCCTGTTTGTGCTGCGCGCCCCGGTGGCCGGTTTCCAGGACCTGGCCCGCCCGGCCCTGGACGCGGAGCGCACCTACCGCAACCTCATCGGGGGCGTCGACAACGTCGCGGTCTGGGTCACCGGGCGCACCCAGCGCGGTTCGCTGGTGTTCTACCTGGGCGTGATCCTGACGGTCGCGCTGGTGGTGCCGGCGGTCGCCGCGATCCGCCTCGACACCCCCGTGCCGTCCTCGCTGCGCTGGTTCGACACCCCCGCGCAGCTGGTGGTGGGGCTGTGCATGGCGTTCGGGGCGGTCGCCGCGGTGCGGGCCAACCGCCGCTTCCTGGCCGTGCTGATGGTCTCCGTCACCGGGTATGGGTTGGCGCTGATGTTCGCGCTGCAGGGGGCCCCGGACCTGGCCCTCACCCAACTGCTGGTGGAAACCATCGTGCTGGTCGCGTTCGTGCTGGCGCTGCGCACGCTGCCCGTGGAGCTGTGGACCACCAACCCCTCCGGGCGCAGGGTCCTGCGGGCGCTGCTGGGCATCGCCTTCGCCGCGGCCATGATCTACATTGCCGCGACCGCCATGGCCTCGCGCACCGCCGCCCCCGTGTCGCTGGACTTCCCCGAACTGGCCTACTACGGGGGCGCGGGCAAGAACATCGTCAACGTGACCCTCGTGGACCTGCGGGCCTGGGACACGTTTGGCGAGATTACCGTGCTCGCGGCCGCCGCCACCGGCGTCGCCAGCCTGATCTTCGTGCGCGGCCGCGGCGACCGGCGCCGGGCCACCGCGGACATCGCCAGCGGCAGCGTCGACCGCGGCTCCGAGGCGATCCACGCCCCCCGCCGCCGGGCCGCCGCGCTGCGCGTGGCCCGCAGCTTCGCCGTCTCCCGGCGCGAGGCCTGGCTGGTTGCCGGCCGGACGCTGGCCCCGGAACGGCGTTCGATCATCATTGAGGTGGTTACCCGGCTGATCTTCCACACGGTGCTGCTGTTCTCCATCTACCTGCTGCTGGCCGGGCACAACAGTCCCGGCGGCGGATTCGCCGGCGGCCTGTTCGCGGGCCTGGCCATGACGATCCGTTACCTGGCCGGCGGGCGTTTCGAGCTGGCCGAGGCCACCCCGATCACTCCCGGCACCCTGCTGGGGCTGGGGCTTGCGGTCGCCGGGTTCTCCGCCGTGCTGCCACTGGCCTTCGGTGGCCAGATCTTCCAGTCCGCCGCGTTCGAGTTCTCGCTGCCGCTGTTCGGGGACCACAAATTCGTCAGCTCCACGATCTTCGACATCGGCGTGTACCTGGTGGTGGTGGGCCTGGTCGCCGACGTGCTGCGCAGCCTGGGCGGGGAAATCGACGAACGCACCGAGGGGCGCGGCCCCACCGCACCCCACGGGGAACCCGAGGACGAGGAACTGGAGGCGGCCCGGTGACCGTGAATGTGACTCTGCTGGCGGTGATGGGCGTCATGTTCGCCACCGGCATCTACCTGCTGCTCGAGCGCAGCCTGACGCGGGTGCTGCTGGGCATCGTGCTGATCGGCAACGGAGCCAACCTGCTGCTCCTGGCCACCGGCGGCATCCCCGGCCTGGCCCCCCTCTACGTGGAGGGCGCCCCCGCCGGGGCCTACAGCGACCCGCTGCCCCAGGCGCTGATCCTGACCGCGATCGTCATCACCTTCGCGGTCACCGCTCTCCTGCTGGCCATCATCTACCGCTCCTGGGTGATTGCGCGCCGCGACGAGGTCGTCGACGACGTCGAGGACCGCCGCGTCGCCGCCCAGTCGAGCTTCGACCCCGAGGAGGACACCGAGATCCCGCTCGAAACCACGGAATTCGACCCCGCGGCCATCCCTCCGCCAGTAGACGGCGCCGGAACGCCCGCCGGCGAGGCCGGCACCGGGGGGCCCCGGTGAGCGCCCCGCTGGCCGCGGTGTCCTTCGCCCCGCTTGCCGTCGCCCTGCCGCTGCTTGGCGCCGCGCTGGCCTTCGTGCTGCGCCGCCACACCGGCGCCCAGCGCGCAGTCACCAGTTCCACGCTGGCCCTGACCCTGGTGCTGGAGGTGTGGATGCTGGCGGGAGCCTGGCGCCACGGGGCCCAGGCCGTGCTGCTCGGGGGCTGGGCGCCCCCGTGGGGTATTTCCATGGTCGTGGACGAGTTCTCCTCGCTGATGCTGGTGGTTTCCACCTGCGTGAGCCTGGCCGTGCTCCTCTACGCCAGTGGCCAGGGCATGGCCGACGGGGAACGGGGCGGGTCGATCTCCGTGTTCCACCCCGCCTACCTGATCCTGGTTGCCGGCGTCTCCAACGCCTTCCTGGCCGGGGACCTGTTCAACCTCTACGTGGGCTTCGAGATCCTCCTGACCGCCTCCTACGTGCTGCTGACCCTCGGCGGCACCACGGCGCGCATCCGCGCGGCGGTGACGTACGTCGTCGTCTCCGTGGTCTCCTCCGTGCTGTTCCTCCTGGCGATCGGGATGATCTACGCGGCCACCGGAACGGTGAACATGGCGGACCTCGCGCTCAAGCTCGGGGAGGTCGCCCCCGGGACGCAGGTGGTGCTGCACCTGATGCTGTTCGTCGCCTTCGGCATCAAGGCCGCCGTCTTCCCGCTCTCCTTCTGGCTGCCCGACTCCTACCCGACCGCGCCGGCTCCGGTGACCGCGGTGTTCGCCGGCCTGCTCACCAAGGTGGGCGTCTACGCGATGGTGCGCACCGAGACGCTGCTCTTCCCCGGGGACCGGATCAACAGCCTGCTGATGGTGGTGGCGCTGCTGACCATGCTCGTGGGGATCCTCGGCGCCGTGGCGCAGACGGACGTCAAGCGCATGCTCTCCTTCACGCTCACCAGCCACATCGGCTTCATGGTCTTCGGGCTGGCGGTCGGGAACGTGGTGGGGCTGGCCGCGGCGGTGTACTACGTGGCGCACCACATCATTGTGCAGACTTCGCTGTTCCTGGTCACGGGCCTGATTGAACGCCGCGGCGGCAGCTCCAACGTGGACCGGCTCGGCTCGCTGGCCCGGCTGTCCCCGGTGCTGGCGGTGCTGTTCTTCATTCCCGCCATGAACCTGGCCGGCATCCCCCCGTTCTCGGGGTTCCTGGGCAAGCTGGGGCTGATCCAGGGCGGCGTGGAACTGGGCACTCCGCTGGGCTGGGTGCTGGTGGGCGGTTCCGTGGCCACCTCGCTGCTGACGCTGCTGGCCGTGGCCCGCGTCTGGAACCGGGCGTTCTGGCGCAAGGCCGAGGACGCGGAGAACCCGGCCCCGGTGCTGCTGGCCACCACCTCCAGCGGATCCCCGATGACCACCTATGGCACCGCGGCCAATTCCGGCAGCCGCGGGGACAGCGCCCTGCTGCCGCGGGGCATGGTCGTGCCCACCGCCGCCCTGGTGTCCCTGGGCGTGGCCCTGACGGTGTTCGCCGGCCCGCTGTTCCAGCTCAGCGAGCAGGCCGCGCGCCAAATGCTTGAACGCACCCCGTACATCGAGGCCGTCTTCGGTGCCGAGGCGACCTACGCACCCGGGAGCCTGAAGTGATCCGGCCCGGATCCCGCCCCGCCACGGGCACCGGGGAGCAGGGTCCGCGCCTGACCTTCCGGATTGAACTGCCCCTGCTGGTGTGGATGGCGCTGGTCTGGGGCGCGCTGTGGCAGGACTTCTCCGCCGGCAACCTGGTGTTCGGTTTCCTGCTCGCCCTGGTGGTGGTCAACGTGTTCCGGCTGCCGCCGGTGGAACTGAGCGGGCGCTTCAACGTCTGGCGTGCCGTCGTGTTCGCCGTGGGCTTCCTCGGAAAAGTGGTTCTGGCCAGCTTCCAGGTCTTCGCCCTGGCGGTGGTCCGCGGGCCGCGCGTGCGCAGTGCCGTGGTGGGCGTGCGCCTGCGGACCGGCGATGACCTCATGGTCACCGCCGTCGGCCACGTCCTGACCCTGATCCCGGGTTCGTTCGTGGTGGAGGTGGACCGCGGCAACTCCACGCTGTACCTGCACGTGCTCGACGTGAACACGCACGCCCAAGTGGAGCGGGTCCGCCGACACGTCCTGGACCTGGAGGCACGGCTGGTTCGGGTGATGGGCACGCGCGAAGAGATGGCGCGGGTCGACGCCGAACGGGCCGGCCTGGCGTTCCCCCCGCCACAAGACAACGGTTCTACCCCGCGGGGCGGGGACACCGCACGGAAGGAAGCGCCATGATGACCGCTGTCGCCTGGATCTGCGGGGTGCTGCTCTCGGCCGCCGCAGCGCTGGCCATCGTGCGGGTTGCCCGCGGACCGTCCATCCTCGAACGCGTGCTGGCCCTGGACGTGCTGCTGATGATCGTCGTCGCCGCCCTGTGCGTGGACATGGCCGTGAACCGGCACACGGACAGCCTCGTGTTCGTGGCGGCCGCCTGCGTGATCGGTTTCATCGGCACGGTGACGGTTTCCCGCTACGTGACCGACCGGAGGAACTCATGACCGGATCCCTGGACGCCGTGCTGCAGGCCGTGGCCGGAGTGTGCCTGGTGGTGGGCTGCCTGATGTCGCTGGCCGCCGGCATCGGCATGCTGCGCTTCCCGGACCTGCTCTCGCGGATGCATGCGGCCACGAAGCCGCAGGTGCTGGGCCTGTTCCTGCTGCTGTCTGCGGTGGCGATCGAACTGCGCAGCTGGGCCCTGGTGCCCGTGCTGCTGCTGGCGTGGCTGCTGCAGCTGCTGACCGCGCCGGTCAGCGCCCACATGGTGGGCCGGGCCGGCTACCGCACCAAGCACCTGAAAAGGCAGACCCTGCTCGTCGACGAACTGGACCAGGTCGTGGCCCGCGCGGTGCAGGACGGCCCCGGGCGGGACGGCCTCGCGCAGGAGGGCCCTGGCCAGGACGGCATGGGACAGGGCCCTGCCGGGCAGGACGTGGCGGGCCGTACCGGAGGGTGCTCCGCCGGTACGGGACCGGCGGGACCGGCGGCCGGCTAGGCCTTGTCCTTATCCGGGCTGAAGCGGGAGATCGCGAGCCGGGTCCCGTGGCCGGTGAGGACCTCAAGGGCGGCTCCGACGGCCGCGGAAATGATGGCGAAGGCCAGTGCCTGGCGCAGCGAGGACTTCACGTTCGCCTCGGTGTCTCCCGGCCGGGGCGGCCTGCTGCCGGTGACCTTGGTCCAAGCCACGTCAACCACCTTGGCGCCAACAAATCCGGCGGCGAGGGTCACGAGGGGGCCGGCCAGCTTGAGCAGTGCTGTCATGAACGCTTCTCCCAACTAAACGATGCCCAACCAAGCAATGGTGGTACGGCCACAGCATAGCGTGGTTGTACTATGGCAGGACTGAACATACGACAGGGGAGCGCCTGCGTCCGGCCCACAGGGCCGTGCCACCAGGGCGCTGAGAGTGCGGATTGCCGCAGACCCTCGAACCTGCTCCGGCTAGTACCGGCGAAGGGAGTCGAGATCTCAGGGAACAGCGGCCCGCGCCGCCGAATCCCTCCCCTCCTTGCCTTCAAGGAGGAAAACACCATGACCCACCCGGTCAGCACCGTCCCCGCCGCACGCCGTTCCTGGCGCGTTGTCGACATCGTCGTCGCCGCCGTGATCGCGGTCGCCTCCGGCGTCATTTTCTGGGCCTGGAACCTCGCCTACGCCGGCATCGGCGGGCTGTTCCTGTTCTTCCCGCCCGCCTCCTCGATCGTTACCGGGATGTGGCTGTTCCCCGCGGTCCTGGGTGCCCTGATCATCCGCAAGCCGGGCGCCGCCCTGTTCTGCGAACTCGTCGCCGCAGTGGTCTCCGCGTTCCTCGGCTCCCAGTTCGGCCTGACGGTCCTGGCATCCGGCCTGATCCAGGGCCTGGGCGCGGAACTGGTCCTCGCACTGTTCCTCTACCGCCGCTGGGACCTGGTCACCGCCCTGCTTGCGGGCGCCGGAGCGGGCCTCTTCGGCGGCATCAACGACGCCTTCATCTTCAACTGGTTCCCCGAATACACCACCGCCATGAAGCTTGTGTACGTCGCCGGCACCACCCTCTCCGGCGTCGTCATCGCCGGCCTGCTGTCCTGGCTCGCCACGCGCGCCCTGGCCCGGACCGGCGCGCTGTCCGCGCTCGCCTCGCGCAGGGCGGCGCAGGAACCGGTGTTCGGCTAGGCCATGCCCGCCGACCCCGGAACGACGGCGGCGCCCGCGCCCCCGTACGGAGCGCCGTCTGCTGCGCTCCCGGCCGCCCGCGGCGGGGATGGTGACCGGGCGGCGGCCGTGGTGCCTGCCGCGGTGTCCGCGCGGGGCTGGGGCTGGCGCCATGCCGGCCGCGCCGCCCCCGCCCTGCGGGGACTGGACCTGGAGATCGCCCCCGGGGAGCGGGTCTTGCTGGTGGGACCGTCCGGGGCCGGCAAATCCACCCTGCTGCATGCCCTGGCGGGAGCGCTGCACCGCGACGAGGAAGCCGAAGACTTCGGCGAGCTGCTGGTTGACGGCCGCCCGGCCGAGGACTCGCGCGGGCGGGCGGGGCTGGTGCAGCAGGACCCGGAAACCCAGGTGGTCCTCGCCCGGGTGGGCGACGACGTGGCGTTCGGGGCCGAGAACCTGGCCGTCCCGCGCGGGGAAATCTGGAATCGCGTGACTGCCGCCCTGGAGGCGGTGGGACTGGACGTTCCGTTGGACCACCCGACGGCGCACCTGTCCGGCGGGCAGAAACAGCGCCTGGCGCTGGCGGGAATCCTGGCCATGCGGCCGGGACTGGTGCTGCTGGACGAACCCACTGCCAACCTGGACCCCGACGGCGTGCTGGAGGTCCGGGACGCGGTGGTCGCCGCGGTGGCCGCGACCGGGGCGACCCTGGTGGTTGTCGAGCACCGCCTGGCCGCCTGGGCCGGGCACATGGACCGCGTGGTGGTGCTTGAGCCCGGGGGAGGGGTATCCCACAGCGGTACGCCCGGGGAACTGTTTGCCGAGGGCCCGGTCCGCACCGAACTGATCGACGCCGGGGTGTGGGTCCCCGGGCACGTGCCCGTCCTCGAACGGGCGCAGGGCAGCCTTTCCGGCCGGCCGGGACAGGTCCTGCTTTCCGCCGCCGACCTAGCGGTTTCCCGGGAAGCGGCCCGTCCCGCCCATTCCCGTCCCGCCCATTCCCGTCCCGCCCATTCCCGTCCCGCCCCGTCCCGGAAGGGCCCGCGGCCGGTACTCTCCGGCGTCGGCCTGGACCTGCGCGCCGGCGAGGCTGTGGGCATCACCGGTCCCAACGGGGCCGGAAAGTCCACGTTGGCCCTGACCCTGGCCGGGCTGCTGGAGCCGCTGGAAGGACAGGTGCGTGCCGCGGCGGAGCTCGCCGGGGGGCTGCCCCCGGAACCTTTCCGCTGGAGGGCCGCCGACCTGGTCAGCCGCATCGGAACCGTGTTCCAGGAGCCGGAGCACCAGTTCGTGGCCTCCACCGTGCGCGAGGACCTGGCCTTTGGCCCGCGCCATGCGCGCAACCCGCGCACCGGACGCCCGCTCTTCACCCCCGAAGAGGTGGAGCGGCGCGTGGACGGGCTGCTGGACCGGCTCCGGCTGGGGCACCTGGCCGACGCCAACCCCTTCACCCTGTCCGGCGGGGAGAAGCGCCGGCTCTCGGTCGCCACCGTCCTGGCCGCCGGCCCGGGCGTGCTGGTGCTGGACGAACCCACCTTCGGCCAGGACGCCAACACCTGGCGCGAACTGGCCCTGCTGCTGCGCGAGGAGCTGGCGGCGGGCCGCACCGTCCTGGCCGTGACGCATGACGGACACTTCACCGCGGCGTTGGGCGCCCGCACCGTCACGGTCGGCGCCGGCACCGGAGGGCAGCAGCGCGCCCCGGGCCCCGGCCTCGACACCTCCTCCCGCAGCATGCTGGACCGAAGCGTGTTGGACCAAAGCGTGTTGGACCAAAGCGTGTTGGGCCGCAGCGTGTTGGGCCGCGCCAACCCGCTGGGCAAAATGGCCGCCGTGCTGCTCGCCACCGCGGGGCTGGTGGCCACGCTGGACTGGGTGAGCGCGGCCGTCGTGGTCGGCGCGTGCCTGGCCCTGCTGCCGCTTTCCGGCGTGGGGCCGCTCGCGTTCCTGCGCCGGGCCTGGCCGCTGGCGGTGGCGGGGCTGATGGCGGCCTGGGGCACCGCGCTGGTGGGCAACGACTCCGGCGCGGTGCTGCTGGACCTGGGGATCTTCACTCTCACCGAGGGGTCGGTGGCCGCGGGCGCGGCCACCGGGCTGCGCGGTTTTGCCGTGGCGCTGCCGGCGGTGCTGGTGATGGCCTCGACCGATCCGACCGACCTGGCCGACGCGCTGGCACAGAAGGCGCGGCTGCCGCACCGCTTCGTGCTGGGCGGACTCGCCGCGCTGCGGCTGCTGGGGCTGCTGGCCGAGGAATGGCAGACGCTGGGCATGGCCCGGCGGGCCCGGGGGGTCGGTTCCCACGGCAGCCCCGGGGCGCGCCTGCGCGCGAACCTGGGGCAGGCCTTCGGGCTGCTGGTGCAGGCGATCCGGCGCGCGTCGCGCCTGGCCGTGACCATGGAGGCCAAGGGCTTCGGCGAGGCCCCCCGCACGTGGGCGCGCACGTCCAGGTTCACCGGGCTGGACGCCTGGGTGCTGCTGGGCGGGGCGGCCGTCGGCGCGGCCGCGACCGGGGCGGCCCTGGCCGCCGGGACCTGGAACCTGGTCTGGAGCTGAGGTGCGCTGCGGGGTCAGCGGATGCCGTCGACCATCCGGGCAAGCTCGGCATGCAGTTCGCGGTCCCGCGGGATCCCCACCCCGTCGATCGAGTTGATCGGCGCCAGCAGCCGGACGCTGGACACCAGCCAGACG
This sequence comes from Zafaria cholistanensis, assembly GCF_008580665.1. Taxonomy (GTDB): domain Bacteria; phylum Actinomycetota; class Actinomycetes; order Actinomycetales; family Micrococcaceae; genus Zafaria; species Zafaria cholistanensis. Next base: position 113,211 of record NZ_BKDJ01000003.1, read on the forward strand.
GCGTCGGCCTCGAAGAGGTCCTGCGTCTCCAGCGGACCGTAGCCGAGCTCCCAGCCGGCGGACTGGGCGGCGGCGAAGATCGCACCCTGCGTGGTGCCCGGAAGGATGCCGGTCTGCAGGGTGGGGGTGACCAGGCGCTTGAGCGGTCCTTCGCGGTGGGCCAGCAGCACGGTTGAGGTGGCTCCCTCCAGGACGTGGCCGTCGCTGGAGACGAAGATGACGTCGTCGGCTCCCTGCTTGCGCGCGTGGCGCAGCGCCGCCATGTTTACCCCGTAGGAGAGCGTCTTGGCCCCCATGAGCAGCCAGGGGGCCCGGTCCCCGGCCTCCGAGTCATAACCGCGGTCCAGGGTGATCACGGACAGCCCCGTCTCCCGCTGGCGCTGGCCGAGTTCGGGGGCGGGGGAGACGGTCACCCATGCAGTGCCGTGCGTGGCGCCCTCGGGGCCGCGGGTGGCCACCAGTTTCACCGTCGCCTCGTGGCGCATGCCGGGGGCTTCCGTCGCCCCGGCGGCGGAGCGGGCGGCGTCGTAGGCGGCCACGGCCGTCCCCACCGCCGAGCGCCAGGCCTGCGCGGAGGGGACGGGCAGTTCACACATGGCCGCGGAGGACTCCAGCCGGGCCAGGTGCGCGTCCAGCTTGCGGACGGCGCCGCCGGTGTAGAGCAGTGTCTCGAAGACCCCGTCTCCGCGCGTGACGCCCTGGTCCAGGACGGACAGCTGCGGTTGGGACGGGTCGGCGGGGCGCCCGGCGGGGAACTCGGGATCGACGAACACGAGAACAGTCATGGCTCAACCCTACCGCCGCCCCTTCCCGCTGCCACGTGGCGCGTTAAGGGGTCCGGCCACCGGTAGGCTGGGGGCAACGACTGCTGGGAGAGGGGCCGGGTGTTCGACTCATTTGTGCTGTGGGGGGAGTGGACCCCCACGTGGGTCGTGGTGCTGACGGTGGTCCTGGACATCGGCATCCGCGTGGTGATGCTCGGTGTGGTCCCCGGCAACCGGCGCCCCACCACAGCCATGGCGTGGCTGCTGGCCATCTTCTTCCTGCCGCTGGTGGGGCTGGCGCTGTTCCTGATGCTGGGCAACTTCCGGCTGTCCCACCGGCGCATCGAACGCCAGGCGGAAGTCAACCGCCGCGTGCTGGACGCCACCCGGCACCTGGACATTGACGACAGCGAGTACCACGCCCCGGACTGGGTGAAGTCGGCGCTGGAGTTGAACCGCAACCTGGGCGCGTTCCCGGTCCTGGACGGCAACACGGTCGAATTCATCACCGGCTACAAGGAGTCGGTGCAGGCGATGACCGAGGCCGTGAAGGGCGCACAGCGCTACGTTCACGTGCAGTTCTACATTGTCGGGGACGATCCCGAGTACGTATCCCCGTTCCTGGACGCGCTGGAGGATGCGGTGGCCCGCGGGGTGAAAGTGCGCATGCTCTTCGACCACCTCGGGACCCTGCGCGTCTCCGGATACCGGGACCTGAAACGGCGGCTCGACGCCGGGGGCATCGACTGGCGGCCCATGCTGCCGCTGGCCCCGGTCAGGAAGCAGTGGCGCCGGCCCGACCTGCGCAACCACCGCAAGATCCTGGTGGTCGACGGCGAGGTCGCCTTCACCGGCAGCCAGAACCTCATCGAACCCAGCTACAAGCGCCCGGGCGCCCGCCGCGCCGGCCGCGAGTGGGTGGAACTGATGGCCCGGGTGCGCGGTCCGCTGGTGACGAGCCTGGACGTCGTGTTCGCCACCGACTGGTCCCAGGAGACGGACGAGAACCTGCTGCTGGACATGGCTGAGGCCCCCCGGCCCCACCCCCATCCGCACGGGCGCACCATCGGCCAGATCGTTCCCAGCGGCCCCGGGTTCGAGGCGGAAAACAACCTGCGCCTGTTCAACACCCTGATCTACTCGGCCACCGAGCGGCTGAGCATCACCAGCCCCTACTTCGTCCCGGACGATTCGCTGCTGTACGCGCTCACGACGGCGGCCCAGCGGGGCGTGGACGTGGAGCTGTTCGTGTCCGAAACCGGCGACCAGTTCATGGTCCACCACGCGCAGCAGTCCTACTACGGTGCGCTGCTGAAGGCCGGCGTGAAGATCTACCGCTACCGGACCCCGATGGTGCTGCACTCCAAGTGCTTCACCGTGGACAAGGAGGTGGCCGTGTTCGGCTCCTCCAACATGGACATGCGCTCCTTCTCGTTGAACCTGGAGGTGTCCGTGATGCTGCTCGGCCCCGAAATGGTTGCCGAGATCACCCAGGTGCAAAACATGTACCGGCACAATTCCGTCCGGCTCACCCTGAAGGAGTGGGAGTCCCGCCCCCTGTGGAACCGGTGGGTGGACAACGTCGCCCGGCTTTCGGCGACGCTGCAGTAGGGCGGGGCCGCCTCCGGGGACGCCGGCCGCCCGGCGGGCGGCTGGCAGGGAGAACGGTCAGCAGGGAGAACGGTCAGCAGGGAGGGAAGCGGGACCCGAGCGCGGAGAGCACCCCGTGGGCCTTGGTCACGACCTCGTCCCACTCCTGTTCGGGCACCGAATCGGCGGTCACCGCGCCGCCGACGCCGAGGGACAGGTCCCATCCGGCGTGATCCTGTCCGTCGTAGTCCTGTCCGTTTTGGGCGCGGGTGGCCACGAGGGTGCGGATCACCACGGCCAGGTCGGCTGCCCCGGTGTGGGAGAAGTACCCGACGGCCCCGGCGTAGATGCCCCGGGGCCGTTCGTCCTCGAGGCGGTCCAGGATCGCCATGGTGGAGATCTTCGGAGCCCCGGTCATGGACCCGGCCGGAAACGCGGCCGCCACCGCCTCGGCGCGGACCGCGTCCGGGCGCAGCCGTGCATCGATTGTGGACACCATTTGGTGCACGGTCGCGTAGGTCTCGATCGCGCACAGCCGCGGCACGGCCAGCGTGGCGGGATCGGCCGAACGGACCAGGTCGTTGCGCAGCAGGTCCACGATCATGATGTTTTCCGCCCGGTCCTTGGGGGAGGAAGCCAGGTCCGCCCGCAGCGCCGCGTCGGCCGCCGGGTCCGCCCCGCGCCCGCGGGTGCCCTTGATCGGCTCCGCGCGCATCCACCCGTCGGCGCCGATGCGCAGGAACCGCTCCGGAGAGGTGCTGGCCACCGCCGTCGGCCCAAACCGCACGAAGTGCGCGAACGGGGCCGGGTTGCGCCGGCGCAGCGCCCCGTAGGCACGCCACGGGTCGAACCCGCCCGCAACGCGCGCGCTGAGCGCGGTGGTCAGGCAGACCTCATACGTGTTGCCTTCGGCGATCTCGGCCTGCGCCTCACGCACCTTCGCCAGGTAGCGCGCACGCGTATCGGCGCAGCCGAACGCCGGCGGCGGTACCGGCGGCGCCGCGACCGGATCGCCTGCCGTCCCGTCTCCGCCCTCAGCGGTTCCCAGCCGGACGACGGCGGCCTCCGCGGCGTCGAGCCACGCCTCCGCCTCGGGGGCGGCGAGCGCGAGCAGCCACGCCTCGCCGGCGTCGTGGTCCAGCACCACGCCGCGGGCGGCATGGACCAGGGCCGCGTCCGGAAGGGGCGCGGGCACGTCGGAGCCTCCGGTTTCGCGTTTGAGTTCGTAGCCCAGCCACCCCAGCCACCCCAGGGCAAACCCGGCTTCCAGCCCGTCCGGGGCCTGGACCCGGGGCAGGCCCCACACCCGTTCCAGCCAGCCGAAGAAGGGGCCGCGGATCCGTGCCTCGGCGCAGCCGGCGGCGAACCAGGTCGTGCCGCCGCTGTGGCGGGCCCGGGCCCCGAGGGAGCCGGAGCCGTCGGCCAGGATGCTGAAGCGGTTGCGTCCGCCCGGGTCGGCGGTGCCGGTGTTGGAGGAATCGAGCAGCACCGCGTGCGCGCTTCCCGCGTACAGGTCCTCGAACAGGGCGGGGGCAACGCCGGTCGGGGCAGGCCCCTCGGGCAGGCGGACGCGCCGGGTGCGCAGCGCCAGCGCGGCGCCGGCGTCGATTTCGGGGCGCAGTGCCTCCTGGAGGGCGGGCAGCCCGGACAGCACGCGCAGCGTGTCCGCGGGCGCGCTGCCGTCGGCGGGGTTGTAGACCATGACGTCGGCCGCGGCCGGGACATCGTCGCCGGCCAGCCAGACGTCCTCCTGCCGGGCCCACCGGTCCCAATGCGCGGCGTACGTTGCGCCGTCGCGGGCCAGCGCCCTCGACTTGCGGTCCGCGCCGTCCACCTCCACCCACACCAGGGCGTCGAGGCCGGCGCGTGCCGCCGCGGCGCCGGCACCGACGCCTTCGACCAGCACGACGGGCGCGGCCGGGGTGGTGCGGCGCTCGCCGTCGCGGTCCGCTGCCCAGTCCCAGGCGGTCCAGACGGCCTCTTCGCCGCGGCGCAGCGGGTCCAGGACCTCGCGCCGGTAGCGCTCGATCCCGGCAGCCAGGCCGTCCCAGCCGGGGTAGATGTCCTCAAGGTGGAACAGGGCCACCGGGCGGTGGCGGCGCAGCGCGGTGGCCAGTTCCAGGGCAAGCGTGCTCTTGCCGGCCCCGGAGCGGCCGTCGATGGCGATCACCACCGGCCGGCCTGGAGGGGGGCTGGCCGGCGGGCGGTGGGCGGGGTTAGTGCGGGCGGTGTCCACGGGAACCAGAGCCTAGTGCACGGGGGCTTAGTGAACGAACGCGAGCAGGGCCGCGACGAGGATGAACAGCGTGCCGAAGGTCCGGTTGAGCGCCAGCTGCCCCCGGGCGCCGCGGGTGAAGCGGCGCACGCTCTTGGCCGCCGCGGCGAAGAAGAACCACATGACCAGGATGTCCACGGCCACCACGGTGGCGGTCAGCACCGCATACTGCGGCAGCAGGGGCTGCCCCGGGCGGACGAACTGCGGGGTGAAGGCCAGGAAGAAGACGATCGCCTTGGGGTTGAGCAGGTTCACCCAGAGCCCGCGCCGGAACATGGACCATCCGGATTCAGGCCATCCGGACCCCTCCCGGCCCGGCTGGCTTCGGCCGGGGACTTGCGCGGAGGCCTCCTGCTGCCCGCCGGCGGGGCGGGGCCTGTCCAGGAGGAGCCGCACGCCGAGGAAGACCAGGTAGGCGGCTCCCGCGTAGCGGATGGCCGCGAACGCGGGGGGCGAACCGCTGACCAGCAGCCCGACCCCGGCGGCCACGATGGCCACGTGGGCCACCAGGGCCGCCTGCTGCCCCAGGATGCCCCAGATGGACCGGCGGAACCCCGCGTTGAGGGAGTTGGTCATGGTGTTGATGGCGCCGGCGCCGGGGGTGAAGCTGATCAGCGCGGAGGCGCCCAACAGGGACAGCCAGAGGGAAAGGGTCACGCGGAGATTCTAGTGGGCCCCTTCCGGGGTCCGGCGCCGGGCCCCGGTTCCGGCGGCCCGCCGCCGCAGGCCCTACTCCAGCGGTTTGGTGGCGATGATTTCCGTGCTCGGCATCAGGAACAGGGCCCCCGGATCCATGGCCCACGCCCGCCACCCCGCGGAGATCCTCTCCAAATCCCCGGCGCTGGCGAACCCCCGCTCCAGGGCCTGGTCCGCATAGTTGGATTCGAGGACGCGCTCGGCCCAGGACAGCCCGTGCTCGCGCCGCTTCTCTTCCGTGGCGTAGAGCCAGACGGAAGCCGAGGGCTCCAGCTGGTCCGGGCTGAAGCCGGCCGCGATCGCCCACTCCAGCAGGTGGCGTCCGGCGTTGGGCTCGGCGCCGTTGGACCGGGAGGTCTTCTCGTACACCGTCCGCCACTGGTCCAGTTCCGGCAGCTGCGGGTGCCAGGACATGGCCCCGTAGTCGGCCTCGCGCACGGCCACGATTCCGCCCGGGCGGGCCACGCGGCGCATTTCGCGCAGCGCCGCGACCGGGTCCACGAGGTGGTGCAGCACCTGGTGGGCATGGACGACGTCGAAGGTCCCGTCCGCGAAGGGGAGGTCGTAGATGTTGCCGGCGGCGAAGTCCACGCCGCGCGCACCCTGTTCCGAGGCCAGCCGCCGGGCGTGGGCGACGACCTCCTCCGACCGGTCCAGCCCGGTGGCGTGGCCGGAGCCGTCGGGGGAAGCCACAAGGGCGGCCAGCCCGCAGGTGATGGTGCCCGGGCCGCAGCCCACATCCAGCACGCGCAGGCCCGGACGCAGGCGCGGCAGCAGGTACGCGGCGGAGTCGGCCGCAGTGCGCCGCGCGTGCGCGCCGACGACGCTGGAATGGTGACCGTGGGAGTAGACCTCGTCGTTCATGGTCAGAGCCTAGGACCTGGGGGCGGGGATGTCCGCGCAGGTTGCGCTGTTTTGCGCCGCGCCGGCGGGCGCCTTCCGGTCGGCGCCGGGACGCCCCGGCGGTGCCGTGCGGCGGGCCCCGTGGCGGACCCCGCACCGGCAGGCCCAAGCTACTGGTAGAATTGGGGTTCGGCCATGTCCCCAGCGGAACCGTGGCCGAGCGTCGACAGATTTGACCGTCCCCGTCGGGCCCCGCGCCACAGCGTGCAGGCCCGCCGCCGGGACGGCGGGCGGATCCGCCCGCTCCGGCCCCGTGGGGGCCCAGAACTTCTCTTCCTTCGGCGACACCAGCGCGCCGGTCCCGGCGTGCGCCGCTACGACCGAAAGCAGCCCGTGAGCGCTACCTTCACTTCCCTCGGCGTGCCCGCCGACCTCGCCGACGTCCTCGCCCGCCAGGGCATCGACTCGGCCTTCCCCATCCAGGAAGCCACCCTGCCGACCACGCTGGCCGGCGGCGACGTCCTGGGCCGCGGGCAGACCGGCTCCGGCAAGACCATCGCCTTCTCGCTGCCCCTGGTGGCCCGGCTGGCCGCGGACCCCAAGCCGCGCCGCGCCCGCTTCCCGCGCGCCCTGATCATGGCGCCCACCCGCGAGCTCGCGACCCAGATCTCCCGCACCGTGATGCCGCTGGCGGAGGCCAAGAACCTGCGCACCGCCGTCGTCTTCGGCGGCGTGTCCCAGGCGCGCCAGGAGAAGGACCTCAACGCCGGGGTCGACATCCTCATCGCCTGCCCCGGACGCCTTGAAGACCTGCTGAACCAGAAGTGCGCGGACCTGTCCCGCCTCGAAGTCTCGGTGCTCGACGAGGCCGACCACATGGCCGACCTCGGGTTCCTTCCGGTGGTCAAGCGGATCCTCGACCGCGCCCCGCGCGGCATCCAGCACATGCTGTTCTCCGCGACCCTGGACAACGGCGTCGACAAGCTCGTCGACCGCTACCTGACCAGCCCCACCATCCATTCCGTGGATGCTCCCAAGGCCGCCGTCAACACCATGGAGCACCACGTGTTCCTGGTGGACGCGGACCTGAAGAAGGACCTTGTCCACGAGCTGGCCTCCGGCGCGGGCCGGCGCATCATGTTCATGCGGACCAAGCACCACGCCAAGAAGATGGCCCAGTGGCTCTCCAAGTCCGGGGTTCCGGCGGTGGACCTGCACGGCAACCTGTCCCAGAACGCCCGCGACCGCAACCTGGAGGCGTTCTCCTCCGGTGCCGCCCGCGTGCTCGTGGCCACCGACGTCGCCGCCCGCGGCGTGCACGTGGACGGCGTCGAACTGGTGGTCCACGTCGATCCGCCGGCGGAGCACAAGGCCTACCTGCACCGCTCCGGCCGCACCGCCCGCGCCGGCTCCGACGGAACCGTGGTCACCATCGCGACCCCCGACCAGCAGGGCGATGTCCGCTCGCTGCTCAAGGCCGCCGGGCTGAAGGTGCCCTTCGAGTCCGTGTCCCCGGATTCCGACGCCGTGGCCGCCGTCCGTGGCGAGAAGGCCGCCAAGGTGGCTTACGCAGCGCCCGTGGTCCAGCAGCCGCAGCAGCGCAAGGCGGCCTCCGGCGAGGGGGCCGGACGTGCCCGCGGCCGTGGCCGTGGACGCGGCCGCGGCACGGAGCGCGGCCTTGAGCGTGCCGGTGTGGCGGAAGCCGGCGGCGAGCGCCGCACGGAGATCCGCCAGCCGGCGGAGCGTTCCGGGGCCCCGGCGCGCCGCGGTTCCGGCCGTGCCGCTTCGGTCCAGGCCGGGGCCGGCGCGGAATCCCGCGGCGACCGCGGAGCGGCCCGCCGCCAGCCGGCCGAGCGTGCCGGATCGGGCCAGCCCGGCCAGTCCCGTTCCGGCCGGGGCACCCGGGCCGGTGCCGAGGGCCAGGCTGCCCGCGGCACCCAGAAGCCGGGCGTGCCCGCAGGCCGGGGGACCCGCGCCGGCACGGCCCAGCGTCCGGCCGCCGGTCGGGGTGGAAACACCATCGCGGACGCGATCGGCCGCGACCTGGCCCAGGCCGCCACGGGCCGGGCCCGCGGCAACCGCCGCGCCACCGCGCCCCAGTCGAACCAGAAGCACTAGTTAAACCCGAAGTACCGGTTCAACGCGAAGCGCCGGTTGAACCACAAGCAGTGGGCCGGCCAGAAGCGCTGGTCCGGCCCTCAGGTCCCCGCCTCCCCCGTGGAGGCGGGGACCTTTGCGTTAGGGCGGGACGTCGGGGACGGGGGCTTCGCGCTGGGCGTAATGCCGCCTCCGCCCCGAAAACCGGGGCGGAGGCGCGGAGGAAACGGGCCGCCGGGCCAAAGTTGAGCGTTCAGCGCTCAACTTTGGATTGACACGCGGGAGGCGGGGAGTAGAGTTGAGTGCAGAACGCTCAATCCGGCCTCCGGAGGGGGCAGTGAACCAGTTTTCCCAGAAAGGCAGGAAGCACCATGTCCCGTGCCGTCGGCATTGACCTTGGAACCACCAACTCCGTCGTGGCCGTCCTTGAAGGTGGTGAGCCCACCGTGATCGCCAACGCCGAAGGCGGGCGGACCACCCCGTCCGTGGTCGCCTTCGCCAAGTCCGGCGAGGTCCTGGTCGGCGAGATCGCCAAGCGCCAGGCCGTCAACAACATCGACCGCACCATCGCGTCCGTCAAGCGCCACATGGGCACCGACTGGTCGATCGAGATCGACGGCAAGAAGTACACCGCGCAGGAGATTTCCGCGCGCACCCTGATGAAGCTCAAGCACGACGCCGAGTCCTACCTGGGCGAGAAGGTGACTGACGCGGTCATCACCGTTCCGGCGTACTTCAACGACGCCGAGCGCCAGGCCACCAAGGAGGCCGGCGAGATCGCGGGCCTGAACGTGCTGCGCATCGTCAACGAGCCGACCGCGGCCGCCCTGGCCTACGGCCTGGACAAGGGCAAGGAGGACGAGCTCATCCTGGTCTTCGACCTCGGTGGCGGCACCTTCGACGTCTCCCTGCTTGAGGTCGGCAAGGACGAGGACGACTTCTCCACCATCCAGGTCCGCGCGACCGCCGGCGACAACCGCCTCGGCGGCGACGACTGGGACCAGCGCGTCGTCGACTGGCTGCTCGCCCAGGCCAAGTCCAAGGGCGCCGACCTGTCCAAGGACAAGATCGCCCTGCAGCGCCTCAAGGAAGCCGCCGAGCAGGCCAAGAAGGAGCTGTCCTCCGCGACCAGCACCAACATCTCCCTGCAGTACCTCTCCGTCACCCCGGAGGGCCCGGTCCACCTGGACGAGCACCTCTCCCGCGCCAAGTTCCAGGAACTGACCGCCGACCTGCTCGAGCGCACCAAGAAGCCGTTCCACGACGTCATCTCCGAGGCCGGCATCAAGGTCTCCGACATCGCCCACGTGATCCTCGTCGGCGGATCCACCCGCATGCCGGCCGTTGCCGAACTGGTCAAGGAGCTCGCCGGCAAGGAAGCCAACAAGGGCGTGAACCCGGATGAGGTCGTCGCCGTCGGCGCCGCCCTGCAGGCCGGCGTCCTCAAGGGCGAGCGCAAGGACGTGCTGCTGATCGACGTCACCCCGCTCTCCCTGGGCATCGAGACCAAGGGCGGCGTGATGACCAAGCTCATCGAGCGCAACACGGCGATCCCGACGAAGCGTTCGGAGACCTTCACCACGGCCGACGACAACCAGCCGTCCGTGTCCATCCAGGTCTTCCAGGGCGAGCGCGAGTTCACCCGCGACAACAAGCCGCTGGGCACCTTCGAGCTGACCGGCATTGCCCCGGCCCCGCGCGGCATCCCGCAGATCGAGGTCACCTTCGACATCGACGCCAACGGCATCGTGCACGTGTCCGCCAAGGACAAGGGCACCGGCACGGAGCAGTCCATGACGATCTCCGGCGGCACCGCGCTGTCCAAGGAGGACATCGACCGCATGGTCCGCGACGCCGAGGAGCACGCGGCCGAGGACAAGAAGCGCCGCGAGGCCGCCGAGGTCCGCAACCACGCCGAGACCACCGCGTACTCCGTGGACAAGCTGATCAAGGACAACGCCGACAAGCTGCCCGAGGACGTCAAGAACGAGGTCCAGGCGGACGTCGACGCCGTGAAGGCCGCCTTGGAGAAGCAGGACAACGACGACGAGATCAAGGCCGCGTTCGAGAAGCTGCAGGCCTCCCAGGGCAAGCTCGGCGAGGCGATCTACGCGCAGTCGCAGTCCGCGCCGGCCGGCGCGGGGAACCCGGGAGAATCCTCCGCCGCCGCTGACGAGGACATCGTCGATGCCGAGGTCATCGACGAAGACGAGAAGAAGTAGGACGGTAGCGACATGCCCCACCACGGCAATGACGAGGCGCACGAGCACGGGCAAGAGCACGCGCACGAGCACGAGGAAGTCACCCCGGTAGACGAGCCGCACGACGACGGCGACGCGCTCGCCCAGGCCGAGGCGATCCTGAACGAGGCTGCCGCGGACACCGCGGCCCCGACGGGCCGCGAGGCCGAGCTCCGCGAGGACCTGCTGCGCCTTCAGGCCGAGTACGTCAACTACCGCAAGCGCGTCGAGCGCGACCGCGAGGCCGTGCGCGAGCTGGCCGTGCAGTCCGTGCTCTCCCACCTGCTGCCGGTGCTGGATGACATCGAAGCGGGCCGCGCCGCCGGAGACCTCGGCGAGGGGCCGTTCGCGGCGATCGCCAACAAGCTCGACGGTGTCCTGGCCGGGCTGGGCCTGGAGCGCATCGCCGAGGTTGGGGTGGAGTTTGACCCGAACGTCCACGAGGCGCTGCTGCAGCAGCCGGTCCCGGGGGTCCCCGCGGACCACGTCGGACAGGTCCTGCGCAACGGATACCGGAAGGGCGAGCGGATCATCCGCGCCGCCCAGGTGATCGTCTCCACCGGCGAGTAGCACCGGCGGGCAGCACCGCCGCGCACGCGGGCAGCAGCCCCGCGCACGCGGACCATGCCTGACGGCCCCGCCTCCGGGCGGGGCCGTCAGGCCGTAACACCACCACCACAACAGACCCCAGGAAGCAGAAGGAGCCGCCACATGGCCAGCCAGGATTGGGCGGAGAAGGACTTCTACGCGATCCTTGGCGTCTCCAAGGACGCCAGCGACGCCGACATCAAGAAGGCCTACCGGAAGCTGGCGCGCACGTACCACCCGGACACCAACCAGGGGGATGCGGCCGCGGAACAAAAGTTCAAGGACATCACCGAGGCGCACGCGGTGCTCTCCGACCCCGAGGAGCGCCAGCAGTACGACGCCATCCGGGCCATGGGCTCCGGGGCGCGCTTCAGCGCCGGCGGGCAGGGCGGTGCCGGCGGGTTCGACGATGTCTTCGGGAACCTCTTCGGCGGCGGGCGCCAGCGGGGCGGTTTCCGCGGGGGCGGGTTCGGCGGCGGCCAGGTCCCGCCGGAATTCGCGGACCTGTTTGGCGGCGGCGGCTTCGGCGGGGGCGGATTCCAGCAGGCCCCGCGCAAGGGCGCGGACCGCACCGCCTCCACCACCATCTCCTTCGCCGGTTCCATCAACGGCACCACGGTGGGGCTGCGCGAACCCAGCGGCGAGGTGGTCGAGGTGCGCATTCCCGCGGGCATCAAGGACGGCCAGAGCGTGCGCGTGCGCGGCAAGGGCCAGCCCGGCCCGGCCGGGAACGGGGACCTGATCGTCAAGGTGTCCGTGCAGCCCCACCCGTTCTTCATCCGCGAGGACAACAACATCCGCATCCACGTCCCGGTGACGTTTGCGGAGGCCGCGCTGGGCGGCCAGATCGAGGTCCCGACGCTGACGGGCGAGACCGTCAAGGTCAAAATCCCGCCGGGAACCAGCTCCGGGCGCACGCTGCGCCTGAGGGAGCGCGGGGTGCGCACCGCCAAGGGCACCGGCGACCTGCTGGTGACCGTTGACGTCGTGGTTCCGCAGAACCTCAACGCCAAGGCGGAAAAGGCCATCAGGGACTTTGCGGCCGCGACCGGTGACGCGGACCCCCGCGCCGGGCTCGCCGCCAAGGCTGCGCTCTAGGGCCCCTCGGGGCCACGGACCACGGACCACGGGAGAGGAAGGTATGAACATCGACCGCTACGCCCCGATCTTTGTCATCTCCGTGGCCGCCGAGCTGGCGGAGATGCACCCGCAGACGCTGCGCCAGTACGACCGGCTGGGCCTGGTCTCCCCGCTGCGCCAGCGCGGCAAGCAGCGCCGCTACAGCCAGCACGACGTGGACCTGCTGCGCGAAATCCAGCGCCTGTCCAAGGACGGGGTGTCGCTGGAGGGCATCCGGCGCATCCTCCAGCTGGAGAACCAGGTCGCGGCCCTCAGCCGCCGGGTCGGGGAGCTGAGCGAGCAACTGGAACGCGAACGCATCGACCGGCGCGGAATCAGCCTGGGTAGGGTGTTTGCCGCCGGCACCGCCGGAGAGGTGGTCCCGCTGGCCCGCGGCCAGCGCCCGCGGGCCCGCAGCCAGGCCGTTGTGGTCTGGCGGCCGCAGAAGTAGCCGCGCGGCGGAGGGCAGGGGATGCTGAACGACGCCGGCGTGCCGGACACCTACCGCGCGCTCGCCGAGCGTGCGGCGGAACGCTTCGAGCGCCTCAAGCGGCTCCGCGACGCCCTGCCGCAGCGCGGCAAGGCGGCGATCGACGGGGTGGCGCACGCCTTGGCCGACTCCATGGATCCGGCCATCCCGCCAAGGCACCTGCTCTATCTGGACCTGGAGGGCCCGGAGCCGCTGGCCGCGGTCGCCGTCGGGGATCTCGATGCGGCCACCCACGTGACCTGGCAGCTGTCCGGCTCCGGCATCCGGGTCCGCACCGCGATGTGGGGGACGGTGCGCGAGGCCGGGCAGCTGCTGCTTGAGCAGCGGGCCGTCGGCGCCCCCGATCCCGCCGTGGTCGCCTGGCTGGGCTACTCCTCGCCCGGGCTGCTGCGGGCGGTATTCAACCGGGCCGCACGCACCGCCGTCGAACGCCTCACCCACGACCTGCTCACGTTCGCCCGGATGCGTCCGGACCGGCCGTTCACGGCAATGGAGGCGCACTCCTACGGCGCGACACTTGCGGCCCACGCCCTGGAGAAGCTGCGCGGCGAATCCGCCGCCCCGGCCATTTCGGCGCTGGCCACCACCGGTTCGGCCGGCATGCCCCGCCGGATCGCCGGCAACCCGGGCCTGCTGGGCATCCCCGCGGAGCGCATCTTCGAGGCCGTGGCGAGCGATGACCTGCTGGCCCGTGCGGGGAGGATCCTGAGCGGGCGCGCTCTGGTGGGACGGCGCTTCGCGGTGGACGGGCTCCCGGAACTGGGCCTGTTGCCGGTCACCGGGCACAACACCTCCCGGTTCGTGCCCGGCGCCGCCCGCGCCAGGCACGGGTACCGCGATCCCGGCACGTTATCGCTCCGCAACCTTGCGCTGGTCACCACGGGCTCCCTTCCGCTGGGCTAGTGGGTAGAGTGCCTCCTACGCGCTGTCCCTGCCGGGGACGGCAGGGCGTCCGAACGGGCCGGGAGGGGAATGCGTTGCCCGGCCCCGACGAAGACACTGCGGCGGCGGGCTGCCGCCTTCACCTCGCACCTTCCTGGAGGAACCCCTTGGGTGAGAACAACGCGGGCCCCTGCGATTCGGGCCGCAACGATGATTTCCTCGACAGCGCCGACTGGATGGCCGATGTGCCCGCCGCGCCGGCCTTCGAGGAGGAGGGCTGGCTCAGCGACGAACTGGACGAGCGGATCGATATGGTCATCTGCAACCCCGGACCGCCGCTGCGTTTTGTCCGTCCGCACAGCATGCTGGCGGAGGATCCCTCCGGGGCGAAGGGTCCCGGCCTTAAAGGTCCCGGTTTCGCGGAAGGCCTGGCGGGAGGGGGAAGCCTGGCGGGAGGGCCCGGCGCCGGTGCGGGGGCGGACCGGACAGCCTCGCCCTAGGGCCGGACAGCCCCGCCCTGGAACCGGACAGTCTCTTCCTGGGGCCGGATAGCTCCGCCCGGCATGCCCGGGCCGTGCACCCGCGACCGGCACGGATTGCTCCGGCCCACGCTGTGCCGTCCGCCAACCGGCGCGCCGGAGCGGTTGGCGCAGTACCCTGTCCCCATGAGCGGATTCATCATGGATCCGGCGGCCTTCGCCCCGTCCGGGCGGCGTTGGGTGCTTACCTTCCGCGGAGACCTGCCGGTGAACGCCACGGACGCGTGGATCGCGGTGGCCAGCCGCGACGGGCTCCGCGGCTGGTTCCCCGCAGTCATCGTGGGTGAATGGACCGCAGGCCGGGACTTGGCCTTCTACGTACCCGACGACGAGGCCGACGAACCCGTCTGGGGCGAGGTCGTCGACGCCGAGGTCGGGCGCCTGCTCGCCTTCGTCTGGGGCGCCGACTCCCTGCGCATCACGCTGGACCCCTACGACGCCGGCACGCGGCTGGTGTTCGCCGTCTCCCTCGATGCGCAAAGCCGGGGAGTCTACGAAGCCGCGCGCTGGCATGTTTGCCTGGCACGCCTGCGGGAGTCCGTGGGCGGGTATGTCGAGGACGCGGACAAGGACCCCGACGCGCAGTTCCGCCGCTACCGGACGGCCTTCGGGGAGGACGCCGCCGCGCTGCCCCCCGCGTGCTAGGCCGTTGCGTGTTAGGGCGTTGCGTGCCCGCCCGATTGCGTACCAGGCCATTGCGTGCGGGCGGTTACGGCCCGGCTTTTACAGCCGGGCCGTAACGCTGGGGCACCCTGCCACAGCCGGCCTGCGGCGCAGGTTTCCGCACCGCCCTGGCAGCCTAGTCGCCCGGCCACTTCCCGGTAACGCGTTCGAAGAGGCGCGCGCCCCCACGGTCGATGAGGGCCTTGACCAAGGCGTAGATCGCGCCTTGAAGGACGCTGGCGGCGAGGATCTCCTTCAGCGGGTAGGCGGTGCTGAGCGCCTTCGGGGCATCGTGGTGGCCGCGGCCGTAGGGGGTGGCGCGCTTCCACAACTGCCGGAAAATCTGGCTGGCGATCAGGCCGCCCAGCAGTCCGGACAACAGCCCGAGGGGGCGGTAGACGATCTTCGCCGACTTGCTTGCCGGGCTGTGGTGCATAGTGTCGTCCTGCATCGTGTCCTCCTGCATTGTGTGTCCTCCCGGGGATAACAAAGCATCTTCTTCGCGTTTCCCCAAGCTACCCGAACCGCCGGCCATCTTCCGTCCGCTTCTTCGGCCCGGTTGCCTGAAAGACGGCCCCCACTGCCCTGCGGCATGCCGGAAAGCTGAGCTTCACCTGCTGTTATGCCTTTCGACGGCATCCGGTGGCCCGGCGGTCGTAGCCTGCAACGGATGGCGCCCGGCATGTGCGGGCGCCACTTCCACGAGCATCGCACGCACCGGGGACACCTGTTCACCCAGGGTCCTCCCGAAACGGGGGAAACATGGACCTCTCACGCACTACCACGCCGCGGAACCGGCGGCGTCCGCGCTGGCTGGCCGCGCTCGCCGCGACGGTGGCGGTGGCCTTCCTGGCCGGGGGCCTGGCGGCCCCGGCCCAGGCAGCCCCGGCCAGGACCACCCTGGCAGTCGCCGTCTCCGACTACTCGGTGGACGCCGGCGCCTCGGTGACCGTCAGCGGAACCCTGAAGCGGGGCAACAAGGCGGTGGCAAACGTTTCCGTAAAGCTGCAGAAGCGCACCGCCGGAAGCACGGCATGGACCACCATCACCACGGCGAAGACCAACTCCAAGGGCAAGGTCTCCGCCAGGGTCTCCGGGCTGGGGAAGGACACGGAGATCCGTGCGCTCTCTTCCGGGACCTCCAAGTACAAGGCCGCGAAGAGCTCCACCAAGAAGGTCAAGGTCAGGCAGCGGGTCACCATCACCAAGACCTCCGAGAGCAAGCCGGTCACGGGCGAGAAGATCACCTTCTCCGGCACCACGAGCTCCGGCCTGGCGGGCAAGACCGTTGAACTGCAGGAGAAGTCCGGCAGCGCGTGGACCACGGTCGCCGCGGCGAAGGTCTCCCCGAAGAACGTGTTCTCCGTGGAGACGGAGGCGGGCAGCGCCGGTAAGGCCACGTACCGCGTCCATGCCCCCGCCACGGCCTCGACCGGCTCCGCGACCAGCTCCGAGAAGTCCTTCGCCGTCCACCAGTGGTTCTTCCTGAACGATGTGGCGCCGGCCGACGGCTCCGAATGGGCCGACGGCGGCATGGGACTGGACACCACCCCGAGCACCATTGCCGGGGTCTCCTTCGGGCGCGCCCTCTCCGACGTCTTCAACGCCGACAATGCCGAGCTCCTGGCCTCCTACTCGACGTGGAACCTGGACGGCCGCTGCGTCGCATTCACCGCGAAGGTGGGCATCGACGACGCCTCGGCGGAGGGGACCCGGGCCGCGTTCCGCGGTGAGGCCTTCACCTCGCTGGACCACGCCGACGGATCGGACCTGCTGCTGGAGTTCGGCGAAGCGGAGCGGGGCGAAGAAGCCAGGACCGTGAGCGCCTCCGTGGCCGGCTTCAACTTCCTTGAGGTGTGGGCCACCGACTCCACTGAGGCCGAATGGGCGGAAGGGGCCGAGGGCTACGCGGTCTTCGCCGACGCCAAGGTGCTCTGCGGGGCCGCCCTGTAAGCCTGTGCCAAACCCTGCTTGGGAAGTGCGCGCTCCGGAGCGTCCGGAGGGCGCACTTCCCAAGCAGCATTGCCCGAGCCCCGAGCCCCGAGCCCCGAGCCCCCAGCCCCGAGCCGCACTAGCCGCGGGTGCCGGCGCCCGTCGTCTCCTGCGCCCGGCCGCCCGTGGCCCCCGAAGCGTCGCCGCCATTAGGCCCTTTCCCGGCTTCCGCGGTGTCCTGTGCGGCATCTCTGGCGGCATGGTCCAGGTCCGTGCCGTTGCCCGCCGTGCCGTTGCCCGCCGTGCCGTTGTCCACCGTGTCGCTGGACTGGGGCGTCCAGCCGTCGGCGTACGCGCCAGAGGCGTAATCGTACTCCACCGGGGCACCGTCCTCGTCGGTGCGCCGGTACCAGCCAGTGACCTCATCAGCGTGGGAATCGAACTCCGCCCCGGCGCCCTCTCCCTCCGGGGCACGCTCGACGGCCAGCGCAAACCGGTCGCCATGCTCATCGATGCCTGTTTTGACAGCGTTCTCCAAGGCGGCTTGAGCGTACTCGACGCGGATGGCCGCCGGGTCGGTGCGCAGGTCCTTGTAGAACGCAGCCATCATCAGCAGCAGGATCAGGGTAAAAGGCAGGGCCGAGACGATGACGAGGTTCTGCAGCCCCGTGAGCGCCTCGCTGCCGCCGACCAGGAGCATCACCACGGCAATGCCCGTCATGGCCAGGCCCCAGAAGACGGTGATTTTTTTGTCCGGTACCGGCTTGCCGCGCTGGGAGAGGCCGCCCATCACCAGGGACGCGGAATCGGCCGAGGTGACGAAGAAAATCGCGATGCACGCCATGGCGACGAGGGGGGTGACCTGGCCCAGGGGCAGGTGGGCCAGCAGGGCGAACAGCAGGTCCTGCGGGGACTGGCTGGTGGAGAGGGCGGCGCCGTTCATCCGCATCCAGATCGTGGTACCGCCGAAGACGCCGAAGGCCAGTACGTTGACCGCGAACGGGACCAGCAGGGTGACCTTTATGTATTCGCGCAGAGTGCGGCCGCGGGAGATGCGGGCCAGGAAGATGCCGACGAAGGGAGTCCAGGAGGCCCACCAGGCCCAGTAGAAGACCGTCCAGGTCTGGGAGAACTCCGCCGACTCCGCTCCCCAGGAGGCGCTCTTGCCCATCATGGCGAAGAGGTCGTTGAAGTACTCGGCCACCGCGGAAGGCAGCAGGTTCAGCAGGAACAGGGTGGGGCCCACGATGAAGATGAACAGGGCCAGTGCCAGTGCCAGCGACATGTTGATATTGGACAGCCACCGGATTCCGCGGCCGAGGCCGGAGACGGCGGAGGCGATGAAGGCGATGGTCAGCACGGTCAGGATAATGACCAGTCCGGTGTTGCCGAGCGTGCCGATGCCGGCAACGATTTCGACGCCGCGGCCGATCTGCAGGGTACCGATGCCCAGCGAGGCCGCGGTGCCGAACAGGGTGGCAACGATGGCAAACATATCGATCATCCGCCCGGGCAGCCCGGCAGCACGGTCCTTGCCGAAGACCGGTGTGAGGATTGCGCTCATCAGCGGCACGCGTCCGCGGCGGTAGGCGCCGTAGGCGACGGCGGCGCCGACCAGGGCGTAGAGGGCCCAGGCATGCAGGCCCCAATGGTAGAGGGTTTGGGCCATGGCTTTGTGGATCGCTTCGCGGGTCTCCGGTTCGGCCATCCCCGGTGCCGGGTCGATGAAGTAGGTCAGCGGCTCATAGGGGCCGAAGAAGAAGATACCGATGCCCACGCCGGCGGAAAACATCATGGTGATCCAGGAGAGCGTGCCGTATTCGGGCTTCTCACCATCCACCCCCAGCGGGATGCGCCCGTAGCGGCTGAAGGCGAGGTAGATCAGGAAGACCAGCACGACGGCGACCAGGATATTGAACAGCCACCCGGTGTTGGTCACCACCCACCCCAGCGCGGCGTCGGAGACGGCCTTGAGGGACTCGGTGGACATGGTTCCCCAAGCGATGAAGGCGACGATCAGGGCGGCCGCGACGCCAAAGACCAACCGGTCCGTGCCGTAGCGAATGCGCTGCTCGTCGACGGAAATGCCGGGGACCAGGCCTGGGTGGATGTCGTGCGGATAGGGGGCTGCGGTGTCCGGCCCGCCGGGCGGGCAGCCGGGGGAACCGGGATGCCCGGCGGTGGTTTGATCGGACTTTGACACGGGACGTTGTGCGTCCACGGGGGTCTCCTCAGTTCGGGTTCAGGTCGCGTCCGAACCCGGGCCGGCGCCGGCATTGTGCACGGCCGGGCCGGACAGGCCGTCCACTCTATAGGCTGCGCTGTGCCCCGGCCAAAACGGCAGGGCCTGATCAGGGCGGCCTTCGGCGGTTTACCCGCAGAGGGGGCCACACCCCGGATAGACTCTCCGACAACCGCCCCGGCACTGGCCCGGGCGGTGCTTCACTGAGTATCCACGCACGGGGACACCTGCCGCACCGCACGGTGTCCTCCGTTTATCTGGGGGAAACATGGATCATTTGCACCACAGCGCGCCGCGCACGGCACGCCGTCCGCGCTGGCTGGCCGCGCTTGTCGCCCTGGTGGCGGCGCTGTTCCTGGCCGGGGGCCTGTCCGTCCCGGCGCAGGCGGCGGCAGCCAAGACCACGTTGGAGGTCTCCGTCTCCGACTCTTCGGTGTCCTCCGGTGCGTCCGCGACGGTCACCGCAACCCTGAAGCGGGGCACGAAGGCCCTGGGGGGCGCCCACGTGACGCTGCAGAAGCGCACCGCCGGAAGCCCGGAATGGACCACCATCACCACGGCGAAGACCAACTCCAAGGGCAAGGTCTCCGCCAGGGTCTCCGGGTTGAGGAAGGACACGGAGATCCGTGCGCTCTCTTCCGGGACTTCCAAGTACAAGGCCGCGAAGAGCTCCACCAAGAAGGTCAAGGTCAAGGCCAACCAGAGGGTCACGGTCACCAAGACCTCCACCAAGAAGCCCACCAAGGGCGCAGCCATCACGCTCTCCGGCACCACGAGTCCCGGCCTGGCGGGCAAGACCGTTGAACTGCAGCTGCAGTCCGGCACCACGTGGACCACCGTTTCCACGGCCACCGTCTCCCAGGGGAACAGGTTCTCCGTCGCGACGGAGGCGGGCAGCGCCGGCAAGGCCACGTACCGCGTCCATGCCCCCGCCACGGCCTCGACCGCGTCCGCCACCAGTTCCAGGAAGGCGTTCACGGTGCACGAATGGTTCGCGCTGGACTCCATTCCCAGCCTGTCCTCCAGGGAAGGTGAAGAGGGACAGCGGCTCACCAGCCATGAGTTTGCCATCGACGGCCAGGCCTACGCCGCCAACCTCACCGGAACGATCCACTCGTCGGACGACGAAAACACCTATTTCTCCGATGGCTGGGACCTCGGCGGAAAATGCCTGACTTTCACTGCGACTGTGGGCATTGACGACACTCACGTTGTGGGCGCCCCCCTGGCCGGATTCCTTGCCTGGAGTGACGTCGACGCCTACACGTCGGAGCTGGACGCCTCGGAGTACGACAAGGTGACGATTTCCCTGAAGGACAGCCGGTACCTCGCGCTATTGATGGCCTACGCCGGTACGGACAACGACGGAAGCCAGGCCCTGGCCGGCTTCGGCGACCCGAAGGTCCTCTGCTCCCGGAAGCCTGCCGCCTAGCGGCCCGCAGGCCCTGCGCGCAGCGGAAAGGGGCGGCCCCGGACTCGAGTCCGGGGCCGCCCCTTCGCCGTCGTGCCGTTGCTAGACGCGCCGGTAGGCGAGGTCGAACACCAGCCGGCCCGCCTTGTGCGCCTTGCCCTCGAAGCTGGTCAGCACGCGCCCGTCCCAGCGCGGAGCCCATCCGCCGCGCTCGTCGGTGAAGCCGGGATCGGGCTCGTGGCCTTCAAGCCCGCCGCGGCGCACCCGGGTCAGCGGGCTGTCCGCTCCGGCGCGCTCGCCGGGGTGCAGGGATTCGAAATCGGGGGAGGCATCCAGTACCTCGCGCATCTGTTCGGCGTAGTTGGACCAGTCGGTGGCCAGCCGCCAGGTTCCGCCGGGGGCCAGCGCCCGCGCTGCCTTGGCGGCGAAGGACTCCTTCACCAGGCGGCGCTTGTGGTGCTTGGCCTTGTGCCACGGGTCCGGGAAGAATACCCACAGTTCGTCGACGGATCCGGGCGCCACCATCACGTCCAGGACTTCAGGCGCGTTGGCCTGCACGGCCCGTACGTTGGCCAGCCCCTTTTGCTCGATGCGCACCATCAGCTGGGCCAGCCCGGGCCGGTACACCTCCACGGCCAGGAAGTTCCGTTCCGGGTGCTCCACCGCGGCGTGGGCAACCGCCTCGCCGAGCCCGGAGCCGATCTCCACGGTCAGCGGCGCCCGGCGCCCGTACACGGCCTCGGCCTCGAAGGCGGTGTCCTCATGGACGGACGTGTCGGCGTGGTGGCGCGGGACGTCGATGACGAAGCGGCCGGCCTGGCGCTCCCAGGCCTCTTCCCGCTTGCCGTGCAGGCGGGTGCCGCGGCGGACGAAGGAGACCGGTTCAGACCGGTAGTAGGACAGGTCTTCGGCCGCTCGGCCGCTGACCGGGGGCTTGTGCTCCTGGGGAATGCTCATTCGGTCTAGGGTAGCCGGTCCCGGTCAGCCGCCCGTGCCCACCGCCTGCGCCTTGGTGAGGAACTCTTTCATGAGGGGCCCGCCGGTCTCCGCCCCGGAAAACCCGGTTTCCACGAACACCGCCACGGCCAGATCGCCCTGGATCGCGATTACCCAGGTATGGCGCAGCTCCTCCGATCCGTCCCCGTACTCGGCGGTCCCCGTCTTGGCCTGGACCGCCGGGCCGGGGACGTCCTGCAGGTCGGTCACGGTCCCGTGGTCCACGGTCCCGGACATCAGCTGCTTGAGCTGCGCGGCCTCTTCGGCGGTGAGCGGGACCTGCGGGGCGGGGGCCGCCTCCGGGGCCGGGTCGGCGACCAGGCGCGGGGAGACCGTGGAGCCCTTGGCCACGGACGCGGCGACCGTGGCCATGCCCAGTGGCGAGGCCTCGACCACCCCCTGCCCGATCATGTTGGCGGCGTGCTCGGTGCCGGTTGAATCGGACGGAACGGATCCGAGGAAGGCGGCGGACCCGGTGGCCGGTTCGGCGGCCAGGCCCAGCGAGGCGGCGGCGTCGGCCACCGCGGACATCTCCACCTTCCTGCTGGCGTTGATGAAAACGGTGTTGCAGGACTGTGCGATCGCCTCCGACAGCGTGATGGTGCCGAGGCTGTCCGCCGGATACCCGGTGAAGTTTTTGAAGGTCCGTCCGTCCAGCACGGTAGTCTGCGGACACTCGACCCTGGAGGAGGGCGTGTAGCCCGAACGCAGCATCGCCAGCGCGGAGACCACCTTGAACGTGGACCCCGGGGCGTACCTGGCCACCATGGCGGTGTTGTACGCGTTGGACGCCGGCCCGTTGGCGGCGGCGAGGACCGCTCCATCGGAGGGACGGACCGCCACGACGGCGCTGGGGGAGTCCGCGTCGGAGACCACCTTTTCGGCCACCTCCTGCAGGTCCTGCTCCAGCGTGGTCGTGACGGCGAGTCCATCCACGGCCGCACGTTCGAACAACAGGCGCGGTTCCGCCGTCGTGCTTCCCTCCGCCACGGTGCCCCCGCTCTGCCCGGTACCGTCCTGCCCGGCGCCATCCTTCCCAGTGTCGCCGCCGGTTTCCCCGGCCGGAGCCGGCACGGTCCACACGCGCATCCCGGGCGTGCCGGCCAGCCGTTCCTGGTAGGTGGCCTGCAATCCGGACAGGCCCACCCGTTCGCCGGCCTTGACGGCGCCGCCGGACTTCTCGACGATCTCGGCGGTGGCCTCGCCCACCGTGCCCAGCACGGGCCGGGCGAAAGTCCTGGTGGGGGCCAGAGGCAGCGTCGTGCCGATCGCCCGACCGCCCGTGATCGCTTCGATCTGCCGGTTGGTCACGGTGCGGGAGGAATCGTCGCGCAGCACGATCGCCTCGACAAACGCCTTGGCTCCGGCGGCGTCCACCTTGGCGGCGTAGGCGTCCGCGTCGATGTCCAACAGTTTGGCCAGTTCCCGCGCCGAGTCCGCCGCGTCCGCCGCCTGCACCCGTGCCTTGTCCAGGCCCACCCGGACCACCGGGCGTTCCGTGACCAATTCCGTGCCTCCCGCGCCGAGGATGTCCCCGCGCGCCCCGGCCACGGTTTCCAGCCGCAGCCCCTCTCCCGCCTGAAGGCCGGCAACCGCCGCCGCGGGGGAGTAGCGGACCCGCCAGGCGGACGCGCCGGCATCGTATTCAAGCGTTGCCGTGGTCTGATACGTCCAGTCCCCGTCCGTGGCCTCCGGTTTTCCGTCCAGGTCCCACGTGGTGCTCAGCCGGGCGGTGGCGGTCGCCGGGTCCGCGGATCCGGCATCGGCCGCGACGTCTTCGACCACGACCGTGCGGGCGGCATCTCCGAGGCCGGCCACGGCAGCGTTCAGCTGTTCCTCCGCGGCAGATGCGTCCCCGGCCATTGGGGCGGCGGAGAGGTCCCCGGCCTGCAGGCCGGCGGCGAACGCCTCCGCCGCAGGACGCGGGTCCGGCCGCTGCGGGCTGCAGGCCGCCAGTCCGGCGGCCGCCAGCACGGCGGCAAGCCCCCCGGCCGCCGTCCGGGCGGCCCGGGAAGGACGCAGGGACAGGGGAGATGCTGCTGCGGTGGGCCTCATGGACCCATTATGTCCGGGACGGGACCAGGGGACACCCCGATGCGTGGGCCCGCCGGGCAGGGAAACCGCCGTGGTGGACGCCGTGGGAGTGCACGCGCGCCAGGGTTCGGAAGACGAACCTGACAGGGGATCGACATTCCGGGCGCTGCCGTTGGTAGATTATGGAAAGGGTCCGCGGGATTTCCGGGGCACATCTTGACCTCAGGGGGAAGGCATGACTCAGATCGAACCTTCGTACGCCGGCCGCTGGCGCTTCGATCCGTCCCACACCCGGATCGGCTTCCAGGCCCGCCATGCCATGGTGACCAAGGTGCGCGGGGCCTTCAACGACATCGACGGCTACGTTGACGTGAACGCCGAGGACCCCAGCAAGTCCGCTGTCTCGCTGACGGTCAAGGTCGCCAGCATCGACACCCGCAATGCGGACCGCGACCAGCACCTGCGCACGAACGACTTCTTCGACGCCCCGAACCATCCGGAGATTACCTTCACCAGCACCCGGATTGACCAGGTGGATGAGAACAGCTTCATCGTCAACGGGAACCTGACCATCAAGGGCACCACCAAAGAAGTGGCCGTGCCCATCGAGTTCACCGGGGTCGAGAAAGACCCCTTCGGCAACCTGCGCGCCGGCTTCGAAGGCAGCCGCCGCATCGACCGCCGGGAGTTTGGGCTTGAGTGGAATGCGGCGCTCGATTCCGGCGGGCTGCTGGTCTCCGAAAAGATCCTGCTGGAGTTCGAAATTTCGGCCATCAAGGAGTCTTAGGAGTTCCGGGAATCCCGGTTCCGGCGGATCCCGGCCGGGGCGCCGGGAAGCCGGGCCTGCCGGGGGCCGGGGCCCTGCGGCGCGGCCGCCAGGTGCTGACCATGGCAAAGGCCAGTAGGAGCTCGGCGATGTCCCCGCCGTAGTACATGAGATCCGCACCGGTGCGAAGATCAGCCGGAGGCACGGCCACGTGGGGAAGGGCCCCGGCGTAGAGGAACTGGGCGAGCACCGCGTGCCCGGCCACTGCCACCCCCAGGACAACCAGCCTCACCGGGACCGAGGGGCGGTGGGGAGCGGGGTCGGGTCCGGCAATTGAGTAGGCAAAAAGGTAGCCCGCAGCCAGGAAGTGCAGGTGCACCAGGTGGTGGAGGGCAGGGTGCTGCGTGGTGGCGGTGTAAAGCGGGGTGAGGTAGAGCAGCGCCAGGCCGCCCAGATTCAGGACCAGCCCGGTGAGCGGGTGGGCCAGGACCCGCAGTGGGGTTGAGCGCAGCGCCCGGCCCAGGATCCGGCCCCGGTGGCGCGGCAGCGACCGCAGCATCAGCGTCACCGGCGCCCCCAGGACGAGCCCCAGGGGAGCGTACATGCCAATGAGCAGGTGCTGGTGCATGTGTCCGGCGAAGCTGCCGTCGGGGAAGGGGGAGAGCCCGGGCGCCAGGGCCGCGCCCAGGATCCCGGTGCCGGCGAGGAAGGACACGGTGCGCCACGGGTTCCAGCCCAGCGGCTCCCGGGTGCGCCTGCGGGCCAGCACCACATAGAGGACCGCTGCGGCCGCCAAAACCGCGAGGGGCAGGGACGCCTCCAGGCCGGCGCCGGGGGGCCCGGCGGCATGGGTGTGCGGGGCGTAGGTGTGCGCGGGGTGGGTGCCTGCCGTCACCGGTCGCCAGGGCCCGCCGGGGCGGTGAGGTCGAGGGGGCGGCCCGAGCGTTGCAGCAGCCACCCGCCCAGGACCAGCAGGGCCCCGAACACCAGGAAGGCGATGTCGGCGAGGGCCTGGTGGGGACCGCTGATGACGTGGTGGATCCCGAGGATGTGGTGGTCCACGACGCCTTCGACCACGTTGAACACCCCCCATCCCGCCAGGATCCAGCCCCACAGCATGCGGGAACTCCACACCCGGCCACGCGAATGGGTCACCCGGGAGTAGAGGATCCCCAGACCCGCCAGCACGGCCAGCCAGGTGAGGGTGTGGAAGAAGCCGTCCCACAACGTATTCATCTGCAGGCCGTGGACGGTGGTCGCAGGATAGTCGCCGATGTCGATGTTTGCGGTGGCGGCGCTGGTGAGCATGTGGTGCCATTGCAGGATCTGGTGCAGCAGGATCCCGTCGACGAACCCGCCCAGCCCCACTCCCAGCAGCATCCCGGGCAGCACGATTCCCCTCGCCGGACCGGCGCCGCGGTCCTCAAAGTCGCCCATGTTCCCCCGCTTCCCGGGTCAGCCGGCCCGCAGCGGGCGCAGGGCCCCGGCCCACGCGACCACCTGGTCGAAAACCTTATCCAAAGCCTTGGCTGCCCCGTCCGAGGGGGTGAATTTCATGTGCTCGTCGAAACTCGTGCCAAAAGGCAGGAAAACCTGTGCGCGGACATCGGCCATCTGCAGTTCGGCGGCGATGAGCCGCCAGGCCTCCACGGCCCGCGTTCCGCCGGCGGTGCCGTAGCTGACGAACCCGACGGACTTGTTGTTCCATTCCGCGTAGAGGTAGTCCACGGCGTTCTTCAGCGCTGCCGGAACGGAGTGGTTGTATTCGGGGGTCACGAAGACGAACCCGTCGATCGGTTTGATCACCTCCGCCCAGCGCCGGGTGTGCTCTTTCTTGTACTGGCCCAGGGCGGGCGAGAGCGGCTCGTCCAACAGCGGCAGGCCGTAGTCGGCGATGTCCACCAGTTCGAACCGGGCGTCGGTGCGGCCGCGGGCGCGCTCGAACACCCAGTCGGCCACCGTCCTGGCGTTCCTGTGGGGGCGGGTGCTTCCGACGATGATCGCGATTCTCATCAATTCAACGGCTCCTTGCCTCGGGTAGGGCGGGACGGCATGCGCGCCGGGCAGGGCAGCCCTGTGGATCAGGGCTGCCCTGCCCGGCGGCTCACGGCGAGGACCTCAGTCCTCCTGCGCCGGCGGCCGGTCGGAGGCGAGGTCCTCGCGTTCAAGGGCGTCCTGCACCTCTTCCGGGTCCGTGTCGTCGGGGAAGGGCTCCGATTGCCGGAACTCCTCCCGGTGGGCCGGCTGGACGCCCTTGAGGGCGCCGTCAACCTCATGTTTCATCTGGTCGTCCAACTCGGATCCGTGCTTGTCGCTGCCTCGCTCAGCCATTGTCTCGCTCCTCGTCGCTTTCCTGGTCCAGGCCCCGCTGGGCCCGGTCGGCCTCCTCCGAAGCCTCCGGCGGGAGGGGATCGGTGGCCGGAGGCACCTGGCTTGGCGCATAGTCCTCAAGGCCCGCAGCCACGCGTTCCTCCTCCACGGCCGCGGCATAGTCGTCGTCGTCCAGGCTCTCCGGGACCTTGGCATGGCCGCGGCGGCTGGAGTGCGGAAGCGCGGTTCCCTCGGGATCGATGACGTCTTCCAGCGGATCGGGCCGGTCGGCAGGGGTTTCGGGGTTCGTTTCCGACATTGATGTCTTCTCCTCACAGGGGGAGTGGTGGGGGTGCTCCGGCCGGGACCGGGGACGCTCAGTGCCGGGCGGAGGAGATGAGTTCAACCAGTTCGCCGACCCGGTCCTCGGGTATGGTGCGGGCAATGTCGGCCTGGGTGAGCATGCCCACGAGGTCGTGTCCGTCAATCACCGGCAGGCGGCGGACCTGGTGCTCGGTCATGGTCCGGATGGCCTCCTCGACCGAGTCGTCGGCCCCGATGGTGACCGGTTTGCCTTCGCCCAGTTCCCCGGCCCGGACCTCGCGGGGGTCCCTGCCCTCGGCCAGGCATTTGATGACGATGTCGCGGTCGGTCACCATGCCCTTGAGCCGGTTGTCCTCCCCGCAGATGGGAAGGGATCCGACGTCCAGGTCCTTCATCTTCCGGGCGGCCTGCTCAAGGGTGTCATTCTCGCCAATGCATTCGGCGCCGGCCGTCATGATTTCTCGTGCCTTGGTCATTTCCGTTGCTCCTTAACCAATGGTCGGGAATGCCACCGTAGGCGCGCCGACCCGACCGGGACAACCCTTATGCGGGGGCAAAAACCCGCCTTTCCGGAACCGTGGCCGGCCCCCTTTTCCGGCGGGAGCTGCCGGAAAACCGGCCCCCCGGGGAATAGGGTGTGGCATTTCAAAGTTGAGCTTATTAGACTCAAGTTTGAGTGGTACGCCAGATGACAGAAGGGATCCGCGTGGACACCAAATTCACCACCCAAAGCCAGGAAGCCCTCGCCGCTTCCGGCATGAACGCTTCCACCGCGGGCAACCCGCAGGTGGAGCCCGTTCACCTGCTCAAGGCACTGATGGACAAGCGCGAATCGGTCGCCGTCGCCCTGCTCAAGGCCGCCGGCGTCGAACCGGACGTCGTGTCCGTCCAGGCGAGCACCGCGATCAAGGCCCTGCCCTCCTCGTCGGGGACCTCCGTCGCCCAGGCCCAGTTCTCCCGGGGCATGCTCCAGGTGATCAATGCCGCCCAAGAAGCGGCAAAGCGCTACGGGGACAGCTACGTCTCCACCGAGCACCTGCTCCTGGGGCTGGCCTCCGACGCCGGCAAGGCCGGGGGGATCCTGCGCGACGCCGGCGCGGGGGCCGATGCGCTGAACGCGGCCCTGCCGGGCCTGCGCGGAGACCGCAAGGTGGACTCCCCGGACCCGGAGAGCACCTTTCAGGCACTGGAAAAGTACGGCACGGACCTGACCGCCATGGCCCGGGCCGGCAAGCTGGACCCGGTGATCGGCCGCGACTCGGAGATCCGCCGCGTGGTGCAGGTCCTCTCCCGCCGCACCAAGAACAACCCCGTGCTCATCGGCGAGCCCGGGGTCGGCAAGACGGCCGTCGTCGAAGGCCTGGCCCAGCGCATGGTGGCGGGCGACGTCCCCGAGTCACTGCGCGGCAAGAGCCTGGTCTCGCTGGACCTGGGTTCCATGATCGCCGGCGCCAAGTACCGCGGCGAGTTCGAGGAACGCCTGAAGGCCGTGCTGGAGGAGATCAAGTCTTCCGAGGGGCGGATCGTCACCTTCATCGACGAAATCCACACCGTCGTGGGAGCCGGCGCCTCGGAGGGGGCCATGGACGCGGGCAACATGCTCAAGCCCATGCTGGCCCGCGGCGAATTGCGCCTGATCGGGGCCACCACGCTGGACGAGTACCGGGAGAACATCGAGAAGGACGCGGCCCTGGAGCGCCGCTTCCAGCAGGTGTTTGTCGGAGAGCCGAGCGTGGAGGACACAATCGGGATCCTGCGCGGGCTCAAGGAGCGCTACGAGGCCCACCACAAGGTCCAGATCGCCGACTCCGCGCTGGTGGCCGCCGCCACCCTCTCCAACCGCTACATCTCCGGACGCCAGCTGCCGGACAAGGCCATCGACCTGGTCGACGAGGCCGCCTCCCGGCTGCGCATGGAGATCGACTCCGCGCCGGAGGAAATCGACCAGCTGCGCCGCGCCGTGGACCGCCTGACCATGGAGGAGTTGGCGCTCGCGAAGGAAACGGACCCCGCATCGGTCGAACGCCTGGAGGCGCTGCGGGCGGACATGGCGGACAAGAAGGAGAAGCTGGCTGCCCTCAACGCGCGCTGGGAGGCGGAGAAGGCCGGGCTGAACAAGGTCGGCGAGCTGAAGGTCCAGCTCGACGAGCTGCGCAGCCAGGCCGACAAGTACCAGCGCGAGGGCGACCTGGAGCGGGCCTCGCGGTTGCTCTATGGCGAGATCCCCGCACTGCAGAAGGAGCTCGACGCCGCCCAGGCGGCCGAGGAGCAGAACGGGGAGCGCGACCTGATGCTCTCCGAGGAGGTCACCGCGGACGACATCGCCGAGGTCATTTCCGCCTGGACCGGCATCCCCGCCGGGCGCATGCTGCAGGGAGAGAGCCAGAAGCTGCTGGAGATGGAATCCTTCCTCGGCAAACGGCTGATCGGCCAGTCCAAGGCGGTGGCCTCGGTCTCCGATGCGGTCCGCCGCGCCCGGGCCGGCATCTCCGACCCCGACCGCCCCACCGGATCCTTCCTCTTCCTGGGCCCCACCGGCGTGGGCAAGACGGAACTGGCCAAGGCGCTCGCCGACTTCCTCTTCGACGATGAGCGGGCCATGGTCCGCATTGATATGTCCGAATACTCCGAGAAGCACTCCGTGTCCCGGCTGGTGGGCGCCCCTCCGGGGTATGTGGGCTATGAGGAGGGCGGCCAGCTGACCGAGGCGGTGCGCCGCCGCCCGTACTCAGTGATTCTGCTTGACGAGGTGGAGAAGGCCCACCCGGAGGTCTTCGACATCCTCCTGCAGGTCCTGGACGACGGACGCCTCACCGACGGGCAGGGCCGCACCGTGGACTTCCGCAACGTGATCCTGGTCCTGACCAGCAACCTCGGCTCGCAGTTCCTGGTCGACCAGACGCTGGACCAGGCTGCCAAGAAGGACCTGGTCATGAACGTGGTCCATGGGGCGTTCAAGCCGGAGTTCCTCAACCGCCTGGACGACGTGATCATGTTTGATCCGCTCAGCATCGAGGAACTGGGCAGCATTGTGGACCTGCAGGTCGAGGCGCTGTCCAAGCGGCTGGCGGACCGCCGCCTGACCCTGGAAGTTACCGACGGGGCCCGCGAGTGGCTGGCACTGAACGGCTACGATCCCGCCTACGGGGCCCGGCCGCTGCGCCGCCTGGTCCAGCGCGAAATTGGCGACCGGCTGGCCCGGGCGCTGCTCTCCGGTTCCATTGCGGACGGGGACACCGTCCGCGTGGACACTGCCGCGGACGCGGACGGGCTCTCACTGGCCAAGGGCTAGCGGGAAGTACGGCGGCCGGGGAGGGCGTCCCGGCCGCCGGGGGCCTACCCGGCGGCAGCCTCCGGGCCGTCGGCGGCGGGCAGCAGCGAGGCGTCCACGGTGCCCTCGTCCAGGGACAGGAAGCAGGCGACCGTCCGGTCGCCCGCCGCCCAGGTCCCGGAGGAGGGGCGGCTGAACTGGTAGGACCAGTTCCCCTTGAGGGCCACTGTGGCTTCCAGTTCGATGGCCCGGCAGGCGGCCTCGGACTTGGTTTCGGTGCGTGCGTCGCCCGGGTACGGGGTGTCGTCCAAGGTGGCGAGGCCAATCAGCTGGGCATCGTGGGAGGCCGTGCACAGGACGATGGTGGCCGGTTCCAGCGGACCGCTGAAGCCCCGCAGGCAGTCCCCGACCCTGAATTGGGAGGTGGGGGCGCTGGCCGCCACCACGCCGTCGATGCCGGGGTTCGGGTTGCGCGGAACGGCGGACTGGACGGCCGGTTCGGGGGATGTGGCGTTGGACAACCTGCCGGCCCCGAACACGACCAGCAGCACGACGCCGGCCGTTCCCAAGGCGATCCAGCCCCACCTCCCACCAAAGCGGCGCGTGACCTTGGTGTCCGCGCGCCGCGCGGGCTGGTAGGGGGAAGGGGCCGGGCGCTCGTCCGGGGCTTCTTCCACGACGGGTCCTCTCGGTGGTGCTTCGGTGCAGGCTGGCTTTCCACTCTATCGGCCCCGGCCCGGGCCGGTCGGGAGGGCGGTTGCAGCCGAACCGTGTTAACCTTGGGATTACGAAATAATTTGGCACATATTCCGGGGCCTTTGCCGAACACGGCGGACCACCTCCGGATCTACTAAAAAAAGGGGGTCACGCCATGGGGCGCGGCCGTCAGAAGGCAAAAGCGACGCGGCAGGCCAGGGATATGAAGTATTTCTCCCCGGCCACTGATTTGTCCGCACTTGAACGCGAGCTCGGGGGCACCCACCACAGCGGTGGCGCCTCCCCGCAGCATGCCAAGGACACGTACGACTCGGATTACGAGGATAGGTACGGGGACTACGACGACGATGAGGACGACAAGCGCCGCATCGGCTGACTCGAGCCGGCCCCCCGCGTCCGGCCGCCCCGGCGGTCTTGACCTGCCTGTGGCGACCGCGCACCGTGCCGCGATCCGTTCCATCGAACGGGTCGTCCACGAGACCGCGGCACCCCAGGACCCTTCCGTTGCCTTCGAGGGCATCCTTGCGCTGCTGCGCGCGGGGGGAGTCCTGCTGGTGACCGGCGCGGGCGTGTCCACCGACTCCGGGATCCCCGACTATCGCGGGCCTAACGGGTCGCTGCGCCGCCACCGGCCGATGACGTACCAGGAGTTCAAGTACGATCCGGCCGCGCGTCACCGCTATTGGGCCCGCAGCTTCGTCGGGTGGCGCCACGTGGCGGTCGCCGAGCCCAACGCGTCCCACCACGCCCTGGCCGAGCTGGAACGCCGCGGCCATGTGGTCGGTACCGTGACCCAAAATGTCGACGGGCTCCATGCCCGGGCCGGCACGCGCCGCTTAGTGGCCCTGCACGGGGACCTGGCCCGGGTAGCGTGCCTGAACTGCGGCGCCGTCGAGGACCGCCCCGCCCTGGACCGGCGGCTGGCGCAGGCAAACCCCGGCTTTATCGAGCGCGTCGAGCTTGATCCCTCCCTGGTGAACCCCGACGGGGACGTCACCCTGGACCAGCGCCATGTGGACGAGTTCACGATGGTGGGATGCCTGGCCTGCGGTTCCGTGGAACTCAAGCCGGACGTGGTCTACTTCGGAGAGAACGTGCCCGCCGAGCGCAAGGTTGCGGTGCAGGACATGGCGGCGCAGTCCGCGTCCCTGCTGGTAGTCGGCTCCAGCCTGGCAGTAATGAGCGGCTACAAGCTGGTCCTCGACGCAGAACGCGCCGGCAAGCCGGTCGCGGTGATCAATGGCGGGCCCACCCGTGGTGATGCCAAGGCCGGGTTCCGCTGGCGCACCGGCATCGCACCGGCCCTCGAAAGCCTGCTCGCCGCCCTCTGAACCGGGCTTTCCTTCCCGCCCGGCCTTCCTTTCCCGTGCGGCCTTCTTCTCCGCAGATTCCTCTCCTGCGGGATTCCTTAATCTGTGTATCCCTTTTCCGTGTTGTGCCATGTTGCGCCGCCCCGGGCCGTCCGCGCTTCCAACTAGTAGTACAAGTTAGCAACTTGTACTATTAGTTTCATTCCCAGCAGCCCGACCCAAGGACACCGCCGTGACCTACACGCCTGAGGCGCTCCGCGCCACCACTCCCGCCGGCCTCTCCACCTACACGCCGGACGCGATCCGCCACGTCAAGCTCTCCACCGCCACGCTGCCGCTGGCGGTGCCCATCTCCGACGCGAAGGTCTTCACGGGCCGGCAGAAGCCCATGACCGAGGTCGTCTTCCTCTTCGCCGAGATCACCACCGAGCAGGGGCATGAGGGCATGGGCTTCTCCTACTCCAAGCGTGCCGGTGGCCCCGCGCAGTACGCGCACGCCAGGGAGGTCGCCGAGGCCATGATCGGCGAGGACCCCAACGACATCGCCAAGCTGTACAACAAGCTGCTCTGGGCCGGGGCCTCCGTGGGGCGCTCCGGCGTGGCCACGCAGGCGCTGGCCGCCCTGGACATTGCCCTCTACGACCTCAAGTCCAAGCGTGCAGGCCTTCCCCTGGCCAAGTTCCTGGGTGCCCACCGCGACTCCGTGCGCACCTACAACACCTCCGGCGGATTCCTGAACGCCTCCATCGAGGAGGTCAAGGAACGCGCCAGCCGCTCCCTGGAAGAGGGGATCGGCGGCATCAAGATCAAGGTCGGCCTGCCGGATTCGGCCGAGGACCTGCGCCGCGTGACCGCGGTGCGCGAACACCTCGGCGGGTCCGTGCCGATGATGGTGGACGCCAACCAGCAGTGGGACCGGGCAACTGCCCTGCGCATGGGCCGCAAGCTCGAGGAGTTCGACCTGGTCTGGATTGAGGAGCCGCTGGACGCCTACGACGCCGAAGGCCACGCCGCCCTGGCCGCCGCGCTGGACACCCCGATCGCCACCGGCGAGATGCTGGCCTCCGTCGCCGAGCACGAGCGCCTGATCGCGGCCCGCGCCTGCGACATCATTCAGCCGGACGCGCCGCGCGTGGGCGGGATCACCCAGTTCCTGCGCCTGGCCACGCTGGCGGACCAGGCGGGGCTGGACCTTGCCCCGCACTTCGCCATGGAGATCCACCTGCACCTGGCCGCCGCCTACCCGCGGGAGCCGTGGGTGGAACACTTCGACTGGCTGGACCCGCTGTTCAACGAGCGTCTGGAGACCCGCGACGGGCGCATGCTGGTGCCGAACCGCCCGGGCCTCGGCTTCACGTTCAGCGACCAGGCGCGTGCCTGGACCACCGGCACCGTCGAGTTCGGCCGCGCCTAGGGTTCCGTCTCCCGGGGCCGGGGCCGGATTTAGGGATCCTGGGGACAACTGGCGGGGCACGACGGCGGGGTGCGCCTTCCGCGGAGGGCGCACCCCGCCGTCGTCCCGGCCAGGGAGGCACCGGCCGAGGAAACGCGGCCCCATGAAACGATGGGAACCATGAACCGCACCCTGACCGCAGGCCTTGTTGCCGAACTGCGGGCCATGATCATCGACGGCACGGTGGCCCCCGGGGAGAAGCTGCCGAGCGAATCCGAACTGATTGCCCGTCACGGGGTGAGCCGGACGGTGGTGCGGGAGGCGATCGCCAGGCTCCAGGCCGAGGGCCTGGTGCAGTCCCGGCGCGGGGCCGGAAGCTTCGCCCTGGTGCCGCCGGCGCCGGACGCGGCCGGAACACGTCCGGTGCGCACCCTGGAGGACCGGGTGGCGCTGCTGGAGTTCCGGCTCGGGTTGGAGCCCCAGGCGGCGGCTTTGGCCGCGCTCCGGCGTTCGCCCGCACAGCTGGCCGCGATCGGCGGGGCGCTGGCCGGGTTCGCCGCCTCCGCGGCCAACCCGGCCGCGGCCATGAGGCACGACTTCGAATTCCATCAGGCGGTGGCGCAGGCCAGCGGCAACGCCTACTACGCCGAGGGACTGGCCCGGCTGGGCCCGACCATGATCGCCATGCCCCGCGCCCGCCTGGGCGAGGGCAGCCCGGCGTACCGCGAGGACTTCTTCGCCCAATCCGTGCATGAGCATGCCGGCATCCACGACGCCATTGCCGACGCCGACCCCGAGGGTGCCGCCTCGGCCATGCGAGCGCATTTGGCAGCCTCCCGCCGCCGGCTGGGCGCGAATCCCGGCCGGTAGCTGGGGGCTGATAGCTGGGGGCCGGGAGCGTGGGCCGAGCCCGACAGCTGATACCCAGCCAGCATCATTCGGTGCAGAAGTGATCTTGGACACGCATCACCGGGCGCGGTTAACGTGAGGGGGACTTCCTGCCCATGGGGTTTGCCCCCGAAAGGACCGATCCTTAATGCCTGTTTCCGAGACCGTGCCCGTGTCCGTCCCGGCCCCTTCCGCTGTCCACTCCGGCCAGGTGGCAATCACCGGAGTGACGATCACGCCGGTGGCGTTCGCGGATCCGCCGCTGCTGAACGCGGTCGGCGTGCACGAGCCCTTCGCCCTGCGCGCGATCGTGCAGGTGCATACTGATGCCGGCGTCACGGGGCTGGGGGAGACGTACGGCGACGAGGGACACCTGGCCCGGCTGCGCCTGGCCGCGCAGGCCCTGGCGGGCGCGGACCCGTTCAGCACCAATGAGCTGCGGTCCCGGGTGGCGCGCGCCCTCGTGGCGGACACCACCTTGGGCGGACACGGGATGAGCGGCATGGTGACCGGATCCTCCACGGCGGACCGCGTGCTGTCCCCGTTCGAGGTCGCTGCCCTGGACATCCAGGGCAGGCTGCTCGGGGTGCCGGTGTCCACGCTGCTCGGCGGCGCGGTGCGGGAGGCTGTGCCGTTCAGCGGCTACCTGTTCTACAAGTGGGCCGGGCATCCCGGCCACGCCGAGGACTCCTGGGGCGAGGCCCTGGACCCGGCGGGCATCGTGGCCCAGGCTCGGACCATGGTGGACGGGTATGGTTTCACCGCGCTCAAGCTCAAGGCGGGCGTCTTCGACCCGGACGCCGAGGCCGAGGCCATCGAGGCCCTGCGCGCCGAGTTCCCGGGCCTGCCGCTGCGCATCGACCCCAACGCCGCCTGGGGCGTGGAGACTTCCGTGCGCATCGGCAAGCGCCTGGAGGGGGTGCTCGAATACCTGGAGGACCCCACCCCCGGCATCGCCGGAATGGCCGAGGTCCGCCGCCGGGTGGAGATGCCGCTGGCGACGAACATGTGCGTGGTGAGCTTCAACGACCTGCCGCCGGCGATCGCCGCCGGCGCCGTCGACGTCGTGCTCTCCGACCACCACTTCTGGGGCGGGCTGCGCCGTTCCCAGACGCTGGGCGGCATCGCCGAGACGTTCGGGCTGGGCCTGTCCATGCACTCGAATTCCCACTTGGGCATTTCCCTGGCCGCGATGGTCCACCTCGCCGCCGCCACCCCCAACCTGGACTACGCCTGCGACACCCACTGGCCCTGGAAGAACGCGGACGAGGACATCGTCGTCCCCGGCGTCCTGGGCTTCAGGGACGGGGCTGTGGCGGTCCCGACCGGCCCGGGGCTGGGCATCGAGCTGGACCAGGACGGGCTGGAGAAGCTCCACCGCCAGTACCTGGACTGCGGCCTGCGCAGCCGCGACGACACCGGCTACATGCAGCGGATCCACCCCGGCTACGAACTCCGAAGCCCCCGCTGGTAGCCACCCCCCCGCACGCTGGACACGATGGCGCTTCGCGTCATCGTGTCCAGCGTTGCCGTCTCCGGTGCTGTTGTCTCCGGTGCTGTTGTCTCGGGCGCCGTCGTGTCCGCCGCGGACAGCGGGAGGCAAAGGGGCATACGGAAGCGGGGGGGGGCGGAAAACACCCGACGGCCCCCCGGGGGGGGGGGGGGGGGGGGGGGCGGCCCCGCCTGCGGGTGGCATGGGGTCTACGGTATGGGGGTCTGTCGTAAAAACACCGTCCGGCCCCGCTTCCGTATGGTGGGGTCAGTGGCCGTCCCGCCCGGCCTTGACGGCCAGGACCGGCCGGTCCGCCTGCAGCAGGATCCGCTGAGCGTGCGAGCCCATGATGAACTTGCCGACCTGAGTGCGCTGGCGCAGGCCAATGACGATCAGTGACACGTCGTACGCCTCTGCCAGGGCCAGCACCTCCTCGGCCAGGTCGGCGGAGTAGGTGGGCGTCAGGATGGAGGCGTCGACGCCGGCGGCAGCCGCGTCCGCGGCGATCCGGGAAAGGTCGTCCTCGGAGGCCACCGACTTGTCCACCAGCGCGCCTTCGCGCACCGAGTTGACGACGAGCAGCTTTTCCCCGCGCAGCCTGGCTTCGGCAATTGCGGCCTGGGCGGCCGCTTCCCCGACCGGGGTGGGGATGTATCCAACGAGGACGCTCATGCGTTTTCCTTTGTCTTGACGGGTTCGGTGGCCGCGGCGGGCTGCCTGCGGGCCAGCAGGGACTTGAGGGCCGGCCAGACGGCCACGACGACGAAGACGAGCAGCAGGGAGAGGGAAATCGGCCGTCCGAAGACCCCGGACAGGTCGCCGTTGAACACCAGCAGCGACCGGCGCAGGTTGGCTTCCAAAAGCTCCCCGAGCACGAAGGCCAGCACCAGGGGGCCGGGCTCGAAGCCGAATTTCTTCATCAGGTAGCCGACGATACCGAAGAAGACAACCAGACTCACGTCGAACATTGAATTGTTGATTGTGTAGGCGCCCAGCAGCGTGATCAGTGCGGTGATCGGGGCAAGGATGGCCGCCCGGACGCGCAGGATGCGCACGAACACCCCCACCAGCGGGATGGACATGATCAGCAGCAGGATGTTCCCGATGTACATCGAGTTCACCACGCCCCAGAACAGGTCCGGGTGCTGTTCGACCAGCTGCGGGCCGGGGGTGACACCCTGGATCAGCAGGGCCCCGAACATCAGCGCCATGGTGGCGTTGGCCGGAATGCCCAGCGTCAGCAGCGGGATGAAGGAGCTGGTGGCGGCCGCGTTGTTGGCCGTCTCCGGGGCGGCGACGCCTTCGACGGCCCCCTGGCCGAAGCGCTCCGGGTTCTTGGCCCGCTTCTTCTCCAGCGCGTACGCCGCCATCGAGGAGATGGTGGCGCCACCGCCGGGCAGGATTCCCAGGAAGAAGCCCAGGACCGAGCCGCGGCCGATTGCTCCGGAGGACTGCTTGAGATCCGCGCGCGAGGGCCAGACGTTGGCGACCTTGGCGGGAGCCTTGGCGGCACGGTGGCGCTCCTCCAGGTTGTAGAGGATCTCGCCAAGGCCGAACAGGCCCATGGCTACGGGCACGAAGTCGATGCCGTCGGCCAGGCTCATGTTTCCGAAGGTGAACCGCTCGGTGCCCGTAAACACGTCGCGCCCGACGGTGGCCAGCAGCAGGCCGAAGGCCGCCGCGATCAGCGCCTTGGACTTGCTGCCGTTGCTGATGGTGGCCACCAGCAGGATGCCCAGCAGGGCCAGGGCGGCGTACTCCGGCGGACCGAAGTCCAGGGCAAAGCCGGCAACGAGCGGGGCCAGGAAGGTCAGCCCGATGATCCCGACGGTGCCGCCGATGAACGAGCCGATCGCGGCGATGCCCAGCGCGGTGCCGGCCTTCCCCTGCTTGGCGAGCATGTAGCCGTCGAAGACCGTGACCACCGAGCTTGCCTCGCCGGGAAGGCGCAGCAGTACCGACGTGATGGTGCCGCCGTACTGGGCGCCGTAGAAGATGCCGGCAAGCATGATGATGGCCGTGACCGGTTCGACGCCGTAGGTCAGCGGCAGCAGGATGGCGATGGTCGCTGCCGGCCCGAGGCCCGGAAGCACGCCAATCAGCATGCCGATGACGACGCCCAGCAGGCAGTAGAGCAAGTTGGTGGGATCGAGGACGACGCCGAAGCCGTCCATCACCGGTTGCAGGAATTCCATGGGGGAGCCTTTCGGGCCTTAGAACAGGTGGGGGATGGTGGTCCCCAGAGCCAGGATGAAAATGGCGTAGAAGGCGGCCACAACGAGGGCGGAGTAGAGCAGCGCTGACCGCCACGTTTCGCCGCCGAGGTACTTCATCCAGACGATGCAGAGCAGCAGTGAGGGGATTTCAAAGCCGATGACGGGCATCAGCGCCACGAGCCCCACCAGGGTGGCGACGCCCAAGAGGACCAGCCAGGACAGACGCGAAAACTTTTCTCCCTCTCCGCCATGGCGGCCGATGAACATCTGTGACAGGCCGAGTGCCACAATGACGACGCCCATGATGAACGGCCACATCCCCGGCTGGGGTTGGGCCGGTGAGCCCAACCCCAGCTGGAGGGACAAAACGATCCCGGCGGCGCCGAGCACGGTGGCCACCGCAGAGGATGCCAGGTTGGCGATGGGACCGGCGGACGGCGGAGCCTCCGCCTCCCACTTGGCGGCCAGCTCCTCGGGGGTCAGGTCCTCCTCGGGCTCGGGCAGCGCCCGGACAACGTTGGCAGTCTCATTCATGGTGGTGCTCCTGTGTGCTCGTCGCACTGGCTCAGTTCTGCTTCAGGGAGAGGCCGTACTTCTCGGTCAGTTCCTTGTACTTGGCGGCCAGGGCCGTCCATTCGGTGACGACTTCCTCGCCGGAGATCTCCCGCGGGGTCAGCAGGTTCTTCTCGTTGAACTCCTGGTACGCCTCGGTCTTGAAGGTGTTCTCGAACGCCGTCTTCAGGCGGGCCTTGACGTCCTCGGGAGTGCCCTTCGGCGCCACGACCGCACGGTACTGCGACACCGGGATGTCGTAGCCCTCCTCGGTGGCGGTGGGAACGTCCGGCAGGTACTGGTTGCGCTCGGTGGAGAAGACCACGATCGGCAGCAGCTTGCCGGCGTCGATCTGCGCCTTGGCCTCGCCCAGCTGGACAGTGGCCAGTTGGACCTGGTTGCCCAGGACCGCCGTGACGGCCGGGGCTCCGGAATCGAAGGGCACCTCGGTGCCCTGGATGTTGGCCTGCTTGAGCAGCAGCGCCTGGGCCAGCTGCGAACCGGTGCCCACGCCCGTGGTGCCGAAGGCCAGGTTCTGGGCGGCGGTCAGGTCCTTGATGTTTTTGACGCCCGCCTTGGGGTTGGCGACCAGCACGTAGTCGTCCTGGGAGAGGCCGACGATGACGTCGACGTCCTCCAGGGTTACCGCCTCCGACTCGCCGACGGCGAGCGGGGTGATGGTGACGAGGGAGGCGTTCAGCGTGGCCAGCTCGTAGCCGTCGGCCGCCTTGCCCTGGACTTCCTTCAGGGCCAGGGCGCCGTTGGCGCCCGGCTTGTTGACCACCGGCATGGCCACACCGAGGTCCTGGGACGCTCCCTCGGACACCGCGCGGGCAATCAGGTCGGTTGAACCGCCCGGGGCGGCGCCCACGGTGAGGTTGATCGGCTTGCTTGGGAAGGTCTCCCCGGCACCGTTGGAGCCGCTGACGTTGCCGCCGCAGGCACTCATGGCCAGCACGGCTGCTGCGGCTGCGGTGCCGAGCACCGTGCGGCGGGTGAAGATGTGCTTCATGCGAATCCCCTATGTTGTGGGCCTTAAAGGTCTTGGGACACCGCTGCGCCGGAGCTCCGGCGTGTGACTGTAATCACCTGCGGGTCGCTAGAAGAGACTAGGAAGCAAGTATGATGCATGTCCAAGCCCATTACTGCATTGACTGATACCGGGAGTGCATCATGTATTCGCTTGACCAAGTCCGCAGCTTCATAGCGGTTGCGGAGGAACTGCACTTCGGCCGGGCGGCGGAACGGCTGAACATGACCCAGCCTCCCCTGAGCCGGCAGATCCAAAAGCTGGAGAAAGCCTTGGGCGTGGGGCTTCTTGAGCGCGACAACCGAAAGGTGGCCCTCACGGCGGCCGGCAGGGTCTTCCTGGAGGATGCCCGCCGCTTGGTGGTGCTTGCGGACCGGGCGCCTGCCGCCGCCCGGCGCATCGCGGCCGGGCGGTCCGGCACCCTGCGCCTGGGGTTCACCGCAGCGAGCGGCTTCAGCCTGCTGGGAACCCTGTTGGACACCATCCAGGAGGTGCTGCCGGATGTCGACGTGGAACTGGAGGAATTGGTCACGGCGGAGCAGGTCCAAGCCCTTGCCGACGGGGATCTGGATCTGGGGCTTGCCCGCCCGCCCTTCGACACGGAAGCCTTCGCCTCCCGGCTCATGCTGACTGAGCGTTTCATGGTTGCGGTGCCCACGGGCCATCCTTTGGACCGCCTTTCCCGGCCCGTGCAACCGGAGGACCTGCGCGACGTGCCGCTGATCATGCACTCGCCCGTCAAGGCGCGCTATTTCTACGACATGGTGGTGCGCCTGGTGCCGATCGAGCACCGCAATGTGGTGCACACCGTCAGCCAGGTCCTGACCATGGTGGCCCTGGTCGCTTCCGGCCGGGGCATCGCCTTCGTTCCGGAATCGGCCCGGCTGCTGCGGGTGGAGGGCGTGTCCTACCTGGACCTCGCCGGGGCCGCGCGGGATGAGGTGGAACTGCATGTGCTGTGGCTGCGCACCTCCCGGAATCCCGCCCTGCACAGGCTCTTGGACGAGTTGGCCCTCGGGGCGGAGTAGGCGCAGGCCGGGCAGGAAAGTGATGCCCATGGAGTATCAATCCATACAATTTGGGGCTTGGACATGCATCGAATGGTGTTCCTATGGTGGTGGGTGAACCCACCGTCGGCCGCACGCGGCCACCGCTGAAAGGAAGAAGTCCGTGGCCCAGTACGCGCCCCAGGAACTTGCCGCCCGCCTGAAGGACGGCCTCCTGTCCTTCCCCGTCACTTCCTTCGACGCCCAGCTGGGCATCGACGAGGAGAACTACCGCCGGCACCTGGCCTGGCAGGCCAGCTTCGACGTGGCCGGCCTGTTCGCCGCCGGCGGGACCGGCGAGGGGTTCAGCCTGACCCCGGAAGAGTCCGCCCGCGTGGTCCGTATGGCGGTTGAGGAAGCAGGTGCCCGCGTTCCGGTGCTCGCCTCGGCCGGCGGTTCCACCCGCCAGGCCATCCAGAACGCTCAGGACGCTGAGGCAGCCGGCGCCGAGGGCCTGCTGCTGCTGCCGCCGTACCTGACCGAGTGCGACCAGGCCGGCCTGCTGGAGCACGTCTCCGCCGTTTGCTCCGCCACCAGCATCGGCGTGATCGTCTACAACCGCGCCAACGCCATCTACTCCGCGGACACGGTCGCCCGGCTCGCCGAGCGCCACCCGAACTTCATCGGCTTCAAGGACGCGCTGGGCGACATCGAACACCTGACCAAGGTCTACGCCAAGAACGGCGACCGGCTCTTCTACCTCGGCGGTCTGCCGACCGCGGAAACCTTCGCCCTGCCGCTGCTGCAGCTGGGCATGAGCACCTACTCCTCGGCCATGTACAACTTCGTGCCGGAGTTCGCCCTCGAGTTCTACCGCGACGTGCGCAACCAGGACCGCGCCGCCGTCACCGAGAAGCTCAACCGCTTCGTCCTGCCCTACCTGGAAATCCGCGACCGCGCCAAGGGATACGGCGTTTCCATCGTCAAGGGTGGCCTGAAGGTGATCGGCCGCGACGCCGGTTCCGTTCGCCCGCCGCTGCAGGACCTCACCGAGCGGGACCTCCAGGACCTCTCGGCGCTGATCGATGCCGCCGGCGTGCGCCCGGCCTTCGCAGCACTGCCGCAGGGCGTCTAGGCCCTTCGCCCGGAGGAAGCGGATCCGGCATCCGCTTCCTCCGGCCATGGCATCCCGTCCCGCCGCCGCGGGGCACCAATACCCGGGGAAACGCCCCACTGCCCCCACACCCCACGAGGAGCACCCGATGCCCACCATGCAGGCAACACTGGCCGGCCACTCGATCATCGCCGGCCGGGAGGTCCCCGGAAACGGCGGGACCGTCAACGGCTTCAACCCGGCCACCAACGCTGTCCTTGAGCCGGCCTACACCCTGATTGACCGCGAACAGCTCGCCGCCGCGACCACCGCGGCCGAGGAGGCCTTCGAATCCTTCAGCTCGCTGGACCCGGAGACCCACGCCGCGTTCCTGGAGAAGATCGCCGAAAACATTGAGGCCGTCGGCGCCGACCTCGTAGCCCGCGCCATGATCGAGACCGGCCTGCCCGAGGCCCGCCTGAACGGCGAACGCGCCCGCACCACCGGCCAGCTGCGCCTCTTCGCCGCCGTCGTGCGCCAGGGCGACCACCGCGGCGTGCGCATCGACCCGGCCCTGCCGGATCGCCAGCCCATGCCCCGTCCGGACATCCGCCAGCGCAAGGTCCCCCTGGGCCCGGTGGCCGTCTTCGGCGCAAGCAACTTCCCGCTGGCCTTCTCCACCGCCGGCGGCGACACCGCCTCCGCCCTGGCCGCCGGTTGCCCCGTGGTCTTCAAGGCACACAACGCCCACCCGGGCACCAGCGAGATCGTCGGCCGTGCCATTGCCGACGCCGTGCGCGACCTGGGCCTGCACCCGGGCGTGTTCTCCCTGATCTACGGACCCGGCTCCAGCATCGGCCAGGCCCTTGTCACCGACCCGCTCATCAAGGCCGTGGGCTTCACCGGCTCCCGCTCCGGCGGAACGGCGCTGGTCGCCGCCGCGGCGGCCCGGCCCGAACCGATCCCGGTCTACGCGGAGATGAGCTCCATCAACCCGGTGTTCTTCTTCGAGGGCGCGCTGGCCGGCGATGTGGACGTGCTGGCCCAGGCCTACGTCGGTTCCGTCACCGGCTCCAGCGGCCAGCTCTGCACCTCCCCGGGCCTGGTGTTCGTCCCCGCCGGGGAGGCCGGTGACGCGTTCGCCGCCGCCGTGAACCGCGCCCTGGCCCCGGCTGCCGGACAGACCATGCTGACCAAGGGCATCGCCGAGGCGTGGAGCGCCGGCGTCGCCGAACTCGGCGCGCAGGACGGCGTCGAAGTGGTGGCCCGCGGCGAGCAGGGCCCCACCGAGAACGCTCCCGCCCCGGCCGTCTTCGGCACGGACGTGCCGACCTTCCTGGAGAATGGAGTGCTCCACCAGGAGATCTTTGGCGCCGCATCCCTGATGGTCCGGTACACCTCCGCCACGGACCTGGTGGACGCCGCCCGCCGGCTCGAGGGCCAGCTGACCGCCACGCTGCACCTTACCGAGGCGGACCACGCCACCGTCGCCCCGCTGCTTCCGGTGCTGGAGCGCAAGGCCGGCCGCATCCTGGCCAACGGCTGGCCGACCGGTGTCGAGGTGGGCCACGCCATGGTCCACGGCGGGCCCTTCCCGGCTACCTCGGACACCCGCACCACCTCGGTCGGCACCCTGGCGATCGAGCGGTTCCTGCGTCCGGTCGCCTACCAGAACATCCCGGACGGCCTGCTGCCGGTGCCGCTGCGCGAGGCCAACCCCTGGCACCTCAACCGCCGCATCGACGGCACGATTATCCTCGCAGGAGAATAGGCACCCATCATGACCCACCAGCCCACCATTGCCCGCGTGGAAGTCGTCCCGGTCGCCGGCCACGACTCCATGCTGCTGAACCTTTCCGGGGCCCACGGCCCGTTCTTCACCCGCAACATTGCCATCGTGACCGACTCCGAGGGCCGCACCGGCCTCGGCGAGGTTCCCGGCGGGGAAAAGATCCGCTCCACCATCGAGGAGGCCGGGACGCTCCTGGCCGGCCAGCCGGTCGCCCGCTTCCGCAGCCTGCTGCGCGAGGTCGCCACCGCCTTCG
Organism: Zafaria cholistanensis; assembly: GCF_008580665.1. Lineage (GTDB taxonomy): Bacteria > Actinomycetota > Actinomycetes > Actinomycetales > Micrococcaceae > Zafaria > Zafaria cholistanensis. The sequence goes on from NZ_BKDJ01000003.1 coordinate 157,005, forward strand.
CCGACCGGGACTCCGGCGGGCGCGGCCTGCAGACCTTCGACCTGCGCACCACCGTGCACGCTGTCACCGCCATCGAGTCCGCACTGCTGGACCTGCACGGCCAGTTCCTGGGCGTTCCCGTCGCGGAGCTGCTCGGCGACGGCCAGCAGCGCGACGCCGTGCCGATGCTCGGCTACCTTTTCTACGTGGGCAACCCGGACGCCACGGACCTGCCCTACCTGCGCGAGCCCAACGGCGCCGACGCCTGGGAACGCGTCCGCCGCGAGGAGGCCATGACTCCGGAGGCCGTGGTCCGCCTGGCCGAGGCCGCGCAGGCCCGCTACGGCTTCCAGGACTTCAAGCTCAAGGGCGGGGTGCAGGCCGGGGACCTGGAGGTGGACGCCGTCACTGCGCTCAAGGAGCGCTTCCCGGACGCGCGCATCACGCTGGACCCCAACGGCGGCTGGCTGCTCGAGGACGCCATTAGGCTGGGCAGGCGCATGCGCGGGGTGGTCGCCTATGCCGAGGACCCGTGCGGGGCGGAAGGCAAGTTCTCCGGCCGCGAGGTGGTTTCCGAGTTCAAGCGCGCCACCGGCCTGCAGACGGCCACCAACATGATCGCGACCGACTGGCGCGAGATGGCCCACGCGGTGCGCACCAACGCCGTGGATATTCCGCTGGCCGATCCGCACTTCTGGACCATGGCCGGCTCCGTCCGCGTGGCGCAGCTGTGCAACGAGTTCGGGCTGACCTGGGGATCGCACTCCAATAACCACTTCGACATCTCCCTGGCCATGTTCACGCACGTGGGCGCCGCGGCCCCGGGCGAGATCACGGCCCTGGACACGCACTGGATCTGGCAGGACGGCCAGGGCCTCACCCGGGACCCGCTGCTGATCCGCGACGGCGAGATCAAGGTCCCCACCGCGCCGGGCCTGGGCATCGAACTGGACCGGGAACGCGTCGAGGCCGCGCACCAGCTCTACCTCGAGCACGGCCTGGGGGCCCGCGACGATGCCGCATCGATGCAGTACCTGATCCCCGGCTGGGAGTTCGACCCCAAGCGCCCGTGCCTCGTTCGATGACGGACAGGGAGCGCTAGGCCGGTGGAGGGGGTGCTGCTGGGCTTCGGCGTCGTCCTGTTCATCGTGGCCGTGGGCTACGTGGCGGCCGCCCTGCTTCCGGGCAAGGCGTCCGCCATGCAACAGGGCCTGGGGCCGGCGGTGTACTACATCACCAACCCGGCGCTCATGCTCCTGCTGCTCGCCGAAACGGACTTGGGAACGGTCGCCGGCGTCTACGCACCGGTCGCGCTGCTGACGGCATTGGCGGCCGGTGCGGTCTACGCCCTCGGCAGCGTGGTGGTGCTGCGCCGGAAAGCGCCGCATGCCGCCGTCGGGGCCATGGCCTCCTCCTATGTGAATGCCGGAAACATCGGACTGCCCATCGCGTTGTACGCGGTGGGCAGTTCCGCGCCGGTGGTCTCCGTGCTGCTCGCCCAACTCCTGGTGGTGGCGCCCCTGTACCTGTCGATCTTCGCCTGGTGCTCGCCGCGACCGGCCGGCGCGGAGGCCGCCGGCGCTGTGCCCCTGTGGCGGACAGTCCTGCGCTCGGTCGGCAACCCCGTGACGCTCGCGACGCTCGCCGGCGCCGGCCTCTCGCTCACCGGATGGACGCCGCCGGAGGTGGTGTGGACCCCGATCGGGATGCTGGGCCACGCCTCGATTCCGTTACTGCTGATGATGTTCGGGATGAGCATGCGCCGCCAGCGGCCGTTCACCCAACGGGGCCTGCTGCCGGACCTGGTGTGGGCCTCCTTCGTGAAGCTGGCCGTCATGCCGGTGGCGGCCTGGGCGGTGGCCCGCTTCGCGTTTGGCCTGCAGGGCATGGAACTGCTGGGAGTCGTGGTCATGGCCGCCCTGCCGACGGCCCAGAACGTGTTCCTTTTCTCGAGCCAGTTCCGCATGCCCTCAACCTTGGCCCGGGACGTTTCCTTCCTCAGCTCCATGCTGTCCCTGCCGGCCGTGCTGCTCGCCGTTCTCCTGCTCGGCTAGCACCGTCAAGCCTGCCGCCCCCTCGCTGGACACCCCAGCGCCGGGCGACCCGCCGCCGGGCACCCCAGCGCCGGATACGCCAGCACCGAGCTCCCAGACCGCCAGCACCCGGCGGAAGCGCCGGTCCCGGTCCGGGAACATGTCCACCAAAGCCACCTGCCCCACCCGGACCACGTCCCCGGGATGCAGCCGGCGCGCCGCGTGGGTGACGTGGGGGCGGTAGTTCGCGCGGGTGTGGTCGGGGCCCGGAAGATGGATCTGTCCGTCCAGCTCGTGGAGCAACCCATAAAGCAGGGCCTCGTGGAGGTCCGCCAGGCCGGTGCCAGGATCGACCAGGGATACCGGGACGGAGCCTTTGCGGCCAAACCACGCGTCCCCGCCCACCACGGCGGTGAACGCCTTCCGGCCCTCTAAGGCTGCCCCCAGCACCGCCGTCAGCGCCGGGACCGGGACCGCCGAATCGAACCGGACCAGCGTGACGTGCAGGGGCCAGGCGGACTGCGGGAATTCGGTCCCGGCCGCCAGCGGCTCGACGAACACCACCGCCACGTACACGCCCATGCACCCAGTCTCCCACCGCCGGCACCGGCTGTGGAGCGCCGGGCGGGAATCGGGCAGCACCGGGCAGGCACTTTCACCCCACGCAGACGAGCAAACGCAGACGGCGGGGCCTTCCCGAAGGAAAGCCCCGCCGTCTGCGTCAGGTGGGTCTCAGGGGATCCTGCTCGGTGGGTCCCGATCAGTAGGTCCACCGGGCAGTGAGTGCCTCGGGACCGCTAGGAGGCGTAGGCGCCCTTGAGCAGGACGGCGCCGCCGTCGACGCCCTTGGCGCCCTGGACGAAGTCCGGTCCGGCGGAGGCCGCAGCCGCGTCCAGCACACCCACGGTGCCCATGGCCCAGGAGGTGACGCCGCGTTCGTTCAGGCGGGCCAGCGCGGCATCGGCCGCGGACTCCTCGACGATCGCGACCATGCCCACGCCCAGGTTCAGAGTGCGCTCCAGGTCGGCCTGGGGCACGCCGCCCAGTTCGGCGACCAGCTTGAAGATCGCCGGCAGCTCCCAGGTGGAACGGTCCACGGTGGCCATCAGGCCCTGCGGCAGCACGCGGGCCAGGTTCGCGGCCAGCCCGCCGCCGGTGACGTGGCTGAAGCCGTGCAGCGGGGCCACGCCGTCCCTGTTCAGGGAACGGACCAGGTCCAGGCAGTCCGCGGCGTAAACCTTGGTCGGCTCCAGCAGTTCCTCGCCGAGGGTGCGTCCGAGTTCGGAGACCTCGCGGTCCAGGGCCCAGCCGGCGTGGTTGATTACACGCCGGACCAGCGAGTAGCCGTTGGAGTGGATGCCGGAGGAGGCCATGGCGATGACCACGTCCCCGGAACGCACGCGCTCCGGGCCGAGCAGGGCGTCGGCCTCGACGACGCCGGTCGCCGCGCCGGCGACGTCGTACTCGTGCTCGCCCAGCAGGCCCGGGTGCTCGGCGGTCTCGCCGCCGACCAGCGCGGTTCCGGCCAGGGAGCAGGCCTCGGCAATGCCGCGGACGATGTCCGCGATGCGCTCCGGGACCACCTTGCCGCAGGCGATGTAGTCGGTCATGAACAGCGGCTCGGCGCCGACCACGACGATGTCGTCCACCACCATGCCGACCAGGTCGTGCCCGATGGTGTGGTGGATGTCCATGGCCTGCGCGATCGCGACCTTGGTCCCGACGCCGTCGGTGGAGGTGGCCAGCAGCGGCTTGCGGTAGGTGAGCAGACGGGAGGCGTCGAAGAGGCCGGCGAAGCCGCCCACGCCGCCGAGCACGGAGGCGTTGTGGGTCGCCTTGATGGCGTCCTTCATCAGTTCGACGGCGCGGTCCCCGGCTTCGACGTCGACGCCGGCGGAGGCATAGGTGATGCCGGCGGGGGTGTCGGGCGTTGCGGAGGTCATGTCAGGGGGCGTCCTTACTTGCTCGGGGTCTTTTCGGCGTCGGTCAGGGTGGATTCGAACTCGGCGTCCGGGCCCGGGTCGCAGTCGGTCAGGTCGGCCGCGGTGCGTTCAAGCAGGTTTTTACCCAGCCGGTCGGAGGCGGGCAGCTTGATCGGGTAGTTGCCTGTGAAGCAGGCGGTGCACAGGCGCTCGCGCGGCTGGCGGGTCGCGCCGATCATGCCGTCCTCGGAGATGTAGGCCAGCGAGTCGGCGCCGATGGAGGCGCTGATCTCCTCCACTGCGGCACCGTTGGCGATCAGCTCGGCGCGGGAGGCGAAGTCGATGCCGTAGAAGCACGGCCACTTCACCGGCGGGGAGGAGATCTTCACGTGGACCTCCTTGGCGCCGGCTTCCCGGAGCATGCGCACGACGGCGCGCTGGGTGTTCCCGCGCACGATCGAGTCGTCCACGACGACCACGCGCTTGCCCTTAATGACCGGTTCCAGGGCGTTGAGCTTGAGCTTGATGCCCAGCTGGCGCAGGGTCTGGGACGGCTGGATGAAGGTCCGGCCCACGTACGCGTTCTTCACGAAGCCGTGCGCGAAGGGGATGCCGGACTCCTCGGCGTAGCCGATCGCGGCCGGGGTGCCGGATTCGGGCACCGGGATGACGATGTCGGCCTCGGCCTCGTTCTCGCGGGCCAGCTGGCGGCCCATCTCGACGCGGGACTCGTAGACCGAGCGGCCGTTGATCGCGGCGTCCGGGCGGGCCAGGTACACGTACTCGAAGACGCAGCCGGCGGGGGTGGCCTCGGCGAACCGCTGGGAGCGGACCCCGTCCTCGTCGATGGCAATGAATTCGCCGGGCTCGATCTCGCGGATGTAGCTGGCGCCCACGGTGGCCAGGCCGGCCTGCTCGGAGGCGACCACCCAGCCGCGCTCGAGGCGGCCCAGGACCAGCGGGCGGACGCCGTGGGCGTCGCGGGCCGCATACAGGGTGTTTTCGTTCATGAAGACAAAGCAGAAGGCACCCTTGATCTTGGGCAGCAGTTCCAGCGCGGTCTGCTCCAGGGTGAGCCCCTCCTCGCCGGCCAGCAGTGCGGTCACCAGCGCGGTGTCCGTGGTGTTGCCCTGGGCGATCTCGCCGCGCGGGGAGGTGCCGTGCTTGGCGACGACCATGTCCATGAGTTCGGCCGAGTTGGTCAGGTTGCCGTTGTGGGCCAGCGCCACCGTGCCCTCGCTGGTTGCTCCGAGGGTTGGCTGCGCATTGGCCCAGTGGCTGGCGCCGGTGGTGGAGTAGCGGCAGTGTCCCACCGCGATGTGCCCGGTCATCGAGTTCAGCGTGTTCTCGTCGAAGACCTGGGACACCAGTCCCATGTCCTTATAGACGTTGATGCGCTTGCCGTCGGAGGTGGCGATGCCCGCCGATTCCTGCCCGCGGTGCTGCAGCGAGTAGAGGCCGTAATAGGCCAGTTTGGCGACTTCCTCGCCGGGGGCCCACACTCCGAAGACCCCGCATTCGTCCTGCGGACCCTTCTCGTAGGGAAGAAGATCATGTGAAAGCATTCCGTCACCACGCACCATGTGACCTATTCTCTCATGAGCCGGAGCGATGGCCGCCGTCGCGGAGCGGCCCCGCGGGTTGGAGGGGAAGGGCCTAGCGGGCGGCGTCGGGGCCGTCGAGGGGGACCGCCGTCGCGCGGCGGGCCCGTTTCCGCTGCACCCGGTCGGTGACCAGCCAGGCGATGGCGCCCAGCGCCAGGCCTCCCATGCCGAAGAAGACGGCCAGGAAGCCCAGGACTGTGCCGCGGGTGAACTCTGCGGACTCCTGGCCCGTGTAGGCGGAGATGATCGCCGCAAACACGCCCACGAAGGCTCCGGCGACCAGGAAAGGCCAAAACTTCGGGGACCTGCGCACCGTCACCTCGATGGGCCGGGAGGGGCCGGGTTCGGGGGAGGGCTGGGCGTCGTGCTGGTGCGGTTCCATGGCTAAAGGGTACCGAAGAGCGGCAGCAGGCCGGACAGGTCCGCGCGCAGCCCGGAGGCCGAGACCCCGCCCCCGGAGAGTGCCGAATCCCACTCGGTGATCCCCGTCACCAGGCCCAGCCACGTCTGCGGGTTTACCTCGACGACGTTCGGCGGGGTGCCGCGGGTGTGTCGGGGCCCCTCGATGCACTGGGCCACCCCGAACGGGGGCACGCGCACCTCCACGGAGTTGCCCTCCGCCACCTCGGAGAGTTCCTCAAGCGCGTAGCGGACCGCGGTGGCCAGCACCGGGCGTGGCAGCGACGCCCGTGCCTCCGGGTCCGCGGCCAGCCACGTGCGCACGGCGGCGCGGCCGGCCTCGGGTGCGATCCGGCGTCGTACTCCCATGCGTGTTGTCCTTTCCGGGGCCGTCTTGTCTCCGGTTGTCTCCGGGCGTTGGCGGCGTCAGTCCAGCAGGGTGGCGACCGGTGCGGCCAGGCGGATCCCGCCCACCGGCGCCGCGCCCCCCAGCACCGGGCGCATCACCTTGTCCAGTACGGCCGCGACCTTCGCCGCCGGGACGGCGCCGGCGGCGGCGAGCAGGTTCAGGCCCACCAGCGTCGCGGCCCGGCCGTTGCCGTCGAGCACCTTGAGGGCGCAGGAGGTTCCGTCCGGGGCGCCGAGCACCATCACGCCCTCCGCGCCGAACTTGGCCAGGACGCCTAACTCGTCCATCACCACGGTGTTCTCCCGGCCCTGCCCCTGCACGGCCCACGCGTAGTCGAGCATCGCGGTCGCAATGGTCGCGGCGCGGGCGTCGGCGTGCCTGTCGCTGGGGGCCTTCGCCAGAGTGCGCACGGCGCGGGCCAGCCCGTGCAGCGAAATCGCCGGCACGGGGGCGCCGCAGCCGTCCACCGCCACGTGCGCCACGGTCTCGCCGGCGAACTCCTCGATTGTTTCCAGCACCAGGCGCTGCAGCGGGTGGTTCGGTTCCAGGTAGGTCCCGGTATCCCAGCCGTTCTCGGCGCAGGCCCACAGGAACGCCGCGTGCTTGCCGGAGCAATTGAAGGCCAAGGCCGACTTGCCCAGGCCGGCCCGGATCAGCTCGATGCGCTCGCCCTCCTCGCCCGGCCAGGCGGACGGGCAGCGCAGGTGGTCCGCGTCCAGGCCCGCCGCGGCGAGCATGCCCGCAACGACCTCCCGGTGCGCGGCGCTGCCCACGTGGCTGGCGCAGGCCAGCGCCACCTGGGCGCCGCGCAGCGGGACCCCGGCGCGCATCGAGGCCAGCGCCTGGAAGGGCTTGAGCGCGGAACGCGGGAAGACCGGGGTGGCGATGTCCCCCAGTTCTATTGCGACCCGGCCTGCCGGGTCCAAAACGACGGCGGAACCGCAGTGGCGGGATTCCACGAACCCGTTTCGGTCCACGACGGCGAGATCCACGGCGTGGGCGGAGGCAAAGGTTTCGGGCATAGGCCTAAGTGTAGGAGCCGAGGGGCCCGCGCCGAGCGTGCGAGGCGTGGGAGGGTCCGTAACGGTAGGAGCCGAGGGGCCCGCGCCGAGCGTGCGGGACGTGGGAGGGTCCGTAACGGTAGGAGCCGAGGGGCCCGCGCCGAGCGTGCGGGGCGTGGGAGGGTCCGTAACGCCGGGGTCCCGGGAGGGCGGGGGCACGGGCTGCTTTGTCCTAGCGCTTGGACAGGACCGCGACCAGGAAGTCCGAGTCGGGCTCCCACGGCCGCAGGTCCCACGTGGACAGCCGCAGGTCCACGGCCAGGCCCGCAGCCTGCGCGTCGGCGAAGAACTGCCCGAATTCGTAGCCGCGCCCGGCCCCGAAACCCACCACGGCGCGTCCACCCGGCACCAGGTGCGCGGCGAAGCGGGCCAGCACCTCGGGGGCCGTGCCCGGAGCCAGGAAGGCCATCACGTTGCCCGCGCACACGATCAGGTCGAACGGTTCGGCGATGCCCGCCGCGGGCAGGTCCAGTTCGCTGAGATCGCCCTCCAGCCAGGTGCAGTCAGGGTGGTCCTTGGCAGCAGCGGCCACCAAAACCGGGTCGAGGTCCACGCCCACCACGGTGTGGCCCCGCCGCGCGAGCTCGCCGCCGACCCGGCCCGGACCACAGCCGGCATCGAGGATGCGGCTGCCGCGTGCCACCATCGCATCGACCAGCCGAGCCTCCCCGTGCAGGTCCACGCCCTCGGCCCGCATCTGCTCAAACCGCTGGATGTACCATTCCGAGTGGCCGGGGTTGCGGCGCACCTGCGCCTCCCACAGCGATTCCTTGCGCTTACCAGCATCGTTTCCCATCCGCCCAGCGTAGCCGCCCGGTACCGCGTCCCGGGCTCCCGCACCTCGCTGGCGCTCGGCGCGGGTCCCTCGCCCGGTACCGCGTCCCGGGCTCCCGCACCTCGCTGGCGCTCGGCGCGGGTCCCTCGCCCGGTACCGCGTCCCGGGCTCCCGCACCTCGCTGGCGCTCGGCGCGGGTCCCTCGCCCGGTACGCTTGTATCTCGTGAAGGTTCTCGTCATCGGCCCCGGCGGCCGCGAACACGCCATCGTCCGTTCCCTGCAGGCCGACCCGTACGTCACGGAGCTGCACTGCGCCCCCGGCAACGCCGGCATCGCCCAGGACGTTCCCGTCCACGCGGTGGACGCGCAGGATCCTGCCGCCGTCGTCGCGCTGGCCCGCGAACTCGGTTCCGACCTCGTGGTCATCGGCCCGGAAGCCCCGCTCGCCGCGGGTGTGTCCGACGCCCTGCGGGAGGCCGGGTTCCCGGTCTTCGGGCCCTCCCGGGCCGCGGCCCAACTGGAGGCCTCCAAGGCCTTCGCCAAGGACGTCATGGCCGAGGCGGGCGTCCCGACCGCCATGGCCCGCGTGGCCGTGAACGAGGCGGAGGCCGCCGACGCGCTGGACGCCTTCGGTGCACCGTACGTCGTCAAGGACGACGGCCTCGCCGCCGGCAAGGGCGTGGTGGTCACCGAGGACCGCGCCGAGGCCCTGGCCCACGCCAACGCCTGCTTCGCCGCCGGGGGGTCCGTGGTCATCGAGGAGTTCCTCGACGGCCCCGAGGTCTCCCTCTTCGTCATCTCCGACGGCAGGCACGCGGTCCCGCTGGCCCCAGCCCAGGACTTCAAGCGCATCTTCGACGGAGACCTGGGCCCCAACACCGGGGGCATGGGCGCCTACACCCCGCTGCCCTGGCTGCCGGCCGGCTTCGTCGACGAGGTCATGGAGCGCGTTGCCTACCCGACCATCCGCGAGATGGCCGCGCGCGGCACCCCGTTCGTCGGCGTGCTTTACTGCGGCCTCGCGGTCACCCGCCGCGGCATCCGCGTCATCGAATTCAACGCCCGCTTCGGCGATCCGGAAACCCAGCCGGTGCTGGCCCGCCTGAAGACCCCCCTGGGCGGGCTGCTCATGGCCGCCGCCACGGGGAAGCTCGACGACGCCGAGCAGCTGCACTGGCGCCCCGAGACCGCCGTGGGCGTGGTCATGGCCGCGGCCAACTACCCGGATTCCCCGGTCAAGGGCGACCCCATCTCCGGACTGGAGGCGGCCGCCGCGATCGAGGGCGTCAGCGTGCTGCACGCCGGCACCGCGACCAATGACGACGGCGAGACCGTCACGGCCGGCGGCCGCGTCCTGGCCGTGGTCGGCCTGGGCGCCGACCTGCACTCGGCCCGCGCCAAGGCCTACGCCGGCGTGGCCGAGATCGGGTGGAAGGGTGCCCAGCACCGCACCGACATCGCCCTCAAGGCGGCCAACGGCGAAATCACCGTGTCGGGAGGTGCCGCGTAATGGCCGGCTTCAAGACCGAGACCCTGCAGCTGCCGGGCTGGACCCACGTCTACTCCGGCAAGGTGCGCGACCTCTACGTGCCGGCCGGGGTGCCCGCCGCGGAGGCCGACCGCGTCCTGGTGGTCGCCAGCGACCGCATCAGCGCCTACGACTTCGTGCTCACCTCCGAGATCCCGGACAAGGGCAAGGTGCTCACCCAGCTGAGCCTGTGGTGGTTCGAGCAGCTGGAGGGGATCGCCAACCACGTCATCTCCACCGACGTCCCGGAGACCGTGGCCGGCCGGGCGATGGTGTGCAAGAAGCTGGATATGTTCCCGATCGAATGCATCGCCCGCGGCTACCTCACCGGCTCGGGCCTGGCCGAGTACAAGGCCTCCCGCACCGTATGCTCGCTGCCGCTGCCCGAGGGCCTGGTGGACGGCTCCCGCCTGGAACCGGCCATCTTCACCCCCTCCGCCAAGGCCGAGGTCGGCGAGCACGACGAGAACATCACGTTCGCCGAGGTGGAGGAGCGCATCGGTGCCAGCAACGCCGCAGAGCTGGCGCGGCTGACCCTGGAGGTCTACACCCGCGCGGAGGAGATTGCCCGCTCCCGCGGCATCATCCTGGCTGACACCAAGGTGGAGTTCGGCACGGACCCGGCCACGGGAGCCATCACCCTCGGCGACGAGGTGCTGACCCCGGACTCCTCCCGCTTCTGGGACGCCGGGACCTACGCGCCGGGCCAGGCCCAGCCGTCCTTCGACAAGCAGTTCGTGCGCGACTGGCTCACTTCGGAGGCGTCCGGCTGGGACAAGTCCTCCGGCGAGCAGCCCCCCGCGCTGCCCCAGGACATCATTGAGCGCACCCGTGCCCGCTACGTCGAGGCCTACGAGCGCCTGACCGGGCGCACGTTCACGGCCTAGGCAAGCGCATCCCCGCCGTCCTTTGGTGGCCTCGGAGGACGGCGCCTTGCGGGGGCCGTTGCAGCACCCGGTCTCTTGGGTGCTGCAACGGCCCTGCCGTATTTAAGGGGCCCTGCCGTCCTTAAGGGAAAGCCGCCGGGTCCGGGGCCTTTCGCAGGTGATTCCGCCGGGGCTATCGGTTGGCCGCGCGGATCTCCGTAGCCAGCTCAATCGCAATCGCGGCGCGGTTGGGCGCGCCGGCTTCGGCAAAGACCATCTGCGCGCGGCGCAGCTGCTCCAGGGCCTCGGTGCCCCGCCCCAGGCCCATCAGGCAGCGGGCGCTGAGCAGGTCCAGCTCGCCCTGGAAATTCGGGGGCAGCGCGTCGCGGTTGGCCTCCACCGGCCTGAGCTGTTCCAGCGCCGCCTCGACGTCGCCGTTCAGGTGCAGCCACCGCGCGCGGATCAGCTGCAGCTCCAGCTTGTCATTGAGGGTGCCGCCAATGACGCTCAGCGCGAGTTCCGCCCGCTCGAGGCATTCCAGGGTCTCCGGCTCCACCACTCCGGCGGCCAGCCGCATGCTGGCCGAGGCCTTGTTGAAGCGCGCCCACAGTTCGATGTCGCTGGCGGGGAGCAGCCGCTGGGCCGCCAGCTGGTGGTTCTCCAGCCCCGCCTCGATGTCCTGGCGCTTGAAGGCCACGTTGCCGATGGCCCAGTACGCATTGCCGGCGGTCTGGCGCGGAGCGCCCTCGGCCACGGCCGCGGACAGGGTCTGGCAGGTTCGCCAGGCCTCCTCCAGCTGGCCGGATTCAGCGAGGGATGCGACCAGCGCGAACAGCGCGGAGATCTGGATCAGCGAGTGCGGGGGCAGGTCCCCGCCGAGCTCCACGGCGGTAAGCGCGTGGTCGACGGCCAGATGCAACCGGCCCAGGCCCAGGTAGGCATTCGCGACGAGGGTCTCGGCACGGACCTTCAGCGCGAGCGACTCCTCGGTCAGCGGGTGGGCCAGTACTTCCTCGGCAGCCGCCCGGTATTCCTCGAAGCGGCCCTGGTCGCGCAGCGCCTCCGCGCGCAGGAACATCATGTTCCACCAGGCGCTGGCGTTCTTCAGGCGCAGGGCCACGACGGCGGCCTCGGCGGCGCTGGCCTCGGCGTCGGTGTATTCGCGGGCCGTGTAGGACTGCCGGGCGCGGTGCTCAAGGAGCACGAATTCGGCCTCGTCGGGGGAGACCGGAGTGTTCCAGGATTCCATGACCTCGCGGTCCATGCCCAAGCGGGCCGACAGTTCGGAGATAATCTCCATCGTCGGTTCCCGGCTCCCGGTTTCCAGCAGCGAGATGTAGCTGGTCGAGTATTTTCCGGCACCCAGTTGGGCTTGCGTCATCTTGTGCTGCAGGCGAGCGTTGCGCAACTTTTCGCCGAACTTTATCCCCAATTTGACCCCTTATTAAACTCGTAGGCCCTCCCCAAGGCCCTCACATGTCGCGACGCGCCGTAAGGTGTCCATTCCTTGACGCCAAGCGTTTGTACCAATTTACAATGAATGTTAAGTGGTGCGCTACTCGTAAACATCGCGCCGCTGGCGGATATCGCCGTACACCACGAACTCCTGGAGGAGAACAGATGAAGAAGCTGATTGCCGCGGTTGGCGTTGCTGCCGCTATTGTCGGAGCAAGCTTTGCGTCCGTGGGGGAGTGGCCGCATGGCGGAGGCCAGACCACTGTCGCTGTGGGTGAATGGCCCCACTCGGAAGAGCCCACGACTTACTAAGGCTTATCTGTCAGGGCGGCGGAGATTTTTACCGCCCCAGACCAGCGGCCCCCGTCCCGGAGGAATCCGGGACGGGGGCCGCTGGCGTTCCAGGGTCAGCTGCGGGGGGTCAGGGTGAGGAGCACCGCTTCGGGGCGGCAGGCGATCCGGACCGGGGCGAAGCGGGAGGTGCCGATGCCTGCCGAGACGTTCAGCGGGACCTGGTGGCCGCCGTGCTCCCATACGCTCAGGCCCCGGGCACGCCAGGTGGGCAGGTCGCAGTTGGAGACCAGGGCCCCGTACCCCGGGAGGCAAACCTGCCCCCCGTGGGTGTGGCCGGCCAGGATCAGGTCCGCCCCGGCGTCGGCCAGGTAGTCCAGGACCCGCTGGTAGGGGGCGTGGGCCAAGGCGATGCGCAGGTGCGGGGCCTCCCTGGAGGTGGAGGAGCCACGCGGCCAGCCGGCGAAGCGGTCCCGGCCCAGATGCGGGTCGTCGACGCCGCTGAAGTCCAGGCGCAGGCCGGGGAAGGGAATGGAGATGGCCTTATTGGTGAGGTTCGCCCACCCAGCCGCGCCGAAGGCCCGGTGCATCTCCCGCCACGGGAGCTCGAACGCGGGATGGTTCGCCGGCGGACCGGAGGGGCCTTTGAGGTAGCGCAGCGGGTTCTTCGGCCGCGGGGCGAAGTAGCAGTTGGACCCCGGCACGAACACGCCCGGAAAGGTCATCAGCGGCGCCAGGGCTTCCAGCAGGTCCGGCACGGCTTCCCGGTGGCTGAGATTGTCCCCAGTGTTCACCACCAGGTCCGGGCGCAACTCCGCCAGGGAATGCAGCCAGCGCCGCTTCAGCTCCTGGCCCGGGACCATGTGGATGTCGGACAGGTGCAGCACCCGGAACGGTGCGGCACCCGGGGGCAGCAGCGGCAGGGTCTCATGGCGCAGCCCGAACTGGTTCCGTTCCCAGAGGCCGTACCCGGCCACGACGCCGGCCAGGGCGGCCGCTGCCCCCGCCCCGTAGGCGGTCCTGGCTGCCGCGGCGCGCAGGGTGCTGCCCAGGCCGCTCGCGGCGGCGCTAGTCTTCATCGCCGGTGCCGTCGGAATCTCCGTTGCCGCCGCCGTTCCCGCCGCCGTTCCCGCCGCCGCCGGTCCCGTCCCCGGTGGCCGGAGCTTCAGGGACGGTGCCGCCCTGGACGGGGGAGTCGGGGTTCTGCGCCGGGGCCTGCGGGATTGCGGGGGTGTCGGGGAGCACGGGAGCGGGCGCAGTGTCGGCCTGTCCAAGGCTTTCCGCGGGGTAGTAGCCCACCACGTCCTTCATGTAGCTCAGCCACATGGGCGCGGCGAACGTGGCCGAGTCCACCCATTCGCGGCTGACACCGTTAATCCGCATGCCCATTGTGGGGGCGAGGTCCGTGTAGCGGCCCACCCAGGCCGCGGTGGAGACACCAGTGGTGTAGCCGACGAACCAGGTGGAGGAGGCGCCGTTGTTGGTGCCGGTCTTGCCGGCGACCGGGACATTGATGGTGCCCTTGGCCACGCGCTGTCCGGCGATCTTGGACAGCGTGCCGTTCAGGTTCGCCACGACCTCCGGGTCGATCGCATCCTCGCAGTCCTCCTCCGGGACCTTGTACTTGTTCCCGGCGGCGTCCTTGACGGAGACCAGCGCGCGCGGGGCGCAGAACTCTCCCTCGTTGGCCAGCGCCGCGAAGGCGGCGGCCTGGGCCAGCGGGGTCACGTTGGTGGTGCCGAGGATGAACGACGGGTTGGAGGGATCCTGGGCCTCGCCGGTAATGCCGTCGACCAGGTGGAGGCGCTCGGTGGCGTCAGCGATGTCGCACAGGTCCAGCTGGGAGGCCTGCGCGGCGGTGGCCGTGTTGATGGACCAGTACAGGCCGTAGTCCACCGTCATGGAGCGCTTGAAGCCGGCGGTCGCGTTGTTCACGGTCCACCCGCCGTCGTCGGTCAGCGCGTAGGTGTAGCCGCGGGGCAGGCAGGAGGCCTTCCACGGGAAGGAGTTGGGGTAGAAGTCGCGGGTGGCGTTGACGGTGTCCCACATGTTCCGGCCGGACTCGAGCCAGGCGATGGTGGTGTACGGCTTCATCGTGGAACCGCCCTGGAAGCCGCCGGCGCCGCCCATGGACTTCTCCACGTTGAAGTTGTACTCCGTGTACTTGGAGCCTTCCTGCGGACCGTAGATCTTGTTTTGCGCCATCGCGAGGATCCGGCCCGTGCCCGGCTCCACGGACACGATCGACGTACCCACGTTGGAGGAGTCGTCGGCGGGCACGGCCTTCTCGACCTCGGCCTCTGCCTCGTTCTGCAGCCGGCTGTCCAGCGTCGTCTTGATGGTCAGGCCGCCACGGTACAGGAGGTTGGTGCGGTCCTCCGGGGTCTCGCCGTAGGCCTTGTCGGCGAGGATCAGGTGGGTGACGTAGTCGCAGAAATAGGCGGCGGTCTTGGCACCCACGCAGCCGGACTTCACGTCCTTGACCTTCAGGCCCAGGTCGGAGGCCACGGCTTCGTCGTACTCCGCCTGGGTGATCGACCCGGTCTTGAGCATGGCGCCCAGGACCACGTTGCGGCGTTTGAGGCTCGCCTCCGGGTTCTTGATGGGGTTGTAGACATTGGGCAGCTGGACCATGCCGGCCAGCAGCGCCGCCTGCCGGATATCCAGCTTGGAGGCCGGGACGGAGAAGAAGCGCTGGGCGGCGGCCTCGACGCCGTAGGTGGTGCCGGAGAAGAGGACGATGTTCAGGTAGCCCTGGAGGATCTGTTCCTTGGTGAACTCCTTCTCCACCGCGATGGCCAGCTTCATCTCCCGCAGCTTGTCGGCGTAGGACTTGGTACCGGAGATGGTCAGGTCCTCCTGGCTCACGCCGTTGAGGCTGTCCGCGTTGATCAGCACGTTGTTCACGTACTGCTGCGTCAGCGTGGAGGCGCCCTGCTGGGAGGAGCTGGTCAGGTTGTGCATCGCCGCACGCGTGATGCCCCGCAGGTCGACGCCGCTGTGCTGGTAGAAGCGTTCGTCCTCAATGGAGACGATCGCGTCCTGCATCGCTTGGGAGACCTTGTCCAAAGTGACCGGGACGCGGTTTTCGGCGTAGAAGGTGGCGATCGTCTTGCCGTCGGAGTCCAGGATCCTCGACGGCACCGAGAGCGGCTCCTGGCGCAGCTCCGCCGGAAGGGCCTTGAAGAATTCGACGCCGGCGGTGGCGCTGGCGCCCGCGACGGAAGCGGCGGGAACCAGCAGTCCGGCGGCGAGCACGCCACAGAGCGCGCTCACACCGAAGAAGGCGACGATCTTGCCCAGGGTGGTAGCCGTATCAAAGAAGGGAGACTTGCGAGGGGCCATACTCCCCAGTTTACAAGGACGGGCTACCCTATCCGTTATGACCAAATGGGAGTACGCGACACTACCGCTCATCATCCACGCCACCAAGCAGATCCTCGACCAGTGGGGAGAGGACGGCTGGGAGCTTGTCACCGTCATCGCCGGCCCCGACGGGAACGCCCCGGTGGCCTACCTCAAGCGCCCCAAGCCGTAACGCCGAAAGAACCGGAGAAACCTTGGAAAACCAGCCCACTTCCGCCGTTGAACGCCGCCTCGCTGAGCTCGGACTCGAGCTTCCCGAGGTTGCCGCGCCGGTCGCCGCCTACGTGCCCGCCCTGGTGAGCGGCAACCTGGTGCACACGTCCGGCCAGCTGCCATTTATTAAGGGCGAACTCCCAGTTACCGGCAAGGTCGGTGCGGGCGTCGACCCGGCCGCAGCCAAGGAACTGGCCGCGACCTGTGCCGTCAATGCCCTGGCTGCGGTAAAGAGCGTCATCGGCGACCTCGACCGCATCACCCGGATCGTCAAGGTCGTGGGCTTTGTGTCCTCCGACCCGGCCTTCACCGGGCAGCCCGGCGTCATCAACGGTGCCTCCGAGCTGCTGGGCAGCGTCTTTGGCGAGGCCGGGGCCCACGCCCGTTCCGCCGTCGGCGTGGCGGTGCTTCCGCTGGATTCCCCGGTCGAGGTCGAGCTGGTTGCCGAATTCAGCTGACCCACAGCCGAACGAACGCGCGCAGGAGCCCCCGGCGGATCCCATCCGTCCGCCGAACGGGCTCCTGCGCCGTCTATACCACCTGCCCCCGGAGCAGCGCGAGGCCGCTGCCAGCTGGGTGACTCACGGGGCCCGCACCCCGCGCAGCGTCCGCCGCGCTTCCTCCGTGGTGCTGGTGCGGGACAGCGGCCGGGGAGTCGAGACGTATCTGGGTTACCGGCCGGGCCAGTCCCCGCTGGGCACGGTGGCTTTTCCCGGCGGGAGCTTCGTGCCCGGCGACGAGGACGACGTCGAGTGGTTTGGCCCCACGCCCGGGGAATGGGCGGCCCGGCTGGGCATCCTGGACCACCGGGTGGCCCGCAGCTACGTGGTTTGCGCCATCCGCGAACTCTTCGAGGAGACCGGCGTCCTGCTCGCCGGTACTGACGGCCTGTCCACCGTGGAGAACTCCTCCACCGACGAGTGGATGGAGGTCCGCGAGGCGGTCGCCGGCCAGGACAAGCCCTTCTCCCAGGTCCTGGCCCTGCGCGGACTGGGCCTGCGCACCGACCTGCTGCGCCCGCTCTCCCACTGGATCAGCCCCGACTTCGCGCACCGCCGCTTCGACACCTGGTACTTCGCCGCGGCCGTGCCGCTGCACCAGGAGCCGACGCTGCTGCGGGGCAAGGGGGTTTGGGCGGAGTGGAAGGCGGCCGCGGACGTGGTCGCCGCCCGCGCGACGGCGGCGCTGGGGGACGAAGTCGGCCAGCCGGATACCAGGGGCCGGCCCCTGAGCGAAATCACCACCCCGGCAGTGGAGGTCATCCTTGAGAAGATTGCCACCACCCGCGGCACGGTGGCCTACCTGTCCCACCGCCGCGACCTGAAGAGCTACCACCCCGGCCTGGTGGAGATGGACGGGGACTTCTACCTCGACGTCACCGCCAGCACCGCGAGCGAGGGCGGCAGGCGCACGCGCGGCCGCTGAGTTGGAGCGCAGCCCCGGGACGGGCAGCTTTGGGTCGGGAGGGCAGCTTCATAGGTTAGGTGCGGAAACGGACGGCGGCGCGGAACCGGTGGGTTCCGCGCCGCCGTCCATTGGCCGGTGCCGCCTAGCGGGAGCGCTGGCGCAGGCGCTGGATGTCCAGGATCACCACGGCGCGCGCCTCAAGGCGCAGCCAGCCGCGCTGGACGAACTCGGCGAGGGCCTTGTTGACCGTCTCGCGGGAAGCGCCGACCAACTGGGCCAGTTCCTCCTGGGTGAGTTCGTGGGCGACCAGGATGCCGTCGGTGGCCGGACGGCCGAAGCGGTCGGCCAGGTCCAGCAGCGCCTTGGCCACGCGGCCGGGGACGTCGGAGAAGACAAGGTCGGCCAGCGACTCGTTGGTGCGGCGCAGGCGGCGGGCCAGGGCCTGCAGCAGCTGGGCGGAAACCTCGGGGTTGCTCTGGATGACCTTGCGGAGGTTCTCGTGGCGCAGGCCGGCCAGGCGTGTCTCGGAGACCGCGGTGGCGGTGGCGTTGCGGGGGCTGGGATCAAAGAGCGCCATCTCGCCGAAAAGCTCGCCCGGGCCGAGCACTGCGAGCAGGTTTTCACGGCCGTCGGGAGCGGTGCGTCCCAGCTTGATCTTTCCGGAGACAATGAAATAGAGCTGGTCGCCCTGGTCTCCTTCGCGGAAGACCGACGCCCCGCGGGAAAGGTCGACTTCGGTCAGCTCATCGGTGAGGGCTGCGAACACCTCATCGCCCAACGTTGCGAAGAGGGGGGCCCGGCGCAGTACCTCGATATCCATGAATTCTCCTGTCACGTGTGTTTGGCGCTCCTCCCATTGTGCCGCATGTTGGCAGCCCTGTGACACCTTCCACAGGCCGGAAACCTTGATTTGCGATGTTTCTCATGCCTGCCGCGCCCGGGCCTCCAAGGCGGCAATGCAGCCGCCGGACCAGGGCCAGGGGGGTTCCGGCATCGGGTGCGCTGACCGCTAGACTGGTGGGGTACGGCCGCGCCGGCCGAATACCGGCGGAGCTTTTTTACGGCCGCTTCAGTTTGGAGTCCTTTGGTGCTTTTCGGGTTCGGTTTGCTGGACATCCTCCTGCTCATTTTCCTGGCAGGCTTCCTGATTTCCGGCCTGCGGAAGGGCTTCTTCGTTACCCTCGGCGGCATCGTGGGGTTCGTTGCCGGCGGCGTTGCCACCTTCTTCGCGATCCCCGTGGTCTCCACCTGGGTCACGGCCCCCGGCTGGCGCCTGTTCTGGGTGGTAGCCACGGCAGTGGTTTTAATCCTCATGGGCCAGGCGATCGGTGCCGCGATCGGCGCCAGGGTGCGGCTGTGGCTGAACCTGCCCGCGCTGAAGTCCTTCGACCGCCTGCTGGGCGGCGTAGCGAACGTCGCGGTGGCCGCCGTGGTGGTCTCCGCCGTCGCCTTCTCCGCGGCCACCATGGGCCTGCCCCTGCTGTCCCAGCAGATCGCCTCCTCGCGGGTCATCCAGTCCATTCGCGACCTCACCCCGACCCCGCTGGACACCGCCATGGCCCAAGCGCGGTCGCTGGTCATGGGCCAGACCATCCCCGAACTGCTGGAGCCGTTCGCGCCCACCACCGTGGAGGCCGCCCCGGCCCGGGTCCCCGATTCCGCCGGCGTCGAGGCCGCTGAGGCCTCCGTCGTAAAGATCACCGGGACGGCTTTTGAGTGCGGCGTGAACCAGACCGGTTCCGGCTTCGCCGCGGCCACCGACCGCGTGGTCACCAACGCGCACGTGGTGTCCGGCATCGCCGACCCGGTGGTGAACACCCAGGACGGACGCGCCCTGCCTGCCCGCGTGGTCC
The DNA here is from genome assembly GCF_008580665.1 of Zafaria cholistanensis. Classification (GTDB taxonomy): domain Bacteria; phylum Actinomycetota; class Actinomycetes; order Actinomycetales; family Micrococcaceae; genus Zafaria; species Zafaria cholistanensis. Next base: position 176,167 of record NZ_BKDJ01000003.1, read on the forward strand.
ATTTCGATTCCGTTCGGGACCTGGCCGTGCTTTCCGTGGACGGACTGGACCTGGCGCCCGTGCCGGTCGGGGAAAGCCTTTCCACCGGCGACACGGCCGTGTTCATGGGTTTCCCGGCCGGGGGCCCGTTCAGCGTCGAACCGGCCGTGGTGCAGTCGCTGCGCACGGTCAGCGTGCAGAACATCTACGGCGCGGATCCTTCCCCCCTGCAGATTTACCAGATCGGGGCGGAGGTCCGGCAGGGCAATTCCGGCGGCCCGCTGCTGGACCCCCAGGGCCGCCTGACCGGCGTGGTCTTTGCCAAGGCCGCGGGCGGGCTGGATGTGGGCTACGCGCTGGGCCTGGACGAGGTGGAGCCGCTGGTGCTCGATTCGCCGGACCTCACCGAAACGGTCTCCACGGGCGCCTGCTCGGTCGACTAGGGGCCAGCCGCCGGCATCCCGCGTGACCCGGTGCGGGCAGCCGGACCTGTCAGCGCGGGAGCCAGTGCAGTTCCGCGCCGTGCGGTCCGGTGTGCGCCAGCGGCGTCCCGTCCAGGGAGAGCGTGAAGTACCCTTCCCGGGAGGCGGGCGAGGTATCTCCGGCCTTATCCAGGAAGAAGGACTCGTTGGAGACCCAGTGGCAGTCGAGCCCGCGCACGGTCCGGGAGAAGCGCGCGCGGTCCGCCGGGGACAGATAGGCCAGCACCGCGGAATGGAAGACGACCGGGGTGGATCCTTCCGGGGCCCGGCCCACCAGGTCGGCGATGCGTTCGTTCAGGTCCCCGCGCTCCAGCACGGGCCGGGGCCGGGCCTGGCGCAGGGTTTCCAGCGCCGCGCGCAGGTTCGCCAGCCGCTCCGCTTCGCCGGGCCAGACCAGGGCCTCAAGCCAGCGCACGGTGTCCGGATCGGTGCCGTCCAGCGGGTTCAGGTCGATTCCGGCCCGCCAGGCCACCTCCGGCAGCCGGTCCGGCAGCGGCGGGTTACCGGAGGTCGCGCACCGCAGCAGCGGCGTCCCCGACCCCAGCCGGGGCCCGCCGTCGTATTGGTAGGAGTAGAGGTCCGGCAGCAGGCACAGCCCGGCGGAGGGGCCCACCTCGATCAGCGCCAGCGGGCGCCGTTCCCGTTCGGCAACCAGCGCCAGCGCGGGCAGCAGGGTTGCGCAGCGGGCCGGCTCGTTTGTCTGGACCTGGTGGCCGAGCACGACGCCGGCCACCTCCTCCCACCGCTCCAGGGCGAACGCGCGGAACCGGGCGAACGGAACCTCCCCGCAGCCAAGGTAGCGGGCCGCGGCGAACACCAGCAGCGGGGTGCGCTTGTCTTCGGGCAACGTGGCGACACGGCCGAGCAGGTCCGGGTCCGTGGCGGTACGCGAACACCATTGCGTGTACAGCTCGGAGTGGCCCTGGAACCAGACCTCGGCATAGCTGGCCCAGGCTTCGGTGATCTCCTCCGCGGCCACCCGGTCCGGGTGGTCCGGGTGCTTCTCCATGGCGTTCCTTTCCAGGGTGAGCCCGCCGGGACCACGGGTGCGGGGCCCTGACCCGCCGCGGGGCGGATGGTGCAGTTGGTTCAGTCGCGGACGATGGATGCGAGGTGCTGGATGGCGAGCCGGTAGCCGTCGGTGCCCGCGCCCACGATGACCGCTGCGGCCACGGGGGAGATGTAGGAATGGTGGCGGAACGCCTCGCGCTTGTGCACGTTGGAGATGTGCACCTCGATGACCGGAAGTTCCACGCCCGCGACCGCGTCAGCCAGGGCGATCGAGGTGTGCGTGTAGGCGCCGGGGTTGAAGACGATTCCCCTGGCGGTGCCGCGCGCCGCATGGATCGCGTCGATCAGGGCGCCCTCATGGTTGGACTGAAGGAATTCCACTCCGAGGCCCTCGGCGGCGGCGGCGGCACGGCAGAGGTCCTCGACGTCGGCCAGCGTCCGGCTGCCGTAGACGGCCGGCTCCCGGGTGCCCAGCAGGTTCAGGTTGGGGCCGTTCAGGACCAGGATCGTGGTTTCGGTCGGTGCGCTGTTCTCAGTCATGGGTCCATTAAAGGCCCCCGGCGGCGGCGGGGCGTACCTTCCACGTGTGAAAGGCCTGCCGCGCCGCTGCCGGGAGTGGTGCCGGCCTACTTGCGCAGGTCGGCGGCGATCTGGGCCATGACCGTGGGGTCGGCCAGGGTGGTGGCGTCGCCGGGGTCGCGGCCCTCGGCGACGTCCTTGAGCAGGCGGCGCATGATCTTGCCCGAGCGGGTCTTGGGCAGTTCGGGGACCACGAGGATGTGCTTGGGCTTGGCGATCGGGCCGATCTCCTTGGCCACGTGGGTGCGCAGGACCTGTTCGACGTCCTCGCCCTCGCCCGGGGTCCCGCGGAGGATGACGAATGCGACCACGGCCTCGCCGGTGGTCTCGTCCTTGGCTCCGACCACGGCGGCCTCGGCGACCAGTGGGTGGGAGACCAGGGCGGACTCGATCTCGGTGGTCGAGAGGCGGTGGCCGGAGACGTTCATGACGTCGTCCACGCGCCCCAGCAGCCAGATGTCGCCGTCCTCGTCGCGCTTGGCGCCGTCGCCGGCGAAGTACATGTTCTCGAAACGGGACCAGTAGGTGTCCCTGTAGCGTTCCATGTTGCCCCAGATGCCGCGCAGCATCGACGGCCAGGGCTCGCGGATGACCAGGAAGCCGCCCTGGCCATTGGGCACGGGCTCGCCCATGTCGTCGACGACGTCGATCTCGATGCCGGGGACGGGCACCTGGGCGGAGCCGGGCTTGGTCGCGGTGACCCCGGGCAGCGGCGCGATCATGTGTGCGCCGGTCTCGGTCTGCCACCACGTGTCAACGATCGGGGCGGGGTGCTCCTTGCGCGGGCCGGGGGCGCCCTCGGATCCCGGGCCGTTGTTGGATCCGATGACCTCGCGGTACCACATCCAGGCCTCGGGGTTGATCGATTCGCCCACCGATCCGAGCACGCGCAGGGAGGAGAGGTCGTAGGAGTCCGGGATGCTCCGTCCCCACTTCATGAAGGTCCGGATTGCGGTCGGGGCGGTGTAGAGGATGGTGACGCCGTACTTCTGCACGATTTCCCACCAGCGGCCCTGGTGCGGGGAGTCCGGGGTCCCCTCGTACATCACCTGGGTGGCGCCGTTGACCAGCGGGGCGTAGGTGACGTAGGAGTGGCCGGTGACCCAGCCGACGTCGGCGGTGCACCAGTAGACGTCGGTGTCCGGGTGCAGGTCGAAGGTGTCCTTGTGGGTGGCGGCCGTCTGGACCAGGTAGCCGCCGGTGGTGTGCAGGATGCCCTTGGGCTTTCCGGTGGTCCCGGAGGTGTAGAGGATGAAGAGCGGGTGCTCCGCCTCGTGGGCGACGGCAATGTGCTCGGCGGAGGCGGTGCCGACCGTCTCGTGCCACCACCTGTCCAGGCCCTCGGTCCATGCCACGTCCTGGTTGTTGCGCTTGACGACCAGGACGTTGGCCACGGTGTGCCCCTCCTGGGCCAGGGCCTCGTCCACGGCCGGCTTGAGCGGGGAGGGCTTGCCGCGACGGAAGGTGCCGTCGGCGGTGACGACCAGCTTCGCCTCGGCGTCGTCGATGCGCGAACGCAGGGCATCGGCGGAGAATCCGCCGAAGACCACCGAATGGATCGCGCCGATCCGGGCGCAGGCCAGCATCGTGATGACCGCCTCCGGAATCATCGGCAGGTAGACGGCCACCCGGTCGCCCTTGGCCACGCCGAGGGACTCGAACGCGTTGGCGGCCCTCCTGACCTCCTCGGTCAGCTGCGCGTAGGTGTAGGTGCGCGTGTCGCCGGGCTCGCCTTCAAAGTGGATCGCCACCCGGTCCCCGAGGCCATTTTCCACGTGCCGGTCCAGCGCGTTGTAGGCGGCATTGACCGTGCCGTCGGCGAACCACTTCGCCACCGGGGCGCCCGACCAGTCCAGCACCTGCGTGAAATCCTTCTCCCAGGTGAGGACCTCACGCGCCCGGGACGCCCAATAACCCAAGCGGTCCGCGGCCGCGGCCTCGTACCGGGACGCGTCGGCCACCGCATTGGCGGCGAACGCCGCATCCGGGGCGAAGCTGCGGTTCTCGTGCAGCAGGTTGGAGAGGGTGGCGGAGGATTCCGACATGGCGGGTCCTTTCGAAAGGAGTCTTCGTGCTCCCTGTCACATTACATGGGCGGGTATGCGGTGGTGTCGGGCGTCACACAGGCAGTCGCTGACCGGTTGCGGGGGAGCGCCGGACGGTCTGCGTGCTCCAAGCGATTCTCCGGACTAGGCTGGAGGCAGTCTCCCGCGGGCGCAGCGCCCGCGATGCCGAGAATAGGGGAGGGAACGACCATGTCGCACCAGACGTCCAAGGGTTCCGGCGAGGCGCACGCCGTCGCGGGACCGTTCACCCTGCGCGAGGCCGTCCTGCTGGGCGGTGCACTGTTGCTGCTCGTCGGGTCGGTCCTCCCGTTCCAGGTCTCCAGCACGGTGTTTGCGAACCTCTGGGTTTTTCCCGGGACGCTGTTCCACCTGGGGGTGACCCTGATCCTGCCGCTGGCCGTGGCTGGCGGATTTGTCTGGCGCCGCCTGGTGGGGAGGCCCGTGGTGCGCGTGGGGTCGCTGGCGCTGGACCAACTGGGGTCCATCTCCGCGGTCCTGTCCGTGGCCTACTTCTTCTTCGCAGTGGTGGGCTCGTTGAACGGGGCTTACCTGCTGGGCCTGTTCGGGGCCCTGGCCTTCCTTGCCGCGACCACCCTGACTCCCTTCATTCCGGCCTTCTCCGCTGACTTCGAGCCTGCGCCCGGGCACCTGCTGACCCGCCCGGTCCGGCCGGTGGCCCTCCGGACCGCGGCTGCCCCGGCCTTCCCGAAGCCCGGACCGGCTGTCTCGGCGTCCGCGCCTTCCGCTGCCGGGACGGCCGCATCCGCACCGGCAGCGGCTGCCTCTCCGGGCACGGGCTCCGGCTCCAGCCAGCCCGCAGGCGCCACGGGTTGGGCCGATTCGCCCGCCCCGGCCATGGCGTCGGCTCCGGCCCCGGCCCTGGCGTCGGCTCCGGCCCCTGCTGCGGAGCGTTCGGCCCCGGCCGGACAGGAGCAGTCCGCCCACCTTCTGCCGGAAACGGGTGCCCTGCCGGAATCCGGCGCGGTGCAGGACACCGGTGCCGTGCCGTCTGTGGCCGCGCAGTCCAGCGGGGACTCCGGCCAGCCCGGCAGGGCCTCGGCATGGGCCGATTCGCGGGCCTCGGCACCGGCGACGGTCCAGACGGTGGAGCGTTCGGACCGGACCGCGCAGGCCGGGCAGGAGCAGCCACAGGATGAGCTGTCCCGGGAAGCGGCACCTTCCGCCGGCGCCGCATCGTCCCCGGCCACCCTGTCTGTGCCTGCCGTCACGCCCGCCGCGGCAGAAAGCGGTGACGAGCCGTTCGCGGCCAGCCTGCATGAGGAAGTCCCGACCAGCTACCAGGCGTTCTGGTTCGCCGTTCCGCAAACCCGTTACGCCCTTGACGAGACCACCGGGGCGGTGGCGTTCACGCTCCACCCGGGCGCCTGGATCCTGGCCCTCGAGGACCGCGGAGACGAGTTCCTGGTTCAGGACACGGACGGCCGCCTTGGCGTGCTGCGCGACCTGGCCCACGTGGAACGTGCCTGATCCCGCACCCATGCCCGGTGCAGGAAAAAGGACGGGATCCGCGATCCCGCCCGTCCGCGAAAGCCCGCTGGCACTCAAGCGCCGGGCCCGGAAGATTAACAGGATCCTCGGGGAGGCTTACCCGTACGCCGTCCCCGAACTCGATTTCGCGAACCCCTTCGAACTGGTGGTGGCGACGGTGCTCTCCGCGCAGACCACCGACGTGCGCGTCAACGCGACCACCCCGGCCCTTTTCGCCCGCTACCCCACGGCGTTTGCCCTGGCGGAGGCGGACCTTGAAGAGTTGCGGGCCCTGATCCGGCCCACCGGTTTCTTCCGGGCGAAGGCGGACAGCCTGATGGCCCTGTCCCGCCGCCTGGTCGACGAGTACGACGGCAAGGTCCCCGGGCGGCTGGAGGACCTGGTGACGCTGCCGGGGGTCGGACGCAAAACCGCGAACGTTGTCCTGGGCAACGGCTTTGGGGTCCCCGGCATTGCCGTCGACACCCACTTCGGGCGGCTGGCCCGGCGTTTCGGCTGGACCGACGAAACGGATCCCGTGAAGGTGGAGCATGCCGTGGGTGAGCTGTTCGAGCGCCGGGACTGGACCATGCTCTCCCATCGCGTGATCTTCCACGGCCGGCGCGTGTGCCATGCGCGCAGGCCCGCCTGCGGAGCCTGCCCGGTGGCCACGCTGTGCCCGTCCTACGGGGAAGGCGAAACCGACCCGGCAAAGGCCAAAGCGCTGCTGAAGTACGAACTGGCCCCCGGCCGGACGGACCTGCTGGAACTGATGCGCGCCGGAAAAACGCGGCGCGAGCTGCGTGCCATGGGCTACGGGCTGGACCCGTGAGCGCGCGCGAGGAACTCCTGGCCCTGGTCGAACGGCACCGGCCGCGGGCGCAGGCAGGCCACGGCGGGATCAGCCGCATGCCGGAGACGTGGATCTTCCGCGGCATGGACCCCGCCCAAGCCAGGCGCGCCGCCGTCCTGATTCTGTTTGGCCGGCTCGATGACGTCCCGGCCCACCGTGCCTCCCCGGCGGTGCCGGCCGACCTGGACGTGCTGTTCGTGCAGCGTGCGGATTCGCTGCGCAAGCACCCCGGCCAGATTGCGTTCCCCGGCGGAAAGATCGACCCCACGGACCGCTCCGCACGGGACGCGGCGCTGCGCGAGGCGGAGGAGGAAACCGGACTGGACCCGTCCGGCGTCGAAATCCTCGGACAGCTGCCGGCGGCGGAGTTGCCGGTCAGCAACTTCCTCGTCACCCCCGTGCTGGGCTGGTGGCGCCGGACCTCGGAAGTGTTTGCGGTGGACCCGCAGGAATCCGCCACCGTCTTTCGTGCCCCCGTCGCCGACCTGCTGGACCCGGCCAACCGACTCTCGGCGGTGGTGAAGCAGGGCCAGACCCGCCACACTTCGCCCGCCTTCGACGTTGAGGGTCACCTGATCTGGGGTTTCACGGGCATTGTCCTGTCCCGGCTCTTCGACGACCTGGGCTGGACCCAGCCCTGGAACCCGGCGCGGGAGCGCCTGATCAGGTCCGTCTGAGGTCAGGCCCGCCGGGGACGGCGCCGTGCTACTTGGCCTCCGCGTAGGAGGCAACCACGGCCACGCCCACGGGGAAGTCGACCGGCACGGCGCCGAACATCAGCTCCGCCGCGCGGCGTGCGCATTCCTGGACCAGCGCCGAGACCTCGTCGGCGGCTTCGGCCGGCACATGCAGCATGACCTCGTCGTGCAGGAAGAACACCAGGTCCCCGAGGTCGCGTCCGGCGGCCCGCTCCGCGCGCAGCCGGCGCCGCAATTCGCCGAGCCAGCACAGCGCCCACTCCGCCGCACTGGCCTGGACCACGAAGTTGCGCGTAAAGCGCCCGCGGGCGCGTGCCAGTTGGTCCGCGCGCCGCTGCTGCTCGGCGGTTTCCGTGCGCTGGGCAGCCCGCCAGCGCTCCGACGGCGGCGGACTGCACCGGCCCAGGTGGGAGCTGACCGTGCCCCCGGTTTCACCCTGCCGGGCAGCCTTCTCCACGAAGCCCACCGCGCGGGGGAACGTGGCTGCCAGCTGCGGCATCAGCCGCCCCGACTCGCCCGTGGTGGCCCCATACATGGCCCCCAGCACCGCCATCTTTGCGTGGGCGCGGTCGCCCCCAAAGCCGAGGTCGGCGATCCCTTGGTAGAGGTCGCTGCCGCGCGCGGCAGCGGCGAGCGCGGTGTCCCTGGCGAGGACGGCAAGAATGCGCGGTTCCAGTTGCGCCGCGTCCGCCACCACCAGCATCCTGCCGGGGTCGGCGCGGGCGGCGGCGCGGACCGCGTGCGGGATCTGCAGCGCCCCACCGCCACGCGAGGCCCAGCGCCCGGTGACCACGCCACCGACAACGTACTCCGGGCGGAACCGCCCGTCCGCGATCCAGGTATCCAGCCAGGCCCAGCCGTTGGCGGTGTGGAGGCGCGACAGCTTCTTGTAGCGCAGCAGCGGGGCGATGGCCGGGTGGGTAAACTCCTCCAATTCCCACTGGCGGGTGCTGTGTGCCTCAATGCCCGCCCGGTGGAGGGCCCGCAGCAGTTCCTGCGGTGAATCAGGGTTCAGCCCCGGCGCATCCAGCAGGACGCGCAGCTGGTCGGCAAGTTCCTCCAGCCGGGCCGGACGGACACCGGCCGGGGTGCGCGGGCCCAACGCGCGCTCCAGCAGGCCGGCATGGAGGTCGCGCCGCCAGGGGACTCCGTGGTGTGTCATCTCCGCGGCGACCAGCGCGCCCGCGGACTCGGCGGCCAACAGCAGGTGCAGGCGGCGGCCGGCGGGGGTTGGGGGGAGCGCCGCGAGCTGGTCCCGGAACTCGGCGGCGACGGCCTCGGCGGCCGTCGAATCGTCCTGCGGTTCCTCGAAAAGCGCGGATTGGTGCTCGGATACCCGTGTCGGCGGCAGCAGGTGGGCGGGGGCCTCGAGGCCGTCGTCGACCGGGCGGGAACGCAGGTCCCGCACGTAGGCGGTATCCGCGGCGGCAGCCGAAAAACGCAGGATGGTCCGGCACAGGGCCACGTCGTGGGCGCGGGAGACATCCGCCCCGGCGCGCAGCAGGTCCGGATACCAGTCGGTGGTACGCTCCCACACCCACCGCACGCCCTGCTCCTCCAGTGCGGCCACGGCTGCCGGAAGCCGGTCCCGCGCCACGACGGCCGGGGGGCCCTGCGCCTTTCCCGCGCCGTCCAGCAGCAGTACGACGGCGGTGGGCCCGCCGGCCTCCGCCCCGGGCCCCGGGGCCGGCGGCGTCAGCGAGTGGGTAGCCAGAACGGCGTAGCGGGGCATTCGACCATTGTGCCCGACGCCTGAGGCAGGCCGGCGCAGCACGTCCCCTCCACAGCCGCGGCCCTGGCGCCCACGGAGCCCCTTCGCCCCCAATGGGGCTGCCAGGGATCCTCCGGCACCCCGCGAGGAGAGCAGCCTGAGGGCATGGAGGATCTGCGATGGAACGGGGCCCGGACGGGACAGAGGGACGGTGCCCGGGGGAATGGAGACCGGGACGGAAACGGAGGCGGGGACGGGGGAATGGACCGGAACGCCGTCTCCCGCGCCGGGCCGGGCCGGAACCGCCGCGCACCCGATGGCCGGCCCTTCGTGGCGGCCCCGCCGAAGGTGCCCTCCCTTGCCATGCCCCTCGTCGCGGCGTTTTCCCGTGCCGCGCCTGTTCCTCTCCCCGGGCTCCCGTCCCGTGCGCATCCCGGTGCCGCCGCGCGGGACACGGTGGAGGGGGCCGCAAAGGGCGCGGTGGAGAGGGGCACGCGCATCCGGGGCCCAGTCAACGCGGAGGCGCAGGATCCGGAAGCAGGCTGCCTGCTGGCCACCGGGGACGATGCGCTGGCCGATGCCGTGGCGCTGGTCGCCGCCGCTGCGGGCATCCGGCTCTCCGTCCTGCGTGAGGTCCCTCCGCCGGGGACCCCGGCGAGCGCATTGCTGCTGGGGCCGGACTTCGCGGGTGCCGAAGTGCCCGGATGGGACGCGCGGCCCGTGGTCCTGCTGGGGCATCCGCCGGAGGAGGAGTTGCTGTGGCGGGTTGCGGCACAACGTCCCGGGGCCCGGGTCGCGGTGCTCCCGCGGGCTGCCGCATGGCTGGGGGAGTACCTGGGCGAACTGGGGCTGCGTGGCGGAACCGGCCGGGTGCTGGTTCTGGCCGGTGCCGCCGGGGGGACCGGGACCTCAACCCTTGCGGCACTTGTGGCCGGGGCGTCCTCCCTGGCGGGGGCGCGAACCGTGCTCATCGACGCGGATCCGCACAGCTGCGGAATGTGGCCGGTATTAAAGCCGCACATCCCCGACGGGGCCGGCTGGGAGGATCTGGGCCGGTCCAGCGGGCAGCTCCCGCCGGCCCAGCTGGCGGAAGTGCTGCCCTTGGCCCAAGGGGCGGCGGTCCTTACCTGGTCCGGTGGACCATCGCGGACGGACCTGCCCCCCGGCTTGCTGGGCGAGGCCGTCTCCGCGGCGCGCAGGATTTTCGATGCGGTCGTGGTTGACGCCGGGCGCACCGCGGGCATCGACCCGGCACTGGCCACCCTCGCGGACACCGGGCTCGCCGTCCTCCCTGCCGGGCGCCTGCACACCCCCGTCCCGGGGGTCCGGAGCGGCGCCAGCTGGGGCGGGAGGCCATCAGGCTCCCGGGACGGCTCCCAGGTCGGCGGGGCGGTCTTCGGAGAAGGGCCTTTTTGGCAGGCCGCCGTGGTGGGCCGCCTGGGTGTGGGCCTGGACGCGGGACGGGTGGCTGCAGCCGCTGGTCTTTCCTTGGGCGGCTATCTGCCATGGCTGCGAATCGTGTCCCGTTCCGCTCTGGAGGGGCGCCTTATCACGGCCCTGGCACGGCGCAGGGTCCGGGCCCCCATCGAGGAGCTGCTGCGCCGGAGCCGGACCGGTCCGGCGCAGGCCGCATGAACACCGGGGGTAGCCCGCCCGGGGGAGACGGCGCGTACGGAGGGATCGGGCCCGAGCCCTCTCCGGTGATGCGAAGGGGCCGTCGCGCCTGGAGCTCCGCGGCCCTCACCGCCCACACCTTGACCGGTCCCGGGGATGAACGGTTGCTGGAAGAGGTCCGGGACCGTGCTGCCGCCGTCAACGGCCGGCTCTCCGGTGCCGACCTGGCAGGAGCGGTGCGCTCTTCCGGAGTGGCGGTTGGTAGCGGCAGCGCCCAGCGGGCGGTACGGAGGCTGCAGGAGGACCTGCACGGGCTGGGGCCGCTGCAGGGCCTCGCCGATGAGCCGGGCACCACCGACGTGCTCGTCGACGGCGGGGGCACGGTGTGGGTCGATGGTCCCGGCGGGCTGCGCCCCGCCGGGATCCGGCTGGCGGACCCCGAGGAGGTCCGTGCGCTCGCCGTCCGCCTGGCTGCGGCCGGCGGCCGGCGGCTTGACGACGCCGTGCCCTTTGCCGACGTCGTGCTGGGCAGGTACCGGATCCACGCGGTGTTGCCGCCTGTCTCGACCGGTGGTCCCCTCGTCTCGGTGCGGGTGAGGCACCACCGCGCCATGGCGCTGGAGGAGGCGCTGCCGGACGGGGCCGCCGACGCCTGGTTCGGCCCGTTGCGGGCGATCGTGGCCGCACGGCTGAATTTCCTGGTCAGCGGCGGCACCGGCAGCGGCAAGACCACACTGCTGGGCGCGATGCTGTCCGCTGCGGACCCGGCCGAACGGCTCCTTCTCGTGGAGGATGCCCAGGAACTGGTGCCGGAGCATCCCCACGTGGTGGGCATTCAGTGCCGCACCGGCAACATTGAGGGCGCCGGGCAGGTCACCCTGACCGACCTGGTGCGCCAGGCCCTGCGCATGCGGCCCGACCGGCTGGTGGTCGGCGAATGCCGGGGCGCCGAGGTTCGCGAGTTTCTCGGGGCGATGAACACGGGCCACGACGGCGCCGGCGGGACCATCCACGCCAGTTCGGCCGGAGCGGTCCCCGCCCGGTTGGCTGCCATGGGAGCCCTGGCCGGTATGGGGCCCGAGGCCGTCGCCCTGCAGGCGGCCAGCGCCTTGGACGTGGTGGTGCACATGGCCCGGACAGGCGGACGGCGGATGCCGGTGGAGATCGGCCGCGTGGTCCAAGGTGCCGACGCGGCCGGGACGGGTCCGGGCCACGGGGCGGGACCGGACTACGGGCCTGAGCCGGGCCACGGGCCAGGGCAGGGGCAGGGGCCAGGGCAGGGGCAGGGGCCCGGCGGCAGGGGACTGGGCGTCGTGACCGTGGCCAGGCGAAGTCCCGATGGCCGCCTGGAAATGGGCCCCGCCGCCGGATGGTTCCGGCAGGCCCTGGCCGAGCGTTCGGTCCCGCCGCCATGGTGACCCCATGATGGTGGCGGCCGCCGCGCTCCTTGCCGCGGCCGCGGCATGGCTGGTCCTCCCGGGAGCGGGGGCCCCGGGCAGGCGTGTGCCCGGCCACCCCTGGGCCGGCGGGGCCGGTTTCGTCCCGCCGCCAAACCTCTTGCCTCCCTCCCGCCCGTCGCCGTCGGGTAGGTCGCGGCGAGCCCGGCCCCCCTGGAGGCGTTCCGGTCCCGATGCGGGGCTGGAGCAGCACATCCGGGCCGTGCGCCAACTGGCCTCCCTGCTGCGTTCGGGCCGGTCTCCCGCTGAGGCGTGGACGTTACTCGAGCGGGCGTGGCGCGACGGTGCCGGGTCGGGGACCGCGGATATCACAGCAGCGTGCCGCGCCGCCCTTGCCGCCCACGGGATGGGCCTGCCGACTTCGGCCGGCCTGACACGCCACGTCCGGGGGACCCTGGGGGCATCGGCGGCATCGGCGGCGGCGTGGGAGCGGGTCGTGTGGTCGTTGCGCCTGGCGGAGGGGGTGGGAGCCGCCCCGGCCGAGTTGCTGGACCGGGTGGCGGACCAGCTCGAAGCCACGGAGGACCGGCGCCGTTCGCTGGAGGCCGTCATGGCCGGGCCGCGCGCCACCCAGCGGCTCCTGTCATGGCTCCCGCTGTTCGGTCTGGGACTGGCCCAGCTCATGGGTGCCGAGCCGCTGGTTGTCTTCACCACCCACCTGCTGGGCCTGCCCTGCCTGGGCGCGGGATTAGTGTTGTGGTCGCTCAACAGGCTCTGGGCCGGAAAGCTGGTCAGGTCAGCAGAACGGGACAGCCCATGAGCGCGGCTCCGGCGCTGGCTGCCGTGATGCTTGCGGCCGTGGCCGCGTGGCTGGCGGCCGGGACGTTTCGCGCCGAAAGGATGTCCCGCGGCCGGGATCCCAACAGGTTGGGGCCGGCCCGGCAGGACCGGTCCACCCGTTCCGGTGCAGCACCTGGGTGGCAGGCCCCGGACGGTCAGCCCTTGGCCCCGCGAACCCGGACAGTGGAGGCCCGCGGTTCCGCTCCCCAACGCGCCTTGCCCCCCGGGGCGCGGAGCCGGCCGCCAGCCGGCAACCGGGCCTCCATCGGCGAGGCTGATGCGGCACTGCTGCTGGAACTGTGCGCCGCAATGCTGGCGGCCGGCCTTCCCCTTCCGCGGATCCTGGAGGAGCTCGCCGAGCAAGTGCCCGGCTGCGCCCCGCTGCGCCGGGTGGTGCGTTCGCTGGACCTGTCCATGCCGTGGGAGCGGGCGTGGGCGGGCCAGCCCCCGGTCCTGCACAGGGTGGGGGAGGCCTTAGCCTTCACCTACCTGACCGGGGCACCGTCGGTGGCCATATTGCGCTCCTCCGCTGCTTTGGAACGGCGGGCCCACCTCCGGCGGGCCGAGCGGCGGGCGGCTGAACTGGGTGTGCGGCTGGTGGTGCCCCTGGGGCTCTGTGCCCTGCCGGCCTTCATCTGCTTGGGCATCGTCCCTGTGGTTATTTCACTGCTGCCCCAGTTCGGCTGAACGGCGCAGCACCAGGCGCCGGTGCTGCATCCCGCCTCCCCGGCCCCCATATTCGGCAGGGCCCCATATTCGGCAGGGCCCCATATTCGGCAGGCCTCCACATTCGGCAGGGGTCCCGCATTCGGCAGGGCTCCGCGGCCCGCATGGTCCGCCCTCCACAGCGGCCGTGCCGGCTCGCTCCGTCCAGAAAACCGGAGCCTCCGCGGCACGCCGGCGGTATCCCCGGCAGGCTGGAAAAGGGCCGGACCGGCCCGGCACGACAACCACCAGGAAAGGGAAACGGCATGCATTCACACCATTACCGGGGCGGACGGAACGCTTCGTCAGTCCAGGGCGCGTCTGTCCAGGGGGCGTCTGTCCAGGGCGCGTCTGTCCAAGGCGGGTCCGTCCAAGACGGGCGGACCAGCGAGCGTGGTTCCGGCGATCGGCTGGCGGCAGGAAGACCGGCCCCACCACCTCCGGAGGCCCCGGGCCGGGGAACCGGCGAGGACGGGATCGCCACTGCAGAATTCGCCATTGTGACCCTGGCCGCGGTGGGGTTCGCCGGTTTGCTGGTCACCATTCTCACCAGCGGGGATGTGCGTGAACTGCTGCTGGGGCTCGTCCGCCAGGCGCTGTCCTTCTGACGGCAGCGCCTGATGCACCTGTCACGGCAACGCGGCAGCAGCACGGCGGAGGTGGCCGTGCTGCTGCCGGGCATCGCCCTCCTTGTCGCACTGGCTGTGGGCGCCGGATCCCTGGGGGCCACCCAAGTGCGGCTGGAACAGGCCGCCCGGGCCGCTGCCCGGGAACTGGCCCGGGGCGAAGCGTCAGCCACGGCCCACCAGACGGCCCGGCGGCTGGCAGGGGACGGGGTCACCGTCGGCATCAGTGGTGGCGACAGGTTCCGTACCGTCCGGGTGAGCGTGGGGATCGGGCTCCCGGTGCCGGGCGGCGGGAGCGGGTTCGTGCTGACGGCAGAGGCCTCCGCACGGAGCGAACAGGAATGAGCATGGCCGCAGCGGCCACCGGCAAAGGGACGGGACTGGGATGGGCGGGCCTGGGATGAACGGGATCGGGATGAACCGGATCGGGATGAACCGGATCGGGATGAACCGGATCGGGACGCAGAGGACTGGAAGAAACAGCGCCGGAAAAAACAGTGCCGGGCCGCGCCGGAGTACCGGTGGCCGGCAGCTGGGGCCTTCCGAGGGGGCCGGGACCGTCCTGGTGGCCGCGGTGGTTGCGGTGCTGCTGCTTGCGCTCGCACTGGTCCTGGGCCTGGCCACGGTTGCTGCCGCCGCGGGCCGGGCGGCCACGGCGGCCGACCTTGCTGCCCTGGCGGCGGCCGACACCGCCCGCGGACTGCGACCCGGGGAACCGTGCGCGGTCGCGGCCGCCACCGCGCAGCGCAACGGCGCCCTGCTCGACCGGTGCGAACAGTCCGGCGACGGCGGAAACATCGTCGATGTCTGGACGAGCACCCCGTTCGGCTCCGGCTGGCAGTGGCTGGACGGGGTGGGAATTGCCGCCACCGGGCGCGCCCGGGCAGGACCTCCACCGCGCCCGTGGATCCCCCAGCCCCGCCCGCCACAGGCTCTGGCATCGCAGGCAGCGACATGAGGGCAGGCAGTGACATGGCGGCCCGGCCCGGGGTCCGTCAGGCGGTGGGCAGGTGCGCCAGGTGCCGATTGGCCTTAGGGAGCCGCCGGGTCCCCTGCCACCCGAGGGTCCCCAGCCATCCCCGGGTTCCCGCCTAGCGCGGCCCCGCCGGGGTGCGGGCCGGCAGCCTGGGGACCGGCCTCGCGCAACAGCAGGTCAAGCAGCGTCAAGGCACCGGCCTTGTCCAGCGGATTGTTCTTGTTGCCGCATTTGGGGGACTGGACACAGGACGGGCACCCGGAATCGCACTCGCATGATTCGATGGCGTCGCGGGTCGCCCCGAGCCATACCCGGGCCTGCTCGAAACCCCGCTCCACGAACCCCGCGCCACCTGGATGCCCGTCGTACACGAAGATCGTGGGCATTCCGGTGTCCATGTGCAGCGCCGTCGAGACCCCACCGATGTCCCACCGGTCGCTGGAGGCCACCAGCGGCAACAGTCCGATGGCGGCGTGCTCGGCAGCATGCAGCGCGCCCGGTGCCTCTCCGGGCAGGATGCCGGCCGCCGCCAGTCGCTGTTCGGGCACCGTGAACCAGACGGCCCGGGTGAACAGGTCCCGTGCCTCCAGTTCCAGCGGCTCCTCGCCCAAGATCTCATTGCTGATCAAGGCCTTGCGCTGGAAGGAGACCACTTGGGTGGTTACCCGCACGTCGCCGAAGTTCGCGGCCACCGGACCCCACTGCTCGCTGCGCAGCGTCTCCAGCACCTCGATGGTGGTGATGTCGCGGGCCTGCGTGTAGAAGTCCGGAGCGGCCCGGCTGACCAAAACACAGCGGTCCTGCTCGTTCAGCTCATCGACCAGATAGGTGGTGCCCTGGTGCACGTAGACGGCTCCCGTGTGTGCCTGGTAGTGGGTGGCGGGGGCGTCCATGGTGCCCAGCAGCGTGCCGGTCTCCGTTTCGATGATGCTTACCGGCCCCCCGCCGTCGGCCCGCAGGTTCACCATCGATGCGGCATTCTCCGGATGCGTCCAGAACCACCCGCTCGGGCGCCGGCGCAGGTACCCGCGCTCCACCAACCCGTCCAGCAGCCCGGCCGCGGTGGGCCCGAACAGACCGGTCTCCTCCGGACGCAGGGGCAGTTCGGCCGCCGCGGCGCACAGGTGGGGGCCCAACACGTAGGGGTTCTGCGGATCGAACACCGTGGCCTCCACGGAGACGTCGAAGATGGCCTCCGGGTGGTTCACCAGGTAGGTGTCCAACGGGTCGTCGCTGGCCACGAACGCCGCCAAGGCGTCCTGCCCTGCCCGTCCGGCCCTCCCGATCTGCTGGAAGAAGGAGGCCCGGGTTCCCGGCCACCCCGCCACCAGCACCGCATCCAGTCCGGCGACATCGATGCCCAGCTCCAGCGCCGAGGTCGACGCGACCCCGAGCAGCTCCCCGCTGCGCAGCCGTTTCTCCAGGTCGCGGCGCTCCTCCGGCAGGTACCCCGAACGGTACGTGGCGATGCGCGCCGGCAGCGCCGGATGCACCTCGTCCACCAGGCGCCGGGCAATCGAGGAGATGGTCTCCGCTCCCCGCCGGGACTTGATGAACGCGATCGTGCGCACCTGCGAACTGACCAGGTTCGCAAGCAGCTCGGAAGTTTCGGCAACCACGGTCCGGCGCTGCGGTGCCCCGTTTTCTCCGCGGAGTTCGGTCAGCGGCGGTTCCCACAGCACCACGGAGGTTTCGCCGTGCGGGGAAAAGTCCGTGGTCACCGCGACCGCCTCGGTTCCGATCAGCCGCCCGAAGGACTCCTGAGGCTCCGCGCTGGTCGCCGAGGCCCCCACAAACACCGGCTCCGCCCCGTAGTGGCGGCAGATCCGCCGCAGCCGCCGCATCAGGTTGGCCACGTTCGAACCGAACACGCCCCGGTAGCTGTGCGCCTCGTCGATGACCACGTACGCCAGCCGCCGGAAGAACCGGGCCCACCAGGTGTGGTTGGGCAGGATCCCGTAATGCAGCATGTCCGGGTTGGCCAACACGAAGTTCGCGTGGTCGCGGATCCACCGGCGCTCGCCGGGATCGGTGTCACCGTCGTAGGTGGCGGCCTTGACGGTGCCCAGGCCCAGCGCGTTCACCGCGGCAAGCTGGTCCGCGGCCAGCGCCTTGGTCGGGGCCAGGTACAGCACGACGGCGCCGCTGGCCTCGAGCGTGACCGCCCCGTCCAGCGCGGCCCGGTGGATGGCGTCGACCGCGGGCAGCTGGTAGGCCAGCGACTTGCCCGAGGCCGTCCCCGTGGCGATGATCGTGTGTTGGCCCGAGTGCGCGCTGGAGGCCCCCTGCACCTGGTGCAGCCAGGGCTGGTGCACGCCCAGGCGTCCGTAGGCGGCGACGACCTCCGGATGGACCCAGTCCGGCCACGGCCCGGGCACGGCGTCGCGGGCCGGCAGGACGCGCAGGTGGCGCAGCTCCTCCGGTTCGGTTCCGTGGCCCAGCAGGGGCACCAGTGTGCGCAAATCGGTCACGCCCTCATTGTGGCACCCCACGACGGCGCCGACCGGGACGTTCCGCCCCGTTCCGGGCCGGAGGCTACCTGGAGTCCGGCTGGGAGGCTGCGGGCTCGCCGGATGCGGCAGGGCGCTTGGCCTCGAACAGCACGACCTTCCCCAGCGGGGTCCACCCCAGGTAGGAGTACAGTGCCTGCCCGTCGAGGGATGCGATCAGCAGCCCCTCCTCGACCTGGTGCTCCAGGGCAAGCGCCGCGAGCGCCCGCATGACCAGGGACCCCAGTCCCCGGCGCCGGTATCCGGGATCGGTAATGATCCGGTCGAAGACGGCGTAGCCGCCGACCACCGAGACGTGGCCGCTGGCGGCAACGGTGCGCGGGTCCTCCTCGGGATGCACGGAAACGTAGGAATGCCGGCCATGGCGCAGGGACCTGATGGAGAACCCCTCCATCGGCAGCGGGTCCTCGACGTCCTGGGCGTCCATCTCGGTGACCATCAGGGCCTCGTCCGCGGCGAGCACGGACAGGCCTGCGGCCTCCCCGGCGGCGATGATGCCCTGCAGATCCTCGGCGAAGACAGTCAGGCGGCGGGCGGGATGCTTGGCGAGCGTCTGGGCGACCGCCACCAGTTCCTCGGAGGTGGGCTCGTAGATGACGTATTCCCAGTCGCCGGTGGTGTCGTGCCTGAGCGCGGCGTGGACGCGGCCCTCGTGGCGGCTCTCGTACCCGCGCGCACCGGCCCAGCCGGTGACCCAGGACCCAATCAGTTCGTCGCTCGCAGTCGATCCCATGGCCTGACACTACTCCGTGCACGCCGGGGGTGGGGAGAGCATGCACACAAACGCAACCCGACCGTCGGCGGCCGTTAACAGCCGCCGCTCGCATACCCTTAAAGGCGTGTCCCAAAACCGCATTGCCCTGTACTACGCCTTCGTACCGCTTCCGGACCCGGAAGCCATTCGCCTCTGGCAGCGCACCCTGCTGGAGCGCTGGGGGCTGCGCGGGCGCATCCTGATCTCCAAGGACGGCATCAACGGCACCGTCGGCGGCGAGATCCGGGCGGTCAAGCAATACGTCAAGGCCACCCGGGAGCACCCCGCCTTCCGGGCCCTGGATGTGAAGTGGAGCGACGGCGGCGCGGAGGACTTCCCGCGGATCTCCGTGAAGGTCCGCGACGAGATCGTCTCTTTCGGCGCCCCGGGAGAACTGAAGGTGGACGCCGGCGGGGTGGTGGGCGGAGGCACGCACCTGCGCCCCGAGGAGCTGCACGAACTGGTCGAGGCCAAGAAAGCCGCGGGTGAGGACGTGGTCTTCTTTGACGGGCGCAACGCCTTCGAGGCGCAGATCGGCCGGTTCAAGGGAGCGGTCGTCCCGGACGTCGCCACCACCCACGACTTCATCCGGGAGCTGGACTCCGGCAAGTACGACGACCTCAAGGGCAAGCCGGTGGTCACCTACTGCACCGGCGGCATCCGCTGCGAGGTCCTCTCCTCCCTCATGGTCAACCGCGGGTTCGGGGAGGTCTACCAGCTCCAGGGAGGGATTGTGCGGTACGGCGAGAAGTACGGGGACCGGGGCCTTTGGGAAGGCTCGCTGTACGTTTTCGACAAGCGCATGCACCTGGAATTCAGCGACGAGGCCAAGACGATCGGCCGCTGCGTGGCGTGCGCGGAACCGACCAGCAAGTTCGAGAACTGCGCCGACCTGTCCTGCCGCAACCTGCGCCTCTTCTGCGCCGGCTGCGCCGCGGACGACGCACTGCGGCTCTGCCCCGACCACGACCGGAACGGGCAGGCGGGGGAGGCTGTCCCGCCCGCTAAAATCCTCGGGTGAGCGAGCACGATTTTTCCCGGATCCCCGACGCACCGCAGAGCCACGACCAGGCCCTGCTGGATGCCCTTGCCGCCGACCTGCGGGCGGCCGGCTACACCCACGACGGCGTCTCCGGGCTGCTCGGCGAGGAGGCCGACGCGGCGTTGAACCGCGACCAGCTGGTCCCCGCGCTGCTGGTGCTCAGGAGGCTGCTGGCCGAACAGTCCCCGGCGCCCGTCGCCGTCGTCACGGCCTTTTGGCTGCTGGGCCTGGACCTGCCGGCCGCGGTCCTGGACGCGGCCCTGCCGCGCACCCGCGCCGCCGGCCTGCTGGTCCTCGGGCTGGCCGAAGCCGGGCCCGACATTCCCGAGGCCGGCGGTGCGGGCTTTGGCGGGCCCATCCTGCGTTCGGCCGTGGACCTGCGCCCGCACGCCTCCGACGCCGACGCCGAACTCTGGGTCGCCAGCGATCTCGGTGCCCACCAGCGGCCCGGGGTGCTGCGCCCCGACCATGTGCTCGGCATCGGGCAGGCCTCCCTCACCCTGGCCCAGACCACCATCCGCCCGCAGGTCCAGACCGCCCTGGACTTGGGCACCGGCTGCGGCATCCAGACCTTCCACCTGCTCTCCCACGTCCGCCGCGTCGTCGCCACCGACATCTCCGAACGCGCCCTCGCGTTCGCCCGCTTCAACCTGCTGCTGAACCACCAGGCCCTAGGTCTTGACCCGGCACACCTGGAGGACCGGGCCGACCTGCGCCTGGGCAGCCTGCTCGAACCCGTCGCGGGGGAGCGCTTCGACCTGGTCGTATCCAACCCTCCTTTCGTCATCACCCCGCGCACCGCGGGGGAGACCGCGGCGGACCGCTTCACCTACCGCGACGGAGGCCTGCCCGGGGACCACCTGGTGGCCGGGCTGGTGGCCGGCATCCCCGGGCTGCTCGTCCCCGGCGGCGTCGCCCAGCTGCTGGCCAACTGGGAGATCTCCGAGGGGGACGACGGCGGGAACGGCGCCGCCCGGGAGGGGGACGCCTGGAGCGCGGGCCCGCGCTCGTGGGTGCCCGAGGGTATCGAGGCCTGGTTCATCCAGCGCGAGACGGTGTCGCCGTCGGGCTATGCGGAGACCTGGCTGAGGGATGCCTCCGAGGCGCGCGATCCGGACCTGTACGCCGCCCGTTACGCCAGCTACCTGGAGGACTTCGCCTCCCGCCGGGTCCGCGCGGTGGGCTTTGGCATGGTGTGGCTGCGCCGCCCCGCGGTCGCCGGGACAGCCCCGTTCGGGCAGGTCTTCGAGGAGATCACCTACCCCATCGAGCAGCCGGTGGGCCCCCACCTGGCCGCCGCGGTGGAGCGGGCCGACGCGCTGGCCGGTCTGGAGGGGGCGCCCGGGCGGCACCGCCTCGACGGGGCGCACCTGCTGGTCGCCGACGACGTGACCGAGGAGCGCCACCAGCGCCCCGGGGCGGAGCACCCGGGCGTCATCCTGCTCCGCCAGGGTGCAGGGCTGCGCCGCACCACGCTGCTGAGCACCGAACTGGCCGGGTTCGTTTCCGCCTGCGACGGCGATCTCAGCGCCGGGCAGATCGCCCGTGCCCTGGCCGCGCTGCTGGACCGCGACGCCGGAAATTTGGTGCCGGCATTGCTGGATGAAGCCGAAGACCTGGTCCGCAAAGGGTTCCTGTTGGAGATGCGAAACAACCGCTAAAGTTCCGGGCATGACGCAGAACACCCCGACGCAGGACGACGCCGCACCCCGGGGGGTCCGTCGGCGCAGCGCCAATCCCCTGGTGATCAGCGACCCGCAGGCCATCCGTGCGCTGGCCCACGAGGCCCGCCTTGAGGTGCTGGACGAACTGTTCGCCTCGCAGTCCACCCGCACCGCCACCGAGCTGGCGTCGCGCTGCAACCTGACCCCGAGCGCCATGAGCTACCACCTGCGCGCGCTGGAGAAGTACGGGTACGTCGAGCGCGCGGCCAGCGAGGGGGACGGTCGCGAGCGCCGCTGGAAGGCGGCCGGGGACCAACTGGTCGTGGGCACCCTGAGCGGTTCCACGGCTGCCAAGAACGCCTTCCTGAACGTGCAGCTGAACGCCTTCCGGGAACGGCTCAGCGCGGAGATCGAACACCGCGACCGGGAGCGCCGCGCAGGCATCGAGCCCGGCCCGGACCGGGCCCCGGTGCTGACCACCGGAATGGTCTTCCTGAAGCCCGGGCAGCGCGACGAATTCATCAAGAAGGTCTACGCGCTCGTGGACGAGTACGAGGCCCTCGCCCTGCCCGAGGACCGCGGGATCGATGCCGAGCGGCTCTACTATATGCTCTCCTTCCTTCCCGAGCGCCGCGCGGAGGGTTCCTGAGGCCTTCACGGACCTGCCGCATTCGGCGGTCCACAACGCCGCTTGCTTCGCGCGGCTCCGATGCGGCTAACCTAGTGCAGGAATGTGCGGGCGGACCCGTGCGGTTCGCCCATCGGCTGCAATAGGAGTGCTGTGCCCGCAAAGGCCAAGGAAAAGACCGGCAAGAAACTCGTGATCGTCGAGTCTCCCGCAAAGAGCAAGTCCATCGCCAAGTACCTGGGCGAGGGCTTCGAAGTCGATGCGTCCGTGGGACACATCCGGGACCTGCCGCAGCCCTCCGACCTTCCCGCGGAGCTGAAGAAGACCTCCGTGGGCAAGTTCGCCGTCGACATCGACAAGGACTTCGAGCCGTATTACGTCGTCTACCCGGACAAGAAGAAGCGGGTAGCGGACCTCAAGGCCAAGCTGAAGGACGCCGACGAGCTCTACCTCGCAACCGATGCGGACCGCGAGGGCGAAGCCATCGCGTGGCACCTGCTGCAGGTCCTCCAGCCCAAGGTTCCCGTGCACCGCATGGCGTTCACGGAGATCACCAAGGAGGGCATTGCCCGCGCCCTGGAGAATGTGCGCGAACTGGACACCGACCTCGTCGACGCGCAGGAGACCCGCCGCGTCCTGGACCGCCTCTACGGCTACGAGATCTCCCCGGTGCTGTGGCGCAAGATTGCCCGCGGCCTCTCCGCCGGCCGGGTGCAGTCCGTGGCGACCCGGCTGGTGGTCGAGCGCGAACGCGAGCGCATGGCCTTCCGCTCCGCCTCCTACTGGGACCTGACCGGCGAGTTCTCCACCGGCGCCGGGGAGGGTTTCCGGGCCAAGCTGGCCGCCGTGGACGGGGCCCGCGTGGCCTCGGGACGCGACTTCGACGACCGCGGGGCGCTGAAGGCACCCAAGGGCAGTGCCGGCGTCGTGCACCTGGACGAGGCCTCCGCCACCTCGCTGGCGGCGGGCCTTGCCGGGGCCGCGTTCGAGGTTTCCAGCGTGGACAACAAGCCGTACACGCGCCGCCCGGCCGCTCCGTTCACCACCTCCACGCTGCAGCAGGAGGCCTCGCGCAAGCTGCGCTGGTCCTCCAAGTCGACCATGCAGGTGGCGCAGCGGCTGTACGAAAACGGCTACATCACCTACATGCGTACCGACTCGGTGTTCCTCTCCAACGAGGCCGTGAACGCCGCCCGCAGGCAGGCAGCCGAACTGTACGGGGCCGACTCCGTGCCGGCCGAGCGCCGCGTCTACAAGGCCAAGTCAGATTCCGCGCAGGAGGCGCACGAAGCCATCCGCCCGGCCGGAGACTCCTTCCGCCGGCCCGCCGACGTCCGCGCCCAGCTCAGCCCCGACGAGTTCCGCCTCTACGAGCTGATCTGGAAGCGCACCGTGGCCTCCCAGATGTCCGATGCCAAGGGCTTCACCGCCTCCGTCCGGCTCTCCGGAAGGGCCACGGATGGACGGACCGCCGAGTTCACCGCCTCCGGCACCGTGATCACCTTCCGCGGCTTCCTTGCGGCCTACGAGGAGGGGCGCGACGTGGCGCGCGAGGAAGAGGAGAACGACGGCGACCGCCGGCTTCCCGAGCTGAAGGTCGGCGAGGCGCTGGACGGGCGGGACATCCAGGCCGTCGGACACGAGACCTCCCCGCCGCCGCGCTACACCGAGGCATCAATCGTCGCCGAGCTGGAGGCGCGCGAGATCGGCCGCCCGTCGACCTACGCGCCAACCATCTCCACGATCATGGACCGCGGCTATGTCACCAAGCGCGGCGGTGCGCTGGTGCCAAGCTGGATCGCGTTCTCCGTGGTCCGCCTGCTGGAGGAGCACTTTGGCCGGTACATCGACTACGGCTTCACCGCCCGCCTGGAGGACGACCTCGACGAGATCGCCAAGGGACACCTGAAGCGCTCCGAGTGGCTCAGGCGCTTCTACTTCGGCGAGGGGGACACTGCGGGCCTGCAGGCCGTGGTCGAGAACCTGGGCGACATCGACGCGCGCGCCATCAACTCCGTGGAGATCGCCCCGGGGATCGTGCTGCGCGTGGGCAAGTTCGGCCCCTATCTGGAGAAGCCGCTTCCGCCGGACGCGCCCGAGGACGCGGAGCCGCAGCGCGCCAACGTGCCGGAGGACCTGGCCCCGGACGAGCTGACCGCGGAGAAGGCGCTGGAACTGATGGAGTCATCCGGTCCGGCGGAGCGCGTGCTGGGCACCGACCCGGCCACCGGACGCACCATCGTGGCCAAGGACGGCCGCTACGGAGCCTACGTCACCGAGCTCATCCCGGAACCGACCGCCGAGGAGCTTGCCGCGCAACCGGTCGAGTACTACAAGAACGGCAAGCCGAAGCCCCCCAAGAAGCCCACCAAGGCCAAGCCGCGCACCGGTTCCCTGTTCAAGTCGATGACCGTTGAAACGGTCACCCTCGAGGACGCGCTGAAGCTGATCTCGCTGCCGCGGGTGCTCGGCACCGACGCGGAGGGCGTGGAGATCACTGTCCAGAACGGCCGGTTCGGCCCCTACCTGAAGAAGGGGACCGACTCCCGCTCGCTCGGCTCGGAGGAGGAGATCTTCACGATCACCCTCGAACAGGCACTGGAGATCTACGCCCAGCCGAAGCAGCGCGGCGGGCGCACGGCGGCGGCCCCGCTGGCGGAGTTCGGTGCGGACCCGGTTTCGGAGAAGCCGATCGTGGTCAAGGAGGGCCGGTTCGGCCCCTACATCACCGACGGCATCACCAACATCACGGTTCCGCGCGCCACCCCGCTGGAGGAGCTGACCCGCGAGCAGGCCATCGCCCTGCTGGCCGAGAAGCGGGCCAAGGGTCCGGTGAAGCGCACCACGCGCAGCGCTGCCCCGAAACGCGCCGCGGCCAAGAAATAGGGGGACCACATGCGTCTTGGCGTCCTGGACATCGGATCCAACACCGTCCACCTGCTGCTGGTGGACGCCTACGCGGGCGCGCGGCCGGTGGCTTTTGCCACCCACAAGCGTCCGTTGTCGCTGGTGAGGTTCCTGGACGATGCCGGAGCCATCACCCAGGAGGGGCAGTCCGAACTCCTGGACTTCATCCGGGAAGCCGCCCGCTTCGCGGCGCGCCACGGCGCCGAGGACATGCTGGCCTTCTGCACCTCCGCGATCCGGGAGGCGGCCAACGGCCAGCAGGTGCTGGACCGGGTGCTCACCGAAACCGGGGTGGAATTGGGGGAGCTGTCCGGCGAGCAGGAGGCCGGCATGACCTACCACGCGGTACGGCGCTGGTACGGGTGGGGCGCGGAGACCATCCTGGACCTGGACATCGGTGGCGGATCCTTCGAGATGGCCATCGGCACCGACGAGTTCCCCGCGGCGGCGCGCTCGGTCCCGCTGGGGGCGGGGCGGCTGACCCGGGACTGGCTGCCGGGAGACCCGCCGTCGATCCCCGACATCAAGGCGCTGCGTGCCTACGTGCGCGAAACCCTGGCGGATCCGGTGCGCGAGCTCTCGGCGCTGGGGAGGCCCTCCCTGGTGGCCGGCACCTCAAAGACCTTCCGGTCGCTGGCGCGCATCACCGGCGCGGCGCCGAGCACGGAGGGCCCCTACGTGAAGCGGGTGCTGCGGCAGGAGGACCTGAAGCTGTGGACCAACCGGCTGGCGGCCATGAGCGCGGCCGAACGGGCGGAGCTGCCCGGGGTGTCGGAGATCCGCGCGCCGCAGCTGCTCGCCGGTGCGATTGTCGCCTACGAGGCAATGAAGGCCTTCGACATCAAGTCCCTGCGCATCTGCCCGTGGGCGTTGCGCGAGGGCCTGATCCTGCGGCGGTTCGACCACCTGCTGTACGACGGGGAACAGCCCTTCGGGAGTAGCGTGGGAGTGGGCCACGTGCTGCTGGGCCAGCAGCCCGTGGCCCCGACGGCGGACCTGTGAGCGGTGACCGGTGAGAAGTGAGGTGGTACGCGAGATGACAACCCAGGAGACTCCGGCGGCCGGGAAGGGAGCGGCGGGGCGGAACATACCGGTGGCGCTCTCCAGTTCCTCGGTCTACCCGCTGAGCGTGCACGACGCGTTCGCCGTGGCCCACGATCTCGGCTACGACGGGATCGAGGTCCTGGTCACCGGCAACGCCCTGTCGCAGGACCCCCGCCGCCTCAGGGACCTCAGCTCCCGCTACGACCAGCCGATCATGGCCATCCACGCCCCCACCCTGCTGCTGACGCAACAGGTCTGGGGCAGCGCCTGGAACAAGATCGAGATGTCCGCGGCCATGGCGGTGGAGGTGGGGTGCGACGTCGTCATCGCCCACCCGCCGTTCCGCTGGCAGGGGACCTACGCCACCGGCTTCGCCGAGGGCGTGCGCCGCATCATGGAGGACTACGGGGTCCGGATCGCGGTGGAAAACATGTACCCGTGGCGGGCCCGCGGGCGCGAGGCGCTGATGTACCTGCCGCACTGGGATCCGGTGCCGCAGTCGTACGAACACGTGACCTGGGACTTCTCCCATGCGGCGATTGCCGGCATGGACTCCCACCAGGCGTTCCGCAACCTCGGGGAGCGGCTGTCCCACGTGCACCTGTGCGACGGCCGGAACAGCAATAAGGATGAGCACCTGGTGCCCGGACGCGGCACCCAACCCGTCGAGGAGTCCCTGCAGTACCTCCGGGACAGCAACTGGGAGGGCGTCGTGGCCGTGGAGGTCTCCACCCGCAAAGCGAAAGGTGCCGGCGAACGTGAGGAATGGTTGGGGGAAACCCTTTCCTTCGCCCGCCGGCACCTTGACCGGTCCGGTGTGAATGACACCACCGGTTCTTCATCACTCGCACCATGATGAGGCACTTACCAGCGTAGGAAGCCAGGATGTGTCCGGCCGCCGTGTTTGCTGGCAACCGTCTGTGAATCTCCGGCCGTGGCAGAATTGCGACCATGACTTCCGCTGCCGCCGCCAACGCCCTGCCCCACCCCCACGACGCTGACCGGAGCCGGCCGCGCCCGTCCCGGCGCATCGCGTTCCTGGGGGCCGGCAACATGAACGGCGCCATCCTGCGGGGCATCCTCGCAGCGGGGGCGGACCCCTCGGCGCTGGTGGCGACGGTCCGGGGCGCGGAAAAGGCCCGGGCGCTGCGCACGGAAACCGGCATCGAAGTGCTTGCCGGCGCGGATACCCCCGATGCCAACCGCGCGGCCGCCGCCGGGGCCGACATCGTTTTCCTGGGGGTCAAGCCGGTCGGAATCCAGGACCTCTGCCGCGAGATCGCCGGGGCGCTGCGTCCGGACGCCGTGGTGGTCAGCGTCGCCGCAGGGGTGACCATCGCGCAGATCGAGGGCGCCCTTGCCGCCGGACAGCCGGTGGTGCGCAGCATGCCCAACACCCCGCTGATGGCGGGTCGCGGCGCAGTCGGCCTGAGCGCCGGCAGCACCGCCACCGAGGCCCAGGTCGCCGAGGTGGTTGCCCTCTTCGAAGTTTCCGGACTGGTCCGGGTGGTCCCGGAGGAGCAGCTCGACGCGGTGACCGCGATCAGCGGCTCCGGTCCGGCCTATGCGTTCTACCTGGCCGAGGCGATGGCCCGGGCCGGCGTCGAACTGGGCCTCTCGGCGGACCTGGCCCGCGACCTGGCCCGCGCCACCGTGGCCGGGGCCGGAGCGATGCTCGCGGACCCGGCGGCGGACCCGGCCGGGCTGCGCAAGGCCATCACCAGCCCCAACGGCACCACCGAGCGCGCCCTCGCGGCCTTCGACGAGGCCGGACTGGCGGACATCGTTGCCCGGGGCGCGCGCGCGGCGGCCGAACGCGCCGCGGAAATCAGCCGCAGCCTGGGCTGATCCGGGGCCCCGGAGCCCGGGGGTCAGGGGCGGGCCGCAAAGCGTTCCAGGAGGTCCACATGCCCGGCCACGATCAGCACGTCGCGGCGGGTGACCTTGGTGTGCGGCTGGGCGTAGGTGAAGTCCTCGCCGGGGGACTTCACCCCCACCACCGTCACGCCGTACTTTGCCCTCACCTGCGACTCCTGGAGCGTGAAGCCCTGGGTCTCCTTCGGCGGGTACATCTTCACGATCGCGAAGCCGTCGTCGAACTCGATGAAGTCCAGCATGCGCCCGCCCACCAGGTGGGCGGCCCGGACGCCGGCGTCGGCCTCCGGATAGATCACGTGGTTCGCCCCGATGCGGCTGAGGATCTTGCCGTGGGACTGCGTGATTGCCTTCACCCACAGGTGCTCGATGCCCAGGTCCACCAGGTTCACGGTGATCAGCACCGAGGATTCGATGGAGGTGCCCACGCCCACCACGGCCGAGGAGAACTCCTGCGCTCCGAGCTGGCGCAGCGCATCGATGTTGGTGGCGTCGGCCTCCACCACGTGGGTGAGCGTGCTGGCCCACTTCTGGACAAGTTCCTGGTTGCGTTCGATGGCCAGCACCTCGCGGCCCTGCTTGACCAGCTGCTCGGCCACGGCCGCCCCGAAGCGGCCCAGCCCGATCACCAGCACGGGGGCGTTGTGGTCGTGTGTCTTCTCAGCCAATGATCGGCCTCTCTTCCGGGTAGTGGTACAGCTGGTCGCGCTGGCGCAGCGCCAGGGCGGCCGCCAGGGTAATGGTGCCGACGCGGCCCGCGAACATCAGTGCGGAGAGCACGTACTTGCCGGAGGGCGGCAGTTCTCCGCTCAGGCCCGTGCTGAGGCCCACTGTGGCGAACGCGGAAATCGATTCGAAAAGCACCCGGTCCAAAGTGGCTCCGCTGATCGCCAGGAGGGACCCGGTGCCCAGGCCAACCAGCGTGGCGCCGAGCACCAGCACCGAAATGGCCACGCGCATGGTGCCTTCCGGGATGCGGCGGCCGAAGGCGCGCACGTCGCTGTCGCCGCGGGCCTCGGCGAAGATCGCCAGGAACATCACGGCGATGGTGGTCACCTTGATGCCGCCGGCGGTGGAGGCGGAGCCGCCGCCGGCAAACATGAGGGCGTCGGTGAGCAGCATGGTGGTGGATTCCATGTCCCCCTGCTCCACCAGGTTGAAGCCGCCCGAGCGGGTCATCACGGAGGCGAAGATCGCGTTGATGACCTTGTCGCCCAGGTTCATCTCCGCGATGGTGCGGGGGTTGTTCCATTCCAGCGCCGCCCAGGCCAGCGTGCCGCCGACCAGGAGGATGGCGCTGACCACCAGGGTCAGTTTGGTGTGCAGCGTCCATTGGCGCACCTTGTTCCGGTAGATGATCAGGACCATCACCACCGGGAAGCCCAGGCTGCCGAGGACCACTCCGAGCATCAGCGGGACAAGGACCCACAGGTCGGTTTCGTAGGGGACCAGCCCGTCCGAGTGCGGGGTGAAGCCGCCGTTGTTGAACGCCGAGATCGCGTAGAAGACCCCATGCCAGAGCGCCTGGCCAAACGGTTCGCCAAGGATCATGAAGCGGGGGGTGAGCATGAGCGTCAGCAGCAGTTCGATGGCCACAGAGGTGGTGATGACCGTGCGCAACAGGGTTCCCACCTCGCCGAGCTTGCTGGTTCCCACGGTGTTCATCGACTGCTGGGCCATCAGCTTGCCGCGCACGCCCAGCCGCTTGGACACTGCCAGGGACAGCACCGAGGCCAGGGTCAGGATGCCCAGGCCGCCCACGAACACGCCCACGATGATGACCACCTGGCCGAAGAAGGTCCAGTGCGTCGCCGTCGACACGACCGTCAAACCGGTGACGCAGACGGCGGAGACCGCGGTGAACAGGGCGTCGTGCAGGGGGGTGGAGCGGCCGGACGTGGCCGCCGCCGGCAGCGAGAGCAGGGCGGTGAAGATGCAGATCGCCAGGAGGAAGACGATCAGGGCGAACCGGGCGGGGGAGTGCGCGGCCACAGAGTCGACCAGTGCCCGCGCACCGGCAAGGAGGCGCCGCAGCGCTCCGCGCTCGGAGGGTGACGCGTATGTCTGGTGGGGGCCCATGGTCTTCCGAAAGACTCCGTGCGGTGAAGGATGGCAGGTGGCGCGCCCGGGGACGGGCGATTGAAACAAACACAGTAAACCACCTCCGGGCCCTGCCCCGGTGCGCGGCGCATTCCCGGCGTCGCGTAGCCTGAGGAGTGATGACACATCTCACAGCGCCGGCGCCGCCCACACAGGTCGTCTGGAGCGGGGACATGATGGCATACCGCTTCAGCGAAACCCATCCCATGCACCCGCTCCGGCTGGATCTGACCATCCGCCTTGCCCGGGAACTGGGCCTGCTTGACCGCGGGTCGCTCACGCTCGTGGAGCCTCCAGTGGCGACCGACGACGACCTGGCGGCCGTCCACGACCGCGAATACATCGCGGCCGTCCGGAGCGCGGGCGACCACCCGGAGCGGACCGACGAGGCCCACGGCTTGGGCACCGAGGACAACCCGGTCTTCGCGGGCATCCACGAGGCCAGTGCCCGGCTGGCAGGGGGGACGCTCCTGGCGGCCGAATCGATCCTGGCCGGATCGGCGCTGCACGTGGTGAACTTCGGCGGCGGGATGCACCACGCGGTCCGCGGCAGGGCCAGCGGTTTCTGCATTTACAACGACACCGCGCTGGCCATCCAGCGGCTTCTGGACGGCGGCGTCTCCCGCGTGCTGTATATCGACGTCGACGCCCACCACGGCGACGGCACGGAACGGATTTTCTGGGACGAGCCAAGGGTCCTGACCGTGTCCCTTCACGAGTCGGGTATGTCCCTGTTCCCCGGCACCGGTTTCGCCAACGAGATCGGCGGTCCCGGGGCGCCCGGCACGGCCGTCAACGTGGCCCTCCCGGCCGGAACGGGCGACAGTGGCTGGCTGCGCGCCTTTCACGCGGTGGTCCCGCAACTGGCTGCTGCGTTTGCCCCGGAGGTGATCGTCAGCCAGCACGGGTGCGACGGCCACCGGAGCGATGCCCTCAGCAACCTCTGCCTGAGCGTGGACGCCCAGCGCCAGAACGCCCTGGACATCGCTGAGCTGGCCGCCCGGCTCTGCGGAGGCCGCTGGATCTCCACCGGCGGGGGCGGCTACAACGTCACCGACGTCGTCCCGCGGGTGTGGAGCCACCTGGTCGGCATCGCCTCGGGCTACCCGGTGCCGGTGCGCACCCCGGTCCCGCGGCCCTGGAGGGACTATGTGATGGAGCGCTATGGCGCCCGCACGCCCGAATCCATGGGCGACGACGTGGACCTGTGGTGGCGTTCCTGGGAGGTGGGCTATGACCCGGCCGATCCCGTGGACCGCTCCGTGATGGCCACCCGCAAGGAGATCTTCCCGCTGTACGGCCTGGATCCCTGGTTCGACTGAGCAGGCTGACAGGAGCGGGCTCGACTGGGCCGGTTCGGCGGGCCCTCCTGCCAAGATGCCCGCCGTGAAATATGCGGCTAGGGTGATGGAATGGCCCACGACGACGTCTTCACCGTGATTTCCGACGGCACCCGCCGGCAACTCCTCGACGCACTGCGGGAGGGGGACCGCTCGGTCGGTGAGCTCGTCGAAGCGCTGGGAGTCAGCCAGCCCACCGTCTCCAAGCACCTGAAGGTGCTCCGCGAAGCGGGCCTGGCCACGATGCGCGCCGAAGGGCAGCGCCGCTACTACTCCGTCAGCCCCGAGCCGCTCAACCATGCGGCCCGGTGGCTGGCCGCCTTTACCCCCGCAGGCAGGGCGCCGTCGCCCGCCGGGGCCGGAACCCCCGCTGCGGCCGCTGCCGGAACCGCTCCGGCAGCGGACGCAGGAACTGCATCCGCCCCCGCCCCGGCGGCCGCGCAGCCAGCCTCACTGGCTAACCCGCAGCCCATCCCGCAAGCCCCCGCCACGGCCGCCCCTGTGGCGCCGGCCCACGCGACCCAGGCGGCGCAGCAATTGGGCCGGACCGTGGGCCGCACCGTCGAGCAGGTGACGGGCCGTGCCGCGGACCTGCTGGAGCGCCTGCAGAAGCCAAAGTTCGGACGCCGGCGTTAAGTAGGGCGCTGGCAGGGCGCCAGTACACAGGGCGGCGGCCCGGCACGGTGCGGCCTTTCGCGACGGCGCTCATTACCGCGCTCATTACGGCGTTCGTTACGCCGGACAGGGGCCCGGTTTTGGGCTGCGGGCGCACCCGGCGTAGGGTGGGGTCCATGAACACCCGTTGGTATGCGTATTTTGTGTCGGCTCTGGAGGGGCCCGCCGCAAGGTAATCGCGCGTACCCAACCTTCAGAGCCGACAAGGGCCGGAGCACAACGCTCCCGGCCCTTCGCCATTTCCAGGCGGCCTGAAGGACCACGGATCCGGCCGGCCGCCCACCCCCGCAGCCGTTGCCACCGAAAAGAGATCCGATGAACGCCGTTTCCGCCACCGACCTGCTCGAAACCTCCCAGCGCGCCGACGCCGCGCAGAACCTCGGCCCGGCACAGGGCACCCCCAACTCCGACGAGCGCGTGGCGGGCTTCGCCCCGCTGCCCAGCCCGGCCCAGGTCCGCGGGGAACTCGCCCCCTCTGCGGCGCTGCAGTACCGCGTGGGCCGGGCCCGCCAGGAGATCCGGGCCGTGCTTGACGGCGTGGACCCGCGCCTGCTCGTCATCATTGGCCCCTGCTCCATCCACGACCCGCAGGCCGGCCTGGACTACGCGGCCCGGCTCGCCGCCGCGGCGGGGCGCCACCGCGGCGAACTGCTGGTGCTCATGCGCACCTACTTCGAGAAGCCGCGCACCACGGTGGGGTGGAAGGGCCTGATCAACGATCCCGCCCTGGACGGCAGCCATGACATGGCAGCCGGCCTGCGCGCCGCCCGCCGCTTCCTGCTGGAGGTCGGAGAGCTGGGCCTGCCCACGGCCACCGAGTTCCTGGAGCCGATCAGCCCGCAGTACCTGGCCGACCTGGTCGCGTGGGGCGCGGTGGGTGCCCGGACCACGGAGAGCCAGGTCCACCGCCAGTTGGTGTCCGGGCTGTCCATGCCGGTCGGCTTCAAGAATGGCACCGACGGCGGTTTGCAGGTCGCCGTGGATGCCTGCGGTGCCGCCGCGGCGCCGCAATCCTTCCTGGGCATCGATGCCGGGGGGCGCGCCAGCATGGTGCAGACGCGCGGCAACACCGATGTGCACCTGATCCTGCGCGGTGGTGCGGGCGGACCGAACTACTCCGCGGGAGACATCGCGGCCGCTTCGGAGCGCATGGGGGCAGCCGGACTGAACCCCCGGGTCATCGTGGACGCCAGCCACGCGAACTCCGGAAAATCCCATATCCGCCAGGCGGAGGTTATCAATGAGCTGGCTGCGCGCCTTGCCGCCGGGGAACAGGGCATCGCCGGCCTGATGGCGGAGAGCTTCCTGGTCCCGGGGGCCCAGAAGCTCGAGGTTCCGGCCCCGGACGCGGCCCGTACCGGACAGGACACTCCCGTGCTCGACGGCCTGGTCTACGGCCAGTCCGTGACCGATGCCTGCATGGGATGGGACGCGACCGAATCGGCGCTGGAGACACTCGCCGCCGCGGTGCGCGCCGGGCGCGCCGAAGCGTAGGCGGACACCGGCGGGCGGGGCGGAGACAGGCGCTGATGCACCTGCCCGCCCCGCCGTCAAGGGGCCCGTGAACAGGGCCGGGGGCTGGAAGAGGGAGATGAAAAAGGTTTCACATTAACCCCTCCAGCCACTAGAGTGACTAGCCAGACGGCATCGCCTGCTGCGCGCCACCCGGCCGCAGATCCAACGCGCCCGCCGTTCACCGGTGGGCCGTGTTGTCCAAGTTGGGCCCCTGTGGTCCAAGTCAGGAGTGGAGCGGGGATGGCTGAGGCGGGGAATTTCTCGAACGCGCACTTCATGACGGTTGCCGAGGTCGCCGAGGTCATGCGTGTCTCGAAGATGACCGTGTACCGGCTGGTGCACGCCGGTGAACTGCCCGCGGTCCGCTTCGGGCGTTCCTACCGCGTTCCGGAGGCGGCCGTCGAGGAATACCTGCGCACGGCACGGGTGGACGGGGCCTCGGAGACTGCCTGAGGCCAGTGGTCTGACGCGCCTGCAGAAGCAGGTAACCTGTTAAGGAACGTTTTACGTCCAGTTGGCTGCGATCGGTTGCTTTTGGTACCGGAAAGTAGTCGGCACCAATAGACAGTGAGGAACCAATATGGGCTCTGTTATCAAGAAGCGCCGCAAGCGTATGGCCAAGAAGAAGCACCGCAAGCTGCTTCGCAAGACCCGCCACCAGCGCCGCAACAAGAAGTAGCCGCGGGGGCGCACGCCGGAGCACGGCGCGGCGTCCAGGCGACGACGGCGGGGCCGCACCTTTCCCTTCGAAAGGCGCGGCCCCGCCGTCGTTGTGTGCGCCCCCGGCAGCCAGGCTGAGGGGGCGCCGCGGCTGGCTTGCGGGCCGGCCTGGCTGCTGCGCCCGGGACGAGCCGGTACCGTGGAGCCATGGATTCTTCCGCTCCCGACCCCCGCGTCCTGCTGCTGACCCGCGCAGGCTGCCACCTCTGTGCCGCCGCCCGGGAAACCGTGGCCGCCGTAGCCGGCAGGCTGGGCGTGGCGTGGGCCGAGCGGCGGATCGACGGGGATCCGGAGCTTTTGGCCCGACATGCGGAGGAGGTCCCGGTGCTGCTGGTGGACGGGACGGTCCGAGATTTCTGGGTGATCGACGCCCGGCGCCTCGAGGGCCTGCTCACCGCGCCGCAGGGTTGAGCGGGTCCGGGGCGCTGCCCCCGCAAGGTGCCGTCTTGGTTTTTGGGGCGGCCCCGGCGCCGTCCTACAGTTGACTATCCAACCAGCAGGAGGAACGGTCGAGCATGCCACGCAGTAAAGGACCGGCGCAGCCCCCCGCGGAGACCGGGCCGGCAGCCGCGCGGCACCTGCCGGAAGCCACCCTGGTCCGCCTGACGCAGTACCTGCGGGCGCTGACCGAACTGCGCGAGGCGGGGCGCGCCCGCGCCTCCTCCGAGGTGCTGGCGGAGGCCGCCGGGGTCAATTCGGCGATCCTGCGCAAAGACCTGTCCCTGCTGGGGTCCTACGGCACCCGCGGCGTGGGCTACGAGACCGAGGTCCTGGCCCAACGCATCACCGAATGCCTGGGGCTCACCCACGAGTGGCGCGTCTCCATCATCGGCGCCGGAAACCTGGGGCGTGCACTGTCCGGCTACGGCGGGTTCCGCAACCGCGGCTTCTCGGTGGTGGCGCTCTTCGACGCCAGCCCGGATCTCATCGGGCGGGACGTGAACGGGCTGCGCGTGGCGAACGTAGCCTTCCTCGAGGATGTCCTGACCTTCACCCGCACCAACATGGCCGTGTTGGCCGTTCCCGGGCCGGTGGCCCAGGGGCTGGTCGACAGGGTGGTGCGCGTCGGGGTGCGCAGCATCCTGAGCTTCGCTCCGGTGGTGCTGCAGGTTCCCGAGGGCGTGACGCTGCGGAAGGTCGACCTCGCCACGGAACTGCAGATCCTGGCCTACCACGCCCAGCAGGCCGCCCACGCGGATCCGGAACGGTCCTGACGGGGACGGCGGCACCGGGCTGCAGCCCGCCTTAAGCGGCAGCGTCCGCATCCCGGCCGGGATGCGGACGCTGCCGCTTAAGGCGGAAGTTGCCGTGGCCCGCTACTTGGCGAGCCCGGCCTTCTTCGCCGCGATGTACTCGCTGGAGGGCCTCAGCCAGGCCAGCACGATGCCGGCGACGCCCAGGACGATCACCGCCGCGTTCAGCGGGTCCGCGCCCAGCAGGCCGAGCAGCGACAGGGCGGCCAGCACGGTGCCCGTGATGCGGGCGCCGTTGCTGCCCTTGCGGATGAAGAACGCAATCAGGAAGTAGAGGCCCGCGCCGATCAGGGCGAAGACCACGGCAAGGCCTTTGAGCAGGCCGATCAGGTAAGCGAAGCTCACGCCCGCGGCCTCCATCTGGGTCTGCATCTCCGCGTACCCTGCCGGGTCCTGGGTGCGCAGTGTGTCTTCGATCATGCGCAGCAGCACATCAGAGGGCAGCGCCGCCACCACGAGGCCGGAGATCAGGGTGAGCGCGCCGGCGGCGAGGATAAGCCAGAAGGAAATCTCCAGCTGCTTGGGGCGCTCGACGGGCTGTGCCGGGCC
Organism: Zafaria cholistanensis; assembly: GCF_008580665.1. Classification (GTDB taxonomy): domain Bacteria; phylum Actinomycetota; class Actinomycetes; order Actinomycetales; family Micrococcaceae; genus Zafaria; species Zafaria cholistanensis. Next base: position 211,768 of record NZ_BKDJ01000003.1, read on the forward strand.
GCCGAAACCGTGCTGGCCCGGTTGCGGGGGCTGGTAGCCGTAGGGGGGCTGGCCGTAGGGGTTCTGCTGGCCCGGTTGCGGGGCCTGGTAGCCGTAGGGCGGCTGGCCGTAGGGGTTCTGCTGGCCCGGTTGCGGGGCCTGGTAGCCGTAGGGCGGCTGTCCGTATTGCGGCTGCCCGTAAGGGGCTTGCGGGTTCTGCGGCTGGGCGGGCTGGCCGCCTTCCGGCAGGCGCTGGCCGTACCGGGGTTGTTCCGGGACCTGTGGGGTCTCGTCCGGGGTGCTCATGGTTCCTCCTGATCCGGCATGGACTGTCCGTTTCACGATATCCGCTGGTGACCGCACCGTACCGTCATCACGAAGGCTGATTTTCACCCCATCTGCCCGGCGCCTTTCGAGGGTCCTCTCCGCGCCCCGGTGCCCGGTTCCCTTTCCGGAAACGACCTTTCCGGAAACGACCTTTCCGGAAACGACGGCGGCCGCGCCCGCCGGTATCCCGGGGCGCGGCCGCTGAAGAGGCGGTTCCGGTGAAGGGGAGGCCTAGGACTCCTTGACGAAGGCTACGTCCAGGGTGATCTTCACCTTGTCGCTGACCAGCACCCCGCCGGCCTCCAGGGCGGCGTTCCAGGTGAGGCCGAAGTCCTTGCGGGAAATCGTGGTCTCGGCGGAGAACCCGGCACGGGTGGCGCCGAACGGGTCGACGGTCACGCCGTTGAACTCCACCTGGAACTCGACCGGAAGGGTGACGCCGTGGATGGTCAGGTTGCCGGCCAGGGTGTAGTCCTCGCCGCTGCCGGTGATCTCGGTGCCGGTGAACTCCAGGGTCGGGAAGCGCTCGACGTCGAAGAAGTCCGGCCCCTTGACGTGGGCGTCGCGGTTGGCGTCGCCGGAGTTGAAGGAGGCGGCCTGGACCGTCGCCTGCAGGGAGGACGCCTCGAGCGAATCGGCGGCCTTGATGGTGGCCTCGGCCTCGGTGAACTTTCCGCGGACCTTGCTGATGCCCGCGTGGCGGACGGTGAATCCGATCTCGGAGTGTGCGATGTCGAGGTTCCAGACGCCGGTGGTCAGGCCTGCGGGGATGCTCATGGTTTCTCCTTGAAAAATGCGGTGGTGCCTGGTGGCTGGGTTCGGGTCCGTTGGGCCCGCTGCCCCTACGCTATTGGATGCAAACGCATATATCCAGTCCTTTCTTGAAGATTTAACGAAAAGTTTGGGTGATGGTTGTCACCGCCCCGTTTTAGGCTCTTTCCCGATCGTTTGAGACACTGGAATCATGCCTCTTGCCACCGTCCACTTGCTCCGCCATGGGGAAGTCCACAACCCGGACAAAGTGCTCTACGGTCGGCTCCCCGAGTTCCACCTGTCCGACCTGGGGCGCACGATGGCCCAGCGCGCCGCGGAGCACTTCACTGCCCGCCGCGACGCCGGGGCGAAGATCGTGCTGCTGGCGGCCTCGCCGCTGGACCGCGCCCAGGAGACGGCCGCGCCTACGGCCGCGGCGTTGGGCCTGGAAATCGTGACGGAGCCCCGCATTATCGAGGCAACCAACCACTTCGAGGGCCTGTCCCGGATTGGAAGCCAGCTCAAGCGCCCCAGGCACTGGCCCTATCTGGTCAATCCGCTTCGCCCGTCCTGGGGGGAATCGTACTCCGCGCAGGTGGAACGAATGATGGAGGCGGTGCGCACCCAGCGCGACGCCGCCCTCGAAATTGGCGGCCCCGGTGCGGAGGCCGTGCTGGTGGGCCACCAGCTGCCCATCTGGGTGACCCGCCGCGCTGCCGAAGGCAAGCCGCTGTGGCACGACCCGCGCAGGCGGGAATGCACTCTCACCTCCGTGACCAGTCTTGTATTCGAGGGGAATCGACTGGTCGACGTCCGCTACGAAGAACCAAGCGCCGACCTGTTGGCCGGCGCCGCGAACATCCCTGGAGCCTAGCCCGATGTCCCTTCCCACCCCCTCGCAGCCCAGCCGCCGCGCCATGCTGCGTGCCGCCGTCGTGCTTGCCGCCGCGCTTCCGCTGGCCGCCTGCGCCAGCGAGGACCCGCTGGCCGCGCAGGCGCGCGAAGGCAACAACAAAAACTACATCGCCGGCGACGGCGCGGTGGAGACATACGCCGCGGAGGCCCGCGGCGAGGCGGTCAAGGTCACCGGAACCCTCTACAACGGGACACCGGTGGACTCCGCGGACTGGGCCGGCCAGGTCACGGTCCTGAACTTCTGGTACGCCGCCTGCGCGCCATGCCGGGTCGAGGCCCCGCACATGAAGGAACTGGCCGAGGCGTTCGCCGGCCAGGGCGTGCAGTTCATCGGGGTCAACGTGCGCGACGAGCAGGCCACCGCGGAGGCCTTCGAGCGCAGCTTTGGGATCCCGTACCCGTCCATGCCGGACAAGGACGGCTCGGTCCTGCTGGCGCTGACCAAATACGTGCCGCCGCAGGCGGTGCCAACCACCCTGGTGCTGGACAAGCAGGGCCGCGTGGCCGCACGCGTCCTCGGGGCCGTGGACAAGGGCACGCTCAAGGCCCTGATCGGCGACCGCGTCGCCGAAGCGGCGTGAGCGCCGCCGCGCTGGTGACGGTCGCCGCCCAGGCCAACCCCTTCGCCGAGCTGGTCCAGGACGGTTCCCTGCTGCTGGCCGCCCCCGTGGCCCTGCTTGCCGGCCTGGTCTCCTTCCTCTCGCCCTGCGTGCTCCCGCTGGTGCCCGGCTACTTCGGGTATGTCACCGGGCTCACCGGTGCCGACCTCGCCGAACAGCGGCGCGGCCGGATGGTGGGCGGGATCGGGTTGTTCGTGCTTGGCTTCACCGCCGTGTTCATGCTGGCCGGGGTGCTGTTTGCCCAGCTGTCCATCTGGCTCCGGTTCCAGGGGGCCTGGGTCACCCAGGCGCTCGGCGCCGTGGTGATCCTGATGGGGATCGTGTTCATGGGCGGGCTCTCCTGGTTCCAGTCCGACCGCAAGATCCACAAGCGCCCGCCCGCCGGGCTGTGGGGCGCGCCGGTGCTGGGGATCACCTTCGGCCTGGGCTGGGCCCCGTGCATCGGCCCCACCCTCGCCGCCGTGCTGGCGCTGAGCAGCGGGGCTGACCCCGAACCCGCCAAGGGCGCGCTGCTGACGTTCGCCTACTGCATGGGGCTGGGGTTGCCGTTCCTGTTGATCGCCCTGGGGCTGCGGCGCGGGATGGGCGCCCTGGGCTTCTTCCGCCGCCACCAGCTTGCGGTCATGCGGGTGGGCGGCTCGCTGTTGATCGTCCTTGGCCTCCTGATGGCCACGGGCCTGTGGGGGAGCTGGGTCACGCAGCTGCAAGACTGGTTCGCCAACGAGGTGGAGTTGCCAATCTGATGGTAGAGAAAAACGCCGCGAAGAACGCGGACGTCTCCGTCCCCGCGCTGGGTCCGCTGGGCATGCTGCGCTGGGCCTGGACCCAGCTGACCAGCATGCGCACGGCGCTGTTCCTGCTGTTGCTGCTGGCCGTCGCCGCGGTGCCCGGATCGCTGTTCCCGCAGCGTTCCGTCAACCCGGAGCAGGTCAACCAGTACCTTGCCAACAACCCCGGCGCCGGCGAGTGGCTGGACCGCTTCCAGCTCTTCGACGTGTACTCCTCGGTGTGGTTCTCCGCCATCTACCTGCTGCTGTTCATTTCGCTGATCGGCTGTGTCATCCCGCGCGCACGGAAGCACGCCAAGGCCCTGCGCACCCCGCCGCCGCGCACCCCCGCGCGCCTGTCCCGCCTGCCCGAGCACGGGACCGTGCCGCTGCCCGCGGAGCACGACGGCGGGCCCTCCGGCGCCGCCGTGGTACAGCGCGCCGCGGAGTTGCTCAGGAAACGCGGCTACCGCGTCGAGGCCCGTCCTGAGGGGCCGGCCCCGTCCGTGGCGGCCGAGCGCGGATACCTGCGCGAAATCGGGAACCTGGTCTTCCACGTTTCGCTCATCGGCGTGCTCGGGTCGGTCGCGGTCGGCGGCATGTTCGGGTATGGCGGTCAGCGCCTGCTGGTGGAAGGGGAGTCCTTCGTGAACACGCTGGTCTCCTACGACTCCTTCAGCCCGGGCACCAACTTCAGCGAGGAATCGCTGGTGCCCTTCTCGATCCGCCTGGACAGGTTCGAGGTTGAGTTCGACCGCGAATCCAAGACGCACTTCGGCCAGCCGATCGACTTCACGGCCAGCGTGACCACCACGGACACCCCCGGGGCCGAGGCACAGCAGAAGCAGTTGAAGGTGAACCATCCGGTGCGCATCGGCGGAACCGCGGTGTACCTGGTCGGCAACGGCTACGCCCCGGTGGTGACAGTGCGCGACGGCAACGGCGACATCGCCTTCCAGGGGCCGGTAATCGGCGTCCCGCAGGATGCCGCCTACACCTCCCTGGTGGTCATCAAGGTCCCCGACGCCCGGCCGGACCAGCTTGGCTTCGTGGGCTTCTTCCTGCCGACCGCCGTGATCGGGGAGGACGGGGTGTCCTTCTCCGCGGACCCCTCGGCCACCATCCCGCAGCTGAACCTGAACTCCTACTACGGGGACTTGGGGCTGGACGCGGGGGACCCGCAGAACGTGTACGTGCTGGATCCCTCTACGCTGACGGAGCTGAACAGCCGCAACCTCGATGCCGGAGGCATCGTGTTGGACGCGGGTACGTCCTATGACCTGCCCGAGGGCAAGGGGTCGGTCTCCTTCGACGGGCTCAAGCGCTACGTGGCGCTGGACATCCGCCACGACCCCGGGAAGGTGCCGGTCGCGGTGTTCTCCGCCCTGGCCCTTATGGGGCTGGGCATCTCACTGTTCGTGCCGCGCCGCCGGGCCTGGATCAAGGTTGTGGAGGCCGGAGCCCGCTCCGGTGGCACTCAGTCCGATGGCACCGGGGAACGCATAATCGAATACGGCCTGCTGGCCCGCGGCGAGGACCCGCGGCTGGTGGCCGAGGCCGCGGAGCTTCGCACGCTCCTTGAGAGGGAATGGCCCGGCATGGTCCGGGAGCGAGTCTAAGGAGACCAAGGGAAAACCATGCCGTCAATCAACGAACAACTGGGTGCCTACAGCGACCTGTTCATGCTGCTGGCCGCCTTCGCCTACGCGGTCGGGTTCATCGCCTTCGCCTGGGACCTCGCCAAGTCCAACAGCACGATCCGCGAACTCGAGGCCGGGCTCCTGGAGGCCGAGGCCCGGCAGCTGGCCGCTGTCGGGGGACCGGCACCCGTGAAGAACGCGGGCAGGACCGCGGCCTCCGGCGGAGCGCTGGTCAGCGAGTCGATGGACTATGTCAAGGACTCCGGTAAGCGCAAGGCCGCCAGGGTGGCCGTCTCCGTTGCCTGGATCGGGGTCGGCATCCACGCCGTCGCCGTAGTGTCCCGGGCCCTTGCCGCCGCCCGCGTGCCGTGGGGCAACATGTACGAGTTCCTCACCACCGGCGCGCTGATCGTGGCGCTGGTCTTCATGGCGGCGCTGCTCCGCAAGGACCTGCGCTTCATGGGCACCTTCGTGATGCTGCTGGTCACCATCATGCTGTGCGCGGCGACCATGGGCTTCCCCACCCCCGTGGCGCACCTGGTCCCGGCGCTGCAAAGCCCGTGGCTGGTCATCCACGTCTCCATCGCCGTGCTGGCCTCCGCGCTGTTCACCATCACCTTCGCGATGGGTGTGCTGCAGCTGCTCCAGGACGGGCGCCAGAAGCGCCTGGCCGCCGGCGGGCAGGACAGGCTGGCGTTCATGCGCCTGGTCCCCAGCGCCGTGGCGCTGGAGAACGCGGCCTACCGCGTCAACACCGTCGCCTTCGTGATGTGGACCTTCACCGTGATGGCCGGTGCCGTCTGGGCCGAGGCCGCCTGGGGCCGCTACTGGGGGTGGGACACCAAGGAGGTGTGGAGCTTCGTGATCTGGGTGGTCTACGCCGGCTACCTGCACGCCCGGGCCACCCGGGGCTGGACCGGGGCCCGCTCGGCCTGGCTGAGCATCATCGGCTACCTGTGCATCATCTTCAACTTCACCGTGGTGAACCTGTACTTCAACGGCCTGCACTCCTACGCGGGAGTCTAGGGCACGGGAGCCCCGGGACCGGGAACCCGCCCGCGCACAAGGAGCGGCCGCCAGCCCCATGGGGCCGGCGGCCGCTCCTTTGCCTCTTCCCGCTTCGCGGGATGCCTCCCGGGCGGCTACTTTTCGGAGGGCGAATCCGGGGAATCGGCCGCCGGAGGGTTCTTGAACTTGTCCTCGAGGTCGCGCAGCTCCGCCTCCCGGCGTCGCTGCTCCTCGGCGCGGGCCTCCTCCCGGGCCTTCTGCCGGCGGCGGGCTTCCAGGGTGCGCAGGAACTGCTCGTCGTCGTCCGGCGCGCCAGTGGGGCGCGGACGCGGGGCGGGGCGACCCTTACCTCCGGTGCCCTTGCGGGGACGGCCAAGCCAGAACCAGAGCACGGCTCCGACCAGCGGAAGCAACAGGATCGCCAGGACCCACGCGGGCTTCGAGAGGCTGCGCACCTCTCCCGGGCGCGTGCGGACGCATTCGATCAGCGCGTACAGGGTGACAGCCAGCGCTACAAGCGCCACCAAAATGAGGTTCCGGACCATTCCTCAATAGTAGTCAACCATCCCGCCCTTACGGATGGTGCTTCCGTACGCCCATCGGCGAATCGCGGGAAACGGGCGGTCCGCCTAGAATTGGACGGTGCGGATCCTGACATACACCATCCTTCGGCTCGTCCTCTTCTTTGGCGCCTTCGCCGCGCTGTACTACGGCCTGGGCTGGAACGTGTGGCTTTGCGCCGCCATCGCGCTGGTCCTGGCCTTCGCCTTGACCTACCTGTTCTTCAACAGGCTGCGCGTCACGGCAACCCGGGACCTTGCCGGGAAGCTCTCCGGTGGAGCGGCAAAGAAGCAGCGGACCACCCTCGCGGACCGGGACGCCGCCGCGGAGGACCGGGACTAGCGGAATGCCGAGTCGCCCGGGACCCCACCCTAGGGGCGCAGCAGCACGGTGATCACCATGCCGGCGGCAAACAGCACGCTGTAGGCGATGCCCACCACGCCGGTCTGTTTCAGCACCGGGATCAGCGCCTTCGACTCCCTGCTCTTGAGCATCGTCCACGACGGGACCAGGCACAGCGGGGCGGCCAGCAGCACCAGCATCAGCCACGGATGCCTGCCCACCAGCGCCAGCGGCAGCAGCAGCGCCAGCGCCAGCATCAGCACGTAGCTGATCCGTGCTCCCTCATCTCCCAGGCGCACCGCCAGGGTCAGTTTCCCCACTTCCCGGTCGGTGGGGATGTCGCGCACGTTGTTGGCCATCAGCAGCGCCGTGGCGATCAGCCCGGTGCCGCAGGCGCCCACGAAGGCCGGCCAGGTCAGCTGCAGCACCTGGGTGAAGGTGGTGCCCAGGGTGGCGACGAGGCCGAAGAAGAGGAACACGAACACCTCGCCCAGGCCCATGTAGCCGTAGGGCTTCCGGCCTCCGGTGTAGCCCCAGGCGGCGGCCACCGCGGCGATGCCCACCAGGATCAGGGGCCAGGCCTGCGAAACCAGCACCAGGATGCCGCCGAAGAAGACGGCCGCGCCGAAGCAGAGGAACGCGGCGTTCCTGACCTGTGCCGGCTGGGCAGCACCCGACCCGGTGAGCCGCAGCGGACCCACCCGGACGTCGTCCGTGCCGCGGATGCCGTCGGAGTAGTCGTTGGAGTAGTTGACGCCGACCTGCAGCAGCAGCGCTACCAGGGCCGCGAGCAGTGCGCGCACCCAGTGGAAGATGCCGTCCACCTCGAACGCGGCCGCGGTGCCGATCACCACGGGGGCAACGGCCATGGGCAGCGTGCGCAGGCGGGCGCCTTCGATCCATTGGGCGACGGTGGCCACGGGTTTCCTCTCGGTCGGGGCTTTGGGTCCAGCGTCCCATTCTCTCTCCGTCCCGCCCCGCCGCGGAAATCCGCTCCTGCCGCCGGAACCGGCTCAGAGCGCGGCGAGCAGGCCCAGGACGCCCTGGCGGTCCGGCTTGCCGTTGGGCAGCAGGGGCAGTGCGTCCAGGCGCAGGATCCGGCGCGGGACCGCCGCGGCACCCAGCCCGGCGCGGACCGCGGCGGCGATGGCGTCGCCGCAGGCGTCCCCCACGTAGGCGAGCCCGACGGCGGTGCCCCATTCGGGGTCGGGGACGCCCACCACCAGCGCGGCCTCCACGCCGGGCAGCGCCTCGACGCACCGCAGGACAACGCCCGCGGAGACTTTCACGCCCCCGGTGTTGATGACGTCGTCGGCCCTGCCGTGCACCTCCACCCGTCCGCCGGAAACAGTGCCCAGGTCCTCGGTGCGGTACCAGCGGACCCCGTCGGGATCGGTGCTGAAATGGGCTGCCGTCAGCTCCGGGTCATCGAGGTAGCCGGTTGCGACCACCGCGCCGCCCAGCAGCAGGCGCCCGTCCTCCGCCCGGGCCCGCACTCCGGGCAGCGGCACGCCGTCGTACACGCATCCGCCGCAGGTTTCGCTCATCCCGTACGTCAGGCGCACGGCCAGGCCGTGCCTGGCGGCCTCCCCGCGCAGGGCATCGGAGGCACGGCCTCCGCCGATCAGGAGCGCGTCGAACCGGCGCAGGGCCGCCAGCGTGCGCCCGGACGGCTCGGTGAGCAGCCGCTGCAGCTGGGTGGGCACCAGCGAGGCCAGCCGAAAGGGGTGCGTCAGGGATTCGGCGGCCGCCGTGAACGCCTCGGCGGTGAAGGAGGCGGCCGGATCCAACGCCACGGGCCGGGTCCCGGCATGGATACTGCGCGTGAGCACGGCCAGCCCGGCCACATAGGTGACCGGCAGCGCCAGCAGCCACTGGCCCTCCCCGCCCAGCTCCGCGGCCGTGGCCGCGGAGCTGGCCGCCAGCGCGGAAGCCGGCAGCAGCGTCCGCTTAGGCGTCCCGGTGGATCCCGAGGTGCGCACGACGGCAGCCGTCCCCGCCGGAGCCTGCGGCACCCGGCTGGCGGTGAAGGTTCCGGGGGCACCCCCGGGCAGGATTTCCACCGCCGGTCCGGTGCCCTCGAGGGCAGCGGTGAGTGCGGCCAGGACGGGGGCGAGGTTCACGGGCGGGCTCAGAAGTAGTACGGGTGGGCGGACCAGTCGGGATCGCGTTTCTGCAGGAACGCGTCGCGGCCCTCCACCGCCTCGTCGGTCATGTAGGCCATGCGGGTGGCCTCTCCGGCGAACACCTGTTGGCCGGCCAAGCCGTCGTCGGCCAGGTTGAAGGCGAACTTGAGCATGCGGATGGCCTGCGGGGACTGCCGGGCGATGTCCGCGGCGTACTCCAGTGCCACCTCTTCGAGGCGGGCATGGTCCACGGCTTCGTTGACCGCCCCCATGCGGACCATGTCCTCGGCCGAGTACTCGCGGGCCAGGAAGAAGATCGCGCGGGCCGTCTTCTGGCCCACCTGGCGGGCCAGCAGCGCCGAGCCGTAGCCGGCGTCGAAGGATCCCACCGTGGCGTCCGTCTGCTTGAACCGGCCGTATTCGCGGGAGGCGATGGTCAGGTCGGAGACCACGTGCAGGGAGTGCCCGCCGCCGGCGGCCCAGCCGTTGACCACGGCGATGACCACCTTGGGCATGGTGCGCATCAGGCGCTGCACCTCGAGGATGTGCAGGCGTCCGGCGCGGGCCGGATCGATGGTCTCGGCGGTCTCGCCCCCGGCGTAGCGGTAGCCGTCGCGGCCGCGCACGCGCTGGTCGCCCCCGGAGCAGAAGCTGTGCCCGCCGTCCTTGGGGGAGGGGCCGTTGCCGGTGAGCAGCACCGTGGCCACGTCGGGAGACATGCGGGCGTGGTCCATGGCCCGGTAGAGCTCGTCGACCGTTCCGGGACGGAACGCGTTGCGCACCTCGGGGCGGTTGAAGGCGATGCGCACGCACGGCAGGTCGCGCACGACGGCGCCGGAGGCGTCGCGCTCCACCTGCCGGTGGTACGTCATGTCCTGGAAGTCGAATCCCTCCACCACGCGCCAGCGGGTGGGGTCGAAGATGTCGGAAACCTGGGGGGGAAGTTCGGTGCTGGTCACCTTCCCGATCATAGTGCGGGCCCCGCGCCGGCCCGGCCGGAACAGGACGCACGGGGCCTCGCGGTGTCCGCCACCGCCCCCGACAGGGTGCCGACGCCCTAGTCTGGCTCCATGGAGAAGGTGCACTGGGAAGGCGCGGTGAATGCGCGCCGCGTGCTCGGCGACGTGTACCGGATGGGCCGCAGCGAATGGCTCACCGCGCGCGGTTGGCGCCAGGCGTACGACGACGGCGTGCGCACCGTGATCGACCTGCGGAACCTGGACGAACGGGTGCGCCGTGCAACGGATCCGGAGGCGACGGACGTGGCGAACGTGGGGATCGCCGTCGTGCATTGCCCGACGGAGGACACCGAACACGAGGCCTACCCGCTGGCCCTGCCCTACCTGAACCACCCCCGCTACTACCTCGAGAACGTGCGGATCTTCCCCGACCTGATCGCCAACGTGTTCCGGGCGCTGGCCGCCGCCGAGGGGAAGGTGGTGTTGAACTGCTCGGCCGGGCGGGACCGCACGGGGCTGGTGGTGACGCTGCTGCTGTTGCTGGCCGGCCGGCCGGAGCTGGTGGGCCCGCAGTACGACGCCGGGGTGCGCGGGATCAACGAATGGCGGCGCACCAGCCCGGTCAGGCACCCCCACGAGCGGTACCTGACCGAGTCCGAGATGGCCCGGGCCCTGGCCGAGCGGCAACAGGCGCTGGCGGAGTTCGCCGGGGCCGTGTCCGTGCGGGAACTGCTGGTGGAACAGGGGGTGACCGCTGCCGAGATTGCGGCGGTGAGGCGAAAACTTCTTGGTCCGTCCGGCTGAATCAGGGTGTGGACAACCCTCATGGGGGGTGGTTTTGCTGGCTATGCTGTGCTGACTCGTGATGTCCGTGAACTGCCGTGGGGGTCCCATGAAGTCGCACGCAGCTCCACCTGTGTCCGGGCAACGCCCGGACCGCCGGTTCCCGTACCGATGGTTACCGAAGCAATGCCTGCCGAAGCAGTGCTTACCAAAGCTGTGGCTCCCGCAGCTGTGGCTCCCGCACCGCCGGGCCGCGCTCCGCTGGCCGGCGGCCGCTTGGGCGCTCGCCGGGTCGCTGGTGCTGGCCGGCTGCGCGGCCGGCGCGCAGCCGGGGGAATCGTCCCCGGTGGCCCCCCAGGTGACCCCGAGTGCCGGTGCGCTTTCTCCGGCGGCGTCCGCGGTGCCCCCCATGGTCCCCGCGACCCCGACCAGCCCCGCCCAAAACGTTCCGGTCCCCGAACTTCCGGAGGCGGCGAAGGAGAAAACCCCGGAAGGCGCGGTGGCGTTTACGGAGTTCTACGTGGAGTTGATGAATTACACGTGGGCGACGAACGACGTCGAGCCGATCCTGAAGTTTACAGATCCTGGCTGTAAAGCCTGTTTCTCGGGGACGATCAGTTTGGCTGAATTCCGGAACCGCGAAAAGCTCCACGTTGTGGGAGGAACGGTGTCTCTTGGTGACCTTTGGGGGACAGTTGATGGCGATGATGGAACCGTTGTGGGACCCGGAGAAATTGATGCCTATCGGTCATACGAGCCCCTAGGAAAAATAGCGGAGGACGCTCCTGCCGTACTTGATCAGCTGGTGACATTTACGTTGGTCTCCGATTCTGAGTCTTGGAAAGCTCTGTCCATTGAATCGGCCGACCTTTAAACGCATAGGCCATGTAGCAGCATTTACTTGGATTATCCTCGGGGAGTTACTGCTTAATACCCTTCATATAAATGCTGCTGCGCTCCCCGCCTCATCGGGTTCTTGTTATACCTCGGTCTCGAATCAATTCGGCGGGGTTGTGGAGTCTGAAGTGAGCTGCAGTTACTCCGCAATTGGGGGTGGCTCCGCCTACTACCGCCCGCCCGCTTCCGACGTCCGCTACCGCGTCAGCTATGGCGTCCTGTGTTCGGTCGGATCCCCGGGTCTCCACTGTGCGGCAGCGATGGTCGGCTGCCCGGACGGGGTGGACCTGGTGCTGCGGACGGTGTTCGCGGTCCTTCCGGATGGAACCGAGCAAACCGTCAGCAGGGTGAGCTTCTGCAACTTGGGCGCTGCCGGCGAACCGGAACTGACGGTGGACGCGGAGCCGCCCTTCCAGCTGACGGTGGAGCAGGTGGACCGCCTCGGCATCGCGCCGGCAACCATCGGCACCGAGTTCAACGGCTTTACGCTGCGCAACGCCCATACCAATATCTGGGCCGAGGCTGACCCGCAGGAATTCCGCGAGACCATCCTGGGCGTGGACGTCCAGGTGCGGGTCCGCCCGGTCAACTACCGCTGGTCCTACGGAGACGGCCACAGTTGGACCACCGTCATTCCCGGAGGGCCGCTCGGCTCCGGCCAGTTTGATGTCCGGACCGAAACCAGCCACCAGTACGCCGAAACCGGCGCACACCGGCTGGCCCTGACCACCACCTTCCAGGCCGAATACAGGGCCGGGGGAGGCCCGTGGCAGCCGGTGATAGGCACCAATTCGGTGGCCAGCGTCCCCGCCACCGTAGATGTCTGGCGCACAAAGAAGCTTCTGGTGGACGCCACCTGTGCGGAGGAGCCTGACGGCCCGTACTGCGAAGGCCCCTTCCAGGAGTAAACGGCACTCTTCCCGGGCCGCAGGAGGACCCGCCCGGAAGGGCCCTCGCTATGCTGTCCCGTAACGCATCCCAAGGCGCCCCGACTCGTTGGAGACCCCGTGGCCGAAGCAGTGAACCGAACCGAGATCGATGGTGTCCCCGTGTTCTGGGTCCAGGCCCCCGGACCCCTCACCGGCTTCCTGACCTTCCGCGCAGGGGTCTGCGACGAATCCTTCGAAACCCTCGGGCTGACCCACCTCCTGGAGCACCTTGCGTTCTCCCGGCTGCCGCCGGTCAGGCATGAGCACAACGGCCGGGTGGGGGTGGGCATCACGAACTTTTCCGCCACGGGCCGGCCAGAATCCGTCGCCGCAACCCTGACGGACATCTGCGCATCGCTGGCCGCCGTGGCCGCAGGAGACCTGGACCCGGGGCTGGTGGAAACCGAGAAGGACGTTATCGGGGCCGAGGGGGGCCTGCCCCTGCCGCCCGCCCACGGGGAGGCCCTGGTGCACCGCTTCGGCCTCCGCGGCCCCGGCCTGGCCGGCGCGTCCCCCCATTTTCTGGACCGCCTTGGCCCGCAGGACCTGGCAGCCCACGCCGCGGACTACTTCACGCGCGCCAACGCCGTCCTGGCGCTTACCGGACCGCCTCCGCCGGACCTGCGGCTCCCGCTGCCCGACGGCGGTCGGCGCCCCGTTCCGGATGACGCAGAACCTTTGGGAATCCGTCCCGGGGAGTATGTCTCCGGAACCGATCAGCTGGTCCTGTCCTTCGAGTCTCCGGGCGCGGACAGCCGGCTCAGCTACGTCCAGGGCCTTCTCGCCCACGCGCTCCGGCGCCGCGCCCATGCGGCCCTGCGCCGGAACGCGGGGCTCCTCTACGACCTGGACGTGGCCGGCGCCGCCACCGCTCCCGGCCGCGGCGTCACAATCATCACGGTGGAACTCAAGCCCGCCAACGCCATCAGGGTCGCCCGGGAGATCCTGTCCATCCTGAGGGGCCTGCGGGACCATGGAGTGGCGGCGGAGGAGCTCGACGACGCGATCGTTGCCGCCCGCGAATCCGGCCAGGGTCCCGGCGCCGCCGTCGAAGATGCCCAGGACGCGGCAATTTCCCACCTGGTCCAGCTGCCGGCGTGGCCCCATGCCGCCTGCGTGGCGGCCCTGGAAGGCCACACGCCGGCCGACATGGGGGCGTTCCTGTCCCGCCTCGAGGAAACGCTGCTGGTGGGCCTGCCGGAGGAGGCCGTTCCTGCCGAGGCCGGCGAGGCCAGCGCCCTTATGTTCCCGCCGCTGCGGCACGTGCCGGCGGACCTGCCCCCGGGCACCGGCCACAAGCGCAGCCTCATCGGGGCGTTTGCCGGGGTGCCGCGGGACGCCCGGCTGGAGATCGGGGACGCCGGCGTCGCATTCTGCGCGGAGGGGGAGCGGGAAGCCTATCGCTGGGAGGACATCGCCGCCATCGAATGGGGCGATGCCGAGGAAGCCGGCGAGTCCGCCACGATCATTGGCCGGGACGGATTTCAGATCCACATTCTTGCGGTCTGGTTCCGGCGGGGCCGGGAGGCCTTCGCCGACCTGCGCCGGCGCGTTCCGGAGCGCCTCCAGTACCGCGAAGCTGCGCAGGGGGCCGGGAACGTGCCCGCATAAGGGAAACGTGCCCCCGGCGCAGCGCCGGGGGCACGTTTCCGCTGCGGTCCCTGCGGGGACCTGTCCGCTTAGTAGGCCTTGACGCGCTGTTCGACGATGAGGTGGATCAGGGCGAAGGTCTTGTCCTCGTCGATCGCCTTCAGGGCGGCCTCAAGCGCGGCGGGGATGTCGGCGTCGGCCTCCACGCGCACGCCGAAGCCGCCAAAGGCCCGGGCCATGAGCGCGAAGTCCGGGTTCTTCAGCTGGGTGCCGGAGATGCGCTCGGGGTAGTGGCGTTCCTGGTGGGTGCGGATGGTGCCGTATTCCTGGTTGTCCATGACGATCACCAGCGGGGTGGCGCCGTACTGGGCGGCGGTCGCCAGTTCCTGGCCGTTCATCAGGAACTCGCCGTCCCCGGCGATGGTGACCACGCGGCGTCCCGGGTAGGCCAGGGACGCGGCGATCGCGGACGGGACCGAGTAGCCCATGGAGCCGTTGCGGGCCGAGATCATCGACGCGTAGCGCTCGGTGGGGAAGTAGCGGTGGGCCCAGTTGGTGTGCTCGCCCGCTCCCAGGGTGACCATCGCGTCCTGCGGCAGGGAGGAGCACAGGTTGGCCATGAGGGTGTCCATGCGCGCCGGGCCGTCGGTCGGGGTGGCCGGGGGCAGGGCGGCGAACTTCTCCTGCTCGGTGCGCATGCGCGCGGTCCAGGCGGACCACTCGGGGCGGCAGGGCAGGTCCATCATCACCAGGTCCCGGACGAATACATCCGGCTTGGCCACGATCTGGTAGGAGACGGCGCCGGAGCGCCCGCGCAGCGACGGGTCGATCGTGACCAGGAAGTTCTTCTTGCTCCAGTCCTGGCGGACCACGAAGCCGTCGGTGATCACGTCGCCGGGCACGGTGCCCACGAACACCAGCAGGTCGGTTTCCTCGAGCAGGTCGTAGGTCGGCTTGGGGCGGCCGTAGCCGATCGGGCCCACGTAGGAGGGGGAGGAGAAGGGGATGGTGCCCTCGCAGCGCCATTCGACCGCGGCCGGGATCCTGTGCTCTTCCAGCCAAGCGGTGAGGGAATCCGCGCCTTCCTGGGTCCAGTCGTTCCCGCCCAGGACGAACAGCGGCTTCTCCGCCTCCTCCAGGGCCGCCTTCAGCGCCTTCCAGTCGGTCACGGTCATGCCGCCGGTGGCCACCGGGATCACCGGGTGCGGGGCCGGGTCGACCTGCTCGCGGATGATGTCTTCGGGCAGGCCCACGACGACGGGCCCGGGGCGGCCGCTCATGGCGGCGAACATCGCCTCGGCGACGATCTCGGAGGCGCGCTCGGCGTGGTCCAGCACCATGACGCGCTTGGCGCCGGTGTCGAACCAGGCCTTGATGTCGAACTCCTGGAACGCCTCGCGGTCGCGGTGCTCGAACGGGATCAGGCCCACGAACAGGACCATCGGGGTGGAGTCCTGCCACGCGGTGTGCAGGCCCACGTGGGCGTTGGCGGCGCCGGGCCCGCGGGTAACCATGGCGATGCCCGGGCGCTGGTTCATCTTGCCGTCGGCCTCGGCCATGTACGCGGCGCCCCCCTCGTGGCGGCACACGATCGTTTCGATGTCCGCGCTGTGGAGGCCATCCAGGACGTCCAGGAAGCTTTCGCCGGGGACGACGTAGGTCCGCTCGACCCCGTGCGCCGCCAAGGCGTCGACGATGACGTGGCCGGCCGACTTGGTCGCCGGGCCCACAACCTGCGCGCCCGCCGGCGCCTCTTGAATCTGCGTCACGTGGTGGCCTCTCTCGCGTTCGAACTCGCCGCTTCCGCGGCGGCGGGACGCGCTCGCGCCCCGGCTGGTTATGTGTCCGTGATTTGGCCCAAGCTACAGGATGGGAATGGTTACCCACGGGTGCAGCGCGCAATGGAGCGGTAACCGTTGTGCCATGTATCACATTTCAAATACTGAAGCAGGCCGTGCGAAATATGCACAAAGGCCGGGGCGGCAGGGGTGTCCGCCGCCCCGGCGCGCGCCGGGAGGAAGTCAGTCCCTGTAGGGGTTGGGGGGATAGGTCTCGGCCTCATCCGGCACGGTTCCGGATGGCACCGGCCGCCAGGCCCACCAGCCGTACAGGGCGGCCAGGATCTGGAAGACCAGCAGCCCCAGCGTCGCCAGGGCCGGGCTGCCGCCGAAGAGCACCGCGATGTAGGCCGCCCCGGAGGCGGCGACCGCCAGCCACGCCCACCGCACGCCGTGGGCCAGGCCCACCAGGGCCACCACTACCACCGATTCGAGCAGCAGGGACAGCCACAGGTTCGTGGTCAGGTCGGAGAAGATGAAGCCGGTGGTCAGCATCGGTCCCAGCGCCAGGGCGGTGAACGCGGCGGTCAGGGCCAGCCCCCATGCCAGGCTGCGCAGCGAAAAGCCGCGGACCTCGACCTCCCGTCCAAACTTGTCAACCAGCGGGTACTTGCTGAACCGCCACAGGCCGTAGGCGGCCGCTGCCATCTTCGGCACCGCGCTGATGAGCCCCTCGTACCCGTAGAGCAGGGCGATCGTCAGGGGGCCGGCGAACACCGCGAGGATCTGGGCCCACCAGGCCAGGTCGCTGCGGCGGGCCAGGAGCAGCAGGGCGATGCAGGTCAGCAGGGAACCGGCGGCATACAGCGCCACTTGGGTTCCGCTGTCTGTGCCGGGGGCCTGGCCGAAGAGTGAGTAAAAGAGGTCGTCCACGAAAAAGTGCCTATCGAACGGTTGACGGTGGCCGTGTAGATCCTAGCGCCCCGCCGGCTTCGCCGGACTTTCGGGCGTCCGGCGGAAGGCAGTTGACGGGACCCGCCCGGGCACATATCCTGAACGAACGGTCAGTAAATAATTCTTGTCATAGTGAGGTGAGCACATGGCTGCGCAGAACGACGCCGGCGGGCACCTGTCCGCGGTTCCGTCGCCCGAGGAGCAGGCCGGCTTGGAGCGCTTCAACGCGCTGATCGCCGAAGACTCGCGGATCGAACCGCGCGACTGGATGCCGGAGGCGTACCGCAAGACGCTGACGCGGCAGATTTCCCAGCACGCGCACTCGGAGATCATCGGCATGCAGCCGGAAGCCAACTGGATCACCCGGGCCCCGTCGCTCAAGCGCAAGGCGATCCTGATCGCCAAGGTCCAGGACGAAGCCGGCCACGGGCTGTACCTGTACTCGGCGGCGGAAACCCTGGGCACCCCGCGCGAGGTGCTTAACGAGCAGCTGCTCTCCGGCAAGGCCAAGTACTCCTCGATCTTCAACTACCCGGCCCTCTCCTGGGCGGACATGGGGGCGATCGGCTGGCTGGTCGACGGCGCCGCGATCGCCAACCAGGTCCCGCTGTGCCGGGCCTCCTACGGCCCCTACGGCCGCGCCATGGTCCGCATCTGCAAGGAGGAGTCCTTCCACCAGCGCCAGGGCTTCGAGATCCTGCTGGAACTGGCCCACGGCACCGAGGCCCAGAAGCGGATGGCGCAGGACGCCATCAACCGCTTCTATGAGCCGGCCCTGATGATGTTCGGCCCGCCGGACGGGGATTCCCCGAACTCCCAGCAGTCCATGGAGTGGAAGATCAAGCGTTTCTCCAACGACGAACTGCGCCAGCGCTTCGTCGGGATGATCGCCGAGCAGGTCAAGGTGCTGGGACTGACGCTTCCAGACCCGGAGCTGCGCTTCGACGAGGAAGCCGGCCGGTGGGTCCACAAGGACCTGGACTGGGACGAATTCAAGGCGGTCATCGCCGGTAACGGTCCCTGCAACGCCCAGCGCCTGGAGCGCCGGCGCGAGGCGCACGAGAACGGCGCGTGGGTGCGCGAGGCAGCGGCGGCTTACGCCGCCAAGAAGGCACAGAAAGCGCAGGTGGCCTAGAAATGGCAACAGGAGACCAGGCATCAATGGCACAACCGGTCGCGACGTCCCCCACGGAAGAAGGGCAGCGGCATGACGGGGCGGCCTGGCCGCTGTGGGAAGTCTTTGTCCGTTCCTCCCGCGGGCTCTCCCACGTGCATGCGGGTTCCCTGCACGCCCCCGACGCAGAGATGGCGCTGCGCAACGCGCGCGATCTGTACACCCGGCGCAACGAGGGCGTCTCCCTGTGGGTCGTTGCCAGCGAGGACATCATCGCCTCCGACCCCGACGCGAAGGGCGAGTTCTTTGAGTCCCCGCAGGGCAAGGACTACCGCCATGCGACGTACTACAAGAAGTCCGAGGGTGTGAAGCACCTGTGAGCGGAGCCGAAACTATGGACCACAGCCTTGACTCCTACGGCGATGCGACGGCCTCCGCGACCCGCGTCACGCCGGGCAACGCCCTGCGCCCCGAGGACATCGCCATCCAGCCGGAGCGTCCCAGCCAGGCGGTGGCCCGCTATGCGGTCCGCCTGGGCGACGACTCCCTGATCCTTTCCCACCGGCTCTCCGAGTGGGTTTCCCGGGCCCCGGAGCTGGAGGAGGACGTCGCGCTGGGCAACATCGCGCTGGACCTGCTCGGCCACGCCCGTTCCTTCCTGAGCTATGCCGGGCTGGCCTGGGGCAAGACGGAGGACGACCTCGCCTACTTCCGCGAGGAGGAGGAGTTCCGTTCGCTGCACCTCGTCGAGCAGCCCAACGGGCACTTCGGGGTAACGATCGCGCGCCAGCTGATGGTTTCCATCTACCAGGACCTGCTCTACGCGGGGCTGACCGGATCCACCGACAACACGCTGGCCGCCATCTCCGCCAAGGCCTCCAAGGAGGTTGCCTACCACCGCGACCACGCGGTGCAGTGGACCCTCCGGCTGGGGCTGGGCACCGAGGAATCCGCGCGCCGCATGCGCCATGCGCTGGAGATCCTCTGGCCGTACGTCAACGAGCTCTTCCTCGACGAGCCGCTGCACGACGAGCTCGGCGACGCCGGGGTCCGTCCCTCCGCCCTCAAGGCGGCCTGGGAGCGGGAGATCGCCGCGGTCCTGGAAGAAGCCGGCCTCGAGGTTCCGCAGACCAGGGCTGCCCTGTGCAAGGGCCGCCAGGGCGAGCACTCTGAGCACCTCGGCTACATCCTGGCCGAGATGCAGGTGCTGGCCCGCAAGCATCCCGGCGCCACCTGGTAGGAGCAGCACCATGTCCACCACCACAGCTGAGCTTCTGGCAATCGCCGGGCAGGTGACCGACCCCGAGATCCCCGTACTCACCATCGGGGACCTGGGGATCCTGCGCGGCGTCGAACCGGCCGGCGAGCGGGGCGTCGTCGTCACCATTACCCCGACCTACTCCGGGTGCCCGGCGATGGACGCCATCCGCCAGGACCTGGAAAAGGCCTTCGGGGCGGCCGGCTTCTCTCCCGTGGTGGTGAACCTGGTCCTCTCCCCGGCCTGGACCACCGACTGGATGAGCGAAGCGGGTAAGGCCAAGCTCGAAAAGTACGGTATCGCCCCGCCCACGGGCAAGGGCCACCGCGGCCCGGTGACCCTTGGGATGGCCGTGAAGTGCCCGCGCTGCCATTCGCTCAACACGCGGGAACTGTCCCGCTTCGGCTCCACGTCCTGCAAGGCGCTCTACGTCTGCAAGGACTGCCTGGAACCCTTCGACTACTTCAAGGTGCTCTCATGACTGAAACCACTGACATTGTGAACGGCGGCGCCGAGGCCGCCGGCCGGCGCCGCGCCGCGTTCCATCCGCTGCAGGTCGCGCAGGTCCGCCGCCTGACCGCCGACGCCATCGAAGTGACCTTCGCGGTTCCCGAGGAGCTGGCCGGGCAGTACGACTACATCCCGGGCCAGTACGTGGCGCTGCGCAAGGAGTTGCCGGACGCCGAAGGCAAGCTGCACGAGGTCCGCCGCAGCTATTCGATCTGCGCCGAACCGACCCCGGGCGAGATCCGCGTGGCCATCAAGCGCGACCTCGGCGGCCAGTTCTCCACTTGGGCCAACGAGAGCCTCAAGGCCGGAGACACCCTGGACGTGATGAGCCCCGCCGGCGCGTTCATCTCCAGGCACAAGATGACCGGGCTGAACGATCCCTCCAGCATCGACACGGACACCGATCACGTGTTCGTCGCCGTGGCCGCAGGGTCCGGCATCACCCCGGTGCTGGCCATCGCCCGCACCGTGCTGGCCGCCAGCGAGAATGCCCGCTTCGACCTGATCTACGCGAACAAAGCCGCCATGGACGTGATGTTCCTTGAGGAGCTGGCCGACCTCAAGGACCGTTATCCCGCCCGCTTCGCGCTGCACCACGTGCTCTCCCGCGAGCAGCGCATCTCTCCGCTGCTGTCCGGGCGCATCGACTCGGAGAAGCTCAACAGCCTGCTCGGCTCCGTCATCCGCGCCGACCAGGTCGACGAGTGGTTCCTCTGCGGGCCGTTCGAGCTGGTCCAACTGGTGCGCGACAACCTCGCCGCCCAGGGCGTGGAGGCGGAGAAGGTTCGCTTTGAGCTGTTCACCACCGGCCAGCCGAACCGTCCCGAGGGCAATATCGGGCGCCCGGTCGAGTTCGACGAATCCGGGGAGAACTTCGAGATCGAATTCCGCCTCGACGGCCTCCAGGGGCAGGTCAAGAGCCCGGCGAAGGCCCGGGAAACGATCCTGAACGCGGCCCTGAGGGTGCGTCCGGACGTTCCCTTCGCCTGCGCCGGCGGGGTGTGCGGCACCTGCCGCGCGAAGGTCGTTGCCGGCACCGTCGAGATGGACGAGAACTATGCGCTGGAGCCGGACGAGGTGGCCCAGGGATACGTCCTCACCTGCCAGTCGCGTCCGACCAGCGAGACCGTCTCCGTCGACTTCGACGCCTGAGCCTCCGCTCGGGCCTCCGCGTCCGGCCCTCTGTGCCCGGGCCTTCGCGCCCGCCGAAAGGATTTCCCGATGATTGAACTCTCCATTGCCGAAGGCGTGGCCGAGGTGGTCCTTA
This sequence comes from Zafaria cholistanensis, assembly GCF_008580665.1. Taxonomy (GTDB): domain Bacteria; phylum Actinomycetota; class Actinomycetes; order Actinomycetales; family Micrococcaceae; genus Zafaria; species Zafaria cholistanensis. Next base: position 232,845 of record NZ_BKDJ01000003.1, read on the forward strand.
ACGCCCCGGAGAAGATGAACGCCCTGGACGAGGCCGCGCTGGCCGAGCTGTCGGAGGCCTACGCACAGGCGGCCGGGGCCGCCGCTGACGGCCGGGTCCGGGCCCTGCTGCTGCGCGGCGAGGGCCGCGGATTCTGCGCCGGACGCGACATCTCCGGCGTCGTTCCGGCCAACGACGACGTGCTCGGCTACCTGGGCGGAAAGGTGCAGCCCCTGCTGCGCCAGATGTCCGCTTTCCCGGCGCCGACCTTCGCTGCGGTCCAGGGCGCGTGCCTGGGCGTTGGCCTGGGGCTGGCCATCGCCACCGACGTGGTGTACGTGGCGGAGAACGCGAAGATCGGCTCCCCGTTCGCCAACCTGGGCGCCACCCTGGATTCGGGCGGGCACTGGCTCTTCACCGAGCGCCTCGGCGCGCACCGGACCCTGGACCTGATCTACACCGGGGAACTGATCAGCGGCGCCGAGGCGGTGCGCTCGGGCCTGTTCAGCCGTGCCCTGCCCGCTGACGGGCTCTTGGGGTCCACCCGCGGCACCGTGGCAAGGGTCGCCACCGGGGCCACCGGCGCCTTCCGGGCCTCCAAGGAACTGGTGGCCTCCATCCGCGACCGGCGGATCGGTTTGTGGGAATCCATGGCCCAGGAGAACCAGGCCCAGGCGGACCTGTGCGCGAGCGCGGACTACGCCGAAGGCTTCAAGGCCTTCCAGGAGAAGCGACAGCCCGTCTTTAAGGGCTAGCGCCGCCGTCCGCGGCGCGCCCGCCCGGCAACGGTCGGGAGCCCGGGTTGACCGCCCACCCGCGCGGTGGGAACCTTTTATTGAACGATTGGTCGGTAATTTGCGCCGGGCCGTGCCTGCACCGGGTGTGCGGTACCGGCCGCGGCGGCAAGGACCGGATACGCAAAGGAGTTTTCATGGCCGAGGCATTCCTCGTGGGCGGCGCCCGCACCCCGGTAGGCCGCTACGGAGGATCACTCAGCGCCGTCCGCCCCGACGACCTGGCGGCGCTGACGGTGAAGGAGGCGGTGGAGCGTGCCGGCCTCGACCCGGTGCTGGTGGATGAGGTCATCTTCGGCAACGCCAACGGCGCGGGGGAGGAGAACCGCAACGTGGCCCGCATGGCCTGGCTGCTCGCCGGCTTCCCCGACACCGTTCCCGGCATCACCGTCAACCGCCTCTGCGCCTCCGGGATGAGCGCCATCATCATGGCCTCCCACATGATCAAGGCCGGCGCGGCGGACATCGTCGTTGCCGGCGGCGTCGAGTCCATGTCCCGCGCCCCGTGGGTCATGGAAAAGCCGACGACGGCGTTCGCCAAGCCTGGCGCCAGCTACGACACCTCCATCGGCTGGCGCTTCCCGAACCCGTCCTTCGTCTCCGGCCGCCTCTCCCGGGACGGCAAGGCCACCTACTCCATGCCGGAGACCGCCGAAGAGGTCGCGCGCATGTTCAACACCTCCCGCGAGGACTGCGATGCCTTCGCGGTACGCTCCCACGAGCGCGCACTGGCCGCCATCGCGGCCGGACGCTTCAAGGAGGAGATCGTTCCGGTGACCGTCAGGGGCCGCAAGGGCGCCGAAACGGTCGTGGACACCGACGAGGGCCCGCGCGCCGGGACCACCGCCGAGGTGCTCGCCGGCCTGCGCCCGGTGGTCAATGGCGGCTCCGTGGTCACCGCCGGCAACTCCTCCACGCTGAACGACGGGGCCTCGGCAATCATCGTCGCCTCCGAGCGCGCCGTGGAAAAGTACGGGCTCGCCGCCCGGGCCCGCATCCTTGACGGGGCCTCGGCGGGGGTGGCCCAAGAGATCATGGGCATCGGCCCGGTCCCGGCAACCCGCAAGATCCTGGAGCGCCAGGGCCTGGGTATCGGGGACCTGGGCGCCGTTGAGCTGAACGAGGCGTTCGCCTCCCAGTCGCTGGCCGTCATGCGCCAGTTGGGCCTGGACCAGGAGATCGTGAACAACGACGGCGGCGCCATCGCGCTGGGCCATCCGCTGGGCTCCTCCGGTTCCCGCATTGCAATCACGCTGCTGGGGCGCATGGAGCGCGAACTCTCCGGCGGGGGACGCAAGCTTGGACTCGCGACCATGTGCGTCGGCGTCGGCCAGGGCACCGCGCTGCTGGTGGAAGGCGTCTGATGGCTGGAACGCAGGACGCAGCCGCGCGGCTGGAGGGGGAACCGCGGCTGGATGCCGCGGCATTCGCGACGCTGCTGGTGGAAGAGCGCCGGGACCGGCTGGCGGTGCGGCTGCACCGGCCCGAGGTGAAGAACGCGATCGACCAGACGATGGTGGACGAGCTGCACGCGGTATGCGCGTACCTGGAGGCCACCCCGAAGATCCTTATCCTCTCCGGCACTCCCGGAGATCCACAGTCCGGGAGGCCGGGGATTTTCGCCTCGGGGGCCGACATCGCGCAGCTGCGCGAGCGGCGCCGCGACGACGCGCTGGCCGGAATCAACTCCGGGGTGTTCGAACGGGTCGCGAAGCTGCCCATGCCGGTGATCGCAGCCCTGGACGGATACGCCTTGGGGGGAGGCGCGGAGCTGGCCTATGCGGCGGACTTCCGCCTCGGCACCCCCCAGCTGCGCATGGGCAACCCGGAGACGGGCCTGGGCATCATGGCCGCAGCCGGAGCGACCTGGCGGCTGAAGGAACTGGTGGGGGAGCCGGTGGCCAAGGAGATCCTGCTGGCCGGCAAGATCCTCACCGGTGAGGACTGCCTGTCCGTGGGGCTCATCACCGAACTCGTCGGGGGCCCGGAGCTGCTGGGAGCTGCGCACGCCCTGGCGGACCGCATCGCCGCGCAGGATCCGCTGGCCGTGCGCATCTCCAAGGCCGTCTTCCACGCCCCGCGTGAGGTCCATCCGCTGATCGACACCCTGGCCCAGGGCATGCTGTTCGAGTCCCAGGCCAAGTTTGACCGCATGCAGGCGTTCCTCGATCGCAAAAACACCGACCGGAAGAAGCCCGCAGCGACGGCCACCACGAACGGGGCTGCCGCCCCGGGAACCACCGACCCAGAGTAAAGGACGCACCATGACGGAAAACTCCCCGGCAGACACCCTTCCCGCCCGCGTGGGCGTGCTGGGCGGCGGGCGCATGGGCGCCGGCATCGCCCACGCGTTCCTGATCAACGGCTGTGACGTGGTGGTGGTCGAGCGTGACGGGGCCGCGGCCGAGGCTGCCCGCGAACGGGTAACCACCGCGGTCGGCACGTCGGTCGAGCGAGGCCTGGCCGGCAGCGCCGAGATGTACACCTCGCGCCTGGCGGTCAGCACGGACTACTCCTCCTTCGGCGACCGCGGACTCGTCGTGGAGGCGGTTCCGGAGGACTGGGACCTGAAGGTCTCCTCGCTCCAGGCCGTCGAGGCCGAGCTGGATGAGGGGGCCGTGCTGGCCTCCAACACCTCCTCGATCTCCATCTCCCGGCTTGCCGAGCACCTGGCGCGCCCGGAGGATTTCCTGGGCCTGCACTTCTTCAACCCGGTTCCGGCTTCGGCCCTGGTCGAAGTGGTTATCGGCCAGCGCACCCGGCATGACCTCGTGGAGACCGCGCGCGGCTGGGTCGCGGGCCTGGGCAGGACCGCCGTCGTCGTCAACGACGCCCCCGGCTTCGCGTCCTCGCGCCTGGGCGTGGCGATCGCGCTGGAGGCGATGCGCATGGTGGAGGAGGGCGTGGCGTCCGCCGAGGACATCGACAACGCCATGGTCCTGGGCTATAAGCACCCCACCGGTCCGCTGAAGACCACGGACATCGTGGGGCTGGACGTGCGCCTGGGCATCGCCGAGTACCTTGCCTCCACCCTCGGTCCGCGCTTCGAGCCCCCGCAGATCCTGCGGGACAAGGTGGCCCGCGGCGAACTCGGCCGCAAGAGCGGCAAGGGCTTCTACGACTGGCACTGAGCCGGCCCGGAACGCCCCATATGCCGGTGCCCCGTCCCGCAGCTTCCGCGGGACGGGGCACCGGCGCGCACGCAGCCGCGTGCACGCCCCGGCGGGCCCGGCGCTTGCCGACAGGGCTACTTCTTGTCGATGATCATGTTCGTGATCCGCAGGGTGCAGAGCCGCTCGCCGGCCTCATTCTCCAGCACCACCTGGTGGGAGGTGATGCGCCGTCCCAGGCTGATGGGGGTGGCGGTGATGGTCACCAGGCCCTCGCGCGCCGACTTGTGGTGCGTCGCGGACACGTCCACTCCAACGGCGACCTTGCCCATCGTGGACGCGTGCTTCACCGCGGCCCACGAGCCCACGGCCTCACCCACGGCCAGGGAGGCGCCCCCGTGCAGCAGGCCGAACGACTGCCGGTTACCCTCCACGGGCAGGGTGGCCACCACCTTGTCGATGGACTCTTCGATGATCCTGACGCCCATCTTCCTGTCCAGTTCGCCGAGCGTGATGGACCAGACTGCCGAATCCGCCATGGGGTTCCTCCGAAATTTCGCGTGTGCTGCACCGCGCCATACTGTACTGTGGGAAATAATACTGACCGATCGTTCAGGAAGGAAATGCCGAGGATGACTACGCAAACGGCAACCCTGGTTCCCAGCTACGTCCAGGGAGCCTGGTGGACCCCGGAATCCAGCGAGGGCGCCACCCCGGTGCGCGACGCCAACACGGGCGAACTGCTGGCCCACGTGAGCACGGCGGGGCTGGACCTGGCCGGCGTCGTCGACTACGGGCGCACCGTCGGCCAGGCCGGCCTCGGCCGGCTGACCCTGCACCAGCGCGCGCTCAAGCTCCGCGACCTGGCGCAGTACCTGAACGCGCACCGCGAGGAACTCTACGAGCTGTCCTACAAGACCGGCGCCACCAGGATCGACTCGATGATCGACGTCGACGGCGGCATCGGCGTACTCTTCACCTTCTCCTCCAAGGGCCGGCGCGAACTGCCGAACTCGGATGTCATCGTCGACGGAGCGGCCGAGCCGCTGTCCAAGGACGGCTCCTTCATCGGCGAGCACATCTACACCCGCATCCCGGGCGTGGCCGCACAGATCAATGCCTTCAACTTCCCCGTCTGGGGGATGCTGGAGAAGTTCGCCCCCGCCTTCGTCGCCGGCGTGCCCACCATTGTCAAGCCGGCGACCCCCACGGGCTTCCTCACCGAGGCCGTGGTCCGCCTGATCGTGGACTCCGGGCTCCTGCCGGAGGGCTCGCTGCAGCTGATCTCGGGTTCCGCCCGCAACCTGCTGGACGTGATGGACTACCGCGACCTGCTCTCCTTCACCGGTTCGGCCTCCACGGCCAACCGGCTCAAGACGCACCCCAACGTCATTGAGGGCGGGGTGCGCCTTACCGTTGAAACCGATTCGCTCAACGCCGCAATCCTCGGCCCCGACGCGGTCCCGGGCACCCCCGAGTTCGAGGCCTTCGTCAAGGCCGTCGTCACCGAGATGACGGTCAAGGCCGGCCAGAAGTGCACCGCGATCCGCCGCACGATCGTGCCCCAGGAGCTGGTGGACGACGTCGTCGCCGCCATCGGCGAACGGATCACCCAGCGCGTCGTGGTCGGGGACCCCCGCGCCGAAGGCGTCACCATGGGCGCCCTGGCGTCCCTGGAGCAGCTGCGCGACGTGCGCGGCGCCGTCGACGCAATGCTGGCGGCCGGCGGCGAACTGGCCTACGGCACCCTCGACGCCCCGCAGGTGCGCACCGCCCACGGCCAACAGGCCGTTGTCCCCGACGGCGCCTTCATGACCCCGGTGGTGCTCACCTGGTCCGACGTGGAGGCCGAGGCCGTGCACAGCCGCGAGGCCTTCGGGCCGGTCACCTCCGTGCTCGGCTACACGGACCTGTCCGAGGCGATCCGGCTGGCCGCCAAGGGCGCCGGTTCGCTGGTGGCCACGGTCTGCACCAACGACGGCGACACCGCCCGCGCCCTGACCGTGGGGATCGCCGGCCACCACGGACGCGTGCACGTGCTCAACCGCGAAACGGCCCGCACCTCCACGGGACACGGCTCCCCGGTTCCCCACCTGGTCCACGGCGGCCCGGGCCGCGCCGGCGGCGGCGAAGAGCTGGGCGGCATCCGCGCCGTCAAGCACCACATGCAGCGCACCGCCGTGCAGGGCTCCCCGAACCTCCTCACCGCGATCACCGGCGTGTGGCACACCGGCGCGGCGCGCAACACCGCCGGCGCCCCCGAGTTCGGAGGGCAGCCGGGCGTGGTCCACCCGTTCCGCAAGTCGCTGGCCGAACTGAGGATCGGGGACGCCTTCGCCTCGCCGCTGCGCCGGGTCACCCGGGAGGACATCGAGGACTTCGCCGCCAAGACCGGCGACACCTTCTACGCCCACACGGATGCGGCCGCCGCCGAGGCCAACCCGTTCTTCCCGGGCGTCGTGGCCCACGGCTACCTGCTGGTCTCCTGGGCCGCCGGACTGTTCGTGGAGCCGGCACCGGGACCGGTGCTGGCCAACTACGGCCTGGAGAACCTGCGCTTCATCACCCCGGTCCCGGCCGGGGATTCGATCCGCATCACGCTCACCGCCAAGAAGATCACCCCCCGCGTGACCGACGTCTACGGCGAGGTCTGCTGGGATGCGGTCATCCAGAACCAGGACGGCGACATCGTGGCAACCTACGACGTGCTGACCCTGGTCGAGAAGGAAAACACCACCTACGCGAACTGGCCGGCCGGGGCCTAGCGCTCCCTGCACGGACTGTTTCCTGCACGGCCCGCTCCCGGGCGCCGGCGCCCGCGCGCCCGGGAGCAGGCCGCTACTTCCGCGAGTCGGGGTGGTCGTCCCCGATGTGGCCGGGTGCGTTGGCGGCCAGGACCCGCTGGACGAAGGCCGCGTATTCGTCCATGTAGTGGCGCAGGAAGGCCTCGGTGGACTCGTTTCTGACCTCACCGTCGTCCCCGAAGACCTCGGGGCTGAAGGTGATGTACGCCTCCGGTGCGTTGAGTTGGGGTGCGTCGAGGAAGCTCAGGACGCTGCGCATCGAGGACTGCATGACCGCGGTGCCGATGCCGCCGGGGGAGGCGCCGATGATGCCGGTGGGCTTGCGGGCGAACGAGTTTGTGCCCCAGGGGCGCGATCCCCAGTCGATGGCGTTCTTGAGCGCGCCGGGGACGGACCGGTTGTATTCGGGGGAGATGAACAGGAGGCCGTCCGAGGACTCGATGGCCGATTTCAGGGCCGCGCCCGCGGCGGGGAAATCGGCATCGTAGTCCGGGTTGTAGAGGGGGAGGTCCCTGATGGGGATCTCGGTGAACTCGAGTTCCTCCGGCGCGAGCCTGATCAGCGCCTTGGAGAGGGTGCGGTTGATGGAGTTGCTGGCCAGGCTGCCGACAAAGTATCCGATCCTGTAGCTGGGCACGGCTGCTTCCTTCCCTGGGCGGGACGGGGCGGACGGGGCGGGGAAAGCCGGGGATCCTCCCGTCCGCGCGTGGATAAGGGTCACACGCCTACCGGTTTACCACGGTGTTCCCTGCCCGCATAGGTCCCGCGGGCGGCCGGCGGAGGTGGCAGCTGCTCCCCGGTCGCTCCTGCTACGCGGCGCTCTGGCCCGCCTGGAGGCCGCCAAACACCATGGCAATGATGTTTTCCTCCACCTGCCTGGCTGTCACGGGTCCCTCGGGCCGGTACCAGTCGACGAGCGAGTTGATGGTGCCGAAGAGCAGGCGGGTGGTGGTGCGTGGATCGATGTCGGGGCGCAGGGAGCCCTCCTGCTGGGCGGCAACGACGAGGTCGGACACCCTGCGGTCCATGGCGCGGCGGCGTTCCAGCGCATGGCGTTCCACCTCCGTGTTGCCGCGCAGGCGCAGCAGCAGGGTCACGTAGGGCTGGCGCTCGATCAGCACCGCGATGGTGGAGCGCAACACGAACTCAAGCCGCTGCGCCGCGCTGCCGGTGGAGGCCCGCTCGTCTTCGGCAATCGCCTCTAGGGGTACCAGGGCCTCGTCCAGGGCCAGCCGCAGCAGGTCGCTCTTGGAGGCGACGTGGTGGTAGATGGCGGACTTGCTGATGCCCAGGTTCTCCGCCAGGATCCCCATCGAGGTCGCGTCATACCCGTGCTTGTTGAAGACCTGGACGGCGACGCTGAGCACGGACTCCTGGTCGTAGCCGGGGCGGCCGCGCTTGGCGCCGGGCGAAGCGGTTGAAGGTTGGGGCATGGTCTCGATTCTCCCATAAGTCAGGGGCGCGGCGGCGGCATCGGGTGCCGTCGCCGCGCCCCCGGACGGCCTTTCCGGCGCTACTTGTTGCGCAGGTCGTAGATGCGGCGCAGCTTGCCGGAGGAGCGGGCGAGGGTGCCGGGCTCGACGACGTCGATGCGGCAGGAAGAGCCGATGTTGATCTTGATGGCCTTTTGCAGTTCGGTCCCGGCGGCCAGGCCGCGCTCGGTGTCGCAGTCCTCGCGGCGTTCGATCTTCACGGCCAGTTCGTCCATGCGGTTGGGGCGGGTGATCTCCAGCTGGAAGTGCGGGGACAGGCCCGGGACCTTCAGCGCGATCTCCTCGATCTGGGACGGGAACAGGTTCACCCCGCGCAGGATGATCATGTCATCGCTGCGCCCGGTGATCCGTCCCATGCGCCGGTGCGCCGGGCGGGCGGTGCCCGGGAGCAGGCGGGTGAGGTCGTGGGTGCGGTAGCGGATCACCGGCAGCGCCTGCTTGGTCAGCGAGGTGAAGACCAGCTCGCCGTGCTCCCCGTCGCCCAGGACCTTCGTGGAGTCGAACGCGTCCAGGATCTCGGGGCGGAAGTGGTCCTCCCAGATGTGGCTGCCGTCCTTGGTTTCGTTGGATTCGCCGGCCACGCCCGGGCCCATGACCTCGGAGAGGCCGTAGATGTCGCAGGCATCGATGCCCATCATCTCCTCGAGCTCGTGGCGCATCTCCTCGGTCCACGGCTCGGCCCCGAGCACGGCGACCTTCAGCGAGGTCGAGCGCGGGTCGATGCCCTGGCGCTGCATCGCGTCGGCGATGGTCAGCAGGTAGGTCGGGGTGGCCAGGATCGCGTCGGGTTCGAAGTCCAGGATCATCTGGATCTGCTTCTCCGTCTGCCCGCCGGACAGGGGGATGACGGTCGCGCCCAGGCGCTCGGCGCCGGCATGGGCGCCCAGGCCGCCGGTGAACAGGCCGTAGCCGTAGGCGTTGTGGACCTTCCATCCGGGCTTGACCCCGGAGATGCGCAGGCTGCGGGCCACCAGCTTGGCCCAGTCGTCCAGGTCCTGGCGGGTGTAGCCGACCACGGTCGGGCGCCCGGTGGTGCCGGAGGAGGCGTGGATGCGGGAGACCTCGTGCTGCGGGACCGCGAACATCCCGAAGGGATAGGTCTTGCGCAGGTCCTCCTTCTCCGTGAAGGGGAACCCGGCCAGGTCGGCCAGCTCCTTGAGGTCGGTCGGGTGCACGCCCGCGGCGTCGTACTTCTCCCGGTACAAAGGCACCCGGTCGTACGCGTAGGCCACGACGTGCTGCAGGCGCGCCAGCTGGAGGGCCTCCAACTCGTCCCGGCTCATGGTCTCTTCCGGATCCAACGGGTTGGGAAGCTCGATTCTGGGGGCAAGGGTCTCAGTCATCGTGGGCCTTACGTGGTTGTTGCGGGGTGGGGATCTGTGGCGCCGGGCGGGCTCAGCGCTTCGGCAGGGTGCGGGAACAGCCGCGGAATTCGGCGATCACCTCGTCCTCGCCGTCCGGGACGGACTGGAGGACCTGGACGTCGTAGATGCCGGTGCGGCCCGACTGGTTCCGCCGTTCCGCCGCGGCCGTGAGCGTGCGTCCCGGAATGCCGGGCCGCAGGAAGTTGATGTCCGCCCCGGCGGCGACGGTGATGGTGTCCGTGGAGCCGGTGTGCGGATTGCAGGCGAGGGCGAAGGCGGTGTCCGCGAGCGCGAAGATCATCCCGCCGTGGGCGATGCCGAAGCCGTTGAGCATTTCGCGGCGCAGTTCCATGGTGATGGTGGCATGGCCGTCGCCGACCTCCTGGACCTGGATTCCCATCCACTCGGTGGCATAGTCGTTCACCAGGATGGGGTGTGCCGGCCGGGTCCCGGCTTCCCGCTCGGGAGCGGAAGGCCCGGGGGTGCGCGTCGTGGCGTCGATCATGTGATGTCCTTCACCAATAATTACCGAATGTTCATTAGGTAATCCTGTTTGGGGCCATAAGTCAAGGAAGGCCGGAACCGCGGCCCCGGCCGGGACCGCCCCGGTCTCCGGTCCCCCATGACCTGCGGCCGCCCGGTCCGGGGACGGGGCGGCCGCAGGGGATCGCGCGGGATCGTGCAGGCGGGCCTGCCGGTCAGACCCGGTCGGCCGCCCCCAGCGCGTCGAGCACGAAGGCGTAGTCCCAGGCGCGGTCCTTCCAGGCCTCGTAGCGGCCGGAGGCGCCGCCGTGGCCGGCATCCATCTCGATCTTCATGACGATCGGCGCGGAGCCGGTGGTCATCTCGCGCAGCCGCTGCACCCACTTCGCGGGTTCCACGTAGAGCACGCGGGTGTCGTTGAAGCTGGTCACGGCGGCGACCTTGGGGTAAGGGGCGGCCACAACATTGTCGTAGGGGGAGTAGGACTTCATATAGGAGTACACCTCCGGATCCTGGATCGGGTTCCCCCACTCCTCCCACTCCAGGGCGGACAGCGGCAGGTCGGGGTCCAGGATGGAGGTCAGCGCGTCGACGAAGGGCACCTGGGCCACCACGGCCGCATACAGCTGCGGCGCCAGGTTCAGCACCGCGCCCATCAGCAGCCCGCCTGCGGAGCCGCCCATGGCAGCCACCCGCTTGGGGTCGGCCCAGCCGGTAGCCACGATGTGCTCGGTGACGGCAATGAAATCGGTGAAGCTGTTTTTCTTGGCGAGCTTCTTGCCGTCGTCGTACCAGCGGCGGCCGAGTTCGCCGCCCCCGCGCACGTGCGCCACGACGAACACCACGCCGCGGTCCAGCAGGCTCAGCCGGGCGATGGAGAAGCCCGGATCCATGCTGATCTCGTAGCTTCCGTAGCCATACACCAGTGCCGGGTTGGTGCCGTCCGCCATGACGCCGCGCCGGCGCACGATGCTCACCGGGATTCCGGTGCCGTCGGAGGCGGTGGCCCAATCGCGTTCGGCGACATAGTCGGACGGGTCGTAGCCTCCCTTGACCGGAGTCTCCTTGCGCAGGGTCAGGGCCCCGTCGGCCAGCGCATAGTCGTAGACGCGCGGAGGAACCAGGTAGGAAGTATAGGTAAGCCGGACCAGCGGGGAATCGAACTCCGCGTTGGCCAGCGCACAGGTGTACAGCTCCTCCCCGAAGACCGGCTCCACGGGCTCGGCCTGTTCCGGGGTGCCCAGTCCGGCCAGGGGCAGGACCTGGACGCGCTCGGTTGTGTCCTTACGGACGGAGACCACCACGTGGGTGGAGGTGACGGCGGTGCCTTCCACCTTGACGTCTTCGCGGTGCGCGACGACGGTGGTCCACTCCTGGGCGGCCAGCGGCTTGGCAAATTCCTCCGTGCGGACCAGGGACACCATGTTGTTGACCGCTTCCCGGTTGTGGGTGACCAGGTAGGCGCGCCCCCCGGGGAGGATGACGGGGTCCATTCCGTGCAGGATGCGCGCCTCGCGGGAGAGCAGCAGGCGCGGGCGGGCCGCGGCGTCGGTGAGGTCGAGGGTGTGGGTTTCGCTGTATTCGGAGTTGCCCACGCTGATCAGCAGTTCGGTGCGGTCCGGGGACAGGTCGAAGCCGGTCCACATCCCGGGGTCGTCCTCCTGGAAGAGCACGGTGTCCGCGGCCGGATCGGTTCCCAGCGTGTGGGACTTGATCTGGTGCGGGCGCCAGGTCTCGTCCACCACGGTGTAGTAGGCGCGGGTGCCGTCGGGGGAGAATGCCACCCCGTAGAAGACGCCCTCGATCGTGTCCGGACGCAGTTCCCCGGTGGCCAGGTCCTTGAAGCGCAGGACAAAGCGTTCGTCGCCGGCGTAGTCCGCGGCGTAGGCCAGCAGGTTCCCGTCTTCGGTGACGGCCATCCCGCCGATGGAGAAGAACGGATGCCCCTCGGCCTCGGCGTTGCCGTCGAGCAGGACCTGTTCGCCCGCGAAGGGCTTTCCGGGTTCGACGACGGGCGGGGTCCAGTCCGCGGTGGCGTCCCCGGTGTCCCGCGCCGCGACGCGGCAGTGGATCGGGTACTGCTGGCCCTCGGCCGTGCGGGTGAAGTACCACCAGCCGCGCTTGCGGGCCGGAACGGAGAGGTCAGTTTCCTCGGTCCGTTCCTTGATCTCGTTGAAGATGGCCTCGCGCAGCTGCTGCTGGTGCGCGGTCACGGCCTCCGTGTAGGCGTTCTCGGCCTGCAGGTGCGCGATGACCTCGGGGTTCTCCTTGTCACGGAGCCATTCGTAGTCGTCAACGAACACGTCCCCGTGGTGGCGGCGTTCGGTGGGGACCTTTTTGGCAACGGGAGGCTGGGGCAGGGAGGCAGGTTCGCTCATGGTTCCATTCAACCCAAACCCGGCTCCGGGCGGCACCAGCCGCGCCCGGTTGTTCGCCCCGGGCGCACCCGAACCCCGCCTCTGGGGTTTTGTCAAAACGTCCCGCCGGGCCCTATCGTCGAAGGGATTCGCGGGTCCCGCCTGCCGTGCCAACGGTGCGGGGCCCCTCTAAGAAAGGACCCACCGTGCAGCACTCCACCATGCGCGGCACCCCACTGCATGGGCCAACGCGGGCGGCGCGAGGCCGCCGGAGGCTGGCGGTCGTGGTTGCGGCCTGGCTGGCCTTCGCGGCGCTGCTCCTCGGCGCCACCGGTGCCCAGGCACAGGAAACTGACAACTCCGGCGTGGCCGGCAAGACCTTCGTGATCGGCACGGACACCACGTTCGCGCCGTTTGAGTTCCGGGACTCCTCCGGAGAGCTGACCGGCATCGACATGGACCTGATCCGGGCCATTGCCGAGAGCCAGGGCTTCGAGGTGGAGATCCGCTCGCTCGGGTTCAACGCGGCCCTGCAGGCGCTCTCCTCCAACCAGGTGGACGGGGTGATCGCCGGGATGTCCATCACCGACGAGCGCCGCCAAATCTACGACTTCTCGGAACCCTACTTCGAGTCCGGCGTGCAGATGGCCGTGGACCAGGACGACACCACCATCACCGGGTACCAGGACCTGGCCGGGAAGACCGTCGTGGCCAAGACCGGGTCCGAGGGCGAGGCGTACGCCAAGTCGATCGCCGACCAGTACGGGTTCACCGTGAATTCGCTGGACCAGTCCGCCACCATGTACGAGGCCGTGAAGTCCGGCAACGCCGTCGCCGTGTTCGACGACTACCCGGTGCTGGCTTACGGCGTCGCGCAGAACAACGGCCTGAAGACGGTCACCGAGAAGGTTCCCGGCGGCTCCTACGGCTTCGCCGTGAACAAGGGCCAGAACCCGGAATTGCTGGCCGCCTTCAACACCGGCCTGGCCCAGCTCAAGGCCAGCGGCGAATACCAGCGGATCCTGGACAAGTACCTCGCCGCCCCGCAGTCCGCCGCGCCGTCGACGTTCCTGGACCTGCTCACCTCGTCCTTCCCGGCCCTGATGAAGGGCCTGGGCAACACGCTGCTGGTGACCGGCATCTCCTTCGCGGTGGCCATGGTGCTGGGACTGGTCTTCGGGTTCTTCAGGGTCTCCACCAGCAAAATCCTGCGCGGCATCGCTACCGTGTTCGTCGCCGTCTTCCGCGGCACGCCGCTGCTGGTCTGGGCTTTCTTCTTCTACTTCGGCATCCCGCAGTTGACGGGGCAGCCGATCAGCATCTGGGTGGCCGGCGTCCTGACCCTGGCGCTGAACTCCGGTGCCTACATCACCGAGATCGTCCGCGGCGGCATCCAGTCCGTGGACCCGGGGCAGCTGGAGGCCGCCCGCTCGCTGGGCCTGGGCTATGGCAAGTCCATGCAGCGCGTCGTGGTGCCGCAGGCGTTCAAGATCATGACCCCCTCGCTGATCAACCAGCTGATCATCATGCTCAAGGACAGCTCGCTGCTGCTGGCGATCGGGTTCGCGGAACTGCTCTACCAGGGCCAGCAGATCTACGCGGGGAACTTCCGCATTACCGAGACGCTGTTCATCGTGGCCGTCATCTACTTCGTGGCCATCATGGCGCTGACCTGGCTGGCCAATACCGCCGACAGGAGGTTCAACAAGTGAGCGAGTCGATCGCGCGCCCGGAGGGGCGCCCCAAGATCACTGTCACCGGCCTGCGCAAGTCTTTCGGGAGCAGCGAGGTCCTCAAGGGCATCGACGCCGTGGTGTCCGAGGGCGAGGTGGTCTGCGTGATCGGACCTTCCGGGTCCGGCAAGTCCACCTTCCTGCGCTGCCTGAACAAGCTCGAGGACATCACCGCCGGGCACGTGCTCGTGGACGGGTTCGACCTGGCCGACCCCAAGGTGGACATCAACGAGGTCCGCCGGCACATCGGGATGGTGTTCCAGCACTTCAACCTCTTCCCGCACATGACCGTGGCGGAGAACATCATGCTGGCCCCGATGGAGCTGAAGAAGGTTTCCAAGGCCGAGGCGCGCGACCAGGCCCTGGCCCTGCTGGAGAAGGTCGGCCTGCGGGAGAAGGCGGACGCCCGTCCGGCCTCGCTCTCGGGCGGCCAGAAGCAGCGCGTGGCCATTGCCCGCGCGCTGGCGATGAATCCCGGGATCATGCTCTTCGACGAGGCCACCAGCGCATTGGACCCTGAGATGGTCGGCGAGGTGCTGCAGGTCATCAAGGACCTTGCCCGTACCGGCATGACGATGGTGCTGGTAACCCACGAGATGGGCTTCGCCCGCGAGGTTGCCGACCGGGTCATCTTCATGGCCGACGGCGTGGTCTGCGAGGAGGGGACGCCCGAGGACGTGTTCGGCAATCCCCGGCAGCCGCGGCTGCGCGAATTCCTCTCCAAGGTGCTCTGAGGCCTTTCCGTATTCCCTGGACCGGGCGGGTGCCGGGACCTCTGGTCCCGGCACCCGCCCGGTCCTACGCTGGAGGCATGGACGCACTGCCTCTTGCCTATGAAGAGTTCTTGGCCGGCCTCGACCAGCATCTTCGGAACGCGGTGATGCCGGTGTTCCGGGAGTCCGTGGCGGAGCACCGGTACGGCGTGCTGGTTCGGGGAACCGGGCTGCACGACCTCCAAGCCGTGGTCGACGAGACCCTTCCCTATGGGGAAGTCAGGATCGCCGCGGGCTGAGGGCACGCCTCCGTCCGACGGGCGCCGGCAACCAGTAGTCTGGGGATACGGATCGTTCCGTGAGCACAGGGGCCATGACATCGGGGTCATGGGACCCGGCTCCGGGGAAAGGCGGCGAGGACGTTGAGTTCGGCCCAGGCAGATGGAAACCACGCAGGCGGCAACCAGGCAGGCGAAAGCCAGGCTGGTGAGTACCGGGCAGACGAAAACCAGGCAGGCTGGACGCAGGTGGGGGAGCGCTCCTGGGTCCGCCGCAGCGGCGGATTCGCGCTGAATGCGGGGTTGGTGGTCGGCGACGAGCGCGCGCTGCTGGTGGACACCGGATCCGGCCCGGCGGAGGCCGCGGAGATCTTCGCCTCCGTCCGCGCCCTGACCGACCTCCCGCTGGTGGTGGCGAACACACACGCCCACGGCGACCACTTCTTCGGCAACGCCTACTTCCGTGCCCGCGGCGTCGAGGACATCTGGGCCCACTCCGCCGCCGTGCGCATGATGGAGGAGACCGGCGAGCGCCAACGCCGGATGGTCCGCGAGTTCGAGCCCGCCATGGCCGGGGCCGAGGGCCCGGACACCGCGATCGAGCTTCCCAACCGCGTGGTCGAGGACCAGCCGGTGGACCTGGACCTGGGCGGCCACAAGGTCACCCTTTTCCACTTGGGCCGTGCCCACACTGACGGGGACCTGCTGGTCGGCTCCGGCAACGTGCTCTTCGCCGGGGACATTGTCGAGGAGGGTGCGCACCCCAGCTTCGAGGACTCCTTCCCCTACGAGTGGCAGAAGGTCCTGGGCAAGCTGATCGCGATCGACGAGCTCTACACGGTGGTCGTGCCCGGCCATGGGGACGTGGTGGACCAGGACTTCGTCCGCACCCAGTTCCGCCGGCTGCTCCAGGCGATCAGGACCACCACCACGGCCATCCACGAGTCCTCGGACTACACCAAGGCCGTGCCGGTGCTGCCCTACGGGCCGGTGCAGTCGCGTCACCTGATCCTGCGCATGAAGGCCACGGGGTCGGGCAGCGGGGGGACAATGCTCCGCTAGGAGCCCCAGGCCGCCCTCCGGGGACCGGCATGGTGCCGGGAGGCGCACCGGGGGCGGGACTAGGATGTCCCGGTGACCAGCGGCGAATTCAAACTCAGGGACCTTGGGTTCAGCGTGTACGGACCGTCCCTGCTGTATTCGGTCGGTACGGGAGCCATCCTGCCCGTCATCGCGCTCAGCGCCCGCGGGCTGGGGGCCACGGTCGCCACCGCGACCCTGGCCATCACCCTCATCGGCATCGGCTCACTGCTCACCAACGTCCCGGCCTCGGTGCTCACCGCGCGGTTCGGCGAGCGCGCGGCGATGATTGGCGCCGCCGCCTGGGCCACCTGCGGCATGGGACTGGCCCTGGCCGCTCCCGTGCTGGCCCTTCCCGCGCTGGCCGTTCCCCCTTTGGGCGTCTTCGCCGCGGGCATCCTCATGATCGGCATGGCCGGCGCGGTCTTCAACCTCGCCCGGCAAAGCTACCTGGCGGAGGCCGTTCCCGTGCGGTTCCGGGCCCGGGCCATGTCCACGCTGGGCGGGGTCTCCCGCATCGGAACGTTCATCGGTCCCTTCGTCTCCGCCGCGGCCATGGTGTGGTTGGGCCTGCCCGGTGCGTACTGGACGGGGATGGCCGCCATGGCCGCCGCGGCGGTGGTCAGCCTCCGGATCCCGGACCTGGCCGGAGGGGGGCGCCCGGCCGCCGGGAACGGCGCCGTCCGGCCGACCATCCGCTCGATCGCGGTCTCGCGCGCGCGGATCCTGGCGACGCTGGGCCTCGGCGTGCTGCTGATTTCCGCGGTGCGTGCCACCCGGCAGGCGGTCATCCCGCTCTGGTCCGAGCAGCTGGGACTCGATGCTCCCACGGCTTCGGTGATCTACGGCCTGTCGGGGGCCGTGGACATGCTGGTCTTCTACCCGGCGGGCAAGCTCATGGACCGCAAAGGACGGGTCGCGGTGGCGGTACCGGCCATGGTGGTCATGGGGGCCGCCCTGGCGCTGCTGCCGTTGACCGCGCAGGCCTGGACCCTGCTGGCCGTGGCCATGCTGCTGGGGTTCGGCAACGGCATCGGCTCCGGGATCGTGATGACCCTGGGGGCGGACTTTTCGCCCCGGCAGGGACGGCCGCAGTTCCTGGGCCTGTGGAGGCTGCTCTCTGATGCCGGGGTCATGGGCGGACCCGTGGTGCTGGCGGCAATGACCGGGGCGGTGTCCCTGGCCTCGGGCATTTGGACCGTGGCCGCGCTGTCCTTCGCCGGGGCCGCCATCTTCGGGTACTTCATCCCGCGCACCCCGCGCTCCGGGTAGCCCCCGCGGGAAACGGCCGGGCGTGGTGCCCGTTCAGTCCCGCCGGCGGGTCTGCTGGGCGAAGAACGCCGATCCGAGGCCGAAGAGGAAGGCCGCGGAACCGCCGATGAACAGCACCGCCGCGAGCAGGTGCCAGCCCAGGAGGCCGGCCGTTCCCTGGAGCGCCGGGGGCCCGATCGCCAGTTGGTACACGGCGACGGCCCCGGCGAGGCCCCCCAGTCCGGGCACCCACAGCACGGCCTGCCACAGGCGCGCGGACGCCCAGTGCGCGTCGGGCCCGTCCCACACGTTCCACCACGGTTCCCGGCGCAGGAGCACCAGTCCGCCGAGCAGTCCCCAGAACGCCGCCACCAGATAGGCGCCGAGGATATCGGCGGGGCGGTGCCAGCCGAGCACCAGGGTCGCCATGCCGGCCACGGCCGCATACAGCCCGCCCAGCGCTGCCACCAGCGGCCGCCAGCGGGGTGAGGCGACCAGGAGCACCGCCACCATGGCCGCGGCCGCGAAGGTCGTGTGCCCGGAGGGGAAGGAGTTCACCGACGCCGCGGAAATGTCCTTATCCGGCCGTTCGAGCACCAGATGCTTGAGCACTTGGGCGCTCAGCACGGAGGCCGCGAATGCCGCCGCCGCCACGGCCGGGCCCCACACGCTGCGCCGCACCACCGCCGCCGCCAAAAGCGCCAGCGCCCCGATCACGGCGGAGGCTTCCGGCAGGTAGCCCAGGAACGCCAGCGCCGGCCGGCGTGCGGCGTCGGCGCCGAGGTAGGCCTCGGCCCCGCGCAGTGCGGTCTCGTCCGCCAGCTGCCCGGTGACGGTCAGGACGAAGCCCCAGTAGACGGCGCCGAAGGCCGCGGCCACGCAGAGCATGCCGAGGATCCACAGTGCCGGGTGCGGGGCGGCCCGGTGGGATGCCCCCCGCCGGGGCGGATGTGCCTTGGTTCGAATCATCGCAGTACAGCCTGCCATACCGGGGTGGGAAAACGCTGTGCGCACGCCCCTGCGGGGCGGCCCCTGCGCGGCTGGTCGCTGCGGGGATGGTTACTGCGGGGATGGTTACTGTGGAACCATGACCGAGACCGTCCCCGCCGCATTCCCCGACGCCGAAATCCCCAGTGCCGAAGAGCTGGCCGCCCGCGCCCACGTGGTGGTGCTGCCGCTGAAGGTCCGCTTCCGCGGCGTCGTTGAACGTGAGGTCCTGCTGCTGGATGGTCCGGCCGGCTGGGCCGAGTTCGCCCCCTTCACCGAATATGGCGACGCCGAGGCGGCGGCTTGGCTGCGCGGTGCGCTGGAGGCCGGCTGGCAGGGCTATCCCGACCCGGTGCGCACGCACGTGCCCGTCAATGCGACGGTGCCGGCGGTCCCCGCCTCCCAGGTGGGGCGCGTGCTGGCCGCCTATGATGCGGCCCACACGGTCAAGGTCAAGGTCGCCGAGGCAGGGCAGGCGCTGGCGGACGACGTCGCCCGCGTCGCCGAGGTGCGCCGGCTGCTGCCCGGAGCGGCCCTGCGGATCGACGCGAACGCGGGCTGGACCCTGGACGAAGCGCTGGAGGCGCTGGAGGCGCTGGCCCCGTACGGCCTGCAGTATGCCGAACAGCCGGTGGCGGGCATCGGGGGGCTGCGCCGGCTGCGCGCGGAGCTCGCCCGCCGTGGGCTCGGGGTCCCCATCGCCGCGGACGAATCCGTCCGCAAGGAATCGGACCCGCTGGCGGTGGCGCGTGCGGAGGCCGCGGACCTGATCGTGGTCAAGGCCCCGCCCCTGGGCGGGGTGCGCCGCGCGCTGCGGATCGTCGCCGAGGCGGGGCTGCCTGCCGTCGTCAGCTCCGCCCTGGACACCTCCGTAGGCACCAGGACCGGTGCGGCGCTGGCCGCGGCGTTGCCCGAGCTCCCGTACGCCTGCGGGCTGGGGACGGTCTCCCTGTTTGCCGCCGACGTCGCGGCGGAACCGTACGTGGCCCGCGACGGGAGGCTGGACCTGCGCACGGTCGCCGCTGATCCGGAGCTTTTGGAGCGCCACGCGGCCGATCCGGCCCGGCGACACTGGTGGCTGGAGCGGCTGCTGCGGTGCCGGGAACTTCTGGTTTCGGGAACTTAGGCTTCTGTTAACCCTCCAGTAGGCCCGGCGTAGCCTGTCCCTGTCAAGGTCGGTTCGGAAACCCCCAGATCTTGCGTAAGGACTCCAATGAGCCCCACCTTCCTGCCGATGCTCGGACACACCCGCGGAAACCGCTCCGCGGCGACCTGCCATTTCAAGTGCGGGAACGCCTGTGCCAAGGACGTGTGCAACACGTCCACCAACAACTACTTCCGCGACATCGCGGACACGGCGCTCTCCCGCCGCGCGCTCCTGGGCCTGGGCGGCGTGGCGGCGGCGGCGGTGGCAATCGGCGTCGACGTCGCGCAGGCCCCGGAGGCCGCGGCCGATTTCGGCGGATTCGGGCAGGGCGGCGGCAAACTGCGCTTCACCGCGATCGCCCCGGTGGAGCGCACCGTGGACGAGGTCACCGTCCCGGCCGGCTACACCTGGGAGCCGATCATCCGGTGGGGTGACCCGCTCTTCCGCAAGACCCCGGACTTCGACATCGAGAACCAGACGGCCAGGGCCCAGGCCGGGCAGTTCGGGTACAACAACGACTACCTGAACATCCTCGCGGACAAGGGCAGCACCCGTTCGGGCGTGCTCGTGGCCAACCACGAATACACCAACGAGGACCTCATGTTCGACCCGGCATGGATGGACGACGACCACGTGGACGAGGCCCGCCGCATCGCCATGGCCGCGCACGGACTTTCCGTGGTGGAACTGCGCCGCAAGAAGGCCGGCACCAAGTGGGAGTATGTCCGCGGAGGCGCCCGCAACCGCCGCATCACTGCCACCACCGTCTTCGCCGTCGACGGACCGGCGGCGGGCTCGGACCTGCTCAAGACCAAGGACGACCCGACCGGCAAGAAGGTCCTGGGCACCCTGAACAACTGCGCCGGCGGCACCACCCCGTGGGGCACCGTGCTCTCCGGCGAGGAGAACTTCAACCAGTACTTCCAGGGCACCGCCACCGGATCCCCCGAAGACTCCCGCTACGGCATCTCCGCCGGACCGACCGAGCGCGGCTGGGAACTGACCGACCCGCGCTTCTCCGCCCAAAACGCCGGCTACGAGAACGAGGTCAACCGCTTCGGCTGGATCATCGAGGTCGACCCGCAGGACCCGTCCTCGACCCCGGTCAAGCACACCGCTCTGGGCCGCTTCAAGCACGAGGGCGCGAACGTCCGCGTCGCCGCGGACGGCCGCGTGGTCTCCTACTCCGGCGACGACGAGCGCTTCGACTACGTGTACAAGTTCATCTCCAGGGACAAGTACAAGCCGGGCAATAAGAAGCACAACATGACGCTGCTCTCCGCCGGGGACCTGTACGTCGCCCAATTCAGCGGCGACTCGCCGGCCTCGGAGATCGACGGCTCCGGGACCCTGCCGGCGGACGGCGCCTTCGACGGCACCGGCACCTGGCTGCCGCTGGTGGTCGACGGCGAGTCCAAGGTCGCGGGGATGAGCGTGGAAGAGGTCCTGGTCTACACCCGCCTCGCCGCGGACAAGGCCGGCGCCACCAAGATGGACCGCCCGGAGGACGTCGAGCCGCACCCGACCACCGGCAAGCTGTACATCGCGCTGACCAACAACACCGACCGCGGCAAGGCGAACAAGAAGGCCGGGGCTGACGAGGCGAACCCGCGCGCAGGGACGACCAGCGCCACCAGCAACCGCGACGGCCACGTGATCGAGCTCACCGAGACCGGCAACGACGCCACCGCGCTGACCTTCGGCTGGAACATCCTGCTGCTGTGCGGTGACCCCAAGGCCCCGGCCTCGAAGCTGTACTTCTCCGGGTACCCGGCGGAGAAGGTCTCGCCCATCGCCTGCCCGGACAACCTGGCGTTCGACTCCAAGGGCAACCTGTGGATCTCCACCGACGGCCAGCCCGGGACCATCGGGTACTGCGACGCCCTGCACAAGGTCACCCTCGAGGGCCCGGACCGCGGCCGCGTGGAGCAGTTCCTGGCCGTCCCGGCCGGGGCGGAGACGTGCGGGCCGGTCATCCACGACCGCGACGACTCCGTCTTCGTGGCCGTCCAGCACCCGGGCGACGGCGGCACCTACGCCGAGCCGACCTCCCTGTTCCCGGACTACGTCGCGGGCCGGAACCGGGTCAGGCGCGGCCAGGCCTATGCTCCGCGCCCGTCCGTGGTCCAGGTCTTCAGCTCCCGGGCCAACAGCGGGGCGGGCCGCTCGCGCGGCGCCCGGGCCACCACGGCGGACGCCTCCTAGCCGTACTGACCCGGTCCGCGCTCCGGCCCGGACACAACATCGGTCCCGGACGCAACATCCCCTTGGATACAACGACGGCGG